>CAMDWI010000016.1 GCA_945878555.1 Klebsiella pneumoniae
AGTATGACGAAGTGATGAGGTTGGCGGTGGTGTCGCAGTTGTCATTCCGGGGCCGCGTATGCGGAGCCCGGAAACCAGTCAGAGAAAGCGTTGTCTGGAAATGTGTCGCCTGCGGCGAAGGTTATATTGACTGGATACTGGCGTTCGCCCGTATGACGACAGGGTGCGGGTGGTGTTTGCCGGTATGACGACAGGGTGCGATGGCGTTCGTTAGTATGACGAAGTGATGAGGTTGGCGGTGGTGTCGCAGTTGTCATTCCGGAGCCGCTTATGCGGAGCCCGGTATCCAGTCGGATAACACCGCCGTATGGCGTTAGTTAATATAGGATAGGGGGCCTCAGCCGTCGTATAGCGGTAAATAAACGAAATCAGATCAGAACTTTAACGGAGGAACGATGGTAAACCCATTTTCAGATCAGGAAAAATTCATGCGCGCCTGTGATCAGACCACCGGCGGTGCGATTAACGAGGAACAGTACGCGCTGTATCGCAAGCTGATTGCAGAAGAGGTGCATGAGTTGCATGAGGCAGTCGAAAATAATGATCGGGTCGAGCAACTCGATGCGCTGATTGATATCCTGGTAGTCACGATAGGCGCGTTGCATTCGATGGGCGCTGACGTGGAGGGTGCCTGGCAGGAGGTCATACGTTCAAACCTGGCGAAGGTCGATGCGACCACCGGCAAGGTAATCAAGCGCGACGACGGAAAGGTGATGAAGCCGGAAGGCTGGAAGCCACCGGATTTAACAGGGTATCTGACCCGATATTGATGTGTCATTTGGGGACAGACCCGCTGTTCGGGCCTGTCCCCGGTATCAGAGGTTATTCGTCAAAATAACCGTTACGGATCGCCTCGTTCCAGAGGGCGATGACAGCAGGGGCGACACCATGCGGGATACCGGTGTCCTTGAATCCCCAGTCATGCACCCCCGCGCCGAACAGGACTGCGTTGGCCTTCGGTGGCGGTGTCATGCCGGCGTAGATTTGTTTGCCGTATTCGGTGAAGCGTTCGTAGGTGACGGTGTTATCGCCCTTCGCGTTGATGTGCAGAACGGGCGGGACCGGTTTGACACCGGCGCCCTTCAACTCTTTGGTAAAGCCGACATAATGTTCGGCGAGCGACTGTGCCTCTTCATTTTCCATGCCGAGGCGTTTGGCGGTCGCCTGGGCGGCGTCGGCCAGTGAGGCGACCGAGTTCTTGTGAATGAAGTCCTCGGCCTTGAAGTTCGCCTGTTTCTTCTCCTCGTTCCACATCTGGAACACGAGGTCCATCTTTACCGGCAGGCTGATGTCCTTGCCCGCCCAGCCCTCGTCGGCATAACGCGCGGTATCACGCCAGGTGCGCAGGCGCAGGTAGTGGAACGGGTATTCCCAGGCGCGACCGGCGGCGGCATTCATATAGCCGAACATGGCGGTGCCGTAGCCGACGATGCCCTTCATATTATTAACGCGCTGGCTGATGTAGTGGATGAACGGGCCACCGGTGGAATGGCCGTGGGCATAGATGGCATAGTCGCTGACAGGGAAGTGGCGCGCCATCGCGGTCTTCATGCCTTCCTCAAACGCCATCGGCCAGGCGGCCATGCGTTTGTAAAACGTGGTGCCTTCCTTTGCGCTGAGAAAGAAACTGGTGCCGTAGCTGGTCGGTGCGCCAGTGTCGTCATTGCCCTTATCGGTGATGACCTCGTATTGGTCCGGCGTGATCACCTCGCCCTGGAGCCACATTGGTGTGCGATAGGTGCCATCCGGGTTGACCGTATCTGCTGGCCAGTCACGTGAAGGGTCATCAAGGTACAGCCGGCCGGGGAAGGTCATGCTGACGACCTTGTAGCCAAACCGCTCCGAGGCGAGACGCGCGGCCTGATCCAGTGAACGCCAGTCGCCGGTGCCACCGTGCAGCAGAAAGATGCCCTGTTTCTTGCCGTCCTTGCCGACCGGGATATGCGCGGCATCTGTGGGTTCGTACACCATCACGCCGATGTCCCACTGCATGCCCACGACCTCGATACGGAAGATGTCTTCTTTTGTCGTGATCGGCAGCGTCGGCATGGCCATCACCTTGTCGGTGCTGGCCTGGATTTCCTGGACGGAGACTTCTGCCGGTGGGTCCCACGCGATCACTGTTTGTGCAAGGCCGCTGATGCCGAACAGCAGGGAAAAGAGTGCAAGCCGGGGCAATCGTATCAATAACATCATGGTTTATCTCGTCATCCTGGGGTGAATTGTGGAATACCGGGTTCGCAATGGAACCCTCTCATCGCATGGCGGATACAATATAGAAGATTGGTCGCCTTGTTAAGGGGAGGACTGTTAAACCGGGATGCCTGGATTACCTCTGTCCGTTATCAGGCGAATTCGGTATGCTCATGCGGTGTAAGATCGTTAACAGTTGAGGAAAGTCGGATAATGTCAGGGATGAATCAGGCACAGGAAATCCTGCAGCACCGCTTCGGGTATCCGGGGTTTCGGGGGCATCAGGCAGAGATCATCGCCGAGGTGGTGGCGGGCCGGGATGCGCTGGTATTGATGCCGACCGGCGGGGGCAAGTCCTTGTGTTACCAGATCCCCGCGTTGATCAGACCGGGTGTCGGCATCGTGGTCTCGCCGCTGATCGCGTTGATGAAGGACCAGGTGAATGCGTTGTTGCAGCTCGATATCCGTGCGGCGTACCTCAATTCCACGCTGGCGTTTGACGAGATGGAGCAGATCGAGTCCGGTATACTGGCCGGGCGTTATGACCTGGTTTATATCGCGCCGGAGCGGCTGTTGCAGGAACGTACCTTGCGCTTGCTGGAGCGGGTGCAGATTGCCCTGTTTGCGATCGATGAGGCGCACTGTGTCTCGCAGTGGGGACACGACTTCCGCTCGGACTATCTGCAACTGAATCAGTTGCACGAACGATTCCCCTCGATCCCGCGTATCGCCTTGACGGCCACGGCAGACGAGCGTACACGCCAGGAGATCATCGAGCGGCTTGAGCTCGGGTCGGGCAGACTGTTTGTCGACAGCTTCGACCGGCCCAACATCCAGTACCGTATCACCCGCAAGGAAAACCCGCGCCAGCAGTTGCTGGATTTTTTGCAGACCGAACACAAGGGTGATGCTGGCATCGTCTATTGTCTCTCACGTAAGAAGACCGAGGAGACGGCGACCTGGTTGACCGCGCACGGCCGCACCGCCTTGCCGTATCACGCCGGTCTGCCCAGTGAAACACGTTACGTGAACCAGGAACGTTTTCTGAATGAAGAGGCCGTCATCATCGTGGCGACAATCGCGTTCGGCATGGGCATCGATAAACCGGACGTGCGTTTTGTCGCGCATCTGGACCTGCCGAAGAGTATCGAGGCCTATTACCAGGAAACCGGTCGCGCCGGACGAGACGGTCTGCCGGCGACCGCGTGGATGGCCTATGGGCTGGAGGACGTGGTGAAGTTGCGCATGATGATGGAGTCGTCCACCGCCGCCGAGAGCCATAAAGCACTGGAGCGACACAAGCTGGAGGCGATGCTGGGTTTTTGCGAGATATGCAGTTGTCGTCGCCATGCCTTGCTGAACTATTTCGGTGAGCAATCACCCGAGCATTGCGGCAATTGTGATACCTGCCTGCAACCGGTCGACACCTGGGACGCGACCAACGCGGCGCAGAAGGCCTTGTCCTGTGTGTACCGCACGCGGCAATTGTTTGGCGCGGTGCACCTGATTGATGTGTTGCTCGGCAAGGACAATGTGAAGGTACGCAAGTTTGGTCATCAGGAGCTGAGCGTGTATGGCATCGGCAAGGATCTGGGCAAGGATGCGTGGAGCTCGGTGTTTCGCCAGTTGATTGCGAACGGTTACCTTAGCGTCGACCCCGCCGGTCACGGTTCACTGCAACTGACCGCCACCAGCCGCGCCGTCTTGAAAGGTGAGGTTCAGCTCACCTTCCGCAAGGAGACCATCGCCCGCAAAGGCACGACCACCAGCTACAAACACACGATCATCGCCAGTGCTGACGAGACGCTGTGGCAGGCACTGAAGGCCTGTCGGCTTGAACTCGCCCGTGCCCAGGGTGTCCCGCCTTACATTATCTTCAATGATGCAACCTTGAAGGAGTTCATCGACCACCGCCCGCAGACACTCCCTGAGATGCTTGGCATCAAGGGCGTTGGCGAGAGCAAGCTGGAGAAATACGGGGAGCAGTTCCTGCAGGTGATACGCGTAGCAGGGAAGTAACACTCGGCCCGAGGGCTGGCCTCCTGCGGGTATTGCCGGGTCTGCCTTCTATATCTACAGCGCTTGTATGTACCGGTGATCAATATCGCTGATCTTTAATGTTCCGGCCTGTTTCATCACGATCTCCAGTTCGCGCTTCAGAATATCAAGCACCATCTCCACGCCTTCCTGGCCAAAGGTGCCAAGGCCCCACAGGTACGGGCGACCGATCGCAATTGCATCGGCGCCGAGCGCGAGTGCCTTGAAGATATCAGTACCACGACGGATGCCGCCGTCCATGATGACGGGGATGCGTCCACCGATGGCCTCTACTACCTCCGGCAGCGATTCGATGGTGCTGCGACCACTGTCTTCAGAGCGGCCGCCGTGGTTGGAGACGATGATGCCTTCGATGCCGTGTTCGAGTGCAAGCATCGCATCCTCGGCTGTGACGATACCCTTTAACATCAGTTTCATCGAGGTGGTCTTGCGAATACGGTCGATGAACTTCCAGTCAAGGAAGGTGCGGTCGGTCACGGACAAGCGTTCCAGACCGGCGTACATCGGTTTCGGCGGTATCACCCCGGCGTCGGGCGCGTGGCAACCCTGGCATTGCGGATTGGTGGCACGTCGGTGACGGTAATCGGCCTCGCGGTTGCTGATCGGCAGGTCCACGGTGACGGCCATGATCTGGCAGCCGGCGTTCTCGACCCGTTTGATGACCGCCTCGGTTGTGTCCCAGTTGGCATCGGCATACAGCTGATACCAGACCGGACGTTCGTACGCCGCATTGACCTCTTCCACACCTATCGAGGTGACCGACGAGAGGATCATGCCGGTATCACGTGACTTCGCCGCGCGCGCGGTCGCAACTTCGCCTTCCGGATGAAATGCCTTCTGGTGTCCGGTCGGTGCGATCAGGATCGGTGTCGGATAGCGCGTGCCAAACAACTCGGTGCTGGTATCAACGACATGGGTATCGACCAGACGGCGGACACGTAGCTTGAGTTTTTCATACCCCGCCCGGTTCGCCTCCAGCGTACCGCCGCTGTCCGTGCCCATCGCCATGTAGGTGTAATGGCCGGGCTTGAACATCACCTTCGCCGCTTCGTGAAAGTCGAATACATTTATCGCGTCTTTCGCCTTCGTGATCAATTGCGGCGCATACGGGTCGAGGATATCAAATGCGGGCTGACCCCACACCTGACCTGCGGCGGTCATGATCGGACTGGCGGCCAGATATTTGATGAATGCGCGGCGGTGGTGATTGGTTAACGGCTGAGTCATTTTGTTTCCCCCCATCGGATGATGCGCAGGGTAACATTAAAGGACAGTGTGGGGACAGACCCTCGACGTATCCTTAAAGCATAGACGATTCCGGATGGGTCAAGGATAAAAATATTATTTCCCGCCTGCCTTTACTTTAAGTAATACCGGACTAGGCTTGTTATATAGAGGGGACAGATTCGTAGTCAGGGTCTGCCCTCCCGGTGCTTCAAGTCTGAAATCGAACGGGAGGATTAATGTATGGTATACATGTCTGATAGTGTTCGTTTCCCTGCATCATTGTTGTTGTCTGTGGTACCTGCGACATTGCTGTTCTGGGCCCTGTGGGCGATGACCACGGTTCCGATTACCCTGGATCCGCCTGTTGCGGTCGAGGTCAAGTTTGAACGGCAGAAGGCTGATACAGATCTGATAGTGAAGACCACGCCCCGCAAGATCCTGGAACCGCCTCCGGTTATCCCGGAAGTTCCGAGAGTGTCCATCAATAATCCTGGCGGTGAAATAGCGCAGACCCGGATAATTCCGCCAACCCTCCCGGCCGGGCCGGTAGTGTCCGGAAATACACTGGCCGGTATCGAGAGCGATGTGATGCCGATGGTGAGGGTAAACCCGGATTATCCGCCGCGTGCGCTTGATAGCGGAACGGAGGGCTGGGTGCAGCTACAGTTTACCGTGACGGCGATTGGTACAGTGACCGATGCCATCGTTGTGAAAAGCAGTTCAAAAATATTCGAGGCGGCGGCATTGAAGGCGATTGCACGCTGGCGTTACAACCCGAAGGTGGTTGATGGTGAGGGTGTTGAACGTGTGGGCTTGCAGACGTTGATACGGTTTGAGCTGGAAAATTAATTCCGTCAAGCGGAATTCGGGGACAGACCCTAACGACGGGTCTGTCCCCGGTCGAGATAGGCGGTTCCACCGAGGCGTTGCACCTGTTTCTGGATAGTCGATGCCCGGCCCCGGACGTAGGCAGACGGCTTGGTGGCAGACATCTCTTTCGGGTTGGGCAACACGGCTGCCAGTATCGCGCAGTCATAGTCAGTCAATTCCGCCGGGGAGTTGCGACCCAGCAGGATGCTCGCCGCGCCGACGCCGTACACGCCAGGGCCGAACTCGGCAATGTTCAGATAGACCTCGAGTATCCGCTGCTTGCTCCACAGCGTTTCAATCAACAGGGTAAACCACGCCTCGATACCCTTGCGCACATAGCTGCGCCCGTTCCAGAGAAACAGGTTCTTCGCGACTTGCTGGCTGATCGTGCTCGCCCCGCGTGTGCGATTGCGTCGCTCCTTTAGTGCGCTCCTGATTGCCTCGAAGTCGAATCCGTAATGGGTCGGAAACTTCTGGTCTTCCGCCGCGACGACCGCAATCGACATATAGGGGTTGATGTCGTCCCAGTAGACCCATCCGTGGACGGGGGCGTGTTCAGTTTGCCATTCATGGATCAACATAAAGGCCGTGGTCGGTGGAGGAATCCAGCGCCAGGGTAACACAAGCAGGATGCTGAAAATTATCAGGGCGAGCGGGGACCACAGCAGGATCTTCCACAGCGGACGGGCGCGTTTTGGCAGGTCATGATCTGTCATCGTGGCTAAGGATTATAGGGGAATGCGTGTTAATATGCCCACCCTATGGCACTGAAAGCAACCATCTACAAGGCTGATTTGAATATTGCGGATATTGATCGGCATTATTACGCGGATCACGCACTGACGATCGCACAACACCCGTCCGAGACCGATGCACGGATGATGCTGCGTGTGCTCGCCTTTGCCCGGCATGCGCATGAGCAGCTGGAGTTTGGCCGTGGCCTGAGTACGGAAGATGAGCCGGACTTGTGGCAGAAGGACCTGACCGGCAGGATTGAACTCTGGATCGACCTCGGTCAGCCCGACGAGCGGCGCTTGCGCAAGGCCAGCGGGCGCTCGCAACAGGTGGTGGTGTATACCTACGGTGGCCGCGGGATGAAACCCTGGTGGGAACAGAACCGTGACAAGTTTGCACGGATCGAGAATCTGCAGGTGTTCAATGTGTCGCCGGAGAGTAGTGAGGCGCTGGCAAGAATGGCGAAACGCACGATGCAATTGCAATGTACGATACAGGATGAGCAGCTCTGGTTTTCGGATGAGCAGGACAGGGTTGAGGTGGTGATAGAGGTGTTACAGTAAATGTACGAGACAGACGAAACAGAAGACACGCCGGAAAAGAGCAAATCCCAGGTCAAGCGCGAGTTGCTGGCCTTGCAGGATCTCGGCCGTGAGCTGGTTGATCTGGCACCGAAGGCGCTGCAAAAGGTCCCGCTGGCGGACAAGACTCGCGAGGCGATAATCACGGCGCGACAGTTACGCATGGGCGCACTGGCGCGGCAGCTGAAACATATTGGCAAGCTGATGCGCGATGAGGATGTCGCTGTCATACGCGCAGTGCTGGATCAGGAGAGTCTGCCGCATCAGGTCGAGGTTGAGGCGTTTCATGAGGTGGAGACCTGGCGCGATGGTCTGATTGCCGGGTTGGACGGTCTGTTTGAACAATTGTGCGGGCGTTTCCCGGGACTGGATCGTCAACATCTGCATCAGCTGATACGCGAATCAAAAAAAGAACTGGCCTTGAACAAGCCTCCGAAGTCGGGCCGGGCGCTGTTTCGTTATCTGAAGGAACTGGCCGAGGGCGCAGCGGGTACGGAATAATCGTCCTGAGTGTCGGACTTCAAATCAAATGACAATACTGCTGTGGGAAGACGGAGACTGTCTTACATTCTGGTGTGCATGCGAAAGGTAGAACCGGGACCGGAGAGGGTGTCTCCGGTCCGGCAAGCTTACTGAACCAACGGTTGCAGCGTAATCTCGACGCGACGGTTTTCCTGGCGTCCATACTCGGTAGTGTTGTCTGCAATCGGCATCGTTTCGCCGTATCCGGACGTCACCACGCGCTGGCTAACCACACCGCGTGAGCTCATGTAGGAGCTGACGCTGTTGGCGCGGTCGACCGACAATGTCTGATTGGACGCGTCACTGCCGACGTTATCGGTATGCCCGGTGATGTGGACGATGGTTGACTCGTACTGTGAAAGTGTATTCGAGATGTCGTCCAGTACCGGTCTGAACGCGGGCTTGATCACCGACTGGCCGGTATCAAAGGTAATGGCGGATGGCATCTGTAACTGGATGCTGTCACCTTCACGAACCACATCGACACCGGTACCTTCCAGGTCATCGCGCAGTACCTTTTCCTGTTTGTCCATATACGCACCGACACCTGCCCCGGCGATTGCGCCGACGCCGGCGCCTATCGCGGCTGACTTGGTATTATCACCGATGACCTTGCCGAGGATACCGCCAGCCGCCGCGCCGATGATGGCACCGGTTCCGGTACGATTGGCATCACGTTGGCCGGTTTCCTGGTTCAGCGTTGTACAGCCACTCAGGCCGAGCAGTAAAACGAGCAAGGCGGAATTTTGTAATAGTGGTGTCATATTGATTCCTTCATGTAAAGAGAACATTAAAACCGGATAATGCGGTCCCGCCGGGAGTCAGCTGTCCGGTTCCCGGACGGGTCGGTGGCAGCCCCTGCGGACGCTAGTCGGATTCGGATTCCAGCTTACTGCGGGGGTGTACGAAATTCTGTGCGTTGGCGTACACATCACGGCGTGTGTGTCAGATAAGCGGTGGTGGAGATAGCAGGGGTAATTCTCCGTCGCACAACATGAAGTTGTGGATGTAGCAGGGGTAATTCTCCGTTGTCATTCCGGAAACCGCGTTAGCGGTTGTCCGGAATCCAGTGAAACAAACACGGGTGTGCCTGAGGCACGGTCAATTTACTGGATACTGGCGTTCGCCAGTATGACGTAGCCTGGTGTGTAAGATGTAGCTTGGTGTGTATGAGGTAGCATCGTCGCACAACCAGAGGTCATGTATGTAGCAGGGGTAATTCTCTGTCGCACAACATGAAATCGTGGATGTAGCAGGGGTGATTCTCCGTTGTCATTCCGGAAACCGCGTTAGCGGTTGTCCGGAATCCAGTGAAACAAACACGGGTGTGCCTGAGGCACGTCAATTTACTGGATACTGGCGTTCGCCAGTATGACGTAGCCTGGTGTGTAAGATGTAACTTCGTGAGTATGAGGTAGCTTCGTGAGTATGAAGTAACGGAGGCCTGTCAGTGAGACCTCCGTTACCGTCTGTCCTGTATGCTTAAGCGCGCACCGTATTCAGCCGGGATTGGCGTGTTGGCAGTTTCATGGCAAAGGCGCCGTCACCGAGCAAGCCCTGGGCGGCCGTGGCAAAGACCAGTAATAAGGGGTATTCCCAGCCACCGTTCGGGTTGGTGAACAACCAGCCGTTGCCAATGTGTGCCCAGGTGGCGCCGATCAGCACGGGGACGACGATGGCAGCAAACCAGCGGGTCTGGAACCCGAGGATGAAGGCGATACCGGCCAGCGCCTCGATGGCAAACACCACATAGGCCAGAAAGCCGGGCAGGCCGATACTGCCAAAAAACTGGGCGGTACCGGGCAGGGTAAAGATGACCAGCTTCAGGTACAGGCTGTGGGCAATCAGAATCACACCGAGCGCGATCCGCAGTACAAATACACCATATTGATTCAGTTGTTGTTCGTTCATATTCAGGCTCCTGTGATTGGTTGGCTAGAGGACAAGTGTTGCTAATCCTATTCTTGCAATAACGCAATGTATACAGCAATATAGGCAAAATAAAATTGCAAAAATGCATAGATAAAAACCCGATGGATCTAGATCTGATAAATGACTTTCTCGCCGTTGCGCGTCTCGGCAAGTTATCAGCGGCAGCAACACAACTACGCACGAACCACAGTACCGTGTACCGGCGTCTGAAGACACTAGAGACGCAACTGGATTGTCGCCTGTTTGAACGGCTGCAATCAGGTTATCAACTAACCGTCGCCGGTCAGGAGCTGCTGGTATATGCCGAGCGTATCGAGCAGGAGGCGATGGCGGCTGAGCGTGCACTGGCAGGCAAGGACCTGACCTTGCAGGGTGAGGTGCGCGTGACGGCACCTGAAAATCTGGCCTATGAATTGTTACCGGGCTATCTGCAGGCGTTTCATCGCTTGCACCCGCAGATCCGGGTCACGGTGATCGTGTCGAATTCGGCGCTAGATCTGAACCGGCGCGAGGCAGACATTGCGATCCGTGCGACCCCGAAGCCGCCGGATTATCTGGTTGGCAGGAAGGTGGTCAGTCTGCCCTGGTTTGTGTATGGCAATCGCGCTTATCTGAAACGGGAGGGCAGGCCGAAGACGTTGAAGGATCTGGCAGGACATGCCTGGGTCGGGCCGGACCCATGCCTGTATCATATTGCGGCCTATGCCTGGTTTAACCGGAATATTGCCGATGAGCAGGTGACCGCCCGGGCCACCACCTTGAATGCCATGGCAACGCTGGCGGAGGCGGGTCTGGGTCTGGTGCTGCTACCAATCGATCAAATGGACAAGAAGCTGGAACGACTGATGGTGTTTGAACCGGGTGGCGGTGCAGACCTGTGGTTATTGACGCACCCGGATCTGCGTTATACCGGCAGGATTAAGGTATTGATGGAGTTCTTGATGCAGGCCTTGCAGGCGGATGTGCGATTGCAGGTCAGATAGCAGAATCGGGGGTTGTGGCCCGATAGATCCCGCGAGTGCGCTCGGGATGCCAATCCGGGCCACGATAGATTGTGCTAACCGGAAGCGACACCCCAGAATCTGTTGCCGTTATGGATGTGAAAGACCGTGTGCCGCAGGGGCAAACGGCGGGTTAAGGAGCCGTTTGCGCCGTTACATGGATGTAACGGCTGGACTTTCGAGCGGAGCGGGACGCGTAGCGATGAAAGCGGCACCCGAGCCTACATGGACGTATTCACGGCGTGTCTTGAACAGCCATGACGGTAACGGAGGCGGACAGCCTTCTGTGATGTGTCTTTCATTAAAGTTCCCTCAGGCTGTAACATCCGGCATGTAAATTTCGCGGGAATCTGACATAGTATAAATACCGGGTATCAATCCAGAACAGAGGTGCTTATGGAAACGTTTTCAATCTTTACTCTTGCCGTTCTGTTTTTCGCCGTACTCACTGTGCGCAAGGGCATCCAGATCGTCAGCCAGGGGATGGAGTATACGGTGGAGCGTTTCGGAAAATACACACACACGCTGCGACCGGGCCTGAACCTGATTATCCCGTATATCGATGCAATCGGTGCGCGGATGAACATGATGGAGCAGGTGCTGGATGTGCCTTCGCAGGAGGTGATCACCAAGGACAATGCGATGGTGCGGGTCGACGGTGTGGTCTTTTTCCAGGTGCTCGATGCAGCCAAGGCGGCGTACGAGGTCAGCCAGCTGGAGCTGGCCACCTTAAATCTGGTCATGACGAATATCCGTACCGTGATGGGCTCGATGGTGCTGGACGAACTGTTATCACAACGTGATTCGATCAATGCAAGACTGTTGTCCGTTGTGGACGAGGCCACCTCACCCTGGGGTATCAAGGTGACGCGTATCGAGATCAAGGACATCGCACCGCCCAAGGATCTGGTTGATTCGATGGCAAGACAGATGAAGGCCGAGCGTGACAAGCGTGCGACCATCCTTGATGCCGAGGCCGTACGTGAATCGGATATCCAGCGGGCGGAGGGTGCGAAACGTGCCGCCATCCTGGAGGCAGAAGGCCGGCGTGAAGCGGCATTTCGGGATGCCGAGGCGCGTGAACGTGAGGCCGAGGCCGAGGCGAATGCGACGCGGATGGTCTCTACCGCGATTGCCGAGGGCAACGTCAACGCGATTAATTATTTTATTGCCCAGAAATACGTAACGGCCTTGCGTGAGATCGCCACTTCACCGAACCAGAAATTGCTGATGTTGCCGCTTGATGCGAGCGGGGTAATCGGCTCGCTGGCCGGCATCGCTGAAATTGCCAAGGAAGTCTTGAAGACGAATGCGGCTGACAAGCCCAAGGGGTAGCTTATGGACACGTCCTGGTTAGACAAGATTGTATTCTGGCACTGGTGGATACTGGCCGTTGTGTTGATGTGCATCGAGCTGTTCGCACCCGCAGCGTTTTTTATCTGGTGTGGCATTGCAGCGGCCATCGTCGGTCTGATCGTGCTTATCCTGCCGGCCATGAGCTGGGAGGTCCCGTTCCTGCTGTTTGCGGTCCTGTCCGTTGTCTCGGTGCTGGTCGGGCGTAAATATCTGCAACAGCGTGGCGCGATGGAGAGTGATCAGCCGATGCTGAACCGGCGCGGTGAGCAATATATCGGGCGTGTATTCACATTGAATGAGCCCATCGTCGATGGTACCGGCCGGGTACAGGTGGATGACAGTTCCTGGCGGGTCGAAGGTCAGGACATGGCCGCCGGTGTCCGGGTCAAGGTGGTGGCTATTAATGGGTCGACCCTGATAGTCGAAAAAGCAGGGTAAATTAAATCAGCAGGGGGGCTGCGTATGCCGGTGTTTGCGGGGGTGAATCTGTGCATGGTGCGTTTTAGTCTGGGGCTGGTCATCCTGACCAGTTCGATGACTGCACTGGCACAAGGTGCGGGACCAATCCTGCGTCTTGATCCAGCGATAGATACACTGATCGCGACCGATGTAAAGATCGAAAAAGTAGTAGAGGGCTTCCGCTTTGTTGAAGGCCCGGTATGGGACAAGCGCACCAACAATCTCGTCTTCAGTGATATTCCCGGTAACAAAATCCACCAGTGGGACCCGGTGACCGGTCAGGTATCGGTCGTGCTCGACCCGAGTGGATTTACCGGTGCCGATGCGAGCGGTGTCGGGCGTGAGGTGAATGAGGGCGGCGAGGTGTTCTACAACATCGGCTCGAACGGAGTCACTGTTGATGCCGAAGGCCGGCTGGTGTTTAACGCGATGGGTGATCGTCAGGTAGTACGTCTGGAGGCAGACGGCAAG
Source organism: Klebsiella pneumoniae (assembly GCA_945878555.1). Classification (GTDB taxonomy): domain Bacteria; phylum Pseudomonadota; class Gammaproteobacteria; order Eutrophobiales; family Eutrophobiaceae; genus Eutrophobius. Next base: position 13,406 of record CAMDWI010000016.1, read on the forward strand.
CGTGGTGTGCTTGCCAGTGATTATGAAGGCAAGCGCCTGAACAGTGGCAATGATCTGGTTTATCGTCGTGATGGCGCCCTGTATTTTACCGATCCCCCGTCCGGTTTACGCGGCAGTGACGATGACCCGGACAAGCAGATGGATTACAACGGTGTGTTCATGCTGAAAGACGGCAAGCTGCACCTGCTGACGAAGGACATCTTCCATCCAAACGGGATTGCCTTCTCGCATGATGAAAAGATTCTCTATGTAAATGACAATCGCACCCGTCAGATCACCGCGTTTACAGTGCAGGCCGATGGCACGATCCAAAACCCGCGCATCTTTGTTGATATGACCAACGACAAGGCGGAGGGTAACCCGGACGGCATGAAGGTGGATCTGGTCGGTAATATGTATGCGGCCGGTGCAGGCGGGGTCTGGGTGGTCAACCCACAAGGTAAACTACTCGGCAAGATTGTGCTGCCCGAGCGCGCCTCGAACATGGCCTTTGGTGATGCAGACGGCAAGACACTGTACATAACCGCTCGGACAAGTATCTACCGGATCCGCTTGTTGCAGGCCGGACCATTGCCTTAGGGGCCGTATTAAAACACGGGGGAGTATCATGCTACGTAGCTGCTGTATATTTCTGATCATGCTGTCCATGCCGTTACAGGCGGAGGAGAGCAACAACATGGCGCTGGTAGGCGTCAGCGATCTGCAAGGGCGGGTCGCCTATCAACCGACGCTGGTGCAACAGGGTGACCGCTGGATTGCCTATGTGGGTCTGCACAAGGGTGCCGAGTTGAATCCGTTGACCGGCAAGGTCGAGGGGAATGGCACGATCATCATTGATGTGACCGACCCCAAACAGCCACGCACGCTGGCGCATGTGCCAGGTGAGTATGACAACCCTGGCAAGGAGAGCGAGGCGCAGATGGTGCGGGTCTGCAATATTGCCAACGGGACCTACATGTTGCGCGACGGGGCGATCCGGACACGCCAGGAGATGTGGGACGTCAGCGACCCGTCCCATCCACAGTTTGTAAGCATCATCGTAGATGGATTGCGCAGCACCCATAAAAACTGGTGGGAGTGTGATACCGGTATTGCGTATCTGGTGTCGCAGGAATCCACCTGGCGTCGGCGCAAGACAATGATCTATGACCTCAGTAATCCTGCCCGGCCGCGATTTATTCGGGACTTTGGTCTGGATGGACAACAACCCGGCTCGACACTGGAACCGGCACCTTTCCCGATCCACGGTCCGATTGCATACAAGGACCGGGTATATTTTGCCTATGGCAGTTCGAACAACGGTACGATCCAGATCGTCGACCGTGACAAGCTACTCCATGGCAACCCGGAGCCGACCAGTACGAACCTGCTTGCGCCGCAGATTGGGCGTCTGGAGATGCCGCGTTATTGGGGTGGCCATACAACCTATCCGGTACTCGCCATGCCGATCAAGGAGTTTGAAAAGGACACGGTCGGCAGTGTGCGGGATATTCTGGTCGTGGCCTCGGAGACCGTGCGCGATGAATGCAAGGGCCCGCGTCATCCCGTGTTTTTCCTCGATATGACCGAGCCGGACCGTCCGTTCCCGATAGGCAGCTTTCTTGTACCGGAGCAGTCGGGTGATTTTTGCCGACGCGGCGGGCGCTTTGGTCCGCATTCGATCCAGGAATCGTTTGACCCGCTGTACTATGGCAAGCTGGTGTTTGTGTCCTATTTTAATGCGGGCGTACGAGCAGTGGACATGCGTGATCCGTTCTCACCGGTCGAGGTGGGCTACTACGTTCCTGCGACCACCGGGCTGACCAAACCGACCTGTCATAAGGACGCAGGCAGGCAAAACTGTTCGACCGTAATCCAGACGAACAATGCCGAGGTGGATGCACGAGGGTATATTTATGCGGTTGATCGGGCAGGGACTGGCATGCATATCCTTGAGTTGACCGGCGCCGCCCGGGAGATTATTCAGTAATTAATCATTGCGCGAGACAGCCCCCGGGATCGGGTCTGTCTCCGGTGAACCCCTGTTCCATGTTAATCTGTACACATGAAGTCCCGTAATCAAACCCTGACCATCGCCGGTATCGACGTGCAGCTGGTGCGCAAGCGTGTAAAACACCTGCGACTGGTGGTGGCGCCACCAGACGGGCGGGTGCGGGTGTCGGTTCCCACGTATCTGCCGGACGACCTGGTGTGGATGTTTCTGCAGGAACGGGTCGACTGGATACGTGACAAACAGGAAAGGTTTGCGGGGTATGTTGAGCAGGTCCTGCCGCAGTTTGTCAGCGGTGAGCTGCATTATTTGTTCGGGCAGTCCTACCGTCTGTATCTGATAGAACGTGCAGGGCGGGCTCGGGTGCAGGTCCAGGATGACCGGTTGTTAATGTATATCCGACCGTGCAGTACGGCCGCGCAGCGCGGTCGCCTGCTTGACGGGTTTTATCGTGCCGAGATGAAAAAGGTCGTACCCGCGTTACTGGACAAGTGGCAGGCGCACATCGGCCGCTCGGCACGGGAGTGGGGCGTGAAGAAGATGAAGACGCGCTGGGGCACCTGCAATATCACCCGTCACCGGATCTGGTTAAATCTGGAGCTTGCGAAACGGCCGATGGTCGCACTTGAATATGTGATCGTGCATGAACTCGTCCACTTGCTGGAGCGTAACCATAATGCCCGGTTCAGGGAGTTGATGACAACCTTTATGCCGGAGTGGCGCAGTTACAAGCAGGCATTGGTGGAACCGCCGGTGACAGACCCGTTGCCTGGGGCTGTTGCCTGATACTCGATTCTCATCAGCCCGGGGGCGGGGCTCCCTGCGGGGTTAATGTGATTCCGGGTCCGTGTTCCGAGGCTAGCGTTCTTCGTTACCGCGTAATTCGATGTCGGTTTGTCTGAGGCGCAGAGAGACGGCGAGGGCGAGGCGGGCGAATATCCTTGTACCCAGTACCGGGTTGGTACGTGCATGAATGTTAAATTCCTTTCTGGATAAAATATACAGTTCGCAATCGGTCCGGGCAATGGCATCGGCAGAGCGCTGCCCTTTGTCAAGGAAGGCCATTTCACCAAAATAATCGCCCTGGTTGAATGTGGCGAGATGATGGACTTTGCCGCCAGTCAGTGGCAGCAGGATGCGAACGATACCGCGACGGATCATCAGAATGGCATCACCCTCATCACCCTGACCGAAGATCTTCTCGCCAGCCTTATAGCTGCGTTCGATTGTACATTTGCGCAGTGCCTCCAGCGTGGTCTCATCAAGGTCGCGTAAGAGTTCAATCTGTTTAAGATCAAGTATCGATTCTTCCGGCGTGCCTTTCCAGCCGATACTGTCGAGGATACGGTCTTCCATCCATTCGAGGGCCTCGTCGCGTGTTGCAAATACGCGGATACCAATACCGTTTTCGCTGACCAGACCGACCCGTAACAGGTAACGAAACAGGTCCTGGCGACTGGCCATGCTGGAGGGCATGCCGCAGATGAGCAGATCGCCACCCTGTGTATGCAGTCTGTCCTGCATCAGTTTCAGCAGATGTGCAGCGGTGTAATCGAGTGACTGGACGCGGCGCAGGTCGAACAGTATCCATTTGCGAATCTGCAGGTCACCTTCCAGTTCGGTGTACAACTGATCGGTGGTACCGAAGAACAGGTTGCCCTGCAGGTCATAGACACCGGCGTCCTCACCGTACTGGTCGAGCAGCTTGCGTTCCGTCTCAAGACGATGTGTCTTCGATGAAGTTTGTTTCAGCGAAAAGCGTCGACGTAGCACCGAGCCGCGGATCTGATCACGTATGAACAGCAGGATGGCCAGTCCGACGCCGGTGGCGGACGCCTGGATCAACCCCATCGTTTCGGCGACCACGACGACGGCGGCTATTACGGCAAAATCGAAACGGGTCTCGGTGTGTCTGAGCAGACGAAACGCATGCCAGTCAAACATACGGTACGCGACGACCAGCATGATACCGGCCAGTGTGGCGATCGGTACCCAGGCGATCAGCGGCGAGAGTACCAGTATGGCGAGGATCACGAGCACGCCTTCGGCCACACCGGAACGGGTGCTACGACCACCACTGGTCACATTGACCAGCGTGGGCCCCATTGTCCCGGCACCGGCCATGCCGCCAGACAGAAACGAGACGATATTGGCAATGCCCTGTCCAAACAGTTCGCGGTTGGAGTTGTGGCGGTTCATCGTCAGTGCATCGAGCACCACACAGGTCTTCAGCGTGTCTATCGACAACAACACCGACAGCGCTATCGCGGAGTAGGCCACCAGTTTCAGGTCCTCCATCCGGATTTGCAGTATCGAACTGAAGCGGCCCGAGACGGTCTCGGTAAACGAGGCGCTAGAGCTGATCGTACCGATGAGCAGCGGATTGGCCTCAACTGTCATCAGTGTGGGTATAAACAGCCCCAGGCCAAAATAGGTGGCGATGCCGGCGAGCAGACCCAGTATTGCCGCCGGGACCCGGCTTGTCAGTCGTGGCGCAAGCAGCATGACCACAATGGTGACGATACCGACAATAATACCGGGGACGACCCACAGTCCGGGCGAGGTGATGCCGTCGAACAGTTCAGTACCCTTGGGCAGGCCCAGCAGTTTGGGTAACTGACCCAGCGCAATGATCAGGCCAACACCGGACAGATAACCGCTGACGACCGGATAGGGGATATATTTAATCAGACGGCCACCCTTGAGCAGTCCATAAGCAACCTGGAGCAATGAAGACATCAGCGCAGTCAAGGCGAGCAAACCGGGAATACGGGCGCTATCCACACCGCTGTTCATCAGCGTAATCGCCAGTCCGGACAGTATCGCCGCCGCCGGCGCACAAGGGGCGGAAATCAAAGCGGGGGTGCGACCGATTAACGGTGCGGTAATGCCGAGTGCCGCAGCACCGATCATGCCGACCAGCGCGCCTTCACCCACCATTGCAGGCGAGATGGCCGAGTAGACCAGCACACCGAATGCAATCGACGAGGGCAGGGCGACCAGCATAGATGCCAGTCCGCCCCAGAATTCATTCGCGAGTTCCGGGCTGGCCTTGCCTGTTGTTGATGTTGTAGTCATTCCCTGTCTATCATAATTTGTGCACAGACTTAAAAGTCTACTCCCAGTCATGCAAAAGTTACAGGTACAAAAAACGGTGGTATCGGCTCTCGTTGTCATCCCGAGCGTAGCCGAGGGATCCTGGAAGACTCGGGAATATTTCAAACCGGGCTGCTGGCAAAACTGTATGATAGGAATCCTTATCCAAGCGCTACGAGGGTGACTCCATGATGTTATTGATAGCAGGGCTGGTCGTGTTTCTGGGTATACATTCAATCTCCATTTTTGCATTGCCGCTGCGTAATCGTCTGGCTGCAAAAAGTGAATATGGCTGGAAGGCCGTCTACAGTCTCGTAGCCGTGCTCGGGTTGCTGATGGTGATCAAGGGGTACGGAGAGTATCGTCTGGTTGCACCGGTAATTTATGTCTCGCCGATGTGGTTACGCCATCTGGTCGCACTTTTATTGCTGCCCGTATTTGTCCTGCTGCTGGCGCCGTATTTCCCCAGTCGTCTCAACAAAATCATCCGTAATCCGCAACTAACGGCTGTCAAACTCTGGGCGGTCGCGCACTTGCTGGTGAATGGCTCGGCGGCGGATCTGATCCTGTTTCTTGCCTTCATCGCCTGGGCTGTCGCTGATGTGATCTCGGTCAAACGCCGACCGGTGCGCGCCGCACCACATCTGCCGGAGAGCAAGGCCAACCTGTTTATCGTGCTTATTGGTGGGCTGGTGCTGTATGTGGTGTTTGCCGGATGGCTGCACGGTGTGCTGATCGGGGTGCGCCCATTTGGTTAGGCTGGATATCAGTCCGGAAATTTTGCCAGCAATCGCTGGCTAGAAACCCGGGTAATAAGCTCTGGCGAGTAGCTCTGGTCAGCTCTGTTGTCTGTCTATATTTGTGAAAGACCGGAAGCCGCATGGATGCGGCTTCCGAGCGTACATGGATGTATTCACAGCGTGTCTTGAACGAATATAGACAGACAGCAGGGCTGATTACGCGATGAACTTGACCGGGATTTTGCGCAAAGTTATGGTGTTACGACAGACATAAAAAAAGGCGGGAGTTTTCACTCCCGCCTTTCTGATTCTGACAGGCAGACCGTGAGGTCTGCTAGCGGAATTTACAGTGCTACGACGTTGACCGCGCTCGGGCCTTTCGGACCTTTTTCGGTGTCATAGCTGACCTTGGCGCCTTCAGCCAAAGACTTGAATCCTTCTGCCTTGATGGCGGTGTGATGTACGAATACATCGGCGCTGCCGTCTGACGGTGTGATGAATCCAAAACCCTTGCTGTCGTTAAACCACTTCACTGTACCTGTAGCCATTGCTGATAACCTCTATTAATTAATATTGAACTTTGCATTAGTAAGCAGATTGTTGAAGATAATGTACGGGTAAAGTCTGCTCTTACTACACAACGAGGAACTACCAGATATCCGCTACAAAACACCACTAATGTGACCACCCTATACCATTCTTTCACTGAAAACCATTCTTTTTTATCAAAGACTCCATAGAAATCAATTGTCCCTGATCAATGACGCTCCGGATTTAGTCTGTTATTCTGGATTTTCAGGAGGTAGTTATGAGCTTATCGCTACGAATTACGCTGTTTAATCTGATTTTTATTATGTTGGCTGGCTGTGCCGGTATGCCCTCGGATTTTGAAGAGCCGGCACTGACGGTCACCTCTGTTGCACTGCGCAATACGAATGGTATTGCGCCGCAATTTGACATCATGCTGCATATCACCAACCCGAATCGCACGGCGCTCAGTCTGGTCGGCATGTCGTATTCGTTGCAGCTGGCCGGTACGAAGGTGGTGACCGGTGTCGCGAATAATCTGCCGGTGATAGAGGCATACGGTGAGGCCGATGTACCGATTAGGGCGGCTGTCAGTGTGATGGGCGGGATACGCCTGCTGAGTGATCTGATGACCCGCAACCCGGATCAGATCGCGTATCTGTTCGAAGCAAAACTGGATACGGGCAAGCTGCGCCCGCGTATCAATATTAACCGGACCGGGACAATATCGTTGCGGGGTACTCGTTAGAAACCGGGTCCGAATAAATGTTCAGAATCCTCGCCTGTTCAGAATTGCGGTGCAAATTTCATCGTTCCAGACACGCTGTAAATACATCCATGTACGCTCGGGCGCCGCATCCATGCGGCTAACGGTCTGTCACGATAAAATTCACACCACAATTCTGAACAGGAATTCGGTACTTCTGTTTTGATGAGGATGGGTCAGTGCTAATCATGCGTCTAATAATAGTATTGCTGATCTGGGTAACACCGGCGATCATCGCTGAGATGCTCGGCTGGAAAGGGATCTGGGGTTCGGGCAGTGCGTTGGTTGATTATCTGATCCCGATACCGGTTGCCGGTGGTGTACTGCATGTCCCGGGGTTTGTCATTGCCGCGCTGGTCGTGCTGAAGCTGGATAAATGGGATGAATCGGTGGCGCAATGGATCCCATTGGTTGCGCTGGCGATATTGTTGCTGGCGCTCACACTGCAACTGGAACTGGACAGTCTGAATGCCTGGTTATTTACCGACTTTGAACCGGGCAGTTCGATGCTGCGTTTTGGGGAAAACCCGCTATTGCTGTTTATCGCGACAGATGCGCTCTGGGTCGCGCTTTATTCCCTGCTACTGGGGAACGCGCGCAAGTTGCGTTATATCTTAATCCTGCCGCTGGTACCGTTGATAACGATTGGTGCTGTTATGCTCAGTTACAAAACGACTGCCCCGGAGTTCCGCTATGGCATATCCGTGAACGGTGAAATACGCGGTGACGAGATTGACCTGATTTACACACAAAATAGCTACAACGAACAACAGTTCCGCGACTGGCTGAACAGTGCGTCGAACATCATGCCACCCTGGGACTCAATCGATGCCGGACATCAGGCCGTGCTGTTTACCCGCAGCATGCAGGCCGTCGAATATGGCAAGGTCAATGATTTCGATAATATCGTTGCCACGATCTGCCGTTATGAAGAAAACCGGGAGGTGACTGTGTATTCCGGTTATGCAGACTGTTTTATCGACCGTCGCAATTTCAACGAATTGATGCAGATAAGCCGGGACAATACCGATACCGGTCTTGGCAGGGAACTGGATGATTGGTATGCGCAGGCGAAGTTGTGTGATGGCTTGCAGGTGCCTGAAGGGTACATACAGGGAATAGAGGTAATAGACTGGTGTCGGCGTCTGCGCGAGAATTTTGCCTCGCTACAAGAAACGATCTCGGTGAAATACGGTCTGGATTCACCACAGGTGGAGTTTGTCCGCTCCCATGCGGGCTTGATTGATGCAAACTGACAACGATTGCTGAGTCTGTGATAGTGAAGTTTTATGTGATAACTGTATCCGTTACGAATAAAGATCGGTATCAGTTATCTGGTAATTCTGGATTCCCTGCTATATCAGCCATCTGGCTATAATCGTTCAAGACACGCTGTGAATACATCCATGTACGCTCGGGCGCCGCATCCCTGCGGCGCACGGTCTTTCACGCTTATAGCCAGACGGCTGATTCCGATTTTTATTGGATACTGATACAGGTCTCTATCGTGAATTCGCGACCTTCGCCTCGGCCAGCTGACTGGCGAGGTATTCCTCATACGGCCCGTGGAAGTCGACCAGTTTTCGGTTCTTGATCTCGACAATGCGGGTCGCCAGTGAGGATACAAACTCGCGATCATGACTGACGAAGACCAGGGTGCCTTCATAATGTTCGAGAGCCAGGTTCAGCGCCTCGATGGCCTCCATGTCCATGTGGTTGGTCGGCTCATCCATAATCAGGACATTGCAATCCTGCAACATCAGCTTGCCAAACAACAGACGGTTTTTCTCACCACCGGAGCAGACCTTGACCTTTTTCTTGAAGTCTTCGGTGGAGAACAACATGCGGCCGAGGGTGGCGCGTACAATCTGGTCATCGTGTCGCGGTTTGCGCCATTGGGCCATCCAGTCAAACAGGGTCAACTCACATTCAAATTCGGCACTGCTGTCCTGCGGGCAATAGCCGACGGTGGCGTTTTCCGCCCACTTGACCGTACCGCCATTGGGGACCAGTTCATTGACCAGGCAACGCAGCAGCGTGGTCTTGCCTGCGCCATTTTCACCGATGATCGCCAGTTTGGTTCCGGCCTCCAGCATCATATTGCCATTGCGGAACAGTGGTTCACCGTCAAAACCGTGTTCGAGTTTCTCCAGCGTAAAGGCGAGACGGTGCAATTTCTTTTCCTGGTGGAAACGGATAAACGGGCTGACGCGGCTGGAGGGTTTGATATCTTCCAGCTTGATCTTTTCAATCTGTCGGGCACGCGAGGTCGCCTGTCTCGCCTTGGAGGCATTCGCCGAGAAGCGGCTGACGAACTGTTGCAGGTCGGCGATCTGGGTGGCCTTCTTCGCATTCTCCGACTGCACCCGTTCACGCGCCGCGGTCGAGGCGATCATGAAGTCATCATAGTTGCCTGGATATATGCGGAGTTCACCGAAATCCATGTCAGCAATATGAGTGCAGACCGCATTGAGGAAGTGACGATCGTGCGAGATGATGATCATCGTGCTCTTGCGGTTGATCAGCAGGTTTTCCAGCCAGCGGATCGTATTGATATCAAGGTTGTTGGTCGGCTCGTCCAGCAGTAGCACGTCCGGATCAGAGAACAGCGCCTGTACCAGCAACACGCGCAACTTCCAGCCCGGGGCGACCTCGCTCATCGGACCGTTATGTAATTCCTGGGCGATACCGGCACTGGTCAATAACTCGCCGGCACGGCTCTCGGCACTGTAACCATCGAGCTCGGCATAGCGGTGTTCCAGATCGGCGACCTTCATTGCGTCATCTTCGGTCATCTCGTCGAGCCCATAGATACGGTCACGTTCGCGATGGATCTCCCACAGCTCGGCGTGGCCCATGATGACCGTGTTGATGACGCTGAATTCCTCGTAGGCAAACTGGTTCTGCTTCAACACGCCGAGGCGCACATCCGCCTCAATGGCGACATTGCCGGAGCTGGGTTCGAGACTGCCGTCCAGTATTTTCATGAAGGTGGACTTGCCACAGCCGTTTGCGCCGATCAGGCCGTAACGGTTGCCATTGCCGAATTTGGCGGAAATGTTCTCGAATAACGGCTTCTGGCCGAACTGCATGGTGATGTTTGCGGTGCTGATCAACGGGGAATTCCTGATTTTATGGACACGGGGGCGGTTAAATGGCGCGTACTATAAGGATTTACCGGATAAAAGTCGACCGAAACAGTATGGAATTTGGGTTAACGCTATGATTCTCACGGACGGCCTTTGCGTGAGGTAATGGCGCTAAACGTTCACAACTTCGTTACGCGGAACTTGCGGCCCTTGATCTTGCCTTCGGCCAATACCTTCAGGGCCTGGCGGGCGACGGCGGCGTCGACGGCGACGTAGGCGTATTTATCGAAGATGTCTATCTTGCCAATCTTCGTGCCGGGGATGCCGGTGTTGGTCGTTAATGCACCCAGGATATCGCCGGGGCGGATCTTGTCCTTGCGGCCGGCGCTGATGGTCAGTGTGACCATGGCGCCATCGGTCTTCTGGCGCGGGCGGGTTTCCACCTCGGCCGGTTTGAGAGTATCAATAGATGCCTGGGTGACCGGTGTTTCGATATAGTCTTCAATCGCCTGGACCCGTAACGCTTCCGCGCTGGTATACAGACTGAAGGCGAGGCCTTCCTTGTCGGCACGGCCGGTGCGGCCGATACGGTGGATGTGCACTTCCGGGTCGGGGGACAGTTCATAATTGATCACGGCGTGCAGATCCTTGATGTCGAGTCCGCGGGCGGCGACGTCGGTGGCGATCAGTACAGGACAGCTGCGGTTGGCAAACTGGACCAGCACCTGATCGCGGTCTTTCTGTTCGAGGTCGCCGTGCAGCGCCAGTGCAGAAAAGCCGTGTCGTTTCAGTTCATCGGCGAGTTGCTGGCATTGCACCTTGGTATTACAGAATACGATGCAGGATTCCGGGCGATAGTGTTTGAACAGGGCGACCAGGGTGGGCATACGCTCATTCTCGCGGACCTGATAAAACACCTGTTTGATCTTCTGATCATCGTGCACACTCTCGACCCGCACATCGACCGGGCGGTTTTGCACGGCCTTGCTGATTGATTTGATCCCGTCCGGATAGGTGGCGGAAAACAGCAGGGTCTGCCGCTTTTTCGGCGCGTATTCGATGATCTGCATGATCTCGTCCTTAAAACCCATGTCGAGCATACGGTCTGCCTCGTCCAGCACCAGCGTGTTCAGACCATCCAGTTTCAGCGACGTTTTTTCCAGATGGGCGAGTATCCGACCCGGTGTACCCACAACGATGTGCGGCGGATGTTCGAGTGAGGCCGTCTGCGGTGCGATCGGTTTACCCCCGCACAGCGTGGAAATCTTGATGTTCGGTATCGCACGCGCCAGCCGACGCACCTCACTACTGACCTGATCCGCAAGTTCGCGGGTCGGGCACAACACCAGTGCCTGCACCTGATAGGTGCGGGGGTCCAGTTTATGTAACAGGCCGATCGCAAATGCGGCGGTTTTACCGCTGCCGGATTTGGCCTGGGCCAGCAGGTCCTTGCCTTCGAGTATCGCAGGCAGGCTGTGCTCCTGGATCGGGGTCATACTCAGGTAATCCAGCGCCTGGATATTGGTCAGCATGGCAGGTGACAGAGGAAGTGATGCGAAGTCGGTGCTGTTCATGCGGGTGCCTGCGGGTAACGAAAGAAGCACATGATAACACAGGGCGGACCGGTGCAGTGCTGTGTCGTTACCCGGACTGCGTGAGTCTGGATAAAGTAATAATGGTAAATAACTGTACCGAAATCCTCTAAAGTTCAGACTTGTAGTCTCCGGAATTCCGTGACAGACCGTTAGCCGCACGGATGCGGCGCCCGAGCGTACATGGATGTATTCACAGCGTGTCTGGAACGGAATTCCGGAGACTACAAGTCTGAACAGAAATTCGGTACAGTTATTTAGCACACCTTACGTTACGTTCGTAAAGATTCATCATCGCATAAACGATGGCACAGCCGGCAACCGCAGTCAGATAGGGAGCTTCCATGTCGATGAGAAATTCGCCGAGCGAAGTCAGGATGATGCCTGTAATCAAGGTGGCGATGCCGGTCAATTGGCCTCCGCCGCGGACATACAGACCGGCCAGCACACAGACGACAATACCGGAGGAGCCGAAATACGAGGCGAGCTCAACCAGACCGAAGATGCTGTCACCACCGGCGGCAACGACATAACAGAACAGGCCGCTTAGCACCATGAATCCGCGTGTGATCAGTAGTTTGCGATTTTCAGCGATCTCGGGATAGTGACGCAGTAACAGGTTATGGCTGACCAGCGCGGTGGCTGACAACAGGGCGCTGTCGATGGTGGAGAGGATGGCCGAGATCAATGCGCCGAGAAAGATCACGTAGAGTACGGGTGGCATGATATTCAATGCGAGTGTCGGCAGGAAACTGTCCTGTTCCTCCGGTATCGGTATAAGTTGATAGCCGAACAGGGCAATCAATACCGGCATCAACCCGACTATCATGTAGATCCCTGCGGCGACATAACAGGCGCGTCGGGCGATGTCGGCAGAGCGGGTTGCCAGCAGGCGCGACATGGCCTCCTGGGCTACCAGTGACCCGAAGATCGGTATCATCCAGCCGTCCAGTTGTTGCAACAGACTCTCATCTTCACGAAAGATCTCGAGACGTGACGGTTCAATCGAGGCGATAGCCGCGCTGAGTCCCCCCGCCTCGCCGATGACCAGATATAACAACAGCGCCAGTCCGATGATGACCACGCTACCTTGTATACAATCGGTAAACACATCACCCAGCATACCGCCCAGCGTTGAATAGGTGACAACGATAACAACGGTAATGATCAGACTGATATCCAGTGACAATGCGGTCGTGCTGGTCAGGATGCTGGCAAAGGCGAGGATCTGGGCAGCGGCCCAGATTAAAGATGTCGGGATCATCGCCAGTGAGGCCAGTTTTTCTGCCGCCGGTCCAAATCGCTCCCGAAAATAGTCACCCAGGGTGACATAATTACGTGCGCGCATCTGACCGGCGAGAAAAACAGCCATTAAAATCAGGCAAATACCATAACCAAACGGGTCAGTACGGCCGCCGGACAGGCCAGAACCGGCCACAGCACCGGCAGATCCGATGACGGTTTCGGCACCAAACCAGGTTGCAAACAGCGAAAATGAGCCAAGGCCTATGCCCAGACTGCGTCCCGCCAGCAGGTAATCTGTCTCATTACGTATATAGCGCGAGGCCAGCCAGGCAATATAAAGCTGGAGGGCGATATAAATACTGAGTGAAAGGATCAGCCAGAGGGACATGGGTAGCGGGTTATCAGGATCGGTGGTATTGGCGGTATTTAATGTCTGTATGTATTATCAACGGGCAAATGAATTATAATCTCTCCCGGGTAATTACAGTAACAACAAAATTATAAAGCAGGGAAGTCCCGTCGATATGACCAGTTCAGTACGGTTTCTGAAAAAGTTTTTCAACTCACCCTCTTCAATAGGCAGTATCGTACCCAGCTCACCTGTACTGGTGGCCTCAATCATGGCGGCTGTTGCATGGGAAGAGGCGAAGGTCATTGTTGAACTCGGCGCGGGCACGGGTGTCGTCACCCGGGCAATCAATAGCAGACGTACAACGGGTTCAGTCTTTATCAGCTTCGAGAAAGATGAGCAGATGCTGCATGATCTGAAACGACGATCCAGCGATGTCATCATGCGAAAGGACGCGTTCCATGTGCAGGACGAACTGATCACTCTTGGTTATATGCATGCCGATTGCATCATCTCCTGTCTTCCGTTTGCCAATTTTGATCGACGTCAGCAATCACAACTGCTGGCGAGCATTTACAAGGCCTTGCGTCCTGGAGGCATGTTTATCGCGTTCCAGTATTCGCTCCAGTTGCAGTCCCAGCTTGAATCGGTTTATGAAGAAGTGGATTGTCAGTTCGTCATGAGAAATATTCCCCCCGCCTTTGTCTACGTCTGCCGCAAACAGATACAATAATTGAAGACACTACCTGATTATTTACGTACTCATCTGGACATAGTACTTATCGGTCTGAACCCGTCACCCATCTCGGTCAATGCCGGTTATTATTATGCCAACCCGCGTAATCGCTTCTGGGCAGCCCTGAATGGTTCTCGGTTGATAGGGGAAACGCTGCAACCGGGCGAACCGGCGATGCGCCGGATGTTCAACGACTACGCCATCGGATTTACTGACATCGTCAAACGGCCCACCCCGATGGGCAATGAGTTGCGTGCTGTCGATTTTCGCAAGGGCGCGGCGGAATTGAAACAGAAGCTACTCGACTGCCGGCCCCGGATTGCCTGGTTTAATGGCATTATCAACTTCAGTCATTATCTCAGGTACGCCGAGTCAATGAGGATTCCGATCAACTGTGGCGCACAGGATTATGTATTGGGCAAGACCCGATTTTTTGTGACACCCAACCCCAGTCCGGCCAATGCCAGTTATTCGCTCGCTGATTTGATTGGGCATTACAATGCACTGGCAGATTTCAGGTCTGGGCTACGATCCGGTGTCGGGACTGCCAGCTAGCGGGAGTCTTGTTGTAACAGGTAATGTTTTTACATGGAGTGAGCGGGATTTGTTCAGCTCATTTCATCTGTTCGTCATATTTTGATCTTAAATCTGCAACAGGAGGATCACCCCCCTGACACATGGCATCGTTAAATTACTCCGCGGCATAACAACGTAGCCATCTCCTGGAGGAAAATACACAATGCGACATGATGATGAAAACAGTAACACCAGTAATAACCTGCATTTTCACGAGGTCCTGACCGATCGACTGTCACGACGCAAGGTCCTGATAGGTGGCATGAGTACTGCGGCCGCGACATTTATGACCTTATCGGGGGCTGTCAGTGCAGATGATTTCCGTAAGGGACATGGCAAGAAAAAATTGATCAACTTTTCTCCCGTACCGGTGGCAGGTGGTGGCGGAGCGATACCGCGTATTTCAGCCGACTATGAATATGATGTTCTGATTCCCTGGGGCGACCCGATCCAACCCGGAGGTCCGGTCTTTAATTATCCTCCGAGCTCTGCGGATCAGGCCCTGCAGATTGGTATAGGCCATGACGGCATGTGGTTTTTCCCCATGCCCCGCAAGAATGGCGATGATGATGATGATCGCAATAAAAAGAATGACCATGGTTTGCTGGTCATTAACCATGAATTCGGTGATAACCGTCATGTGTTCGGCA
The DNA here is from genome assembly GCA_945878555.1 of Klebsiella pneumoniae. GTDB lineage: Bacteria > Pseudomonadota > Gammaproteobacteria > Eutrophobiales > Eutrophobiaceae > Eutrophobius. The sequence continues at coordinate 28,763 of CAMDWI010000016.1, forward strand.
AAAATGCACCGGCCGGTCTGGAAGATGTGCGTATCTCCCAGCATGCGCATGGTGTGTCCGTAGTCGAGATCCGCAAGTCGCGCGGTAAATGGCGGACGGTCATTAGTAAATATGCCAGACGTGTACATGGTAATACCGAGGTGACCTTCAGTGGTCCGGTTGCCGGACACCCACTGTTGCAGACGCCGGCAGGCAATACCCCGAAGGGTACGCTGAATAATTGTGGAAATGGTTACACCCCCTGGGGTACCTATCTGACCTGCGAAGAGAATTTTAATGGTTACTTTGGTGCCACTGGACCCTGGACCGCAAATGCAAACCAGCAACGATACGGTTTCAGTGCAGGTGGTTTTGGTTATGGCTGGGATGACTACGATGCGCGCTTTGACCTGTCCAACCCGGACTATGTGAATGAGGAAAACCGGTTTGGCTGGATGGTCGAGATAGACCCGTTCAAGCCGTGGGAGGCCCCGGTAAAACGTACTGCGCTGGGCCGGTTCAAACACGAGGGATTTGCCTACGCCATCGGTCGAGGTGGACGTCTGGTCGGCTATATGGGTGATGATGAGGCCAACGACTATATCTACAAGTATGTCTCTGCGGGTAACTGGAAGAGCATGCGTGCGCAGGGTAAGAGTCCGCTGGATGAGGGTAAGCTTTATGTCGCCCGCTTTGACGCGGATGGCAGGGGTGAGTGGCTGGAACTGACCATCAATAATCCGGTACTGGGCGCTGCATTTGCCTCACAGGCAGAACTGCTGACCTACGTACGTCGTGCCGGAGATTTACTTGGAGCGACACCGATGGACCGACCGGAATGGACTACGGTTGCGCCGAACGGTTATGTATATTGCACGCTGACCAATAATAGTGGACGCACCGTGCCGAACGCGGCGAATCCACTGGCACCGAATGCTGATGGTCATATCATCCGCTGGAAGGACGATGATCAGTATGTCGGTACCGGCTTTGAGTGGGACATCTTTATGCTCGCCAGGGATACGCATGGCACCGAGGACACGTTCAGTGATCCGGATGGACTGTGGGCAGACCCGGATGGTCGTCTGTTTATCCAGACCGACGGTGGGCAGAAAGACGGCCTGAACTGCCAGATGCTGGTGGCCGACACGGTGACCGGTGAACTGCGCCGACTGTTTGAAGGTGTGAAGTTTGATGAAATCACCGGTGTGGCGGTCACTCCGGATCGCCGGACCATGTTCATCAATATCCAGCACCCGGGTAATGGCAGTCCTGCCGCGACCAACTTCCCGGTGATGAACGGTACGCCCGACGGTATCACTGTCCCGCGCGATGCGACGATAGTCATCACCCGCAAGGACGGTGGCATCATCGGTTCCTGATCGAGGACCACAGTAACAGGCAACAAGGAAACGCCCCGGCACCACCGGGGCGTTTTTTTATGCCTGATAGTACAACACAAGACCTTTGACGGACTTTCGGGACGGTAAATCGATCACACTTTGCTGTCAGGACGGTCCTTGTTAAGTAATTCTTAAGATTTCCTCCCTAAACTTCTGCCCATAGTCACACAGGCAGGATTTCAGGCATGAGCGCATTAACTGCAGTTGATTGGCAAAGACCCCATTTTGTGGGCAAATTATTGCTGAAACTCCCGTTTGTCACCCAATCCAGTTTTGTCCTGCAACGACCCGACAGCCCTGATCGCCAACAGTTTGAAAAATGTGTATCTGAAAAATTCAGTGAGAGTTATGGTGCCCGGATACAACAATTCCTGCCCTATCTGCTCGGGCTGATGAGTCAGGACAATCGGATCAGTGCGGTTGTAGGCATTCGTCCGGCCGAGAGCGGTCCGCTATTTCTGGAGCAGTATCTGCCTTACCCGATAGAGCAGCAGATAGGTCTCTTGTACCACGATGTAGTTGCCAGACATGACATTGTTGAACTGGGCAATCTGGTCTCCGCCTGGCGCGGCAGCAGCCATATGATATTTCTATACCTTGCCGCAATGCTGGGCAGGACAAAACGTGAGTGGATGGTGTTTACCTCGACACGCGAGGTGGAGAAATTACTGGCGAAACTGAATTACACCCCGGTAGTTCTCGGCGATGCGGACCCGGAAAAACTGATCGGCCCACGCGAAATCTGGGGCAGTTATTATGAGCATACCCCACGGGTGATGCTTGGTCACGTGCCAACCGCAATGGCTATCATGCAACAAGACCCGTATACCCGGGAGATACTTGCACATTTTGGTCCGTCGCTGGACGTGCTTGCCGCCGGATTTCCAGTCTGATGAACAGCGTAGTCATGGAACGCCTGATCGAGCATGCCAGTGAGTCACCGCACAGGACAGCGCTGCTCGCCGGTGATCAGCAGATTAGTTACAAGGAATTATTGAATCGTGTGTTCGGCATGTCTGATTTTCTGAAGCAGACGCGACAGGACACGATCGGGATCTATCTGGAAAACAGTATCGACTGGGTCATTGTGGATCTGGCAGCGATGTGGTCCGGGGTCGTCTGCGTACCCTTGCCGGGTTTCTTTTCCGATCAACAGTTATCACATGTTATCAATGCGGCCGGTATAACCCTGGTATTTTGCAGCGACACCCATCGGTTCAGCCGACTGGGTCTGAAGTTTTCCTCTTGCCGCACGATTGAGGGTATCTCGACACTGTTTCTGGCGGCGAGTCAGACTGACACGCCGCGCATGATCGGCCCGACGAAGATGACATTTACCTCCGGCACGACTGGCCAGCCGAAGGGTGTATGTCTGCCACAAACAGTCATCGACAATATCTGTCTGGCGCTGGTGCGACGCCTGGGTCATCTGCCTGCACGCAATCATTTATGTGTATTGCCCCTGTCGACCCTGCTGGAAAACATCGCCGGACTTTATGTGCCCTTGATACACGGAAAGACCGTCCTGATTCAGACTGCACCAGAGCTCGGTTTTACCGGCAGTTCCAGTCTGGATATTCGCCAGTTTGTCGGGGCGTTGAATCGCTTGCAGCCCGACAGCATGATCCTGCTGCCACAATTGCTCGCAGGCCTGGTACAGGCACAGCAGGTCGGCATGAAACTCGACTATACGTCCGTCTTTATCGCGCTTGGTGGTGGCAAGACCTCACCGGACCTGATCAACCGCGCCCGCGCGCAGGGCTTGCCGGTATATGAAGGATATGGCCTGTCTGAATGTGCCTCCGTGGTCAGCCTGAATACGCCCGGGCAGGATCGTATTGGCAGCGTCGGCAAGCCACTTGATCATATCGAAATAAAAATTGAAAACGGCGAGATCCTGGTCCGTGGTAATAATCATGCCGGTTATCTGAACGGTGGTCCGGTTACAGAAGACTGGCTGCATACCGGTGACCTCGGACATCTCGACACTGACGGTTTCCTGTTTGTGACCGGACGTTGCAAGGATCTGATCATCAGCAGTTTTGGCAGAAACATTTCACCGGAATGGGTGGAAAGCGAGGTGCTGGCCGACCCGCTGTTCAGACAGTGCCTGTTATTTGGTGAAGCCCGGGCCTGGTGCGGTGCGATCGTGGTTACTGCCAATGACCAGATCCCAAGCAGTCTGATCTGGCAGCAGCTTGAGGCGATCAACTTGCGTCTGCCGGATTACGCACGGATTAAATGCTGGATACGTGCTATAGAACCTTTCAGTACCGTTAATGGATTTCTGACCAGTAACGGCCGTCCGCGCCGCTCGCAGATACTGTCGGACTATCGTGAGCAGATAAACACGCTTTATTCAACTGACCATGAGGTGCGACATGACGTTTTATAACCAGCTTTTACAGCAGACGGAAACTGGCAGACAGTATTTGCTTGGTTCGCCGATCATTGCACGGACCATGCAGGGTGAGATCAGCGTGCAGGATTATATCGCGTTCCTCACCCAGGCCTATTACCACGTCAGGCATACAGTACCATTGCTGATGTCTGTGGGCGCACGACTGGATGACAGTCGTGAATGGTTACGCCTCGCGGTAGCAGAGTATATCGAGGAGGAACTGGGCCATCAGGAATGGATCCTGAATGATATCCGTGCCTGTGGTAGCGACAGCGAGGCCGTCCGTCATGGCAGACCGGGTCAGGAGACCGAGCTGATGGTCGCCTATGCCTACGATACGATTAATCGCGTAAATCCGCTCGGGTTTTTCGGCATGGTGCTGGTACTGGAAGGCACCAGTGTCAATCTCGCCACGCGCGCCGCTGACCAGATCCAACACAAGCTGGGCCTGCCGCTATCGGCATTCAGTTATCTGCGGTCGCATGGCAGTCTGGATCAGGAGCACATTCACTTTTTCGAAAATCTGATGAATCGCGTTGAAGACGGGCGCGACCAGCTGGCCATCATTCATGCGGCGAATATGTTTTACCGGCTCTATGCGGAGATATTCCGTTCGCTGGATCATCCCCGGGCGCAAGCAGCCTGAAACTTAACACAGAGCGAGATCATGATTGAGAACAAGACAGTGTTACTGACCGGGGCTGCCGGCGGAATCGGTTCCGAAATAGTACGTCTGCTGGCAGACGAGGGGGCAAAACTGGTGCTGGTTGATCGTGACCCAAGGGCACTTGAAAGGGTGGCCGGAACGGTACAGACCAACTGGAATAATGTGAAGCTGGTTGCCACGGACATAGGCAGTGCCAGTGGCAGGGAAAAAGTGCTGGCGGCGCTTGACGCGGAAGGCGGGAGACTCGACATCCTGATCAACTGTGCCGGCATAAACAGTTTTGGTTTGCTGGAGAATACCGATGAGTCTGTGATTGAGGCGATGATCAATATCAATATCGCCGCGCCTATACTGCTGACGCGACTATGTCTGCCTTTGCTCGGCCGTTCAGGTGCTGGACATATCCTCAATATCGGCTCGACGTTTGGTTCAATCGGATATGCCGGTTTTGTGGTCTACAGTACAACCAAGTTTGCAATCCGCGGCTTTACCGAATCATTGCGACGCGAGCTTGCAGATACATCCATCCGTGTCAGCTATATCGCCCCGCGGGCCACCAAAACGCCGTTGAATACCGGGCCGGTTTATCAGTTGAATGCCGCACTTGGTGTGAAGATGGATGATCCGGCACGGGTGGCGGCCGAGGTGTCCGCCATCCTGCAGCAAGGCAAGGGGGTGGATCGCTATCTGGGCTGGCCGGAAAAGCTGTTTGTCCGCATCAACAGTGTGTTGCCTGGTGTGGTTAACGGTTCCCTGCGTAAACAATTGAAAACAATCAGGCATTTTGCCGGTTTGACGGACAAATAATCTATCCATTATCAAACGAGGACACAAAACATGAAAAAATTGATCACACTGGGTCTGCTGATGTTCATCAGTATGGTACAGGCCGAAACGAGTCAGATCGTCAGTCAGTTGCAAACGCGCTGGGCTGAAGTGAAATATGAGTTGCCGGTCAAGGAGCAGGAAAAATCCTTTGCCGAACTGGCAGCCCAGGCAGATGCGGCGGCAGCGGCAGAACCCGGCAATGCCGATGTGTTGATCTGGCAGGGGATTATCCATGCCAGTTTCGCCGGTGCGAAAGGCGGACTCGGTGCGCTGGGTGAAGTTAAGAAGGCGAAGAAGATTTTTGAAAAGGCGATCGCGATCCAGCCGGAGGCATTGAATGGTTCCGCCTACACCAGTCTCGGTTCGCTGTATTACCAGGTGCCTGGCTGGCCGGTTGGTTTTGGGGATTCGAAAAAAGCGGCCGAAAATCTGCAGAAAGGACTGGCGTTGAACCCGGACGGCATTGATTCAAATTTCTTCCAGGGTGATTATTTGATGTCCGAAGGTGAATATGATCTGGCACTGGCGGCCTTTGAAAAGGCGCTGAAGGCACCACCGCGTCCGGATCGCAAGCTGGCAGATGAAGGGCGCAAACAGGAAATTCATGCAGCGATAGAGAAGATTCAGGACAAACAGAAATAAGCACAGCGGGGCTGCCTCGCCGTGTGGCGAATTAATCCGGAATTACCCCGCTGGCAGCTGTCGGTGGCGGTGGCCCTGTATATGGTGCTGGCAGATAATGCGGCCTTCTGGAATGCCCTGTTCGATCTGTCTGGCAAGGCTGTAGCAGTCAATCCGTTATTTATCGCGGCCGTGTTTGTCGCGATGCTTGCAGTCATGGTCTTACTGGTCAATCTGACCGCATTCAGATATGGGTTCAAGCCACTGCTGATATTGATACTGCTGGCAGCGGCGATGGCCGGTTATTACATGGGTGAATACGGCGTCATCTTTGACAAGGCCATGGTCACCAATATGTTTCTGACTGACCGGGCAGAGGTGATGGAATTAATGCTGTCGCCTGGAATCCTGTTGCATACGTTCGTGTTCGGGGCTTTACCCTCCATTGTGGTATGGAAGATCCGTCTGGTCGATCAGTCCTGGACGGCGGGACTGGCGACACAGGGTCTGGTCATGCTGGTGTGTCTGGCGGTGACAGGACTGGTTGCGTTTGTCCAGTATAAAAACATCGTCATCGTCTACCGTGAAAACCGCGACATGTTATGTCAGGTCAATCCGGTCTGTCCGCTGGTTTCAGTGACTAAATATCTGTCCCGGTTGAACCGCAAGCCCTTGACCTTGCAGGCCATTGCCAAAGACGCTGCCCTCATCGTACCGGTCAATGGCAGAAAAAAGAATGTGGTGGTGATGGTTGTCGGGGAAACGGCACGTGCAGCCAATTTCAGTCTGAACGATTATGCGCGAAATACCAATCCGCAACTGCAACAGCAGTCGATTATCAACTTCAGTCAGGTCTATTCCTGTGGTACCTCGACGGCGGCCTCGCTACCGTGCATGTTTTCACACCTTGGCCGTGAGGGTGCAGACAGGCAGGATCCGGCACAGTTTGAAAATCTGCTGGATGTCCTTCAGCGTGCGGACGTCCGGGTGTTGTGGCGTGATAATGATGCAGGGTGTAAGGGTGTGTGCGCGCGGATAGCCACAGAGGATTTTTATACGGCTGAGGTCCCGCAATTTTGCAGAGAAGGTAATTGTTTCGATGAAATCCTGCTGACCAGCATTGAGGAGGTCATCAGTCGAGATAACAAGGATGTATTTATTGTACTGCATCAGAAGGGAAGTCACGGCCCCGCCTATTATCGACGTTACCCGGAGGCCTATCGCCGATTTACGCCGGAATGTACGATTGTTGAAGTACAGGATTGCAGCAGGCATGAGATTATCAACAGTTATGATAACACCATCCTGTATACGGATTTTGTGTTGTCTGAACTCATCCATCTGCTGGACAAACATGCATCCGAATACAATGCGGCCATGTTATATCTGTCCGATCACGGTGAGTCGCTGGGTGAACATGGTATTTACCTGCATGGCTTGCCCTATCTTATTGCCCCGGATGAGCAGATCCATGTGCCCATGTTATTGTGGCTGTCGGGGGGCTATAGCAATTATATGCGGCTGGACCCGACATGTCTGACTGACCGCAGCCAGATGCTTTATTCGCATGATAATCTGTTTCATACCGTGCTTGGCATGTTCAAAGTCAGTACACACCTGTATCAGAAGGACAATGATATAATGGCGCCGTGTGAAGCCTGAATACGACCATGCCAGGATTATGAGCAATGAATATTCTATTGGTGGAGGATGACAGACTGCTTGCCGACGGTGTAATCAGTGCACTGCGACGCGAAGGTTTTACCATCAACCACATCAGCGATGGCAATACCGCCGTGAGCCAGATCCGCGCGGAGCCACCGGATATCCTGATCCTGGATCTGGGACTGCCGGGTATGGACGGGATTGATGTGTTGAAGACGGTGCGCCGGACCAATCGCCAGTTGCCTGTCCTTATTCTGACCGCGCGAGACAGACTGGATGACAAGGTGGCTGGTCTTGACAGTGGCGCGGACGATTATCTGACCAAGCCGTTTGAAACCCGGGAGTTGCTGGCCCGTCTGCGGGTACTGGAAAGACGTATATCCACGACCGGCAGTGCAGAAATTACCGTAGGTCCGGTCAGACTGAATAGCACAACCCAGGACACCCTGGTTGATGATGATCCGGTCAACCTGACCCGCCGTGAATACATGATACTGAAGGCACTGATGCAGGGTGCCGGTTTGATACTGTCGCGTGAAAACCTGGAGGCGAAGCTGTATACCTGGGGTGAGGAAATTGCCAGTAATGCAATCGAGGTGCATATCCATCACCTGCGCAAGAAGCTGCCGGACGGATTTATACAGACCGTGCATGGCATGGGTTATATTGTCAGGCAGCAGTGAACTCGATACGCACCTTCCTCGTTGTCATCCTGATTGCGACCATCACGCTGGTCAATTTTGTGACGGTGGTGCATGGCTATCGCAAGGGCATGGAGGAGTCCCAGCGACTGTTTGAATCCCGACTGGAACATCATGCTCACCTGATCAGTGCCTTGTTCCAGTTGCGGATGGAGTACCGCCCCGTTGATCCATCACCGAAGATCGTGGTTGATCCGTTTGAAAATACAGCTGAGGTACTGACTAATACCGCCTTTCAGGTGCTGGACAGCGATGGCCGGATGATACTACGCTCGGCAAATTCACCTGCGACACCGATGCGTGATCGGGTCAACCAGTTCTACATGACCAACTTTGACGGTTATCGCTGGGGTAGCCTGGCCTGGTACGACAGCGGGCGGGGACTGTGGATTTTTGTTGCTGAACGTGAGGACATCCGCCGCCAGCTTGAAGAGACCATTATACTGGAGTCGGTCGTCCCGGTTGTGGCGGCCTTGCCCTTGATTGCGATCATGATCTGGTTCATTGTCGGTTTTGGTCTGAAACCGATACGGCATCTGGCAGAGCAGTTGCGTGCCCGCAGTGCCAGCAATCTTAGCCCGATAGCACTGGATGTGATTCCGGCAGAACTGACCCAGCTTGCCATCTCCGCCAATGACCTGTTAACACGACTGGATGCCTCGTTTCAGCGCGAGAAACAGTTTAACAGTGATGTCGCGCATGAATTACGTACACCGGTGGCGGCCATGAAGATCCATATGCAAAATCTGATGACTGAGCTGCCTCAATTACCGGAATCATCATTGAAACTGCAACAGGGTATTGATCGGATGCAATCACTGGTCGAACAGATGCTCGCACTGAACCGGATGATGCCGGAAAACTATATCACCCAGTTTACCAACGTGGATCTTTATGATCTGATACGTCGTGTACTCGAGGATAAAATCGGCCAGGTGCACGCCCGGCATCAGATGCTGGAGGTGAAGGGTGGTAGCTGTATCGTCTACGGTGATGTGTTTGCGCTGGAGACGCTGGTTAAAAACCTGGTCAACAATGCTATCAAATATACACCGGACGGTGGACGTATTTTGTTGCGTCTGGAAACGACAGTGAATGAACATGTCCTGCAGGTCATAGACAGTGGGCCGGGTATACCGGAGTCCCAATATGAACGTGTGTTTGAACGGTTTTACCGGATTGGCGGTGACCGTCAGTCGGCCGTCAGTGGTTGTGGTCTGGGACTATCGATCGTCCGATATATAGTTGACCTGCACAAGGCAAGTATTTCACTTGGGCCATCCGAATTTACAACCGGACTGTGTGTCACCGTCCGTTTTCCCTCCAGTATAAAAAGGATAAAGACATGAACAGGATAAACTGGAAGACAGTCGTAGTGCTGGCGTTAATGCTGCTGGCAGCCCGCAATGGATTCTCAGCTGAGGCGCAGGTGTTTGAATTGAGAATACAGAACCACCTGTTCATGCCGGATGTGCTTGAGATCCCTGCCGGGGTCCAGGTCAGGTTGGTTATCTACAATGATGATCCGACACCGGAAGAGTTCGAGAGTCGTGAGCTGAACCGCGAGAAGGTGATTATGGGTAACAGCAAGGTGAGCTTGCTGATAGGGCCACTGGTGGCAGGGTCCTATGCGTTTTTTGGTGAATTCAATCCGCTGCTGGCACAGGGCAGTATCGTGGTGAAATAACGATGCTGGTTATCGCCATATTATTCCTGCGTGAATCGCTGGAGGCCGCGCTGCTCATCAGCATACTGATGGCCATCACGTACAAGTCCGGTCTCTCACGGCTGTGGATCGTCGCTGCGCTGGCGATCAGTTTTGTCTTGTCCGGGATCAGTGCCGCCTTGCTGGAGTCGATTACCAACCTGTTTGATGGGTTGGGTCAGGAGTTGATGAATGCCGCTCTGCTGATGCTGATCAATCTGGTCATGTTGCTGATCTATATATTTTATTTACCGCTGGTCCCGCCACCGACAGGGTCACAGCGCCAGGATCATTCAACGGGATCGATTCCATTGTTATTTATCATTGCAACAATCATCAGTCTGACCCATGAGGGTGGCGAACTGAGTGTGTTTAGTTATGGCTACATGGCAACCCGGCAATCGATAACAGCGCTGCTGACAGGGGGGACTATCGGTATTGCCATTGGTGCAAGTGTCGGTGCGATCATCTATTACCTGCTGGTCATGATGCCGGAGCGGACGGCCAACCGGGTGTTCCCGGTTATCCTGGCGTTGATAGCGTCCGGTATGTCCTTGCAGGCCGCCACCTATCTGGTGCAGGCGGGCTGGCTACCACCGACGCCGCCGGTATGGGATACATCGTTTCTGGTGGCAGAGGGCTCGCTGGCGGGACAGTTACTGTATGCCTTGTTTGATTATGAGGCGACGCCGGACCGGTTCCAGTGCGGGTTTTATCTGGCTTCAATCTGCTGTTTTCTGGTGGCCGTGGGTCTGTCGCGCTGGCGACGTATTCGCTAAATAACAGTTCGGACCTTGGTGAGATCAGCCATCTGGCTATAATCGTTCAAGACACGCTGTGAATACATCCATGTACGCTCGAGCGCCGCTTTCATCGCTACGCGTCCCGCTCCGCTTGAAAGTCCAGCCGTTACATCCCTGTAACGGCGCAAACGGCTCCTTAACCCGCCGTTTGCCCCTGCGGCTAACGGTCTTTCACAATTATAGCCAGACGGCTGATTCCGACTATTGTGGAATTGTTATCTATTGATTGGCGTTTTTGATGCTGCGCCGCGGGTTTCTCGAACCAGACGCGGTACCAGATAGCCTGGCAGGCCTGATCGCAGTGTTTCAATGATAGCGATAGCCCGGGACTCATCCACCTCAAAGTGGGCTGCACCGGCGATCGGATCGAGCATATGCAGGTAATAGGGCAACACATGGTGGCTGTAGAGACGCAGACTCAGTTCACGCAGTACCTCGGCGTTATCATTGACGCCTTTTAATAATACTGACTGATTCAGCAATTGCATACCGCTGGCGTGCAAGCGCTGTAGTACCGGCAGTACATCGGCCTCAATCTCGTTGGGGTGGTTGGCATGGATGACCATCGTTTGTTTGAACCGGTTTGCTGTCAGTACCTTGAGCAGACTGTCCGTTATCCGGGACGGCAGCACCACCGGCATACGGGTATGGATACGCAGCCAGCGCAGATGCGGGATCTGTTCCAGTTTTGTGATCAGGGTTCCCAGCCGTTCATCCGATAGTGACAAGGGGTCGCCGCCGCTGAGGATGACCTCTTCGATACTGGTGTCGCTCAGGATATAGTCGAGTGCGGCTGTCCAGTTCTCTCGCCCCGGATTATTGTCGCTGTAGGGATAATGTCGCCGGAAACAATAACGGCAATGGATGGCGCAGACGCTGGTGGTCACCAGTAACACGCGGCCAGCGTATTTCTGGATCAGCCCCGGTGTTGCGGTGCTATCAAGCTCGCCGAGCGGGTCGGTGGTGTAACCCGGATGGGCAAGATCTTCCTCTGCCAGGGGCAGGACCTGGCGTAACAAGGGGTCGTCTGCCTGGCCGGCTTGCATACGGTTTACGTAGGAAAGTGGTACTTTGAGCGGAAAAGCAGCGGCAGCGGCACCGGATCCGGTGCCATTCGCTGCCGCGACACCGGTTTTTTCCCGTAATTGCCCCGGGTCCCGAATAACTTCGCGTAATTCGTGTTGCCATCTCGAAATATCCATGGGTTTCAAGGTATCATACGCGCCTTTATCGCGCACCCATGGAAATGGAAGGGGATACCTGTATGTCTACGTTTAGTACCAGTGAATTCAAGTCCGGCCTGAAGTTGATGATCGATGGCGATCCGTACTCGGTAATCGAGAACGAACATGTAAAACCGGGCAAGGGCCAGGCCTTCAATCGCGTCAGGTTGCGTAACCTGAAGACCGGACGGGTACTTGAGCGTACTTTCAAGTCAGGTGACGTTTGTGAAGGTGCGGACGTGGTCGAGGTATCATTGCAATACCTCTATACAGACGGGGAATTGTGGCACTTCATGGATCCGGGCAGTTATGAACAGTATATGGCCGATGAAAAGGCGATGGCGGATGCCTCGCAGTGGATCAAGCCCGAAGAAGAGTGCATCGTGACACTGTGGAACGGCTCGCCACTGTATGTAGCCGCACCGAATTTCGTGCACCTGAAGATCATTGAAACCGACCCGGGCCTGCGTGGTGATACCGCTACCGGCGGCACCAAACCGGCCAAGCTTGAGACCGGCGCGGTGGTGAGGGTGCCCCTGTTTGTGGAAGAGGGCGAGACCATCCGTGTCGATACACGTACCAGTGCGTATATGTCGAGGGTGAAGTGACACGAGATGATGGGTGAGGATTGATACATTCAATCCGAGGTTCCACCGTCATTCCCGCTTCGGCTTTGGCTCCAGGCGTCGCTCTACCGCCTGCATCCATGTAGGCGAATGCGGGAATGACGAATGATGGAAATTGTTAATGTCTGATCGCTGGCAACCCTCCGCATCCCTCAAAGTTTTAAAACAACGTGCCAGTCTGCTGGCAAACATCCGTGAGTTCATGGCGGCACGCGACATCCTGGAGGTTGAAACACCGGTGTTGTCCCATGCCGGCAATACCGATCCGAACCTGACCAGTTTTACTACTCGTTTTAGCTCCCCGGCCACCACCTCAGCGGAGAGGTTGTATCTGCATACCTCGCCCGAGTTTGCGATGAAGCGATTGCTGGCTGCCGGTAGTGGTCCTGTCTACCAGATCTGCCGTGTATTCCGTGACGAGGAACTCGGGCGTCAGCACCAGCCCGAGTTTACGATGCTGGAGTGGTATCGCCCTGGTTTTGATCATCATGCCTTGATGCGTGAGATGGGGGATATGCTGGTGTTGCTAGGGTTTGCCCGTCCCGCCTGCCGTCCATATGCCGCGGTTTTTGCAGCGGCTACCGGGCTGGATCCTCATCATGCTACTGATGCTGACTTGCAGTCGCAATCAACCCGACTGGGACTGCAAGGTACGGGTCATACCCGGTCGGTATTACTCGATTTTTTGTTCAGCATGGCGGTCATGCCTGGCCTCGGTGTGGATAGACCGGAATTTATAGATGATTTTCCGGTGTGCCAGGCCGCACTGGCGCGCATCCGTCAGGGTGCCACCCCGGTGGCAGAGCGCTTCGAGTTGTTTATCAACGGTGTAGAAATCGCCAATGGCTTTCATGAGTTGACGGATGCCGCTGAACAACGCGCCCGTTTTGAGGCAGACAATGCAAGGCGGCAACAGCAGGGGCAGGCGTCTGTGCGTCTGGATGAACATCTGCTGGCTGCACTGGCGCAGGGCTTGCCGGATTGTGCCGGTGTGGCGCTGGGAATTGATCGTTTATTAATGCAGATTCTGGGTTATGATTCGATAGACAAGGTCGTTACCTTTACTTGCAACCAGGCATAAAACAGGGCAGTTTACATGCTTACACCCGCCGATATCCTGTCAGCTGACGGACCGCTGGCTGAATTGATACCCGATTACTCCGTCCGGGCACAACAGATAGAAATGTCCGAGGCGATCGCCAGTGCAATCGCGCACCAGGAGTCAATGATCTGTGAGGCCGGAACCGGTACTGGCAAGACCTTTGCCTATCTGGTGCCCGCGATCCTCTCCGGAATGAAGATCATAATTTCGACCGGTACCCGCCATCTGCAGGATCAGCTCTATCAACGTGATCTGAAGATTATCCAGCAGGCGACCGGACGTGCGATTCATACCTCACTGTTAAAGGGCAGGGCGAATTATCTGTGCCTGCACCGGCTGGATCTGGTCGAGGCCGATACCGCCGGTATAAATGCGGCGAATGTCTCCCATCTGTTTGGCATCCGCGCCTGGTCGCAACAGACCAGTAGTGGTGATCTCGCCGAACTGACCAATCTGCCGGAAGATGCGGGTGTCAGAAAGTTTGTGACCTCGACTACGGACAACTGTCTGGGGCAGGAATGCAGACATTACAGTGATTGTTTTGTGTTCCGTGCACGGCGTGAGGCAATTGAAGCAGACCTGACGGTCGTCAACCATCATCTGTTGCTGGCTGACCTGGCCTTGCGGGATCAGGGTTACGGAGAATTGTTACCGATCGCGGATGTGATTATCTTTGATGAGGCCCATCAATTGCCGGATCTCGCCTCGGAATTTTTCAGCCAGACCCTCAGCAGTCACCAGTTTAATGACTGGGTACGCGACAGCAAACAGGCCTATTACACCGAGGCGGCAGACATGCCGGATTTCCCCGGTGTGCTCGACAAGGTGGATACGGCGGTCAGGCAGTTACGCCTGACACTGGGCACCCAGGAAGGCCGCATCGCCTGGTACCAGATCCGTGAATCAGCCGGTGTGCGCGAGGCGATGACGCGCTTGCTGGAGCGTTGCTACGAGGCCCATCAGTTGCTGGAGGGTTTTGCCAATCGTGGCAAGGACCTGGATAATTGTTTCAAACGTTGTGCGGCATTGATGGACGGGCTTGACAGTTATCTGGAGTCTCACAGCGAGGACCATGTGCAGTGGCTGGAGCTGCGGGGTAACGGCTTCCTGTTACATCAGACCCCGCTTGATATCGCCGATACGTTCCAGTCACGTATGGCAGGCTATGATTGTTTGTGTATCTATACCTCGGCCACATTGACGGTGAAGGGAAGCTTCAGCCATTTCGCTGCACAACTGGGCCTGGAAGAACTCAGACAAGAGAGCTGGGAAAGCCCGTTTGATTTCACGCAGCAGGCACTGTTATACCTGCCGACCGGTCTGCCAGATCCCCGCACCGAGGGTTACACCGACAAGGTCCTTGAGGCCGCCTTGCCGGTGCTGCAACTGACCCGGGGCCGCGCCTTTATGCTGTTTACCAGCCATCGGGCCCTGCAGATTGCGGCGGCGACCATCCGTACACGCATCGATTTTCCGGTCTTTGTACAGGGGGATGCGCCCAAGACAGAGCTGTTGGAGACTTTCCGCCACACCCCGCATGCAGTGTTGCTGGGCACACAGAGTTTCTGGGAGGGCGTTGATGTGAAGGGGCAGGCGCTCAGCTGCGTTATCATCGACAAGCTGCCGTTTGCCACCCCGGATGATCCGGTGTTGCAGGCACGGATGAAAAAACTGGAAGAGCAGGGCAGAAACCCGTTTATGGATTACCAGTTACCCGAGGCGGTCATCACACTGAAACAGGGGGTCGGCCGCCTGATCCGGGATACACATGATTATGGCATCCTGATGATCTGTGACCCCCGATTGACGGCCAAATCGTATGGCAGGATATTTTTGAAGAGCTTGCCCCCGATGAAGCAAACAGGCTCGCTCAGCGAGGTTGAGGCCTTTCTGCACCGGCGTGAGACAGTGTGAGTGTAGAGCCTCTTTTTTTAGCTGCCCCGAAGTGTTTCCACCACATAATGACCGTGTTTATTCGCGGACAGCAGGGCCAGCAATTCTGGCAGGGTTTCCTTCAGCGTTGCCTCCAGTGTATACGGCGGATTCAGTATGACCATGCCACAGGCATGCATGGCCGGGCCACCATCTACCTTGCCGATATCCAGACTGACATGCAGGTTTTCCTTGCAGGGCAACACTGTGAACCGGCGTAACAGGTTGTCGGTCGTCCTGGCATCAATGACCGGATACCAGATGGCATAGATGCCCGGTGCAAACCGTTGCAGCGCATCTTCAAGGCCACGGCTGACCTGCCGGTAATCATTTTCAAGTTCATAGGAGGGGTCAATCAGGATCAGACCACGACGCTCCCGGGGTGGCAGCCTGGCCTTGAGTCCCTGCCAGGCATCCATCATTTCACAACTGACACCCGCCTTGCGGTGATAATGTTCTGACAGTATACGAAAATCGGTTGGATGACGTTCACCCAGCCAGATACGATCTGTCGGGCGCAACATTTGCACGGCAATTTCAGGCGAGCCAGGGTAGACCGTCAGTGTCCCGTCCGGATTCAGCTGGCGTATGATACCGAGGTAATCCTGAAGGAGCTGTGATTTTGGTCTGGCAGACCACAGACGGCCGATGCCACCGGCATACTCACGGTTCTTCTGCATATAGGTATGGGCTACCTTGTAGAGTCCGGCACCGGCATGGGTATCGTGATAGTAGAACGGTGTATCTTTTTTCTTGAGGTATTGGAGGATGGCGACCTCGACCATGTGTTTCAGTACATCGGCGAAATTGCCGGCGTGAAAGCCGTGGCGGTAACTGAGCATGGTGACAATGAGTCCTGAGGGGTCGAGGCGGGCAGTTTACAGCATTGCCCTCTGCCGGTCTTTTGAAACTGTCGTCACGATAACGTACAGAATAGCAGCGCTGAAATAATCATTGAAATATTCCGGTTTCAGGCCATACTTTTCGCTCTACCTGACGGTCAGGAGTCAGCCATGAAGACATCCCGTATCCTGCTGTTGTTTACCGGTATCATGATCAGCCTGACCACACTGGTCGGACTGATTATTTATCTGACCCGTGCCCGTATAATCACACCTGAAATGGGTTTACTGCTGCTGACAGGTCTGCTTGGCCTGTACATTGGTTGCGGGGTCCTGATAGTAGTGTATCGTCTGCTGCGTCATCTGGAATAACCGGTAACACTTAAACAGGTTATTTCAGATACTGTTTGAATATACTTTCAAAGTCGCTGGCGGCGAGATCGGTGTCCTGCACGTTTAGTGACAGCCGCATATCAGTCTGTTCCCTGACAATGTCGTGTATTTTCTGGATCAGGCTAATCGGCATCGGGGCGGTACGCAGATCCGTAACTGCCAGCCCGATTTCGCCGGATTTGGCATGGACCTGTTTTAACAGGACGACGGGCAGGAAATGGTTATCAAGCATCAGGTTAAAGCCCCGGTAGATACTGCCTACGAAGTCGACCAGCTTTTCACCATACTGGTTCTGGGAGGCCGTCAGGCTGCCATGACGTGTCGAATCGAGGTCTATCGGCAGATTGCATTTTTCCAGTCCATAAAAGCTGAGACTCTCCCAGGTCTTGTTGCGCGGGCTACATAACATGCCTATCAGGCCTTTTTCCCAGCAGGGTTTCAGATATTCAGGTTTGAATCCGGTCAGTAACTCCTGGTCTTTCAGTAATAACCGGCCCTTGTCATAGTAGAGTTTGCCGAGTATTGATTCCTGCTCACGTATATGCAGGATCAGGTGCTCTCCCAGTCCATATTTGAACAGTACTTCCAGTAATGTGTTATTCGAGCTCATTCCGGGTTGGTTCCCTTGACTGCTGATGGTTCCCGTCAGTCTCGACGGGCTTTATAATAGTATGGTGGCTCCGGTTGCTGAATTCAGCTATTTACCCCAACTAACTAGCCGGATCGTATTGAAGTCTATGTTAATATATATTGGCCGCAATTAAAATTTTATTAGATGGTGCTATGAATCCGAACAATGGTATTGAAAATCGAGCCTACAGTCGCATAGGTGCTGAAGTAACTGTCGAAATCCAGTCGGCGCCCGGGGCGGATTCACTCGATGGCAGCAAGATGATCTGCAAAACACGGGATATTTCGCTGATTGGTATGGGCATTTATACGATGATCCAGTTGCCTAAAGGCACCCGCCTCATTCTGAATGTAGAGTTGGGAATACCGCCGCGCATGTTTAATCTGATGGGGCAGGTCATCTGGTCGGCACAGGACCCGCATACGGGCATGTACAAAACCGGAATTCATCTAACCAATATGCCGGGGGATACCTCTGCCTGGCATGCAGCCGTATTGCAACGCCTGATCGGATAACGCATTCTACAATTCCAGCAACGACTCTACTCCAGCTGGAAAGTTTGATTATGGATTGTCCCTAGTCCTCAGTGTTTTCTTCTCTCGTACGCTCCTGCGGATTCCGTCTGACCAATCCGGTGATCTTGCGGATCCAGCCACTGCCTTCCTGGTCCTCCGCCTGCACCATTTCTGCCAACAGCAAATAGTTAATCTTGCCTGTGCCGAGCACCGGCAACTCTTCGGCCAGCACAATCTTGCGGGGGATATATAACTCACTCAACTTCAGCTTGCGCACTACCTCCTGTAATTGTTTGCGATCAGCACCATGGTAGTCTGTGACCAGGATGATCTTTTCGCCCTTCTTGTCGTCCACCAGTGCAACAGCGGCGTGGTTGGCCTCGGGCCAGCAATGCATTGCGAGTTCTTCAACAGTGGTCAGCGATACCATCTCGCCACCCAGTTTGGCAAACCGTTTTGCGCGACCGAGTATCGTGATAAAGCCGTCCTCATTGATGCTGGCAATATCACCGGTATCGTGCCAGCCCTTACCACGTGCCGTTTCGGGCGCGACTATCCGGCCATCCGAGTCATGTAACAGGTAACCCAGCATGATATTCGGACCGCGGACAACCAGTCGGCCACCTTCATCAATGCCTTCAACAGGCTCCAGATAACATTCCATACCCGGCAGTGGCAGACCAACTGTGCCGGTCCGCGATATGAGCGGGGTATTAACAGAGATAACCGGGCTGGTTTCCGTGACACCATAACCTTCAAAGATACGGATGCCGAATTTATCCATATACATCTGACGGGTGTCATCACGCAGTTTCTCAGCGCCGGCAACGACATAACGCAGCGTATGGAAGTCATAGGCATGTGCGTATTTTGCATACCCTTTGTAGAAGGTATTGGCCCCGAAGAAGATGGTCGCATTTTTTTCGTAGACCAGCTGCGGGATAATCCGGTAATGCAGCGGGGTCGGATAGAGGTAAATCTTGCTGCCACCGAGCAGCGGCATCAACAATCCGGCATTCAGGCCGAATGAGTGAAACAGGGGCAGACAGGTAAAGACGATATCAGACGGTTTGAAATCGATATGGACACGGACCTGCGCAAAGTTGGACAGTATGTTGGCATGGGAAAGCACTACACCCTTCGGGACTCCTTCTGAACCGGAGGTAAACAGGATTACCGCAGGACTGTCCGGATCGAGCTTCGTCGTACGGCGTCGGTAGCTGGCCTCGGGGTTGCGTGCCTGCAGCGCGCCAACAACCTTGTCAGCTGTACTTATCCTGCCGCGCAGGTCTTCGAGATAGACCACCCGGACATGTTGTTGTAGTTCCTCCACCAGTGCATGCAAACCGGCGCGTTCTATGAATGTGCTTGAGGTGAACACGGTACGGATCTTCGCTGTTTTACAGGCCTTGAGAATATTCTGGGTACCGGAGGTGAAGTTCAGCATGGCCGGAACCCGACCGAGATACTGCAATGCGAACAGACAGACGACGATGGTTGCCGTGTTCGGCAGCAAAAGCCCGGTGTTTTCCCCGACGTCTGTTTGCCTTTCCAGTACGCGGGACAGGACCAGACTTCGGGTAATCAGCTGACTATATGTCAGCTCGGCCTGGTTGGTATCTTCCAGTACTATCAGTTTCTTCCCGAATTTTTGTGCAGCCTCACACAGACCCAGAAACAGCGTCTTGCGGTAATCATAAGTAACAAACTGCAGATGCAACATCAGTTTTTCCAGACGCAGTGCCGCCTCCTTGCGCCGTGCATGACCCGACAGGTCCGGGCTGATGTTCATCTTGCACGGAGGCAGGATAGTCAGCGTGATACGTGGAAAACGTTTTACATGACCGCGATCTTTCAGATAAGAAAACGGACTGAGCTGGGCACCGTCAATCGCAACAGGCAGTATCATTGCATCGGCCTTGTCAGCTATCAGGGCAGGGCCTTCATAAATTTTCATCAATGTGCCGGTTGTGGTAATGCGACCTTCAGGAAATATGACGGCCTTCCTGTTATCGCGTATGTAGCGAATCATCGATTTCAGTGACAGGGGGCTGTTCGGATCCATTTCGAACAGTTCTACAAATTGTAGAAAGAAACGGAACGAACGGCGGGTTGCCACACCAGTGTTGATTGCAAAAGTGGGCGTTTCCGGTAGCCAGGCATAAAGCAGGATGCCATCAAGCAGCGAGGTATGGTTGGCAACGATCAGCACGCGGTTGCCTGCCTTATGATAGTTGTCCATGCCGTTAACGGTGACACCGTATAACAGTCGTAGCAGGCAACGTACCAGCAGTTTGAGGATCTTTATCATCGTAGGGACATTCTACGAATATTCCGCATTAACTGCCAACATCCGCGGTAGAAAGTCAGACCTGCCGGGATACGGCAGGCCAACAGTTCAGGTGTTTATGCGCCGGCAGCGAGGGCCGGAGCATCCATCAGTACGAGGGTCTGACCGGGTTGTAAAGGTTTGCTGCCGGAGAGTTTGTTCCACTTTTGTAACTGGGCGACTGTCACTCCAAATGTCTGCGATATCATCCAGAGGGTGTCGCCTTTCTTGACGGTGTAACGGATATGGCCTTCTTCATTCTTGGAATAATCCTTGCTGGCGTCCTTGTTATCAGCCATAGACTGGGCTTTGACCACAGGTTTGGACGGGTTCCACATATTCAGTTTCTGACCCGGGCGCAGTGTGCTGTTTGCATTCAGACCGTTCCATGCGAGCAGGTCCTTGACATTGACGCCCATGCGTTTGCCTATGAGCCAGAGGCTGTCTCCGGAACGCACAGTGTATATCTGTTTCTCGCCAGGTGTTTGTGCACCTGCCACACGCTGCTGGTGATCCAGGGCAGGTGAGTTCATCCGGGTCGTATTTTTTGAGCCCGGTATCATCAGCGTCTGGCCTACGTGTATCAGGTTGCCTTTCAGATTATTGGTTTCCTTCAGCATGGCCACGCTGGTCTTGTAACGCTCGGCTATTTGTCCCAGGGTCTCACCCTTGGAAATGACATGCTGGTTCCAGGTCACACGCTGGTCTTTTGGTATGGAAACAAGACCGGTGAGGAAAGTCTTTTCCTTGTCGAGCGGCAGCAACAGGTAATGCGGGCCTTCCGGATCGGTTGCCCAGCGGCTGAAACCTGGATTGAGTGTATAAATCTCGTCCATTGTCATGCCGGTCAGTGAGGCGACGGTAGACAGATCAAGCTGGCCGTCTATGTCAACCTTCGTAAAATAGGGTTTATCCGGTATAGGTTTGAGTGACAGGCCGTATTTTTCGGGGTTTGCAACGATTTCGGCGACAGCGAGCAGGCTGGGCACATAACCACGCGTTTCTTTGTGAACCACCAGCGAGAAGAAGTCGGTCTTCTTCTTGGCAGCGTTGTTTTTGGTAATTGCACGCTCGATATTACGTTCGCCGGTGTTGTAAGCGGCGAGGGCAAGTTCCCAGTCGCCAAACTGGTTATGCAGTTTTTGTAAATAGTCGAGGGCGGCACGGGTAGCAGCAACAATGTCGCGTCTGCCGTCGTACCACCAGTTCTGTTTCAGTCCAAACAGCTTGCCCGTACCCGGGATAAACTGCCAGATACCGGAGGCATGACTTCTGGAATAGGCAAACGGATGATAGGCGCTTTCCACGATCGGCAACAACGCCAGTTCAAGCGGCATGTCGCGTTTTTCGATTTCTTCAACAATATAATATATGTACGGGGTGGCACGTTCGGCCACGCGGTTCAGGTACTCCTGATTACGCGCATACCAGGCAATCTTTTCCTTGACTACCTTGTTATCGACATGACGCTTCAGTGTGAGACTATCGCGAATTCTAATCCACACATCACCCTGATTATCCAGCGCCGCATTTTCACCGGACAGATTTATCTCATCCTGTGTTGATGTGTTCTTTTTGTACTTTCGACTGTTGGCTATATATGAATTTGCATCAGCAGATTCATTATCGTTACCGGAACGGGAGGACTGGAATGAAGGTGTTGTGGAACACGCTGTCAGTGTCAGCAAGAGTGCAATTATCAGAAGTTGTTTTTGTCGCATCGCGCAATCGTATGGATCTGACTCCGGATGGTCAAGTTTTTTTTACTGCAGTGATCCGTGATGGGTGATCACGATGAGTGATCACATTTCAGAATTGATCTTTCCATTTTCGTAGTATGGTGAACACATCAACCGCATGATCAAGTTTGTGTCCTGCAAATTTTTCTGCTGCAAATTTTACTTCATCCACATGCGTACGCAAAAAAGGGTTGGTTGTTTTTTCACACGCGAGTGTGCCAGGCACTGTGGGAATATTTTTTTCGCGCAGTTTTGTACACGATTCAATACGCGCTGTAATGTAAGTATTCTCCGGTTCTACTGCCCGGGCAAAGCGCAGATTGGCCAGTGTGTATTCGTGTGTACAATATACGACGGTCTCATTCGGGAGTTTTGCAACTTTGTTGATAGAATGATACAGCTGGGCAGCAGTGCCTTCAAACAGTCGACCACACCCGGCCATGAATAGGGTGTCACCAATAAACAGATTACCCCCTCCGTGATAGGCAATATGACCCGCTGTATGTCCGGGTACATCGATAATTAAAAACTCCTGATCCAGTCCCTCCGGAGTGATCACTTTACCTTCCGCAAGTGCATGGGTCATCCCCGGGATGGATTCATGTGCAGGTCCATAGACCGGTATCTGGTAATATTGCAACAGTGTATTGATACCGCCTGTATGATCTGGATGGTGATGGGTCACCAGTATGGCAACAGGTGTCAGTTGAGCTTTTTTGATCGTGTCAATGACGGGCGAGGCGTCACCCGGGTCGACAATTGCGACAGTCTGGTTGCGGGTGTTTACGATAAGCCAGATGTAATTGTCCCTGAATGCATGTACAGGTTTTATTTCTATCATGAAGGTTGTCCGTATACGATATGACAATGACAAATACCAGACTATCATAGTAACCATGTCGGATAATCAAAAACCGGAGTCAGCGGAGCCTCCGTTCAACAGCAGACTCAGAATGTGGTTTGAGCGACCGCTTGGAAAATATATACGTGAACGTGAATGCCAGTTGCTCGACGCGATACTGCCTAATCTGTTCGGGTATCATTTCATGCAGGTAGGTACACTGTACGGTGACAGGTTGCTCGACAGTACCCGTATCAGTCACCGGATCGTAGTGCAGCTGGAGGAAGAAGGTACGCATACCGTTGGCGATGCCACATTGCTATGCCCGTCTGACTGTCTGCCGGTTGCCGCCGATTCGATTGATGTGGTGTTGATGCCACATGTGCTTGAATATTCCCCGAATCCACACAAGTTATTGCGGGAAGTCGAGCGGGTCCTGATAGGGGAAGGCCATCTGATCATTACCGGTTTTAACCCTTGGAGTCTTTGTGGTCTCTGGCATCTGTTATTAGCCTGGCGGGCGGAACCTCCCTGGAGTGGGCATTTTTTCAGTTACAAGCGCATCAAGGACTGGTTTTCCTTGCTTGACCTGGAGGTTGTCCGGATTGAGCGTTTCTTTTACCGCCCACCACTGGCAAACATGAAGATGCAGTCCCGCCTGACTTTCCTGGAAAAACTGGGTAATTATTGCTGGTCGGTCTTTGGCGGAATTTATATCATCGTGGTCAGAAAGCGGGTCATACCGCTGACCCCGGTCAAGCTGACCTGGCATAAACGCCGGCGGATGATTGAATCAGGGGTGGTCGAACCCACTATACGTAGCCGGACAGATATATAATGACAGAAGTTGTGGAGATTTTTACCGACGGGGCATGCCGTGGCAACCCCGGCCCGGGTGGATGGGGTGCCGTATTGCGGTACAAGGGCACCGAAAAGGATTTGTGCGGTGCCGAAGCCGATACCACCAACAACCGTATGGAACTGACAGCGGCCATCAAGGCGCTGGAGTCGCTGAAACGGCGTTGCCGTGTCAAATTGACCACCGATTCGGTTTATGTCAAAAGTGGCATTACCGAGTGGATGCACCGCTGGAAGCAGAAGGGCTGGAAGACGGCGGACAAAAAGCCGGTCAAGAATATTGACCTGTGGCAGCAGTTGGATCAGGTAACACTGCAACATGATATTGAATGGCACTGGGTCAAGGGGCACAGTGGCCATCGTGAAAATGATCGTGCCGATGCACTGGCCAATCTGGCCATCGACACGATGTTGAACAGGAGATAACCGTGACAGGCAGACAAATTATACTTGATACGGAGACAACCGGTCTGGAACCGGGGGACGGTCACCGGATCATTGAAATCGGGTGTGTGGAAATCAGGAACCGGCGCAAGTCCGAGCGTATGTTTCACCAGTATCTTAATCCACATCGGCTCATTGATGACGGCGCGTTTGAAGTCCACGGTATCAGTAATGAGTTCCTCGTCGACAAACCGGTATTTGCTGATATCGCCCAGGATCTGATTGATTTTATCCGTGATAGCGAGGTGATTATCCACAACGCCCCGTTTGACGTCGCCTTCATCAATGCCGAACTGAAGCTGCTTGGCAAGAAGTGGGGCAAGCTGGAAGACTACTGCCGGATTACCGATACTCTGGTGATGGCAAGGGAGCTGCATCCTGGTCAGAAAAACAGTCTGGATGCGCTGTGTAGCCGGTACCAGATAGACAATTCACAACGCGATCTGCATGGTGCATTGCTGGACGCACAGATATTGCTGGATGTTTACCTGGCGATGACGGGTGGGCAGGGCAGCCTGTCTCTGGAGAACGAACAGACCTCGGTGGACGGTAATGTCATACACAAGTTGCTGGTCCGTGACCGGGGGGCATTGAGAACGATTGCACCTACTGCGGAGGAAGCGCAGGCCCACCAGCTGCGTCTGGAGGCTATTAACAAGGACAGCGGCGGCAAGTGTATCTGGCTGACATAGCCCACCGCAGACTGTGCCCTTGGTTGTTATGAGTGTTCCACAAATCCACGATCGTTCAGATTTGGCGCTTGAATATTATTGTGGCAGACCGTTAGCCGCATGGATGCGGCGCCCGAGCGTACATGGATGTATTCACAGCGTGTCTGGAACGATAATATTCAAGTGCCGAATCTGAACAGGAGTGCGGGAAAAAATTAATCAGTTCAGGATTTTGCCACTGAACTGACCATCTGCTGCAACTCACCGCGTTGATACAGATCCAGCACAATGTCACACCCACCCACCAGTTCACCATTGATAAATATCTGCGGGAAGGTCGGCCAGTTCGAGATAGAAGGCAGGGTCTGGCGTACGTCAGGGTTGGCGAGCACATCGACATAGGCAAAATCAGCCTTGCATGCCTTTAATGCCTGCGATGCCTGCATCGAAAAGCCACATTGTGGCATCTCGGGACTACCCTTCATAAAGATGACGATTGGGTTATCCTTGAGGGTCTGGTTAATCAGTTCAACTGTTTCCACTGTAGTACCTCGGTTTAAAATAACTTAGTAAATAACTAGGGTATTAGTATAGCGCTTCCGGAATTTATATTAAAGAGACCTTTGTCCAGAGCGAAAGCCTGTTGTAGACTCTGCGGGCGGCTGTTACCGATCCGGGCAGAGGGTATCTGGTCAGATTGACAGGTGAAAGCACGCAACTACCGCAGTATAATAAAACATACATTATGTATAGTCACGAATGCAGTATCCCTGTTTAACCTGCAGTAACAGGAACAGGGTCGAGAGGAAACAGGTATCAAGCCCGGCAGCAGGCCGGGCTTCTTTTTTTGGGAACAGGGATTATTATTCAGGGTATGTAATCAGATGAGTCATGCAGTGATGGAGACATATAAACGGTTACCGGTAGCGTTTGAAACCGGATCAGGTGCCTGGTTGACGGACACTCATGGCAAGCGCTATCTGGATGCACTGGCCGGTATCGCCGTGTGCGGGCTGGGACATGCCCATCCGGCTGTTGAACAGGCCGTGGCTCGCCAGGCGGGCCGGTTGATTCATACCTCGAACCTGTACCAGATCCCGCTGCAGGAAAATCTGGCAGAACAGCTGTGTGAAGTATCAGGGCTGGACAGGGTGTTCTTTTGTAATTCCGGTGCCGAGGCGAACGAGGCGGCGATCAAGATTTGCCGGCGCTATGCCCACGCAAAGGGCATCAGCTCTCCAAAAATCATTGTAATGAACGGCAGTTTTCATGGCAGGACGCTGGCGACATTAACAGCGACGGGTAATCCGAAGGTCAAGGTCGGGTTTGAACCACTGGTAGAGGGTTTCATCCATGTAGACTACAACAATTTCGCCGCCGTCGAACAGGTATGTAACGATAACAAGGATGTCATCGCCGTCATGCTGGAACCGGTTCAGGGAGAAGGTGGTGTGGTAGTGCCGGATCCCGGATATCTGAAAAAAATTGCCGGACTCTGTCGCGATCGCGGGCTGCTGCTGGTACTGGATGAAGTGCAGACCGGCATGTGCCGGACGGGCAAATGGTTTGCATTCCAGCATGAAGGCATCTTGCCGGATGTGATGACCTTGTCCAAATCCCTGGGTAACGGCGTACCGATTGGAGCCTGTCTGGCACGGGAGCACGCGTCTGCACCGATGACGGCGGGTAGCCACGGGACCACCTTTGGTGGTAATCCACTGGCCGCCAGTGCAGCACTGGCGGTGATCGCCAGTTTGAAGCAGGATCGGCTGGATCAACGCGCCGCTGAACTGGGCGCCAGGATGCTGGACGGCTTCAGGAAAAATCTTGCCGGGGTGAATGGTGTTCGCCAGATCCGCGGAATGGGTCTGATGCTGGGAATTGAGCTGGAGCAAAATTGCGCAGAGTTGGTGCTGACCGGATTGCAGCAGAACATTCTGATTAATGTCACAGCGGACAAGGTAATCCGCCTGTTACCGCCGCTCATCATCAGTGACGCCGAGGCGGATCAGATAGTCTCAACCGTGACCGGCCTGGTCCTGACCATGCTGAAGGGATGATGACGGTGGCGAGCAGACATTTTCTGACACTGCAGGACATGGAACGCGATGAATTGCTCGCGGTTATCCGGCGTGCGCAGCAACTCAAACAGGACATGAAACAGGGCAGACTGACACCTTCGTTGCCCGGCCGTGTGCTGGCGATGATCTTTGAAAAATCATCGACCCGGACCCGCGTCTCGTTTGAAACAGCCATCGCCCATCTGGGCGGACATGCGATATTTTTGTCTCCACATGATACCCAGCTGGGTCGTGGTGAACCGCTGGAAGACACCGCGCGTGTGCTGTCGAAGATGGTTGATTGTGTGATGATACGGACGTTTGCCCATGAGAAACTCGAGCGTTTTGCCGCCTGTTCTGATGTACCGGTTATTAACGGGTTATCAGATTCATTTCATCCGTGTCAGGTTCTCGCCGATATGCAGACCTGGTTTGAATACCGTGGGGATATACGTGGTAAAACGGTTGCCTGGCTGGGCGATGGCAATAATGTATGCCAGACCTACATCCATGCGGCCCGCATCTTTGATTTCAGGCTGGTGATTGCCTGTCCTGAT
The DNA here is from genome assembly GCA_945878555.1 of Klebsiella pneumoniae. Lineage (GTDB taxonomy): Bacteria > Pseudomonadota > Gammaproteobacteria > Eutrophobiales > Eutrophobiaceae > Eutrophobius. The sequence continues at coordinate 56,299 of CAMDWI010000016.1, forward strand.
ACACACCGCCCGGACCCGGATGTTGTTCTAGGCGCAGCTGATTATGTCGAGATTACCGAAGACCCGGAGCTGGCCGCCAGAAATGCCGATCTGGTTGTCACAGATGTGTGGGCCAGTATGGGCCAGGAACAGGAGCAGGAGTCACGTGCAAAAATATTCAGTCCCTATCAGGTCAACCAGGCAATGATGTCGCTGGCCGCAAGCGATGCCCTGTTCATGCATTGCCTGCCTGCCCACCGTGGTGACGAGGTAACATCCGAAGTGCTGGATGGGCCGCAAAGCGTCGTCTGGGAAGAGGCCGGTAATCGTCTGCATTCACAGAAGGCATTGCTGGAATTGCTGCTTGGTACAAATCGCTGAGCATTTACAGTAATCTGTCCGGCCCTCTCTCGTTGCCAGTCGCGGGTGGCTGGTATACCATTCGAAACTTGTCAGTTATATAAAACGTGCAGGCAATTATTTATCATTTCCTTACCGGATTTTTCATGTTTCACCAGCGATCTGTAACGAGTGACCAGCGACCAGTATGCATTTTCTTCTGAGTAATGATGACGGGTACCAGGCCCCCGGTCTGGAGGCACTGGCCCGTGCCATCTCCACACTGGGTGAGATTACCGTAGTTGCGCCTGACCGTGATCGCAGTGCCGCCAGCAATTCACTGACACTGGATACGCCATTGTCGGTACGAACAGCACCGAACGGATTTCGCTATGTAAACGGAACGCCTACCGATTGTGTGCATCTGGCCATTACCGGTTTGCTCGACCGGGAGCCGGATATGGTCATCAGCGGGATCAATTCCGGTGCCAACCTCGGTGATGATGTGTTGTATTCCGGTACAGTCGCCGCCGCGATGGAAGGGCGCTTTCTCGGTCGACCGGCAGTTGCAGTGTCGCTGGCATCGACTGATCCGGTGCATTATGAAGTAGCCGCAACACTGGTTGCCCGGCTGATCAAAAGCATGCTCACACAATCCTTGCCTTCGGATCTGTTATTGAACATCAATATCCCGGATCGGGACTATCAGGACCTCAATCAATGGGAAGTAACCCGGCTGGGCAAGCGCCATAAATCTGAGGCCTCGGTCAGAATGAAAGATCCCAAAGGTCGTGAGGTTTTCTGGATAGGACCTGCCGGCCCTGGCAACGATGTGGGTCCCGGAACCGACTTTCACGCCATCCGCAACGGTAATATTTCTGTGACTCCATTGCAGTTCGATTTGACCCGGTACGATATCCTTGAAGATGCCGCCGCCTGGGTCAGCCCGCTGACGATTTAATGAACATCAAGCATCAGGGCATAGGTATGACATCCCAGCGGGCGCGGAATCGTCTGGTGGAGCAATTGAGAAAAATGGGTATACAGTCCGAGCCGATACTTGAGGCTATTCGAAATACCCCACGTCATATCTTTGTCGACGAGGCATTGTCCAGCCGCGCCTATGACAATACAGCATTGCCGATAGGTTATAACCAGACCATCTCCCAGCCCTATATTGTGGCACGTATGACCGAGGCGCTGCTCGAAAACAAGACCGAGCTGCAAAACGTACTCGAAATCGGTACCGGTTGCGGCTACCAGACGGTTATTCTGACCAAATTTGCGAAACAGGTTTCTACAATAGAACGGATAGATGCGCTGTTGACCAAGGCGAGGGAAAGATTTTATACACTGAAATGCCGGAATGTGCGTGCCCGAAACGGGGATGGTAATCTGGGCTGGCCCGAATACGCGCCGTATGATGGCATCCTGGTGGCAGCCGCCCCGACAGGGATACCCAAACAGCTGGTGGAACAACTTTCCGTCAATGGCAGACTGGTGATTCCAGTAGGCAAGACCGGTGAGCAATCATTGTTACTGATAACCCGTACTGAAAACGGGTTTACCGAACGACGGCTTGATTCGGTCAGTTTTGTACCGATGATGGAAGGAATAGGTTAATTACTACTCATGTTGATGCATAGTAAAAAAGTCAGGTTTGCCGGTACCGTGTTTTACTGCGCCGCACTGGGAGGATGTTTTACCACCACCGAGGCGCCGGTTGACAGTCGGCCAACGGACAGCGCCTATCGCGCCGCGCCGGTTTCAGGCTACAGTTATGAACCGGAGCCGGTTACGCGGGGATTTCATCAGGTCATCGCGGGAGATACGTTGTATTCCATCTCCTGGCGTTATGGGCTGGACTATCGTGATATCGCAACCTGGAACGATATATCAGGTAACTATGTTATTTATCCTGGACAAAAGCTGAATCTGGTTCCGCCAGCAGGCGCCGCCGTGGTCAGACCACTCAGGGAAGAACCTGTAGCGAAGGCGTATGCGCTGGAAGATCCTGCGGCAATACCGCGTGCCAATCCAGGCCAGCTCATCATAGAAGACCTGAAGCAGAAACCGGCGACTCCACCATCACAGCCTGCACCGGTGGCGACGGCACCGGTAAAACCCGAACCGGTTAAAAACCAGCCGGTACTGAATCAGACCGGGTTCAGCTGGCGCTGGCCGACGACGGGTGAGGTACTGCATTCAAATTCACCGGTCGCGCAAAAGGGCCTCGACATTGCCGGTCGTGAAGGCCAGCAGATCCAGGCGGCGGCCAACGGTGTGGTCGTCTACAGCGGCAGTGGACTTTTGGGGTATGGTAAGCTTATTATCGTCAAACATAACGAGACTTACCTGAGTGCATACGCGCATAACCAGATGATACAGGTGAAGGAAGGCGATACGGTCAATGCTGGACAGGTCATCGGTACGATGGGCAAGAGTACGAAGGGGCAGCCACTGCTGCATTTCGAGATACGCAAGGACGGTAAACCGGTTGATCCCTTGCAATATTTACCGGCCAGATCATGACCCCCGATTGATGCCATGCCAGACAAGAAACGGACAGAAGATGAAAATTTCGATGAGCCGGCATCACAGGAAGATGATGATGATGCGTATCTGGATGGACCGGACAGCCCTGACGAAATTGAAGACGTTGACGTAACCGCCGAACCGGAACTCCCACCTGACCCCGATACTGAAATACGTGCCAGGACACTGACTGAAGGTGACCTGGATGCGACCCGGATGTACCTGAACGAAATCGGTTTCTCGCCATTGCTGACCGCAGAGCAGGAAGTGTATTACTCGCGCAAGGCCCTGCAGGGTGATGAACCCTCAAGAAAGCGCATGATAGAAGGTAATCTGCGCCTGGTCGTCAAGATAGCACGTCGCTATATGAATCGCGGAATGCCCCTGCTTGATTTGATAGAGGAAGGCAATCTCGGGTTGATGCGCGCAGTCGAAAAATTCAATCCGGAAAAAGGCTTCCGTTTTTCTACCTACGCCACCTGGTGGATACGCCAGACTATCGAACGCGCAATCATGAACCAGACCAGAACTGTCAGGCTACCCATTCATGTCGTCAAGGAGATAAATATATATTTGCGGGCTGCCCGCAAACTCGCCCAGAAACTCGACCGCGAACCGACTCCCGAAGATGTAGCCGAGATGCTGGACCGCCCGATAGAAGAGGTTAAAAAGATGCTTGGTCTGAACGAACGGGTCAGTTCAATTGGCAGTCAGGGCGGTTATGACCAGGAGAAGTCGCTGCTTGACACGATACCAGATGACCATAACCCCGACCCGTCCCTGTTGTTACAAAACAGTGATGTACAGCGCCATATAGAAAACTGGCTGGATCAGCTTACCGACAAGCAGTGTGCTGTCGTGGAACGCCGGTTTGGATTGCGGGGCCGGGATATCGCTACACTGGAAGAGATCGGGGCTGAACTGGGTGTGACTCGTGAACGGGTCAGACAGATCCAGATAGAGGCAATCAAACGGCTCCGTTTTATGTTGCAGCGGGAGGGATTCTCGCTGGAAGCGTTGTTTACTGAAAACTGATCAGGGGGATTATGCCGGGAGGCCAATTAGTGCCGCGACGACCTTGCGGTCTTCTCCTGCAATGAAGTTATAGGCTCGGCAGGCAGCGGTGGTATCCATGACCTCAATACCGATATTGCGGGACAGGAAGGCGGCAAGGATCTGCTGGTCAGGAAACTGCAAGCGCTTGCCGGTGCCGAGCAGAACCAGTTCGGGAGCCATTTCGAGCAGCTGCTGGAAATGCTCCAGTGTCAGATCCGAGGGGTGACGGGGTGGCCAGTTCTCGATAATACAGTCGGGACTGACAATAATACTGTTCTGATAGGCAACTTTATTGATCATAATGCCCTCCGCCGAGTAGGACTGAATCAGGTTACGGTCAGCTGCGAGGGTATCAAGTTCGATTTTCATGGTTTTTTGGCATTTTATTCATTGGGTAACTGATATTAACAATAATTAACGGGATTTAAATAATGAAAATTATTTTACTGGGGCCGCCGGGAGCGGGCAAAGGTACACAGGCTAACTATATAAAGCAGGAATTCAATATTCCGCAGATATCGACAGGTGACATCCTGCGCGCCGAAGTCAGGGCAGGTACCCCGCGTGGTGTGGAACTGAAAAAAATCATGGATGCAGGCGAACTGGTCTCTGATGAACTGATACTGGATATCATCAAGGTGCGCATAACCGCTGACGACTGCCGGAATGGATATCTGTTTGACGGGTTTCCCCGGACCGTCGCCCAGGCGGACGGGATGATGACGAATAACATTGATGTCGAGTATGTCGTCGAACTCTGGGTCGATGATGAAGAGATTATTCGTCGCATGAGTGGACGCAGGATTCATCCACAGTCCGGTCGTTCGTATCATGTGATATTCAATCCACCCAGGCAGGACGGCAGGGATGATATAACCGGTGAACCGCTGATACAACGTGATGACGACAGTGAGGCGACCGTCCGTAAACGGCTCCAGATATACCATACACAGACTGCACCTTTGATTCATTACTACTCGGAACGGGCTAACACCGGCGGTGCACAGGCACCGAAGTATTTCCGTATAGGTGGTGATGGTGGTGTCGAACAGATACGTGACGCGATATTTTCCAGATTAAAAAACAGTCGTTGATTGAAAACAGTGATGAAGATTTTCTGATTTGTATACCTGAAAGGACATGATCAAAGTTGCGTTATTAAGACATGAATGAAGTGTTCAACGTGATGCAGAGTGAGGATCGGAAAAATCGCCTTTACAGTTTTTTTTCAAAAAGTGCAAAAAAAAATTAGAAAATTTGTAAAACACTACTATAATAGACTTCGAGTTGTATTTTTTGTGTTGTTGTTTAGTTGTAAATGTAGTTTAAATTTTCATCCAACAATGTAATAGAGGAGTCAATGTTATGGTCAAGAAGAAAGCAACCAAGAAGAAAGTAGCAAAGAAAGTAACAAAGAAAGTAACAAAGAAAAAAGTTACCAAGAAAAAAGCTGCAAAGAAATAAGTACTCGTAGTTTCTCTCCGGACCAGTACGTAAACGTATGAAGGCAGGAAGCCAGGGCGGAGAAAAAAATCGAGGGGAGAGTAAATTCAGGGTCGGATTTTCGATCAGTAAAAGAACCTGAAAATCAACAAGTTAGGTGACTCTCCCGGATCAATTCAAGGCCCCGTTAAACCGGGGCCTTTTTTGTTTCATCGACAGGATAAGGAACATCTGCATTAGCATCATGTCCAGAGTCCATGACTAGACAATCAGCAAAAAAAACATCAAGACGATCATCAAAACGCCCGGACAAAAAAGTCTGGTCGATGTCACGCATTATTCAGTTGATGATCATCACGTGCTGTATCACGGCAACATACATCCTCTGGCTTGACTACCGGATCCATACCGAATTTGAAGGTCGTAAGTGGACGATACCTGCCCGTGTCTATGCCCGCCCTCTGGACATTTATGTCGGTCAGATCGACGCAACCGGGCAGATCGACCGGTCTTTGAGGGTTAATAACTATCGTCCCGGGGCCGGTTTGTCCGTACCTGGACAGTATCGCCGACTGCCTGACGGCTATGAAATCTATCTGCGTGCATTCGATTACTGGGATGGTCATGTGACAGCGGAGCGTTACCGGATTGAAATGGATGCCGGTGTGGTCAGTGCTATCTCCGTGATGGAAACGGGTGAGTCGGTTCCGGTCCTGCGTATGGAACCAGAGCTGATCGGCAAGATCTATCCGGACCATAATGAGGACCGGACATTACTTGGTCCACAAGACGTGCCAGCCTTCCTGATTAATGCACTGATTGCAGTTGAGGACCGTCAGTTTTACAGTCATTTCGGCATTGACCTGCGCGGTATTGCCAGGGCGTTCTGGATTAATATCACCCGTGCAGAGGTATCGCAGGGCGGCAGCACCTTGACCCAACAGCTGGTAAAAAACTTTTTCCTGACCCAGGAACGTACCCTGTCGCGAAAGCTGAATGAAATGATCATGGCAATGTTGCTTGAACGCCGGTACAGCAAGGATGAAATCCTGCTCGCCTATCTGAATGAAGTGTATCTGGGCCAGGATGGTGCACGTGGAGTACATGGTTTTGGTGGCGCGGCTGAATTCTATTTCAATAAACCGCTGTCTGAACTGCGGGATGATCAGCTGGCCTTGCTTGCCGGCATGGTTCGTGGTGCATCGGTTTATAACCCGCGGCGCCAAACGGATCGGGCACTGTCGAGGCGCAATCTGGTGCTGAAGGTAATGGCAGATCAGGGTTATATCGATATGACCGCTGCGACCGGATTACAGAAACAGGCACTGGATGTACCTGAACAGTCAGGTGGTGCCGGATCGAAATATCCCGCCTTTCTTGAACTCGCCCGACGCCAGTTGCTGGTCGATTACCGTCCGGATGATTTGAAGAACGAGGGTCTTCGTATTCATACCACGCTGGATCCGGCGACCCAGGACAAGCTGGATGTCATTGTCAGCAAACGTGTCAGCAGTCTGGAACAACAACGTCAACTCAAGGCCGGAACGCTGGAGTCAGCTACGGTGGTTGTCAGGCCGGTCAAGGGGGAGGTGGTGGCGATAAGTGCCGGCAGGGACCCGCATATGCCAGGATTTAACCATGCACTTGATGCGCACAGACCGATAGGTTCGCTGATCAAACCGTTTATCTACTTTACGGCATTGTCAGATCCTGGCCGTTTCAATCTGATATCGGCGGTTGATGATACCGCCATCAGCATAAAACAGGCGGACGGTAGTCAGTGGGAGCCAGAAAACTATGACAAGAAGCTGCATGGTCGAGTCAGTCTGATTGAAGCGCTGGTAAACTCCTATAATCTGGCAACGGTTAACATCGGGACGCAAGCCGGTATTGAAAAGGTGATCCGGACGCTGGAGCGCGCGGGTGCTGATACAAAAATGCAACCTTACCCCTCGCTGTTACTTGGTGCAGTTGAGTTGTCGCCACTGGATGTGGCGCAGATCTACCAGACGCTGGCAAACGGAGGCTACCGGGTTTCGCTCAATGCAATCCAGGAGGTGATGGACAGCGAAGGCAGACCTTTGCAACGCCACCAACTGAATATCGAGCAGGCACTTGAGGCCGATCCGGTATTTCTGGTGAATTTTCTCATGACCCGGGTGGCTGAACTGGGTACGGCAAAACAACTTGCACGATATCCGGGGCTGACACTGCCGCTTGCCGTCAAGACCGGGACCACCAACGAATCACGTGACAGCTGGTTTGCCGGATTCGGTGAAGACCTGTTGACGGTGACATGGTTAGGGCGTGATGATAATGGACCTACACCGTTTACCGGGGCCAGTGGTGCCATGCAAATCTGGGCAGACATAATGAGTGCAATACCCGCCAGACCACTGAATCTGTTCAACCCTGAAACGGTTTCCTGGACCGCTGAGCTGGATCTTATGATAGAAGGTAAATGTATTCATCTGGGCAGTATTCCGTATACCGGCCCTTTTCCGGTGACAAGTCCGCTACTCTGCAAGCCGGCAGATGCAAATAGATCAGTCCCCTTCAGGCCGTTCAGATAATGATAGTGAGATTCACAGCCCGTCTGATACTGATCCCGTTATCCCTGTTCTGGCTGGGTGGTTGTACAGGCATGTTGTCACAACCGGGTGGTGATGTCCCGGTTATTGAGGGCAGCGGTCAGACATCATCTACGAATCAGCCTGTCCCCGGAGTCATTACACCGGAACCACAACAACCTTTGCCGCGGATGTCGCCTTTACCACCACCAACGGCACCTGCTGTGATCCAGGACACCCTGCCCGCAAGCACCCCGGCGGTTACAGCATTACTTGGCAGTGCAGAAAAGGAACGTCTGGCCGGCAGGACGGATCGGGCCGCCGCAGCAATAGAACGTGCGCTGGATCTTGAACCCCAGAATGCGTTGTTGTGGTCACGTCTGGCGGTGATTCGGCTGGATCAGCAGAACTGGCAGCAGGCCGTCGTACTCGCCGGCCGTTCCAATACGTTTGCGCGAAACAGCCGTAGCCTGCAATTACAAAACTGGCGCATCATTGAACAGGCAAAGCGTGGTATGGGTGACAATACTGGTGCAGCCGCGGCCCGACAGATGATACTCCGGCTGGGTGGCGGTAGCTGATTCAGCTGCGATAATCCTGGATGCCGACCTGAGGCGGTTTATATTAGTGCAGGCATTCTTATGCCGGCGAGTGGGCCTTGCCATAAAATGTCGTTGAACCATAGAGCCATGCCTGATCAGGTACGTCCCCGGCCGCCAAACCCGCCTTCAGTTTCAGTTGCGTCAGAAACTGTAGCGGATCTGTAATTTGTTCCCAGACAGATGGCAGAAAAGTTGCGAGGTGTGGCCCCCTGGCGATCACCAGTCCGCTGACTCCCGGTTCCAGTTTTTCCAACAGAGCGGATTCGGAATCAAATTGTACTTCCGTTTTTTCCGAGAGGACGGAAATACTGATAGTGATCCTGTCGAACTCTGCCGGAGTCAGTGCAGTAAACCGGGGATCGCGGAAGGCCGCGTTGCAGGCATTAATCGCAACGCCGAAGGCCATAGCGCTGGTCGCCTCGGTGGTGCCGATACATCCGCGTAGTCTGCCATCAAGCATCAGTGTGACGAATACAGCTGTTGGCTTTTGTAACGCGGCGGGTAGCTGTCGCAGGTCAGGCAGGTGGGCGCGGCCATGCTGAAAACCACGCTCAATACTGGTTGCCGCTATCTCGATCAGTTGCCGGTGATGTTCGGGGCGCAACGCCGTCGCTTCCTGCAAGGCATAGGCACCGTAACCCACAACCCGATCGCGCTTGCCTGCAGTATCACCTGAATTTCTGACATCGAGTATTTCGGCATGAAGATGAAGTTGTCTGGCAATTTTTAATAGTCCCTGGATCGGTCTCGCGCCACAGGCCTGATCCGGACCGAACAGATCGCCCCGCAATGAAATAATTTGCTCCGAGGTCTGCCGATCGAGTCTGCCAGCGGTGTCGTAATTGTGGTAATGACTCAGATCAGAACTGATGACGATCAGGGTTTCCTTGCCACCCCAGACAGTTTGCAGTACCTCAGCAACCTCGTCTGCGGTGGCATCTCCGACAATCAGAGGTAATATGGTGAACTGATCCAGTACCACCTGGAGAAAAGGCAAGTGCACTTCCAGACTGTGTTCCTGTGCAAAGGCCTGATCATTGATACTGACCAGTGGCAGGGCGGCTACCCGCTGCTGCAAGTCTTGATCAACAGCAATCTTGCCGAGCGGGGTTGCAAAAGAGTTGTTACTGGCGAGGGCCAAACCACGCAGATATACACGGTGGGCGGGCCCGAGCAGCACCACCCGTTTTATGCTGTGGCGTGCTGCTTTCAGTGTTGCGTAGGCACTGGCCGCGACCTGGCCTGAATATACATACCCGGCATGTGGTGCGATCAGTGCTTTCGGTGGTTCGATATCGCCACGGGCCTCTGCCAGCATTCGTACCAGCATATCCCGTAATTGCTGCGGGTCCTCCGGATAAAACAGACCGGCGACTGCCGGTGGTTTGACATTGGTGGCCAGTTCAGTCAATCGTATTGCGGAGATTATCGGCATGAATCCATTATATAATCATAACAATACGGTATGAAATACAGGATATCCACGGTGCAGGTACTACCCCCCAGCTGGCCGACACAATTCTGGCACCGTCTCGAAGACGGGCGTGTCCAGTGTGATCTCTGTCCGCGTGCCTGCAAGATGCATGAAGGTCAGCGCGGCCTGTGTTTTGTCCGGGCCTGTGAACAAGGGCAGATAGTGCTGACCACTTACGGTCGTTCCAGCGGCTTTTGTGTGGATCCTGTCGAGAAAAAACCGCTGAACCATTTTTTACCGGGAAGTCCCGTGCTGTCGTTCGGGACCGCCGGTTGTAACCTGGCCTGCAAGTTCTGCCAGAACTGGGATATCAGCAAATCCAGACAGATGGATACGCTGGCCGATGCTGCAACGCCAGAAAAGCTGGCGCGGGCCGCCGTGGCACTGGGGTGTCGTTCAGTCGCCTTTACGTATAATGATCCGGTGATCTTCCACGAATATGCAATCGACGTCGCCCAGGCTTGTCATGAACATAATATAAAGACAGTGGCGGTGACGGCCGGGTATGTCTGCGCGGCCCCCCGACAGCAGTTCTATCATTATATAGATGCAGCCAACGTTGATCTGAAGGCCTTTACCGAGCGTTTTTACCGGAATGTGACTGGATCCAGTCTCAAGCCGGTGCTGGAAACGCTGGTTTATCTTAAACACCACACAAATGTATGGCTGGAGATTACGACATTATTAATACCGGGTGAGAATGACAGTGATACTGAACTGGACGAAATGACGCGCTGGATAGCAGAAAACCTGGGGACCGAGGTCCCTCTGCATTTTTCGGCGTTTCATCCGGACTGGAAGATGCGAGATATTGCGGCCACATCCCCGTCTGTACTGACCCGGGCCCGCCAGATTGCCATAAATAATGGTCTGAAATTTGTCTATACCGGCAATGTTCATGATCCGCAGGGTGGAACGACCCACTGTCCGGGTTGTGGCATTGCCGTAATAGTGCGTGACTGGTATGTTTTGACAGACTGGAATCTGACCGCAGATGGCCGCTGCAATGGCTGTGGGACGACCTGTCCGGGTGTTTTTGACCAAAGTCCCGGGGACTGGGGAAACAAACGTCGACCGGTACGCCTGGTATAAAGTATTGAATTTAAATCCAAATAGTACGGGTTTCCTTGAAATTGGATTCTATACGCTGTAGTATGCGGCACCTCAATTGCGGGGTGGAGCAGTCTGGCAGCTCGTCGGGCTCATAACCCGAAGGTCGTAGGTTCAAATCCTGCCCCCGCTACCATTTTTATGACGGGGCCCCGGTAAATCGGGGCCTTTTTGTTGGTGTATTAGTGTAATTTTTTGTTAAATTTGTTTCTGGCAGGATGAATAAACTCTGGCTATACTTGACAGAAGTTTTACGCTAAGTTTCTGAAAAGTGGGCCTTGAGCCCATTTTTTTTTTCAGGCTTATGTATAAACAGAACAGAAAAATTGTTGAGTTAATAGAACCCGTGGTTTTGGCCATGGGCTATGAGCTATGGGGTGTGGAATACCTCGCCCAGGGCAGATACTCCCTGCTGCGTATATATATAGACAAGGCAGACGGAATAACCCTGTCGGATTGTGAACAGGTCAGTCGCCAGGTGACCGGTGTCCTGGATGTAGAGGATCCCATACAGGGAGCGTATAACCTGGAAGTCTCCTCACCTGGCCTCGACAGACCCCTGTTCACCTTGTCCCAGTTTGCCCGCTATATCGATAATGAGGCACGTTTGACATTATCGCTCAAACTGGAGGGGAGACGTAAACTGACAGGAAAGATTACAGGTACGGACGAAAACCTTGTGTTGATGCTAGTAGAAGGCAAACTCTACAAGGTTCCGGCGGATTCGATAGACAACGCCAGGCTGGTTCCGGAAATAGACATTAATAAAGGTAACAAGAGAGAGCATTGATGAATAAAGAAATCCTGATGGTTGTGGACGTTGTTTCGAACGAGAAAGGCGTCGCAAAAGAGATTATCTTTCAGGCAATCGAGGCGGCCCTGGCCAGTGCCACGAAGAAACGTCACCGTGAAGATATCGAGTCACGTGTCTTGATTGACCGTGAAACCGGTGATTATGAGACCTTTCGCCAGTGGGAAGTTTTGCCTGATGAGGTGGATGTAGTTGAATTTCCGACCCGCCAGATCAAACTGTCCGCTGCGCGCGAGAAAAACCCGGTACTGAATATTGGTGAGTTTCTGGAAGAGCCGATGCCTTCTGTCGAATTCGGTCGTATCGCTGCCCAGACAGCCAAGCAAGTCATCGTGCAGAAGGTACGCGAAGCTGAACGAAATCAGGTCGTTGATGCCTATCGTAATCGGGTAGGCGAGATGGTAGGTGGTATCGTCAAGCGTGTTGAACGAGGCAATGTATCTATTGATCTCGGTAATAATGCAGAGGCCATCATTCCGCGTGAGGAGATGATCCCGCGTGAAGCCGTACGTCCGGGTGATCGTGTACGTGCGTATCTGAAGGAAGTGCGTTCTGAAATCCGCGGCCCGCAGCTGTTTTTAAGCCGGACTGCGCCGGAGTTACTGGTTGAATTGTTCAAGATCGAGGTGCCGGAAATCAATGAAGGCATGATCTCGATTATCAGTGGCGCACGGGATCCAGGTTCGCGCGCAAAAATTGCGGTCAAGGCCAATGACGCGCGTATTGATCCGATTGGCGCTTGTGTCGGTATGCGCGGATCGCGTGTGCAGGCGGTTTCCAACGAGCTGGGTGGTGAACGGGTTGATATCATCCTCTGGGACGAAAACCCGGCCCAGTTTGTCATAAATGCGATGGCTCCGGCCGAGGTGGCCTCCATCCTGGTGGACGAGGATTCGCATAGTATGGAAGTGGCTGTCGCCGAGGAGAACCTGTCACAGGCAATCGGCCGTGGTGGCCAGAACGTCAGGCTTGCAAGTGAACTGACTGGCTGGGAACTGAATGTGATGTCAGTGCAGCAGGCAGATGCGAAAAGCGAAATCGAATCCCAGGAACTGGCCAAGTTATTTATGGATCATCTCGGTGTGGATGAGGAAGTGGCGAATATCCTGGTGCAGGAAGGATTTTCCAGCATCGAGGAAGTGGCCTATGTGCCTGAGAGCGAAATGGCCGATATCGAGGAGTTTGATGAGTCACTGGTGAAGGAAATCCGGGATCGTGCACGTGATGTCATGTTGACACGTGCGATCGTAAAGGAAGAAAAGCTGGGTGATGTGACGCCAGCAGACGATCTGCTGACGATGGAAGGAATGGATGAGGCGCTGGCTTATGAACTGGCCTCGCGCGGTGTGGTAACGATGGAAGATCTTGCCGAACAGTCGATAGATGAATTGCTGGAAATCGACGGTCTGGACAAGGAACGGGCAGGTAAACTGATCATGACCGCACGCATTCCCTGGTTTGCCACCGGGGAAACCAGTGCCGGGGAGAGGGCATAAATGCCTGAAGTTACAGTACGTCAATATGCGGATGTCATCGGCATACCGGTAGACCGCCTGCTGGAGCAACTGCTCGAGGCGGGTATACAGGGCAAAGTCGAAAGTGACGTCATTACCGATAGCGAAAAGTCTGACCTGCTCGGTTTTCTGCGTCGCAAACATGGCAAGGATACCGCTTCAGAACCGAAAAAAATCACACTGAAACGCAAGTCAGTCAGTGAAATAAAGGTCCCGGTATCTGCACCAGGTAGCCGGACAAAACAGCGAGCCAAAACAGTCAGTGTTGAGTACCGTAAACGCAAGACCTACGCAAAACGTGGGGCGATCGAAGAGGAAGAAGAGGCCAGACAGAAGGCAATAGATGAAGTTGCTGCCCAGGCGGCAGAGGTCGAACGTCTTGCCGCTGAGGTTGTTGCGGCCGAGAAGGCGAGACTGGAACAGGCCGCCGCCGAGGCTGCCGCTGCCCTGATCGAATCACGCAAGGAAAAACCGGCGAAGACAGAAAGCAGGACGGAGGCAGTGAGTGTGGCCGCAGTCCCCGCGGTTCCGGCTTCTGATAAACAGGGCGCAGCGAAGACCTCGCCCACGGAAACCGCATGGGTGAAACCATCTGAACCCGGCGGTAAAAAGGCCGATAAAGGAATCTACCGCAAGGAACTGCATGTGGCCTCGGAAAAATCAGGCCGCCGCAAGAAAAAGCCATCGCGTACACCCGCTGTCGTCAGTCGACCGTCTCAGCATGCATTTGAAATGCCGACCGCACCGATTGTGCGTACAGTCGAGATCCCTGAAAGTATTACTGTTGCCGAACTTGCAGCGCGTATGTCGGTAAAGGGCACCGAAGTTGTCAAGGTGATGATGAATCTTGGCAGCATGGTCACCATTAACCAGACTATCGACCAGGAAACGGCCGCCATTGTCGTCAACGAAATGGGCCACAAGGCCACCTTGCTGAAGGAAAATGCGCTTGAAGAAGAGATAGTCCACTCTGCTGTCGCTGATGCGGACAAGATCACCCGTCCGCCGGTGGTCACGATCATGGGGCATGTCGACCATGGCAAGACCTCGCTGCTGGATTATATCCGTCGTACCAAGGTGGCTGCGGGTGAGGCCGGTGGTATTACCCAACATATCGGTGCCTATAGTGTGAACAGTTCACATGGCAGGATCACCTTCCTTGATACGCCCGGACATGAGGCCTTTACCGCAATGCGCGCGCGCGGTGCCAGGGCCACTGACATCGTTATCATTGTTATTGCTGCCGATGACGGCGTGATGCCGCAGACTGAAGAAGCAATCAAGCACGCCAAGCTGGCCAAGGTACCGATGATTGTTGCTGTGAACAAGATAGACAAGCCCTCAGCAGATCCGGAACGTGTGCGCCAGGAATTGACCAAGTTTGAGGTCATCCCGGAAGAATGGGGTGGTGATACCATATTTGTAAACGTCTCCGCTGCCACGGGCCAGGGTGTAGAACAGCTACTCGACAGCATAATTGTGCAGGCAGAAGTGATGGAACTGAAGGCGGCTAACAAGGGCCTGGCCTCCGGTGTGGTCATTGAGTCCAGACTCGATCGTGGGCGTGGACCGGTAGCAACCATACTCGTGCAGAACGGCGAACTGAACAAGGGCGATGTCATCCTGACCGGGCATGAGTTCGGTCGGGTACGCGCGCTGTATGATGAAAATGGCAAGGAAGTGACGGCAGCCGGCCCATCGATGCCGGTAGAGGTGCTGGGACTTTCCGGTACACCGAATGCAGGTGATGAAATTATTGTCGTCCCGGATGAGAAGAAGGCCCGTGAGATTGCCCTGTTTCGTCAGGGTAAATACCGTGAGGTCAAACTTGCCAAACAGCATGCCTCTAAACTTGAAAATGTACTGTCGCAAATGGGTGAGGCCGAAGGCGCCGTACTCAACCTGCTGGTCAAGGCGGATGTGCAGGGCTCGTCCGAGGCATTGGTAGATTCCTTAAAACGACTCTCATCCACCGAGGTCAAGGTGGTGATTATCAGCAGCGGTGTCGGTGGCATTACCGAGTCCGATGTCAATCTTGCCAAGGCCTCGACGGGTGTTGTTATCGGTTTTAACGTGCGTGCGGACAGTGCCTCACGCAAACTTGCCGACGATGAAGGTGTCGAAATCCGTTACTACAGCATCATTTATGATGTTATCGACGATGTTAAGAAGGCGATCAGCGGATTGCTGGAACCGGAAATTCGCGAACAAATCATCGGTATCGCCGAGGTGAAGGAAGTATTCAAGTCGCCAAAACTGGGTGATATTGCCGGTTGTCTGGTGACCACCGGTGTAGTTCGCAGGAAGAATCCAATACGTGTGTTGCGAGACAATATTGTAATTTTTGAAGGTGAACTGGAATCACTGCGTCGTTTCAAGGACGATGTCAACGAGGTGAAGTCGGGTACCGAATGTGGTATCGGCGTGAAAAATTATAATGAAATCAAAATCGGGGATCAGATTGAGGTATTCGAGCGCGTCACGATAGCTCGCAGTATCTGATTACCGTACTGTATCAACCGGTATCCTGTCCGCCTGCATTCAGGCAGGGTGCCGGGTGATATCCGATCAGTGCAGCCTGTGGTCCGGTCAGCTTTCCGGCGTGTTACCGGGCCATATCAATCCTGACCTCTGTCGTACATACCCGGAATTAGTGTGCAGTAAATTACAGCCTGTCCCTGCTATGGAGATGAAAACCTATGCCTAAAGAATTCGGTCGTAACAAGCGGGTTGCTGATCAGGTACAGCGTGAGCTGGCAGTGATGATTCAACGTGAACAGGGCGTACCAGGTTTGTCACTGGTGACCGTCTCCTCGGTAGACCTGAGTCCGGATCTGTTGAATGCAAAGGTATTTGTGACCAGCCTGGGCACACACCCGGGCAAGGATGAGGTTGTGGCAATTCTGAACGATATGGCAGGACATTTCAGGCATCTGCTATCGAAAAAACTGACGATGCGCACTGTGCCCCGTCTGGCATTCGTCTATGACCATTCAGTGGAGCGTGGTACCTACCTGTCTGCCCTGATAGATTCAGTAATCCGGGGCAGTGATGATAAACAGGATAATACGGACAAAGAATGAACAATAAAAAACGCAAGTCGCGTGGCAGGGACATCGACGGGATCCTGTTACTGGATAAACCGGCTGGCATAATGTCCAATGATGCACTGCAGATAGTAAAGAGGATGTTTAATGCTTCCAAGGCCGGCCACACCGGTAGCCTGGACAAACCGGCGACCGGGATGTTACCCCTCTGTTTCGGTGAGGCGACCAAATTTACCTCCTACCTGCTCAATGCTGATAAACATTACCGGGCACAATGCCATCTCGGTGTGATGACGACGACCGGTGATGCCGATGGTGAGGTCACCCTGACGCGTCCGGTGCCTGATAGCTTGACAGCGGCTGACATTAACCAGGTTCTGAAAGATTTTACCGGGGTCATTAGCCAGGTTCCGCCGATGCATTCCGCCCTCAAGCACAAGGGGCAACGTCTGTATACGCTTGCGTATCAGGGGATCGAGGTCGAGCGCCAGCCGCGAGAGGTCACAATCTACAGCATCAGCCTGTCCGACTTTGCCGGCGATCGGTTCAGTATCAAAGTACATTGCTCCAAAGGTACCTACATCCGTACGCTGGTCGAGGATATCGGCAAGCAACTCGGATGTGGCGCCCACATAACCGGGCTACAACGCACTGCCGTCGGGCCGTTTGTGTCAGGAATGATAAGTCTGGATGAGTTGGCTCGCCTGTCTGAGCAGGGTATGGAGGCACTGGACGCCTGCCTGCAGCCAATTGATGCCGTCATCCAGGATTTGCCTGATATCAAGCTGTCATCCTCTGTTGCGCGTTATCTGGTCCAGGGACAGCCGGTTATAATCCCGCATGCGCCAACCGGCGGCATGCTGCGTATCTACGATGAAAACGGGCGTTTTCTGGGCGTGGCGGAAGTGCTGGATGATGGCAGGATTGCACCAAGACGACTGGTTAATACCGCACTGGTTTGAGAAAAATGGCGGTTATAATAGCGTGATTTACCTTGTTCATATCGGATCTCCTAGGTACAATACGCGCCGTTTCTAAAGGCAGAATTCAGGAGTAATACCAGATGGCATTAAATCAGCAAAAGAAAGCTGAAGTTATGAAAGATTATCAGCAAAAGGCAGAAGATACCGGTTCACCCGAGGTTCAGGTGGCGTTATTGACCGCAAAAATTACTGATTTATCTGAACATTTCAAGGTTCACCAGAACGACAATCACTCCCGTCAGGGTCTGCTGAGAATGGTTAATCATCGGCGGAAATTACTGGATTATCTCAAGAGCACGGATTTAAACCGGTACCGCGAACTGATAGCCAGGCTCGGTCTGCGTAAGTAAGTACCTGTAACAAGCATGGGTTTCACATGATTTGAAGCAATAGAAACTGCTTCATTGTGAATCCATGCCTGTCCTTCTTTTGTTTACCGTCGTAATTACTTTTAATTTCAAGATAATATTGGGGAATTGATATGAGCAAAGTCACCAAAGAATTTCAATATGGCGACAAGACTATCGTCCTGGAAACCGGCAGAATTGCCAGGCAGGCATCTGGTGCGGTGATGGTCAGTATGGGGGAGACCGTAGTATTGGTCACCTGCGTAGCTGCCAGGGATGCCAGCCCGGATCGAGATTTCTTCCCGTTGACAGTCGATTACCAGGAAAAGACCTACGCCGCCGGCAAGATACCCGGTGGTTTCTTCAAACGCGAAGGCAGACTTTCCGAGAAAGAAACACTGACTTCCCGCCTGATTGACCGCCCCGTACGTCCGCTGTTCCCCAAGGATTTCAAGAATGAAGTACAAATAATTGCAAACGTATTGTCACTGGATCCACAGATAAATCCGGATATCCCGGCGATGATAGGTGCATCTGCTGCAATCATGTTGTCCGGTGTGCCGTTTAACGGTCCGATTGGCGCCGCCCGCGTCGGCTACAAGGATGGCAATTATCTGCTGAATCCGGGCAATGAAGAACTGGCCAGTTCGGATCTGGATCTCGTTGTTGCCGGAACAAGCACCTCCGTGCTGATGGTTGAGTCCGAGGCCAGGCAATTGTCCGAGGAAGTCATGCTGGGCGCAGTCACTTTCGGACATGAGCAGATGCAGGTTGTGATCAGTAATATCATTGAATTCGCAAAGGCTGCCAAGGTGAAGGCCTGGGACTGGAAGGCGCCGCAAAAGGATGCGGATCTGTATGCTGAGGTGGACAAGCGTTGCTCTGACCTGTTGCATGAGGCCTACTCAATTACAGACAAGCTTAGTCGGCGTGAAAGAATTGAAGAGATCCACAGTGAGGTAACCGCTTCGATACTGCAGGCCAATCCGGAACGCTGGACGGATCGACAAATTGGGGAAGTGATTGAAGGTCTGGAAAGCTCAATTGTGCGTGGTGGTATTATCGCCGGTGAGCCACGTATAGATGGCAGGGATCCGAAGAACATCCGTGACATTACTGTCGAGGTTGGTGTATTGCCAAGAACACACGGTTCCGCACTGTTTACCCGTGGCGAGACCCAGGCACTGGTAGTAACGACGCTCGGTACCGACCGTGACGCCCAGATCATTGATGCGATTGAGGGTGAGTACAAGGAAAAATTCATGTTCCATTACAACTTCCCCCCGTTCTGCGTGGGTGAGGTTGGTCGTATGGCAGGTCCAAAGCGTCGCGAGATTGGCCACGGTCGTCTGGCCAAGCGTGGTGTGATGGCGGTGATGCCGGACATGGAAAAATATCCGTACTCCATCCGTATCGTCTCCGAAATAACCGAATCAAATGGTTCAAGCTCAATGGCCTCTGTCTGCGGTAGCAGTCTGGCATTGATGGATGCCGGTGTCCCTATTGAAGCACCGGTTGCAGGTATCGCGATGGGCCTGATCAAGGAAGGCGACAAGTTTGTTGTGCTGTCCGACATCATGGGTGATGAAGATCACCTTGGTGATATGGACTTCAAGGTAGCCGGTACGGAAAAAGGTATCAGCGCACTGCAAATGGACATCAAGATTGATGGTATCACCCGGGAAATTATGCAGGTTGCCCTGGCCCAGGCGAAGGAAGGCCGCCTGCATATTCTGGACAAGATGACGGCCGGTATTACTACCCCGCGTCAGGAAATGTCTGAATATGCACCACGCATCACCATTATCCGAATCAATCCGGAGAAGATTCGTGACGTTATCGGTAAGGGCGGTGCAGTAATCCGCGCGCTGACCGAAGAGACCGGTACCACGATTGATATCGATGATGAAGGTACCGTCAAAATCTACTCCAACGACAAGACTGCCAGTGATGCCGCACGTGCACGTATCGAGGCGCTGACCGCCGAGATCGAAGTTGGCAAGATCTACGAAGGTCGTGTAGCCAAGATTATGGATTTTGGTGCGTTCGTGAATGTGTTACCCGGCAAGGACGGTCTGGTTCATATTTCCCAGATTTCGGAAGAGCGAGTTGATAATGTAACCGACAAGTTGTCCGAAGGTGATATGGTCAAGGTCAAGGTACTTGAAATTGATCGTCAGGGCAGGGTACGCCTGAGCATGAAGGCAGTGAATGAAGACAGCGGTAGCTGAATTCCTGGTAAGGCATAATGGAAAAAAGGGGCGGATAGCCCCTTTTTTTATGGTACTTACCTGCGCCATGGCATATATCCCGCGACATGATAGAGGATGTGTAAATGCGGACGACTTTAGGGTACGATCCGCTACTTTCAAGATGACACCAACAGTATGAAACTGACTGGCAAGCAATTCAGATCCTGGAACCGTAAGGCGATTACTCTGCTCGGCATGTCCGGCGTGGGCAAAACCCGGCTGGCCAATATTTTGCGCAAGAGTCACTGGTTTCACTATTCCTGTGACTACCGGATTGGTACCCGGTATCTGGATGAGGCCATCCTGGATAACATCAAGTTACAGGCAATGCAGATACCCTTTCTCCAGGAATTATTGCGTTCGGACTCGATCCATATTGGCAATAACCTCAGTATTGATAATCTGAAACCGCTGTCATCCTACCTGGGTAAACTCGGCAATCCGGGGTTGGGTGGAATTGGACTGGGCGAATTCAAACACAGGCAGGCCCTGCATCGGGAGGCAGAAGTTGCCGCGATGAATGATGTGGCGAAGTTTATCCAGAAGGCCTATGAAATTTACGGTTACGATCACTTTATCAATGATGCGAGTGGAAGTCTGTGTGAACTGGATGATGAACAGGTCATAACCCGGCTTGCTGAACACACACTGATTATCTATATCAAGGCGACCGAGGAAAATGAAAAGGCCCTGATTGAACGCGCAGAATCGGATCCAAAACCGTTGTATTACCGTGAGTCATTTCTGGACGAACAACTGGCTGAATATCTGAAGCTGAACAATCTGGAATATGCTGCATTGATCAATCCGGATGATTTTGTACGCTGGGTATTCCCGCGCCTGTTCTACTCCCGTATACCACGATATGAGGAGATTGCCGATAACCACGGGTATACAGTCAGTACGAAAGACATTGAATCAGTCAGAAACGAAAAGGATTTTATCCGGGTCATTTCCAGGGTGCTGGACAGCCAGCCCTGAACAACGGGAACATTACACAATGCCATTGGTCGCAAATTCAAATCTACCCAGCTTTTCCCGTCTGAGTCAGGAGGGAGAAACCGTCATCTCGAGCGAGCATGCGGTCCATCAGGATATTCGTGAGCTGCATATCGGTTTGTTGAACATGATGCCGGACAAGGCGCTCGAGGCCACCGAACGCCAGTTTCTGCGACTGGTAGGGGAGAGCAACCAGATTGCGCAGTTTTATGTGTATCCATTTACGCTGAAAGAGATCCATCGCAGCGATGAAGGCAGGGCACATATCGATCAGTACTATATGGATGTTGATGCAATCAAGGAACAGGGACTGGATGCCTTGATTATTACAGGCGCAAACGTGGTTGGTGCAGAATTGTCAGCGCAATCATTCTGGAAACCGCTCAAGGAGATTACCGACTGGGCATATGATAACGTCACCTCGACCCTGTGTTCCTGTCTGGCCACCCACGCCTTACTGGAGTTTCGTTATGGCCTGAAACGCAGGCCCTTGCCCGAGAAACGGTGGGGAGTATATCCACACCGTGTGACCGACAAGACCCATCCACTGGTAACCGGCGTGAATACCCGGTTTGACGTACCGCATTCGCGTTACAATCAGGTTGATCGCGCCCAGTTCGAACAGGCTGGTCTGGATATCCTGGTCGAGAGTGCAGAGGCCGGAGTACACCTGGCTGTTAGTGAAGACGGATTCCGGATTGTATTCTGTCAGGGCCATCCTGAGTACGATACTAACAGCCTGATGAAGGAGTACAAGCGTGAGGTTGGTCGTTATATTTACGAGGGACTGAATGAATACCCGCAATTCCCGGAAAATTATTTCGGAATCACCAATGCTGCACTACTTGATGAATATCGTGACCGCGTCATTCTGGCACGTCGCCGAAAAACAACTCCGCCGCTGTTTCCAGAGCATCTGATTGTGCCGACGCTTGATAATACCTGGCATGACAGTGCCGAGACGGTCATCAATAACTGGATAGGCAAGGTCTATCACTTGACCGATATCGATCGTCGTAAACCTTTTCGTCCCGGAGTGAACCCTCTGGACCCGCTGTTGCGCTTATAGGTTCGTAACAGGTGATATGAGCGGATACCAATTTACAGTTCGGTAGGGATAGAATCACATGCATGTATCCAGGCAAAAGCCATAAAAAAACAACTGCAATATTGATGTCAATTTTTTAGTTAAATACGTGACTGTTTTCCTGTCTGCCGATACCGGGAGATGAGATTAATGTCAGATCGACGGAGGACTATATGTGAATAGATTTTTCCGGTACGCCTTGCCAGCAGTGTGGTTATCTGTCACTACACTTGCGGGATATTCAGGTGAATTGTCGTTGTTTGATGCCATTCGTAATAATAATCGTGATGAAATCCTGAAGCAGCTTGAACAGGGGGCTGACGCCGATGTGGCAGGCCCCGATGGAACGAGCTTATTGCACTGGGCCGCCCACCTGGATGATCAGGAAATTGCAGGTCGTTTGCTTGAGGCTGGTGCCAATCCGGATCGGGCAAATGAATATGGCGTTACTCCGTTATGGCTGGCCTGTACGAATAAAAGTGACAGAATGGTTGAATTACTGTTAAACCATGGCGCGGATCCGAATCCCGTTTTGTGGACCGGGGAAACTGCATTGATGAATTGTGCCCGAACCGGGGCAAGTGGAGCGGTCTTGAGTCTGTTGAATTCTGGCAAGA
This sequence comes from Klebsiella pneumoniae, assembly GCA_945878555.1. Classification (GTDB taxonomy): domain Bacteria; phylum Pseudomonadota; class Gammaproteobacteria; order Eutrophobiales; family Eutrophobiaceae; genus Eutrophobius. The sequence goes on from CAMDWI010000016.1 coordinate 79,064, forward strand.
ATAATCCAGGTGCCCGGGAAAGCAAGAGGGGCCAAAACGCGCTAATGTGGGCTGCAGCCGGTGGACATGCGCTAATTGTACAATTACTGATAGAACATGGTGCAGAGATTAATGCTGTGTCATATAGCGGCTTTTCCGCGTTGATGTTTGCAGCTCGTTCCGGTGAACTCGAAACAGCACAGCTGTTGATCAAGGCCGGGGCTAATCCCGATGACTCGACACCCGGACACGGGAATACCCTGGTAGTTGCCAGTGCGGGTGGTCACGAGGCGCTGGCGCTTTATTTGCTGGAGATGGGTGCAAATCCGGATAGTGCTGATCAATACGGGATCACCTCGCTTCATTACGCCATCAGAAGCGGCATGTCAGCACTGAATGGAGTGCGTTACGATAGTGTATATCGGGTTCGACCTGACAATATGCGTGACCTGGTCAGGGCCGTCCTTGCGGCAGGTGCGAATGTAAATGCCAGGATCAGGACTAACAGACGGCTGGGTCCGGATGGGAGCCCGTTTAATATGCAAGGCGCCACACCCTATTTTCTTGCTGCCGTTTCTGCCGATGTCGCATTGATGCAAATGCTGCGAGATTACGGTGCCAACCCGCAACTCACCGCTGAAGGGGGTATTACACCGCTGATTGCTGCAGCGCGTTCAGCCTGTACTGGTTCCTGTGTATTCATGGCGGGTGGGAATAATGCCAGTGATCAGGATGTGGAACTGGCTTATCAGGCGGTCAAGGCAATTGTAGAGGCAGGCGTTGATGTAAATTCAGCAGATGACAATGGTCTGACCGCCATGCATATGGCCGCCTATACGGGGGCGGACAAGGTCGTTCAATATCTTGCTGAACAGGGGGCAATGGTCAATGTCAGGAGCAGATTTGGTGAAACACCCTGGAGTATGGCATCCGGTATCAGTCCGGTGATCAGTTTTCGGGGATTATACGGTGACCATAAGGGTACCGTTAGTCTACTGGAGCAACTCGGGGCTGTCCGTATCAGCAGGGAAGAAATGGATCCCGACGCGCCTGCGCCCCCTGGACAGTAATATGCATAGTAGCTATTTACGTTCACCTTATTGACAGGGTTAACCCGGGCGAACCATAATCGGTAAGGGGAAAACGAAACTGTCAGTAAGAGGGTGAATTTTTCTGGATCTGGTACCTGCGCAAGTAATTATATTTGCCAATGTACAACTTATTCTGCTCAAGTTGGTTGATGGAGGGTTACATGAAGCCTGTTCCTCATTTGAAGCTGTCTTGTCGTCTGGTATTTACTGCTGTTTTATCATTGCTAACTGTTCCAGCATCTGCCCAGGATCTGTTTCCTGAAGGTAAAGGCCGGGACACAGTATTGTTTACCTGTTCCCAGTGCCACGGAATTGATTATCTTCCCAATGTAAAACTGACTGCAGATCAATGGCGGAACGCCGTGTATGACATGATGGCCAGAGGCGCAGTTATTGAAGAACAAAATCTGGATACTGTCGAGGAATACCTGATTAACAGTTTCGCCATCGACAAGAAACAAGCAAACTGAAATGGCTGGTTTTGGTGTAGATCAGGAAATTAACAGCTTTGTATTTTGATAAGGGGGCAGAATGCGGAAATTAGTCAAAGATCTCATCAGTGCAAGGATTTCCAGGCGTGGATTCCTGGCAGGAATGGCTGCAGCGAGTTACGGGGCAAGCGCAGCCAGATCAGCACTCGCAGCGGTAGAACCGTTTCTGCCCGGAGGTAAAATGCCGGAAGGCTATGTGCGCGAGGTAACGGGTACCGGCGCAGATTTACTGGTTGAACAGATACTTGAGACAGGTGCGAAATACCTGTTTGTGGCAAATGGCACGGGACTGGGGCCGATTAGCGACTCACTGGTCGATCATCCGCAGCTCCAGCTGATTCAGGCTACCCATGAAGGTCAGGTACTATCTATCGCAGATGGCTACGCCAAGGTCTCGGGCAAAACCGGTTTTGGCATGTTCAGTCGGGTAGGTTTACCGCATGCCAGTTCAAACATGTACAACGCAATGAAAGACAGGACCCCGCTGGTGATGTTAAGCGACCATGCAGCGTCCATGTCGGAAGGTACAGATGGTCATGAAGATCTGGATGACTGGATGCAGGGTGTACAACAGTACACAAAATGGCAGTGGGTTGTACACGAACCGCGTCGTATACCGGAATGGATACGCAGGGCCCATCAGTTATCCAATATAATGCCGGGTGGGCCTACCCATATACGTATTCCGCGCAATCATCTGGACGGTTCATCCGTAACCGCGAATGTTTTTTCTGCGCAAGCATTTAATGTGGCTATGGAATTAAGCCCTGGCTCGGCTGAAGTGGAACTGGCAGCCCGGTTTTTACTTGAGTCAAAATCACCCCTGTTGGAGGTCGGTTTTGAAGTCAGTCAGTGTAAGGCAAACAAATCTGTAATAGAGCTGGCAGAATTACTGGGGATGCAGGTCGTCCAGCACCCGAGGAGCTTCCATGCAGATTTCCCGAATTTTCATCCTCTCTATATCGGAAACACTGATAATCTGCTCGGACTGTTATCCGATATAGATTGCTGCCTCAGTCTGGGTACGCGTGTTAATGAAGGTATGGATGGTTTTATGCGTGGTCGCAAGATACCGCTAATTCACGCCAGTGTGGATCCGGAAAAGATAGCCCGCAATATTCCTACGGCGGTAAGTCTGGTAGGTGATATTGAACTTATAACCCGCGCCTTGATTGAAGCAGTTAAAAGTCTGGCTACAGCGGACCATATAAAAAAGATCAGTACCGAACGACGTGCCAGGATTGCCGGTCACACAGCCTCCGTATTTGCCGCAACGAGAGAGTCTGGTCGACGTAGCAAGGGTAGCCCGGTACCCTGGCAACGGGTAATGTATGAACTGAATGAATTGCTTGAACCGGACGCCATTGTAGTGGAGGAACTTGGGACAGCAACCCGAACCTTGTCACATATAGAGTTCAGCAATGAGGGCAGGATGAAGGTCGGGCGTACCACCGGCATGGCCCTCGGCTGGGGGGTCGGCGCATCAGTAGGCGTGAAGCTGGCCCAACCGGATCGACAAGTGGTTTCCATACAGGGTGATGGAGGATTTTTGTTCGGGCAGACCGATTCACTCTGGTCGATGTCACGCTACGACGTCCCGGTTATGACAGTTGTATTAAATAATCATAGTTATGAGGCAACCCGGTTGCGTATCATGCTTGATGGAAAGGCTGGCAAGCTTAACCGTGATTATGTCTCCTATCTTGGTAATCCGGATATTGATTTTGTTAGGCTTGCAGCGGTTTATAATATCCCGGGTGAAGTTGTCAATAATAGTGAGGATCTGCGCGCGGCTATTCAACGTGGATTACGAACACTTGCTGAAGGTAGGCCCTTTATGCTTGATGTGCGCACCTTGAACTGGGGTACAGGAGCCGAAGTGACCGAGTATCAGAAGTTTTCAGTTGCAGAACAACGTACACGCAAGGTCTGATATGTGTCTGGAAACCATCAAGTCACACACCGCTTGATGGTTTGAGGTCATCGCAGTTTTCAGACGTAAATTTGCTGATGATTTTTATATTCATGCAATCCCGGGTGTTCAGGAGAGATTAACCGTACGTTTATCTTGGTAAATGTCCGGGTATTTCATTAGAATTGCAGGCCTTAATCTGACCTGGAGCAACTGTATTGTCGACCGTAGGTTTTATCAGTCTCGGATGTCCCAAGGCACTTGTGGATTCCGAGCGTATCTTGACCCAGCTGCGTCTGGATGGCTATAGCATCTCAGACAGTTACGAGGGTGCCGAGGTAGTTATTGTCAATACCTGCGGGTTTATCGACAGTGCCCGTGCTGAATCTCTGGAGGCCATCGGTGAGGCTATCAGCGAGAATGGCCGGGTTATCGTGACCGGTTGTATGGGCGTGGATGCCGAACAAATACGTCAAATCCATCCACAGGTATTAAGTGTGACCGGTCCACAGCAGTATGAGCAGGTGGTCAGTGCAGTACACAAACATGCACCGCGGACAGGCAAACATGATCCGTTTATTGATCTGGTACCGCCACAGGGCATCAAACTGACACCCCGCCACTATGCCTATCTGAAGATATCGGAAGGCTGTAATCATAAATGCAGTTTCTGCATTATTCCTTCCATGCGGGGCAAGCTTGTCAGCCGTGATGCCGGCGAGGTTATGAAGGAGGCCGAAGGACTGGTACGTTCCGGAGTAAAGGAACTGCTGGTAATTTCACAGGATACGAGTGCCTACGGGGTAGACACAAAATACAAGACCGGATTCTGGAACGGCAGACCTGTAAAGACTGATTTGTATCATTTGTGTGAGGCGCTGGGCTCACTTGGTGTGTGGGTGCGTTTGCACTATGTCTATCCATACCCGCATGTGGACGAGATCATCCCGTTGATGGCAGAGGGGAAGATACTGCCGTATCTGGATGTGCCGTTCCAGCATGGCAGTACCCGCATACTCAAACTGATGCGCCGTCCAGCTGCCACTGAAAATACACTGGAGCACATCAACCGCTGGCGTAATATCTGCCCGGATATTACCATCCGTTCCACCTTCATCGTCGGATTTCCGGGCGAGACAGACGAGGATTTTGAACAGTTGCTGGAGTTTCTGGAACAGGCCAGACTGGATCGTGTAGGCTGTTTCCAGTATTCGCCTGTAACCGGTGCGGCGGCAAACGACTTGCCGGATCATGTGCCCGATGAGGTCAAGGAGGAACGCTGGCATCGTTTCATGCAGCTACAGTCCCGGATCAGCGAGGACAAGCTGGCAGACAAGGTTGGCAACACCTTGCAGGTGTTGATTGATGAGGCAGACAATAACGAATATATAGGTCGCAGTTATGCTGATGCACCCGAAATTGATGGTAATGTCTTTGTCAGCAGCACACAGCCATTACAGGCCGGTGATTTGGTGAGTGTGCATATTAACAGTGCAGCCGAGTATGATCTGTGGGGTAGTGTCGTTAATAATCAGGGATCGTAAGCTACTATGTCAGTCACATTTCTGTTCCCGTCTGCCGCAATTTTAATAACCCTGTTGTCGTGGTTCCACCCGGCACTACTTGCTCCGTTAGCCGACTACATCGTACCGTTGCTGGGTCTGGTCATGCTCGGCATGGGCATTACGCTGCGTTTCGAGAATTTTCTCGGGATACTGCGTAATCCCCGGATTATCATGATCGGTGTGGTTTTGCAGTTCCTGTTGATGCCCTTGTTTGCCTGGATAGTTGCGATAGTCTTTGGACTTGAGCAAAGCCTGTTGGTCGGGCTTGTCATCGTTGGGGCCTGTCCAGGCGGGACAGCTTCCAACGTGATCTGTTATCTGGCCCGAGGGGATGTGGCACTCTCCATTATGCTTACCACCGTATCGACGGTGCTGGCAGTGGTGATTACGCCGTTACTGACCTGGATATATCTGGGCGAGCGGGTTGATGTCCCGGTGTTCAATATGATGCGGGACATCTTCCTCATCATCGTGGTTCCGGTCACGTTGGGTGTACTGATAAACCACTATCTGGGTGATCGTCTGCATGTGGTGAAGAGGTTGTTTCCCTTTGTGTCGCTGTTCGCCATCATCCTTATAATTGGTATTGTGATGGCATTGACCCAGTCACAATTACATCTGGTAGCCTTGCCGGTGCTGGCGGCCGTGGTCTGGCATAATCTGCTGGGTATGTTGGCAGGATATTACACCTCGAAATGGCTAGGCCTTGACGACAAGACCTGCCGTACGATTGCCATTGAGGTCGGTATGCAAAACTCCGGTCTGGCAGTTGTACTGGCGAAAAACTATTTTTCAGTTATGGCGGCGCTGCCTGCGGCAGTATTCAGTATCTGGCATAACATCAGCGGTTCGTTATTTGCCGGATACTGGGCACGTAAAATGGATGCTATGAAACCCTGAGAATTCGCTGTTCGGTGACGATAATATTGACCGGGGTATCATGGATATCTGCAGGCAATTGCTTGCTCAGTTGACACTCAAATGCAGGTGCAATACGGCACCTGACCTGATGGCTGGCAAACCAGCGGTCATAATAACCTTTCCCCTGGCCGAGGCGGGTCCCGTCAGCGCAAAATGCCAGCCCAGGGGTAATACAGACATCAATATTGCCATGGTAGTACAGTGGATCTTCCGGAACCTGTATGCCATCTGAACCGGTGTTTATGCTTGACCAGCCATTGAATACAACCGATTCCATATGTCCATCACCGGTAATTTTGGGTACGAGAACCTGCTTTCCGGTGACGAGTAGCCAGTCCAGAAAGCCATGGGTGTCCGTTTCAGAGCCATAGGAAATATAGCTGAACAGCGTTTTTGCCTCGATAATCTCCGGTAATGATTGAAGTCGGGTCAGGATCGTCAGATTGTGTTGCGCCCGGACTTCTGTATCGAGACTGTCGCGCAACAGCCTGAACTGCCGGCGTAATGGCACTTTTTTGTCGAATATAAGTCCGTCATTTTGAGTCATGGGTACCTTTAAAAAATAATCTCTGTACAATGCTGCCAATCTAACAGACTGTTTTAAATAAGGAAAATCCATAAAGTCGGCCCTGCCACTCGCGCCGTTGTATATCCGGAGCCCTTGGCAGATATTTATCACTAAGTGGTTGTTTGCTCTTTCTTTTTACGCCATATCCCGTAAAATACCGCCCTCTTGCAACAGGGTGAGCTTGAGCACCCATGGGCTTAATTATAAATTCGAGGAATACGTATTTAAATGGTAACGATTCGGTTGGCGCGCGCAGGCGCTAAAAAAAGGGCTTTCTATCATATCGTCGTAACTGATTCCAGGAACCGTCGTGACGGTCGTTATATCGAGCGTCTCGGTTTTTTTAATCCGGTCGCCACAGGTAAGGAAGTAGAGTTACACGTCGATATGGACAGGGTCAGCCACTGGGTAGGTCTGGGTGCACAGGCCTCGGACAGGGTAGCCTCGTTGTTGAAACAGATAAAGCCCGGTCAGGCATCTGCTGCCGCCTGATCTGGCACCGTAACCAATGCAAGCGGCTGACGGTGTGCCTGGTAAACAGGCACTTGTAACGGTCGGCAGGATTAGCGGGATTTACGGAGTAGCAGGCTGGGTCAAAATCGTTTCCTATACCAGACCTGTAACAAATATTTTTTCCTACACACCCTGGTTGATAGGTGAGGGTAATCAGCAACAGTCCTGTGAGTTAGCTGAGGGCCGTGTGCATGGTAAGGGATTGATTGCCCGGTTACGAAATCTGGATGACCGGGATATTGCCCGGTCATATATAGGCAAGACGATTTCATTGAAACGTAGCCAGATGCCCGAGCTTCCACCGGGCGAATATTACTGGTGCGATTTGATGCAACTTGATGTGGAAAACCAGGCCGGTGTGTATCTGGGCAAGGTCACCGATATACTCGAAACCGGTGCGAATGATGTGCTGGTAATCGAAGGTGAAATCCGGCATCTGGTACCGCTGATTATGGGTCGATATGTGACATCAATAGATTTACAGCGCGGACGGATCACAGTTGACTGGGAGCCGGAGTACAGCTAGATGTTGCAGATAGCCGTGATTACCCTGTTTCCGGAAATGCTCGCTGCTGTAGAGCAATATGGAGTGACCGGACGGGCAGTAAAAAACGGATTGTTAACAATAAGCGCCTGTAATCCGAGGGATTACGCGCCAGCACCTCACCGGAATGTCGATGACAGACCTTATGGCGGTGGGCCTGGAATGGTGATGATGGTGCAGCCTTTACGTGATGCGATTACCGCAGCACGTGTCAGTCTGCCCGGGGCAAAGGTGGTTTATCTTACCCCGCAGGGCAAACGCCTGAATCAGCAGGCGGTAGCCGGTATTGCAGGTTACAAACAAGTGATACTTGTTGCAGGTCGTTATGAAGGTCTGGATGAACGGCTGATTAGATTGTATGTCGACGAGGAATGGTCGATAGGAGATTATGTACTGAGTGGTGGTGAGTTGCCGGCAATGGTGCTGATTGACGCGATGTCGAGGACCATACCGGGTGTACTGGGGCATGACAGTTCGGCGGACGAGGATTCCTTTGCCAACGGAATACTGGACTATCCGCATTACACCAGGCCGGAAGAGATAGACGGGGAACGGGTGCCTGCCGTGTTGTTGAGTGGCGATCACCGGTTAATCCGGGAGTGGAGGATGAAACAGGCGTTGGGGAGAACCTGGTTACGCAGGCCCGACTTGCTGGCAGGCATGCAGCTGGATCGCCTGCAAACGAAGTTGTTGACTGAATTCCAGAATGAACAGAATTTGAACCAGACTTAACCGGAGTAACATGTGATGCGTAATATAATTGAGCAACTTGAATCTGAACAATTGAAACCGAAGCAGAGTATCCCCGCATTTGGTCCTGGGGACACTGTTGTAGTCCAGGTCAAGGTAAAGGAAGGTACGCGTGAACGCTTGCAGGCGTTTGAAGGCATAGTCATAGCCATCAAGAACCGTGGTCTGAACTCCTCTTTCACCGTCAGGAAGATTTCCTATGGTGAAGGCGTCGAGCGCGTGTTCCAGACCCACAGCCCGGGTGTAGCCAGCATACAGGTCAAGCGTCGTGGTGATATCCGTCGCGCCAAGCTGTATTACATGCGTGACCTCAGCGGCAAGTCAGCACGTATCAAGGAAAAGCTTGCGAGCAATGCCCCGATCGTTTCAGGTCAGGACAGCGAATAAACTGTCTGCAGGACAACGGACAACGTTGTCCTGTCAGTTATTTACCGGAGGTCCCGGCAGTCATGTGCCGGGACCTTTTTGTTTTTTAAAGCCAGTAGCCTGGCAGTTATCCGCCTGTAATCAAGTCTGATGAATGACGCTGATACCTCCCAATCGTCAGCATCGGAGTACGCCCGAAACCAGATTGATCTGTTTCTGGATGTGTTATGGATGGAACGAGGACTGGGTGTAAATACACTACAAGCCTATCGAACGGATCTGTACACCTTTGCCTCCTGGCAAAACAGCCGGGGTATTTCCGATTTATTGCAAACAACGGTGGCAGATCTGCATGCTTATCTTGCCTTGCAGGGGCAGCGTTCAGTCCGATCTACTGCACGCCGGCTGTCCAGCCTGCGGCGTCTGTTCCAGTATCTGGCCAGGGAAGGGCGTATCGCCGCTGATCCTACACTGAATATCGATGCTCCCAGACTGGGACGAGCTCTGCCTAAATCGCTGACAGAGGCGGATGTTGAAGCACTGCTACATGCACCGGATACCAGCAGCCGTACCGGTATGCGGGATCGGGCGATGCTTGAGGTTCTTTATGCAACCGGGTTGCGTGTGTCAGAGTTGGTCAACCTGCGGCTCGATCAGATCAACCTGCGCCAGGGCGTGATTCGGGTAACCGGCAAGGGCAACAAGGAACGTCTGGTGCCGCTGGGTGAAGAATCCATCGACTGGCTCGAACGCTATATCCGTGATGTCCGACCAGATTTTTTTCACGGACAACCAGATGCCACGCTGTTCCCCTCGAATCGCGGCAGACCGCAGACCCGGCAGACATTCTGGTATGCGATTAAACGTTATGCAATTCAGGCCAGTATCAACAAACCCTTGTCACCGCATGTGTTACGCCATGCCTTTGCCACCCATCTGCTGAATCACGGTGCGGACCTTCGGGTAGTGCAGATGTTACTTGGTCATAGTGATATTTCGACCACGCAAATCTACACGCACGTTGCCAGGGAAAGACTAAAAGACATACACGCGAAACATCATCCGCGCGGGTAGATTTGAAGCTTGTGTCATGATAGACCGGGCGCTCCGGGCCGTGTGATGCAATTCGTAATAATTATTTATTCGTCCTTTAGCGGTGGGACGACCGAATAGATTTCTTCCAGTGTGGTCAGGCCGTTGGCAACCTTTTGCGCTCCGCTCAGGCGGAGGTTACGCATGCCCTGTTTTTCAGCGGCATCATAATATAGCTGCAGGTCATTGCTGGTGTTGACTAATTTGCGCATGGCCTTGTCCATGAACAGGGTTTCATAAATCCCGATGCGTCCCTTGTAACCGGTGTGCCGACATTCATCACATCCGACGGCCTCATAAACGGTTTCCGGGACGCGGGTTTTTGCCGGTGCGACCAGGCGCTCCCATGCCTCACGATCGATCTCACCTGGGCGCTTGCATTGCGGGCATAAGGTCCTCACCAGTCGTTGTGCGAGTATACCAAGCAGTGTCGCACCTACCAGATAGGGCTGTGCACCGATATCGATCAGACGGGTAATAGTCGACGGCGCATCATTTGTATGCAGGCTGGACAGTACCAGATGACCAGTCAATGCCGCCTGGATGGCGACTTCAGCGGTTTCCCTGTCGCGAATCTCACCGACCATGATGATGTCCGGATCCTGTCGGAGCAGGGTACGTACACCATTGGCAAAGGTTACATCAATGATTGGTTGTACCTGCATCTGGTTGAATTGAGGATCGACCAGTTCGATCGGATCTTCTATCGTGCATATATTCAGTTCAGGGCGCGCAATCTGTTTCAGGGCAGAATACAATGTTGTGGTTTTGCCCGAGCCGGTCGGCCCGGTTACCAGAATGATGCCATGCGGGTTGTCTATCATCTTTTCCCAACACTGCATGTCATAGCGGGTAAAACCAAGTTCGGCGTAACCCTTGATCAGCATGTCCGGATCGAATATGCGCAACACCAGCTTTTCGCCGAATGTGGTTGGCATGGTTGACAGACGCATTTCCACCTCATTTCCTGCCGGGGTGCGGGTCTTTATACGGCCGTCCTGCGGTCGACGTTTGTCAGTGACATCCATACGTCCCAGTGATTTAAGACGACTGGTAATGGCGCCCATCAACACTATTGGAAACTCATGCACCAGATGCAGTACACCGTCTATGCGGAACCTGACCCTGCCCTTGTCGCGGCGGGGTTCGAGATGGATATCGCTGGCACGTTGTTCGAATGCAAATTGCAGAACCCAGTCGACCAGACTCACGATATGCCTGTCATTTGCATCCGGCTCTCCGGAGCGTCCGACATCGACCAGCTGCTCAAAGTTCTGGACCATACTGACAGTCTTGTTCTTGCTGTCAGATACAGCACCAAGAATTGAACGGCTGACGCCATAAAATTCAACCAGATAACGTTCGATATCTTTCGGATTAACAAGCACACGTTTGATCGTGCGTCGGGTAATCCGTTCAAGTTCTGCTTCCCAGGCGCGGATAAACGGTTCACAGGTGGCGACTGTCAACTCGGTCTCCGATACATTAACCGGCAATATTTTCAGGTTGTTTGCGTAGGCTTGTGATACCACCCCGGTCACCCTGGCTACATCTATCTTCAGTGGGTCGACCCGGAAATACTCCTGACCTGACTTTTTGGCCAGCCAACGGGTCAGCTGGTCCAGAGTCAAAGGGTATGAAGGCCTGGTACTGCTGTGTAATGTAAGTTCAGCTACTGTTACCAGCGGATGTTGCCTGTCATCGCGGGCCAGAACGTCGCGTAATTGCGCGATCTGTTGTGCAGTTACAATTCCGTCTGCTTGTAACTGATCAAGCACATATTGTACTGTCAGCGCTTGTTCAGAAGGCAGTTTTACGGAGCTGGCCATGATCAAAATACCCTGTTTTCATCTGACGGGAACGTTTATCTGTAATAAAAGTCTGTTAAGATACATTATAATTGATGCGGTATACACGCCTGTTTTACCCGCACAGCTAACTGTGGAGAGAATTATGTATTTGAAACTGCTGACAATTCTGATAGCCCTGACCTTATCAATGAGCCCGCTTGCACAGGAAGGCCCGGACGGGGTTATCAGGGCAGCGATGAAGGATCTGTTCCAGGATATAGAGATTGATCGGGTCGAACAATCGCAGATACACGGACTGTATCTGGTTACGGTCGGCGCCGAGATCTTTTACGTGTCGGGAGATGGCAAATATCTGTTACGTGGCGATTTGATAGATCTGGCCCAGAAAAGCAACCTGAGTGAGCAGGCGCGAACAGTGGCGCGTGTTGGAATGATCAATAAAATACCTGCGGGCGAATATATCGAGTTTGCCCCCGAAAAACCGGCTCATACTGTATATGTGTTTACTGATATTACCTGCGGTTTCTGTCAAAAACTGCAACATGATATAGCGGACATTAACGCACAGGGTATTGCGGTCAGATATCTGGCATTTCCGAGGGACGGTGCCAATACCGCAACATCCAAAAACATGGAGTCTATCTGGTGTGCCGAGGACCGGTCGCAGGCATTTTCCGATGCGATGATTGGACTTGGGGTCAAACCGGCCGATTGTGAAAATCCGGTCAACCGTCATTTTGCACTTGGTCAGGCAATGGGTGTGCGTGGCACACCTGCGATTTTTACGGAAGATGGTCGTTATTTGCCCGGGTATCTACCACCGACCGAATTATTGCGTGCCGTCAGAAATGATGTGGACCCGGACGAACAATAAGGCCTGTATTGCAGGCGCTACTTCTGAGTCACCGTTTTAGTTCCAAGCCCGGTAACTGATCTGATAACAACGACAGTTTTCACGCCGTCATCTATGTTTTCGAGCTTTACGGGCAAATAGCCGATATCAGGGGCGCTCCAGAACACCGAGATCCTGTCGCTGTCAGGCCGGCGTCTTTCCATTTTTATCGTGTTCAGATTACCAAGCGCCGTCTCCAGCAGTTCCTCACCCAGTTTTTCGAAAACATATATTTTTTCGGTACCACCATCTGCGACTGTATAACGTAGACTCGATTTACCGGCCTGCATGTCCAGCATAATGGAATACTGATAGAGCAATTTGTCGAGAATGCCTTCAGATGCTGTCATACGCCATGGTGAACCATTTACAGAATTGGTGATTAGTCCGGACTTCCAGTCAAATTCGATAGTGACATTGCGGTCTCTGGATGTGCCAGTGTGCAGATACTGGTAAAACTGCGGGACGACCTTGCCGTTAGTATATTGCCAGCGGCTTTCTTCGATGATTCTGTCTTTACGGAACATGGAGGCAATCCCGGTCACATTTGTTTCGGATCGGTAGAGCAGGTTGCCGTCTGCTTGCTGCGTGATACTGCGTTCCAGCCGGGCAATCTTCACGCCACTACGATACACATCGTACTCTGCCTTGAACTCAGGCGACATCTGGCCTGCTGCCCGGGCGGAAACGACAGTCAACCCGAGAGCCATGATACCCGCTGCGAGTGCGACTCTACGCATAATCAAAAGCGGGTCTCCTGCGATATGATAAGATCGGCCATGATCAATTATAACCCTTTTTACTGGTATAAATACTCTGGAATTGCATTGCGGATTTAAATATTAAATCTGTTGTAAGTCTTTGAATATAATATATAAAACAGAATAAATTAATGTATTTTATCTATACAACGATTCTCGGAATTCTGCTGCCATTTGTCCTGTTAAGGTTATTCTGGCTTGGGCGACATAACCCCGCCTATCGCCAGCGCTGGGCCGAACGCCTGGGTTATACACCTGCCACTTCAACTGATAAACCACTGATCTGGATCCATGCGGTTTCTGTGGGTGAGATTCAGGTCTCAAGGCCGTTGGTCCAACACATACGAGAAAACTATCCACAATACCGGATCTTAATCAGTACGGTTACACCGACCGGGGAGGTCGCTGCCCGGCAGATATATGGCTCCAGCGTCGAACATAGATATCTACCGTATGACCTGCCATTTGCCCTGACGCGTTTTCTGAGGATTATACGGCCCCGGGTCCTGTTGGTGCTGGAAACGGAGATTTGGCCCAACCTGTACCGGCAGTGTAAGGCTGAAGGTATACCCGTGTTATTACTCAATGCGAGGTTGTCTGAAAGATCACTGAAAGGATACCGTATGTTCCGTTCATTGACCCGTGACACACTGGAAAGTGTTTCAGTCATAGCGGCACAATCGACCGCAGATGCTTACCGGTTTATAGCAGCAGGTGCACCACCTGATCAGGTCACGGTCATGGGTAATCTGAAATTTGATATCACAATACCCCCAAGCGTGGTTGAAAGGGCTGAGGTGATACGTCGTCAATTTTCCGTTAACAGACCTGTGTGGATAGCGGCAAGTACGCACCAGGGCGAAGAGCAAATTGTGCTTGATGCGATGAAGCGTGTACTGGAGAAGGTTCCTGACAGTCTGTTAATCATCGCTCCGCGCCATCCGGAACGATTCCAGACTGTAGCTGAACTCTGCGTTAACAGGGGGTTTACGACAGCCTGTTATAGCGATCCGGGTAGTTACGATACCGGGACGCAGGTATTCATACTGGATATACTCGGCCAGTTACCTGCCTATTACGCAGCAGCAGACATTACATTTGTGGGAGGTAGTCTGGTACCGGTTGGAGGCCATAATATGCTCGAGCCCTCCTGCGTGGGAGTGCCGGTCATAACGGGCCCGCACCTGTTTAACTTTACCGAGATTGCCAGACTACTGGATCAGGTAGATGCCTTGATACGGATAGAAAATGCCTCCCGGCTTGCGGAGGAGGTGGTCAGATTGTTTGCGGATGCGAACCTGCGATTTAACATCGGGCAACGGGCAAAACAGGTCGTACTCGAAAATCAGGGTAGTATCAATCGGGTAGTCACGCTGTTGAGGAAATATCTCCAGCCTGTCTCTCCACGGACCTAGTCCAGCAGTTGCAGAATTTCATTAACGCGGGTAAATTTTTCCCTTGGTTTATCCACACTGAGGCCACGGCTGATTTCCAGCCGGTCGATCTTTTGCCAGTCCTGATACGTCACGACCTTTATACCAGCAGATGACAACAGTTGTAGCGGGTCGGTCTGACTGGTCACCGACCTTGCTGTACCGTTCTGCTGCAGGTCACTCAGCAGGGATGCAACGGTGGCCACGCTGTCGGCCCGGTTTGTACCAATAATGCCAGTGGGTCCACGCTTAATCCAGCCGGCCACATACTGGAAGGGCAACACTGTATCGCCGTCAATTATCCGGCCTTCTCGATTGGGAATCAGCCCCCGATTTTCATCAAAGGGCAGGCCGACAATCGGTTTGCCCCGGTAACCGATACTGCGAAACACAATTCCAGTATCGATCTCGATGAATTCACCTGTACCCCGCGCGGATTGCTGAAAGGCGTCTCCGCTGAGCACATTTCGTTCGAGCCGTACCTTTTCCACCCGGCCATTGCCAGTAAATTCAACCGGGCCTTTCAGAAAGCTGAAATAAACACGTCGTTTTCCGGGCACATCGCTGTTTCCCGATGCAAACTCACTGAATAGTTCATATACCTTGCGAGTACCGCTATTGGTCTTGTCGGCCAGTTCGGCATCGCTGGCAGGGTTCAATTTCAGTTCAGCGGGGTCAACGACGGCAATGGCATTTTCAAGTTCACCAAATTCCTTCAGTTCCTTCGAGGTGAATTTTGCCTGGGCCGGGCCGCGGCGTCCGATTACATGAATATGGCGGATACGGCTGTTTGCCAGAACCTCCAGTGCGTGTGCGGCTATATCAGTGTTTTTCAGTTCATCCCGTGTTTTTGCGAGTATGCGACTGACATCGGCAGCAACATTGCCTTGACCGAATATAACAGCAGTCTCATGCGACAAATCAAAGACCCGGTCACGATAGTCTGGATGACCGTTATACCAGCCGACAAATTCAGTGGCGGTATGACTGCCAGGCAGGTCTTCGCCACAGATACCCAGCCGACGATCCGATTCGGCACCGCAGGTATAGATCGTCGCATCATAAACCGATTGCAGCATCTGCACGGAGATATCCCTGCCGATTGTGACATTGCCGAAAAACCGGAAACCGGGTGTTTCGGCAATACCTGCATACACCTGTATCGCCTGCTTCAGTTTGGGATGATCCGGCGCAACCCCACTGCGGACCAGACCGTAGGGAACAGGCAGGCGTTCGTACATGTCCACCTGGATCTGCAGTCCGGATTTAAACAGCGCTTCAGTTGCATAGAAACCGCTGGGACCGCTGCCGACAATGGCTATCCTGTAGGGATCAAATTCCGGGCTGGTACTGTTCATACCCCTCCTGTCTGTTGGCCAAACGGATCGGGCAGATTGTCTGTCAGACAACCTGCATTCAGGATCAAAATCCCAGGGCCGCCTTGCGCTCCAGTGCCCCTGGCAGCGGCTCCATCGGGTCAGAGCAGACTGGCAAGTCCGGTGCCCGGGCGGCATTGATTTCAATCCAGTGTTTCTGGTTATCCGGGAGGTCATCTTCTTCATAGATAGCCTGAACCGGACATTCCGGTATACAGGCGCTGCAGTCGATACACACATTCGGATCGATGTAGAGCATATCGTCGTCGTAGTGGAAACACTCTACCGGACACACGGCAACACAATCGGTGAAGCGGCATTTCTGGCAGTTATCAGTAACAACTGTAGTCATGTTTTTCTCCTTATGCTTCAGGGCTTCGTTGCTCGGACAGAACCTCTGACAACGTGTCACAGTCTGTACGAATGGAAGTCGCCCCCCTCAATTGATTACAGTATCGCTTTTGATAATTCATGCTGCTGTATCAGGAAGGCAAGGCTGCACTTCAGTATATGTCAGCATGTATCCGGTGACTACCTGTAGCTACAGTGCAGTAACTTCAGCTGTGTTGTCTTGGTCTATCATTAGTGTCTTCGACGATGCCAGATTGTAGTCTGGCGGTAAATACGGTGTCTTAAGGTTCATTGGGTACGCTCAGGGTGAATAACCATGAATGTCGCTTACAGGCAACATAAATGCCCTTGTAAATTTGTTAATGTAGTTTCGAGAAAATATAAAAATAAATAATAAATACAATGAGTTATAAAAGCATGATTTGGGAAGGCTAATCTGTTTGGACAAAGGACTGATTTTAACGTACATTTGGCTCCAGAGTTGATGGGAGGCGGAATGGTTGGGAATGCGCCCCCAATTGGTTACCGTAGATATAAATTTCCCGGCAGATAGAAACGGGTTGCAGGTGTCAAGGCTGAACTGCTCTACCCAGGTCGGAAGTCGGTTCATATGTTTGTCTGATATCTTTGACAACATTGCAGAACCGTCCGATGTCAGAATTTAAGCACGCAGTTAACAATGAATGATGTGGTCTTCCGGAAGTATTTTTCGGGAGGGCTGTCATACCAGGAAACTACTAAAACTATAACGATAGCCTGGCTCCGGTTGGATGGATGAACCAACCAAACAACAACACACCCCGGTTTTTACCGGGGATTTTTTTGTCTGCGATTTGGCAGATGAGTCATTTTTCTGCCTGCGCATAAAAGAAAACCTGGTATCCGAAGAGGTTATGGTTCGGAATACCAGGCAATAACCGGAATCCTTCCCGGCATGTATTTACAGTCGGATTACTCCCAGTTCAGTGAACCACCGGTCTGGTATTCGGTGACGCGCGTTTCAAAAAAGTTCTTTTCCTTTTTCAGGTCCATGATTTCACTCATCCACGGGAACGGATTGGTTGCGCCCGGGAACATCTCGGCCAGACCGATCTGTGCACAACGGCGGTTTGCAATGAATTGCAGATACTCTTCAAACATCTTTGCGTTCA
>CAMDWI010000017.1 GCA_945878555.1 Klebsiella pneumoniae
GTTTGCCGGTTTTGAATTCAACAGCTGTTGCTGGGGACTACGTATGGTAGGTAGACGTTTTCTCAGCAATATCGGCGGCGAGTTCGAATCAGGAGTTTTTCTGCAATTTGAACTAAAAGGACTGGCAGGAATAGGTGAAAAAACGGTAGACTTTCTCAGCAGGAGCATACCTGGATATGAAAGCGAGTTTTAATACCATGCAATATAAAATTTGCTGTGCAATCATGACGTTAGCCTGGTTCACCGGCATTACAGCCCCGGTACGAGCCGCGGACCCGGTCGACCGTATTGTGGCGGTCGTTGAGAAAGATGTCGTCCTCTACAGCGAACTTGCCGAACGGGTAAAGACAGTAAAAGGTCAGTTACAAGAGCAAGGTACGCCCCTGCCACCGGAAAGCGTACTGGAAAAACAGGTGCTTGATCGTCTGGTCCTGACCAAATTGCAGATTCAGATGGCTGAAAATACCGGCATTCGCGTCGATGACGAGACGTTGAACCAGACCATCAGCAAGATTGCCGCCGAGAACCAGCTCACCTTGAGCCAGTTCCGTGAAATCCTCGAAAAAGACGGTTATACCTATGACGATTTCCGCGAGGATATCCGTAATGAAATCCTGCTCTCACGCCTGCGTCAGCGCCAGGTCGAGAACCGGGTGTTTGTATCCGACCGCGAGATCGATGATTTTCTGATTAACATGCAGCATCAGGGAGGCCTCGAAAAGGAATACCTGATTTCTCACGTATTGATATCACTGCCCGATTCACCGACCAGCGAAGTGCTGGACCAGACCCAGCAGCTTGCCCTGAAGGTACAGAAAGAATTGCAGGACGGCGGTGACATTGCTGCAATTGCAGCCACCTATTCCGACGGTGAGCAGGGCCTGGAAGGCGGAGACCTCGGCTGGAGAAAATACAGCCAGGTACCATCACTGTTTACCGACTTCATCGCGACGATGGAGAAAGGCGATATCAGCGAACTCATCCGCAGCCCAAGCGGTTTCCATATTATCAAGCTGATGGACGTGCGCGATGGCGAAAATCTGGTCGTATCACAGACCCACGCCCGCCATATCCTGATCAAACCGAGTGAAATAGCCACTGAAGCCCAGGTAATAGACAGGCTGAAGGCACTGAAAGTACGACTCGAAAACGGTGATGACTTCTCGGAACTGGCCCGTGGCAACTCGGAAGACCTCGTCAGTGCCGCCGACGGCGGTGACCTCGGCTGGTCTAATCCGGGTGACCTGGTACCTGAATTTGAAAACGAAATGAAAGCGCTCGCCCTGAACCAGATCAGTGACCCTTTCCAGACCCAGTACGGCTGGCATATTCTGCAGGTACTGGAACGCCGTGACTATGACAGCACCGATGATATCCGTCGCGCCCGTGCCCGTGAGGTTTTGCGGCAGAGAAAACTGGATGAGGCACAGGAAACCTGGCTGCGGCAGTTACGCGATGAGGCATACGTAGAATACCGACTGGACCAGTGACCCGACGTCCGCTTGTACTGACGCCGGGTGAGCCAGCCGGGATCGGCCCGGATCTGGTCATCAGTCTGTGCCAGCAGGATCTTGATACCGGTCTGGTCGTCATTTCCGATCCCAATCTGCTGCTTGAACGTGCCAGGCATCTGCTTCGTGATATCAGGATTGTCCCCTATGACGCCAAAAACCCGCCGGAAATACACCGTGCGGGCCAGCTGACAGTACTTTCATCCCCGTTGATTACACCGGTAAAACCCGGGCATCCCACGACAGACAACGCCAGCAGTGTCCTTGCCACGATCGACCGGGCGGTGGATGGCTGTCTCAGTGGTGAGTTCTCCGCCATGGTAACCGGACCGGTCCACAAGGCCGTTATCAACGAGGCCGGTTACAGTTTCAGCGGCCATACCGAATATATCGCTGCACGTTGCAACAATGCGTTTCCGGTGATGATGTTAATGAACCAGACACTACGCGTTGCGCTGGTTACCACCCATCTGCCTCTGGCCCGGGTTGCAGAGACTATCACCGCTGAACTGGTCGAGACCGTGATTACCACGGTCGACCACGACCTGCGCACCTGGTTCCGTATCGAACGGCCAAGGCTGCTGGTGTGCGGTCTGAATCCGCATGCAGGGGAAAGTGGTTATCTTGGCCGGGAAGAAATTGAACGCATAGAACCGGTCATACACAAGCTGCGCAAACAGGGCCTTGATATCCGGGGACCTGTGCCGGCGGATACCGCCTTTACACCCGCATCATTACAACAGGCCGATGTGGTGATTAGCATGTTTCATGATCAGGGACTGCCTGTGCTGAAGTCACTTGGCTTTGGAGAGACGGTTAATATCACACTGGGCCTGCCGATCATACGCACCTCGGTTGACCACGGGACCGCCTTTGATCTCGCCGGCACAGGCCGGGCAAACGCCGGCAGTCTGCTGGCCGCGATACAGTGTGCCGCAGTGTTGGGTACGCACAGCTGATGGCCATACGTGCCAAAAAGCGTTTTGGTCAACACTTCCTGCATGACACACAAGTCATTGACAGAATAATCGATCACATACCCTTTCATGACGGGCAGACACTGGTTGAGATAGGCCCGGGTACCGGCGCCCTGACAAGGCCATTACTGGCAAGGGTCGGTCTGTTGCACGTGATCGAAATCGATACCGATCTTGCCTCACTGTTACAAACGCGGCTGGGTGCGGACGGTAAACTGGTCATCCACCGTGAGGATGTATTACGATTTGATTTTTGCGGCCGCATCAGTGGACCACTGACCATCATTGGTAACTTGCCCTACAACATCTCTACGCCGTTATTATTTCATCTGCTGGATCAAGCCGACTGTATCGAACAGATGATATTCATGTTGCAGAAGGAAGTGGCCGATCGCATCTGCGCGGAACCGGGATCCGGTGATTACGGCAGGCTGTCGATCATGGTCCAGTCGCTGTGTCGGACGGAATGGTTGCTGCATGTCGGCGCAGAATCTTTCAGTCCCCCGCCACGGGTGGAATCGGCCGTTATCCGGCTCTATCCACAGCAACATCCGGGTGGCAAGGTGCTGGATCGCAAGCTGTTCAATGATCTGGTCCGGATTGCCTTTACCAAGCGCCGCAAGACTATCCGCAATGCCTTGAAGACGGTGGTGTCGGAAGCAGCCCTGCTCCGTGCGGGTATCAACCCGTCGGCTCGCCCTGAAGAGATACCGGTAGAGATCTATATCCAGTTGGCCAATATCGTGCTGGAAGAGAAACAGCGACCCGTCTGAGGAAGGGGCTATCTGGAACTTGCAGTCAGTTTCTCACGTAGCATGCGGATTACCGGAATTGTGTCTGGTCTGACACCCCGCCAGACATAAAATGATTCCGCGGCCTGTTCGACCAGCATACCCAGTCCGTCCAGGGCCAGTTGCGCCTTCCGTTGTTTTGCCCAGCGCACAAATACCGGCTCCACATCGCCATATACCATATCGTAACAACAGGTTTGTGGACCGATAAGGCTATCCGGTAACGGAGGCAACTCACCGTGCAGGCCGGACGAAGTGGCGTTGATAATCAGGTCAAAACTGCCGCTGCTGGACAGCTCCGCCAGTGAACAGACTGACAACTGATTAAACTGGCTGAATTGACTGAGCAGTGTTTCGGCGCGAGCGACTGTCCTGTTTGCAATGACCAACTGGGCCGGTCCCTGTTCCATCAAGGGTCCAATAACACCGCGGACAGCACCACCCGCGCCCAGGATCAGGATACGCCGATCGGTCAGTCCAACGTGGTTGCGTTCCAGATCACGAAGCAATCCAGCGCCGTCGGTGTTGTCACCGTCTATTTCACCGGTATGGGAAAAGCTGAGTGTATTCACTGCACCGGCAAGCCCGGCCCGTGGCGTACGCCTGTCGGCCAGCTGCCAGGCCTGTTCCTTGAAAGGCACCGTGATATTCAGACCCTTGCCGCCTGCATCGCGAAACGCATGCACAGCGTCCACAATCCCGTCCTGCGCTACCAGTATGGCCTGGTAACGAATCGACTGGGATGTCTGCAGGGCGAATGCCTGGTGTATGAGCGGGGATTTGCTATGGGCAACGGGGTTGCCCATTACAGCATAGCTATCGATGGTGGTATCGACGGCGATTACCGGTGACTCTGGGCCCATGGACGTTTAATTGACCCTGGTCCCGGATCAGCCAGATGCGCCAAGTCCACCCTTGAGGCAGCACGCGTACAGCCCACGTTCACTGAGCAGGAATGCCGCAGCGGAACTACGGCGGCCAGTATCGCAATACAGGATATAGGTCTTGTCATGATCCAGCTTGTCTACCTTCATTCTCAACATAAACAGCGGGATATTGACACTGCCAGGGATACCATTGTTCTTGAATTCGCTTTCAAGCCGGACATCCACCCACACACCCTTGCCTTCTGCCACCATCTTGTCAGCCTCGTCACGACTGACCCAGCTGAGCATCGGTTCTTTCAGCAGCGCATTAAAATCTTCCTTCGACAGGCGCATCAACACACCATCTGTGACCATGATGATATTTGCATTGCGTTTGGCCTCGGACAGCAGGGCCTCTTCGCCAAATGCATCGCCGTCACTGAGTGTGGCAAGCACCAGTTCCGTATTCGTCTTGGAGGCACGTGTAACCTTGCACTTTCCATTCTTGATGATGTAATAAAAATCACCATCTTCACCCTGCTTGATGATCGTCTCACCTGCCCGTACCGGTAACTCCTGCATGCGCATGAACATTGCCTGGATATTGGCGGGCGGTATTTGCAGGAACGCCTTGGACTGGAGGATACGTGTCATCCAGTCGCTGTCTTCATCCCCACCGTCCTCACCACCGTCTTCAACGGCAATCTCGTCTACCTCAATACCGGACATCTGGTCCCAGGTCAGCAGGATATCAAGCAGATCACTGTCTATCCGCGTCACCTTGACCGGAACCTTTGCCACAGCCGTGTGCTTGCGTGGTTGCAAATTACCCAGGGGATGTTTTGACTGCTCGGTTCCGGATTTGACCAACATGGCTACTCCGGCATCACTTTTCAGCTCAACCTCACCTTCAACCAGATATACCGCCTTGCGATCCAGATCACCGGATTTAAACAAGGCCGTACCCGCCGGAATATCTTCCACATAGGTCTTTGAAGCAAGTTCTTCAAAGTTTTCGTGATTCAACGCACTTGGTGGTACGAATGATCGTAATACTGCCTTATCAACCAGATTTGTCATGTATAACCTCAAAAAACCGATTCAGGTGCTCCTGTATCCAGCCTTTCATTTTAAGCCGAGATTCAGATGAATGGAATATATTCCTGTGACCGAAACCGGTGGTGTATTGCCTTGTTACAGACAGTATCATACTCGTTTGACCATAGCTGTAACACCAGCAAAAAAAAACGGGTGCCAGGCACCCGTTTTTGCATTTTTACAGCTGTTTTTGGCTGTCTAGAAGTTATATCCGCGTTCATCATGCAGGACGAGATCCAGTCCTTCGGTCTCTTCCTCTTCACTGACACGCAGACCCATGGTCGCATCCAGCAATTTAAGCAAGACGTAACTGACTACACCACACCAGACAGCAGTGGCAATAATACCCGTTAACTGTACTCCCAGCTGGGAAGCGATAGATACATCCAGACCAAGACCACCCATCGATTCTGCGGCGAATATCCCTGTGACCAGCGTGCCCAGAATGCCGCCGACGCCATGGACCGGAAATACGTCCAGTGAATCGTCAATATGCAGGCCACGTTTGATGAACTGGGTTGCGAAATAACAGATGAGGCCAGCGGCAATACCGATGATCAGTGCACCTGCAGGACCGACAAAACCGGAGGCGGGTGTGATGGTGCCGAGACCGGCGACCATACCGGTCACAATACCGAGAACGCTGGGCTTGCCATGCTTGAACCACTCAACACCCATCCAGGCCAGCGAACCGGCAGCGGCGGAGATATGGGTCACCGTCATTGCCATACCGGCGTTCGCATTGGCAGCCAACGCACTGCCGGCATTAAAACCGAACCAGCCTACCCACAGCATTGAGGCGCCTGTCACCACCAGGGTCATATTATGGGGGGGCATCGCAGTATGTGGAAACCCCTTGCGTTTACCCAGCACAATCGCCGCCACCAGCGCTGCGACACCGGCATTGATATGGACGACTGCACCACCGGCAAAGTCCTTGAAGCCCATCGCACTGAGCCATCCCCCGCCCCAGACCCAGTGACAGACCGGTGCATA
Source organism: Klebsiella pneumoniae (assembly GCA_945878555.1). Taxonomy (GTDB): domain Bacteria; phylum Pseudomonadota; class Gammaproteobacteria; order Eutrophobiales; family Eutrophobiaceae; genus Eutrophobius. The sequence continues at coordinate 6,240 of CAMDWI010000017.1, forward strand.
AACCAGCAACATCCACAGCGCCGAGAACCAGAGGACGGCAGAGAATTTCATACGTTCGGCAAACCCGCCGATGATCAAGGCCGGGGTGATAATCGCAAAGGTCATCTGGAACATAAAGAAGACAGATTCCGGTATGTCACCGATGACACTGCCCAGGAAAATTCCATCCATGAAAAACTTGTCCAGACCAATAAAGGCATGCAGGCTCCCACCATCGCCAAAGGCAAGACCGTATCCGGCCACGACCCACAAGATCGTCATCAGACAGGCGATGGCAAAACACTGCATGATGACGGACAGGACATTCTTGTGTCGTACCAGTCCACTGTAAAACAGTGCCAAACCTGGCAGGGTCATAAACAACACCAGCGCAGTGGAAGTCAGTATCCAGGCAGTGTTCGCGCCATTTATGCTGGCATCATCCTGTGCCATCACCAGACCGGGTACCAGTAAAAAAGTGAGTAAACTGATTGCAGATTGTAATCTTTTCATTTGTGTTCCCCCGGAACTCTAGATGGCTTCTTCGCCGGTTTCGCCGGTGCGTATCCGCACGACCTGTTCGAGATCGGAGACAAAGATCTTGCCGTCACCAATCTTGTTTGTATTGGCAGCCTTGCGTATCGCCTCGATCGCGGTTTCCACCATCGCGGTGCTGACCGCGATCTCGATCTTTACCTTCGGTAAAAAATCGACGACGTACTCTGCTCCCCGGTACAATTCAGTGTGGCCTTTCTGGCGACCAAACCCCTTGACCTCCGTCACTGTCAGACCCTGAACACCGATTTCGGAGAGTGCCTCCCTGACATCATCCAGTTTGAACGGCTTAATTACTGCAGTGATAAATTTCACCTTGGCATCCCCCTTGAGCATCCTGTATAGAATTTTGCGATTGCGTAACCGGCACATTTTTTGTGCAAAATGCGCTTTTACTGTGCCGAACAAGGCCAAAACAGTGCACGATACGTGCCAGAATAATAAAACACATAAAATACAAAAGGATAGAATTTATACGGAGGGGACGACTACTGAAAATATGTCAGATTTTGCACCAAAATAAAACTGCCAGGGCAGGTTACGCCCTGTTTTGGTTCAAATACAGATGCTCATGAATAACTGCCTCAGGTCAAAAATACCCGACTCCGCAGCAGGCGCCGGGTACAGTAAATCAACCTGCTAGATTGCTTCCGGTCCGGTTTCGCCAGTACGGATTCGAATGACCTGCTCCAGCTCACTGACGAAGATCTTGCCATCGCCTATCTTGCCGGTATTGGTCACCTTGCGTATCGCCTCAATGGCCGCATCCACCTGTTCATCACCGATTGCTATCTCGATTTTGACCTTGGGCAGAAAATCAACCACATACTCTGCACCACGATAAAGCTCGGTGTGTCCCTTCTGGCGGCCAAATCCCTTCACCTCGGTCACCGTCAGTCCCTGGACCCCGATCTCCGACAAGGCATCACGTACATCATCCAGTTTGAATGGTTTGATAATTGCTGTTAGAAATTTCATATGGAACTCCCGGGAATGCTGTTCTAGGACTTGGGTACGGGTATCAGTATACCCGGAATTTGAAGTGGACTACCAAAAATTACAGGGCACACCCGGGGGTGTGCCCTGCATTGTTACCTGACTGACCCTGTTACAGGTTATAACCTCTCTCGTTATGCATCGAGAGATCCAGTCCTTCCGTTTCCTGATCATCGGTGACCCTGAGGCCAATCACAACATCAACCAGTTTCAGGATAATGACTGTCAGTATACCCGTGTAAATCACGGTGAATAACACACCCTTGATCTGGGTAATCACCTGGCCGACAACCGTCACACCTTCTGCCGGTGACCATACACCGCCAAACTGTGGGAAGGCAAACACGCCGGTCAGGACTGCACCGATAATACCGCCTACGCCATGTACGCCGAACACATCCAGCGAGTCATCGTAACCAAACATGCGTTTCAGCTTGACCGAGGCGAAGAAACAACCTGCGCCAGCTACCGCACCTATGATAAGTGCACCGACCGGACCGGCTGTACCGGAGGCCGGGGTAATCGCTACCAGTCCGGCAACCGCACCCGAGGCAATACCCAGCACACTTGGCTTGCCATGTGAGAACCACTCCATAGCCATCCAGCTCAGGGCTGCAGCCGCAGTGGCGATCTGGGTAACTGCCATGGCCATACCGGCTGTTCCATTCGCAGCAACAGCTGACCCTGCGTTGAATCCGAACCAGCCAACCCAGAGCATACCTGCACCAATGATGGTGAAGTTGAGGTTGTGCGGCATCATCGTTGTGGTCGGATAACCCTTGCGTTTGCCCAGCATGATACAGGCGATCAGACCGGCAATACCGGCATTGATATGTACAACTGTACCACCGGCAAAATCAAGTACGCCCCAGTCCCACAGCAAACCACCGTTTCCGCTCCAGACCATGTGTGCAACCGGGAAATAAACCAGCGTCACCCAGATGGCCATGAACAGTAACATCGCAGAAAACTTCATACGTTCTGCAAACGCGCCCACGATCAGGGCCGGTGTAATGATTGCGAAGGTCATCTGGAAGGTCATGAACACGCTCTCCGGTATCGCATAGACCAGCGTGCCTGTCTCCATACCACTCAGGAACATCCGGCTGAAGCCACCGACAAACGAATTGAAATTGACGACGCCTTGTTCCATCCCGGTCACGTCAAATGTCATGCTGTAGCCGTATACCACCCACAAGATGGAGACCATACAGGTGATGGCAAAACACTGCATCATGACCGACAGTACGTTTTTGCTTCTGACCATGCCTGCGTAAAACAGCGACAATCCCGGTATGGTCATAAACAGGACCAGTGCGGTTGCGGTCAGCATCCAGGCAGTATCGCCCGAGTTGAGTTCAGCCTGTGCCATTACCAGCGACGGGCTAAGGAGTCCGGACAGCACAAGCGACTTCATTGCCATCCTGTTCTTGAATGCATCCAGAAATGCATGTTTGATTAAATGTGACATATTATTTCTTCCTCGATGCCAGTTATAGTGCGTCGTTGCCAGTTTCGCCGGTACGTATCCGGACCGCCTGTGCCAAATCAAATACAAATATTTTACCGTCTCCGATTTTGCCGGAATTGGCCGCCTTGACGATGGCGGCGATGACCTCATCTACCTTGTCGGAACTGACGGCCACTTCCAGTTTTACCTTCGGCAGAAAATCGACGACATATTCCGCGCCACGATAAAGTTCTGTGTGACCTTTTTGCCGACCAAAACCCTTGGTCTCGGTTACAGTCATTCCCTGTATCCCGATGGCAGACAAGGCCTCGCGTACGTCATCCAGCTTGAACGGTTTGATTATTGCTGATACCAGTTTCATTGTGTGTCCTCCACTTTTTGTACTTGCCCTGACCGATACTCACCGGTCAGGGCTGATTTAATTGCCTCGTGTCGTCGCGTATCAGAAGCTACCTGATACCGAGAAGACAACCGTGCTGTCACACAGATTGGTGCCACCAAAACACTCAGCGGGTTCAAGATCAGTATCCGAGAATTTCACACCGAAATTGTAGGGACCGAGTGCCTTGGACAGACTCACGTTGTATTCAATCCAGCTCGGAGTACCCCAGGCCACAGGATCATCGATAGTCTGGTTGCCGATATGGAACCCAAGACCAAAATCATTTGGCAGGGTGAAACCCAGGTCAGCATACGTCCAGTAGGACTCACCGCTGTTGAATGAGAAATCATCGGAATACATCAAACCTACGCCCAGTGTCGGTGCCAGCTCTCCACCAAAGGTATAGCTGACGCTCGGCCCGATTTCCCAGTAATCCACGCCTGTACCTTCACCGCTGGAAGGATAAAGGTAATAAATACCCATCAGGTCAAAGGTGAACCCGTTCATTTCGCCGGTAAAACCACCGTAGTAGTCTATTTCCATACCGCCGGCAAAATTGATGTTGGAAGCCCAGGTACCCAGGTAAAGCCCGGCTTCGTGGGCATAATCAAAACCGCCCTGGATAGTCGGGTTGTTATCCGTCTGTGACTGACCCCTGAACAGGTAGTCTGACGCCAGTGTGACATTACCCGTAAAGGAATGAGGTGAATCCTGCGCTGACCCGACGGCCGGTAGCGCGAGTGCTGCAGTTGCAGCGATCAGGCCAAACAGCTTTTTCATGACGATATCTCCATGTTGATTAGTGTGGAACTGCTGGCCTATGTTTAGCATTAAGCGTGCCACTAATAGTTATTACTTTAAATACAAGGAGATACAAACTCTTGAGAAACTACTGTAATTGAAAATGGCGCAATGCAAAACAATTAGCGGATCATTTTGGTGCGCTAACTATATGCCGTGCACAGATTCGGTGCTGAGCTGGACGCAACAGTGTCATATTTATACAAAATGCAGGACTATAAATAAAAAAGCCCCGATCGATTCGCATCGATCGGGGCCCGCTTGCTCTGGACCAACGGGGGGGAGTGTTGGTCCGGTTCAGGCTATACCTTAGAAACCACCTGATATCGAGAATACAACCTGCTCGTCACAGATGTTGGCGCCACCGAAACACTCGGTAGCATTCAGGTCGGTATCCGTATACTGAATGCTGAAATCCAAAGGACCCAGTGTCTTGGACAGGCTGACATTGTATTCCATCCAATCCGGGCTACCCCAGACCAGTTCGTTCTTCACACTCTGGTTACCCACATGGAAACCCAGACCGAATTCGTTTGGCAGGGTTACATCCAGATCGCCGTATACCCAGTAGGCTTCACCGGAGTTCAGCTGGTAGTCATCAGAATACAGCACGCCTACAGTGACGGTCGGTTCGAAGTCACCACCAAAGGTGTAGTTCAGGCTCGGGCCGAATTCCATATAGTCTTCACCGGAATCGGTTGAAGGATAGGCGTAATAGATGCCCTTAACGTCCCAACCCAGGCCATTTGCCAGTTCACCGGCAAAACCGCCGTAGCCATCGATCTCCAGACCATCAGCGAAGCTGACGTTGGAAGCCCATGTACCCAGATACAGACCGGACTCATGGTTGTAATCAAATCCACCCTGGATTGCAGGATTGTTTTCTGTCTGTGACTGGCCTCTCAGCACGTAGTCAGAGGTCAATGTTACATTACCACTAAATGTATGGGCTGCATCCTGCGCCATTGTTGTAAAAGGCATAATTGCAACAACTGTTGATAATGCGAGCTTTGAAAACTTGTTCATTCTTTAGTAACTCCTTGGTTTTAAAAATTTTTCTACTACGGTTGATAATTTACCATAAATTTGTTGTTTTTAATACTCATTGTATTAAAAACACAATTTACTCTGACTAATTTATACAACTTTAAGTTCCAAATATTTATATATGCCTCTGTTTCGCCCCGCACCAAAGGCATCTTCATGATAATTTTTTCAGCAGAATCGCGGCGTCGCTGCTAACATATCCACATGTTTAAACCTGAAAAATTTGACGAAGTCGTACAGCAATTTACCCGCTTGCTGCCGGAAGATATGCAACAGGCAAAAGTGGACATCCAGAAAAACATGAAGGCCGCACTTTCAGCGACGCTCGCACGTATGGATCTGGTCACCCGCGAGGAATTTGAAGTACAAACCGCCTTGCTGGCCAGGACCCGGGCGCTGCTGGAAGAGCTGGAGGCAAAGCTGGGTAAACTGGAAGCGGAGCTGGAGAAGAAAAAAGCAGGTTAGTTGTACAACAACACGGAAGATTCACTCATGCATAAAGGAATATGCTCATGGAAGTTGCCATTGTCTACAGCCGCGCACTCGCCGGCATAAATTCACCCCAGGTTACCATTGAGGTCCATCTGTCTCGTGGGCTGCCCGGCATGTCGATAGTCGGTTTGCCGGAAACCGCGGTCAAGGAAAGCAAGGATCGCGTACGCAGCGCGTTGCTGAATAATCATTTCGAGTATCCGCAGCACCGGATCATCATCAACCTCGCCCCCGCTGATCTGCCCAAGGAAGGTGGCCGTTATGACCTGCCGATTGCGATAGGCATCCTCGCTGCCTCCGGGCAGTTACCGATGGCCGTGCTCGAACAATATGAATTTGTCGGAGAACTGGCGCTGACCGGGGAACTGCGCCCCGTACACGGTTGCCTGCCGATGGCCAAGGCAACGCGTCAGGCAAACCGCCGCCTGGTCCTGCCGCAAAGCAATGCAGACGAGGCCGCACTGATCCCGGAACTGGCGATACACCCCGCGAGCCATTTATTACATGTCTGTAATCACCTTACCGGCAACCAACCTGTCCCTGTTTATGTCAGCGAGCGACAGGTCGCTCCACGGATCTACCCGGACCTCGCAGATATACGCGCCCAGCATCAGGCCAAGCGTGCGATCGAAATTGCGGCGGCCGGCGGCCACAACCTGTTAATGATCGGCCCTCCCGGCACCGGTAAGACGATGCTCGCGGAACGGCTGCCCGGCCTGTTGCCACCAATGGACGAAAACCAGTCTATTGAAACCGCGGCGATATATTCGATCAGTCATCAGGGCTTCACCGTTCCGAACTGGGGTCTACGCCCGTTTCGCAGCCCCCACCACACCGCCTCGGCCATCGCGCTGGTCGGCGGTGGCAGTCATCCTCGCCCGGGCGAGATTTCGCTCTCCCATAACGGCGTGCTGTTTCTCGATGAATTACCCGAATATGACCGCAAGGTACTCGAAGTGCTGCGCGAGCCGCTCGAATCCGGCAGGATCACGATCTCCCGTGCCGCCCATCAGGCAGAGTTCCCCGCCCGGTTTCAACTGATTGCCGCAATGAACCCCTGAGGATTCATTGCTCTATTGCTGCGGTTTGAGGGGGTTGTCGTAGGGGGAACGTTCCCCCCTGATTTATTTGGGGTTCCATTACTATGCCCCGACGGCGTAGCCGGAGGGGCATAGTAGAGGTTGATTTCAACCTCGTCCTTCCCAATGATGATCTTCTCGGTGATGGCTTCGATAATCCTACGTTTTTCTTCGTTCGGGAACTTGGGCCAGCGTTCGTAGAGGTCTTTAGCACCTGTGATGATTTCTTCCTCAGAAAGCTGGCTGATCTTGATTACATCAAGTTCGGCCTGTGAGGCCGGGATTTCGTCATCAAGTTGACGGAGGCGGTCGGCCCATGGGTGGTATTTCGCACCGAATCCGAGCTTGTCAATCATTCCGGATTGGTAGAGTTCGTGAAGTTTGTCGATCTCTCCGGCGAGCTTCTGGCGCTCAGATTCAAGGACCTTGAGAAGTTCGGCTTTCGCATGAATAGTGGTGTTCGCCCGTTCCAAGTGTGCGTTTATCTCATCCGATGAAACTGAGAAGTGTTTGATCTGTTCGATAAAAACAGCTTCGAGGTCATCTTTGGGAATCTTGTTCCGGCACTTCTGGCAAGTGTACTTGGGGCTATTAGATAGGACATACATCTTCGGCCCGCAAGCGCAGTAGGTGAGCCCTGCGAAAAGATGAAGGGTCGGCTGAGTTATACGCTTCCCTTTTTCGCGTTGAGCGTCTAAAACCGCGTTACATTCGCTCCAGAGTTCTTCGGGGACGATAGCTTCCACTTCTATAAGCACCCATTCATTTTCGGGTTTCAACTCCCAGGCTTTACTGCTGTCATTCGAGCGTGTGTAGTTTGCTCGGCGAATACCCTTGGCGACCGGGTCACGCAAGAGGCGGTCAACTGTGGTATCCGAGAATTTCGAGTTATTCCGGGTTCGGTATCCTTTCTCGTTGAGGATACGGGCAACCGCCTTTTTCCGCTTATGCTCCCGGAATAGCTCGTACATCAGTTTGCGGATCGGAGCTTCCTTCACGTCTGGAATGAGCTTCTTGTCCTTCCATTGGTAGCCGTAAGGAGCTTGACCACCCAAGGACTTGCCCATTTTTGCACGGATTGGGACAGACGCCGCAACGCGTTCAGCGATCTCTTCGCGTTCCCACTGGGCCATCGCCGCGATCATGGTGTAGAAGAGACGCCCAGCGGGAGTTGACGTATCAATCGATTCCGCGAGCGAGATCAGGTCGGCATTACACTCTCGAAAGATTTCCGCGAATTCGAGAAGCTCCTTTGTATTGCGTGCCAATCGAGCGAGCTTCGAGAAGATGATCCCGGAAATGTGACCGGACCGAATGTCTTCGAGCATATGCTTGGCTTCCGGGGTCTCCTTTACGGTTTTACCCGAGATTGCATCGAGGCGATAGACCTCGATTACATCCCAGCCTTTTGCTTCGGCATAATGACGTGCTCGGCGCTCGTGATGTTCTGGACTCTCGCCTCTAACTTGGTCCTCGGTAGAAACTCGAATCCAAATGCCGACACGTTTATTAACCGATTCTTTCGTCATTTGTACTCCTTACTTTTCAGTTACTACAGTCTAATACAGCTCAAATTGAAGCATAGCGCAAGAGGCGGAATTTCTAAACGTCGATTCCGAAAGTCTCATCTTAAACTTCTACTATTTGTTCAGTCCGGAACAGGTACAGCGCGGACAACATCCATATCAGCAGCCGAGAGATTAAACAAACTAGTTACACGAGACTCGATCTGCGTACGAATTTCATTGGCCTGTCGTTCACAAACGACTCTCTGGTGCGGTGTTCTGGCGGTTGCGACGGCATCCAGGGCATCGATCATTTGCGCTACCAATGCATCAATGGCAGTACGGTCTAGATCTGACGGCACAGGTATCGGTATGTCTTTAATGAACTGCTTGCCGTGAGAGTAATAACCGCCCCGGAACGGACTGGTGTTGGTCCGCACGAATGCTTCGCTTAGTGGGTGATTTAGCACGGCCATCAGATAGTAATTGCTGATTGCAACGCCCGAACGCGGGCAGATCATGTAATAAGGACCGTTACCGCCTCCAGTCACTATGATGTTAGCGTCGTCATAAGCGTAACGTGGCTCAACCGATAGGATTGGCAGAATAATCTTAGGGCTGTCGAACTTGGTCAGGCTCTGCGATCTCCCGAACTGATAGAACTGACGATCTCTTGCAGAACCGCCGACAATGTTGCGATCGTTCAGTTCGTCCCGGCGTGCTTCCAGATAGGCTAGGCAGCCTGGGAAACGACGCAACATATCTGCTGGTTGTATAAGCCGCGCCACCGTACGGGTTTCTGTGGAAACTATTTCGTAAGGAAATATCATCCATGCATTCGGCTGTGGCCGGGCATATGCGAACAGCTGCACGTCGTGCAGACAAGGTCGCAAGAGCTCCTTTTCTATAGGCCAGTCACGTCCATTCCAATGGAGTGTGGCCGTGCTCGCTGTCTCCCCTGTGGCTACAAAGATGTAGATATCATCGGCGCTTGTCTGCACACCAACGAAAATTTCGGCAAGTTGCTCCAATCTATCAGGAAAGGCTGCTCGCACCCGCTCGAAGAGCGCACTGGTATCAGCATCGGCAAATAGCCAATTTGCTTCACCCAGTGTAGCAGCTGCGATTTCAGTTGTATTTCCCGGTTCACCATAACGCCAAGCTTCCAGCGGTCCCGGACGCACAACTCGCACGAAATTGCGACCTCGCCGGTCGAGCACCAGGATGCAGGTGTAGTTGGCGATATTGCGACCGAAGACTTGCTTTATCCCGAAATGAACGACCTCTTCCAGAAGTCGGGTTGCAGATATGAGGCGTCGAAGCGCACGACCAGCATGGGTGGTCATGAACTTGTGTGGGGTGATAACGCCAAGACGGCCATCAGGCCGCAGAAGTGTTAGCGCACGCTCAATGAAGAGTGCGTATTTGTCAAAATTGTCCTGACGCGCTGTCGAATATGGAGAATCAGGGCTCTTGTAGAATGCAACCTCTTCGGGAGAATAAACGGTCATATTCTGGATACGGATGTATGGCGGGTTGGCGACAATCACATCGAAACCGCCTCGGTTCATTTCGGTGGGAAACTCCTCCGTCCAGGTAAAGGGGTTCACCTTATCGTTCAACTCGATCGGCATGGGTCCACATACATCTGTCCACTCGGATTGAGTGACCAGACTGTTCCCGGAACGGACGGTATCGTTTAATGATGGGAGAGCAGGTGTCTCCCGCTGGTTCACGTAATCGCGTAAGCCAATGGCTGTCTCATTCTCGATCAACTTCAGAAGCAAGCTGAAGCGTGCGACCTCCACAGCGTTAGTGTCGATATCGACACCGCGAATATGGGCCAATAGGATTCGCCTCTTCTCCTCGTAGGTCAGCCACCACTGCCCCGCAGTAGTCTCATAGATGGTCCGGCCAATATGGTTGACGCGGTTGTTAGCCATATACCAGCTCAGGTGGTGATCTAGGATGAACTCGTATGCGGACAGCAGGAAAATCCCGGACCCACAGCAGATATCTGCTACGGTGAATCCGGCAAGATCGGCAGGACGCTTTCCGGCCAGCGCCGGTACCAGCGTGCGTTCCATGATAGCGTCTACGATGTAGCGTGGCGTTGCCACCACCCCACCACTCTCCCTGACCTCTGGTTTGCTAACGATTTCGACAGCGCCACCCGTGACAGTTATTTCCTCGCCCAGGAATTGCTCGTAGATTTCCCCTAACACTTCAGTCTCGACGACAGCAAAGGTGTAAGGACTCTGCGGGTAATACAGCTCCGTGATAATGTTCTGCAGAACTTCATCACTAATACGGATGCCAAGCTGAAAATCGTCTAACAGGCGGAACAGGCCGGAATCATAAAACTCATCTGCACGCCGTAGCTCGTTCATCAGTGCGTCAAAAGTGTTGGCAGCCGGTAATCTCTTTAGCGTCTCGTAACGCTCGATCTCCCTGTCTTCGCAGACGCGTAGAAAGACGATGCGAGATAGGAAAAGCTGGACGGCATAAGTCAGCTCTACCGAGCTAAGACCAGGAGTGTTGGCATGAATATCAACGGCAAGGCGCTCTCGCCAAGACCGAACCTGACTAAGGAAGAAATCGTCGAATTGTGCGGCCCCACGCCTTGTGGCATCAACTGAAAAACGTCGGTCGAAGTCGCCGGAATAAATCGCTTGGCGTGACAAAAGCGGCCACAGCTCATCAAAACGTGCATCGAAGTCATCGTATCGGACAAGCAAAAGTCGGGCAACATGAGCTTCATCGGTAAGCGCCGGTGTGGGCAGGCAGTCATAGATAGCGAGCTGGTGGAAGTTAGTGAGGATAGCAATCGGTAAGCTTGCCGAATAACCGTAGCGGCGAGTCTGGAATGCAGGCTCACGATTGTGGTCGATATGGACACTCGGCTTCTTGGCCTCGACAAAGAGCTTACGCTGTCGAGCTAACCGTAGCTCGTAATCCGGCCTTTTGGATAGCCGCTCATCGCCGACTTCGACGGTCGCTTCCTCGATCACCTCTCGGAAAGCCATTGGATGACCTGCAGCGTTGTGAACATCCCAACCGAATGCTTCTAACAGAGGTGTGATGAACTCTGTGCGTGCCTGTGTCTCGTTGTAAGTTGCACGGAGATAATCAGGTTCATTCTGGCGGAAGTTCCGAACCAACTCGGCGACACGTATACGAGCTGCAGCCTTGATTGGATCTTCTGTCATGTAGTGGTGTCGGCCGAGACAGCAACAGGTCCGCGCCTACGACGAGCCATCCGTCGATCACGCATCTTCGTCCAGATATCTCGCAGCAAGTGACAGTCAGCTTTTGATAATCCCATACTGCCCATTAGGACGATACGAGCATTCTCTTTCAACACATCATCGAGTCGACCCTCACGAGTAAGCCGGTCACATTCCACTAGCGGCATAGCACCGTTAAGGACTGCTGGCATCAGCAACCGCTCGGCCTCTGTCGGTTCCAGTTCGAGAACTCCGCCGCCATAGCTACGACCCTCAATCTCGGCTGACGCTGCCGTCAGCCAAGTGTAGGTATTTGCGATGACCCGTTCTGGCTTATCTACTTTGCAGGAAAGCCGGTGGATTGTATCGGTCGAAGTCGCGCCAGCTTGGTTTAGCACCATGCGCGGGAAATCATAAATCTGACGGAAGAGGAAGCCATCCGGCGTCCAGACGGAGGGTACAGCATACCAGGGCGCTCTGATGGAACATTTGAAACCTTTATTGACCTCATTGCTTTCACCAAATCGGATATATTTGGCGAGAGGGCCAGACAACTTAGCGCCATTGATGGGCGCTAGGTGCAGCAGGTGTACACGATCACCCGCTAACGCCATAGCTTTCCAATCTGCTTTACCGACTCGCGCACCCTTGAGATGGATGGATCGCGATACTAGCGGAGTGGTATAGCTCTCCAATTTTAGCGAGGCGACTTGTTCACTGGTTAACACAAAAAACTCGTTCTTACCCGTCACCACACCGACATCAATGCTGGCATGGCTGGATAGATTTGTGGTAACCGATGCGTCGCGCAGCGACCGCATAAAAGTAATTTCTTGCTCGGTCAAAAAATATTTTAGCCACTTCTCATTATCATGACGGACAGTCTTAGGCTGTGCATTAGCCAGCACGACGGCCGGTTGACGGTTCGTAATTTCTGCAAGCGTGCGAGTTTCAGTCATGGTCACTCGGCATTGGTTTGTCTCCGATGCAGCAGCCAATAGACCATCTGCCAGCAACAACACAACCTCTTGTTCAGCCTTCTCAAAGAAAAGCTCATTACAGGCCACGATGTCGATGCGAGCAAATCGGTCGGTCAGATAAGTGCGAAGCTGTGAAGCATAGGTCACTTGGAGTAATTCGGCCGGCAGCACCAAAGCCAGACGACCGCCTTGACGCAAGCTGGCGACGGCAGCGACAACGAAGGGCACCCATATATTAGTAAGTCGATTTGGAGATAGTCCCTGCACACCCATGATCGCCATAGCCCGGTTGCGATGTAGTTCCGGAAAGGTTTGATAGCGGATAAAGGGGGGATTGCCGACGACCGCATCAAAAGCTGGTTGTTTGCTTCCTTGCCACCACCCGAAGAAATCAGCGGTCTCCACCACATCACCGGCGCGTTTGCCAAGCAGGCCTTTCAATCTGGCTCGGGCGTGGTCTGCTTCTTTAGCAACGATTTCAATACCTGTAAGACGATTAGCTATCGTCTGGGGACGAGCTCCCAATTCTGCGTAACGCTTAGCAGCGACCTCAAGGAAGGCCCCATCACCGCAGCTAGGTTCTAAAACACGATCTTTTGGTGATCGAATTGCCCATGCACAAAGCCATGCCGCGACCTCTGATGACGTGTAGTAACCGCCACGCAATTTGTTTTGATCTAAATTAGTGAAGCGACCGCTTTGTGAGCGGGGGACCTTGGTGGTGAGCGCTTTAATTTTTGTTTTCTTGGTTTTCATTCTGTCACTCATAACTTCCTTTCAGATAAGTGGCCACTGATCCGCGACATACTTCTCCGTCGCGTCCCGAATAACCCAAGCGACCGAGACCTTTTTTTGCTTCGCGAGGTTTTCAATAGTGTGGTATAGATCGGGTGGAAAACTGACGGAAGCGCGGAGCGCCGATGTGGATTTCATGGGTCTGTTTTCCTTTCGTTTCTTTGCCATGGGCGAGCCCCAAGATTGTCTATGCATCACATTACACCACATTGGTGCACACTGCTAGTCGAATCAGCAGCAATGTAAATAAAAACCCGGCCATTTCTGACCGGGGCAAAGTAAAAAACCACTACAAAGTACATGTGACTCCATTAGTTTTCGCCGTTGCTAACTCCCCGAGGAAACGGCATGCCGCCGTTGCTGTGCTTGCGGCTGTGAAGATCGCCTTTTTCTGCTGTTGAAGGACGAGGAGCCAATTCGCTACATAGGCAGCATGGTCCTGCCTCGGATGAACGCTAATACCAAGATCGGTACAGAGAAACGCTGCACCAATCTCTGCAATAAGCTCTTCCATAGCGTAGGCGCTATCACCGAACCGTCCTGAAAGGTCACGATTAAGCCGCTTCGAGTGCCCTGTCCAATGTATGTGTTCATGGAGCAAGACTGAGTAGAACGCTTCAGTTGCAGTTGATGTATCAGTTCCGGTAAACCTTTGCCGCTCCGGAATACGAATCCGGTCAAGGATCATATTGTATGCAGCGACCTCGCCACCATAACTAATATCAGCACCAAGAGACTCAATGAAACTATCAACAGCTTGAATCTTTTCAGTGCGATCTTCAAAGATCGGAATTGGGTGGGACCAACCATCAACCTGTTCGGCATTAAAGACGCAGGAACCTCGGTAGATGCTTCGTGCTTCCCTTGCATCATCGCGGTGTTCACCGTCTGCTGTCAACTCTTCACGCTTGTAGAAGACAACGAATGATGCTTTCTCGCCACGCCTTATATTGGCACCGAGCTTCTCCCACTGCAGGAATGTTGCCCAGTATGGGAGTCTATAACCTCGAACCTGACCAGCAGCCCACAGAGCTATGGTGTTAACTCCGTGATAGAAATTGCCGGTCGATGCGTTTCTTGGCAGTCCTGCGCCAGCTACCTGATGCCAAGGCATCTTATAATCCTTAACTCCTACTTCAATCGCCCGTACTATTTCCTCTGTCACCCGTACATATATGTCGGACCTCTTGAATGAACTATCTGTTTTCATACTCGCCTCCTTTGCCACGTCAGGAACACCGTGGATTCGGTGCTCCTCAGTAGCAAGGAGGACTTCTCATCACAAAACGTCGTCTGCGTAAGGACTTCGAATTCCCTGGGCAAAGTAGGTGAGGCCAAGTGCGGCAGCATCGAATAAGCTCTGCCTCGGGTCCTCGCTCATCCATGGTTTTCTGATGCGAGGAATTCGATGAGCGAAGGCTGGTATCTGAGTTGTAATTGCCTTGGCGATCTCGTATTTAGTGCTAGCACCGACAGATGCGAAGCACTTTTTAACGTCATTTCGGGAACAACGATACAAATCGACGTACTCCGCCTTTGCGAAGTGGATTAACATGCGGTAGAGCTTTCGAATTCGAGCGTTGCGGCGCGAGCTGTCATCGCACGTCTGTTCAATGACCAACACTTCAGGACGATACTGATCAATTAACTTTTTAATTTCTTCGAGTGTTCTACTGTTTTTATGCTTGTCCCTTATTTCCTTTACACCCCACTCGAAAGGACTTTCTGGACCTTCGAATAATACGAATGAGAACCCTCGGTTGAACGGATAAATTGAAAGCACGAGATTTTGTGGTTTTGCGTCATTCATATTCGTTCAAGAGAGTTACTTTCTCCATTAGCTCGCTTCAATGCCATCTCACAAAGCTCGCGCTTGCGCAAACCAGAAAGGCTGGTAGTCTTTTCCAACGCCGAGTGAAGCTTACAGATGTTCCTCATGACCCTATCCTCAACCAAGGTGTAGACATGGGGAAACATCTCTGACGGGGGTATCCCGAAGATCACTTGGCACGCAAGCGCAACCTCGACTTTCGGGGTGCGTTTGCCGTGCTCGATTCGGGACATATGCGATACGCTCTGTAGCCCGATGAGGCCTGCCAACTCTCTGCCAGTCAGCCCCCAGACTCGTCTGTGAGTACGCAGATAGCACAGGATGTTTGTTTTTTCCTTTTGCATAGATCTTTCGTTCATCTGTCGTTAAGTTAAATGCCAGACGAACATTCTCATTTTCGCGGATACGCCCGAAGAACCTAGAGGTGAAAACGTGCCAATGTGGACATATCGGGTGGACAAGGGGACGAGGGGACGTAGATTTTTAAGCCAGGGAGATGAGCACTATGGAGAAGCCATATTGGAATACACAAACGTAGCGGTCACTAAGTATTATTTTTTTCGTCCCCTTGTCCCCCAGATGTTTGAGCTATTCATAAGCGTCGATACTCCTCTCAATAACTCCATACCGGATGCATAGTTGATCCACTTTTGATTTTTCAATTGCGGGTACCACGTATACCCCGTGACTTTTATACGTTAGAAGGCGCAGTCGTTTTCGTAGGATACCGCCTATAAACCGGTTCGTGATCGGCCTCTCATATTCTTGTCCAAATCTACTGATAAAGGCAGCACTGACCTCAGATACGGCAATATTAACCTGACCTTTCTTCGAGTAGATATCTGTGAGAATCTCCAATATGCCAGCTTCTGCGGATGCAGAACGTTCCGCATAGAGGTCCTGGTCAAATGTCTTCACCGATTCACGCACTTCTTCCTGTAGCCGCTCATCATCAATAATCGAGAGTAGCGGTACAAGGATCTGATTGAGTCGTGGGGACAGTGAAGGATCAACCAAATTCTTATTGACCCTGATACGTTCGAGATTTTGAAAGCGGTACATAAGAAGCTGACTACGCAAGAACTCAGCTTCAACTTTCTGTATATCAGGCAGGTTGATTGGAATATCGTTTCGCAGGCTTCGCTGTCCCATTTCCTCGGTCAGAAAGCGACTCTCTAGTGCCTGGTCCTCGAATGATCGGCGCATAGCCACTATCTTGGGACCAAAGACAGTGAAGGCTCTTGGGTCGAACTCCTTCTTCACTGATATTGCGGTACGTAAGACAGGAAAGCCTTTAGCGTTCCCGTTATTGAATATCTTGACTAATTCAGATTTCTCATCGCTGAAACGAAAATCAGCTTCGTCAAATATCAGGGTTCCGCGAAATGTATCGAGAGTATGGAAGATCGGCGAGACCGTTGAAGCACCGCTCGCAAAAAATGTTTTATAACACAATGAACCAATCACAATGAGTGCCCGCGTCTTGCCTGATCCGAAGTCACCCCGAAGTCGAAGGTATGGCAATTCATTGAAGGCATCATAGACCCAGGTAAGTAGTACATAGTAGCTGGCAATCCTCTGAAACCGTTCAGACAGATCAACATAGCGAAAGAGATATGACTGTATTGATTCTATAAGTTTCTCAGTCGAGGTGAAAGGCTCTGGCTTATTCGGTAGTAGTAGCGCACCATGCTTGATGAGGTTATTAGTGGCTGGTACCGGAACCAACCGCTCGCCGGTATCCGTATCCAGAGAATTTACAACCAAGCCCTCGCCGTTTCGATAAATAGCGAAAGCAGTTCTATGCGTATTATTATCGTAAATTAGCTCAAGTAAGCCACCATCGGACAAACGTCGCGATACGGTTGAGATATCTTTTTGTTGTTTCCTTGCTTCGTCGTCGATCATTCGTAAAGGCTAGCGCAGGTGAATAAACCGTGGAGGGGTGAAAATGTGCTATCCCGGCAAGGTTTCGTCTACGTGACATTCTTGGTTTATGCGTTAAATTGATATATATATCAAATACAATGAAATATTTTATCTATTGCAGAAAATCCAGTGAATCGGAGGATCGCCAAATTCTCTCTATTGAATCCCAGCGCGAAGAGCTGGAGCGTGCTTTTTCTGGACGGAATGACATCGAGGTTGTGGAAATATTCAAGGAGTCGTTCAGCGCCAAGGCTCCCGGGCGTCCTATATTTAGCGAAATGTTAGCTCGAATTGAACGTGGAGATGCGAACGGTATCATCACTTGGCATCCGGACAGGCTGGCGCGTAATTCCGTTGATGGCGGTCGGATTATTTATCTTCTCGACAAGAACATCTTAAAGGACATCAAATTCTCGACGTTCAGTTTCGAGAACAACTCACAGGGAAAGTTCATGCTCTCGATTATTTTCGGCTATTCCAAGTACTATGTAGACAGTCTCAGTGAAAATGTGAAGCGAGGAAATCGCGCCAAAATCGCCCATGGCTGGAGACCAAACGCTGCACCGATTGGATATATCAATGACCCTACAACTAAGACAATCCTCAAGGACCCTGACCGGTTTTTACTTGTACGCAGGATATTCGACCTAGCTTTAACTGGTGGTTACTCCGTGCGAAGACTCGCAGAAGAGGTAAAAATCTTGGGCCTAAAAACACGACTCAGGAAGCGCTCAGGGGGCAAGTAT
This sequence comes from Klebsiella pneumoniae, assembly GCA_945878555.1. Classification (GTDB taxonomy): domain Bacteria; phylum Pseudomonadota; class Gammaproteobacteria; order Eutrophobiales; family Eutrophobiaceae; genus Eutrophobius. The sequence continues at coordinate 24,055 of CAMDWI010000017.1, forward strand.
CTTTCAGTAGGCAACATTCACTGTTTACTCAGGAATCCGTTCTATGCGGGCATTTTGGAGTGGGACGGGCACACATATCCAGGGGCGCACGAGCCTATGGTTACCCGAGAGGAGTTTGCGGAAGTACAGCGGCACTTGAGCCGTTTCGGAAAACTCCCGCCAAAGAAACGAGTCTTTGCATATCGAATGCTGATTCGTTGTGGTGAGTGCGGCTTATCAATTACCGCTGAAGAGAAGATCAATCGGTATGGATACCACTATATTTATTACCACTGCACAAAGAAACGAATGGATTATAATTGTTCCCAGAGAAGTGCTACTTCAGACGTGATCGACGTAGCATTTTTAAAATTTCTTGAAGAACACAGGCCTCCGGAAAAGCTCCATCTCTGGGCAATAAAAGAGATCCGCAAGTTAAGAGGCGTCATGGCAGAGGGAAAAGTGATTGAGGTGAAGACTGTTCAGCGTGCACTTGAAGATACGACTAGGGCGATAAATAACCTGACTTCTCTCAGAATTCGCGATCTGCTAAATGATGAGGAGTACGCAACTCAGCGCAAATCCTTAGTTGAAGAGCAGGGAATAATTCGTGAACGGCTCGCGACGATAGAGAAAGGAGAGTCTTGGTTAGAACCTGCTGAAAACATCGTGTCATTCAACAATAACGCCATTTCTTGGTTTCAATCAGGTAACGAAGAGACAAAATGGAATATTGCCCGTTCGATGAGTTCGAATCTTGTACTACTAGATAAAAAAGTCAGCATTGAAGCCAAAGAACCATTCATCTTGTTTTCAAAAAACGCTGACCGTCAAATACTGTGCGCTGCTCTGGACAGAATTAGAACCTTATACCAGGCGCGCGACCCTGATCTTCTTCAAACACTAGCAATTATTCGGCATCTTGAACAGAAACATCAGGGGCATGATAATTTTTCAATGGCGGCGTAAAGGCATTAAGTTCCCCAGGTAATGGACGATAGATAATCTGATAAAGGTTAATAAGGCGCGTTGCCATTTCAAGTGCATCCTGCTGAGAGATGTCTCTCCTGAATTCTGCCTTATAGAGCATAATAAATTCATCAAGACTATTATTAGAAATCTGCATCCATGCAGCGTAGCGACCGAGTCCAATAGGGTGAAGACTGGATGATGTGCCAGTAGCGCAATATTTCCCTACAGCGAACCGTATCGGGACAGACCTCGAACCAAGATAGCAGAACCATCCCTATTTTCTAAGAAGCTATTCAAGCTCATAAATGAAGAGAATACTTGGGTTATGAGAACCCCTACAAGTAAAAGGCAATTTGATCGAGAGTGAGTATCACTTGGAGCGAACGTGCGGATGTATATGCTCCTCCCTCGGCTCTTCCGTGCCCAACCGTATGACGGGAAACGCCAGCCTCGGTCGGTGCGTTTGGATTAAAGTTCGCATACGCCACTTTGAGCAAATATTCCAGAAAGTCCGAGGGGAAGAAGAGTGTGGCCTCACCACCGGCCTTTTTGATGCCTTTTTCTATGGCATGCTTAAGGAGTTCTTCCGTTTTTGCGGTTGATCCCTTTTCAGCCAGCTGAACGTCAACAAGAACACCCTCAATTTCGGTCATTATGTTCTTTATGCAAGAAACAGTATCGCCTCCCTTGAATGCATTCAATCCTGCCTGTAATACGATCTTGTGTTTGGCAAGAATAGAATTTCGCCACCATCGTTCCGCGATCCGATCAATCCGTTCTGCATTGAACTTTTCTACCAAGGCTTTTTCTTCGTTTTCGATATTGAACTCGGATTGGTACGCCTTGAGAAGTGGGTCGAAATCCCCACCGATTATTTCAATGAATGGGAACCATCCTGCTTTCGTCATGCGATTGACCGTTGTCTCGTCAGCAAATGCCTCATAGAGGGCTTGATACCTCAGACGCCTATAGAGTGAGCCCAGATCGCGTTCCATTCTGTCAACGTCCAGTTCCCGTTCATCGGCAAGATCAAAAAATAGTCCGAACTTCCAACTCACTTTGAAGCAGATAAAGACCTTATCGGAGGGCGAGAAGGTAAAGTTATTGTATTTAACTCGCCGGATATCGCCTATATCACTGCTATACACAGCCTGCCCAGCTTTCACATCACCCTTTGCGAGAACCTCAATGCTCATTTGAGTATCGTTCAAATGTAATTCGGCACTTCCATCTTTGTGTATGATGAGAACGAATCCAATAAAAGCATCGAGTGAAAGTAGGTGGCCTGACTCTTTTGCTTTTGAACTGAGTAGATGATCGATTCCTTCCATGTACAAATGGAATTCGCGCTCATCAGAAGTAATTGAGGCGCGGACAAGTATGGGGAGCGTTTCTCCTGGCAATGCATTAGCTGTGGCGAATCCAGATATCAATACATTTTTAAGATTTATCTTTGCTACTTGTGTGGGTAGATATGACATACCTAGCGATGACCGTTTAGTTTGTGTATACGGTATATATCGCTTTTTCTTACGGTGGCGTTTAGACATCTTGAGAAATGAATCTGAAATGCTATATTACGAGATGCTAAATATAATACCATATTACTACAGCATCGTAGTTTTATATTCTGTCAAGACTAGAGAAAATGCTTTGTGCACCGTATCGGGACACACCTCGAACAGAGTGCAGAAAACTGGCCAAAGACATACAAACTTCACTCTCCCAGAGTACAGAGTCCCTATCCACGGTAGAACAATATGGGATAAAGGGAGATCTGCATCTGCAGAAGTATGCTCGCGCTAGAGAGCAGATGAGGATGGTTAATGAGAAACGGTGGGGTACGAAGGGTTAGGGTGGGCCAGGCGGCGGTGGTTGTTTGGACTTCAACTAAGCACTTAAATCTTTAATTATGTAGGCCACCCAGTTCTGGTACCAATACCAAGTTTTAACAACTAGGGTTCCAAAACCCTTTGCGGGATTCTTCCCATCGTGGGTTTGCCAGAACTTTGTATGTTGATGCATACCAAAATCCTTGAATCCCGCTCCCCGAACTTGGTCAATCACCTGAGTAGCAGATAGTTTTGGTTTTTCAGTTTCCTCTTTTACCCAATACTGCTTCTCGATATTCTTTGCCATATCTGACTTTGGATCAATAAACTCTATGACTCTATCCGCCTGACCCTGACGTTTTGCCACAACTTTTGTAAAAAGTAATCTGTAAGCAAAGCGATCATTTTTTATTTCCTCATCGGAAAGCTCGCTATCAAAAGCTGCGATATAAGAAATAACTGTCGAAGGAATTTGATTCTCTTTATCTTTCAAAGCTACTGATTGTTTGTAATCTAGTTCAGCGAATTGAAGGCTCAGCGCAAGACTTTGATCAAGGGCATACTTTTCTCCATGCAATTTCTTTATATAGAAATTAAAATTCAGTGCACTAGCCTGATAACGAGCAGATAAATATGAGTCCAGCCCAGAGGCTTTTTTATGCTCGACTTGATTTCTTAGTCCAATTAGAAAATTAATATTGTTCTTTGCATGTTGATCCAGAGGACATTCAGATCTAGAAATGCATTCCTTGGCGTCCCAATATTTCAGACTTCCGCCGGGGTTACGAATGTATTTCTTTCTGCCATTTTTCTGTTGGAAGTACTTATAATCAATTTTTTGACCTCGATAATATGCATGCAATAGATACGTCCATGCAATCATAGACAAAACAATGAAGGATTCCGTTTTGAATGTAATTAATGGATTATTATAAATTTGCACCGCAGCAAGCATTGCCTCTCGCGACTTATGAATTAAATCAACCTTTTCAGAGAATACGTGCCTGGCCATTTCTAAAGTATAGCTATTATCTCACGAGAAGTAATGACGTAGTGCCTCACGTAAAAGCTCGGATCTCGTTCGGTGTATATAATACAGCTTTTGTCTTATTTTTAGATCCAGAAGTCTAAATACGACCTAATTCAGCTAACCTACGATAATGTGCACCCAGGGCTGTCAGTTTGCATGCTTTGGAGTTAATGGCTGCATAGTACATGTGCTCGGCTTCAACTGGAACGACCAATCCATAGCGATTACATAACTGTAACTCTTTGAAGATACGTACATTATTATCGTTAACGGGAATATCTCTCAGGTTTGTTGGAATATTATTTCTATCTGGCTCAAAAGATGGGTCAAGTGCAAATTGGTCTGTAGGACTTATGAAATAGATATGTAAGCGTCTTAGAATATCTGGTGATACCTTAGGAGCTATTTGACGTAGAGTAACGAATGTTTGCACATTTGCTTTATATATTGGACGTTGTTCCCATGAACCAAGTGTTTGGTCGATGTGCGAATAAACTGATGCGGGAGTAATGCGACCAAGAATATCTGCTGCACTTCCACTTAATCCATCTAGAAGCATGCTGGTAAACAATCCCTGACCATTTGTTTCTGCTGCGGTCTGTTCCCGATGACAAGCTGTAAGAATGGTCACCCCATTTCCAATAATTGAAGATTGAGCCTTACTGATAGCAGCAATTTCTCCCATGAATCCTGAGTTACAACTGTCTAGAACAATCACAGTCGATTTTATCCTAGGAGATGCGCCATTCGCCATTCCTAACAAGTCAACGAGAGACATGCCCCAACTTCCTTTTTTGCCATCTTGGCTAACAAGATGGCCAGTGTTTGTTACAGGGTCAATTATTCCGTGACCAGCGAAATAGAAAAGGACTGTTTCTGCTTCTCTTGAGAAAAGTTCATCCAATGCTGTCTGGATTACATCATTTGTTACATTGTCTGTATCACTACTAATTAGTTTTATGTCAAAATTTGGTGAACCGTCTCCATTTTTCTGCAAGACGCTTGATATCGATGCAGCATCGTTTTCACAACCTGTTAGGGGTGCCTTTGGATATCTATCAATACCTATGACGAGTGCTCTTCTCATTTATCGGGCACCACCAATCAGAGCCTTAAGATTAGGCCAAGTCCAGTTATAGATACTATCTGTGCTGAGCGCAGAAGTGGGCTTAACGCATGTCTTGTCAGATCTTCCTTTAAGGAGAAAATAAGGTTTTTTTAGTTCCTGCGCTATCTTGAGTTCGGCAGACACCCCACTGGCAGTATTAGTTGAAGTGCCACAAAGAATAATAATTTGGTCACAATTTTTTAGACGATTTTTTACCTTCTCTTTCCAATCACCTGTCATAGGTTCTTTTACTGAAGCATCCTTGAAGTCAAATGGAGAGTCTTGTAATTTTGCTTGTCCAACTAGCAGAATCTTTATGTCCTCGTCGTGGTCATAGTCAAAGCTTATGAAAATTCGTTGTTTCGCCATAATGTATTAGTCCTGTGATGAATAATTTATTTGATAAATTATAACAGAAAAAAGCATGCGCAAATGTGTCTCTGGATATGATACGCAAACTTTACTCGAACCTTCAAGTTGCCGAAAACTTGTAGTTATTTGAAAATCTGGATAGCCAAAGTGTTTCCCTTGGCAAGTTTTTTGAAACACATCTGAGATGTGCGCACGGCCCATAAATCTAAGACTTGTACACTACAACACTAAACTCTCTATCTACCCATTCATTCAATACAGTGCTTTCTTTAATATTCAATGGTATGACTGGGGATCTGACACCAACTTTAACAAAATGCTCATATGGAGAAATAACAACCAGATCGTCAAAAATCATAATACAAGTCCATGGAACATGTTCTAGGTACTTACTTTTTAATACAACATCCGCATCCTTTCCCGCTTCCGTAGCAAGTTCTTTAAGTTTCTCTATACTTGATTCGATTTTCATCTTTAATTTATCGTGATCTAGTTTTGGGAACCTACTGGCAATAGCTTGTATGAGAACAATATTATTGGGATTAGGAGTGTGATATTCCATCAATCCACCCTTTACGAAAAAGTCCTTTATGTCGGTTGAGTGGGTATCGATCCAACTATCCAAGTAATGGACGCTTATTCGAATTCTTTTGCTTGTCTTCATTAAAGTTTTCCAATCAAACGAATTGAAGTCAGACGGCGGTCTTGTGTGAAAAATACTCTCAATTATTTGGCGTATCATATGAGTTTGTTCTTGGACCGCAAGGTCGTTATATTTTTTTAATATACCTCCAGTGAATATAAATATTACAATAGCAGCAGAAAGTGAGAATACCAGGCTGTTGAGATAGTCTATAGAGACTGAGATAAAGTTATAAGAAGCAAAATTCCATCCGCTTTGAGCAAAAATCAAGAAATGGTACATCCAAAATAATACTAGTAGCACTAATATACTAGTTGTAATTAATGCTTTATTAATTTCTGTAATCACATTCAAGGCCTCATTTTGTGCCCATCTACATGTGAAGGAATGTTATATCAAGTTTGAATAAAATGGAAAGATCAGGCAATTTTAGTTAAGCATTTAGTTTTTTGAATGTGTATATTGACGCAGCGCCTCAGGTATAAGCTCAGATCGGGTGCGATACTCATTCTTCCTCATGCCCGAGGTGAGTCAAATTAAGATTGTAAGTTGAAAATTAATAAGCTTGTAAAATAGGTTATATTCATCGAGAGTACTTCTTTTGGTATGTATCCCGATAATCTTTATCCTGACAAATACAAATCCCCCGAGGATCTTTGGCCGCTGGATGTGAATGCAGTTTTGGAAGCGAGCTCATTACGTCGAGTCGTGTAATAAAACTACCTTTACCTTTAACACCACCCAGTGCATTTTGTACCGCTGCAGCCGCTAACAATACTCCTGCAAGCGCAGATTGGTGAGCCAAGGGAACATGAACGTCACCTGCTGGCGCTCCAATCTGGGCTAGGGGAATTACAGCGCCCCCGCAAATACCATCACTGTAAAGCGTTCGAATGGGACGTCCCTCAAATGGGAGAAGCCTCTCTAACGGGACATTTCGTTTTTCAGCAATGGCCTCAAGCAATTCCCGTGGAGCGCCTTCATTGTTATAAAGTAGCGTACGTATTTGCATAAGCCTCTCAGGAACATTAAAAGAGTCGGCGATAATCTCGTCTTCATTTTTAATGGTGCCTTTGGGCAGATATAAACAACAGACACAAGCTCCATTTAAAAAATCGTGTACTGAAACACCTAAATCGCCGGGTTGAGTCCATGCATTTGCAATCCAACGAGGCAATGAAGCCTGAGCAGCGCGCCGATGATTTGCAGAATCAAGCGCTAATAAAAGACGATCAACCTTATGATGTTTTCTCTCTAAAAAATCAGCAAGTTTAGTTGAATAAGCTTTTGCACTTAATACCCCATTAAATTTTGCAGCAACATATTCTGCTTTTGACTTACCTTCATCATTACGTTCAGCGAGTATATAGCGCTGTAAATTTCCCAAATCGACTGATTCATGGTCGACAATCATAACAGTACCTTTTAAATTCGTACGAGCTAATGACCAAGCTGCTGCATTGCCAATGGCCCCCGCTCCCGCAAGAACCACGTCACCCAAATTTCCTTTAATTTTCGTTACACTACCCCCCGCTCGATCCTTATTAAGAATCGAGTATTTTGAATTCTCATCTAGGTGGGCTTCTGGCAAGAATATATAACGGAATAAATTAGCCGCTGCCAAACATGCTGCAACGCCTGCGCCAAATGGATTATCACTATCCCCGCATGCTTGTGCACGACTTGTAGAAATTAATGCCTCCCAACCGTTAGATCCTACAAAAATTCGATGTGGGGTGCTACGTCGTATCCTTGATGAACCAATTACTATCTCTACGGTTGGCGTGCCCGATAATTCAATGTGTGGGTTTATACGGGATGCCAATGCTCTGGCTTCATCTACAAAATCCTTATCTTCTTCAGCGCGAATTGTGATTGTTGGGTATAGGCGCGCCAATAAACGAACTAAAAGATCGATTATCGCTCTACCTTCTCTACCGCTAGCATCTCGCGCAATTGTTACCCCAATACACACGTTACTTAAGGAAGATTCAAGTCGCTGTTCATCCAAGCCAGATATAGCTTGGGCTATCGCAACCGCATTGCGTCTAAAGTAGTCTGGTATTGCCATAGCTATTTTTCCATTTGCAAGATTTGCTGCGCAGCTGTGGATGCTACCTTCTTCCATCCGGAGTTAGACAACCGATATAAAGCGGTATTTCGACCACGAACACCATACCGACCAAAATCTGGAACCACTAGGGATAGACCTCCCCTTGTGGTGACGATTGGATAGGTGTCATCAGTATCTGAGTGATAGGCTTCAGAGGGATGTGAATGAACTTGTATCCCAAGACGTTCGCCATTTTCGAACAACCATACGTTTAAGCGGTGGAGTTCATCCCCTTCCACACGAACACATAAGCCTTCAGGAAGGCGATAAGCGGTTTGTTTTGGCACATGTATCGTTCTAACCAAAAAACAATCCTTGTCTATTACACCGCTCCAAAGGACAAAGCGCTCGGCGCCGTCACGACCCGCAGAGCGCAATTGGAGATCCGTCTCGTCGCAAATATCCGGAGGAATAATGAACTCGCGAATCGAATCAAAAGTATTCATCTTGGAGGAGAACCAAAGTTGAATGAAATTTTGGGAATCATTTGTATACCAATGCCGGTAATCGTCTCAAGACCATATTTAGAAATTATTTCTATAATTCTGACGAGTCTACCAGCACCTGATGGTCGATGCATGTCCCAAAGATCACCACTATGCCCAGGGTGCTCGTGATATTCACGGACGCCGGCTACGCATAAGAAAGGAATATCATTCGGTCCATACGCTTGCATGTATGGTTGCTGAGGTTGTACCATTATTTGCTCTGCTATGTGCTGCTCTGGGAGTGCACGCATCAATTGCGTTGGTAGCTCAGAATTTTTAAAAGCCTCACCGGTAAAGGGATTGACTAATCGAACAGATGGAGGCATCGCATCATAATTAGTGTAATCAAAAGAGACTCCTGTAAGGATCATACTTGGCTTAACTTTTGGTGTTGCGAGTATCACCATCGCATGAGGGTATTTGGCATGTGTTAAGAACCAGCCTCGCTGGCGGTATTGCTCCCCCAAAGAGCGAAATTCAGCTATTTCTCGATTAAATTTTTTCCGAGAAACGGTCAGATCTGTAGACTGTACAGGAGGCATACTAGCCGCCAACACCAGCCTTTAAGTTCAAAAATAACTTTGCGCCTTCTGTCACGCCTAAATCTTCTACTTTTTTATCAATTTCGATGATCTGGCCGGAAGCATCACGCAGTTCCCAATTCTCAATAGGTTGCCCAGAATTACCCGATCCTTGGAGTGCCTGAAGTACAGCCACACGAATTGGTGCATGTACGTTAACTTTCACTGGTATGGGTTGTCCATTAACAATGATAGTGATTTCTATTTGATTTTGGCTCATAATGCCCTCCTGAAACTATTGATTAACACTGTATCCACAGCTGACAGTGGATATTATGGTAAACTATTCTTAAATTGTCAAGGTACCTGGAAAAACGAATGTCTGAGAAGATACATTTTGATGTGAAGTTTATTCCAGCAGGTACTGGATCTGCCGTTTGGGATGACCCCCATGCTGCTCAAGTAGTTAACAGATTTATGCCCCAAAACCGTCGACATGGCCCTATGCTTGGTATTCTCCATCTCGGTGCCGTTCACCCAACCCCAAGAGTATTGCGAGACGTGGTAGTAACGATTGGTGAGGACATAAAAGCTGGTCGATATGGCGATTTCAGCTTTTTTATTTGTAGCGAAGACGAAGATACCCGAAGTGTGATTGGTGATATCGCAGCTTCACAGAATGTTGCAATGTTTGTAAGTGGCTCCTCAAATGATTTTAGGCATGCTGAACCGGTAGGCGGACTTACGGGAAAGGATCGTGAAACATTAAATTTTATTCTGGAGGCGGGCGGCACTGTCACCGGGATGGATCTTGCCGTTCAGCTCGGTATCGAAAAAACAGCATCTGGAAATCGACTGGCTTCTCTCCATAAGAAAGGATACCTTCAGCGTGTAGAACGGTCACACCCTGTTGGCGATCTTTTCATTGATCCACGATCAGTGCACTTTACGCAATTCATTGGTGAGTAATATTTAAGTTAAATAAAATGGCCACCATCGCTGGTGGCCACAAAGGCTTCGTCATAACATACCCCTCTCAGCAAAGCTCACCGTTATCCCACCTGCAACCACAATGTGATCGAGTACCCTCACTTCAACTAATGCTAAGGTAGTTATGAGACTTTGGGTTAAGGCTTTATCACATGAACTCGGTTCAGCAACACCAGAAGGATGATTGTGAGCAAAGATGCATGCAGCAGCATTGCATCGAAGTGCAGATCGTACTACCTCCCTTGGATGCACCTGTGCACCACTGATAGTCCCTTGAAACATCTCTTCGACCGTAATAACCCTATGCCTGTTATCCAGAAAGATGGCTACAAATGCCTCAGATGGTCTGCCAAGAAAATGAGCGATAAGAAACTCACTTGTTTCCTGTGGCGATTTAAGTAACGGACCTCGACAAAGCGCTTCTTTCATGAGCCTTCGTGAAAGTTCAAATGATGCTGCAAGCTTTGGGTTTGGTGACAATCCGTTCTCACCAAGCATGAGCGGTGTCAGTCTGCCACTATATATTTTGGTTGCTGTCTTTGGGCCTACTATGAGCGTAAGTAACTCTTGATCAGTCAGTGTTATGGGTTCCATGCTGTGTCTCCTGTTGGGTTAAAGAACTTCCATAACCCATTCAAAGGGAAGGACTGATATCTGACACGGATAGTAAAATTGCCAACACGGCAAGTCATCGATTCGTGCGGTACTTAGAAGCACCTCATATTCTGTACTCATGTTTCCGAATCCGCCGATTTCCTATTTCGCCAAGACGAACGCACGACTTCCACACCGCCCCTTTGGTATCAAGCAAAATGACCGGTTTTCGCATGTGTATGTAATTGGTCGTACCGGAGCCGGAAAGACTACCTTGCTCGAAACCCTTGCAACCCAAGACATCAAGCATGGTCGTGGTCTCTGTGTGATTGATCCACACGGTGATCTTGCTGAACGACTCGTAATGGGTGTACCAGAGTGGAGAAAAGATGAGCTCTGTTATTTCAATGTGCCAGATCCACAACAGCCCTATGGATACAACCCTCTCCGCCAGGTGCATCCCTCACGCATACCACTTGCAGTCTCTGGATTGATGGAAGCATTCAAGAAACTGTGGGAAGAAGCCTGGGGTGTACGTATGGAGCATGTACTCAGGAACACCCTCTATGCCCTTATCGAAACCGGTGATGCCACACTCCCGGATATATTGCGCATGCTCTCTGATAAAGGATACCGGTTAAAGGTATTGAGTAAGGTCAAAAATGAACAAGTACGTATGTTCTGGATTAAGGAGTTCAATGCGTACAATCCCCGATATCGCCAGGAGATGATTGGACCTATACAGAACAAAGTCGGTGCATTCCTTGCTGATCCAAAGCTCAGGCGTATATTCACATCTGCACCCGTTGATCTACATTTCCGCTCACTCATGGACGAAGGGAAAATACTTATTGTGAATCTGGCCAAGGGGCGGTTGGGTGAAGACAGTGCGTCCCTTTTGGGTGCCATTCTAGTTACCACACTGGGACTCGCCGCCATGAGTCGTGGTGAAATGGCCGAATCAGAACGACGAGACTTTATTGTATATGTAGATGAGTTCCAGAGTTTTACCACACTCTCAGTCGCCAATATGGTGTCTGAATTGCGAAAATTCAGGGTTGGGCTTGTATTAGCACACCAGAATCTTTACCAATTGGAGCCGGACGTGCGACATGCCATTTTAGGCAATGTTGGAACACTCATATCCTTTAGACTTGGGCCAGAGGATGCACCCCTCATTACACGTGAGTTTGAACCTACCTTTGAGTCCTATGACCTAATCAACTTACCGAATCGAAACATTTACCTAAAACTGATGATCGACGGTGCACCAAGCAAGCCTTTTAGTGCTTCAACGCTACAGCCTCTCGATCTATCGTAATTTTCGTCAACCCCTACTTCCAGTCCGATTCATTTCCCGGCTATACTGACCACACTCATTAATTCTCAATATTTCATGGGAGGACACAGTTATGAAGTTACTACTCAGACGTGACCAGAAATCCAGCATGATGGGCAAGATTACTTTCACACTCTCAGTGCGTGCAGAACTCACTTCGGAAGAAAAATCCAACATCCAAAAATATAAACTCGGCGATACGATGCTCTACGAGCGAGCGAAACTCACTGATCAAGGCAGTGGACTCCTTGGCTTAGCATCCAGGATGGCCTTCAAAATGATTAATCTCACAATATCAGTAAATGATCTTGAAAGAGGAAAGACTGTTGATTGTAAAGATATAGTTGAGATGCTTGCCGTTGAAGAGCAGATCAAGGAAGCGGCACAAACCTTCCGCTCAGTGCTCGGAGCTGCCAGCACCTTTGGTGGTGAGGAAGTTCTAGAGCTAACCTAGTGTCCTCAAACTGGCTTAGCTGGCTTACAACGTCGCCACGAGATGCAGAGCGTGAAGAGACGCTCGCCCTACTGCGTAGGGCAAAGCAAGCACAAAGCGCGTCACCACTTAAATCAGATAAGGAAATATCAAGATTTATCATCGATATCATCGCTGATGCCTGTGATAAACATCGTACAATGCCAGGTATTCCCTTAGGTGGCAGTCTATACGAGACTATCAAAGACCTGCTCATTGTAGACACATTAATTGGCGAATTAATCGACGAATCGGCAATTAATAATCTCAGTGTGGAAGAAGGAGTACGCATACGTGCCGCACTCAAACGTCATGAGCGGTTTTTAGTTGCCCATACACGTCTTCTACCAATCTGGCGTGAGAAGCTCGTGTGGCTCTTCAGGGGTATGCTTGAATACTTCCCTGATTCAGCATTCACTGATGTCGATGAGAACGGTCACACGGATGACGACTCTGTAGTATTTCCCGAGGCACACGCCTATGACCTGTGTGTGAACTTGCCGGAAGTCATTGAACGGGTTATGGCCACTTTCTTTGATGCAGATGTATCGGACGCACACCTTTTTGAAACTATACGTGAACGTTTTGAAGATAACATGTGTGCAGCATCAGGCATTCCCCGTGATGCACGATATGATCGCCCACCGAAGATGGTGCTTCCCACACAAAGTAGAATCACTGAGCCCACAGCACTCGTAGACACCTACCTCGGCGGCACGCCCATGCAGGGGTTGTTCTATAGACCACTGCCGTTTGCTATACCCTTCCCTGCACGTTTCGAGCATACCCATATCGTGGGTGGAACCGGACACGGCAAAACACAATTGATGCAATTCCTCATTCACCATGACCTAGTGCGGGCGAAGGATGATGGGCGTTCTGTGGTAGTGCTCGACAGCCAGGGAGACTTAATTAACACCATATCGCACCTTGGCTATTTCAGTGATCCCGCGCTTGCTGAACGTTTAGTTATTGTTGATCCCAACGATCTGGAGCACCCTGTGTGTCTCAATATGTTCGATTTCAATAGAGATCGGTTGAGTGGCTACGCACCTGTTGATCGGGAGAAGATTTTAAACGCAACCATTGAACTCTATGAGTATTTCTTTGGTGCACTCCTTGGTGCAGAGCTCACCCAAAGACAAGGGCTTATCTTCCGGTATCTGGCCCGACTCCTTATTGAAATACCAGATGCCACCATCCATACCCTCAGGGAAATCATGGAGGATGGTGAACGTTTCCGTCCACATATGGAGAAGCTCACGGGCTCTGCCCGAAGTTTCTTTGCCACACAGTTCTTTGAAAAGAAATTCGGGGAAACCAAGAAGCAGATATTGACTCGTCTCTGGGGAGTGTTATCCAACGCATCACTGGAACGTATGTTCTCTCATACAAGAAACAGAATCGACATCTTCGAGCTTCTGAATCAAGGCAAGATCATTCTCATTAACACGGCAAAGGACTTGCTAGGAAATGATGGTGCAGCAATATTTGGTCGATTCTTTATAGCCTTGATTTCTCAAGCTTCTATCCAACGTGCGGCCATGCCACCTCATACCCGACGACCAGCATTTGTATACATTGACGAAGCTCAGGATTACTTTGATGACAATATCTCACACCTGCTCACTCAAGCACGTAAGTACCGTGTGGGACTCATCTTTGCGCATCAGAATCTTGATCAGTTGAGTGCAGGTCTCCGGGCAAGTGTGCTTGCCTCCACCACTATCAAGTTTGCAGGAGGAGTGAGTGCCAAGGACGCTAGTATTCTCGACTCTGAATTTCGCTGTGACTCTGACTTCTTGCTCAGTCAGCGGAAGGAGAAGAAATACACGGAGTTCGCCTGCTTCGTTAAAAATTACACCGCCAAAGCCCTTTCAATCACTATTCCACTGGGTTTTGTTGAAGAACGGCCACAAATTGCACGAGATGAATATCATGCACTCATTGAGCGGAATCGTGAACTATACAGTGAACCGCCGATGCTACCGGAAGATGTGCCGTTCCCGGAGAGAAGTGTTCGAACCGAGCGGAAAGCGCCACAGCGAGTTGTGCGGGAGGAGACACCAGAAGTACAGCCGCATACACGCGAAGCGCCAGTAGAATACAGGAAATCGGATACACATGAATCCCTACCCAAGGTTATGCCGGTCAAAGAGAAGCGACCTTCATTGCCAAAGGAAGTACAACAACCTGGCCGAGGTGGGAGACAGCATAAATATCTGCAACACCTGATCAAGCAGCTTGCTGAAGAGCGTGGATTCCGGGCCACAATTGAGGAGACTATCCTTGATGGGGCTGGCCGTGTTGATGTGTCGCTGGTTCGAGACAATATACGGGTTGCATGTCAGGTGTCAGTAACGACTACAAAGGATTGGGAGCTTGGTGGTATAGAGAAGTGCTTAGCTTCAGGCTACACCGAAGTAGTGCTAATCGCTGGCACTGAGCGACATATCAAAGGACTTTCAAAGTTTGTTGAAGAGAATCTTGATCCTAAAGATCAGGGACGTGTTCGCTATATTACGTCAGATGGCATCATAGATTTCCTAGATGGCCTCGGGAAACCTGCCCCTACAGAGCAAGTAGTGCGTGGATACAAAGTGCGAACTGTGCAACAGACTGTTGACTCGGAGGATGCTGCAACAAGAAGAAAGGCTATTTCAGAGGTGATTGCGAGGTCGCTACAGAAAAGGGAAAAAGAATAGTTATACAGGTATCTGTATTACTGCTCCCACAACTCAATAACCTTTAGTTACTAAAAGCCCCCGTTACCGGGGGCCTGTCATACCAATCCAGGTATCTGCAGCACCTTATATTTGGTATTAACAATGTAATCCTAACTTATCAATCCTGCCATTCCTATCCCCCATTTGGGGTATGTTCATGTATTTTCAGGTGGTTAAATTGCCACTTGTGTACCGTGTACGCCCTTTATAAAAGAAAATAAGGTGCTGATATCCACGTAGTATCTTCATCGATATCGCTACAGCATTTTTCCATCCAGTATCTTCCACAAATCAGGCCACTACCTCTGTTAATTACCCTTCAAGATCACGGCGTTTCTGCTCGTACTCTTCCCGTTCAATCTCTCCCCGCGCGTAGCGTTCCTGCAGGATCTCAAGCGGCGTCTTCCTTGTTACATCACGATTGTCATTATTGCCTGTTCCCAACTGTCGCAGAAGCGCAATGATTCCGAGAATAATCAACACCCAAAAAAGGGTCATGAAGATCCAGCCAAAACCCATCCACCCATACCCATCAGCCCAACCCATCATTTCGATTTCCTGGAATTATTGGAAGACAATAACGTTAACGGCAATGGTAGTAGCAAGTGCTATCTGGTGTTATCAGTGACGATGTCGCCGAAATCAGTGCCTAGGATCAATCCGGTCAGGCTCATGGCGGACTTTTTCAAAAGGTGATGACCTTGTCGGCCCACTGCGTCCAGATTGCGAGCGTCTCCATGCTGCCGCGCAGCGCACCTTCGATCAGATCTTCGGCCGATATCCCGCGTGCGTCAATGCAAGTGCCACACACGCTGACTTCGCCACTAGCGCGGATGATCATGCCAAGCATGTCGCCGGCGTTATAATAACCTTGAGGCACCTTCTGACCTGCCTTGGCGCAGGCAACCGCGTCACCGATCAAAAAGATCTTCGCCTCCGAATTCCCCATCTTGAGTATCTGGCGGGCAAGCCGTAACGCATTGTAGCTTCTCTCCGTGCCATACGGTGGATCATTGAGTATGAATAGAGTCTTCATGCCGGCGTTCCTGTAAATTGTATCGCTACCAAAAGTTAACTATAAACACATTATGACTGTTTAACAGTCGTTATATATTGATCTGGATCAATAGTCTATTAATCGCCATCGTCTAGAATTCAACTGTCCGAGAAATTAAAAGAGGGAGAAGTCAAATGAGAAACCTGATAATAACCGGCCTGCTGACTGCATTGCTACCTGTTACCGTATATGTCAATGCACAGGAAAACACCCTGCCACAGATGGAAACCATGATGCAGTGCCCGATGATGGAGGATTTGACATCCATGCACAAGGAAATGGGCAGTATGATGGGTGAGATGAAAGGCATGATGGAAAGCACGGCCGATCCGGCCATGAAACAGCGCATGCAGACGAAGCATGATCATATGGAAACCATGCTGACACAGATGCAGAAAATGCATGATGGCATGGGTGACATGATGAAAGGCGGAATGATGGGCGGGCCGATGATGCAAGGTGACAAAATGGACAGCAAAAATACAAATGATGCACCAGCTGTCGTTACCCCGGAAGATCATAAGTTGCACCATCCCGACAAGTAGCAATTATATATCCAGCATAGAAATCGAAATTTGAGGATAATTGGCGGCCAGCAACGCCGGGATCTCATCTACAAAATGAAACAGGAAGCCGGGCATTATCCGGCATCAAGACGGGACCCGCGCATTCTTTTGCATTAACACGGGAGATTGTGTCTGTCGGCTATAAGTGTTTTTTGTCAGGCCGACCAACGTGGACGCCTACATGGATGTAGGCGGTAGAAAACGTCTGGAACAAGTTTTCGAGGCATCTTTAATTTACTGATTAAGTGACAAACGGTGAAGGCAAGATTTCTCCACTTCGGTCGAAATGACACTTATTCTGAGCTTCCTTAAATAATAAAGTCTGGAAGACACTTCGTGGTAGTCTAATTGTTTGTGGCAGCACATTCGTGGGCCTCTATTGAAATATGTGCAAGCCCAAGGTCTGGCGGTATTCTCTGCCTGTATTCATCGGGTGATGCGGGGTGGTGCGCGATAACCATAATTACAGCGGCGTAAATATTCGGCCCTATCGACCACAAGTGCAGATCGGTCACCTGACTGTCACCATCTGCCTCTATACTTTCCCTGATTGCCTGGCGCAGGTGTTCCGGACCTTGCCGGTCCAGCAGGACAGAACTGCTGCTCCGCAATAAGCCGATCGACCACACACTGACCAGCACAGCCCCCAGTATACCCATGACCGGGTCAATCCAGACCATGCCGAAATATTTCGCGATAACCAGGGCAATAATCGCCAGGATGGATGTAAGCGCATCCGTCAGTACATGCAAATAGGCTGATTTCAGATTGTGATCGTGATGATGCAGATGACGTTGCTCACGTTCCCTTGCTTCCTCATCATGATGGTCGTGATCATCTTCACTCAGAATGAACGCACAGATACCATTAACAACCAACCCGATTACGGCAACAACTATGGCCTGATTGAATACTATATCGACCGGACTGATGATACGTAGAATACTTTCCCACGCCATGATACAGGCAAACACCGCCAGCAATATGGCACCGCTGTAGCCTCCCAGCGCGTTCATTTTTCCCGTACCAAAACTGTAATTTTCGTTGTGCGCGTGCCGCCGTGCATAGATATAGGCGAATGCGGTTACAGCCAGGGCAACCGCATGCGAGCCCATATGCAGGCCATCTGCCAGCAAGGCCATCGAACCATAACTGAGGCCGGCAATGATCTCTGCTACCATCATGATCACGGTCAAGGCAATAACAATGAGAGTTCGCCGTTCTCCGCTGTTGATACGGTTCTGTCCAAAGATATGGTCGTGTTTCCAGAGTTCAGGATTATTATTATGCATATATTTCGTAATTACTCCGATCCAGTAAGCTGATAATTACTCCAGACATGACTATTCACCCGTGTGATTCGCACCGGTAAACTCCCCTCCAGGGGTGAGAAAGATATAAAGTGTACGTTTGGCCTGGTCCTCAATTGTGTCATTTTGAAAGGTTATGACCCATTCAAGATGGCCATCAAACGTTTTTTTTGAGATTGACGTTACCTCAGTCTTATTCCAGCTTGTATCAATTTTGTTATTTTCAGCGAGTTCGCGAACAATACCGGAGGCCACTAGTTTTGCCTCATCTTCGGTAATCTCAGGGCCATGCGAATGACCGTGCTCGGCTTGCGCCATGGATGTGGTTGTGACCATGCTCATTACGAGAAACAGGGTGATGGTAATTATGCGTATCATATATCCTCCTAAAGTGAATCCAGACTGTCGTGGGTTGTTGTCGGTACTTCTACAGGGTTGACCGGTGATGGAACAACCTTGATATCAATGCGCTTGTAATCCCCTTTGGCCTTCAGATTGATGACCACAGGCGATGATGTCTTATTCTGCCAATACCAGCCATGGTTGCCTGCAAAAGTACTGGTTAGTGAACCACTTGCCCGGTCAGAGGTATTTTCCGCAAAACTTTTATAATAACCTGTGGTATCACCTTTGGGGTCCCCATGGAAGTCATAATAGAGCGCCTCCCCGTCAGTCTGCCATGCATAATCGAATGTCGCGCCTTGTTCAAGGTAGAACTTGTACTCTCTACCGTCCCTGGCAGGAATGGTGACTGTAATTGTATCCTCCCAATCGGTTTGTTCAAGTGGAGTCGGTTTCCCGGTGATGACAGAAGACGTAGTCTCCGCATCCGATTGAGTCGGTGTTGCAGCAACAGCAAATCCTTCCGGGCTGCCGGAGTGTGAGTATCCATGCATCTGCATCAGAAAAAGCAACGCGC
The DNA here is from genome assembly GCA_945878555.1 of Klebsiella pneumoniae. Classification (GTDB taxonomy): domain Bacteria; phylum Pseudomonadota; class Gammaproteobacteria; order Eutrophobiales; family Eutrophobiaceae; genus Eutrophobius. The sequence goes on from CAMDWI010000017.1 coordinate 43,086, forward strand.
CTGCCAGGATCAGGCCGTAATTGGACGCCACGCTTGCTTTCCTGAACGAAGTGGTTTTTCGCCAGGCGTCTATAGCGAATATCATCAGCAGCAGGGCAAAAATTTGCCCCAGTTCAATGCCCGCATTAAACGAAATAATATTCAACAGCAAACTGTCCTCGCTCAACGGCATTTCCTGTAACCGGGTGGACAAACCGAGGCCATGGATCAGACCCAGACCAAAAATCATGGCCAGCATATTGGGTGGGTTGATATCCAGGTATTTGCGGAAGCCGTCAATATTGGCAAAGGCGATATAACAGACGCTTAGTGCGACTATGGCGTCAATAATATAGTAATTAAATTGAATCGCATTAAACGTGGCAAAAATCAGGGTCGCACTGTGGCCGAGTGTAAACGCGGTGACATATTTGACTATGTCGCGGATGGTCCGCAGAAAGAAGATGATCCCGAACACAAACAACAGGTGATCATAGCCGGTCAGCATATGGGTTGCGCCAATCTGCATATAAGCAAGATTCCCGCCTGCGATGATGGTCTGTCTTTCTGCCTCGGACATGCCGTGCGCCATGGCATATTGAAATAACAGACCAATACCGCACAAGCCTGCGCCCAAGTAAAAATTATACGTAACGTGTTTAATGTTTTTAAGTAATGTCATGCCTTTCTCCTGATCTTAACTATCTGCTGCTCATTGTGTCTTCAAGTAAATTGAGATAATAATTAATCCGCATATCAATTTCGCCAGTGTAATCAGCATTGCTATATTTGTATTATACGCGTCCATTCTGCTCTACTGCTGACACCCAATAAATACTCTGGTTCTCAATTCCAAAAGATGAATTTCGTAACGTGACAAGTACCGTATCCACATCGCTGTCCTGTAGCAAAATATCCACCCGAATCCTTGGCGTATAACCGACCACCTTGTCCCGTTCAGAAAGGAAGGGATCGTTTTCTACCTGTGCGCCATGACCTTCTACATGACTGAAAGTAAAGCCTGGGACCTGTTTTAAATTACGAAGATGATCGGCCAAATCCTGCTGGGCACTGGTGTGGAGAATCAGAGTCAATAGTTTCATTTATGTTCCTCCATGGTGAATTGAGCCTTATGTTCCAAACGGGTTTCTATCCAGGCATACAGGGTAGGCAACAGGATCAAAGTCAATAAAGTGGATGTAAACAACCCGCTGATCACAACCACAGCCAGAGGCCGTTGTAGCTCGGAACCGGGGCCGGTTGCGAACAATAATGGCATTAACCCCAGACTGGCAATCAATGCTGTCATGAGCACAGGTCGCAATCGTCGTTCAGCGCCTTCCTGAACAGCTTGCAAAATACTGTGTCCGGTTTCGCGCAGCTGGTTGAAGTAAGTCACCATCACGACACCGTTGAGCACTGCCACCCCAAACAGGGTAATAAATCCGACCGAGGCTGGCACTGACATGTATAGCCCGGACAAAAACAGGCCGATCACTCCCCCAATGAGGGCAAACGGGATATTCAGGATAATTAACCCTGCCTGACGCAAGGAACGGAACGTGGTGAATAGCATCAGAAAGATAAGGGCGATGGCGATGGGTATGACCAGTCCGAGACGGGCAGCAGCACGTTGTTGATTCTCGAACTGTCCTCCATAGGTAACGTAATAACCCGTAGGCAGTTGTACCTCGCGGGCGACGGTTTCACGCACTTCATTAACAAACCCGACCACGTCGCGTCCTTCAACATTGGCCTGTACCAGCACCTGACGTTTGGCAGACTCACGCGCAATCATCACCGGGCCATCTATTTCACGGATGGTTGCCAGGCTGCTTAAAGGTATTTTTTCCCCATCCGAAGATTCAACCCAGAGCGCACCAATAGCGGCTGGTGAAGCACGCGCCACATCCGGGTATCGCAACAACACGCCAATACGTTGATTACCCTGGATGACCTCCGTAACCACACGGCCACCGACAGCCACCTCTATCAGTTGGTTGATATCCTCAACATTAATACCGAACCGGGCAATGGCCTGCGGCTGGATCTCTATTTCAAGATATACCTGACCCGAAAGTTGACCGCGGAACACATCTACCGCGCCTGGCACCTGATTCACCACAGTTTCAATCTGTCTGGATTTTTCTTCCAGTACCGTAAAATCGTCTCCGTAGAGCTTGATGGCCATGGTGGCACGTACCCCAGTCAGCATTTCTGATACGCGCATGTCAATGGGTTGGGTGAACGCATAAGCAATACCAACAAACTGATCCAGTTTTTCGCGTAACTGTTCCTGAAATTCTTCCAGGCTTACCGTCCATTCATCGCGGGGTTTGGTCATAATGAAATTGTCGGTCTGGTATAGCCCCATAGGATCGAGGCGTAGTTCATCGGCACCGGTGCGTGCTACCACGCCGGTTACTTCCGGCAGTTCCATCAGCGCCTTCTGGTAAGGTTCATCCAGTTCCAATGATCGTTCCAATGAAATACTGGGTAATTTCTCAATGATTATTACGGTAGTGCCCTCGTCCATCACTGGCATGAATTCCTTGCCGATAAAAGGGAACAAGGCCATAGCCAGCACCAGCGCAACCAGGGCGCCCCCCACTGCCGTCTTGCGTTTTTCCAATGCCCAATGCATGACGGGTAGATAAACAGATTTCAATATCTGCTGCACCCGGCCGGCATCTTCCTTGCCGCCATGACGCATGAGCAGGCTTGCCAGTACCGGGATCACTGTCAACGACAATAATAATGAGCCGAACAGTGCGAAAGAGATGGTCACTGCCAATGGCGTAAACATTTTGCCTTCCAGACCGGTCAGACTGAATAAGGGCAAAAATACAATAATGATAATCAGGATGCCGGAAATAACGGGAGTAGCAACTTCCAATGTTGCACGATAAATCAGGTGCAGTTGGCTTACGTGACTGGAGGATTGGCCTAGTCGAGTATGGATATTTTCTACCACGACTACGGCCGCATCTACCAGTACACCTATGGCGATAGCCAGCCCACCCAGCGACATAAGATTTGCACTGACGCCGAATAGACGCATCATGATAAACGTGAAAAGCACGGATAAGGGCAGGATCATGGCCACTGTCAAGGCAGCACGCAGGTTGCCGAGCATAACGATCAACACCAGTAATACCAGGACCACGGCCTCAGCCAGGGCCTTTTCCACCGTCCATACCGCTGAAGTAACCAGTTCAGTACGATCATAAAAAGGGACGATTTGTACGCCAGGAGGGAGCGCAGGTTTGAGTGCTTCGAGCTCACGTTTTACTCCGTCAACAGTGCTACGACTATTCGCACCCTTCAGCAACAACACCAGCCCGGTGACGACTTCACCCAGGCCGTCGGCGGTTACGGCACCATAGCGCGTCAAGGAATTAATGCGCACTTCGGCCACGTCGCTAATATGAACAGGAGTCCCGTTGTGATTGGTAACGGTAATACTTTGAATGTCTTCCAGACCGCTTAGTTGTCCTTCTGTACGTACCAACAGTATTTCATTATTCCGGTTAATCCGGTCACCACCGGCATTGCGGTTGTTTTGCTTCAGCGCGGTTTCCAGGTCATTCAGAGTCAAACCATAGGCAATCAAGGACTCCGGATTGGCAACGACCTCGAAAACCTTAACATCGCCGCCCAGTGAATTAACATCAGCCACTCCATCAACTGTGCGCAGACGCGGACGGATCACCCAATCCTGAATTCGACGCAGTTCCTGATTACTGTACCCATCTCCCTCAACCCGGTACATATAACCTTCACCCAACGGTGTGGTTATGGGACCCAGCCCTCCTTCCACACCCTCGGGTAGTTCACTCCATACCAGATTAAGACGTTCAGTCACCTGCTGGCGCGCCCAATAAATATCCGTACCGTCTTCAAAGTCGATGATAACCAGGCTCAATGCATGCTTGGTCGTAGAACGTAAGACTGTCTGTCGCGGAATACCCTGCATTTCAACTTCAATAGGGAAGGTAATACGGCTCTCCACTTCAGTGGGTGACAATCCCGGTGCCTTTATGATGATCTGCACCTGCGGTGCGGCGATGTCCGGAAAGGCATCAATAGGCAGGGTCCTGAAGGCCCACAGGCCAATTATAGTCAGGGCCACAGCAAGCAGCAGGATCATCAGTCGCTGCACCAGACAAAAACGTATCAAGGATGTAATCATGTCTATTCGCCACCCTGGTATTGCCAATGGGATTTGAGTTCTGCCACACCGCTGCTGACAATGGTCTCATTTGCGCCAATACCGCTGATTATCGGTATCCAGCCACTTGCCTCTATACCCGTTACCACCGCCACCGGCTCAAAACGGTCCTCTGCCAACACCTTGAATATATAGTTCTGTTCACCCACCTGGAAAACTGCTCCGGCAGGTACCATCAACCCCTGACTGGCTATACCACTCAGCTTGATTTTGGCATACATGCCTGGCAGCAGTTTCCCTTCCGGATTATCCAGTACAATGCGACCGTCCAGCGTCTGACTTGTTGCATCAACCTCACCACCCAGGGATTCCAGTTTGCCGTGATACAACTGACCTGAACTGCCCTGCACGCTGATCTCGGCATTACCACCAATATTAACTTTCTCCAGGCTGGCGACCGGAATTTTAACCATTGCCCATAAGGAGCTGAGGTCAACTATGTGAAACGCCGGCTGTCCGGCGCTGAGTAGCTGGCCTGACTCAATCTCCACATCGGTGACCAGGCCATCAATAGGACTGGTCAGGTCAAATACCGCAAACTGGTTTGGCTGTACCGCCAATTGTTCTACCTGCTTGTCTGTGAGTCCGGTTAAGGACAACAAACGGCGTCGTGCAGCAAGAGTAGCGTCCGCGATTTTGTACTCGCTATCTACGCTAAGCCAACGGCTCTCAGCGACCACACCATCTTTCCATAACCCCTCAATACGGGTCCGTTCGGACCGGGCCAGTTCATAACGGGCAAGTGCCTCCAGATAATCAGCCTGTGCCTGCCCTAGACTTTGACTATGCAAGCGTGCCAATATCTGGCCCTTACTGACCGTTTCATGCGCCACAACATCCAACGTCATCACAATACCTTCCACCACGGGTGCGACCCGGTGTGTTTTGCGTTGATCCGCGACAAGCATACCGTTCAGGTTAAGTGAAGTAAGTCCCTCGCGGCTATCCACAGTAATGGTGGACAGATTGACATTCACCAGTTGTGCCGGCGTGAGCTGCAGTTCCGCTGAAAATACCAGTATTGGTGCTAATAAAAATGACAAAACTATTAATTGTTTATTCATGATATATATCCTCTATTCAGTTGTAACCAGCGCTGTTCCTGCGGCAAGCCGCAATGCAGCAGCCTCCAGCCACGTCTCATGCAGCAGCACCAGATAGTGTTCGTGCGTACTGAAATATGTATTGTTTGCGTCAATCAAGGAAAACAGCTCAACTTCACCACTAGCATATCCCTGACGCGTCAGATCAAATATCTTTTGAGCAGGCTCTAACACACGCGTCCTGTATTGTTCACCTTGTAGAATCAAGTGGTTAAGATGCTGATAACTTCGTTGCAAGTCACTGGTAATATCTCTTTCCAGTATCTGGAGTTCAGACTGTGCCTGTATCACTCTCCCCCTGACTTCATTCAGTCGCCCGGTTTTACGGTCCCAAAGAGGTACACTGATAGAAATACCAATTCCAGTGATGTCTTGTCGACGCCCATTCAGGAAATCCCTTTCACGGAACAGACGCAAGGTCGGCTCTGGAATTCGTTCCGCCCGGACCAGATTGACTCCAGAACGTGCGGCGTCCACCCGGTATCTTGCTGCCAGTATTACGGGATGCTCAGGCAAACCCGCCCTCAACGTCTCCAGAGCAGGGACAGATCCGAAAGGTTCGAGCGGTATCAGTTGTGGTATGACATCCGAGGGCTGTCCCATATAAGCCAGAAACAATCCCAGCGCTTCCTCGTATTCACCTTCTCGTTCATCCAGCATCCGCTGCACCGACTCGCGGAGCACATCAATACGCAGTCGCTCCAGTTCGGACAGATCTTTTGCCTGCTCCCGTCGGCGTCCAGCTTCCTGAACTTCATCTGCAAGTTGCAAATATCGTCTTACCATACGCAATCGTTCCACCTCCATTTGTAAGGTGTGAAATCGTTGAGCTACCTGTGATTCCAGAAGTAAGTGTTGATAGCGAAGTTCTGCACGGGCCACGTCCAATTCTGCGCTGGCAATAGATTGCTGATGCCCAAGCCGCCCATTGAACGGCAAAGACTGACTAAACTCGAATTGAGTCAAATCATTTCCTCCAGTGCCATCATCGATACCAATTTTATCGTCAGCACTTAATTCGATCTGCGGATTCGACCATACCCCCGCTTGCTGCAGTGCACCTTGACGACTATCAACCTCAGCCTGCGATCTTTGTATTTCTGGTGCAATCTCAATGACGTGCCGAATACTATCTTCTAACGTCCAACCCACTTCCGGCGATTGAGCCATTGTCGATATGGGTGCGATATAGAACAAGGCAAATACTAGTAATGCTGCCCAGCAGTTGCTTCGATACTCTAAGCAATAATCTTTCAACATTTCCAACTCCTAACGTGGTGAGGTCAATTCGTCACCCACGAAAAATATCAGGAACAAAAGTTATACAGCATTACCTGTCACGGGAAAGAACAAGTCCGTGTAGGCAACACGATTGGAAAGCAAAGATTAAACTGGAGGTGCGCGCAGAGGAGGAACGAGTCCGTAATATGACTTATAGTGGAAGTAATTTTGATGTAAAGACCACTGCCTGTTAATAACAATCAGGGCAGTCGGAAATAATGTAAAAATGAGGACAAATACTATAAAGGAAGGGCTGTGATCAAGATTACTTTTGACGATACCTTCCGGGGAAGTGTTTAGTTCATGAATATTTCCATTAGTTGTAGGGAGATCATCTGTATGTCCGTCTATCAGGGCATGTGAATCCATGACGTGTTCATGTTCTTGTGATATAGGAACTTCAGTATGATGCAAATGAAAATGAAGCTGAAACGATAATTGTACAACCAGCGCCATCATCAGCAACCAGCTGACAGTTTGATAACGATATATGTACTTTCGCCAAGATGACATGTAGAAAATACTACATCTATTTCTCCAAAGAATCCACCATCTTATGCATTGTTGTGGTCCTTAATCCGACTGCCTGACAGGAAAGTACGTTGGTTATATGTTATGTAACGATTATATATGGCGCGGTCCAAACATAATTATGGCCATACCAAATAGAGCGACAGCCGACCCGATAAAGTCCCATGCAGTAGGCCGAACTGATTCAACTAACCAGAGCCATATTATGGCAACAAAGATATAAACACCACCGTATGCAGCATAGACACGACCTGCGGCAGTTGGATGCAAGGAGATGATGATTTTGCATAAAAGGCGGCAACTAAAACAGCTAAAAGAGCCTGTAAATAATTCTGTGTAACTGCTCGATTAACGTTGTTCCGGGAATCTATCCGGAAACTCAATCATAAAACGATTCAGTGCCGCATGCCAATGTCGTATCGGCATGTTCCATCGTTTGGACGCTGCTTCAACCGCCAGATATACCACCTTCAAGGTTTTTATTTCCTTCACGTTCAGACTACGTCCTGCCGGTCCCCGTTTCTTCTGTCGGAACGCTTTGCCAATCTGTTATTGATAGAAATGTTAGCCACATTTGTCGTTTGGCTGATGGGTCGTCCGGCGGAGGAGAAGCGCCTTCACTAGTTTTGTGTGTGATATCTGGCACATATTTCTAAGCATGCCCTACCAAGAACCGTTCAACTAGCTTGACGTATCTCGGCCAAGGCATGATCGCTCCTCTTTCCCAAGCTCCCCATGTCCCCTCATCCACCCCAAGCTGCCGGGCAGCTTCCTTGATCGACCAGCCCATCACGCGACGTTTGGCAAATAAACGCTCAGAAAGGTTTTTTGGCTCTGGGAAAGGATCATAGTCCAGGAACCGTATTATGACGGGCATGGACTCAATTGGCGGGGTTGTATGGCCATTCTCCCAGTTGAGGACTGTCCAAGGGTTGATACCTTGATGCTCGGCTGTCTGATTTTGAGTCAGTCTCAGTTCCAGCCGACGCTTTTTGACATGCTCTCCCAAGGTCTGTGGTTCAAAGTCAGTTTCATTTGGGTTCAATGACTTAAGCGTAATAGGCAAAAACTGAAAAAGGCAACGCGACCCTGTCCTTGTGGCTATCTGGGCGATCCCGGCGGCAGGTGTCAATGCACTCAGGAACAAGTCCGGCGATACCGTTCCAGATTGTCAGGCCCCTTGCTCGACCGTATCGACATGCATATAGAAGTGCCGAATATGACCCAACACATCATGCCCGGCGCAAAAGCTGTCGCGTCTGAAACCAGTGCAGACGTGAGCAAACGAATACTGCAAGCGTATGACCGACAAATGCAACGGGTGGGCAAGACAAACAATCTAATGTCGAACCCCGAAATAGAACGATTCTGCTCACTCAGTAAGGAGCAGTACCAAATCCTGGAAAGCATCGTCACAAAATATAACCTGTCTGCGCGGGCATTGCATCGCATCCTGAAAGTGGCAAGAACCATTGCCGATCTCGAACATTCGCCTGATATTTTGACCCCACATCTGCATGAAGCCATCGGGTATCGCCGGCTGGATCGACTGCAACAGATGCTGAACTGATGAACTGCTGAGGATTAAACTGGATAGCAAAAAGAATGGCTCTTCTAATAACTGCTGTTTCTCATGGAGCCACTAAAAAAGGCTAAACAATCACTGGTCAACTTTAAATCACTCCGGCCCCGTTTCTCTGGGAAAGCGAGGTATTTCTATACAGATATTTATTGGTAACCGTAAAGTAGACAACGAAATTGACTACATCGAGAATTTTATCAAGATTGCAAAAAGAGGATCCTCAATTAAGTTGTTTTTATTCGTTTATAAAAATAATTATTTTTAGTTTTGATAACGCTTGTTATGGGTATTTCATAAATAGAAAGTGGGCATAACTCCTCACTCTATTCTTCTTAATCAATAAAAGTTATGGGCTAAAACGAATGGCAAGAATATCAATTCTGCGGACCATTTAGATACCATGAAGTAGATTGTAGATGAGAACTGACACAGATAACAAAATTATTACTTTTGATAATACTGCTTATGATTGTTTCAATTAAATGGCATAAATTAATAGTAGTCATAGTTATGGAATGTCCATTGTCGAAACGATGAAGATAAATTACATTAGTCGAGTATATTATTGTGAAATCACGCTATGCCCAACCGCACAATACAGGATGCCAGGCCCGCAGTAGCTAAGGGAGTTGCCTCGGTATTTTTGGCTAAAACTGGATCGGTGATTGAATTAATAACTCAACCCGCGTATTTATGGATGTTCGGCCTGGCAACATATGGGTTGTATTCTGTACTTTGGTCTCTGGTTAACGTAATTGAAAAAATCTTGGATTTGGCCATGACCAATGCCTTGCAGAGAATACTGCCAGATCAAACTAATGCAGACACGAGAGCGGCAACTATCAAGGGTGCTCTTGTGCTTGGTGTACTCCCGTGTATTGCCATTGCGCTCCTACTATCTGTTTCTGCGCACCTGATTACGCCGCTATTTAATGTTGCCGACAAAGACAGTCACCAACTTGAAATGGCGATTACGTTATTTGTGTGGGCCATACCTTTATGGGCTACCGTGGAGATCACAACTTCCGCATTACGAGCCTGCAAGGCATTTGGACCAGAGATACGCTTGCGGCTTCTATGGGAACAAGTCATACGTCTGGTATTGGTAGTACTCTTCTGGATGGCAGGTTTTGACACATTGGCACTAGTATTAGCGCATCTTGCCTCACTGGTATTGACTGGCATACTGGCTTTACGTGCATTGAACAGGTATATCAGTCTGAAGCTTGTCTGGAATGCAGGCCTTTCCACTTCAATGTTGCGAGAGCTCCTGATTTCCGGTTTATCTATATTGCCTTTAAATATACTAGGGCGGACATTCTCTGATATGCCAATCATCATTCTCAATATTCTATTGCCGGGCGCTGCTGGCGCGAATGCCGCAGGACTTTATAGTTTGGCTCGCAAGGTGTCGAGTATTCCGCAATTAGTAGGGACTGTTTTTTCTCATGTTTTGGCCCCTGTCGCTGCATCTAGTGAAAATAGGGAGGTGGCTACAATTCAATCACTGTATTCTTTTTCAATTCGTCTCTCAATATTGCTGTCATTACCTACTACCATAATCCTCATTATATATGCCGATTCACTACTGTCCCTATTTGTAACCGGGGCTGCTGCGGCATGGCCAATTGTTGTGATTCTCACTATCGCTCGGGGTTTCGAGTCAACTGTCGGTCCAGCCACAGCCATCCAGCAGGCCATCAGCCACCGTGGCCTGCCAGTATTGAATGGCATTATTGGGTTGATTTCTGCTACTGTCGTAACACTGATCGCATTCCCGTTATACAGTACAATAGGTGTTGCACTGGGAGTTGCAACTGGACAGGTAATAATGGCTGCCCTGGCTGTCTGGCAATTATCCAGCATGGAGAATCTCCATGCGTACGATAGTACCTCCCTGAGGATATGCTCTGCGGCGCTTACTGCATGCTTGGCGATATTTGTTGCAGGAAGACTAACCTCTGTCGCACCGTCCTATATTCAAGGTAGCGTGGTCCTGTTGGTTTATTTGATGACTATATGGTTCAGTTTACGCTTCGCACTACCGATCCATGATCGCCTGGTATTAGGTAAGCTCGGTCATCGCTTCAGACTCATATCATAACGAGTTGAACACATAACTGCCTGGGCTAGTTTGCCCTGCACAAGGCGAGCATATCTTCATCCTTTTTATACAGGGCCGTTTTGACCTCGAACATACCAAGTACTGTATCGAACAGATTATCATGTGAGTATTTCAGATGACTTTGACCGTGCAGGCACTTTTTGTCCAGACCCAAATAATCCCGATACCCCTTTGACAGCCAGAATAGCATGGGCACGTGGATTTGCTCATCGGGTGCGATAAAATACGGAAGTCCATGCAGGTATACGCCTTTTTCGCCCAGAGACTCGCCATGGTCAGACAAATACAGCATCGCGGTATTGAATTCATCTGCACGCCTGTCCAGGATCTCTATCAATTGTGATAACACAAAGTCGGTATACAGGATGGTATTGTCGTAACTGTTGACAATCTCTTGCCTGCTACAGTCCTGTACCTCGACGATAGTACACTCCGGCGTAAATTGTCTGTAGGCTGCAGGATAGCGTCTGTAATAGGCCGGACCATGGCTGCCCTTCTGATGCAACACTACCAGCAGATCATTGCTGTCATTCCGGATCAGATCCTCCAGCCCGTTCAACAGTATCTCATCATAACAATTGTCTTCCACGCAAAGCTGCGGGTGCTGGGCGAAATATAAATCTTCTGTCGTTACCCGGACGCACACACCCTTGCATCCAGCGTCATTGTCCCGCCAGTGTACAGTGACCCCGGCACGTACCAATACGTCCAGCAGATTTTCATACGTAAGGGGGTCAATATCATCAACCTCTGCACGGGAAAAATGAGAAAACATGCAGGGCAATGATGCAGCAGTTGATGTCCCGCACGAATACACATTATCAAAATTGATTATGTCCGCACGCATTAAATGGGGATTAGTATTACGGGCATAGTTGTTCAGACTGAAATTTGCTGCCCTTGCAGTCTCTCCCACTACCAGTACGACTACATTTCGTTTCCTGTCCTGAACTGTTCGGATTTGAACTGCATCCAATGCTATCTGATGCAATGCTACTTTGGGCTTGTTTAAACGTATAATATGCTTAGTTACTGAGACCAGGGGACAGATAGGATTGATCCGGCAGATCATGTCCCGGTTCTCGCGATAAACGATGACAAAATTTTTATATTGTACGAACGCAACCAGGCCAACAGAGACAAGTGCGGCCATCACCAACAGTGACCGACTGGCAATATTACTGATCATGGACGGATCGGCCAGTTTCAGATTCCATACTATGATGGAAGGAACCACCCCAAGAAGGAGAACATGCATCAACATGCCGGGAGATAATAACAGTTCCAGCACCTCGGCCCTGTCGGTCAAAAACATATTCCTGACCATGTCCTTGTCGATCAGGATGCCGTACTCGCCCATATAATAATCCGCCAGGGCCGCAATCAGCAGAATCAAGATCAATACTGGTTTGAACACATATTTAAATGCGGTCAGACTGAGCAGAATAACCGTCACACCCACAATCGCGATAAATACTGAAATGATAAACATCGTATTGACCGCTTCCGTCCTGCCGGACAGTTCAAACAGCTCGTTCCAGAACGCGGAATTATCAAACAACACAATAAATACAGCTGCACCCAGGGCAAGCTGCCAACTGCGGACGGTGTGTTTCAGTAACATCATCCGAGGATTCTACAGGCAGTGCGCAGTCATGCGCCATCTTTCTATCTGAAAGCTAATGTTCCTGAAAACGAAATATAATCAGTCATCAAACTCGCGATCCGTTTAACGATAATTTAACATTTCCCATTCAGATGTAAAATATTTCAAAAAAGTTGCTCCTGTTAAAATAGATAATTCCATTTATACTGTAGCGCGGAACAAAATAATAGTTCAGTTACAATTAGCATTAATCAGCGACAATATTGCCATAGAGGAGTAACTATGCTCTTGAAACATAATTTATTATTCAGAACTTTATGGGTCTTGATATTTTCTGCATTTGTTTATATGGCACATGCGCAAGATAAAAGTAATACAGAAAAAGTAGGGGATATTGTTCAAGTTCTTCTACCCGCTACTGCTTATGCAACAACCTTTGTTTTAGACGATAAAGTAGGTAGAAATCAATTTTATAAGTCATTTATTACCAATCTTGGGATTACTTTTTCCTTAAAACACATAATTAATAAACCAAGACCAGAAAACAATGGGAACTACTCTTTTCCTTCAGGTCACACATCTGCAGCATTTCAAGGTGCCACCTTTATTCACATACGATACGGCTTGATGTACGGCATTCCTGCTTATCTTGGGGCTACGTATGTAGGTTGGAGTAGAATTGAGGGCGAATCAGATAAGCATGATTTTACAGATGTTGCTGCAGGTGCTGCTATTGGGATATTGAGCAGTTATTATTTCACAAAACCATACAATGGATTTGTAATCTCACCAACCGCTAATAATGGGTCATATGGGTTAAATATAAACAAAACATGGTAAAAGCCTGATAAATCAAATGCACCTGGACAGCAAAAAGTGCCGCTTCGCTCTGCTTATTACCGCCAGCGATTTGCAGCGTCAGGCCTGGCAAAATCCACCAAGGTCGCAACAAAGAGTAAAAAACATGAACCAGAGGATATATTTTTTAATTGTATTATTAATACTAATCATGCTCAGCTATAAAGCAATTGCTCAATCACCAGATAGAAACACTATATTATTCGATGCAATGTCACCTTATGAAGATTTAACGGAGTATGCCTTAGATGAGGATATAGATGGAGTTGAAAAATCAATTAGATCACTCGAAGGGTCAGTTGAAAAGTTAAATAACATTCTATCGAAAGAGTCGATACAGAGTCTTAATGCGATTTCTAAAAAAACGAAAGCAGCAGTAAATAATGCCAATTACCCGGTAATTGCCTTGTATGCGGTTGATTCGTATAAAGCGATTGCGGAAGAATTAGATGTTTCAAAATTGAACATACCAAAGGAGGTTGCTCTTCTTGATTATGTTGGATTTAAATTACAAGCACTTTTGAAACAAAATATAATTGAGTGGGTCGCAATAAATGAAGTAACCCTTGAGAGCGCTAATCTATGGAGCAAGATAAAGGATAATGTATCCGATAATGGTTTGCGAGATACAATGGATACTGCAATCAATGGCATACAAACTGCGGCTAAATTAAAGAATATAGAAATGTTAAAATTTTCCGCACAGGTTGATTTAGATCTAGTAGATTTATTGGAAGGCTACTTTAATAAAAAATAGACACAAATTATTCATGACTGGTTTCAGGAATATTTAAATATGGAAAAGCAGGAGATTCTAAGTAAGGTTCCAGAAGTAACACTTCTCTTCTGGATCATTAAGATCCTTGCAACAACACTCGGTGAGACAGGCGGCGATGCGGTTTCTATGTCAATGAATCTCGGCTATCTTATAAGTACTGGGATATTTGCTGTTATATTCATTGTAGCCGTGGGCGCTCAGATTTCTGCCAAGAAATTTCATCCTGTTCTGTACTGGACAACAATAATCGCCACTACAACAGTTGGTACAACGCTGGCGGATTTCGCCGATAGATCGCTTGGCATTGGCTATGCGGGTGGAACAGTCATATTGTTCACGCTGCTTATGGCGTCACTTTTCATTTGGTACCGCACCTTGGGTTCCATTTCAGTTGATACTGTCAACTCACCGAAAGCAGAGATGTTTTACTGGGTGACCATTATGTTTTCTCAAACTCTCGGCACAGCGCTGGGTGATTGGACGGCGGATACTGCTGGCATTGGATACAGCGGCAGCGCAATCATTTTTGGCGCAATGCTGGCGGCTATTGCTGCAACGTATTACTGGACTAAAATCTCACGCACCGTATTATTTTGGGCCGCATTCATACTTACTCGGCCGCTTGGCGCAGTCGTCGGTGACCTCCTTGACAAGCCAATAAGTCAAGGCGGTTTGGAATTGAGTCGCTATTCAGCATCTGCCGTGCTGATTGTGTTAATTGTATTTTGCATTTTCTTCTTTTCTCATAAACCAGCATCGCGAACACATTAAGTCGGTGATGGCAAACAACTGAATAATGGGGCAACCCCACAAATTAAAATTTCAGATTTGGCGCACCCGACAGGACTTGAACCTGTAACCCTCGGGTTCGAATATTTTCCCTGAGAATTAAAGCGCTTTATAAATCAACATCTTGCGATGCGCGCAGTTTCTTGTCTTCACAACAATATAATATAGATGCAAAAAATATCAAAATCCAGATTATTGAAAAAGGAAGTCCGATTGTCCTTTCATCCGCAGCAATCCTGAGTGTGGTATTCGGTAATCTGCTCAGAAATTCTGTACAACACTCAGAATCAGAAAAAATACAGATTGAATTGAATCCGAAAGGATTTACGATTAGGGATTTCGGCAAGGGGATGCCATTTAAACTGCAAAAATATGATACCAAAACGATTTCATGGCGAAAGTTCTGATAAAGGACATGGTATTGGACTTTTATTGGTCAAGCGTTTGTGTGAGCACTTTGACTGGAATCTATCTGTTGAATAAAACCCGGACCAAGGAACAGTATTCACCATTAACTTTGGCCAATCCATACAGTCGAGTTCGATGTGATTTCGACATTATTGTTTAGCCGTTGAAATAACAGCATTTATCGATAAGGTTATTTTCCCAGGCTATTTACTGTGTGCTGCCGATAAAGTTCTTGATATCTACGAACCATGGTGTCCATATTATAATGATTAATAATATCCGTGCGAGCGCGGCGTTCTATCTCACGCTTCATTTTACCATCCATGTTTTTCACTAAAACAAGCGCATCTGCGAGCATCTCTGCATTGTTCGTTGTGAAAGACAGGCCATTGACTACAGTTTGAACTATCCCGTCATTATCAGCTGAATCAGCAACGATTGCGAGTCGCTCGCATGCCATAGATTCGAGCAGGGCATTCGGCATTCCTTCCCAATACGATGATAATACACTGACATCAGCCAGACCATAATATTCAGGTACTTCAGCAGCTGATTCAATGAAACGACAGATATTGTCAAGATGATGGGCCTTTATGAGGCGTCTTAATTGTCTGAAGTAACTTTTATTTTCAACCAGGCCAAGGCAGAGCCAGACCACAGGCACATCCGATCCGATACGATCTCGCAAAAGTGCAAGTGCCCTGATAGTGCATTCATGGTTCTTCTGCCGGGCAATTCGACCAACCGAGATCACAACATAAGCATTCGCCGGAATGTCGTAACGTCTGCGTAGTGCTTGCTTTGCCGGTTCTGAAGATGGCCTGAAAAAATCCGTGTCGATACCGTTGTGGATAATTTCAATATCTTCATTTTGCATGGAAGCACTACGTACAAGTTCTTCTTTGGTGGCTATAGAATTTACTATCACCCTGGTATATGCATGTTTGATTCGACGTTCTACCAGCATTTCCAGACGTGATTTGTTTGTGTTACGCAGTGAGGCAAAGAAATACGAGACCGGTGTTCTTCGCATTGCGAGATACGCTATAAGATTACCATCAGTGTTAAATGACTGAATGATGGCAGGTTGTTCATGTGCAATCACGCGTGAAAGTTCACGGATTGCTGCTGGCAACTTGAGCTCGCTATCACTCAATATGTACATCTTTTGCGTGTCCTGGATATCCTTGAAAAAAACCCGATTTCGTGTCTGGACTACAAAAAACGGATCGAACAACGATCTATCCAGCGCTTTGAATAACAAGTATATCTGTCTGGCGGCACCACTCTGACGCAGGGTTCGATGGATAAACAGAATTTTCGTACGCATTGCAATAGATTGGGATGAATCACTGAAACCAGTTAATCGAAATATATGAATTCTCGCGTCAGAGAGATCTCATTTCTATGAGTGTTTCAAAAATGTATTTGTATCGGTATAAAACTGGCAGGTATATTGAGGTCAGCCGTTGGATACAGATTTGAATTATACACAATAACTTTAATTGTAACGTTAGGATGTAGTGACTAAACTTTGACTCACAGGAATAAAAATGACGGAGCCCGGGTATTTAACGTTAATTTAACGAGTTCTTAATGTTTTACTAATTGGTCCTCCAATAGTCTTTCTCTCTGATATTCTTCCGGATATTACTGAAGTGTCATTAGATTATGATCTCACCGGAATCACAGAGCTTAAATCACATGCAATCGATTACTGTTTTACTGCTTGCCGGACATCGTTCCAAACCTGGTCCTATCTGTGACGCATACAGGACGCGCTATAAATCCCTGGTGCCGATTGCCGGGCAACCGATGATGTTATATCCACTCATGAGCCTGTTGGATCATGAACAAATTTCGGTAATAATCGTTCTGGCACAGGAGCCAGACGTTCTGAGGAAAGGACTCTCAAACTTTACAATCAGTGAAAAAGTACGGTTTTGTAAAAGCAATGGCAGTATCGCAAATACAATATTGGACTGTATACAGGAACACCACCTAAGTCTGCCGATAATGGTCACTACCGCTGATAATTGTCTGTTGAAAGTGGAGGATATAGATGATTTTTTGTCGCAGGCATTCAAATCTCCTGCAGATCTGACCATTGGATTTGCAAGCAAGGACATTGTGATGGCCGCTTACCCAGAAGTCAGACGCACCTGGATACCTTTCATGGACACTGAGGTAACAGGCTGCAATCTGTTTCTGCTAACCGGTGATAAATCCGGGGATCTAATAAGATTCTGGAGAAACTTTGAAAACAGCCCGAAAATATTACTCAAACTCGCATGGACGTTAGGCCCCGCATTCTTCTGGCATTTTTTGCGCAGACAAATGACTCTCATGGAGTCATTTAAAAGACTGTCCAGCATTACCGGAGCAAATGTGATGCCTGTGCTCCTGAAGAATCCGGAGGTTTCGATTGATGCTGACAAGTTTACCGATATTCGACAAATTGAAACTATTCTGAATAAAGAAATAAAAACCGCGAAACACAATCCGGTCAACCATCTGCCCAGTAGACCAGTCGTTATTTTTGATCTGGACCGGACTATTACCACAATGGGGACATATACTCCCTTTCTCGTTTATTATGCACTCAGACAAAATTCGCTGCGACTATTGTTCTTACCGGTAGTAATTATATTTACAGTTGCCTACATATTGAAACTGCTGGATCGTAAACAACTCAAATCCCTTATGTTTGGACTCATCATCGGTCAGCCAGACAAGGTCGATCTGGACAGGGTTTGTACAGCATTTGTTGACTATATGCTTGATAAAAATGTCTATCCTGAAGCGCTATATACAATCCGTGAGTGGCAGAAGAATGATGCGCATCTGGTGCTTGCGACAGCCAGCTATGACTGGATGGCAAATATTTTTGCAGAACATCTGAAGTTCGATCATGTGATTGCAACCAGGTCCATAACAAAAGACGAGAAGATTATTCCAGGAACAAATGGGGAGAACTGTTATGGTGCGGCCAAACTCAGAATGATAACGGCTGGGATTGGACCACTGATAACACATGGTGCTAATAAACAAGATATCTGGTTCTATACTGACCATCATTCCGATATTTCCGTGCTGGATGCGTGTAACCATCCGGTCGCTGTCAATGCAACGCGTAAACTCGGAAGATGGATAAGGTCGAGAACCAATGGACTGCAGCTTGATTGGCGGCCCCCTGCCAGACAAATTGCTGCAATTCCCCTTTTATCAATCGCTTGTATTTTCAGTCTTGCGATACTGATTTTTGCATTAGGGTCACATGCCACAGAAACTGTTAATACCCTGACTGATGTTCCGGGCGTAGTAAGTCAGGCTGTGATCCAGAAAAAACCCGGAATAGTATTTTCACAAGTAATACTCGGGTCCGAGAACAATTCTACATACTATGGACTTAAAGGGACTGATGCCGACAAAGAAGATGTGCCACTCCATCATTCTATAATGACTGTTATTTATCCTCAGTAACTGCAAGTCGAACAAAAATTACTATTACACAAATAGAATAATCTGCCATTCACAGGAATTAATAATTATGAATAATAAGTTGTTTGCCATTCTTCTGCTCTCGCTGAATTCATCTATCCCAGCCCAAGCACTGGATCTAGGGCTGCCGGAAATGGACAAGGAACAAAAAGTCTGGGCAGTCAATCTGGGCGGTATGGCATTTATCACTGCCTGGGGTGTCGCCAAATGGGACTACTTCGGTCGCAGTCCACATTCGCAATCTGAAGGCTGGTTCGGCCAGAATACTGATGAAGGTGGTGCCGACAAAATGGGACACCTCTGGTCAACCTATGCCCTGTCCGACGGGCTCGCCAGTGTATACGAAGGCTGGGGTTATGAACCGGAACAGGCGGCGATCAATGGTGCGTTGTCTTCGTTTGCGATGATGGGATTTATGGAACTGGGAGATTCGTTCAGCAATTACGGGTTCGCCTATGAAGACATGATCATGAATACGACAGGCGCACTTACCAGCTATCTGATGTTCAAGTATCCGGCATTGAATGAAAAGATCGACCTGCGTTGGGAATACAAACCTGATCTGAAAGAAACCGATTTCTTTACTGATTACCAAAACTCCAAGTACCTGGTCGCATTGCAACTGGACGGGTTTAAACAGCTGGATGATACGCCATTTGAATATTTTGAATTGGAGGCTGGTTACTATATTCGGGGATTCGACACGCACGATCCAAACCGTGAGCGCAATCTTTATCTCGGCATTGGTCTGGATGTAGGTAAGTTTTTGACCCGCTTAGGTTGTGGCAGTTTCTGCAGCGTGTTCCATTACTACCAGACACCGTATACGTATGGGTCGGTGAAGTCTAAGCTCTGATTAGTGATAAAGGTTTATATCTAAAAATGTGAATCTCATATTGTTAATGAATTAACCGGACAAGTAACCCACACGCTTGGGGTTCAACCCCGATAATGGTTTGCGATATACAATGGATACTGCAATCAATGGCATACAAACTGCGGCTAAATTAAAGAATATAGAAATGTTAAAATTTTCCGCTCAGGTTGATTTAAATCTAGTAGATTTATTAGAAGGGTACTTTGAAAATAAATAGAAGCATGAAACAAAAAAATAGCTCAGTTACAATGAATATTAATTCAATTGACCACTACTATTAAATCCATGAAGATTCTACTTGTAGAAGATGATTATGACGTAGCGAAGAATGTATGTGAATTCCTCGAATCCTCATCACATGAGGTTGATGTTGCACCTGACGGGTTGATTGGTCTTGACTGTGTTACCCAGGAAAAATACGACTGCGTTATATTGGATATTTCACTGCCTCGTTTGACGGGCATCCAGCTGTGTGAGCGGGTCCGTAACCTGGGATTCAGCGATCTGCCGGTCTTGATGCTTACAGCGATGGGCAATCTTTCATTTAAAGAAGAGGCTTATGGGGCAGGCGCAGATGATTACCTCGTCAAACCCTTCGCGCTGAAGGAGCTTGAATTACGACTCACTGCACTGGTAAGACGTGTGTCTGGAAATACATCAGGCAAACAATTGCAGGTCGGTGATTTGATTTATAACACATTGACACAAAAGATTTATCGTGGAGATCATGAAATCGAACTGACCACAATTTCAAAAAAAATACTTGAGTTACTGATGCGAAATTCACACAGGGTTGTTCCAAAGCTGGAAATTGAAAAAGCTGTATGGGGAACACCGCCCGACTCACGTGATCTTGTGCGTATTCACTTGCATCTTCTGAGAGATGCAGTAGATAAACCTTTCAGCACACCTTTACTGCATACAGTACGCGGTTTCGGTTATCGTTTATACTCCGGCCATGAAGCGCTCAAGTAGTCTCAAGCATAGGATCATTTCAGCATCATTTGCAATGACGTTTGTCATTTGTCTGTTGTTTGCAATTGGCATGTTTCAGGTATTTGAATTTTCCGAGGATATTTTGCTTGAGGACCACATTGAAGCAGACCTTTCTACCTTTATGGACCAGTATGCAGTCGCACCCGAGATAGCCAGAATTCCGGTCGCTAGTTATGAAGTATTTATCGCTAACAATAATGATAAATCCGGATTTCCCGAATACCTGCGTAACCTTCCGCCGGGAGAGGATGATGTTCTATTCAAAGGGAAAGCCCTTAGTATTGAAACAAGAGTACGCGGTGACACTACGTTCTATTTTGTGATTGAAGAGACATTGGTTGAAAACTTCGAGAAATCTCTGATACTTTCACTAATTATAATTACGGCAGGAATTTGTTTCATATCTGTCTTATTAGGGCTTGTTTTTTCAAACCATATCATCAAACCAGTCACCAAACTGGCGAATAATGTCAATAGCATGAAAATGACAGGTACGCTTACTGAGCAACCAGCTTTTGACGGTAAGGATGAAATAGAGGTCTTGTCCTATGCAATTGAGTCGTTTCAATTACGTGTAAATGAACTACTTGGGCGTGAAAGGAATTTTTCATCTGATGTCAGTCATGAATTACGTACACCGTTAATGGGTATCCAGGCTGCAGCAGAAAATATCCAGCTAAACAAGGATAACAGCAGCAGGGTGCTGGAACTTGCAAGTCGCATTGAGAGACGTTGTGGTCAGATGAGGTCCCTCATAGATTCACTGCTGGTCCTGGCAAGAGACCCTGGCAGTCTGGAAAATGATTTTGACCATATAAAGTTACTTGAGGTAATTAATGACCAATTGGACTCTGTTGCATTTTATATTGATTCAAAGAATATCAAAATCAAGATAGTCGAAAAGGGATCCCCGCAAATCATCTCTTCCGAAGCAATCCTCAGTGTTGTAGTCGGTAATCTGCTCAGAAATGCCGTACAGCATTCCGAATCAAAAGAAATAATAATTGAATTAAACCCGGACGGATTCACAATCAAGGATTTTGGCCTGGGGATGCAGGAAGAGTTAAAAAACAGAATGTTTGAACGTAATTTCAGCGAAGGAGCTGATAAGGGGCATGGTATAGGTTTGTTTCTGGTTAAACGTCTATGCGATCACTTTAGCTGGATATTATTAATTGAAACAAATCCGGGGAAAGGAACCATCATTACTGTCAACTTTGGTCAACCTAACCGAAAAGTAAGCAAGATTAGTTACGAATCTGGCTTTGCATAGTTTGCTTAAATAGCAGCATTTATCAACTATTCCTGTCCTTTATCCAAAAGGATATGTGACAGCTACCCTCTCTGGAAAATCCTCTGACCATTTAACACTTTCTTAACGTTTACATAACGTATTCCAAATGGGCGTCATATTAGGATTGCCAAAGAACTCACAGAAGCAAAGGGGTAGTTCCTATGCAATCAATTTCTGTATTACTGCTGGCCGGACATCGACCCATACCTGGTCCAATCTGTGATGCATATAAAGTTTCATATAAATCATTAGTGCCTATTGCAGGACAACCGATGATTTTGCATCCGCTCAACTGTTTGTCCAGCCTTGAATATATTTCAGAAATAATTGTCCTTGCGCAGGACCCAGAAGAGATAAAGCAAGGACTTTTAAATCATCCCATCAGCAATAAAGTAAAATTTTGCAAAAGCAACGGCAGTATTGCAACTACAGTAATGAACTGCATACAGCAACTCAACCTGAGCCTGCCATTGATGATTACTACAGCCGATAATTGCCTGTTGACAGCAGCAGATGTTGATGACTTTCTTACACAGACCGTTAATTCTCCAGCTGACCTGGCGATCGGATTTGCACGCCAGGAAGTAGTGATTGCAGCCTATCCTGAAACCAGGCGTACATGGATCCCATTCAAGGACGTTAAAGTGACAGGATGCAATCTGTTTCTGCTGACCAGCAATAAATCCATGGAGTTAATAAGGTTCTGGAATAATTTTGAATCCAGTCCGAAAAAATTTCTTAAACTTGCCTGGGCATTAGGCCCTGCATTCTTCTATCGCTTTTTGTTTAGACAATTATCAATCGCCGAGACCTTTGCCAGAATTTCTGACTTAACTGGCATAAAGGTGATGCCTGCATTTCTTAAGCATCCAGAGGTCTCAATTGATGCTGACAAGTTCACAGATATTCTTCAGATCGAATCAATCCTGGAGCAGAACACAAGGACTGTAAAACACAATCCAATTAAACAACAACCTGGCAGTCCAGTGGTCATATTTGATCTGGACCGCACTATTACCAGAAATGGAACATTCATGCCCTTTCTCATTTATTACGCCTGCAGACAGAATCCCCTACGACTGCTTTTCTTACCTGTAATAATTGTTCTGATGCTTGGATACACGCTGAAGCTACTGGACCGTAAACAACTTAAATCCCTCATGTATGGTCTCATCATAGGAAATCCGGACAAGGCTGACCTGGACAGGATTTGTACGGCATTTGTTGACCGAACTCTCGACAAGCATGTCTATCCTGAGGCCTTGTATACAATAAGGGAGTGGCAGAATAAGAATGCGCATTTAATCCTTGCGACTGCCAGTTATGACTGGATGGCCAATGTTTTCGCACAACGCCTTAAATTCGATAGTGTGATTGCAACAAAATCGATAACAATAGATGGAAAGATAATTCCCGGAGTAGATGGAGATAATTGCTATGGGCAAGCCAAATTAAGAATGGTGACTGAAGCACTCGACCTAATCGCAACAGCAGGGGTAAAAAAACAGGATATCTGGTTTTATACTGATCATCATACAGATATTCCCCTGCTGAAAGTGTGCAACCACCCGGTTGCCGTGAATGCAAGCCGCAGACTGATGAACTGGATTAAATCCAGGCCAGATGGATTACTGCTTGATTGGCATTCCCGCCCGGTACAAATAGCCTCAAAAGGCCTGCTGACTGCCATCAATAATATTATTTAACCAAATCCATACAGAATTACACATCAGTATTTTTTAAACATTACCAATAAAGGACAATTAAGCATGAGAAGAGAATTCAGAAATATCCTCAGCATTTCAATTATATTTTTTGCAACGGTGTCTTCCGCTGCTGAAAAAGAAATTGCCCTGGCTGAACTGCCGGCTGTAGTTATGGCTGCAGTCACTGCGGAAAAACCAGGCATAGAAATTACAGAAGCATCCGTCGAGATTGAAGACAATGCTAGTGTGTATGAACTGGAAGGAAAGGCTGACGGTAAAGAGTATGAAATAGAAGTAACAACAGATGGTAAAATACTCGAGCTTGAGGAAGGCGATTAATTATTTCGGGTATGAATGTGAATAATTAGTATAACTCATGACCAGAATAGGATTCCTGTTTAATCACGACCATGTGCATCAAATTCCGCATGCTGCGCCTGTAGGTTTTGAGCTTTCCAGCCTGTCGGCATCGGTAGAAGTTGTATTTATCACGTCGTCACAACCACAGCTTGAGTACCTGAAGTCACTGGAAGCTGACTATCCTCAACACAAATGTATATTTACACGCATATCGATTCCCGCCTGGCTGAGCTATATCGGCGACTTTCTGGACAAAGCACTGCCATTCACGAGGGTTGGAATGCTTGCGTCAAACCTTGAGATTTTTAAAAATCTTGATGTACTCGTTGTACCTGAAAAAACCAGCCTGCTGTTACGCTCACTGTTTGGAATCAAGAACCTGAAGTTTGTCTACACCGCCCATGGCGCCGGAGATCGGGAAATCGGATTTAATAAGAAAATTGCAAAATTTGACCTGATTTTTTTATCCGGGCCTAAAATAAAAATCCGGATGCAGCAGGCGGGTTTACTTAAAACAGCAGCTTCCAGTATTATTGGCTATCCAAAATTTGATGCTTTCCAGGTCTTTTCAAAAACCAGGCCCAGATTATTTGATAATGAAAAACCGGTAGTTCTTTATAACCCGCATTTTTCCCCAACCCTGTCATCCTGGTTCAAAATGGGGGAAGACATACTGCACTATTTCTATCACTGTGATAAATATAACCTTATCTTTGCCCCGCATGTGATGCTCTTCAAACGCAAGGCGCATATTGCACCGCGTAAGTTGAGCTTTGGCTGGACCAGAAGCATAGCCAGGCAGTATCAGGACTGCCCGCATATGTTAATCGATACGGGTAGTAACGCTTGTACCGATATGACTTATACGCTTGCATCCGATATTTATCTGGGTGATGTGAGCAGTCAGATATGGGAGTTTCTGGTTCGTCCAGGACACTGCCTGTTCGCCAACTCCCATAATGTAGACTGGCGAGATGATCCGAATTATCTGCACTGGCATACCGGCCCGGTTTTTAACAATATTGAAAAACTGCAAGAAAGTCTGGAGCTTGCAGTTTCAACCCATGCCAGTTATCAGGCTAAACAGGTTGAATTATTCAGATATACCTTTGATATTAACGATCAGTCTTCCTCCAAGCGGGCAGCCAGGGCAGTTTTGCAATTCATCGATAAAGCCATCGCTGTAAAAAACCATATCGGGACCGTAGATAAAATTAGTGCCTCAAGTAACACTTTGTAAGCTGGCAGTAAAACTGTCAACGATATGTTAGTGAATTTACACCAGTCCCCAGCAAACTCATTGGGTATGCAATGACACTGAATATGCACAGGATTAAAATGAAAAATTGTAAAATATCTGAAATGTGATTATGTTATGTTCAGTTATCTCATTCCAAGGTCTGCTATACAAACATGACATCAGGTATACTCAAAGCCTGCTGGTCTTTTTTCCTGATTGTGCTCTTGCAGGCATGCACGGGATTGCCACCTGTTACCGAAACTGCCGTGACCGAGGAAATATCCACCAGAACTGGTCTGGCAGTAGAAGACACGGAAAATGCTGAGGGTTTCTGGATCCCTCCCTCAGTGAATATCGACGATGGTCTTGCTGAAAACGAAGCAGCAATTATTGCACTGGCCAACAATGCCCGTTTTCAGGCAGACCTGGCTGAATTGGGTCTGGCCCGGGCGGATTTAATCACGGCCGGGGAATTACCTAACCCGGTGTTTACCTTGCTTTTCCCCGTTGATACCAGCCTGAACGAATTTAGCCTTGCGCAAATGCTTTCCTTTTTGTGGCAGCGTCCTAAACGTATGCAGGCCTCGAGCTTAAATGTAGATCAGGTCGCAGATAACCTCATACAAAATGGTCTGGCATTGGTAATGAATACGAATATCGCCCATGCTGAATATATTTATACTCGGGACAACGCCAGGCTATCTCAATCGCTGGCAGACGTGCTCAAACAAATGGCCGGTATACTCGAGGCAAAACTGAAAGCCGGGGATGCCAGCGAGACCGAAGCTGCGATCATACAAAATGATGCATTACTTATGCAGGATGATGCAATTAATGCGCGTTATGAAGCTGATGCCGCATCGTATCGGTTAAAAACGCTGATGGGCTTTGATGAGATGACCCGCACTATCGAACCGGTTGCGGAGGAGGGTTCTTGTGAAACCAGTTTCGATACCCAGGCCTTACTTGAGCAGGCACTCAATGCGCGTCCCGATCTGGCCGCTGCAAAAATCAATATTTCCCAGACCGGAGAAAAACTGGGGCTGGAGAAGGCCAATATTCTGAACCTGACCGCAACGCTGGACGCAAATGAACAGCCAGACGGTGAGTATGATCTCAGCCCCCGGCTGGATATAGAATTGCCGATATTGTCACAAAACCAGGGCGGCAGGGCACGGGCCAAAGTTGAACTTGAACAGGCAATGTCCGAATATCTTGCCAAAAAACATGAGGTAAGCTTGCAGGTGCATGATGCCATTGCGCAGACAAGTACATCTTGCGAACGTTTGTCATACTGGCAAAAGGAAATTTTTCCACGCATGCAACAACAGGATGCGATGGTAAATAAAGCCTATGACGCAGGTGAAATAGCCTATTTATCGGTACTTACCAACCAGCAGAAACTCATCGGGGCACAGCGCAGCATGGCCAGTGCAGTGCTGAACCAGAAAAAGGCCATGGCAAAATTAAATTTCAGTGTTGGTCAAAAGGTAACCGGGGATAAACAGAAATGAATAGAAAACTGAATAATTGGTTTCTGGTTTTTGTGTCAGCAATTTTTAGTCTGCCTGTGCATGCCCAGGATGTTCATGCACAACAATCACCTGCTAATGTTTCAGGTCACCCCGATGAAACAAAATTAAACACGATCAGCCTGACTGAACAGGCCGTTACCAGGCTTGGTATTGAAACCGTGGCTATTCGCAAGGACAGTGTTGCCAATATTCGCGTCTTTGGGGGAACGATTATTGAACCCTCCGGCAATCATTTGCAGATTGTCTCACCCTACGATGCCGTGGTTTTATCACCTGAATCATCTGACCTGCCGGTAGCAGGCACGCTGATAGCTAAAGGCGGCAGCATACTGCGCCTGTCTGTTTTACCACTACCGCAACAGGTCCAGGGAGCGCAGGCACGGACTACTGAATTAAAAATTGCCAGGGCCAGAGTTGAACGGGCGGCCCAGTTATTAAAGGACGGAGCGGGTAGTTTGCGTGATCTGGAAAATGCCCAACAGGCTCTGGCGGACAGCGAAGCTGCGTATAAAGCGACTGTGTCTGGAGACGAAGTCTCCTCTGTGAACATTACCGCGCCGCAGGATGTGATCATCAAGGATATTTATGTTGCCTCAGGTCAGCTTATTTCCGCAGGTAAACCGCTGGTCGACCTAACCAATACCGGAGCTACCTGGGTACGCGTCCCGATCTATGCGGGATATCAGAATAATTATTCACATGAAGCAGGTGCGCTGATACAAAATCTGGGAAATACGGATAAACCTCCGTTACAGGCAAAATACATCGATGGACCATTAACCGCTGATTCGATGGGGTCATCTATAGATCTTTATTTTGAACTGGACAATAGTGATCGGCGTTTTCGTCCCGGCCAGAGAGTCAGTGTCAGTCTGACTGAAAATACCATTGCGGATCGTTATGTAGTGCCACATTCGGCAATTTTCCGGGACATCTACGGTGGAAC
Organism: Klebsiella pneumoniae; assembly: GCA_945878555.1. Classification (GTDB taxonomy): domain Bacteria; phylum Pseudomonadota; class Gammaproteobacteria; order Eutrophobiales; family Eutrophobiaceae; genus Eutrophobius. Next base: position 70,812 of record CAMDWI010000017.1, read on the forward strand.
CTGGGTGTATGTGCAACATGAGCCCGGCGTTTACGTGCGTGAACGTGTCGAACTGGAACAGGTTATTAATGACCTTGCAGTGTTAAAACAAGCCCCGGCGGAGGGCACTCCGGTCGTCACTATCGGGGTCGCTGAACTGGCCGGCACGGAATTCGGTGTAGCCCACTAAATGGGTTGGTTAGTCGCAACTGCGTTACGCTTGCGCTTCATCGTCGTTGCGCTGGCCATCTTTCTGGTGGTTACTGCGAGTAATGTGCTCCGTAATACCGCAATGGATGTATTTCCCGAGTTCTCCCCCCCTAAAGTCGAGATCCAGACCGAGGTCCCGGGCCTGTCGGCTATAGAAGTTGAAGCGCTGGTGACCGTACCTATCGAAAGTGCGATGAACGGTATCGCCTGGCTGGATATTATCCGCTCCAAATCTGTTCTCGGTCTTTCCTCGGTAGTCATGTTTTTTGAGGACGGGACCGATCTGATGCAAGCCCGTCAACTGGTACAGGAACGCCTGGCGCTGGCTGCAGTGAATTTACCTGCTGTGGCCCAGCCACCCGTCATCCTGTCTCCGTTGTCCTCTACCAGCCGTGTGCTGAAGATTGGTATGCAATCTGATAAATACACGCAGATGGAAATGACTACACTGGCAAAATGGACAATCCGGCCACGTCTGATGGCGCTGCCTGGCGTTGCCAATGTCGCGATATGGGGTGAACGGGACCGCCAATTGCAGGTATTGGTCGATGTGGATCGATTACAGCTGAATAACATTTCCCTGGGACAGGTTTTACAAGCCACCCGCGATGCGGTCACTGTGTCCGGAGGTAGTTTCATCGAAGGTCCGAATCAGCGTTTTAATGTCAGCTACATCCAGACCATCCTGACTCCCGAGGACTTGCAGAAGGTCCCTGTGTCCTTTGTAAATGGTGCAATAATAACCCTTGGGGATATCGCTGATATCGTAGAGGGCTCAGGACCCCCCATAGGCGATGCGATTATCAATGATGAGCCAGGCTTATTGCTGATTGTTGAAAAACAACCCTGGGGTAACACATTGGATGTAACTCGACTGGTAGAGGCCACGCTGGACGACCTGAAACCCGGTCTGCAGGATATCAATGTGGATTCCACTATCTTCCGTCCCGCGACCTATATCGAAAATTCATTAGCGAACCTGAACACTGCCTTGCTCATAGGCTGTTTGATGGTCACTCTGGTGCTGACCGCATTTCTCTGGAACTGGTATACCACTGTGATCAGCCTGATTGCCATCCCCATATCCTTACTGACGGCTGCGCTGATCCTGAATTATCAAGGTGGTGTTATCAATACGATGGTGCTCGCCGGTTTAATCATAGCGCTAGGAGAAGTTGTAGACGATGCAATTATTGACGTCGAGAATATTACAAGACGTTTGCGCCTGAACAGTCGATTGGCAGACCCCTTGCCTGCGTTTCAAGTCGTCCTGGATGCCTCACTGGAGGTCCGGAGTGCTGTTGTGTTTGGCAGCCTGATAGTGGTTCTCGTGTTATTTCCGGTATTTATGATATCGGGCCTGACCGGCACCTTTTTTCAGCCACTGGCCATGTCGTATATCTGCGCAATCCTGGCCTCATTGGCGGTTGCCCTGATATTAACGCCAGGCTTATGCCTGATCCTGTTACCAAACAAGGTACTTAAAAATCCCGATGATTCAGCACTGGTAAAAAGATTAAAACGGGGTTATCGCCCCTTGCTCGACAGGATACTCAATGCGCATAAACCAGTAGTAATCATTATCGCTGCCTTTATCACCGTCGGCGCCATCATCTATCCAATGATGGGCCAGCAATTACTGCCTGACTTCAAGGAATACGACTTCCTGATGCACTGGCTGGAACGGCCGGGGACGTCTCTGGATGCGATGAACCGCGTAACGATACGGGCGAGCAAGGAATTACGATCAGTTGAGGGGGTAAGAAACTTCGGTGCGCATGTCGGCAGAACGGAAGTGGCAGATGAAGTAGTCGGTGTCGACTTTACCGAATTATGGATCAGTATGAGTCCAGAAGTTGATTACGAAGACACAGTTGCCAAAGTGCAGGAAGTTGTCAACGGTTATCCCGGGTTATTCCGTGATTTACTTACTTATCTGCGCGAACGTATCAAGGAGGTCCTTACCGGTGCGAGTGGCAGTGTAGTGATACGCATCTTCGGCCCGGATCTGGCTGCATTGAAATCCAAGGCAGAGGAAGTAGCCGCCGCAATACGTCCTATTGAAGGGGTTATCGACCTGAAAGTTCAACAGTTGAACCTGATTCCCCAGATCAATATCCGGTTCAAGGAAGAAGCTGCCAGCATTTATGGCCTGAAACCCAGTGACCTGCGCAAGTTTACAGAAACGATCATTACCGGTATCAAGGTAGGCGAGATTTTTGAAGAACAGAAAATCTTTGATGTCGTTGTGCGTGGGGTTCCGCGTTATTCACAGAATGTTGATGAAATAAAACGTATGCTGATAGACAGCCCTGCAGGTCCGGTGCCGCTCGAAGCTATCGCCGAGGTTTATTTTGCACCCACACCGAACCAGGTTACGCGCGAAGCTGCCTCACGCCGGATTGATGTTTCCCTGAACATTGCAGGCCGTGCGCTGGATGCCGTGGCAGAGGACGTGAATCAGGTTGTTGCAGATATCTCTTTTGACCAGGGATACTATCCGCAGATACTGGGAGAATATGCTGAACTTCAAAAAGCCAGAAATGAACTGTTTATCTATATCCTGTTTGTTATCATCGGCATCTATCTGATTCTGCAGGCACATTTTGATTCAAACAAGATTGCAATGTTAATATTCCTGAGCCTGCCGGTTGCATTAGTGGGTGGTATTTTCGGCGCGCTGCTGAGTGGCGGCGTACTGTCACTTGGATCATTAATAGGTTTTATTACTGTGCTCGGTATATCTGCACGAAACGGAATCATGCTGATGAGCCATTACCGTCACTTGCAACGGGAGGAAGGTGTATTGCCCGGTCGTGAACTGGTCATACGTGGAGCGGAAGAACGCCTGACCCCCATTCTAATGACAGCGTTAACAACCAGTCTGGCCTTGATGCCGCTGATACTGGGCGGGATAAAACCTGGGCACGAGATTGAACACCCGATGGCTGTGGTTATTTTAGGTGGGTTGATTACCTCTGCCTTATTAAATCTGTTTCTGGTCCCAACGTTATTTTTAAAATTTTGCGGGGGCGGTTTTATTGACAAGAAATTGGAGGGTTCTGCTTAAATTTTTGTCATATACGTAATTTAATTATTTAGAAATTACAGGCAGAATTTACTTTACAGTATCCATATCCCATTCAGAGAATGTAACTCATACCTTATTGAGGCGATATTCAAACAGTATTACCCTGCAATAATTCCTTGGCTGATATACACGGTCGCCAAAGATTCCCATCTATGGCATCAAGGTAGCGTGCCGAGTTGACATTCTTGCCATTTGTTCGAGCTCATGATGATCTTTCCCCCATATAGGTAGCCGTATTGATTGAGTGAATTTACCCCTTAATATTACGACCGGTATTAACTAGACCATACCTCCTTAAAGTATTAGCCAGTCAATATTAGCTAGACAGTACAAATACAACCATCCCCTAATTGGGATAGGTGTCCGTATTAAAGACGTTAAATATTTCCTGACATATATTGTTACGCACCACCTGCCAAGAATCGCTCGACGAGCCTGACGTATCGAGGCCAGGGCGTGATCGTACCTCTTTCCCACGCTCCCCATGTCCCCTCATCCACCCCCAGCTGCCGGGCAGCTTCTTTGATCGACCAGCCCATCACCCGACGTTTGGCAAATAAACGCTCAGGAAGGCTCTTTGGTTCCGGGAAGGGGTCATAGTCCAGGAACCGTATTATGACGGGCATGGACTCAATTGGCGGGTCTGTATGGCCTTTCTCCCAGTTGAGGACTGTCCACGGGTTAATGCCAAGCCGCTTGGCTGTCTGATTTTGAGTCAGCCTCAGTTCCAGCCGACGCTTTTTGACATGGTCTCCCAAGGTCTGTGGTTCAAAGTCAGATTCCTTTGGTTTCAATGACTTAAGCGTAATAGGCAAAAACTGCAAAAAGGCAACGCGTCCCTGCCCCTGTGGTTATCTGGGAGATCCTGGCGGGCGCTGCCAGTGCACTCCGGACCATATCCAGCGTTACCGCTCGCGGGTGTCCGGCCCGCTGCTTGATCGTATCGATATGCATATTGAGGTTCCGAATATGACCCGTCATATATTGTCGGGTACAAATCCCTCACCAGCAGAATCGACCAACGCTGTGCGTGCGCGGGTCATTGCGGCGTATGAACGCCAGCTGGCACGCACCGGCAAGGCGAATCATCTGTTGTCCAACCATGAGGTGGATGCGTGCTGCCAGTTAAGCCGGGAACAACGCCAGTTGCTGGAAACGATCATCAACCGCTACAACCTCTCGGCACGGGCGCTGCATCGCATCCTCAAGGTGGCGCGGACGATAGCCGACATGGAGGCCGCGACAGACATTCAGACCCCGCACCTGCAAGAGGCGATCAATTATCGCCGACTGGATCGGCTGCAACATATGCTGAACTGACTTGCATGATGCTGGGCTATCCTGTCAAATACACGCATGACTGAATCACCCGGAACACAAATCCAGATCAATGTTATCACTGCCTATATCGCGGAGCAGTCCGTCCCCGATCAGGATCGGTATGTGTTTTCCTATACCATCTCAATCACAAATAATTTCGATGAGCCGGTAAAGTTGTTGCGTCGGCACTGGATCATCACTGATGCGAACAACAAGATCCAGGAAGTGCACGGCGATGGCGTCGTCGGTGTACAACCGTTGCTGCAACCGGGGCAGTCATTCACCTATACCAGCGGCGCGATCCTGGAAACACCGGTCGGCTGCATGCAGGGCAGCTATTTCTTTATCACTGACGCGGGCATCGAATTTGCGGCCCCTATCCCTGTGTTTCGCCTGTCCACCACGGTCACCCTGCATTAACTGAGCAGGCGGTATGTCCACCTACGCGATTGGAGACGTGCAGGGTTGTTATCAGGAATTACAGGACCTGATGGAAAAAATTCACTTTGACCCCGCCCGTGACCGACTCTGGTTCACCGGTGATCTGGTCAATCGGGGCCCGGACTCACTGGGTACACTCCGGTTCGTGAAGCAACTCGATGCGATTACCGTGCTCGGCAACCATGACCTGCATCTGCTGGCGATAGCCGAAGGCATAGACAAACACGGCAGGAAAGACACGCTTGATGAGGTACTGGAGGCGGACGACCGTGACGACCTGCTGCACTGGTTGCGCCACCGGCCTCTGCTGCATCACGACCCGGACACCGGTTACGTGATGGTCCACGCGGGACTGCCTCCACAATGGGACCTGCGCCAGGCCACCGGTCTTGCCGCCGAAGTGGAACAGGTGCTGAGATCACGCCACTACCGCGACCTGCTCGATCATATGTATGGTAACCAGCCTGCGCTCTGGAGTGACAAGCTGAAGGGGAAGGATCGGCTTCGTTTCGTTATCAACACCTGTACGCGTATGCGTTTTTGTGATGAGCACGGGGTGATGGACTTTGCGCAGAAAGGCCCTCCCGGGAGCGAACCCGCCCGGCTGCGCCCGTGGTTCACACTGGCATCGCGGCAGACCCGTAAAAACCCTGTCCTGTTCGGACACTGGGCCGCGATCTACGCAGGCAATATCACTGACTTTACCCAATATAATGTCAGCCCGCTCGATACCGGCTGTGTCTGGGGTGATAAACTGACGGCCATGCGCCTTGAGGACGGCAAGTTCTTTCATGTGCGCTCACGCCAGCCCAAATCCGGGGAGTAACTCGATGAGGCGAAGTCATTGGAAACTGTATCTGGTCAGCTTGATACTACTGCTGACTCTGACCGCGTGTAGCGGTGGCGATGCGGGTCTGCCCCGGCTGGACGCCGACGCCACCATCCTCAGCTTCGGTGACAGTCTGACCCGCGGCACGGGTGCCGACGATGGCGAGAGTTATCCCGACATCCTGGCGCAACTGACCGGTCGTACCGTGATCAATGCCGGCATACCCGGCGAGTTGTCCGAACAGGGACTCAAACGCCTTCCTGCGCTGCTTGATAAACACCAGCCCGACTTGTTAATCCTCTGCCACGGTGGCAACGACCTGCTGCGCAAAAAAGACATGGGGCAGATGGGCGCGAACGTGCGGGCGATGATCCAGCTCGCACAGGACCGCGCCATCCCGGTCGTGCTGCTCGCTGTACCGCAACCTACCATCTTTCTGTCGAGCGCGGAGATCTACAGTGAAATCGCAACAGAAACGAGTACGGTGTTGATCGAAGACATCATTGCTGACGTGCTCAGCGACAACACGCTCAAATCCGACCCGGCCCATCCAAACAAGCAAGGCTATCAGCGCATCGCCGAGGAAATCTACACGGTATTGCAGGATGCCGGTGCGGTCTGACTTGTATTCATCCGCCATGTGGATTAGGTTAACCCGCATGAGCAAACCGGATACTGACTTATGATGGAAACTGCCATTGTGGCGTTTACCACCTTTTTTGCCACCATCGCGCCGCTCGATGTCGCCGCAATGTTCGCCGCGCTGACACCGAATGCAACGCCAGAGGCTAAACGTTCGATGGCGTTACGCGGCACGATGATCAGCGCCGTTATCCTACTATCGTTCGCGCTCGTCGGTGAGATAGTGCTGTCCACACTCGGCATCTCACTGGCCGCACTGAAAGTGGCCGGTGGCATACTGCTGTTACTGATCGGTATCGAAATGGTCTTCGCCCGCAGCTCAGGCGGCACCTCCACCACCGATGAAGAAGATCAGGAGGCAATCGCCAGCAAAGACATCGCCGTGTTCCCGCTCGCCACCCCGTTAATCGCCGGCCCCGGCGCGATGGGCGCCACCATCCTGCTGATGGCCGATGCCAGAGGTGACCTGATCGCCGAGGCCGTCATCATCGGCGCGATGTTGACCGTACTGCTGCTGACACTCGCCCTGCTGTTGTTAACGAACAAGGTCCTGCGCCTGTTCGGCATTACCGCCATGTACGTGATCAGCCGCGTCTTCGGCGTATTACTGTCTGCACTCGCCGTGCAGTTCATGTTCGACGGCCTGGCCCAAAGTGGCCTGCTCGGCAACAACTAGCAATACCACACTCACTATTAACCCTTCTCCCGATATCAGAAATAATTGCACAAGATGAGATAATAATTTCGGCCGAGGGACGAGATGTATCGATAACGACAGCAATACCCTGTAAGGAGTTGAGGGTTAGAGTTGCAATTCCATAAATTTACCGTTTAAGTGTCATGAAATGTAACTCTGCCCCTGAATAACTCGAACAACCCAAATATTCTTATCCCTTCAGCAACACCTCATCACATCGGTAACAGCGGCTTCACCCCTTCAGGCAGCTGCTGATCAAAAATATTCAGCAAACCGGCTTCCTCGGCGTGTTCGCCGATCTCGGTGGCGAGGTCCAGCGCGTCACGCTCGCCAAACAGATCCACGGCCTTCACGTAGGTCTCCGGGGCGACGTGGTGTACGTTCAGCATCTCGCGGCCCATCTGGATGACGATAGCCTCTTTCTCGGGCAGTCCGGTCGTTGGCTTGCGGTCGCGCACGACCTCAATCGCCTCGGCGCTCAGGCCCAGCTTGCGTGCCTCGGGCTCATGCTCGGTCCACATCACCTGCTGGTCGAGCTCGCGCGCGGTTACCAGCAGAGCGAGGGCGCGCAGGGGCTTGCCGACCATGATGTCGAGATACTTGCCGCCGGCCTGTGTGAGCTGAATCTGACCCGGACCCATGCCATACGGTGCGAGCGTCCGACCGGGTGTCGGCGGGCGCTGGCCCTCGCGCTGGCGCATGCGGTTGCGCGATTGCGGGAAGATGTCGGGCGGCGACTCGATAATGTCGATAGGCAGCGGTGCCGCGCTGACATAGTCGAGCGGCATGTGTTGGTCTACCCAGATGAGTGGGGTCTCATTCGCACGCGTGGCCAGCGTAATAGCCATGTCCACCAGCGCCACCTTGCCCAGCGCCTTCAGCGCACGTGCATACGTCTCCGAAGAAACGCGGTGCTGTTCGGCCATCTCGCGGCCCAGCGTGATGATCGCCGTTTCCTTCTCGCCGATGCCGACGGGTGGCTGCTTCAGACGCACGATATCGATGATGTGCTTCTCCAGACCCTGGCGCATTGCCTCATCCATGTGCAGCGACCACTCAAAGTTCTGCTCGGCGTGGCGCGCACCTACCAGTATGGCCAGCTCCGTGAGGCGGCGGCCTGCGGGAGATTCGAAACGTATCTCGCCCGAACTGCCGTGCAACACGATGCCTGCCATGCCGCGTAATCCTTCGACTGAATTAGTCCGGGTGTAGGCCTCATCGTAGGATTTCTTGTGTTTGTCGTCGAGTTCCTCGCGTATGGGCAGAGGCAGGCGATTGCCCGAGTCGGCGTAAACATCCGGCGGCAGACCTGGCCCGCCCTGCGCTGTGGCGGGCGCAGCAAAGCCAAACCAGATGGTGGAGGTGATCAACATAAAGTCGAGCAAGCGTATGAATTTCATGGTAGCTCCGGAACGTTGGGTGTCTGGAAAGTATAAACACCCCTTGCTGACAAAGCTACCTCGTGCTTGTCTTGATTCTGTACAAGATTTCTAATCGGACTGATGGACTTTGGCCACAGTCGCAGAGGAATAATCGTGGTCAGAGTAACAATAATGAGATTCTAGATAACCAATTATTACTCTGACCCGAAATATTATAACTGCGGGATACTTCAGTCTGCCCCCTGTCTATGATCTAGATCATGGTAAAAATTCGACCATATATTAGAATTCCTATGGGATGTTTTATCCGGAAAATGTTGCCTCGTAAAAGTCGACTGTTGCGGGGGAATCCGCGAGTTACAGGCACCGGAATTCCGTTGAACTAAAAATAATAATAATACAACCCGGTGGCTACTATATGGCAACAGGAACAGCCTCGAATTCATTTGGACCCGATTATTTTCGAGATCACTCCGAAATTGCTTTCAAGCTAATCGACGCACTGCCCGCGAACATTTGCATCCTGAACTGGAAAGCCAATATCGTTGCTGTTAACAAAAGTTGGCTCGCGTTTTCCGTGAGTAATGGAGGACATCCTGAAGCTACGGGTATCGGGACAAATTACCTGAAGGTCTGTGAGAAGGCAGCAGAAGCGGGAGATGTTACAGCCACAGCGGTAGCGGAGGCGCTGACAAGAATCATCAATGGTCAGCCTGAAAGCCATAAAATCGAATATCCCTGTCATTCTCCGGATGCCGAGCGATGGTTTCTCCTGAACCTTACGTCCTATACGCTTGAGGATAAGCTCTACATCGTAGCCGCTCATTTTGATATCACGGAACGTTATCTCTCGCACCAGAAGATGAAGGAAGCGGAATCGCTGTATCGATCTGTGTTTGCTGTACTTAATGATGGTCTGGTAGTTCAAGATCATAACGACAAGATCATTACCGCAAATGATGCGGCGGCCAGAATCTTAAAACTGTCAATGAATCAGTTGCTTGCCTTAGATTCCTATGATCCTCGCTGGCGTGCAACAAATGAAGACAATTTGCCGATAAAGCCTGAAGAACATCCTTCAGTAGTCACTGCCAGAACCGGACGGGAAATCAACGGCTATATTATGCACATCAGTGTAGGTGATGATGAACGAGTGATTATCTCGATTAATACACAACCAATCTTTAATGAGAACGGTCAGGTCGAAAAAGTAGTCTTATCTTTCAGGGACATTACAGATCTTAGATTGTCGCAGATTCATTTGCGCAATAGTGAATATAAATTCCGTGCCCTGATGGAACAATCGCCTGTGTCGATCCACATCCATGACATGGATGGTTACTTAATGGACGCCAACCCTGCCTATGCGAGATTATTCGCTCTTGATGAGAAAACACTCTCGTCGCTCTATCACACTTATAACGTACTCGAAGATAAACAATTAAGGCAAATTGGCATCTCTAATCTGATTAAACAGCTATTCAATGGCGATGACGTAGACATTCCTGTTTTTGAATATGATGGCAACCGTACGTTGGAATATCTGGGAATTGATTTGGGTAATTCCCTGAAACGCTACGTGAAAACCCGAGGTTTCACTCTACTTGATGAAGGCGGCAACAAGCTAGCAGTGGTATTTATGAGCGAGGATGTCACTGAACTTATGTCGGCCGTAAATGAATTGAAGATCTCGCAGGGCAAGCTGAACAAGAGCCTTTTTGATACCGTCGACCTGGCGATGGATCTGGGTGAGAGACGTGACCCTTATACTGCGGGTCATCAGAGACGTGTAAGCATAATTGCCATTGAAATCGCAAAACAAATGGGCGTGGATGAAAAGGAACTACAAGGTCTGGAAATTGCCGCCAAACTTCATGACATAGGCAAGATAGCCATCCCATCAGATATTCTGTCTACCCCAAGAAAACTCACGAACATAGAATTTGAGCTAATAAAGACGCATGTTGTGGCAGGCTATGACATCCTGAAACACATCGAGTTTCCGTGGCCGGTGGCTGAAATAGTACTGCAGCATCATGAACGTATGGATGGTTCAGGGTATCCTCGCGGTATGAGGGGCGATGCAATAATGCCGCAGGCGAGGATCCTTGCCATCGCGGATACCATAGAAGCAATGACCACACACAGACCTTACCGGTCTGGACTCGGTATCGAAGTCGCCCTGGCTGAAATCGAAAAGAACAGTGGTATTACCTATGATTCCGGAGCAGTCGGTGCCTGTCTGGAGTTATTCCACCACAAAAACTTCAGCATCCCGAAGTAGTCCTGCTGCCGGGCGCGAAGGGTACTGTCTCCGGTATTCTTTCTCGCCTGCCAACCCTGACATCTTCACAGAAATGTATTACATTTACCCCCATGCAAATCACCCATCTTGATCACCTGGTCCTCACCGTTGCCGATATTGAAGCGACCTGTGAGTTCTATACGCGTGTGCTTAATATGCACGTTGTCTCCTTTGCCGGTGGGCGCAAGGCGCTGGCGTTTGGGGAACAAAAGATCAATCTGCACCAGCATGGCAATGAGTTTGAACCGAAGGCGGCGCACCCGACGCCGGGGTCGGCGGATATCTGTCTGATTACCAAAACGCCGGTCAACCAGGTGCTGGCGCATCTGTTGGCCTGTGGCGTGCCGGTGCTGGAAGGGCCGGTTGTGCGTACCGGTGCGACGGGGGCGATCATGTCGGTCTACTTTCGCGACCCGGATCAGAATCTGATTGAGGTCGCGAACTACCATGATGCGGTCATTGTATAATTCGCAGACTTTTACCAATGCAATTCAGAGAGGATAGAGAGATGGTTCCACGCAAGCTGTTACTACTGACAATCGTATCTGTCCTGCTTGCCGGCTGCACGTCGCAACAACTTTACAGCTCTGCGCAGTCGTGGCAGCGCAATGAATGTAATCGCGTATTCGATAAACAGGAGCGTGAGCGCTGTATGGCGAGTACGAGCAGGACTTACGAGGAATACAAGGCGCAGAGCGGGAATACCGATCCCGACTAGATAACTGTACCGAAATCCACGGCAGTTCAGACTCGCTACCTGAGTTATATCGCTCCAGACACGCTGTGAATACATCCATGTACGCTCGAGCGCCGCATCCATGCGGCTAACGGTCTGTCACAATATAACTCAGGTAGCGAATCTGAACAGGATTTCGGAAATGTTTTTAGTTCTATTCAGTTGGTAGATGTCAGGGGCAGCCTGTCCAGTACAGTGAAACTGAATGGATAGTCGTTCTTCTCATCCGCTGCAAACTCCAGACGCTCACTCGCCTTCCATTCACTGCGGTCGAATACCGGAAACCAGGTGTCGCCCTCCACGTCGGCATGCACCTCGGTCAGATACAGGCGCTCTGCCTGCTCCAGTGCGGACTTGAAGATATCGTGCCCGCCGATGATGACGACTTCGGGCGATGCCTGATAACGTGTTATTGCTTGATCCAGACTGTGACAGACAATTGCACCGTCCGCCGTATAGTCAAGGTTACGGGTGATAATAATGTTGTCCCGCCCGGGCAACGGTTTGCCGATCGACTCCCAGGTCTTGCGACCCATGATGATCGGTTTGCCCATCGTCACCGCCTTGAAGTTTTTCAGATCCGCAGACAGGCGCCACGGCAGCGTGTTGTTGATGCCAATCACACCTTTCTGATCCATCGCCACGATGATCGACAGTAACATGCAGGTCGAGGCCTTGTCGCTTACACAGCCACCGGCGCGGCGATATGTGGCTGCGGGTGGTAATCGGCCAGCTCAAAATCCTCAAAACGGAAATCGAATATCGATTTGACCTCAGGATTGATCTTCATTTGCGGCAAGGCGGTCGGCTGACGCTGCAATTGCAGGTCGGTCTGCTCCAGATGGTTCAGATACAGATGGGCATCACCGAGCGTGTGTACAAAATCGCCGTAACCGAGGCCGGTCACCCGCGCAATCATCATCGTCAGCAAGGCGTAGGAAGCGATGTTGAACGGCACACCGAGAAAAATATCGGCGCTGCGCTGATAAAGCTGGCAGGACAATTTTCCCTCGGCGACATAAAACTGGAACATGGTATGACAAGGGGCCAATGCCATCCGGTCGATGTCGGCGACATTCCAGGCGCTGACGATCAGGCGGCGGGAGTCGGGCGTCTTGCGTATCTGATCAATCACCTGGCTTATCTGATCGATGACCTGGCCGTCCCTGCCCTGCCATGAGCGCCACTGCGCGCCGTACACAGGCCCCAGGTCACCCTGCGCGTTCGCCCACTCGTCCCAGATCCGCACACCGTGCTGTTTCAGATAGGCGATATTGGTATCACCTTGCAGGAACCACAACAGCTCATGGATGATCGATTTCACATGCAGCTTCTTCGTCGTCAGCAAGGGGAAACCCGCATTCAGATCAAAGCGCATCTGGTAACCAAACACGCTCAGCGTACCGGTGCCGGTGCGGTCGGTTTTTTTGGTGCCATGGTCACGAACATGGCGCATCAGATCGAGATATTGTTGCATCAGGTCTTTGTTTGTTGCCGGTAGGCCAGAAGCAGCAGTATACCACCGACGAAAATCATCGGTGTGGACAGCACCTGCCCCATCGTCAGCCAGCCCCCGGCGAGATAACCAAGATTGGCGTCAGGCTCGCGCACGAACTCCACGCTGAAACGGAACAGGCCATATAACAACAGGAACAGCCCGGAGACAGACATCAGCGGGCGCGGGCGCGCAGAAAATAACCAGAGCACCACAAACAACACCAGACCTTCCAGAAAGGCCTCGTACAACTGGGAAGGATGGCGCGGCAGGTCACCGGCACCCGGAAACACCATCGCCCACGGCACGGTCGACGGCGCGCCCCACAACTCGGCATTGATAAAATTGCCGATACGGCCAAAGCCGAGCCCGACCGGGACGACCGGGGCGATAAAATCGCCGATACTGAAAAACCGTTTGTTCGTGCTGCGGGCAAACAGCGCAATTGCGACCAGCACACCGATCAGACCGCCATGGAACGACATGCCACCCTGCCAGATCTTGAAGATATCGAGCGGGTGTGACAGGTAATACGAAAAATTGTAAAACAGCACCGAGCCGAGTCGACCACCGATGATCAGCCCGACCGCGCTGTTAAAGACCAGGTCCGACACCTGCTGGCCCGTCCACAGCCCGCCCGACTGGCTGGCACGGCGGTCCAGTAACCACCACGCGATTCCGAGACCGGCGAGATAGGTCAGGCCATACCAGCGTATCTGGATCAGGCCAAGGTCGAGCGCGACCGGGTCAATTTGCGGATATTCAATCATGGGCCACAGTTTAACACGGGACGTGCCGGACTACCCTGTTGCGTTATCGTGTAGAATTACGCCATACCCACACCAGAAGATTGACGATGACCGATACGCTACACCCTGCCGATACCACCCGCATGAATGGACTGGCCAACGAGACCAGCCCCTACCTGTTACAACATGTACATAACCCGGTGTACTGGTATCCCTGGTCAGCCGAGGCGCTGGAGCTGGCGCGCTGGCAGAAAAAACCGATCCTGCTGTCGATCGGCTATTCGGCCTGCCACTGGTGCCATGTGATGGCACATGAGTCGTTTGAGGACGAAACAACGGCCGCGTATATGAACGAACACTTCATCAACATCAAGGTTGACCGTGAAGAGCGCCCGGATCTCGACAAGATCTATCAGACCGCGCAATACCTGATCACCCAGCGCAACGGCGGCTGGCCGTTGACGATGTTCCTGTCGCCGGACAACCAGATCCCGTTTTTTGGCGGCACCTATTTCCCGCCGGAGGCGCGTTACGGCATGCCGGGCTTTCGCAATATCCTCGAGCGCGTGGTCGAGTATTTCAGCTCACAACAGGACGCGATACGTAAACAAAACCTGGCATTTGTACAGGCGCTCGACCAGATGCAGGCCGCCCCGGAATCAGGCACCGACCAGCTGGACAGCGACATCATCCTGCAGGGCGTACATGGTCTGGCAAACAACTTTGATGTAACCCACGGCGGGTTTGGTGCCGCCCCGAAGTTTCCCCATACCAGCAATCTGGATCTGTTGATGGGCTTTGGTGCGCAGGATCGGAGTGAAACCGGGGAGACGGTGCTGCAAATGGCGCTGTTTACGCTGGATAAAATGGCCCTGGGGGGCATTCATGATCAGCTCGGCGGCGGGTTTGCGCGTTATTCGGTCGACGAACAATGGATGATCCCGCATTTTGAAAAGATGCTGTATGACAATGGCACCTTGCTGACCGCCTATGCGGAGGCGGCCCACCTGACCGGTAATCCGCTGTTCAGGGAGGTGGCGCGCGGGACGGCCGACTGGCTGATCCGGGACATGCAACATCCGGACGGCGGATTTTATTCCTCACTCGATGCGGATTCCGAGGGGGAAGAAGGCCGGTTTTACGTGTGGACGCCGGACGAGGTCAAATCAAGGCTGGACCCGGCGGAATATGCGGTGTTCTCCCGCTATTACGGCCTCACCGGTCCGGCCAATTTTGAAAACCATTACTGGCACCTGCGGGTGACCACGACGCTGGAAGACTGCGCGACGGCCGAGGGCATCGCTGTCGAACTGGCGGCGCAACGGCTCGCCAGTGCGCGTCACAAGCTGCTGGAGATACGTCGGCTGCGGGTCTGGCCGGGTCGGGATGAGAAGATCCTGCCGTCCTGGAATGCGCTCGCGATCAAGGGCATGGCGCTGGCGGCGCTCAGGCTCGGTAACGACCACTATTATCAGTCAGCTGAAAAGGCGCTGACGTTCATCCATGACCACATGTGGCGGGACAACCGGCTGATCGCCTGTCACAAGGACGGCAAGGGCCATCTGAACGCCTATCTGGATGATTACGCCTTCCTGCTGGACGCGATCCTGACGTTGTTACAGGTGCGCTGGAACAGTGCATGGCTGCAGTTTGCGATGCAGCTGGCCGAGGTGCTGATCGACCAGTTTGAGGACAGCACGCGTGGCGGTTTCTACTTTACCTCCAACGACCATGAAAAACTGCTGCAACGCCGCCGCGACTTCATGGACGAGGCCACACCGTCCGGTAACGGCATTGCCGCCCGGGCCCTGCTCCATCTGGGTCACCTGACCGGCAATATCCGCTGGATCAAGGCCGCCGAACGCACGGTGGCCGCCGCGAGACAGTCCATCCGCCAGATCCCGCATGCACATCCGACGCTGTTGCTGGTACTGGCCGAACTGACTTCCCCGCCTCGCCAAATCATCCTGCGGGGCGCACCGGGCCCGCTGGCGCAATGGGCGCAGGCCTGCCACGCCGTCAGCGGCCTGAATACGACGATATATGCCATACCTGCGGACGCCGGAGAGCTGCCAGCGCTGTTGGCCGAGCGTAAACCGGCCGAGGCTACGGTCGCGTATGTCTGCGAGGGACATACCTGTAAAACTCCGGAATTTAATCTGGAAAAACTGATCTCTGACTTGAAGCAACAAGCCCCGGGGTGACATAATAACCACCTTTCCGTCAGGGTCTCTTCCAAGCTGACTTTTTTTGACGGACAAGGAATAAAAAACGCCACGGAGACTACAGGCATGGCGGGCGGTTTTATCATTGATTTCAATTATTTATTGGATTGATATTATCAATTTCTCTGTAGCGATGCTTATTTATACAATTTTGATACATACACTGATGGGACAAGTGAATTCATGACTAAACACAAGAAATTGCAGGATTGGGTCAACCGGATGACGGAGTTGTGTCAACCGGCCGAGGTTGTCTGGTGTGACGGCAGCAAACGTGAATACGATGCGATGTGGGAGCTGCTGATCAAGTCCGGCACCGCGAAGCGTCTGAACGAGTCGAAACGCCCCAACAGCTATCTGGTCAAGTCAGATCCGGCGGATGTGGCCCGCGCTGAAGACCGTACCTTCATCTGTTCTGAAAAGAAGGACGACGCCGGCCCGACCAATAACTGGATCGAACCGGCCGAAATGCGCTCCACCCTGAACGGTCTGTTCAAAGGATGTATGCGCGGCCGTACCATGTATGTCATCCCGTTCAGCATGGGCCCGATTGGGTCACCCATCGCCCATATCGGTATTGAGCTGACTGATTCCCCCTATGTAGTAACGAATATGCACCTGATGGCCCGTGTCGGCCAGAAGGTACTGGATCATCTGGGTACCGATGGTGAGTTCGTCCCGTGTATGCATTCAGTCGGTGTACCGCTGGTAGACGGGAAGCAGGACATGCCCTGGCCATGTAACCCCGCCAATCTGTATATCGTCCACTTCCCGGAAAGCCGCGAGATCTGGTCGTTCGGTTCCGGTTACGGTGGCAACGCGCTGTTAGGCAAGAAGTGTCTGGCGCTGCGTATCGCCTCGGTCATGGCCAGAGACCATGGCTGGCTGGCCGAACATATGCTGATCCTGAAGATCACCAACCCGGCAGGCAAGGTCCGTTATATTGCAGCCGCGTTCCCGAGTGCCTGTGGCAAGACGAATATGGCGATGTTGATCCCGACCATCCCCGGCTGGAAGGTCGAGACGATCGGTGATGACATCTGCTGGATGAAGTTCGGCACCGACGGTCAGTTATACGCGATCAATCCGGAGGCCGGCTTCTTCGGCGTGGCCCCGGGCACCAGCACCGATTCAAACGCGAATGCGATGAAGACCTTGCATTCAAACTGCATCTTTACCAACGTCGCGGAAACCGATGACGGTGATGTATGGTGGGAAGGCATGACCAATAAGGCGCCGGCGCACCTGATCGACTGGAAGGGCAAGGACTGGACACCGGCCTCCGACACACCGGCCGCCCATCCGAATGCACGTTTCACCGTCGCTGCCAGCCAGTGCCCGTCGATAGCGGCCGAGTGGGAAGACCTGAAGGGCGTGCCCATCAGTGCGATCCTGTTTGGTGGTCGCCGTGCGACCGTGGTACCACTGGTGAACGAGGCACGCGACTGGGTCCAGGGGACGTTCCTCGGCTCTATCGTCTCCTCCGAGAAGACCGCGGCCGCCACCGGCAAGGTCGGCGAGCTGCGCCGTGACCCGATGGCAATGTTGCCGTTCTGTGGATACAACATGGCCTCGTACTGGGAACATTGGCTTACTATCGGCAACAAGGCCGGTGCGGTATTACCGAAGGTGTTCTACGTCAACTGGTTCCGCAAGAATGACGCGGGCAAGTTCATGTGGCCGGGCTTTGGTGAGAACAGCCGTGTGCTGAAGTGGATCTTCGAGCGTTGTGAAGGCACCGGCGCGGCGATTGATACGCCAATCGGCAAGCTGCCGACGATCGATGGTATGGACTTCTCCGGCCTCGGTCTGGATGAAGCCGCGATTGCCCTGTTGCTGCGTGTCGAGGTTGATGGATGGTTGCAGGAAATCCCGATGATCCGCGAGTACTACCAGTCGTTTGGCGACCGTATGCCGAAGGAACTGCTGGCGGAACTCGATGGTTTGCAGGCACGTCTGGAGGCCGCGAAGAAAGTCGCCGCCTGATTTGCAGATAGTTAAAAACTACGGGGGCACAGCATGCTGTGCCCCTATTTTTTTTTCCTCATATTTCTATACAGACTGATCGCCCCTTCGGTGGCGGCGTCAAAGCGGTCACTGCTGTTATCTGAAGTCAACCTGCCGTAGATACGGTTTCCTATCACCTTGCCGAGTTCCACACCCCACTGATCAAACGCATTGATGTTCCAGATCACGCTCTGGACAAACACCTTGTGTTCATACAGTGCAATCAATGCACCCAGTGTCTCCGGTGTGAGCCGGTCCATCAGGATCAGATTACTCGGGCGGTTGCCTGGCATCTGCATATGCAGCGCCAGTGACGCGATCTCGGCTGCACTGCGCCCGGCGGCCTTCAACTCGGCCTGTGCCTGGGCCAGACTCTTGCCGACCATCAGCGCATTCATCTGTGCCAGACAATTGGCGAGCAGGTAGGCATGGTGGTCGTCATCGGCCGTGTCCGGTTGCAAGCCCACAATAAAATCAGCCGGGATCAATTGCGTCCCCTGGTGCAGCATCTGGTGAAACGAATGCTGGCCGTTCGTCTCGACCGTGCCCCACAGCACACAGGCGGTCTGGTAGTCGACCGGTCGGTTGTCCAGACGCACCGATTTGCCATTGCTCTCCATATCGAGCTGCTGGAGGAATTCAGGGAGGTAGCGCAGATACTGCATATACGGCAGGACCGCATGACTGCGGGTGCCCCAGAAGTTCACGTACCAGATACCCAGCAGACCGAGCAAGACCGGCAGGTTGTGGCGGAACGGTGCACTTGTAAAATGTTCATCCATCGCGGCCGCACCACGACGCAGGCGAGTGAAATTGTCCATACCGATGCTGAACGCAACCGGCAGGCCGATGGCAGACCAGAGTGAATAACGTCCCCCCACCCAGTCCCACATCGGCAGGATATTCTCGCGGGCGACGCCAAACTCAATTGCCTTGTCCGGACGTGAGGTAACCGCGATAAAGTGACGGCCATAGTCTGCCTCGTTTCTGGCAATTGCAGCCGTCCAGGCGCGGGCGGACCTTGCGTTTTGCAGCGTCTCCTGTGTGGTGAATGACTTGGAGGCGATAATAAATAACGTGGTATCCGGTTCCAGCGTGCCGATGACGCGGTACAGATCATTGCTGTCTATATTCGAAACAAAATGACAGTTTACCGAGCCATCGTTAAAACCAGCCAGTGCATCGGTTACAAACATCGGGCCGAGATGTGAACCACCGATACCAAGATTGACGATATCGGTGATCGTCTTGCCGGTGCAACCCTTCCATGTCCCGCTATGGACCTGCTCGACCAGCGAGCGCATCTGCTGCATGACCGCCTCAATTTCGCCGTGATACTGTGACTGGCCCGAAAAATCACGCAGGGCCGTATGCAAGGCGGGACGGTTTTCCGTCGTATTCACAGCTGTGCCACCGGTCAAATCGCGGATCCTGTCATGCAGCCCGCATCCCTCTGCGGCACGTACCAGCAGATCAAGCGTAGCGGCGTCAACCAGGTTACGCGAATAGTCCAGTGTCAGTCCGGCCGCACTGGTATGCATCGCCCCGAATCGATTGGTATCGTTACTGAACAGCTCAATCAGGCTGGTCTGTTCGAGTTGCTGTTGCTGTCTGGCCAGATCCTGCCAGACTGTGGAATTATCCGGATTAAAGTGGTTCGTCATTGCCGTTAAAATGTATTGCCAAAGGTTTTACGATAACGTTCCTTGAAAGTATCGAGATCAAACTTGTGGTTCTGGGTACCGGCATGCTCTATTTTAATCGAGCCCATTAACGAGGCGATACGACCGGTGGTGTCCCAGTCCATATCGTTCATCAGTCCATAGATCAGTCCGGCACGGAAAGCATCGCCGCATCCTGTCGGGTCGGCAATGACCGACGGTTTGACGGCGGGGATGGAATAGCGTTTGTTACGCGTATAAATGACTGATCCCTCCGCTCCACGTGTGATTATGAGGGCGTTGACCTGCTCCGTCACTTCATGGGGAGACAATCCGGTCTTCTGCTGCATCATCTGCCATTCATAATCATTCACGCTGAGCCAGCTGGCCTGATCAATAAACCGGCGCAGGTCATCACCATCGAACATCGGCATGCCCTGACCCGGGTCAAAGATGAACGGTATATCTGCCTGCTGGAACTGGTTCGCATGTTCGATCATGCCATCACGACCGTCCGGCGAAATGATACCTATCGTGATACCCTTGGCATCGCTGACCTTGTTATGGTGAGAGAATGACATCGCGCCGGGATGAAACGCGGTGATCTGGTTATCATCAAGATCAGTTGTAATAAATGCCTGTCCGGTAAACACATCGTCTATAACCTTCACATGTGTCCGGGCAATTCCGTTGTTGTCCATCCACTCGGCATAGATACCAAAGTCACTACCAACCGTACCCATCGGCAGTCCATCACCCTGTAACAGCTTCAGGTTGTAGGCAATGTTGCCGGCACAACCACCGAACTCGCGACGCATCTGCGGTACCATAAAGGACACATTCAACATGTGCACCTTTTCCGGCAGGATATGGTTTTTGAACTGGTCCGGGAACACCATAATGTGATCATAGGCAAACGAGCCGCATATCAACGCAGTCATGCAAGTATTACTCCATTGGTTATTTTTGATTTTTTTGTTTTTTGTCCGGCAGGTTTGTCCTGTCCAAACCGTTGCAACACTTCGGCGAGATATTTGCCGGTGTAGGACCGTTTGTTCGCGGCAACCTGCTCCGGTGTGCCGGTGACAAGCACCTCCCCGCCTTTGTCTCCCCCTTCGGGACCAAGATCAATAATCCAGTCGGCCGTCTTGATCACATCCAGATTATGTTCGATTACGACAACAGTATTTCCATGATCGCGCAATCGGTGCAACACTTCCAGTAACTGTTTGATATCGTGGAAATGCAGGCCGGTCGTCGGTTCATCGAGGATATACAGGGTCTTGCCGGTATCGCGCTTGGACAGTTCCCTGGATAACTTGATACGTTGTGCCTCACCACCGGACAAGGTGGTCGCGTTCTGACCGAGCGTGATATAGGACAGGCCCACATCCAGCAGTGTTTGTAATTTGCGGGCGATGACCGGCACCGCATCGAAAAACACCCGGGCATCCTCGACCGTCATCTCCAGCACTTCCTGGATGTTCTTGCCCTTGTAGCGGATATCCAGCGTCTCGCGATTATAACGCTTGCCCTTGCACACATCACAAACCACGTAGATGTCCGGCAGAAAATGCATCTCAACCTTGATCAGGCCGTCGCCCTGGCATGCCTCACAGCGGCCGCCTTTCACATTAAAACTGAACCTGCCCGGATTATAGCCGCGTGATCTTGCCTCCTGGGTGGCGGCAAACAGGTCACGTATCGGCGTGAACAGTCCGGTATAGGTGGCCGGGTTCGAACGGGGTGTCCTGCCTATCGGGCTTTGATCTATATCGACTATCTTGTCCAGTTGTTCCAGTCCGCGTACGGTCTTGTGCGCAGACGGACTGACGTTGCTGCCATTCAGCTCGCGTGCCACGGATCGATACAAGGTATCGTTGATCAATGTGGACTTGCCTGAGCCGGACACGCCGGTAATACAGGTCATCAGGCCAACCGGGATCTCGACACTGATATTTTTCAGATTATTGCCACTGGCCTCGACGATCTCCAGTATATGCTTGTGATTAAAGGGAGTCCGCATAGGGGGGATCTCGATACGGGTACGACCGGACAGATAACTGCCGGTAAGCGACCCGCTGTGTTTCGCAATGACTGCCGGTGTGCCCTGCACGACCACCTTGCCACCGTGCACGCCCGCACCCGGGCCCATATCAATAACATGATCGGCCGCATTGATCGCCTCTTCATCGTGTTCAACCACGATAACGGTATTGCCCATATCCCGCAGGCGCTTCAGCGTTTCCAGCAAACGGCTGTTATCGCGTTGATGCAGACCGATGGACGGTTCATCCAGCACGTACATCACTCCGACCAGACCGGCGCCGATCTGGCTGGCGAGCCGTATACGCTGCGCCTCGCCGCCGGACAGGGTCTCGGCGCTGCGATTCAGCGTCAGATAATCGAGGCCCACGTTGACCAGAAACTGCAGGCGCTCGCGCACTTCCTTCAGGATTTTTTCGGCGATCTCGCCGCGTTTGCCTTTCAGTTTGAACGTCGTGAAATAATCATAAATCTGGATAATCGGCATCGCCGTCAGTGCTGGTAACGATTTGTCGCTGATAAAGACATTTCTGGCAGCCAGATTCAGGCGCGTGCCTTCACAGTCCGGGCACGGTTTGCTGCTGCGGTATTTCAGCAGCTCTTCCCGGACCATGATCGAATCGGTCTCGCGGAACCGGCGCTCCATGTTCGGAATGATGCCCTCGAAACTGTGACTGCGTCTGGTATAACCACGGCCGCCACTGATGTATTTGAACTCGATCTGTTCATCCTTGCTGCCGTAGAGGATGACCTTCTGGACTTTTTTCGGGATGTCCCGGAATGGAGTATCAATCTCAAACTTGTAATGTTCTGCCAATCCCTTGATTAACTGGAAATAGTAGGCATTGCGGCGGTCCCAGCCGCGTACGGCCCCACCCGGCAGACTGAGTTCGGGCTGCTGCACAACCAGCTGCGGGTCAAAAAACTGGATCACGCCGAGGCCATCACAGGTAGGACAGGCGCCGGTCGGATTGTTGAATGAAAACAGGCGCGGTTCGAGTTCACTGATACTGTAGCCGCAGCTCGCACAGGCAAACCTTGCCGAGAAAACGATATCGGCGTGTTCCGGTTTGTCCATAAAGGCAATGATGGCCAGACCACCGGACATTCGTGTGGCCGTTTCCACCGATTCGGCCAGTCGCAGGCTGATGTCCTCGCGGACCCGAAACCGGTCAACGACCACTTCAATCGTATGTTTTTTATACAGATCCAGCTCGGGCACCTGATCCAGTTCGGTGACCTTGCCATTGATCCGGGCACGGATGAATCCCTCACTGCGCAGACGATCCAGTAATTGCAGATGTTCACCCTTGCGCTCCTGGATGACTGGGGCCAGTAACATCAGGCGTTCATCGCCCGGTATCGCCATAATCGAATCGACCATCTGGCTGACCGTTTGTGCCTCCAGTACCAGACCATGATCGGGACAGCGTGGTTCACCGGTTCGTGCAAACAGCAGACGCAGATAATCGTAGATTTCGGTTATCGTACCGACGGTCGAGCGGGGGTTGTGTGAGGTCGATTTCTGTTCGATGGATATGGCCGGCGACAGGCCATCGATGTGGTCAACATCCGGCTTTTCCATCATTGACAGGAACTGCCTGGCATAGGCGGAAAGCGATTCCACATAACGGCGTTGGCCTTCCGCATAGATGGTATCAAATGCCAGCGAAGACTTGCCTGAACCGGATAATCCGGTGATCACCACCAGCTTGTCACGCGGGATATCGAGATCGATATTCTTGAGATTATGCGTCCTTGCACCCCTGATATGTATAGTATCCATTTAACCTTTTCGCCAACCGGAATAAACTGCTAATATTAAATTGATTCTCTCATGATACGCAAAAGAGAATTGGATAATTATTCATCAGCAAGGAGAAAACCATGGCAAGAGGCATAAACAAAGTCATTCTGGTAGGAAACCTGGGAAATGACCCGGATGTGCGTTATACCGCAGGAGGCGCGGCTGTCGCCAATGTCAGTATTGCTACCACCGAGGCCTGGAAAGACCGTGAATCCGGTGAAATGCAGGAGAAGACGGAATGGCACAAGGTAGTGTTTTTCGGCAAACTGGCGGAAATTGTTGCGGAATACGTAAAAAAAGGTTCCCAGATATATATTGAAGGCAGATTACAGACCCGCAAATGGCAGGACAAGGAAGGAAACGAGCGTTATACGACCGAAATTGTGGCCAATGAAATGCAGATGTTGGGTGGACGCAGTTCCGGTGGTGGTGGCTCAGGTGGCAGCCCGGAGCGAGAGCGGCCTGCCCCGTCTGAAGGCAGCAGCAAACCATCCAGGTCTTCTGCAGCACGCCCCGCCGCAGATCAAAACTTCGTCGACGACGATATCCCGTTCTAGTACAGCGTCCCCGGGACGGATTTAAATCCGTCCCGGTTTTTCATCAGGGTTTGATGCGTTTGATGTCCCGTAACAGTACCG
>CAMDWI010000018.1 GCA_945878555.1 Klebsiella pneumoniae
TCAAGCAGGCTGAATATGACATGTTATTCGCATTAGCGGATCGCCATGATTTTACTATTATTGCCGATGAGTGTTATTCGGAGATTTATCGTGACGAGAACAACCCGCCTGTGGGTATTTTACAGGCCTGTATTGCCGCAGGCAGAACAAACTTCAGCCGCTGCCTGGCCTTCCACAGCCTGTCCAAACGTTCGAATGTACCAGGAATGCGATCCGGATTTGTTGCGGGTGACCGAACACTGATTAATCTGTACTATCGCTACCGTACGTTTCATGGTTGTACCATGCCGCTATACACACAGGCGGCCAGCATCGCTGCATGGAATGACGAGAGGCACGTAATTGAAAACCGTCAGCTGTATCGCGATAAATTCGATGCTGTACTCGGGATACTTGGCCAGGTGATGAAAGTACACAATCCCCCGGCCAGTTTTTATCTCTGGCCCGAAACACCGATAGATGAAATTGAATTCACCCGCCAGTTGATAGTCCAGCAGAATGTTCACGTATTACCTGGCAGCTTTAATGCCCGGGAGGTGGACGGCGTCAATCCCGGCACCCGGCGAATTCGTATTGCCCTGGTGGCATCACTGGACGAGTGTGTTGAAGCTGCAAACCGTATCTGTCATCTGATTTACAACATAAGCAAATAAGGAAATTATTTCATGACTACGCTGGAAAATATTATCAACCAGACCTTTGAAAATCGTACCGGCCTGAACGCGAAAACAGCCAGCGCTGACATCAGGGATGCCGTGGGGTCGGTCATGGCCGGTCTGGATAACGGCAGCATCCGCGTCGCCGAGAAGATAGATGGTAACTGGACGGTTAACCAGTGGGTCAAAAAGGCCGTATTACTTTCATTCGCAATCAGTGATAACCGTGTCATGGCTGGCGGCTTTACCAATTACCATGACAAGGTAGATTCCAAATTCGCCAATCTGGACAAGGCCGGGTTTGAGCGGATTGGTGCGCGTATCGTACCACCCGCCGTTGCCCGCTATGGATGTTATATTGCCCCCGGTGTGATCATGATGCCCAGTTATGTCAATCTCGGCGCTTACGTGGATTCCGGCACGATGGTGGATACCTGGGCCACCGTTGGTTCCTGTGCCCAGATTGGCAAAAATGTGCACCTGTCTGGCGGTGTGGGAATCGGTGGTGTACTTGAACCCTTGCAGGCAAATCCAACCATCATAGAAGATAATTGTTTTATCGGTGCCCGCTCCGAGATTGTTGAGGGTGTGATTATAGAAGAGGGATCGGTCATCTCAATGGGGGTGTATATCGGCCAGAGCACCCGGATTTATAACCGTGCCACCGGAGAAATAAGTTATGGCCGCATACCTAAAGGTTCGGTAGTTGTTTCCGGAAACCTGCCCTCAAACGACGGCAAGTACAGTCTTTACTGCGCCGTCATTGTAAAACAGGTGGATGAAAAAACCCGTGGCAAGGTCAGTCTGAACGAATTACTGCGTGTCGACTGACGCGATTTCATTTTACGGGGGCTTCCGGTCATGCTGACTTCACTCAATCCTGCCACGAATGAGATTATCGATCAGTACAGTGAACACGACTCAGTCTCCGTTGACACAATCCTGCAACAGACAAATACTGCGTTTCTGGTTTGGCGACGCACAGCATTTGAGTACCGTGCCGGACTGATGCGGCGTGCTGCTGATGTATTACGTCGGCGTAGTGACGAGTTGGCACTGCTGGCGGCGCTTGAAATGGGCAAGCCGGTAATTGCCGGTCGTGCCGAGATCGAAAAGTGTGCCCAGGCCTGCGAATATTATGCCGAACATGCAGAGGCGTTTCTGGCCGACCGCCTTATTCCCACTGGCGCAAGCCGCAGCTTTGTACACTTCCAGCCTCTGGGGATCATACTTGCGGTGATGCCCTGGAACTTCCCGTTCTGGCAGGTGTTCCGCTTTGCCGCACCTACACTGATGGCAGGTAACGCTGCCGTGCTGAAACACGCTTCCAATGTGACCGGTTGTGCCATGGCGATTGAACAGATATTCCGCGAAGCCGGATTTCCGGATAATCTGTTTCGTACGTTGAAAATTCCTGGCAGTAAACTGAATCCTGTTATAGCACACCCATTGATCCAGGCGGTAACCCTTACCGGCAGTGTGGCAGCTGGCCGTGCTGTCGCTGAGGCGGCAGGTCGGGCACTGAAAAAAACCGTGCTGGAGCTGGGTGGCAGTGACCCTTACCTGATACTGGAAGATGCCGATCTGGATCTGGCGGTCACAGTGTGTGTCAACAGCAGGCTTATCAACAGCGGGCAAAGCTGTGTTGCAGCCAAACGCTTTATTGTCATCGATACCATCAAGGCAGAATTTGAACAACGCTTTGTCGAACTGATGCGACAGAAAAAAATGGGGAGTCCGCTCGATGAATCAAATGATATCGGACCTCAGGCACGGCATGACCTTCGGGATGAGTTACATCAGCAGGTCGTCGACAGCCTGGCAAGGGGCGCGGTTAGCCTGCTCGGTGGGGAAGTTCCCCGGAACGCCGGCGCCTATTACCCACCTACCGTACTAACCAATGTCAGTGCCGGGATGCCCGCCCATGATGATGAATTGTTTGGACCTGTCGCCGCAATTATCAGCGCACAGTCCGAGCAACACGCAATAAGTATTGCCAATGACAATTGTTTTGGACTGGGTGCTGCCGTATTTACCCGTGATGTTGCAAAAGGCGAGCGCATTGCCGCACAGGAACTTGAAGCCGGTTGTTGTTTTGTTAATGATAATGTGAAATCTGATCCGCGTCTGCCTTTTGGCGGGATAAAGGATAGTGGCTACGGCCGCGAGTTGTCGGATTTCGGGATCACGGAGTTTGTCAATATCAAGACAGTTTCTATCCGGTAAAACTGCTATCGTTCCCGGAATCTCTGCCAGTTACAATGATGTTCACTTCAGGCGCCACGCGTTAGATGCGCGACACAAGCTGACCATGTGACATATTAAACAGCGGAACCATATGATTTAAAAACGTCGCTGTACATTTTTCCCACGAATTTCGTTTCGCATATTCGATACAAGTTTCCGGATCCAGATCCAGCGCGGCCAGAGCTGCCCGTTGCAGGTTTTCGTCCAGCATGCCAGTCTTGCCCTGCAACACCACATCCCGTGGACCAGTCACAGGGTATGCCGCGACCGGGACACCACAGGCCATCGCCTCCAGTAACACAATTCCAAAGGTATCAGTCACGCTGGGAAATACAAATACATCAGCTGATGCGATATGCCGGGCCAAATCTGTACCATATTTGTACCCGGTAAAAATTACCTGCGGGTATGCCTTCCTGAGTCGTGGCAAATCCGGCCCATCTCCCACAACTACCTTGCTACCGGGCAGTTTTATATCCAGGAAAACCTGGATATTTTTCTCCATGGCCACCCTCCCGGCCGTCAGAAACACCGGCCGGGGCAGATCAGGAAACAGATCTCCACCGGGCTGGAATATATCCGTATCTACGCCCCGGCCCCAGATGACCACTTTATCGAAGCCCCGCTCTTCCAGCCTTGCTTTCTGTGACAATGTAGGTACGAATGTGCGGCTGGCGGCCTGATGAAACTTGCGCAAATAATAGTATGACCAGTCGACGGGTACCGGGACCCGCATACGCAGATACTCGGGAAACTGTGTGTGAAATGACGTGGTAAAATTCATTGAATGTTGCAGACAATACGACCTCACTGCATGTCCCAGCGGCCCCTCCGTCGCAATGTGCACTGCATCGGGAACGAAGTTTCTGATTATTTCACCCGGTTTTTGCCCAGGAAAAATAGCCAGGCGAATACTGCTATAGCCAGGACAAGGGACTGTACTGAACTGATCCGGTGTTATCAGAATGACCTGATGACCATTTTTTTGCAATTCCCTGGCTGTATTCTCGTAGGTCCTGACGACTCCGTTAACCTGTGGGTGCCAGGCGTCAGTCACTATCAGGATTCTCATATATCAGGCGACAGCAGAAACCAGCGTTTTCATTGAGTGCTGCTGCTCGGTCCAGTGTAGTAACTCAAGACTGCCATCGCGGGTCTCAACCAGAGCGGTACAACTTTCAACCCAGTCACCACAATTACAATAGATCAGATCCTGTATCGTTGTAATTTCCGCATGGTGGATATGACCGGAGATCACGCCATCAACATTATGTTTTTCAGCCGCATATACCAGAGCAGTCTCGAAATTACTGATATAGTTGACGGCCTGTTTTACGCGCTTTTTCAACATGCCTGCAAGCGACCAGTACTGAAACCCCATGGCACGCCTGAAATAATTGATAACGCTGTTTGCCTTCAGCAACATGTCATACAGTTGACTGCCTATGATCGCCAGCATTCTTGAACATCTGACCACCCCATCAAACTGATCACCATGGATAATAAGCAGTCTTTTGCCTGCGCTGGTAGTATGAATGACCACATCATTATTGATCTGGAGATTCCCCAACTGGAAACTGTCATACTGGCGCAATAACTCATCATGGTTGCCCGGAACGTAAATGATTTTTGTACCATGCTTGGCCTTGCCCAATATGGTACGGATCACATCGTTATGTTCCTGCGGCCAGTAAGGTTTCTTTTTCATCGACCAGATATCGATAATATCGCCAACCAGGTAGAGATAGTCGCAAGTAGTAGATCGCAGGAAATCCAGCAAGTATGAGGCGCTGCAACCGGAAAACCCGAGATGTACATCCGAGATAAATATCGCCCGGTAATGTACCGGCTTTAATCTGGACACGCTGTTATTTCGGTTCGCCATTTATGGACGACCAGTCTCGGGGAATTATGTTACAGATTCAGTGCTTCCGGATGACTGATACGTTAAGTTTTGAAATATACCTTTTCAGGTCACGTCACCAGGGCAGATCAGGAAATGCGATACTTATCCTGAACAGTCTGTTTTACAGTTATCTTTTCTGTCCGACAAAAATATAAAACGGCGCTTTGAGAAAGGGCAGATAAGGTATTTTACCGCGTGACTGTTCCAGACTGACAGTATCGGTAACAGTACTCAGGTATCGCAAGTGTTCCGGGGTCAAGTTGACCCCATCGTGGGCAAACCAGGTCTTCCAGAACTTGCGTGCAAGATATCCATGTTGCACCATCATCTTGTCCGGAGCTGCCCCCGAGATATAAAAATCCACCACGCCAATTAATCCACCGGGTTTAAGCATGTTGATTGCACGATCAATCGCCGCTTTCCACCCCGGAATCATGGTCAAGGCATACGAGAAATAAACACGATCCAGTTGTTGTTCTGGTTGAAAACTGGTCACGTCAGCCTCGATTACATGGATGTTATGGAGTTCCCGGTAACGTTGTCTTGCGACCTTTAATAAAGATGGGCATAAATCGACCAGATAAATTTCAGGATAAGCCTGCAAGGGATATTCAAGATATTGCAAATTCTGGCCTGTACCAGCACCCAGCTCTGCAATATAAAGTCCGGGCTGGATTTCCATATGCTCGATCAACTCCCGGCGTCCATGCAACAGTCTGGCCCTGAAAGCATCATAATTACCTGCCTGCGTAGAATAAAATTCTTCCAGTTGTTGCTGATGTGAGCCACTATGTGATCTGCCACGCAACATTTGCAGCAGGATTCCCATATCACCTTTCATCATCCCAATCATGCCATCACATCCGCAATGTGGAAACCTGCATACGTATGCACCCTGTCATGCGCCATTAACGAATTGGCCAGCCCGGGATAAAACTTTAACCTGTCTGTTAACAGAAAGTTATCCGCTTTCTCGGGGACAACGAGGTTGTGCAAATACCGCGGCCAGCGGTGCGCGCTCCGGAAGATTATTCTGGCATTCCTTTCGGTATTGGCAAAAATTGCCTGCCACTCCTGTACCAGCAGTTCCGGCCGGTATGTACTCATCCAGTCCATATGATCGAGCAAGACCAGACGTGTCATCTTGTTATGGCTGGATTGCAAAAATCCGGTAACGCTATCTGTCTTTACAGAAATTCTGTCTACCAGACCGTGTTTCAGCTGGTAAAAGTTATCCCGCTTCAGATATTCCGGACAACATTCGCGGGAGTATTTTCCCTGCAAATAGAGGCGCCAGAAATAATTTTCGGTCAGGGGTATTTGTCTGAATACATATTCTATGGATTCACGGATAAAACCGGCAACACCCTCTGCATGCTGGTTCTCGACTTCCTTGCGCTGGGTATGTGGGACCCCCAGTAAGTTCATGGTTAACTGCCGTGAAATCAGCCAGTTAATCTTTCTGCTCCATAAATGTCCCTGCACTCTTGATTCATAGATCTCGCGCTGTTCGTCCAGAGTATCTGACGCCAGCAATGCTGATATGCCGGATTTTAGCTGCGGTGAGGTATGAAGATACCAGTGAAACATTCTGGCCACACTACCGGACAATCCGCGGAAGTAGAATCCGCCTTCCTTCGACTTGCAGAACCAGGCTGTACGGCTATCCCAGTAACCACGTGAAAAATCGTCCAGCTGATAACGTAGATAGCGACTATATAAACGCTCAAACTCAGGATGTTGACCACTGCCGAAGACGCTAAAGAAATCATCAAATTCCAGGCTGCGAATACCGGCTATTTTCAGTTGGAGTAATGCGTTCTGGCGGGGATTCATATCAACAGCATAAACATGTGCAGGCCCGGTAAGTACATAATCAAGTACGTTGCATCCAGCACTGGTAATGACCAGTACATGGTCATCCTGCCCAATATTGAGTACCTGTCTGTCTATCGCGGGGTCTTCCCAGCAGGTGTTGTATACAAGAGAGCGGGAATAAATTGAGTTGAAAAGATGGTCGTTCAGTTGATCTAATGCACGGCGTGTCCGCGACATGAATGCAGCCTCGATTCAGAAAAAACAGTAAGTGTGTGTCGGCAGTTATCTGCCGACACACACATATACTGGGAGGCGAATATGAAATGGTTGTTACATTACGCTTCAGATTTGTGACAATTACTCTTGCAGGCTATGGACCACCAGACCACTACGCA
The DNA here is from genome assembly GCA_945878555.1 of Klebsiella pneumoniae. Classification (GTDB taxonomy): domain Bacteria; phylum Pseudomonadota; class Gammaproteobacteria; order Eutrophobiales; family Eutrophobiaceae; genus Eutrophobius. The sequence continues at coordinate 7,023 of CAMDWI010000018.1, forward strand.
GTTTGGGTTCAAACCAGGTGACCTTGGGGGGCATAATCAGGTCGTTGTCTGCTATATCCATCAACTGTTTCATTGACACCGGATACATGGCAAAGGCAACTGCCATCTCACCGCTATTTACCCGGCGTTCCAGCTCACCCAACCCGCGAATGCCACCCACAAAATCAATGCGCTTGTCGGTACGCAGGTCACGGATATTCAGCACAGGCTCAAGTATCTGTTGTGACAGGATAGTCACATCAAGCACACCAATCGGGTCATTGTCATTATAGGTACCCGGTTTGGCCTGCAACAGATACCAGTTTCCCTGCAAATACATGCTGATCTGATGTAATGCAGACGGCCTGATTTGCTGCTTGCTGGCGGGTCCGACGGTAAATGCGAGGGATATTGCCTCCAGCAGCGACGCTGCGGTGTGACCATTCAGGTCCTTTACCACCCTGTTATAGTCGAAGATCGCGAGCTGATTGTCCGGAAAATGTACGGCGAGAAAATAATTATATTCTTCATCGCCGGTATGGGCAGGGTTTTCCTGTTGCAGATCATGACCAACCAGGGCAGCGGCTGCGGTTCGATGATGACCGTCTGCAACATAGGTTGAAGGCATCGCAGCAAATGCCGCAATGATACTGTCGATGGTAGCCGGGTCATTCACCACCCAGACTCGATGGCGTATATCATCATCGGCAGTAAAATCATAGACCGGTTCGGTAGCGGTTATCCGGTTCACGATTGTGTCGAGTTCTGCGACTGCCTTGTAGGCAAAAAATACCGGCTCGGCATTCAGCATGGAGACACGCACATGGTTCTTGCGATCGTTTTCCTTGTCCGGACGGGTCAATTCATGTTTCTTGATCCTGCCCTGCATATAGTCTTCCACCGCTGCACAGGCAACAATTCCGGTCTGTGAACGACCATTCATGGTCAGCTCATAGATATAGAGACAGGCCTGACGGTCCTGGACAAAGACACCCTCATTCACCAGCTTGAGAAAATTACGACTGCCGGCCTGATACACCTCCGGTGAATAATGATCAATATCTGCCGGCAGGGTAATCTCCGGTTTGACCACATTCAGGAATGACCAGGGATTGTCCTTCGCCTCAACCCTGGCTTCATCTGAATCAAGCACATCGTACGGACGTGAGGCCACCTGCGATGCATATTTCGCGACGGGTCTTAACCCCTTGAAAGCCTGGATCTTCACGTTACAGACTGACCTGGGTTACCTGGTCGATCGGCTCTATGCCGGCCAGTTCTTTCAGTGTGGCTGCATCAACCGGCGTGGATATACCCAGTATGGCCACGGCATCTGCACCGTTTACATTACCAACCTGCATGCTCGAAATATTGATATGTCGTTTTGCAAGGATAGAACTGATTGAGGCAACCACACCAGGCTGATCCTTGTGACGTGTCAGCAACAGGTTACCTTCCAGTACCGCCTCGATCGGATAGTCATTAATCCTGACCAGACGCGGATGCTTCCTGTCAAACAAGGCACCTTCTACTGTGGTGGACTTGTCACCGTGCCGTGCAGTCAGACAGACCGTGGCATGATAATGCGGATGATCGCCGCGCGCGCTTTCCAGCAGTTTGGTGCCATGCTGGCCTGCCAGCGACAAAGCATTGACACGGTTGACAGGAATCGACAATTTTGTACCCAGCAATCCGATCAGACTGTCTACGGATATGGAACGCTTGTCACGTTCACTGGCCTCACCACTCAGGGTAACTTCTATCTGGGAAATCGGTTCGTTTACCATATTACCCAGCAGATTACCCAGCCTTCTGGCCAGTACGAGATAGGGTTGCAACTTGATCAGTTCGTCCGAAGATACCGACGGCATGTTGACAGCATTGATCGACTCACCGGTCTGCAGGTAAATGGCGATCTGGCGTGCCAACTCGGTCCCGGCGGCCAGCTGGGCCTCGTCTGTTGATGCGCCGAGATGCGGCGTAAACACGATATTATCCAGTTCAAACAAAGGTGATTCACCCGGAGGCTCCTGTTCAAAGACATCCAGCGCTGCCCCGGCAATCTTGCCGGCCTTGACCGCCTCATACAGCGCCTTCTCATCAATAAGACCTCCACGAGCCACATTGATAATCCGCGCCGTCGGTTTCATCGTTGCAATAAGTGCAGCGCTGATTATTCCACGGGTCTTGTCATTGGCTGGACAATGCAGGGTAATGTAATCTGCCGTTCTGGCAAGTTCATCTATCGACACTGGTGTCACGCCTTCCTTTTCGAAAACTGCTGGCGTAACAAACGGGTCATAGGCAACAACTTTCATCTTGAACGCCTTGGCGCGTGAGGCGACGATACGTCCTATATTGCCGTATCCCACCATGCCGAGTGTCTTGTTGGCAAGCTCGGCACCCATAAACTTGGAACGCTCCCATTTACCGCTCCGTACTGATTTGTCAGCCTTGGGCAGACTCCTGCTCAGCGAGAGGATATGTGCAAATGTCAGTTCTGCTGTGGTTGTCGCATTAGCATCCGGGGTATTCATAACCACGATGCCCTTGGCCGAGGCCTGCTCCACATCAATATTGTCTACACCAATACCTGCCCGACCTATTACCTGTAACTTGTCTGCCGCTGCGATGACCTTGGCGGTAATCTTTACACCACTCCGCACCAGTACGGCATCAAATCCGGGGATCTTCGCGCATAAACCGGCTTCATCCAGCCCATGAGCCACATCAACAGTAAATCCAGGCTGGTTCCTGAGAAACTCGACACCGTCATTGGCAATCTTGTCTGCTATGAGAATTCTTTTTTCCATTTTTAAACCTATCTATTTTGTGACAGCGAAATAAATATCCTGTCCCGGAAACCACAGGCAATGTTTGTTTATAAAGGATAAATCCGATATACCTATTTCCTGATATTTCCGGGACCTGACAGTCCGGTAAATCCTGCTACGGGCAAGCCGTATATTGTAAATTAAGAAGTCTGCCCGGCAAACCTGAATTAGCAGTACAACCTGCTAGCCCTGTTGCTGTAAAATCTTCCCGACCTGGCTTGCCAGCGACTGGGCAAGAGTATTGACCTGATCCGGATCCTTGCCTTCCACCATGACCCTGACCAGTGGTTCTGTACCAGATGGACGCAGCAGCACCCTCCCGGTATTACCGAGCTGGTTTTCCGCTTCTTTTACGATACTTCCTATTTCAGGAAACTGTGACAGATCGACACTGCCTTGCAGTCTTACATTCACCAGTTTCTGCGGGTATTTACTCATGCCCGATTTTAAATCCTTCAACGAGCTTCCTGCCGCTACCATCGCGTCCAGCACCTGCAACGCGGAGATGATTCCGTCACCGGCGGTAGATAGATCCAGATTGATGATATGGCCTGAGGACTCACCGCCCAGCACCAGCTTGTGCTCGGACATCACATCCATTACATAACGATCGCCTACCTTCGCCCGGTAAAAATCAAGGCCGAGCTCACGGATGGCGTGCTCCAGACCAAAGTTACTCATTAGTGTTCCGACCACGCCGCCATTCAGGGATGCCAGCCGGTTTTTTGCGATGATATATAACAGTTCATCTCCATCAACCGATTCGCCGGTATGGTCTACCATAATAAGTCGGTCACCATCACCATCAAGCGCGATACCCAGATCCGCCCCCTTTTCCAGCACGGTCCTTTGCAGGTTACCGGTGCTGGTTGCGCCGTATCCGTCATTGATATTGAGGCCGTCAGGCATGGCACCAATGATATGTGTCTTTGCACCCAACTCTTCAAATACCTGCGGTGCTATATTGTAGGCGGCACCGTGGGCACAATCGATCACCAGTTGAAGACCGTTCAGACCGGCGGTACTCTCCAGCTTGCTCTTGCAAAATTCAATATACCTTCTCGGTGCATCATTTATCCTGCGAGCCTTGCCCAGCTTGCCTGATTCGACCACATGCATGGGCTTGTCGAGTTCCTCTTCGATTGCCAGTTCAATATCATCACCGAGCTTGAATCCATCACCGGAAAAAAACTTGATACCATTATCATAATAAGGGTTATGTGATGCGCTGATGACGATGCCGGCCTGGGCACGGGTATTTCTGGTGAGGAAGGCAATGCCCGGTGTAGGAATAGGGCCGAGCAGGCAAATATCCACACCGGCGGCTGATAGTCCTGCCTCCAGTGCAGACTCAAACATATATCCGGAAAGGCGTGTGTCCTTGCCGATCAATACAGGGCCTTTACCGTTCCGGGCAAGTACCCGGCCTGCTGCCCATCCCAGTTTCATAACGAATTCCGGGTTAATCGGATACTCACCAACCTTGCCACGAATACCGTCAGTACCAAAATATTTCCTCATTTCGGCAGGTATCTCCGTGAACAATAATTAAAGGTTAAAGAAAACAAAACAGGTGTTACCCAGCCAGAACCAGATCTGCCAGTTACTGGCTCAGACTGGTTTGGCGGGGTCTATTATAGTCGAAGGATCATCAGGACCACGACCTGGCTCCTGCGCAGGAGCAGCCGATGTCCTGGACGACTTTCTTCCAGACTTCTTACCCAGCGAACCTGACTCGCTATTGTCGTCATCCCAGCCGGATGGCGGGCGCGGGGTACGTCCTTCCATAATATCGTCTATCTGATGAGTATCCAGCGTCTCGTACTTGATCAGGGCGTCTGCCATCAGATGCAGTTTGTCCTGGTTTTCACGAAGAATGGTCTCGGCACGCCTGTAATTACGATCAATCACTTCGCGTATTTCCGAATCGATTATACGCGCGGTTTCATCAGAAATTTCCTTGTGTTTGGTAACCGAATGTCCAAGAAATACCTCACCATCCTCCTCGCTGTAGGTCAGTGGGCCGAGCTTTTCCGACAAACCCCACTTTGTAACCATACTGCGAGCGATACTAGTGGCACGTTGTATATCATTGGACGCACCGGTCGTTACCGCGTCGGCACCAAAAATCAATGCCTCGGCTATTCTGCCTCCAAACAGGCTGCATAACTGGCTCTCAAGAAATTTCTTGCTGTAACTCAGTCTGTCTGCTTCGGGCAGGAACATGGTGACACCCAATGCCCTGCCACGCGGGATAATTGAGACCTTGTATACCGGATCATGGCCAGGCATGGACCGACCGACGATGGTATGACCAGCCTCATGATAAGCGGTCAGTTTCTTCTCATCATCACTCATGACCATGGAGCGGCGCTCCGCACCCATCATGACCTTGTCCTTGGCACGTTCAAAATCTTCCATCTCTACAAGCTTCTTGTTGGCCCGTGCCGCAAACAACGCGGCCTCGTTTACGAGATTGGCGAGATCAGCACCGGAAAATCCGGGTGTGCCACGCGCAATGACATTGGGCTCTACATCATTACCCAGCGCCACCTTGCGCATGTGTACCTTGATAATCTGTTCCCTGCCACGGATGTCTGGCAAAGGAACCACAACCTGACGATCGAAACGGCCTGGTCTTAACAGGGCAGGATCCAGTACATCCGGCCGGTTGGTCGCGGCGATAACAATCACGCCTTCCGTACCTTCAAAACCATCCATCTCGACCAGCAACTGGTTCAACGTCTGCTCACGTTCATCATGCCCACCACCCAGTCCGGCACCGCGGTGTCTACCCACAGCGTCGATTTCATCGATAAAGATGATACAGGGTGCATGTTTTTTCGCCTGCTCAAACATGTCACGTACGCGTGATGCACCGACACCCACAAACATTTCAACAAAGTCAGAACCTGAAATCGTAAAGAACGGAACCTTGGCCTCACCGGCAATGGCACGTGCCAGCAGCGTCTTGCCTGTACCGGGAGATCCAACCATCAATACACCTGACGGAATCTTGCCACCCAGCTTCTGGAATTTGGACGGATCACGCAGGAACTCAACCAGTTCTGATACCTCTTCCTTGGCTTCTTCCACACCGGCCACATCATTGAATGTAACCCTTACCTGGTCTTCGCCCAGCAGACGCGCACGGCTCTTGCCAAAGGACAGGGCACCACGGCCACCGCCGCCGCCCTGCATCTGACGCATGAAATAGATCCAGATACCCAGTAACAGCAGGATCGGGAACCAGGAGATCAGTGCCTGCGCCCAGAACGAGTTTCTGGGTGCGGCACCCAGTATCTCTACGTTATTTTCAAGCAAGGTACCGATGAGTGCTTCATTATTCGTTTCCGGGCTGTAGGTCGTAAAGCGACTACTATCAGACGATTCACCCGAGATTGTGTTGCCCTCAATGGTGACTGAATCAATCCGACCGGTTTTAACATTGGTTATAAACTGGGAATACGGTACGTTTGTGTTTGCTGCCGGCGCACCGAAATTACGGAATACCATCATCAATACAAGAGCGATAATGACCCATAACACAAGATTTTTTGCGAAATCGTTCAATTTTATGCCTCTTATTTAATGATTAACCTTATGGCTACACTAACCCAATGTGGCCAGGAGTCTAATGGAAATTTTCAATACTCAGTATAGTCAGAGTCTTTAATTTCCATATAAATCCCGTAATCCTGAATAATTATATCTCAGTTTCTGCATGCCAGGATATAAAACTCACGGGATCCGGAGCGTGAAGCATCCGGTTTACGCACACTAACCCTTTGAAATTGCTCTTTAAGGGCACGTTTGAACTGCTCCATACCCACGCCCTCAAACACCTTAATCAGGAAATTACCACGTGGATCCAGCACCGCAGCGGCAAAATCCAGAGCCAGTTCGGCCAGATACATACTGCGGGCCTGATCCGTATCCCGTATCCCTGTCAGATTGGGGGCCATGTCAGATATTACAAGGTCTGCCTTGTTACCGCCCAGGCTGGATAGACACTGGTCAAACACGGACTGTTCAGTAAAATCACCCTGGATGAATTCCACACCATTTATGGGTGGCATTTCAAGGATATCCAGTGCGATTACCTTGCCGCCAGGCAAGACTTTCTCTGCGGCGTATTGGGACCAGCTTCCGGGGGCAGAACCAAGATCAACGACCAGCTGACCGGGCCGGAACAGGCGATCCCGTTGATCAATTTCCTGTAGCTTGTATACAGCGCGGGAGCGATAACTTGAATTACGCGCCTGTTTAACATAAGGATCGCGGTTTTGTCGCTCCAGCCAGCGCTTGTCACTTTTCATCTATCAGCCATCCGGTCTGACCTGCCGGTAAGACTGATTTGTAAACCGACACGATTATATATATTTGACTTCAAGGATCTCGTATTCTACAACGCCACCAGGCGCATTAACCTGTACTTCATCATGTTGTTCCTTTCCTATGAGTGCCCTGGCAATCGGTGAACCAACCGAAATCAGGCCTTGATTGATGTCTGCTTCCTCTTCGCCGACGATCTGGTAGGTTACCTCGGTTTCATTATCCAGGTTGATCAGTCTGATGGTGGCGCCAAAAACGATACGTGGTGCGACGTCAATATTTGCAACTTCGATCACCTGTGCTTCCGCCAGTAGTGATTCAAGCGCCGCAATGCGTCCCTCGATAAAACTCTGCTGTTCGCGGGCAGCATGGTATTCAGCATTTTCGCTCAGATCGCCGTGTGCGCGCGCCTCGGCGATTGCCGCAATCACCCGGGGACGATCAACCGATTTCAAGCGGCTTACCAGTTCGCGGATCCGCTCGGCGCCGCCGGAAGTTAATGGTGTAGTCATGAAATTTTACCTTTGTGCAGATCCTGAAGACAGTTTACCTTGCCTTTACCGGGCGTCTTTAATGCCTGGATGGTGGCTGAGGCCCCGGCCATCGTAGTTGTATAAAATACCTTGTGCTGCAATGCTGTTCGGCGGATTGAATCCGAGTCTGCCACAGCCTTTTTACCATCCGTAGTATTGACGATGAAATCAATCTCATCATTTTTAATCATATCCACTATGTGGGGTTGACCTTCCCTGACCTTGTTCACACCCGCGCAATCAAGACCGCTCTCGCGTATGGCCTTTGCCGTCCCGTGTGTCGCACACAGGGTAAAGCCGAGTCTGGACAGTTCACCCGCAATCGTGCGGGTCTGCTCCTTGTCACTGTCACGCACACTGATAAATGCCAGTCCTTGTTCCGGTAGCAGTTCACCTGCACCCAGCTGGGATTTGGCATAGGCCTCGCCAAAATTAGCACCTACACCCATGACCTCACCGGTGGATTTCATTTCCGGGCCCAGCAAGGGATCCACTTCGGGGAACTTGATAAACGGGAACACCGCTTCCTTCACTGAAAAATAATCCGGCGTCTTTACCACGCTGATGCCCTGACTTCCCAGCAATTCGCCGACCATGCATTTGGCAGCGATACGTGCGAGCGGCACATTGGTTGCTTTTGATACGAAGGGCACCGTTCTCGATGCGCGTGGATTTACCTCTAGCACAAATATCTGATCGCCCTGGATGGCAAATTGCGTATTCATCAGACCGATGACCTTCAGACCTTTCGCCATACGAATAACCTGATCAGCCAGTTCGTGCTGGAGTTGGGCACTCAGGCTGTAAGGTGGCAATGAACAGGCCGAATCGCCTGAATGTATGCCTGCCTGTTCTATGTGCTCCATGATGCCACCGATGACCACATCGACACCGTCTGCTACCGCATCGACATCAACTTCAATGGCATCATTCAGGAACCTGTCCAGCAAGACCGGCGACTCATTCGAAACAGATACCGCCTCATTCATGTATTTACGCAGGTCAGCCTCGGAATAAACGATCTCCATGGCACGCCCTCCAAGCACATAGGACGGACGCACCACCAGCGGATAACCGATTTCCTCGGCATGGCGAATGGCCTGCTCAATTGTGCGGGCCGTCCCGTTGGGTGGTTGACGTAATCCGAGTTCATTGAGAAACATCTGAAACCGCTCACGGTCCTCGGCCAGATCGATACAGTCCGGCGTCGTACCGATGATCGGAGCGCCGGCCGCTTCGAGTGCCCTGGCGAGTTTCAGTGGTGTCTGTCCACCAAACTGCACGATAACACCGACAGGTTTTTCCACGCGGATAACTTCAAGCACATCTTCTAGTGTCAACGGTTCAAAATACAGGCGATCAGAGGTGTCATAATCGGTCGAGACGGTCTCCGGATTGCAATTGATCATGATGGACTCATAACCTGCTTCACGCATGGCCATCGCAGCCTGCACGCAACAGTAGTCAAACTCGATACCCTGGCCGATACGGTTTGGCCCGCCACCCAGAATCACGACTTTCTTGCGATCACTCGGGGCCGCCTCGCACTCTTCCTCATAGGTGGAATACAGATAGGCTGTGGTTGCGGCAAATTCGGCAGCACAGGAATCCACTCGCTTGTAGACCGGCAATACATTCGTCCGGTAACGCAGTTTGCGCACAGCGGCCTCTTCCACTTTGAGCAATCTGGCAATCCGTGAGTCGGCAAATCCCTTTTTCTTGAGTGCGCGCAACCGGTCTGCACTCATTGTGGACAACGATTCGGTCTGCAGTAGTTTTTCTTCCTGAATCAAATCTGCAATCTGTGACAGGAACCACGGGTCGATATGGCTCAGTTCGTAGACCTGCTCCAGCGTCATACCGAGGCGGAAGGCATCACCGACATACAGCAACCGATCAGCGCGTGCGACCCGCACACGGGCCTGTACAGTTTCAAGCACATCTTCCTGGGTCGGCACAACACGTTCGACCAGACCGTCGATACCGGTCTCCAGTCCGCGTAATGCCTTCTGCAGGGACTCCTGGAAGGTGCGACCAATCGCCATGACCTCACCGACTGACTTCATCTGTGTGGTAATCCGATCATCTGCCTTCGGGAACTTCTCGAAGGTAAACCGCGGTATCTTGGTAACGACATAATCTATCGTCGGTTCAAACGACGCCGGTGTGGCGCCGCCGGTTATTTCATTCTTCAGCTCATCCAGCGTGTATCCAACTGCGAGTTTGGCCGCGACCTTGGCAATTGGAAAACCGGTTGCCTTGGAGGCGAGTGCGGATGATCGCGACACGCGCGGATTCATTTCGATGATAATCAACTGACCGTTGGCCGGATTGACCGCAAACTGGACGTTGGACCCGCCAGTATCCACACCAATCTCGCGTAATACCGCGATTGAGGCATTACGCATGATCTGGTATTCCTTGTCGGTCAACGTCTGCGCCGGTGCCACCGTAATCGAATCACCGGTATGCATACCCATCGGGTCCAGATTTTCAATTGAACAGATGATGATGCAATTGTCCTTGCTGTCGCGCACCACTTCCATCTCGTACTCTTTCCAGCCGATGACCGACTGTTCGAGCAGCACTTCACTGGTCGGTGAGGCCTCCAGTCCACGTTCAACGATAGCCAGGAACTCTTCCTTGTTATAGGCAATACCGCCACCGCTGCCACCGAGCGTAAACGACGGACGGATAATGATCGGGAATCCGATCTGCGCCATGGCCTGTTTTGCCTCGTCCATATTGTGGGCCAGTATCGAATAAGGCATATCAAGGCCAATCTTCTGCATCGCCCGCTTGAACTTCTCCCGATCCTCGGCCTTGTCGATGGCCTCCTTGCTCGCACCGATCAGCTCGACCGAATATTTGTCGAGCACGCCGTTTCTGGCCAGATCCAGCGCGCAGTTCAACGCGGTCTGCCCCCCCATCGTCGGTAACAGTGCATCCGGACGTTCCTTCTCGATGATCTTTTCCACCGTCTGCCAGCGCACCGGTTCGATATAGGTCGCATCCGCCATCTCCGGATCGGTCATAATCGTCGCCGGATTCGAGTTGACCAGGATAATCCGGTATCCCTCTTCACGCAGCGCCTTGCAGGCCTGCACACCGGAGTAATCAAACTCACAGGCCTGACCGATCACAATCGGTCCTGCGCCGATAATCAGGATACTTTTAATATCTGTTCTTTTTGGCATGTATGCTTCTCGCGATCCGGTAGTTCAGCTTTTACCGGATGATTTACGCATCAGGTCTATAAAATGTTCAAACAGCGGGTGGATATCGTGCGGGCCAGGACTGCCTTCAGGATGTCCCTGGAAACCGAACGCCGGACTGGTCTGGTGCCAGACACCCTGCAAGGAACCATCAAACAGCGAACGATGTGTTGGTTTGAGATCCTGAGGCAAACTCGCTTCGTCAACCGCAAATCCGTGGTTCTGGCTGGTAATCAGTACCTTGCGGGTTTCAAGATCCTGCACCGGGTGGTTCGCACCATGATGACCAAACTTCATCTTTTCAGTCTTCGCACCGGCAGCCAGCGACAACAACTGGTGTCCAAGACAGATACCAAACACCGGTATGCGGACCTTCAGGAATTCACGTATCGCGGCAATCGCATAATCACAGGGATCAGGATCGCCCGGTCCGTTCGACAGGAAAACCCCATCCGGCTTGCGTGCAAGCACCTCACTGGCCGGTGTTCTGGCAGGCACCACCGTTACCCGACAGCCCAGATCGACCAGAATACGCAGGATATTACGCTTTACCCCGAAATCGTAGGCTACCACGTTCCAGCGGGGCGTCACCGCAGGCGGCCTCCTGTCCGGTAGCAGCGCCCAGGTACCTGCGGTCCACTCATACGAACTGGCTGTAGTCACTTCTTTTGCAAGGTCGGCCCCTTTCAGCCCCGGGAAGGCACGGGCAGCTGCCAGTGCCTCTTCGACATCCAGTTTGTCGCCAGTCATGATACAGCCATTCTGCGCGCCCTTGTCACGCAGGATACGCGTCAGGCGACGGGTATCTATATCGGCAATGGCAACCAGATTCTTCTCCCGGAGATAATCCGGCAAAGACTGTTGTGATCGCCAGTTGCTTAACAGGTAAGGTAGCTGTTTGATGATAAGGCCGCTGGCATAGATCCGGGAGGACTCCTCATCCTCTGCATTGACACCAATATTTCCGATATGCGGGTAGGTCATCGTTACTATCTGCTGATAGTAGGACGGGTCTGTCAGGACTTCCTGATAGCCAGTCATTGAAGTATTAAAAACGACCTCTCCCGCAGATTTTCCTGCTGCTCCGACAGACTGTCCATGGAACAGGCTGCCATCTTCCAGTGCCAACAAGGCCGTATGACTCACTTTTTTCTCCAGATTAAGACCGACACTCATTGCCATGAGTCCGAATGAACGCAACAATAAGGTTTTTCACACCCACTGACAAATAAAACGGGAGTAATCGCTCGATTAACTCCCGTCAGATGAGATTCGGTGAAATTGTACTGAAGTTGACCATTTCATGTCTATGCGGAATACACAAAATGATGCAAACAGGCAGTAATCGTAAAATCCGGCTTTGCGCGGTCGAATCGGTAACCGCAGGCAGTGCACGGGGCTTTGACATCACCTCAGATCGGGGTAAACGCAGCGTTGTGGTTGTGAACCATCAGGGAAATTACCACGCCTATGTGAACAGCTGCCCACACACCGGTGTAACACTCGACTGGATGCCAGATCAATTCCTGGACAGCACCGGCACGCTCATTCAGTGTGCTACACACGGTGCCCTGTTTCGTATTGAGGACGGTTTGTGTATTTACGGTCCCTGCCAGGATCGCTCGTTAACCGCCCTGATGACCTCCATCGAAGGGCCTGACCTGTACATCCTGGTCTAGCCAAGATCCGGGGGGCGGGGGCAAAACTACCGCAAATCTGTGAATTGTGGGCAAAATGTCTATAATCAGCGCTGGAATGCAGTTTGATCCGACTGCAATCAACATCCAATAACGGTCTCGATAACGATAATATGCACAGTCACATACGGAAAAATCTCCCGGTGCTGGTACTACCAGTCGTATCAGCATGTCTATTGGACTGCATTAATCGGAACGGATATTACTGACCATGGCCAAAAAGCCTTCCAGAAACAGACATCTCAATGCGCTGACCCCCGGTTTTGAACTGCACTGGTACGGGTTTCGCGACATTCTCGGCCAGGGCGGGTTCGGCATTACCTATATCGCCTATGACCGAAACCTCGCCCACGAGGTTGCTATCAAGGAGTACATGCCTGCCGACCTTGCCACCCGCGCCAGTGATAATTCTGTCGTCCCAATCTCACCCGAACATGAAGAGCGCTACCAATGGGGACTGGAACGGTTTATCGAAGAGGCACGCACACTGGCCCAGTTTGAGCATCCAAATATTGTCCGCGTCCGCAATGTATTCAAGGGCAATAATACGGCCTATATGGTGATGGACTATGAACTCGGCGAAAGCCTGCAGGACATCCTCAGCCGACGCAAGATGCTGGAAGAAGCAGACATCGAAACCGTCATGTTCCCGATCATTGATGGCATGAAGCTGGTACATGCGCACGGATTTATCCACCGTGACATCAAACCGGCCAATATCTTTATCCGAGTCGATGGAGACCCGGTACTACTCGATTTCGGATCTGCGAGACAATCTATGGAGCAGGGACGAAACTCGATTACGAGTATTTTTTCCAAGGGTTACGCCCCGATAGAACAATACAATACCCGCGAGGATGAGCAAGGTCCGTGGACCGACATCTATGCACTCGGGGCAACGATGTTCAGGACAATTGCCGGCGTCCCACCTGCCGACGCTATTGACCGCAGTACCTCGATCAGTATCACCTCACGTGACAGCTATGTCCCGGCTGTCGAGATCGGCGCCGGACGTTATTCGGAAACACTGCTACGGGCGATCGATCATGCGATGAAATTCAACCGTGAGGACCGCCCCCAGACCATCACCGAATGGCTGTCGGAATTCTCCGGACGCAGTCGTCAGAATGACGAGTCGAAACAACACACACCTCCGGTTGATAATGCCCTTGATGCGATTGCGGGGATCAAGGCGAATGCAGAAATGGGTGATGCCGAGGCACAGGCCCGACTTGCATTTATGTATGCAAAAGGAATTGAACTGAAGAAGGACGAGCTTATCGCCGCCAAGTGGTACCAGATGGCGGCCGAACAGGGGCATACCAACTCGCAATATAACCTCGGCGTCATTTTTGCCAAGGGGCGCGGGGTAAAACAGAATTTTGAAAAGGCATATAAATGGTATACACGTGCCGCCGAGGCCGGAGATATAAACGCCCAGGTCGCACTTTCGTCGATGTATACAAAAGGTGTCGGCGTGGAAAAGGATGACCGTGCCGCCTTTACCTGGTGCCTGCGGGCCGCCAGAAGAGGCCATCTCAATTCGATGTATAATCTGGGTGAGATGTACCTGAATGGCAGCGGTATCACCCTTAATGAAGAAGAAGCCTTCACCTGGTTGAAAAAGGCGGCTGACCGCGATCATATCAAGGCGCAAATGGCGCTTGGCTTTATGTATGGCAAGGGTCTGGGTACGGCCCGTGACGATGTCGAGGCCTATCACTGGTACCGCAAGGCCGCCGAGGCGGGAGATCCAAATGCACAATACAATCTCGGCCTGATCTATTCGAAAGGCAGGGGTATCCGCCCGAATATTATTGAGGCGCGTAAATGGTATAAAAAGTCTGCAGACCAGGGCAATGACAATGCAGAGCAGGCCATGCAAAGGCTTGGTGACTGATGATGGAATATGTGTCGACGCTGGCAAGCTGCAGCCCGATAGACAGCTCGCTTGCAGGTAAACCGGTCACCGGCGCGCCAGGCCTGTTTGATGGCATGCATTCCAGCCTCGCCGGTATCGTAAGTGCGTACCGCACCCTCAAACAGTCTGAAAGCGAATTTGTCCTCGCCACCATCGTCGAGACTCAGGGCTCTACCTATCGCAAGGCAGGCGCAAGGATGTTAATCACCCGTGCAGGAAATTACTGCGGTCTGCTCGGGGGTGGATGTTTCGAGTCTGACTTGCTTGAACATGCAGGCAAGGTATTTCACACCCGTCAATCGCGTCAGTTGTTCTATGATATGCGTTCACCGGAAGATCTGGTCTGGGGACTTGGCCTTGGCTGCAACGGTGCGGTGAGAATCTGGCTGGAATATGTCACGGCGGTAAATGATTACCTGCCGCTTTCACTGTTCGAGACTGCACTGGCAACGGAATCACCCTCCGTCATCGTCAGCTGCCTTGTCACGGACTCTGCCACCAGCCATTATTATCTGTATGGTGATGCCGACAAGATCCCGATAGAACACAGTCCGCCGGATGAGTTGACAGACCAGGCGGCGAGCACGCTGGAGTCAGGTGGCCCTGCACTGCTGGAGATCAACTCTGGTTCTGAACCCTGCATCGCCTTTTTCAGCCGTATCACCCCACCGGTAAACCTGCTGGTCATTGGGGCCGGACCCGACGCGCTGCCGGTGACCCATCTGGCACGCCTGCTCGGCTGGCATATCACGGTGGTTGACTACCGCGAGAACTATGCACGCCCTGAGAACTTCCCGGCTGCACAGGAGGTTATCTGTGCCTCTCCGGAACAGCTTGGAGAGCGTATCAGGGTCGACAAGACCGCCGCCGTTGTACTGATGACACATAAATACGAATACGATCTGCGCTACCTCCAACAACTGACAGACCCGGGCCTGCGCTATATTGGTCTGCTCGGGCCCACGGCACGCCGAAATGAGCTGCTGCGGGCGGCCGGACCTGTTATCGCAGACACACTGACAGATCGGGTTTACGGACCGGTCGGCCTTGATATCGGCGGTGAATTGCCGGAAGAGATAGCCTTGTCACTGCTTGCAGAAATCCAGGCCGTGCTGAACCAGCGCCTGGGTGGCCACCTTGCAGCGGCACGACTGGATACCCCACTACCCAAAGCGGCGGGTAAACTTGGCTGTATTGTACTGGCCGCCGGCGGCTCAACCCGGTTTGGGGCATTAAAACAACTGCTGGAGTTTAACGGTAAAAGCCTGCTGAACCGGATTGTCGGCATCGCCTGTGGGCTGGTCGATAATCGTGTGCTGGTCGTGCATGGACCCAAACCGACCAAGTGTCAGCGCGATATAGCCGCCTGGAAGGTGAAGAACCTGGTCAATGAAGACTGGACAGACGGTATGTCCGGATCACTCACACTGGCACTTCGCGCCGTACCTGAGGACTATGATGCCGTACTGATACTGCTGTGTGATCAACCGTTGATCGGCCGCGAACAACTTGATCGCCTGGTAGACTGCTGGAGTCAGAACCCGGACCGCATCATTGCCGGCAATTATGCCGACACCGTGGGTGTACCTGCCATCATCCCCCGGAAATATTTTGACCAACTGCTCATACTTGGTGGCGATCAAGGTGCGCGCAAGGTCCTGAACCGGCTTGCCGCCGAGATAATAGCCGTGCCGATGCCCGAGGCGGAGTTTGATATAGATACTCCGGAAGATTTTTCCAGGCTGTTGTTCCGTGATAGCAAATAAGGGAGCACCGGCACTACCTTGATGCATGTCTGCACTGTCTGCGGGCAATAACCGGCCGGAAACACAGCAATTACCACGCCGGTCCGATAAGCGCTTGACCACACCGCCCGTATCCGATTAATGTCTGGTATGCTTGATGCCTCTTTAGCAGGAGTTTTTTCAGAATGACGTATTGTGTAGCAATCAACGTAAACGATGGTCTGGTATTTCTGTCTGACTCGCGCACGAACGCGGGAGTAGACAGCGTCAGTACCTACAGCAAGATGCACCGGTTCGGGACAAACGGTGAGCGTCAGTTCGTCATACTCTCTGCCGGCAATCTCGCCACGACCCAGGGCGTCATGGCGCAGCTAAAACGCGATATCCACCAGTTCTCGCCAAACAATCTGATGACAGTCGCACACATGGCCGATGCTGCGGATTATCTGGGTGAAGTCAGTATCGCACAGCAGGAAAAACTGACCGGTGGCGGAGCGACCTACGAGGCCAGTTTTATCATTGGCGGACAGATCCGTGGCAGTGCCCCGTCTATATTTCTAGTGTATCCGCAGGGCAATCACATCACCACCTCGGGTAACACGGTCTACATGCAGATAGGTGAGAGTAAATATGGCAAGCCGGTACTCGACCGGATCTTGTCGCCGGAGATCAGTCTGGAAACAGCGTCATTGTGTGCACTGGTGTCTATGGACTCGACCATGCGCAGCAATATCACTGTCGGCCCGCCGATAGAGCTAAACATCTACAAGCATGACAGTCTGGCCCCGGGTAACCATTATATTTATGAAGAAGGCAGTGAATATCTGCGTGAATTGAAGAAGAGCTGGGACCGCAATCTGAAAGATGCTTTTAATCGTTTACCGCAGGTCGCCTGGAGCACGAACTGGGACAATAAGGCAAACGAGAAAACGAACGACAAATCGGGCAATTGAGGCGAATGTTGTATATGAGTTGCGCAGCAACCTGTACTGAAGTCTGGCATAGCAAGTCGCTACGGGCAGTCTGATGACCATCAAGGTCGGCATTCGCCATACAACAGAATACCTGTTCGAACGACCGATAAATGTCCACCCGCACATCGTACGTCTGCGCCCGGCACCACATTGCCGCACCCCGATCCTCAGCTATTCACTGAAGATCACCCCGGACAAGCATTTTATCAACTGGCAACAGGACCCGTTCGGTAATTACCTCGCCAGACTGGTATTCCCCGAAAAGACCCGCTCGCTGATAGTCGACGTCGATTTGATCGCGGACATGACCGTCATCAACCCGTTTGATTTTTTCCTTGAAGACATCGCGGAAAAGTGTCCGTTTAAATATGACGCCCAGTTATTACACGATCTCGGCCCCTATTTGCAAAAATCCGAAAGTGGCCCGTTACTGAAGGCATGGATGAAGCAGGTCGATCTGACGCCGCGCCCTACCGTACCGTTCCTGGTCGACCTGAATATGAAACTCGCTACACAGATAAAGTATCTGGTACGTATGGAGCCGGGTGTACAGAGTTGTGAAGAAACGCTGAAACTGGGATCGGGTTCCTGTCGTGACAGCGGCTGGTTACTGGTGCAGATACTGAGGCAGCTTGGACTGGCTGCCCGTTTTGTCTCCGGTTATCTGGTGCAACTGACCGCAGACGTTGCCGCCCTGGATGGCCCATCCGGTCCGGCACAGGACTTTACCGATCTGCATGCCTGGGCCGAGGTGTATCTACCCGGTGCCGGATGGGTCGGTCTGGATCCGACCTCCGGACTGTTCGCCGGCGAAGGCCATATTCCGCTGGCCTGTACGCCAGAACCGATCACCGCCGCTGCGATTACCGGCAGCACCGAACCGACCAAGGTGGATTTCCGGTTTATCAACCAGGTCACCCGCGTGCATGAAGACCCGCGCGTGACCCGACCCTACAGTGAAGATCAATGGCAAAAGATTGTGGCGCTGGGCAATCGCGTCGACAAACATCTGACCGACAAGGACGTCAGGTTGACGATGGGCGGTGAACCGACCTTTGTCTCGATAGACGACATGGAAGGTGCCGAATGGAATACAGTCGCCCTCGGTCAGAAAAAACGCGAGCTGGCCAGCCAGTTGTTGCTCCGTCTGAAGGCGAAGTTCGGTCCCGGCGGTCTTTTACACACAGGTCAGGGCAAATGGTATCCCGGCGAGCCGCTACCACGCTGGGCGTTGTCGCTGATCTGGCGTAATGATGGGCTGCCGGTCTGGAACGATGAGCAGTGGCTGGCGAGTGAGTCTGGCAAATACGCTTTCGGTATAGAACATGCTGAAAAGTTCGTCAACACCTTGTGCAAGGGTCTCGGGATCAAGCCCGAATACATTGTGCCCGGTTACGAAGATGTACTCTACTATATGTGGAAGGAAGGCCGCCTGCCCGAGAACACCGACCCACTCGACAACAAGCTGGTCGATCCGCTGGAGCGCCAGCGGCTGGCCCGTCTGTTCACCAATGGATTGAACAAGGTCACCGGATATGCACTCCCGCTGAAATGGCAGCAGTCCGGAAAGGAAAAAGGTTACTGGAAGAGCAGCCCCTGGCCCTTCAAATTAAAGCATATGTTCCTGCTGGCCGGCGACTCGCCCATGGGATTGCGACTGCCACTGGATTCATTGCCGTGGGAACAACCTGACCCGCACGAATTTGACAACATCCGCGATCCGTTCGACCAGCATGAGGCCTTACCATCTACAAAAGAGTCGAGGACAGTTGCAGCGAAACAGCCCATCAAGGAACAGGATGATGACCGCAAGATCATCCACACGGCCTTGTGCGTGGAAGCACGCAATGGCATGTTGTACGTGTTCATGCCACCCTTTACCCGCGCAGAACAGTATCTGGAAGTGATCGCCGTGCTGGAAGCGACCGCGAAAAAATGCAAGACCCCGATCATCATTGAGGGTTACATGCCACCGCATGACCCGCGCCTGAAACATCTGCAAATCACCCCGGACCCCGGCGTCATTGAGGTGAATGTGCAACCGGCCAACAACTGGGCGGAGCTGACTGACATCACCGAGACCTTGTACGCCGAGGCGCGCTTGACCAGGCTCGGCACAGAAAAATTCATGCTCGATGGCAAACACTCGGGCACTGGTGGTGGCAACCACGTGACCATGGGGTCAAATCTCGCCACGGACAGCCCGTTCCTGCGCCGCCCGGACCTGCTGGCCAGCCTGATCAGTTACTGGCAACACCATCCCAGCCTGTCGTATCTGTTCTCGGGCATGTTCATCGGCCCAACCAGTCAGGCACCGCGTGTTGATGAGGCCCGTGACGATAACCTGTACGAACTTGAAATCGCTCTGGCATTATTACCCTCTGGCAACAGCGACCAACCCTGGCTGGTAGACCGTATCCTGCGCAATTTCCTGATTGATCTGACTGGCAATACACACCGGGCCGAGTTTTGTATCGACAAACTGTATTCACCGGACGGTCCGGCAGGACGACGGGGTCTGGTTGAGTTCCGCGCATTCGAGATGCCACCGCATTCCCGGATGGCACTGCTGCAGATCCTGTTACTGCGTGCATTGATCGCACGTTTCTGGGACAAGCCGTACAAACGGACATTGACGCGCTGGGGCACCGATCTGCATGACCGCTTTATGCTGCGTCACTTTATCCAGGAAGACTTCAGGGCCGTCATCCAGGATCTGGAAGAGAATGGATACAAGTTCGATTTGCAGTGGTTCGCACCGTTTCTCGAATTTCGCTTCCCGGCAATAGGCGGGGTCACTGTGGGAGGTATACAGCTACAACTACACTCCGCACTGGAACCCTGGCACGTGCTCGGTGAAGAATCAACTGCACAGGGGACGTCGCGTTATGTCGATTCCTCAGTGGAACGGATGCAGATCAGTGTGAGCAATCTGGTAAATGACCGGTATGTAATCACCTGCAACGGCAGACAAATCCCCTTGTGCCCGACCGGTATTGCCGGAAACTACGTGGCCGGAGTCCGTTACAAGGCCTGGCAGCCCTGGTCGAGCCTGCATCCCACCATCAAGCCACACGTACCGCTGGTATTTGATGTCGTTGACACTGAAAACCAGCGCTCCATCGGTGGCTGCACCTATCACGTCTCCCACCCCGGCGGCCGTAACTATGACACCTTCCCGGTCAATGCAAACGAGGCCGAGGCTCGACGCAACGCCCGATTCTGGAATTACGGGTACACCCAGGGCAAGATGATCATCACCCCGGAAAAGATTCATCCTGACCACCCGGTAACGCTGGATTTAAGAGTGCCGAAATAACCAGGCCAGCAAGTCAGGCTCAAGCCTTTCTCTGCTTCAAAATGCTACTGACTTTGGCTTTGGCCCTTGCCATGGCCAAACCAGCTCTGGCCAACCGTGTTGTGGACCCTGGCAAAATCAATCTGCAGTTCGTCGATAAATTCATGCAGGCCGGACTGAATCAGTGCAGCCGTATCTATTTTATTGACCATACGCTGGGCCTGCATCATCTCATGCAAGGGCTGTTCGTGGCCGGGAGACTGGATAAAACAATTCTCCAGTTCATCCAGACAATAACGCACGCTGTGCGGGAACTGGCTGTCCGTTATCAGGAACTTGACGACGTCCGGGCCGTTGACCCGGTCCTTAACGTGCTGACGGTACATCTGGTAAGCGCCGAGTGATTTGAGCACATTCATCCACAGGATATTATCGTAGGCATCCGGGATATTCGCCTGTTCCTGTAACAGGTTGATACAGCCAACATCAAGGATACGAGTGGTCATATCTGCCCGCTCCAGGTTGCGACCCATGCGGATAAAGTTGTAGGCATTGCCGTGGCTCATATTGCCGAACAACAGGCCTGTCATCTGGTAACAGCGGGTGATTACCTCGCTTAAGAAGTGATGACGGGAATTCTGCTTCAGGGCAGCATCGCTGTTATTTCGCACATAAAGATAAAATTCATTGATCTTTTCCCAGGCCTCGGCCGGGATAATTTCGCGGGTGGTGCGAGCGTTCTCACGGGCCGCACTGACGGAGCAGATCAGCGAGGCCGGGTTCGATGTATCGGTCAGCATGAACCTGATGACATTTCGTTCACTGCCCTGTTTATACTTCTCGTAAAACTGATCGGAGCTACCGGTGATCTTGATCAAATCTTCCCAGATATGTTTGACAATACCGGGCATGTCCATCAATACATTCGAATAGACACGGATCAGGCGTGCGGTATTCTCTGCACGCTCAAAGTAACGTCCATACCAGTACATCTTTTCGGCTACACGTGACAGCATCAGGAGCTCCTGCGATCCTCAATCACCCAGGTGTCCTTGCTGCCACCCCCCTGGGAAGAATTTACTACCAGTGAACCGCGAACCAGTGCCACACGGGTCAACCCACCGGCGGTGACATAGGTGCTGTTACCCTGCAGGATAAATGGCCGCAGGTCCACATGGCGTGGCTCGATGCCGTTATCACACAGTGTCGGCACTGTTGACAGGTTCAGGATTGGCTGGGCGATATAGTTGCGCGGGTTACTTTTGATAACACGCCGGATCTCGTCGCGACGAGCATTGGATTCATGCGGGCCGATAAACATGCCGTAACCACCGGACTCATTCGCGGGCTTGACTACCAGCGCGTCAAGATTGGCGAGCACATGATCTCGCTGTTTCTTGTCCTCGCACAGGAAGCTCGGTACGTTCGGCAGCAGCGGCTCCTCACCCAGATAGTACTTGATCATGTCAGGCACGTAGGTATAGACCACCTTGTCATCAGCCACCCCGGCCCCTGGTGCATTCGCCAGTGCCACCGTGCCTTTCTTCCAGGCGCGCATCAAACCGGGCACGCCGAGTACCGAATTGTTGTTAAATGCCTCCGGATCGAGAAACAGATCATCAATGCGGCGATAGATTACGTCCACACGCGACAAGCCCTCGATTGTTTTCATATAGACACAATCATCATCGCCAACGATCAGATCTGACCCTTCGACCAGTTCCGCACCCATCTGCTGGGCCAGAAACGAGTGTTCAAAATAGGCGGAATTATAGATACCCGGCGTCAGCACCACGATCTCCGGGTAATCCAGCGGTCGAGGGGAAATGGAGGTCAGCGTGTCGGACAACTGCGTCGTATAGTCGCCCATATGCATGATATTGTATTTTTCAAACAGCTCGGGGAATACGCGCTTGGTGACCTTCCTGTTTTCAAGCATGTAGGAAACACCGGAGGGGACCCGCAGATTATCTTCCAGCACATAGATAGTGCCATCACTGTGTCGGACCAGATCGCTGCCGCAGATATGAGCCCATACACCGAACGCCGGATTCATGCCCTCACATTCCTTGCGATAGTTTTTCGAGCTGGCGAGCAGTTCTGCCGGGATGACCTTGTCCCTGACTATCTTTTGATCGTTGTACACGTCCTGGATAAAGTGGTTCAGGGCGGTCAGCCGCTGCTTCAGTCCCTTCTCTACCTTCAGCCATTCACTCTGCAGGATGACCCGAGGAATGATGTCATAGGGCCATTCGCGGTCGATATTTTCACCTTCACTGTAGACGGTGAAGGTAATGCCCATTGTGCGGATGGCAAGTTCAGCCTCATGACGACGCTGGTGCAGATATTCGGGTTTCAGTTTTTTCAGATAATTTACGAGGTGACCCATACCGCGACGAGCCTTGCGGTCTGCGGTCAGCAACTCATCGTATAAACCTTCTACCTTGTATTTACTGAAGTGATCCATAAACAAACGTAAGCGAAATATCAGTTGAATGGCTTCGATGATATTCCATCAGTGCAAGCACTTGACAGCCAATTTTGCATTTGCACCAGGATTGGTGCACGTTTTGATCCTGCTAGTGCAGGAATTTTTGAGCCGTGTACCAAAACGGTGCATGGCCTTGATCAACCCGGTGCCTCCTGATCCGTGGAGCGCAGGAATTCCCCGATTTCATCCCGCCTCGCGTCGGCATCTTTTTCACCCATTTCGATCAAATGATGGATGTAGTCTGTCTGGAACATGACCAGACTGAGCATGTCTGTGGAACGATATTCACGAGTACCCCAACCCCGGGTCATAAAGCGAAACGGTTTGGGCAACTGGGGTTCATATTTCGCAGCCAGATTACCGAGATCCTCGGAGGGTCGCAGCATTAATAATTTTACCGGTGTGAGACCTTCCCGATTGGGTTCCGGCAGGTTTTTGATCAGGCTGTTGATACGCTCCAGACGCAATGCATCGTTATCAAATACATCCAGAAATATGGCGTTATACATCGCACCGATGACCTTCGCCGGTGCCGGATAATCATCTAATCGCGGTGCCTTCGCCTCGGTCGGCGTGGGGATATGCCGGGTCGAAATCGCCAGCAGCTTTCTCGCCCCCATATGTATCGCCGGTGACAACGGAGCGGTCAGGCGTATACCACCGTCGCCGTACCAGCTACCGTTCACATAGACCGACGGGAACAACATCGGCAACGAAGCCGAGGCCATGATATGTTCGACCCCGATATCCTCGAATACACTCTTTCTGTGTGCACGTTGCCAGGGTCTCACGCCCTCGCCCTGTACCCAGGTAATAGACTGGCCAGTCGTATAACTGGAGGCGGTGATCGCGATTGCCTTCAGTGTGCCTGCACTGATGTTTCGGGAGATGCCGTTCAGCTTGCCGCCTTCCGGTTTCAATATGTCCGTCAGCAGGTGGCGAATTGGCGAGGTATCAACCAGACTGCGCGCCGTCACCGTACCTGTTGCCCCACCCGTTATCAGACGCAGACCCCAACTCAGCACATGCCGTGAAATGGAGCCAGGATCCACCCTGAAAACCTTATCAATATTCAGACCTTCCCATATCGCCGAGAGTCTTTCAGCCTTCCCGTGTAATGGGCCGGTTTCGTTTGCGAGGAAGGCTGCATTGATTGCGCCGGAGGAAACCCCGGTAATGATCGGAAAACAAAGTTCAGGATAATGTTTACCCAGACTGCGCAAAAATCCCACCTGATAAGCGGCACGTGCACCGCCGCCACTCATGACCAGACCCAGCCTGTCTGTGCCTGAAGTGTTGTTAGTACTGTTAGTCATTCTCAGGCCCTGTTTTTTTGTCTGTTAGGGAATGCATGGTATTACGTATATCTGTTGTATTACCTGATCAGCCTACTTAAACTTGTCACAGGTACTACCTGTCAGATATGGAGTCATCCGTCCTTGATAGAATCATTGTTACACAAATTTTATGCCGCGAGTATATCGATGGATAGCGAAGGCGGTATGCTGGTCGCCAGTACGGATGAACGCCTGCTGGCCTGGGCGATGCTGTTCTGTTTTGCCACCGCGCTCAGCCTGCTGGCCGGGCTGATCTGGAAAAAGCGACAGGCGAGGATGGCGGCGACAGCAGGCCTGCTGGGCTGTTTGTTACTGACCGCGCTGATATTGCCATCGGTAAGGCAAGAGTATATCCATGCATCACCCGATGTACTGACGATTGAAACCGGTAGCTGGTACAAGCCTTCGCGCACAGTGGTGGATATGGCCGATATTCGCAATATCCGTGAATCCGACCCGCAGGGTGTAGTGCCTTCGAACCTGATTGGGGATCCGGTAATCGATTGGCATGTGACACGAAATAACGATAGTCGTGAAGTGCTGGAGCTGAACGACTTTTTCAGCGCACACCGTATGGTTGTGGCCTACTACTACAAGGATCGGGGGCTGTGGCTGGAGCGGATGGAAGACCGCCAGCGCGGTGAGTGAAGGTCTAGCGTAACCCGAGCACGTCCTGCATATCATACAGGCCGGTATCTTTCTGCATCAGCCATACCGCTGCACGGACGGCACCCGAGGCAAATGCCTGGCGACTGGAGGCCTTGTGGGTGATCTCCACCCGCTCGCCCGCAGAGGCAAACATGACAGTGTGATCGCCGACGATGTCACCGGCACGAATAGTCTCGAAACCTATCGTCTTGCGATCTCGCTCTCCGGTAATACCTTCCCTGCCATAGACAGCACACTCCTTGAGATCGCGACCCAGCGTATCAGCAATGATTTCTCCCAGACGGAGCGCCGTACCGGACGGAGCGTCCTTCTTCATGCGATGGTGCGCCTCAATGATTTCGATATCAGTATGCTCTCCGATGATACTTGCTGCCAGCTCTGTCAGCTTGAAACAAAGATTCACACCGATACTCATATTCGGAGATTGCATGATTGCAACGTCTGCGCTGTCTGAACGTATCAACGCTTTATGGCTGTCATTCAGGCCTGTTGTACCGATAACAACACGTTTGCCTGCGGCATGGCACTGCTTCAGATTGACCAGCGTCGCCTCCGGCAAGGTAAAGTCGATCAATACGTCAAACTGATCGAGTACCGAGGCCAGGTCTGCAACGATCCGGACTCCGTTTGCCCCGATTCCGGCCACCAGACCCGAATCCTGTCCGAGCTGGGGTGATGCACCATGTTCGATGGCGGCGGTCACCTGGACCCCTACTGTCTGCGCGCAGACTTCAATTATCGCCTTACCCATGCGACCGGCGGCCCCGGCAACTGCTATTCTTGTAGTCATGTGTTAATTCCTGATTGCTGATGTCCGGCCGCCAGTCTGGCGCAAGTGGACGTACCCGACAAGCCCCGGATGTTACGGGGCCATGTTTTCAAAAAATTCCTTCACACCATCCAGCCAGGACCTCGCCTTTGGGCTGTGCTTTTTGTTGTCATGCTCCATCGAACGCTCAAACTCCTGCAACAGCTCCTTCTGACGCTTGTCCAGATTGACAGGAGTCTCCACGATCGCCTTGCAGATCAGATCGCCCTTGTTCGTGGTTCGCACTGAACGCACACCCTTGCCCCGCAGGCGGAACAGCTTGCCACTCTGGGTTTCTGCCGGAATCTTCAGGCTGACCTTGCCATCCAGTGTCGGCACCTCGATTTCACCACCGAGTGCGGCCATGGTGAAACTGATAGGCACATCGCAATGCAGACTGGTGCCATCACGGGTAAAAATGGGGTGTTCGCGCACGATAACATGCACATACAGATCACCGGACGGACCACCCTTCTCTCCTGCCTCACCTTCACCGGTCAGGCGTATCCGGTCACCGGTATCTACACCGGGGGGTACCTTGACCGAGATCGTCTTGTTTTCGCGGACCCGGCCATTGCCATGACAGGTAGTACAAGGGTCACTGATAATCTTGCCGTTACCACGGCACTGCGGACAGGTCTGCTGGATTGAGAAAAATCCCTGTTGCATCCGGACCTGACCGATACCATCACAGGTGGGACACTTGGACGGGGTGGATCCCTTCTTCGCACCACTGCCCTGACATACCTCGCAGCCGACCAGTCGCGGTACACGTATCTTGGTGGTTGTGCCATTAACGGCCTCTTCCAGCGACAACTCCATGTCATAACGCAGGTCAGACCCCCGAAACACGCGCTCGCCACCGTGTCTGCCACCACCAAAGATATCGCCAAATACGCTGTCAAATATATCGCCGAATCCGGCGGCACCGTGTCCCTGACCACCGCCAAACTGCTGTTCCACACCCGCGTGTCCAAACTGATCATAGGCAGAACGTTTGCGTTCATCCGACAGGATGTCGTAGGCCTCTTTTGCCTCCTTGAACTGCTCTTCAGCCTGCTTGTCATCCGGATTACGGTCCGGATGGTGTTTCATCGCCAGACGACGGTAGGCCTTTTTTAATTCGGCATCGGTCGCATTTTTTGCCACACCGAGCACTTCATAATAATCACGCTTGTTAGCCATACTGATTTTGCTTGCCTTCTCTCACAAACAGGCCCGGAAGAGGGTCTTACCCTCCCCGGGCCATGTTACTGTCACAGTTTCGTATCGTCCGTCAATGGCATATCGGTAATCTGATATGAAGATGCCTGGACGTACAGCCATTACCTACTTCTTGTCGTCTTTCACTTCCTCAAACTCGGCATCGACCACATTATCATCGGCCGCCTTGCCACCACCAGCGTTTGCGCTGCCGGCACCTGCATTCGCCCTGGCCTGATCTGCCGCCGAGGCCTCCTTGTAGGCACGTTCCGCCAGTTTGCCACTCACTTCGGTAAGCTTGCGGGTCTTCTCCTCAATGTCGGCCTTGTTATCGGTCTTCAGACTGGCTTCAAGATCGTGGATCGCACCTTCAATTTCCTTCTTTTCGCTATCCTGTACCTTGTCACCGAGTTCCTCAACCGATTTTCTGGACGCATGGATCAGGTTGTCGGCCATGTTGCGGGTCTCGACCATTTCCTTCGCCAGTCGGTCTTCCTCGGCATGTGCCTCGGCGTCCTTGATCATCTTATGGATCTCGTCATCGGACAAACCGCTGGAGGCCTTGATGATGATCGACTGTTCCTTGCCTGTGGCCTTGTCCTTCGCACCCACATTCAGTATACCGTTTGCATCTATATTGAACGTCACTTCAATCTGCGGCATGCCCCGGCGTGCAACCGGAAGATCGGTCAGGTCAAAGCGACCCAACGACTTGTTACCGGCGGCCATCTCACGTTCACCCTGCAAGACATGCACGGTCACGGCGGTCTGGTTGTCTTCCGCCGTTGAAAACACTTGCTGGGCCTTCGTCGGTATAGTTGTATTTTTTTCGATCAGCTTGGTCATCACACCACCGAGTGTCTCGATACCGAGTGACAACGGGGTGACGTCGAGCAACAATACATCCTTCACATCACCACCCAGCACACCGGCCTGGATGGCGGCGCCGGCAGCAACGGCCTCATCCGGGTTGACGTCCTTGCGCGGCTCCTTGCCGAATATCTTCGCCACTATCTCCTGCACCTTCGGCATACGCGTCTGACCACCGACCAGAATAACGTCGGTAATCTCTGACGGGCTGAGGCCAGCATCTTTCAGCGCCACCTTGCACGGGTCTATCGTGCGTTCGATCAGCTTGTCGACCAGTGATTCCAGCTTGGCGCGGGTCAGCTTGATGTTCAGATGTTTCGGCCCGCTTCCATCGGCCGTGATGTAGGGCAGATTGATGTCAGTCTGCTGACTGGAGGACAGTTCGATCTTCGCCTTTTCAGCGGCCTCTTTCAGGCGCTGCAATGCCAGCGGGTCATTGTGCAGGTCTATACCCTGCTCTTTCTTGAACTCTTCACACAGGAAGTCGATGACACGCAGGTCAAAATCTTCACCACCGAGGAAAGTATCGCCGTTGGTGGACAGCACTTCAAACTGGTGCTCACCATCAACCTCGGCAATCTCGATTATGGACACATCAAAGGTACCACCACCGAGATCATATACTGCAATCTTGGCATCACCTTCCTTCTTGTCCATACCGTAGGCCAGTGCAGCAGCGGTCGGTTCGTTGATAATCCGGCGCACTTCAAGACCGGCGATCTTGCCCGCATCCTTGGTCGCCTGGCGCTGCGAATCATTAAAGTAGGCAGGCACGGTAATGACGGCCTCGGTGACTTCCTCGCCCAGATAGTCCTCGGCGGTCTTTTTCATCTTCATCAGCACCCGCGCGGAAATCTCCGGTGGTGCCATCTTCTTGCCCTTTACATCGACCCAGGCGTCACCGTTGTCGGCCTTGACGATCTTGTAGGGCACCATCTTGATGTCCTTTTGTACAACATCATCGGCAAACTTTCTGCCTATCAGGCGCTTGACCGCGTAGAGTGTATTGTTCGGATTGGTGACCGACTGTCGTTTCGCGGACTGGCCAACCAGTACCTCGTCCTCGGCGGTATAGGCAACAATCGACGGCGTGGTACGGGTACCCTCGCTGTTCTCAATTACCTTGACGTTGCCACCCTCGAGGACAGCCACACATGAGTTTGTGGTGCCGAGGTCTATTCCTATAATCTTTGCCATTGCTTGTTCTCCAGAAAATCCCAGCTACTAAAAAAGATGGTTAAAATTTGACTGAGTCTTATATTTGGGCTGAGGTGTTATATTCAAGGGTGATCCGGCGAAAACCACGTTTTTTGATGATATTTATCCGCAGCAGTAAAAAATGCGTGTGGAAGGTACCCTCTAGCTTGAGACCACAACCATTGCCGGGCGCACCAGACGGCCGTTCAGCTCATATCCCTTCTGTAATACGGCGATTACCGTACCCGCTTCCTTGCCTTCGGCAGCCACCATGGAGACAGCGGAATGTTTTTCAGGGTTGAATTTTTCACCGGCAGGGTTGACCGTCACTACACCGGCCTTGTCCAGTGAATCACTGAATTTTTTCAGTGTCAGATTCATGCCTTCGCGCAGACCGGTTATGTCCGTCGTCGACTCGGAGGCCTGGATACCGAGCTCCAGACTATCGAGCACCGGTAACATTTCACCTACAAATCGTTCCAGCGCATATTTATGTGCGTTTTCAATGTCACGTGCGGTACGCTTGCGCAGGTTTTCCATGTCGGCCCGCGTCCGCTGGGCCAGTTCGAGGTTTTCCTGGGCCTTACGCGTCTGAATCTCCAGTGCCTGTTCAAGCAACGTCAGCCTGTCGGTTTGTTCATTCTCTGAGTCGGTACCCGTCTCGTCCGGCAGGTCGTACTGTCCGTCCGCCAGGTAATCACCGGTGTCAGCCTGTTGTTCGTTTTTGTCTTCAGCGCTCATGACTATCCTGCATTTTGGTTAAATCTGAACAAAAAATCACCCCGGCAACGCCCATAAAAACGTCGCCGTAAGGTATAGGTATGGTTTAATTCGTTGAATTCAAGGCACTACCGAGCATTTTGGCGGTGATATCGACTATTGGAATGATCCGCTCATAGTCCATACGCGTCGGTCCAATGACGCCCAGTACACCCAGTATCCTGCCATCCACTGCATAGGGTGAGGTCACTATACTGCAGTTATCCAGCACTTCATAACCGGATTCCTCACCAATAAATATCTGCACCCCTTTTGCATTGACCGACTGCTCCAGCAGGTGCAACAGGTCACGTTTCCGGTTAAAACTTTCAAACAGCCGTTTTAGCTTGTCCACATCACTGAGCTCGGCAAATCCCATCAGATTGGTCTGGCCGGCCAGTACATAATCTTCCCGGTGTCCGTCCTGGTTAAACGCATGGGTAGCGACTTCAATCGCGGTCTG
The DNA here is from genome assembly GCA_945878555.1 of Klebsiella pneumoniae. Taxonomy (GTDB): domain Bacteria; phylum Pseudomonadota; class Gammaproteobacteria; order Eutrophobiales; family Eutrophobiaceae; genus Eutrophobius. The sequence continues at coordinate 37,351 of CAMDWI010000018.1, forward strand.
CATAATCCGGTTCACATCATCCTTCATCGTTTGCAGGTCGACCAGCAAGGTTTCCCGGACCTTTTCCAGGTCCTTGCCCGCGCAGGTCTGGTTGAGAAAATTCGAGGCCTCCTGCAACTCGGTAACACTATAGCGTCTTGCTGTATGGATGACCCGATTCTGGATCTCCTTGTCATTCATAATCAAGATGACCAGCACCCTGTTGTCACTCATGGCGACAAACTCAATCTGCCTGAGTATCTGCTTCTCCTGCCGCGGCAAGGTCACCACGCCGGCAAGGCTGGTGATTTCCGACAACATGCTGGAGGTCTTTTCCATCAACACCTGCACGTTATGTTCGGCTTCCAGCTCCCGGGCAATGTGATGGATGTCCTGCTGACTGATGTTATCCACCCGTAGCAGGCGATCAACAAACAGGCGATACCCTTTAACTGTTGGTATGCGTCCGGCCGAGGTATGCGGGGAATGCAACAGGCCGAGGTCCTCCAGGTCTGCCATGATATTGCGGATCGTGGCCGGACTGAGGTCCATATTCAGATCGCGGGCCAGCGTCCTTGAACCCACAGGCTGTCCATCGCTGATGAAATGTTCTACCAGTGCCTTGAACAGGTAAAGATTACGTTCGGAGAGCTGGAAAGGATCGTTGCCGGGTTGTTTAGCCATACTGGTATGATATTACAAAAATGTTTATAAAAATCCAGCTATCTGTATAAACCTGAATAAAACATGATTGGCGGATGTATGCTTACATGCTAATTTTAGCGGCAGTAACCAAAGGACCGGGCTATGTTCAAGAAAATCGTATTGATAACCAACAGCTATACCAAGGTCATCTCGGACACGCTGAATACCGTCATCTCTGTACTGGAAAGCCGAAATATCGGGGTTTTTCTTGATAAATATTGCGGTGAGCTGGTTCCCGGTTCCACCCACCCACAGGTCAGCCCGCACACGTTTGAAAACGGCGATTATGACCTCGCTATCGCCATCGGCGGCGACGGTACCATGCTGAAGGCGGCGCATATGGTTGCCGACCATGATATCCCCCTGCTGGGGATCAACCGGGGACGCCTCGGTTTTCTGGCTGACATCCCGGCCAATTCGGTTGAGATCATGCTCGAGAAAATCCTCGATGGTGAATATGTCGAGGATCTGCGGTTCCAGCTGCATTGTCAGGTTGACCGCGATGAGGAGATCCTATTTGAAAGTGACGCGTTTAATGACGTCATCCTGCAGAAGGGCAATATCGGCAAGCTGATCGGTTTTGAAACCTATGTGAACGGTACCTATGTGCATAGTCAACGCGGTGACGGCATGATAGTGGCAACGCCGACCGGCTCTACCGCGTATGCCTTGTCCGGCGGCGGGCCGATTATTCATCCTTCGCTCGATGCCCTGGTACTCGTACCGATCTGCCCGCATACACTCAGCAACCGCCCGATCGTGATACACGGTAATAGCCGGGTGGAAATTATCATGCAGGAATCGACCATAGAACGCGGCAGCCTTACCTGTGATGGTGAAATCATCTGCCAGCTCGCCGAAGGGGACCGGCTGACTGTCTTCAAGAAAGACCGGAAGATCCGCCTGATTCATCCTGCCAACTATGATCATTACAGCGTCTTGCGCGCCAAGCTTGCCTGGGGTTAAACCGGTTCTCGTTGCATGTTGATACAGCTGCACATCCGTCATTTTGTCATTATCGATCAACTGGACCTGCAGTTCGACAGTGGCATGACCGTGCTGACCGGTGAAACCGGCGCCGGCAAATCGATCCTGATCGATGCGCTCGGGCTGGTGCTCGGCGACAAGGCCGATACCTCGATGATCCGCGACGGACAGGAACGCGCCGAAATTGTGGCCACGTTTCTCGCAGGGCAGTCTGGCCCCGTCCGCGACATCCTCGAAGAACAGGCCATTGCAGCGGATGACAATGAACTGGTCCTGCGCAGGGTAATCAGTCGCGACGGACGGTCACGGGCATTTATCAACAGCAGTCCGGTCCCCATCCAGTTGTTAAAAACGCTGGGAGAACATCTGATCGACATCCACGGACAGCATGCACACCAGTCACTGATGAACCGCCATGCCCAGCGTGCACTGCTTGACAGCTACGCAGCACACCCGGACTTGCAGGATGCTGTCCGGACCTGCTGGCAGACATGGAATACCGCGAGCCGTTTGCTCGCAGAGGCAAGCACGGTTTCCGGTGACCATGAGTCCACGATTACGCTGTTGAAATACCAGGTTCAGGAGCTGGAGGAACTCGCACCGGAGGGTGACGAATATGACCGGCTGGATGAAGACTACAAGCGACTCGCGAATGTGAGTCGTCTGCAACTGACAACCAGTACGATACTGGCCGATTTGAATGAAAACGATCTGGCAGTTGACGCCACGCTACACAATGCGATACGCGAACTGAAAGACCTTACAAGATTTGATTCAGGTCTGAATACCGCGATTGAACTGCTGGATAATGCCTCAATCCAGCTGGCCGAAGCCGTTACTGAACTGAAGGCCTGCAACAGTCGATTTGAATCCGACCCGGAACAACTGGGCAGGATCGAAAAACGGCTGGACCGCCTGCATGAAATGGCACGCAAGCACCATGTCCCTGCCCGCCAACTGGCCGCTCACTTGCAACAACTCCAGGACCAACTGGATCGGCTGGTCAACAGCCGTGAGGCAGTCGGCAGGCTGCTACAGGAACAGGCACAGACACTGACACAGTACCAGCAAACCGCACAAAAACTCTCGAAAAGCCGTATCAAGGCAGCAAAAAAAATGGCGGAGGAAGTATCCGGGCGCTTGCGCGGACTGGGTATGCCAGAGGCACAGTTGCTCATCCAGATTAGCCAGGGTGAACCTGAAACACCCCAGGCCGGTGGCATCGACCAGGTAGAGTTTCTGGTCAGCATGAATCCGGGCCAGGCACCCCAGCCGATGCGCAAGGTGGCCTCCGGTGGCGAACTGTCACGTATCAGTCTGGCGATCCAGATCATCAGCAAGGATGAACATGGTATTCCAACGCTGATATTTGATGAGGTGGATGCGGGTATCGGTGGTGGAACTGCCGAGATTGTCGGCAAGTTGCTGAAGGAACTGGCTCAACACCACCAGTTATTCTGCGTGACCCATCTGGCACAGGTGGCCTCGCAGGCACATCACCATTTCCAGGTCAGCAAGCAGGCAATGGCAGACAGTACGCAGGTCGAGGTAAAACCCTTGTTACGCGAAGAACGCGTTGATGAGATTGCCAGAATGATCGGCGGTATACGAATTTCAGAGAAGACCCGCGCGCATGCGAAAGAGATGCTGGCGGAGTCGGTCAAGGCCCGGAGTGGCTAGCTGTCAGACCTTGTCTTTGGGTACTACATACAGCACAAGGTTGTGGTCGTGTAACTGGTAACCAAACTCGTCAGCGATCCTCTGCTGCAGTTTTTCAATCTCTTCATTCTCAAACTCAATGACCTTGCCGGTCTTCAGGCAGACCATATGATCATGATGGCTACCCTGATCGATCTCGAACACGGAATGCCCTGAATCAAAATTATGCCGTTTGACCAGACCTGCCGCCTCAAACTGGGTCAGTACACGATATACGGTCGCCAGTCCCACTTCTTCACCTGCATCGAGTAACGACTTGTACACATCCTCGGCGCTCATGTGTTTCAGTCTGGAACCTTCCATGATTTCCAGTATGCGCAGCCTCGGCAGAGTCGCCTTCAGTCCGGCCTTTTTGAGATCCTGAGCTTCCATTGTCATAAATAATATCTGATAAATGCCCTATTAGATTGGTCGGAATTATAACGTATGTTACGAAATTATTCCCGCAACAATCAATACTGCTTTGAATAATCTGGCTTTGCGGTAGAATATTAAAAGTTTCCCGGAAAATATCTCGTAATTCATATGTCTACAAATGCTCGATTATCGGTACTTATTTCACTGTTACTTCTGACGGCGTGCAGCTCTGACGGCGATGTCAGGATACCCGGCCTGTATCGTATCGACATCCAGCAGGGCAATGTCATCGACCAGACGATGATAGACAAGTTACGGCCCGGAATGGACAAGAACCAGGTCCACTTTATCCTGGGCACCCCGGCTGTGATTGACCCGTTTCATACCGACCAGTGGGAATATATCTATACGATGGCGGAATCCGGGGATAATCGCGAACAACGCCATTTACGCATCCACTTCAAAGAGGAAAAAATCGCCTATATCGATGGCGATGTGATCTCCACCGGACGCATACCCGGGGATGCACTCCGGCAGTCCCGCACTGTGGAAGTCCCGTTAAAGGACAAGAGTACAGATGGTTTCTTCAGCAGACTGTTTCGATCCTTACCCTTTACCGGCGATGACAAACCGGCCGCTGCCAAACCGGCGGAACCTGAGGAAAAGAAGGAATAGTCTACGCAGCGCTCTTCCGCAACACCCGCGCCGTGATGCTGTGCGCACGGTTCTGTATCGGCACCCTGCTGTTACTACTGTCCTGGCATAGTCACGCCGGGATCGAGGTGACCGATGACAGTGGAGACCTGGTCAGGCTGGCACAACCTGCCAAACGCATCATCAGCCTGGCTCCTAACCTGACCGAGCTGTTATTTGCAGCGGGTGCCGGTACAAAAATCGTCGGTACGGTACGCCACAGTGACTACCCGGCGGCGGCCAGTCAGATCCCGCTGATCGGTGATTCATTCAACCTCGATATCGAAGCGATCATGAAGCTGCAACCGGATCTGATCCTGCTATGGCAAAGCGGTACCGGTGAACCGGCCTGGCGCAAATTGAAGGCGCTCGGTTTAACCGTTTACCGCGCCGAACCCGATACACTGGAAAAGATCGCCTCCTCGCTGGAACGATTCGGGCAACTGGCAGATACCTCAACAATAGCCAATAAACAAAGTCGTGAGCTACGTGAACAGATAGCTCACCTTGGCAAACTGTATACCCACAAACCGGTTGTCAGGGTCTTCTACCAGTTCTGGGACAAACCAATCTACACCGTGAATGGCCAACACCTGATCAGCCATATCATCGAACTGTGCGGCGGGCAGAATATTTACGCGGAACTCGGGACATTAACGCCTCGAATCAATCCGGAATCGGTACTTGAACGTAACCCGGAGGTCATCATCGCCAGCGGAGTAGACGAGACGCCACCGGCCTGGCTGGACTACTGGAAACATTGGCCAGAGTTGACCGCCAATCAACGCGACCAGATATTTTATATTCCTCCCGACTACCTGCAACGGCATACACCCCGGGTAATGACCGGTGCATCACGCCTGTGTGAGTATATTGATCGCGCGCGTCAAACCACGCACTAGCTCCCATCACTCGGGATAAAACAACCTGACTTTGCCCTGCTCGACCGCACTGATCGCATGACCATACAACTTGCGCAGATTGTCCACTGTAATGACGTCATCGACCCGGCCACTGATACGCGTATCCGCATCGATCATTAATAGTGCATGCGTACAAAAGCGCGGTACCAGATTCACATCCTGCAACACCATGACCGCACCACCCGCAGTACGCCGGACCTGTTGAACCACCATATCAAGCAAGACCATCTGCTGATGCACATCCAGATGGTTGGTCGGTTCATCCAGTAACCAGATCCGGGGCTGCTGGACCAGCATCGTTGCAATCGCAAGTCGTCGCCGCTCACCTCCGGACAAGGTCGCAACCTGCCTGGAGGCAAGGCCCGCGAGCGATACCTGTTCAAGCGCTGCCCTGCAGAGCTCCACATCTGCCCTGCTCTCCCAGGCCCAGGAGGACAGGTGTGGATATCGTCCCATCAACACTGTTTCCAGCACGGTTGCCGGAAAGGTATCCTGACTGTCCTGGAACAACATCCCGATGGATGCTGCAATCGTCTTGCGGTCATAGGTAGCCAGCGGACGATCTGCCAGACAAACCTGACCACTCAGCGGATGACGCAAGCCACCCAGCGTATGTAACAAGGTGGTTTTACCAATACCGTTCGGGCCGAGTACACCCCAGATCTGATCGGCTTCCAGACAAAAATCAAGCCGGTTGGCCAATGGTTTGCCGCCATTGGCGAGAGAGATGGAATTCGCACAAAGCAGACTCATGTGCGCTGTCTGTACACGACGGTTTGCAGCAATACGAGAAACAACGGTACACCGATCATCGCTGTAAGCACGCCGACCGGTAATTGTTCCGGTGCCAGAATGGAGCGGGCCAACCCGTCAGCAATGACCAGCAGACTGCCACCGAGCATGACCGATACCGGTAACAATATCCTGTGGTCACTGCCAAATAATATACGTGCCAGATGCGGCACGACCAGACCGATAAACCCGATGCTGCCCGCCTGCATCACCGCCGTGGCGGTCAATAACGAGGCGGCGAAATAACAGAAATATTGCAGGCGACCCACACCGAGGCCAAGCGCGGCCGCATTCAGTTCTCCTGAGGCAAGCAGATTCATGCCGCGCGCATGGGTCAGACATGCAATCAACAGGCCTGCGAGGATAACCGGGTTCCAGAGCGTGTCCTGCCCATACGAAAGGTCTCCCATCAGCCAGAACAACATCCCGTGCAATTGATCCGGCGGGCTTACCGCCAGCAGAAAACTGATCATCGCTCCCCATCCGGCAGCGATCACCACACCCGTCAATAAAATCCGCAACGGGTTCCAGTTATTACCCGGTCGTGACAACATGAATACGAGCACAATGGAAAACAATGCACCCGCGAACGCGCTACCGTTGACCAGCCAGCCACCGAGTCCTGCCAGCATCGCCAGCAACGCAAACACTGCCGCACCACCGGAGACGCCGAGCACGTACGGATCAGCCAGCGGGTTACGCAGCAGGATCTGCATCAGACACCCGGCGAGTGCGAGCATGCCACCTACATACATCCCGGCCAGTACCCGCGGCAGGCGTATCTCCAGCACAATACGTTCATTCAATACCGAGGGATCCCCGGACAGTATTCTGAAAATTTCAGAAATAGAGATGTCCGCACTACCCAGACACAAGGCCGTCAGCATCGACAGGCCACAAAATACGAACACGGCTGCAATCAACAGAAAATAACGTGATGACAATACCGGAATGACTGGTCTGAAAACAGGCATCTAGCTGACCGGCTTGCCCCGGCGGGCCACCCTGTTCCGTCTGGCCTCTTTCGGATCCGCCTTTAGTGGACGACAAATCTCGACACGGTCGCCGTTGCCTAACACCGTCGTGCCACTGCACGTCTTGCCGTAAAGGCCCAGCCTGTCTGCCACGGGAAACAACTGTGGATAACGTTCAGCCAGACCGGATTGCGCTATGGCCTCCATCACCGTGGTACCTTCAGGCACCTGGAGGGGGATCAGCACAACCTCCCGATCAACTGCACAGGCGATCTCTATTTTCAGCATAACTGCCTCTGACCATGGATTTTACCGGCGCGGTCTACAAACGAGTTGACCAGTGAATTCATGAACTGGTTGAAAACCGGACTCAAGGTCAGCTTGAGCAGCTTGCTCCTGAATTCAAAATTCATGTCGAGTTCAATTCTGCACAAGCCCGCACCGGCCGGTTCAAATCGCCAGCTACCATTCAGATAACTGAACGGACCGCTGATCAGCCTGACGTCAATCTGCCTGCCCGGACGCATGGTATTCTCGGTGGTAAAGGTCTGTTTGATCCTGCCGGTGGCCAGAGAAACAGACGCCGTCAGTCCGGTATCGCTTCGATTATGTACTGATGCCCCTGTACACCAGGGCAGGAATTCCGGATAGGCCTCAATATCATTAACCAGTGCATACATCTGCTCTGCGGTATACGGCACCACAGCGGTTTTACTTATATTGCCCACGCTCACATCACCTCAGAGTACGCCAACCTGGTTCAGAAAAATCAGTAACACAGCCAGCGGTGAAATATACCGGATCGTGTACCGCCATAATACATATTGTCTGTCCTGCAACTTCAACTCGTCACGGCTGGAGGCAACCGACATACGCCAACCCACGAATATCGCCATGATCAGGCCACCCAGCGGCAACATGATATTGGCGGTCAGGATATCGAACAGATCAAACAGTCCATTGGTCTTGTCGACACCGGCAAACGTGAACGGGAATGCCCAGTGGTTAAACGAAAGTATCGTGCCGATACCCAGAAACCAGGCGATAAATCCGTTGATCGAAGTTGCCTGTACGCGGGTCATGCCCCGGTTTTCCACCAACCAACACACCGCCGGTTCGAGTAACGAGATGGCCGATGTCCACGCCGCAAGGATCAGCAGCACAAAAAACAGTGTGCCAAAAAATGCTCCACCCGGCATCTGCCCGAACGCGATCGGCAAGGTGACAAAGATCAGACCCGGTCCCTGCGCCGGTTCCAGACCATAGGTAAACACCAGCGGAAAGATTGCCAGACCGGCGAGGATAGCAACCAGTGTATCCGCCAACGCGATTACAATGCTGGTCCTGGCTATCGATATATCAGCGGGCAGATAGGAGCCGTACATCATGATGGCACCCATACCCAGACTCAGGCTGAAAAATGCGTGGCCGGAGGCATTCAGAAATGCCTGCTGAAAATTTCCGGTCAAGGCGGCAAAGTCTGGCACCAGATAATAGAGTGCGCCCTCGGCAAACCGCTCTGTGGTCATGGCATAAATGACCATGATAACCAGCAGTCCCAACAATGCAGGCATCATGTAACGTACCGCCCACTCCAGCCCGCTCTTCACACCACGGGCAACCACCATGATCGTCATCAGCATAAAAATGGTATGCCAGGCCAGCAGGCGTTCCGGATCACTGATCAGTTCACTGAAGATCGCGGAGACCTGTTCTGCGCTGGCTGCATCAAACGTACCGCTTGCAGCACGGAAGGCATAGGCAATAACCCAGCCGGCAATGACGCTGTAATAAGACAGGATCATAAACCCGGCAATAATGCCCATCACCCCGAGCCACTGCCACTGCCTGCCCAGCCCCTCGTCTTCTGCCAGTGACTTCATCGTATTGATCGGATTCTGGCGGCCACGTCTGCCGAGCAGGATCTCGGTCATCATCAACGGTATTCCCAGCAGCAGTACACATACCAGATATAACATCACAAATGCGCCACCACCACTCTCTCCTGCGAGATACGGGAAACGCCAGACATTACCAAGCCCTACCGCCGAGCCCGTAGCTGCGAATATAAATGCCCACCGGGACGACCATTGCCCGTGTATGGATGTACGATTTGCTGACATGTCTGTACCTTTTTTGTTTTTGGTAATTCTGAGGTAATTCGCCCCAATGCTCAACCTTGCGAATACTGCGTATCCCTGCTCCCGGCGTCAATAACAATACACTTATATTGCAGAACACTTGCAAGTCTGGGCTTAGTCGTAATGCAACTAGCTGTTATACTTGCGCACCAGTTATCCGGACAATCTACACTTACATGGCCAAACCCGACAAAAAAGAGACAAAGAGCAGCACGATCGCCCTGAATAAAAAGGCCAGACATGACTTTTCTATCGAGGAGCGGTTTGAGGCAGGTGTTGTGCTCGAAGGTTGGGAGGTCAAGAGCCTGCGGGCCGGTCGTGTACAGATCAGCGACAGTTATGTATTACTGAAAAACGGTGAGGCGTACATTATCGGCAGCCTGATTACACCACTGCCGACGGCCTCGACCCACGTCGATGCCGACCCGCAGCGCACACGCAAGCTGTTATTACACCGGACGGAACTGAACCGTTTGATCGGTGCCGTTGAACGCAAGGGCTATGCGCTGGTGGTTACAGCGATGTACTGGCATGCGCGGCGGGTCAAGGTTGAAATCGGACTTGCCAAGGGCAAACAAAGTCATGACAAACGCGAAACCTTAAAAGAACGTGACTGGCAGCGCGAACAACAACGCACGATGAAAAAACGTCGCTAGCCGTGTATAAATTGCCGCGTCTCCCCTTTTGATCCAGGCTATCAGTGTGACCTTTCAAATAACAGAATATCAACAACCGGACTTTGCATGCGCCTGACCAGTTACACGGATTATGCACTGCGCGTCCTGTTGTTTACCGGTGCCGCCGGGGAAACAGTAACGATCACCCGTATCTCGAATGCATTCGGCATCTCCAAGGAACACCTGCGCAAGGTTGTGCATGCACTGGCCCAATACGGGTATCTGACTACCACACAGGGACGGAATGGCGGTATCACGCTGGCCAAATCACCCGACCTGATTACGATCCGCGAGATCGTCGAGCAATTCGAGCCCGCCACCATCGTCGAATGTTTTGATAAAACCACCAATACCTGTGTAATAAACGGCATGTGCGACCTCAAGCATATTCTCGCCAGCGCACAAAACAATTTTCTGGATACACTCGCCGGCTACTATCTCAGCGACCTGATCAAGAATCCAAAACTGATCGCCTTCTGTCGGCGATCCTGAGACTGCTCCGCTTTTTTTGATTGACAGAATCTGTATTGTGTTTAAAAATGTATTTACAATACATCGTTTAGAGATCAACAGATCCATTCGACTCAACAACCTCAAAAAGGACAAACAACCATGGCCAGTGTATATGACCAGATAGGCGGAGCAGCCGCCGTTAACGCAGCTGTCGACATATTCTATCGCAAGGTATTAAGCGATCCGATCATCAGCCACTTTTTCGATTCAGTCGATATGGACCGGCAGATAGGCAAACAGAAGGCGTTTCTGACAATGGCCTTCGGTGGCCCGAATAATTACACCGGTCTGGACATGCGTAATGCACATAAACACATGAAACTGACCGAGCAGCACTTCGGCGCCGTGGCTGGTCATCTGCAAAGCACCCTGAAAGAACTGAATGTCCCGCAGAACCTGATTGATGAAGTGATGGCGATTGCCGCCAGCACACATGATGATGTACTGAACCTCTAGTCGGGAAACACATCGAGCACGAAACCAGGGGGCAGTTGCAAGACTGCCCCTGCGCTTTTAGCAAACACAACGGGTGCACGCACCACGGACGGTAATTGTCATGCCATACGTCAAGCTGGATACAGTCAGCTACCCCACAACAGAAAGTGAAAGTGTCCTCGACTGTCTGTTACGTCACGAACAGGCGATACCCTATGCCTGCAAGTCGGGCGTCTGCCAGTCCTGTCTGGTAAAGGCGGTTGATTGCACACCTACACCCAAAGCGACCACGGGGTTGAAGTCCACATTGCAGGCCAGCGGTTATGCACTGGCCTGTCAATGGATCCCGGAGGACAATATCGAAATCCGCTTGCCCGGTGCTGCAGAACACGCCGTTGCCGCGCGCATTACCCGCATGGATAAACTGAATCCCGGTATCATCCGGCTGATAGTGACACCGGATGACAGCAGTACCATGTTCGAGAGTCGACCCGGACAATATCTGAACCTGATCAACCCGACCGGGGTCACCCGCAGCTATTCCATCGCGAATGATTATGTGCTGGACGGCCATCTGGAACTGCATATCGCCCATATGCCGCAGGGTGAATTGACCAGCTGGCTGTTTAACGAGGCAAAACCCGCAGACCCGGTCCATATACGTGGCGCGGCCGGTGACTGTTTTTATGTGAACCCGGATCACCAGCCATTCCAGATATTACTGGTAGGTACCGGCACTGGTCTTGCACCCCTTTACGGGATTGCACACGATGCGCTGCGACATCGGCACGAGGGTGATATCTCTTTATTCCACGGTGGCAGTATCCCCGAGCGGCTCTATTACGTGGATGAACTGCGCCAACTCGCCAACCTGCATCCCGGGTTTCATTATCAGGCGCTGGTACTGACCGGAGACGGCGCAGACGATCGCATACTGCAGGGCGATATTGAACAGGCGGCGCTCAATTCAATCGATCCGCTCACGATAAGCCAGTTGCGGGTCTATATCTGCGGCGCGCCCGAGTTTGTGCAGGGCCTGCGCAAGAAGATATTTCTCAAGGGCGTGCGCTCCGCCCATATCTTCTGCGATGCATTTGTCACCCGCAAACCTTCCTAATACATGTCTGGAGGATAAGGCAGGACATTGTCCCTGCGTTTTCTGAATAGCGGTTGTAACAATCGACGGTACGCCAGCGCAAGTCCGGTCCATACCAGAATAATACCGGCGAAGGAGACCAGCCCCGCGATTGTCTGCCCGGTAATACCCAGCGCCTCACCGGTATGCAAACGCCGGATCAACGCACGTGCCTGGCGCCCGGCAGACTGATCGGCGAACGATTCAAACCGCACTACCTCACCGGACCGGGCATCCAGACTAAGACTGGCCTGCCTGTGTGGTTGACCACCGTCGCCGCGATCAATACTGAACACAACCGGATCTGACGCCCTGGCCGAAAAACGTATAGTGATCATGTTCCAGTCTTCCCGTTTTGCAGATGCGGTGTTGAACAATTGTTCAACAGGCAAGGTATTGCTCCCCTGTACATCCGTCTGATCCGCAGACACTCGATTCGCATTATCTGTCCGTAAAGTGGCTCCAGGTGGTCCACCACGCGCGGGTGGCTGTTCACCAAACACCCGATAGACACTGTTACTCGCCCACGGATAGGAAAACACCGTGGCTGTGGCAACCACGATAGCCAGTGGTATGGACGACCAGATACCAAAGACATGATGCCAGTTAAAATCGCGGGCCTTGCTGGAATTGTTTTCCGGATTGAAAGTCAGGCGTACCCTGAACATGACCCACTTCCACGTCCGGGGTAACCAGAGGTACATACCTGACAACACCAGAAACAGAAACATCAGATTACTCGCACCGGTAATGGCACGGGCCGTGTCACGACCGTCACCGGTAATATTGAACCAGCGGTGCCACTGCAGGACCAGACTGAAAAACGCACGTATCCCTTTTGCACCCTCTCCCAGCACAGCGCCGGTATACGGATCCAGATACAGGACAAGTCCGCGACCCAGGGCAACAGACAGCGGCTGCTCCGCATCTGCGTAAACGGTCACCGGAAATGGCCAGGCCTCCGGTTCGTGCTCACGAACGCTATTAATGATTTGATCAAGGGGCAGTCGTTGCGCCTGCACACTGACGGGCGGCAGGGCGCTCCTGTCTGCCCAGGCGACCATCTGCCGTTCATAGGTCAGCAGTACCCCGGTAACCGACATCATCAGGATAACCACACCTGCCGTAACACCACACAACAAATGACACCAGAAGATAAATTTACGTATCGCCATTTACACATCCGCCCACATACGCACCAGATTATGGTACAGCCCGGTCAGCCTGATCGAGACATCACTCTCGGGGTGCTGTTTGCCCAGTTGCTGGATGGCAATATCCAGATTGAACAACAGACTACGTTGGGTGTCGTCGCGGACCATACTCTGGATCCAGAAGAAGGACGCGATACGCCGACCACGCGTGACCGGGGTGACCCGGTGCAGACTGGAACCCGGATACAACACCGCATGCCCTGCCGGCAGCTTCACGGAAGGCGTGCCAAAGGTGTCCTCTACAATCAATTCACCGCCGTCATATTCGTCCGGCTCGCTCAGAAACAGTGTCATCGACAGGTCAGTCCGGATCCGGTGTGGTGTGCCTTTCACCGAGCGAATGGCATTATCAATGTGTGTACCGAAGGTCTGGCCGGACTGGTAACAATTGAACAACGGTGGAAAGATCTTGAACGGTACGGCCGCCGCCATGAACAACAGTTTTTGCGGGAGTATGTTCAACAGCATATCACCCAGTTCCCGTGCTACCGGGTCATCCTCCGGGAGTTGCAGATTGTTTTTCACCAAAGTTGACTGATAACCGGCCGTAATGCGCCCGTCGGTCCATGCTGCCTGATCGAGTCTTTCACGAAACATCCGGACCTGTTCCGGTGTCAGTACATCGGGAATCTGTATCAACATATCGAACAACCTCCAGACTACAATTTTCCGGAGAGCAGCCCGGCAATCGCGGACACGCTCTCCGGAGGATGACTTTTATAAACTGAAATTCACACTCAGGATGACAGAACGACCTTCACCCGGAATTGAATGCCCTCCGCCGACACTGGCAAGATAGTCCTTGTCTGCGAGATTGGTCGCATTGACGCGGAACGACAGTCCCGGATTTACCACGTAGGACATCATTGCGTTATAGAGCTGATATTGCGGTGCCCTCCTGTCGTTATTCGATGCACTGTATCGTTCATCTATAAACTGGGTACCCACTCCCAGCTCCAGCGCCGGGATCACCTGCCAGGTTGTCCACAAATTGAACGTATGTTGTGGTGTATTGGCCAGCGTGTTGCCGATCAATGCCGGATTGACCGATTCGGTAATCTCGCCATCCATAAAGGTATAACCGGCAATCACATTCCATGCCTCGGTCAATCGACCGACCATTCCCAGTTCAACACCCTTGACCACCTGCTCGCCGGACAGGACGGTCAGCGTACTGACCACCGGGTCGGTTTCACGCGCATTGGTCTTGGCGGTCCGGAACAAGGCGGCGTTGAGAAACAGGTGTTGATCCAGCAACTCCCATTTGGTACCGAGCTCCATCGTCTTGCTCTGCTCGGGGTCTATTGCGGCCAGACTGGTCGTCGTCAGCGTCAGTCCTTCACCCGAGGGATTGAACGAGGTGCCATAACCGGCATAGACGCTGCCATAGTCGACAGGCTTGTACACCAGGCTGCCCTGATAACTTAACTCCTTGTCGGTCCTGCTAAATTCGGTATCCACACCTGCGGCTGATGTCGTTGTATATACCAGTCTGAATCTGTCCCAGCGCAGTCCGGCAGTGACCAGCCAGTGTTCGTTCAACGTCATCGTATCGGCCAGATACACACCGGTCGACAACCCGTCACTGCCAACCTTCGCACCGGTACGTACGAGTGTGCCACCCCAGACATCCTCCGCATTGGGCTGATACAGACTGGTGTTCGGCTGGGCACCGGTATCCGTACGCGTATAATTCACTTCCCGCTCGTCACTGAGTTCAAGACCGGTAGCGAAGGAGTGCTGGACAGCACCCGTCTCATAATCCATCGTCAACGAAGTCAGGTTGTTGATTATCCTGTCCTCCTGATCACGTGACTTCCAGTCGGTGCGCCGGATATCACTACTGCTTGTGTCAGTGGTAAAGCGCGGGGCGGTGATCAGCGAATCACGATCGGTATTACCCCATCTGAGTTGATTGGAGACGACGATGTTGTCCGTAATCGCATGTTCAACCTTGGCCGTGACC
Source organism: Klebsiella pneumoniae (assembly GCA_945878555.1). Lineage (GTDB taxonomy): Bacteria > Pseudomonadota > Gammaproteobacteria > Eutrophobiales > Eutrophobiaceae > Eutrophobius. The sequence continues at coordinate 52,561 of CAMDWI010000018.1, forward strand.
AGGTCATTTTTTATCTTTTCATAGTCCCTTTCCTTCAGGCCATACCAGTTACTGTCATCGACCGGCGCTATCCGGTTTAAGTAAGGCATCAGGGTCGGATTCGTGGTCGTCGCGGGAATCCAGGGGATACCATAATCCGGGACATTGTCCTGCTGCAGACGGGAATAGCCCAGTGTCCAGGTCGTGTCCGTCCCCAGACCAAAGGCAATGGATGGGGCAAAGCCATAACGTGAATTTTCCGCGATATCACGACCAACCACATCGGCATCATGTGCGAGCAGGTTCAGTCGCACGGCTACAGTGTCCGTCAGCTGACGATTGGCATCCAGCGTGGCCCGCTGGTAATCCGCATTGCCAAGAGAGGCATTACCGTCGATGACATTTTCCGCACGTGCCGTCTTGCTGACCAGATTGATCGAACCACCGGTGGACCCGCGTCCGGTATAACTGGAGCCGGGACCTTTGGCGACCTCGACCTGTTCCAGGTTATACGAGTCGCGTGCATAGCCACCAAAATCACGCGCACCGTCGACAAAGATATCGGTTCGTGCGCTGAATCCGCGGATGCTGAGCTGATCACCGGCCGGTGTCCCGCCCTCGCCGGCCTGCATACTGATACCGGGCACGTTGTTCAGGATATCGGTCAGGCTGTCTGTGCCCTGGTCCTGCATGATATCGGAGGTAATGACATGTATCGTCTTCGCTGTGTCGAGCAGACTGGCGGTAAACTGCGGAGAGGACAGATTGTCGGTCTTGTAGGTGTCGTTTTGCTGGCCGATGATATGGACTTCATCTATATCGCGATCGGACTGTTGTGCAAGGATCTGACCGGAGCTCCAGGTCGCCAGCGCGATTCCAATTGCCGCCTTTAATGTCACTACCGGGCGTGATGATGGTTTTAACTGTGTGTGTGCAGCCATAATATTTCTCCTCGTCGAATGAAAAGCTAAGGGATATGGCTGGCTAAAGCAGACTGGCTGGCTGAAAACTCCCGATGGGTAATGCTATTTTGTCAGTATCAATTTTCCCTGTTTGGTGATGCGTAATTCATATCGTTCCGACTTGTGGTCTATCCATACTCTTTGTAATGCACCAAAAAGATCCGAGCTGCTGACCGTGTCGTCACAGACCTGAACACTGCGGATTTCCGCCGGTTTTTGCCTGAATTCAGTCTGTTCAATGTCCACGCTCAAATCTTAATAAGAATTGTTATCATTTGCAACTGGTATTTTCAAGCTCCTTCACCACCTATGCTTTGACTCACCCGGATGAAAGATCGAATCTACATTTGCAATCGCCACATCGAACCTATATATAGTAGGGAGTTTCTCCATATCGGGGGCGTATTGGCTTCGACGTGGGTCGCGAAACCTGAGAGGCATGCCGAGGGGTAGAGTACCTCGTAAATCCAACTACAAAAACCATAGTTGCCAACGACGACAACTACGCACTCGCCGCTTAATACCCGGTAGGGTGCCGTCAGCCTGATGTGTGCTTGTGAACTCAGATCCTGGCGTCGACTTCACAAGATCGCGATGAAGCCTGTCTGGAGTGGATTCGCTAAAACCTGACAGACTCGTTACCGGTTTTCCCTGCCTTTCGGGTAGCCGGTAATTAAATTAATAGAAAGGATACGCATGTAGAATCGAGGGCAGAGGGCTTGCGGACGCGGGTTCGATTAACATATGGTCGCCTTTATCCGTAAGGGTAAAGTGAAAACGGGGCTCACATCGGTAAACCCTAAAGTCATGGGACTAAGGCAATACCGAGGGGTAAGTAGAAGGCTAACTTCAGACTTGCCCTGTAGAGACTCATAGACCTGCTGACCTGGCAACAGGCGAGCAGGCACTAGGATTCACCGGAATTTATTACAGGTGAATAACACGCCCCGCATCCTGTCTGACAGGATGAAGGTATAGTCCAGCCCGGTTCGAAAGAACTGGAACAGCTGTCCCGCCGCCTCCACCAATAAGGGCCACCAGACTATCCGGTCTGGTGGCCAGATCTGAAACGTACTTAATTTACAGCACCCATTCAAATGTTAATGGACGATTACCGATGGCATCGACATGTCTTCTTAATATGTCGAAAATCCTTGTTTAAATCGACATATGCCTGCATCACCCAGATATACACCGTGTAATGATATAATTTCGTTGCCGCCACAGGCTGACATCGAAGCACGGGTTATATATGACTTCAAGATAGCCAGGGCCGGGATATAAGAGAACAGATACTTAACGCTGTAATTATTGATTGATATTCTGGAGGTAGCTTGAAAATTCTATTCATTCTGAATGATGCCCCGTACGGATCAGAAAAAACCTACAATGCACTTCGCATGGCAATGGCACTACAGAAAGAACATCCGGAGACCAAGGTTAATATCTTTTTAATGGCAGATGCCGTCACTGCCGCACTTGCCAACCAGAAAACACCGGATGGTTATTACAATACTGAACGGATGCTGAAGGCCGTTATCCATAAAGGCGGAGAAATCCAGCTTTGCGGAACCTGCTGTGATGCAAGAGGAATCAAATCACTCCCTCTGATCGAGGGTGTCAATGTCGGAACCATGAGTATACTGGCGCAATGGACGGTAGATGCTGATAAAACGCTGGTATTTTAGGAATTATTACCCTGATGAATAATCATGAGAAACAATTAGCCGATTTGATTTACCAGTGGGCCAATCATGAAGATAAAGTACGACGGGTATGGGCCAGAACAACACGCACTGAATCTGTCAGCCATACCGATATAGCTGTTGAAATTGAACCGGTCAATGACAGTGAAGAAGAGCTTTTACTCTGGATGTCAAAGTTTGGCGACTGGCAGGCAGAGTTACAAAAACAAATTTCCGGGACAGTCCAACTGGAATGGATAGACCCGTATGCAAGCACTGGCGACGTTCATTGTCCTGATACAGGATATATACTCTTGTTTGAACGCAATCAGCAATAAAACCTGTGGTGGATATGGGTTCATTCCAGATAAACATTTCACGCTACATACGGGCTTTATAGCCTCAAAGGCGTCATACCAGGATCAGCATGACTTCAGGATTTAGTAGTACACTTAGTAGTATCAATGATACTTGAACTAACTTTTATATAATATATTCAAATAGTTATATCGACCATTCAACTCCCGCCGCCCCACCAATATAGGCCACCAGACTATCAGGTCTGGTGGTCACATTTGTTTTAACGCCAGTCTCAGGGAGAGCAATATGGCAACATACACAGGGTTATTATCATTACAGTTTTTTTTAGTATCTCTCCATATGTTGACGGCTAAGAACTTTAGCATGAGCCCATTTAGATATAATTATCCTCACAAACGTAAGGATTTTTCAAAACCAGACCAGTTGACCAGATAATCCTTACAGTCAAAAGGATTTCTTGCAAAACACCCTGTCTGAGTCCAGAATCCTCATAATCGTGAGGTTTTAATATGAAGATACCCATCGACAATGCAGCAACCATCGGCGAGGTGGTCCGCGCCAGCCGCAAGGCCCAGAAGATCCGACAGGACGATGCTGCAGGTAGCATCGGTGTCAGCGAGAACTTTCTTGGCAAGATCGAGCGCGGTAGTGGTTCCGTGCAATGGGGAAAACTGTTTCAGGTGCTCGAAGGTCTGGGTATCCGGGTCGAGGTGGATGTTCCCGATAGCGTCGCCGTCTGGTTGAATGACCCTGCAAACAACCGGGACAAAACATGAACAGTCGATCCTTGCATGCCTCCATCAATCAGACGGAGGTCGGTACCTTGCAGGAGGTGGGCGGCCTCTGGAGTTTTCAATACGCTGACGCCTGGCTGAACGGTCCGCAGTGCTTTGCGCTGAGTCCTCATATCCCACTGACAACAGAGCCCTTGCTGGACGGCGCCAGCCAGCGTCCTGTGCAATGGTATTTCGATAACTCGCTGCCGGAAGAAGGGCAACGGGTTTTGCTGGCCAAAGATGCCAGGCTTGATACGGCAGATGCGTTTGGCTTGCTGGCGTATTACGGCGCAGAATCGGCAGGGTCGTTGACCTTGCTACCACCCGATGCGGGATCACAAGCAAACGAACCATTACGCCCCTTGCCGGATGATGTCTTGCAGGCACGTATCCGTCAGCTGCCCAAGGCTCCTCTGACGCAGGCGGCGATCAAACGCATGTCACTTGCAGGTGCACAGCACAAGCTGGCCGTAGTCCTGCAAGATGGTTCACTGTTTGAACCTGCGGGTGCCACTCCCTCAACCCATATCCTGAAGCCTGATCACCCCGATGCGGACTACCGCCATTCTGTGATCAATGAATGGTTCGTGATGCGCCTGGCCAGGCGTCTGGGTCTCGACGTTCCGGATGTCCATCGCCGCTATGTGCCTTCACCTGTCTATCTGATTGACCGCTTCGACCGGGTTAATGGTCCTCGGGGCTGGCAACGCAGGCATGTAATCGATGCCTGCCAGCTGCTGGGTCTGGATCGCAATTTCAAATACACTCAGGGTAGTGTTGAAAGTCTGGCTGCACTCGCGAATGCCTGCCGCAGTCCGGCAGTAGCACGCTCCCGGCTCTTTGGGTGGCTGATCTTCAATGTACTCATAGGCAATAGCGATGCACACCTGAAAAATCTGAGCTTCACGGTCTCACATGAAGGCATCCAGTTGGCGCCGTTCTATGACCTGCTCAGTGTAGCCAGCTATGACACGCCTACCTTTGATAAAAAGGGCTGGCCCGCACAAACGCAGCTGGCCTGGCCGATACTGGGTGTGCGCAATTTCGCGGACATCAACCGTGGATTGCTGATAGAGGCCGGCGCTGGGTTGAATCTGGCAAAAGGAACGGCGGAACGTCTGCTGGACAAGCTGCGCAGTCGAGTTGCACAGGAAGCAGCATTACTTTACGCCGAGGTTGAATCTGAAAATGCGCGCATCACAACTGCGCGACCGGAACTTTCGATTACCATGGCTGGAGAGTCACGTTGCCTCAGGTCTATTTTATATACCATCATCAACGACATGATGAAGCGGGTGGACAAGCAATGAACTTTCTAAATCACCCACCGCGTTTCTTTTTCTTTACCGGCAAGGGCGGCGTGGGCAAGACCTCGATAGCCTGTGCCACGGCCGTCAAGCTGGCCGATGCTGGCAAGCGCGTGCTGCTCGTCAGCACAGACCCGGCCTCCAATGTCGGGCAGGTATTCGGTATCAGTATTGGCAATAGCATCACCGCCGTCACTGCCGTGCCGAATCTGTTTGCACTGGAGATCGACCCTGCGGCGGCGGCGCAAACCTACCGGGACCGGATTGTCGGTCCTGTGCGCGGCTTGTTGCCGGATAACGTCATCAAAGGCATCGAGGAACAGCTTTCCGGGGCCTGCACCACCGAGATTGCGGCGTTCGATGAGTTCACCGCATTGCTGATCGACTCTGCATTGACAACCGACTACGCTCACATCCTGTTTGACACCGCGCCCACAGGCCACACCATACGCCTGCTCCAGTTACCGGGTGCGTGGAGTGGCTTCCTGGAAGCCGGCAAAGGGGATGCCTCCTGCCTGGGACCACTGGCGGGTCTGGAAAAACAGCGCGAGCAATACAAGGCCGCCGTGGACGCTCTGGCCGATGCGAAACGTACCCGGTTGGTGCTGGTCGCACGCGCACAAGCCTCTACCCTGCGCGAAGTGGCACGCACCCATGAGGAACTCGCGGATATCGGTCTGCGCCAGCAATACCTTGTGATCAACGGCGTATTGCCCGAGAGCGCCGCCAACGGTGATGCGCTGGCAAGCGCCGTGTATTCCCGTGAGCAGGCCGCTATTACTGCGGTTCCCGATGCGCTGAAAACACTACCCCTTGATCAGATCGGACTGAAGTCATTCAATCTGGTTGGACTGGAGGCACTACACCATTTGCTCGATAGTACGGAAGCGTTGGTGGAAAACACAACAACGTCCACAGCCGAGCCGTTGTCGGCACCCACACTGGCCACGCTGGTGAATGAGATCGCCGCCGATGGTCATGGTCTGGTAATGGTGATGGGCAAAGGTGGCGTCGGCAAAACCACAATGGCGGCAGCGGTCGCTGTGGAACTCGCCCAACGCGGCCTGCCAGTCCACCTGACCACCTCTGATCCGGCGGCACACCTGACAGAAACGCTTGGCGAAACACTCGACAACCTGAGCATGAGTCGCATCGACCCGCACACTGAGACCGAACGCTACCGTCAGCAAGTCCTCAAAACCAAAGGCGCCAAACTTGATGCCGAGGGGCGCGCCTTGCTGGAGGAAGACCTACGCTCACCCTGTACCGAGGAAATAGCCGTCTTCCAGGCCTTCTCACGTATCATTCGCGAGGCAGGCCGAAAATTCGTCGTGATGGACACGGCACCCACCGGGCACACCTTGCTACTGCTGGACGCCACAGGCGCCTACCACCGGGACATCCAGCGTCAGATGGGTGACAAAGGTCTGCACTTCACCACCCCGATGATGCAACTCCAGGACCCGAAACAAACCAAGGTGTTGTTGGTCACGCTGGCGGAGACCACACCGGTGCTGGAAGCAGTGAATCTGCAGGACGACCTGCGCCGCGCCGGTATCGAACCCTGGGCCTGGATCATCAATAACAGTCTCGCCGCCGCTAGCACTGGCTCGCCCCTGTTAAAGCAGCGTGCCGAGAACGAGCGCAAAGAGATTTCGGCTGTCGCGAACAAGCATGCCAGGCGCTATGCCTTGGTGCCGCTGCTAGCTGAAGAGCCGGTGGGGCAGAAAAACCTTCTTGAGCTATCAAGTAAATCCGGAGGCCTCAACGTGAAAGGTGAAAGCCATGTTTAAGACCGAACAGGTAGCCCCCGAAAAGTCAAACTTCAGCCTATGCCAGGTATGCAATCAGCATGAAGGCAGGTGGTTTTGATTCGACTGCTGGTAATTCCCGGATTGTTTTTTGAGTAACTCCATGCGTGCGGTGGCAGGCGACGCGAACCGGCGAAATGATCAGCATACCCTGATTTTTCAATGCTTTTACTGGCAAGCGTCATGATTATCTGTAAATATCATAGACTGGTACGCCTGAAACCGGCATCACCCATGAATCTGTTTCCATATTACAAAGTCGTGTTATTGCTGGCCCTGCTGACGGTCTGTATGTCTGGACGTGCGCAGATTGACGATCCCGCTACATTCCGGCAGTGGGTTCTGGAGATGAAGGGCGCTGAACGCGGCCCATTCTCACGAATTCGCTGGTTCTGCGCTGACGGAACCGTCCTGCCTCCCGAACCTTACGCCTGCCGCGAACATGGTGGCGGTCGCCAACACGGGGAATATAACGAACACACCTTGGCACTGCGTAACAGCGGTTACCTGATCGCCAACCTGCTGGTGGAGGTATCGCCGAATCAGGCACTGGAACAGGAGGCCAACCAGCTGAAGTGGATACTGCTGGAACGCTTCCTGTATGAGACTGATAACGGCTGGATCCTGAGACAGGCCCGCTACTACCGTGGTGCAGTCCAGAGCGAGTCCGAGTACGCGTCCGCACAATCGCTGCTGCGTACCATGTTGGGCACGGAAGCCTATCTGACCCGTCATTTCCTGTTACTACGCGAGGCGGCACGCTTGCTACCGTGGCAACTGGAAGGTGTTGCGCTGGACCGTGTCCGTGCGCTGGTCACAACCATTTCCGAACAAGACCCTGGATTTACCAGTATCCGCAACAAGATCCATTCCTTCCCCGAACCGGCCGATATCCAACAGGTGGTAGACTATCGCCAGCGTGTCCAGACCACGGAACTGGTAGAGTTGCTTGACAGTCTGCGGTTATCCCTGGAGGAGACCTTTCGCACCCCGGATCTGGCCACCGGTTTGCATCAGCTTGGATCTAACCCATCCACACCGGGAGCACAGCACTGGCATGAACTGGCTGACAAATGGAAACAGGCCAGTACACCGGAACACCAGTTTGCCGTAGCGGGTCGAGTGCTGGCGGCATTAAGGGAGGCCATGGTCGACCTGCCATTGCGGCAAAGACAACGTGCCATGTCACTGAGTCTGGCGGCGGAAAAAATCGCCTATGCGACCGGGATAAGCCTGGCTGCAGATGTGGCGGGTCGGGACCGGCGCTGGTACCTGCAGCGCTTACATGACAATCTGGATGTGTTGTATGGTATCGGCTTTCTGACCCGGCGTGAATGGCAGACGCAGCGGGATAAGCTGATCACACTGAACCAACAACTACCGCTGGCAGACTACCGTGCCATACTGGATTATCTGGCCAGGGTACCCGCCTGGGCAGATACCCGATTAGGCTATTTCTTTGGCGAGCATCTGCAAAAATTCGCCGTGATTGATCCCATCGTCAACAGGTTTATACCAGACCGCTTGCGCGCTTCACCACTGCTATTGCATGGTCGGCTGCTAGAGGACCTTACACTCGATGCCAACCTGCTCGCCGGAATCAACCATGAACTGTTTGGCAGAACCATCAGCCTGGGCCTGCGCGCACTGAATCCGGGCATCGCCCGCGGCCCACTACAATTGTCGGGGCAGCTTCAGCAGGTAGGGTCTGACCTGGACAGACCGATTATCCTGGCGCCAGAAACACTCGCGGACCTGCCATCCGTGGCCGGCATCCTGACCGCCCGCGAAGGTAATGCGCTGTCGCATATCCAGCTACTGGCGCGTAATCTGGGCATCCCCAATGTGGTGGTGTCGCCAGAGTTGCTGACCGAGATAGAGTCGCGGAAAGGCCGGCGCATAGTATTGTTGGCGAGTCCCGGTGGTATCGTTCGCCTGCACGAGGATGGACCCGAATGGGACTACGCCTTCCCCGCACACACGGACAAACCCGCCGCTATCAACGTCGATCCGGAAAAACTGGAACTGCAGATCACGTCCTTGCAATCACTTGCCGCTTTGCGGGCATCCGACTCTGGCCGTATGGTCGGACCGAAGGCAGCTAAACTGGGCGAACTGAAGGCCCGGTTCCCGGACCAGGTGTCGGCAGGACTGGTGCTCCCATTCGGGCTGTTTCGGCGCCATCTGAATCAACCGATCGCGGCGGGCGGCCCCACCCTGTTCAATTGGATGAGACAGAACTATGCACGTCTTGATGCGATAGCCGATGTCGAAACCCGTCGAGAGGAAACCACCGGTTTTCTGACCGAATTGCGCGCTCGTATTAACAACACTGATCTCGACCCCGGCCTGCGTGATGAACTGAAGCAACGTATGTCCGCAGAGTTCGGTGCCGATGGCAGTTACGGTGTGTTCGTGCGTAGTGATACTAATGTGGAAGACCTGCCCGGATTTACCGGCGCCGGACTGAATCTTACCGTCCCTAATGTCGTTGGCTTTGACTCTGTTGTTGAGGCGATCAAGGCCGTCTGGGCGTCACCGTTTACCGATCGGGCGTTTGGCTGGCGCCAGGCCCTGATGGCACAACCGGAACACGTATATGTATCGGTGCTGTTGCATCAGTCCGTACCCGCCGAAAAGTCCGGCGTCATGGTCACGGCTGAAATTACCACCAACCGCCAGGACAGCTATTCCATCGCCGTAAATGAAGGCGTTGGCGGCGGAGTTGAAGGCCAGGCCGCCGAGGGACTCCGTGTCGATAGTACGACCGGCCAGATTCGGCTGCTGGCTACGGCGGGCGAGGCCCACAAACGGGTTCTGCCGTCCACAGGCGGGGTTCTACTGGTGCCAGCCAGCGGCGCCGATGAAATACTGACCGCAGATGAGATCAGGCAATTGCTGGAGTTCGGCAACTCACTGCCCGATCGCTATCCCGGGATCATCGATGCTGAAGGACGGGCAGCACCCGCGGATATCGAGTTTGCCTTTGTCGACGGCCAGTTAAGCCTGATCCAGATCCGCCCGTTCCTGCAAAGCTACCGGGCCATGCGTAACAGTGTCCTTGCCGCACTGGACCAGCATGTGCAGGCCGGACAGGGCCCGTCCGTCGATCTTGGGAAAGTACCGCGACAGGAGTGACACAGAGATGATTAGCCAGCCCGTCCGGACCTTTCTCTACACCTTCATACTGACGATGGCGATTGAGGTCATCGGCTATCCACTGGATGGTTACGATTACACGCACATACGCCGTCTGCAAAGCGCAAACCGGGATACGCTACCGGCAGGCGCAAGACTTCCGCTAGTCGCAGTCATACCGTCCGGATTCGGGGTCGATACGCTGCCGCTGCCGGACCCGGAACTCGGCAACAGCCTCCGCCTTATCCTCGGTGATATGGCAGATCAATACAGCATCGCCCTGCTCGACATCTCCGACCCGGACGCCCCCCGTTTTGCAGTGCATAACCCGGACATGGTCGCCAATATTGGCAGTGTGGGAAAACTGCTGGTCCTGTTTTCCCTGTTTGACCGGTTGGCACGACTCTATCCGGATGACACGGAACAGCGCCGGCAGATACTCACCCGAACGATGGTGACCGCCGACGAATGGATTACCTCAGATCATCACACCGTACCCATCTTCGATACTGATGCGGGCAGGGTCATCAGTCGACGATTGCAGGTGGGTGATACCGGCAATCTCTGGGAGTATCTTGACTGGATGGCCTCCGCCAGTTCGAATGCAGCCGCCAGCATGGTGGTACAACAGACAATCCTGCTGGAGAAATTTGGCCTAGCCTACCCGGCCTCGGCAGACAAGATGCGTGATTTTCTGGAGACCAGTTCTCCCACACAGTTGGGCAGACTCTGGCTGGATGCGATGGAACGGCCACTGCAACAGGCCGGGTTTGATCTGGCACAAATCCGCCAGGGCGGACCGTTTACTGCAACTGCCCAACGCCGGGTCAATGGAACCACCAGCCTGGGCAATACCACCGATCTGATCCGGTTGCTCAATCTGATTGAAACCGGCAGGTTTGTCGATGCCTGGTCCAGCCAGGAGGTAAAACGCCTGCTTTATATGACACAACGCCGGATCCGTTATGCATCACATCCGGTATTGAGTGACTCTGCCGTCTATTTCAAATCAGGGTCGTTTTACAGTTGTACACCCGAACCGGGATTTGTCTGCCGGCAGTATATGGGTAACAAGGTCAACCGGCTGGCATCGATAGCCACGATAGAAGCCCCTGCGGGCAGTCCGGAATTACGTTACCATGTCGCCATAATGTCAAATGTCCTGCGTATCAACTCCGCCGTCGCCCACCAGACCCTGGCCTTGCATATACACCGTCTGCTTGAGCAGAGACACGCCAGCCAGACCGGCAGCCAACCCGTCGGCAAAAGCGTACCCAATCCGGCACCCGTGACGACACCATGACCCACACGGCCCGCAGTTTTGCCCTGTTTGGCAATTTCTTTTTTATCATCCTGGCCTATTATCTGATCAAGCCAGCCAGTCGTTCCATCTTCCTGGACCATTTCTCTGCCGATCAACTGCCTTATGTCTGGATCGGCAGCGCGGTATTACTCGGTTTACTGATTCCGATCTATGGCAAACTGGTTGACAATCTCGACCGGCGTCAACTGGTCGTTGCCTCCTGTGGCCTGTTCAGCGTACTGGTATGCGGGTTTGGCCTGTTGTTCCGATTCGGTTTCAGCAGCCCTGGCCTGGCTGCCGCATTTTACATACTCGCGGACATACTCAGCGTGATGCTGGTAGAACAGTTCTGGAGCCTTGCCAACAGCAGTTATACCAGCCAAAGCAGTTCGCGCTGGTACGGTATCGTCGGCAGCGGCGGACTGGTTGGTGGACTGGTAGGCGGTGCCATAGCAACCTGGCTGTTGCAGAACACCCCGCTGGTCACCTATGACTTACTGCTGGTCAGTAGCGCCTTGCTTGCCTGTATGGGTATTTATTTATTTGTGCTGTCACGCCGCGAACTGTTTGCCGAGATCAAGATACCGATCCTCCCGCCCGGGCTGGAGTCTGCCCTGTCTTTCCGCAAGTTGATCCGCAACCGTTATCTGATACTGATAGTGGTGACGGTGTTGCTCTCACAGCTGGTCGAACCGATCGTTGAATATCAATTCATGAGCATGGTCGAGATTCATTATACCGACAGGGAATTGCGGACCGAATTCCTGTCCGGTTTTCTCAGTGTGCTGGGTGGCCTGGCACTGGCGATTAACCTGTTGGTCACACCGCTGGTATTGAGAAGGCTGGGGGCCGTGACAGGCATGATGTTCCAGCCTGTGTTATTGATACTGTCATCAATTGCATTCAATTCCAACCCCGGCCTGGTCAGCGGTGCGATCATGAAGATTGGTGATCGGGGACTTTCCTATTCTCTGAACCGGGCGGCTAAAGAGATGCTGTATATTCCGATGGAACCGGCACTGATACACCGGGCCAAGGCGATGATTGATATGTTTGGTTACCGGCTATTCAAGATTATCGGGTCGGTACTGGTGCTGGTAATGACCCAGTGGGCCAGTGTGCACTGGCTACCGGCCGACTTCAGCCTGATTGTGATACCGGCCTGCCTGATATGGATACTGGTTGCGATATTATTAAGCGGCGACTACCGGCATATGCTGGACAAGGAGATCGCGGGTCATCCAGCCACCTGAACCGTCTTGCCGTGGGAGAAGACAATCTTGTCCATCTCCACTATCAGACGACTCATCCATTCACCGCCTTGCGGATCATGTGCCAGTGCGACAGCGATATAGGTCCGGCCATCGCGTTCAATCAGGGCGCTGTCACAGTGGTAGTTCTGCCAGGTACCGGACTTGCGATAGATGGCCGAATCTGGATGCACTTGCTCCAGACCCGCAACAAATTTGTGGTGCACGCCGGGATTACCGAGGATCTCTTTCATGGCCTTGCTGGCGCTGGAGGAGACCAGTCTGCCGGTTTCAAGCAGATAATAGTAACGCGCAACCTGCAGTGCGGTCGCGCCATGTGACAACGAGTTCAACGGGTCGCGCTTGAAAGCCTGTCCCTTGCCATAGGTCTTGCCTACCCACAGACCACCGTGATTATTGACATCATAAAAGCGGTATCGATCTGACTGCAACAGGCCCAACAGATATTGCGGTCCTACCAGTTCCAGCATACTCGACGCGGCGACGTTCGAGGAAAAACGGATCATGTCCGTCATCTGCTTTAACACTGAATCGTTGAGTTTAAGTGAACCTTCCTCGATACGCTGAAACGCACCGAACAGGATAGCAATCTTGGGCAGGCTGGCGGAATACATCATATGATCGCCGTTGATAGCCGCCAGTTTAGGCTCATCCCTATCGGTAATATCAACCAGCGCGACCGCAAGCCGTTTTTCCTTGACTGCCTGATTCAGGCCCAGTTTTTCCAGGCTATGTTCAAGCTCGACCTGCAACAGTGGACTGGAGGCATTTTTCAGGCTGTCGGCACCAGCCGGTTCGGCATGGAGATGACCCGCAAGCAGTATGCCTGTGAGCAGGACCAGCGCTTTGCACATGACTATCATGGTCTTTTTCATGTATCCGCTTTCCTCACTGTGTAAGTAATCCGATTGGCCAGTTTAACTTTGCATTATCTACCTATAAGCGGGCGCTTGAAAGGAATTATTATGGTCTCGACCACTACTAAGGCATTGATTTAACTATAGGAATACAGGGTCAGTTTACTTAATTATCTGAAAGTGCACTCTGAATTATATAATCCGTCCCACGAATTCTGAAAGTGCACTCTGAATTATATAATCCGTCCCACGAATTTTGATCAGGACGACCGACCGTCCTGATCGCTTCGCACACATCTTCAGAGGGTGTCGGTTCCATAGGGTGCGATAGGCATTTTAGATATCTGCTCCGGATATATGCTCTCACCTCCTCGCTTGATACTGTCGGCATAGAGGCATCTCGTAATTAGGTGTAAATGGGTGCACTATTGGTTTATGTTGAAAACCAATACCATCCAGATCACCCCGGAGATCCTGAGCCTGATTGCCAGGATCGACGAGTTCAAAGGCGCCTGGCGTGCACTGGGTACGCTCGCGCCCGACCGGCTATTGGCGCTGCGCCGCGTGGCCACCATCGAGAGTATTTGATCCTCCACCCGCATTGAGGGCAGCAAGCTGTCTGATCGGGAGGTGGAGCAGCTGCTGTCGAATCTGGAGATTAAATCCTTCGCCACCCGCGATGAGCAGGACGTGGCTGGCTATGCCAGTCTGATGGATCTGGTGTTCTCGTCGTGGCAGGACTTACTGTTCACCGAGAACCACATCAAACAGTTGCACCAGATCCTGCTGCGCTATAGCGAGAAGGACAGCTGGCATCGTGGCAACTACAAGACCAACTCGAACAGCGTTTCTGCCTTCGACGAGAACGGCGCACAGATCGGCATCGTATTCCAGACCGCGTCGCCGTTCGATACGCCCCGCCTGATGACGGAGCTTGTGACGTGGCTGAATCAGGAGCGCGAAACTGCACACCTGCATCCGCTATTGATCATCGCCCTGTACGTCGTTGTGTTCCTGGAGATCCACCCTTTTCAGGACGGCAACGGGCGGCTCGCCCGCGTATTGACCACGCAGCTCCTGCTGCAGGCCGGTTATGCCTATGTGCCATACAGCTCACTGGAGAGCGTGGTCGAGCAGAGCAAGGAAGCCTATTACCTGGCGCTGCGCCAGACACAGGGATCGATTCGCACGGAAGCGCCGAACTGGCAACCGTGGCTGGAGTTCTTTATCCGCTCGCTGGCCAAGCAGGTGCGGCGGCTGGAGAAAAAGGTCGAGCGCGAGAAGCTCGTGCTGGCAGTCATGCCGGAGCTGCAGCTACGCTTCCTGGCAACTGACCGCATCGCCTGGGGATGTTCTGGAGATATTCCTGATTTTATGTAGGGGATACCCCTTATATAAGCTCTGGAATTTGCCAGTTAAACCAGTAAACTTGACCCATGTTCAGCCATCGCATCAAGAAGCAAGTGTGGTCAAATTACAGCTTTGATGAGTTGCTGGATCTGCGTTTTTCCGATCTGAAACTCCGGCTTGCCGATACACCGTTGATCAAACTTGTAGACCAGTTATATGATGAACTGGAACAGCGCAATATTAGCTTCAAGCCACAATGCTGGTTGTCTGACGAGTGGTTCTCGCCGGATGCCTCGCCGGGGATTGCCATCCCGTTTTATCTTGCTCATCCGAAACTCGCCAGGCTGGAGGCGAAACAGATCTATCATGTGGAGGGTGGGACCACCCGATCCTGTATGCAATTGTTACGGCACGAGGCAGGACACGCCATTTGTACTGCCTACCGCCTGTATCGCCGGGCGGGCTTTAAACGATTGTTCGGTCGCTTTGACAAACCCTATCCTGACTATTATCGCCCCAATCCGAACAGCAAGAATTATGTGATGCATCTGGACTGGTGGTATGCGCAGAGCCATCCGGCGGAGGATTTTGCCGAGACCTTTTCCGTATGGTTAAAGCCGCGCTCGAACTGGCGCAAGCTCTACAGTGACTGGCCCGCCATTCGCAAACTGGAATACATGGATGAGTTGATGGGCTCCATTGCGCACAAGTCTCCGGTAAACCGGAACCGCAGACAGCTCGAACCGATTTCCCGGTTGCGTACCACGCTGCGTGAGCATTATGAGCACAAGCGCAGCCACTATGGGGTGAACATCCCGCACGTCTATGACAGTGAATTAATCCGGTTATTTAAACAGGACGGGGATGAAAGCCGTGGACGGCGCTCGGCGGCGAGGTTCCTGGCGAAATATCAGACGGAGTTATGTGCGGCCTGCGCTCACGGCACCGGCATGTATCCGTATGATATTGCCCAAATCATCCAGGAGATGATCGTCAGATGCCGGGAACTGGGTCTGACCATTTCCCGAACAGATGATGAGGTCAAAATGGACGTGGCCATCTATATCGTGATGCAGTCGTTTGATTACCGGCAGAAACTCGGCTACAGGATAGCGCTATGAAGAAACTGAAGATCCTGGTGTTGATGCATGTGGACCTGGTACCACCGGAATCGGGCGAGGGCTATACGGATCAGCAGTATGTGGAATGGAAGACGGAATATGACGTCGTATCAACCTTGCGCAAGCTCGGCCACGAGGTCCACCCGATCGGTGTGTACGATGATCTCGGCGTGATCCGGCGGGCGATCCGCGATCTGAACCCGGATATCGCATTTAACATACTGGAGGAATTCCATGGTAATTCCCTGTATGACTTTCACGTCGCCAGCTATCTCGAACTGATGAAGCTGCCCTATACCGGCTGCAACCCGCGCGGGCTGATGATTGCGCATGACAAGGCCCTGAGCAAGAAGTTGCTCGCGTATCACCGCATCAACACACCGCGCTTCAGCGTGTTCCCGTTACATACCCGGGTCAGGATCCCGACCAATCTGCGCTTTCCGCTGATTGTTAAATCGCTGGTCGAAGAAGGGTCATACGGGATCTCCCAGGCCTCGGTTGTCTACACTGTGGACAAGTTGGCCGAGCGAATCGAATATCTGCATACAAAATTAAATACACCGGTAATGGCAGAAGAATATATCGAGGGTCGCGAATTATATATTTCCATCTCCGGCAATACTCGCCTGCAAACGCTGCCGGTGCTCGAACTGGAATTCGGCAACATGCCGGATGACTCGCACAATATTGCAACGTCAAAGGCGAAATGGGACTGGCGTTATCAAAAGGAACACCAGATCGTTATTGCGCCGGTAACTGACCTCGATGAAAAACGATTGAACGAATTGTCCCATCTCGGCAAGCGCATTTACCGGATCCTGGGTCTCAGCGGCTATGCGCGGATTGATCTCCGCATGACGCCAGAGGGAACCATCTATGTACTGGAGGCAAACGCCAATCCGGATATAGGCATTGGCGATGAAGTCTGTACTGCGGCCGGTCTTGCCGGCATAAACTACGATCAGCTATTGCAGAAGATCCTGAACCTCGGACTGAAGTACGAACCGGGCTCGGCCAGGATATAAAAAGTCAGATAAAATTTACTGCCCGATATTGACATCCCCCGCGTCCGGATCACGGATGATACTGATATTACCGGTCCCGGAACTTGCCTGTCGTTCAACTTGTGACAGTGTGATTTGCTCGGCACCCAGTTTCAGCAGTAATGTTGCCGTGTCTTCGTGGGTGCCGTATGAACCGGTACCCTGCAACGTCGGGCTGATGCCGGAGGCCATCGTCCACGGCGTCTCTCCGTTCTGGTTGCGAACGTTAATATCAGCACCCTTTTCCGCCAGATACTGTACGACCACACCGGCACCGGCAAAGGCGGACATATGCAATGGGGTGTTACCGCGACTGTCTGCCTGATTTAAATCCAGCCCCATACCAACGAGTGTCTTCACAGCCTCCAGTGACTGCGCGGCCTCGGGGGCATTGCTGTTGTCTCCGCGCTGGTGGGCGAGTGTGCAGGAGGAACGCGCCGCGGCAATCAATGGTGTGGTGCCATCTTCCATCGCGAGATTTACATCGGCTTCAAATTTTGCGAGCAGGTTCAGCATCAGTGCATCGGCGGATGCCGCCGCCAGAATAAACGGGGTCGCGCCGGATGTGCCTTCAAGGCTCTCACAACTGCCCCGGATCTCCGGGCCGATGCTGTAGTTTCTGGCAATGCGCGCATTCGGATCGGCACCGGCCTCCAGCAGGGCCTGCGCAAGCTTTGGCATATTCGGTGGACGCACGCGATAGACCGGGTCATAGGTGTAGCCATGCATGCGCGACAGCCCGTTATAAAACGCGTAATGCAGCGCGGTCACCCCGTTGTCATCTGCCACATCTGTTTTCGCACCGCTTTGTAATAAAAACAGCGCGACATCTTCATGACCACTGGCGCTCGCAATCACGAGTGAATTGCCGTCTTCTGCTGTAGCCGCGTTCGGATCGGCACCGGCCTGCACCAGCAGGCGGGCGGATTCGAGATCACCGGATCTCGCCGCAAACAGCAAGGCGGTGAATCCGCCGGGCGAGGGTTTCCAGCTACAGATCCGGCAGGTATTCGGGACCTTCGCAGCGGTCTCTGCGGTTGTCATATTGGCATCCGCACCGTGTTCCAGTAATAATTTCACCACGTCGGAATGGCCCATACCGGCGGCCCACATCAGCGCCGTCTGTCCCTGACCTGACTCCTTTGCATTCACATCGGCACCGGCCTTCAACATCGCGGCAACGGCCTTCGCCGCACCGGTCCGCGCACATTCCATCAGCGCGGTCTCTCCTGTCAACAAGGCGGCCTTCGCATCCGCCCCGGCGTTTATCAAGGCGAGCGCCACGTCATCGCTGCGATTGGTGCAGGCCAGATGCAAGGGGGAGACCTTATAAATATTCGCAGCCGCCGGGTTGGCACCGGCCTTCAGCAACAACTCTGCTGCTTGCGGATCATTGCGATGTGCGGCCCAGTGTAAGGCTGTAGAACCGTCGGTCTGCGTGGCATTCACATCAATCGACTTGTCTGCAAGCAAGGCCTGCAAACGGGCATGATCGCCCTTCTTAACCGACTCCAGCAGCCCCGTGTCGGACCCGGCCGCCACCAGCAACGGCAGGCCGAGTAATACGACGGCCAGACATCCTCTGTATAGACTCATTTCAGTTTCTCTCCCGGTATTCGTAAACCAGCAACAGGATCAGGCCAGTGGCAACAGGTTAAGCATACCGTTACTGTCACCAAACTTGTCGGCCTGGATGCCCAGTTTGTCCAGTATCGTCATGTACATATTTGCCAGCGGTGCCCCGTCCGGATATTTCAGGTGCGCACCCCCTTTCAACTGGCCACTGCCGCCGCCCAGCAACAACATCGGCAGGTTCTGCAACATGTGACCATTGCCATCACTCATCGAGCAGCCATACATGATGATCATATTGTCGAGCAGCGTTCCATCAACATCCGGTGTGTTATTCAGCTTGTCCAGATAGTAGGTTAACAGCTGCGAGTGATAGAAGTTGATCTTCGACAGCTTTTCCAGATTGACCGGGTCATTGCGATGATGCGACAGCGAATGATGCACGTCGCGTACGCCGATCTCAGGATAGGTACGGTTACTCTGTTCAGGCCCGGTCATAAACGTGATCATGCGCGTCATGTCGGTCTGGTAGGCGAGTACCTGCAGGTCAAACATCAGTTTCAGGTGGTCTGCAAATTCGGTCGGGATGCCGGTCGGCGGGTCCATTGATGGCAGGTTGTCACCTATCTGCTGTTCGGCCATCTGGATCCGGTGCTCAACCTCACGCACACCTTCCAGATATTCGGTCAGGCGATTGCGATCACCACCGCCCAGCGATTTCTGCATGCGCTGCGTCGCTTCGGTAACCGCATCGAGTATGCTCTTTTCCTTTTTGATACGCGCCATGCGTATTGACGGATCGGTGCTGTCCCCAAACAGTCTTTCAAACACCGCCCGCGGACGATATTCGATCGGTAACGGTGTGGTCGGTGTGCGCCACGACAGCGTACTGATATAGGCACAACTCCAGCCCTTCTCACAATTGCCAACCGCATCACTGGTGTGCAGCCCCAGCTCCAGCGAGGCGAGCTGGGTGCGCTTGCCGAGTTCAGCGGCGACGATCTGGTCTATCGAGATGCCGGTGCGGCCTTCACGCAGCGGATGCACACCGGTCAGAAATACACCACCGGCGCGTTCGTGCGGGGCGGTCTCACCCTCGCCCGGCCGGGCATCACCTTCATTATTATTCAGACCGGTCAACACCAGCATCCGGTCGCGGTAGGGGGCCAGTGGCTCCAGCGTCGGCGAGAGTTTGTAGGCCGTACCGGTATCCGTCGGCGTCCAGTCTTTCATGTTCATGCCGTTCGGTGAATAGATGATCGAGAAACGTCGCGCCACCTCGGCACGTTGTTCCGGCAAGGCCAATGCCGGTGTCATCGCATCAAGAAATGGCAGTGCTAGCGTTGCCCCTGCGCCATGTAAAAAGGTCCGGCGTGCGATGGATTTTCTAGTGATTATCATGGCGTGGTGCCCTCCTCATTAAAAACGGGGTACTTTTCACTACTGATTTGATGATGGTAGTCAACTGATAATCCGGCGAAGTCTCGCGGATGATCTCGCGCATGATCGGCGCATCCGGGTGACCGACCTCACGTCCCAGCGCGTAGGTCAGCATTTTTTCCACCACGGTCAGTACAAAATCAGCGCTGCGCTTTTCAAGCAGCACCTTGCGCAGACCGTCATAGCCTTCAAACGCTGTGCCGTCCGGCAGTGCACCGGACGCATCGATTGTCGAACGGGAGGAGGAATCGGTCGTGCGCCATTTGCCGATCGCATCAAAGTTCTCCAGCGCAAATCCGAGCGGGTCCATCACCTTGTGACAGCTCGCGCAAACCGGATTCGCCCGGTGCTGCTCCATGCGTTCACGCATGTTCAACACCCTGCCATCATCATTGCGGTCACGGAGGCCCGGCACATTTGGCGGTGGTGGCGGCGGCGGTGCACTGAGGATATTCTCCAGTACCCACTTGCCACGGATGGTTGGCGCGGTGCGGTTTGCATACGAGGTTACGGTCAGGATACTGCCCTGCCCCAGCAGACCACCACGCGGCAGGTTTTGCAGCGTGACCTTGCGGAAATGATTGCCGTACACATCCGGGATACCGTAGTGCCGTGCGAGACGTTCGTTCACAAAGGTATAGTCTGCACTGAGCAGCTCCAGCAACGGTCTGTTGTTGCGGAACACATGTTCAAAAAACAGCTTCGTCTCGGTCTGGAACGCCTGCCTCAGGTTGTCCTCAAAATAGGGGAACAGTTCAATGTCCGGATCGACCACATTCAGCTTGCCGAGATTCAGCCATTGGGCCGCGAAGTTGTCGATCATCGCATTCGAGCGAGGGTCGTCCAGCATGCGCTGTACCTGTGCGTCGAGCACGTCAGGTTGATCCAGCTTGCCCGCCTCGGCCAGTGCCAGCAGCTCATCATCCGGGATACTGCTCCACAGGAACAACGACAGCCTTGTCGCCAGCTCCATGTCCGTAATACGGAACACCGCGTCCGCTTTCGTATCTGCGGGTACACGCTCGGCCACAAACAGGAACTCCGGGCCAGCCAACATACGTTCTATCGCCGTACCAATACCGTTCTCAAAACCCTTGTCACGCTGGCCCTGCTGATAGAAACCAACCAGCTCTTCCAGTTCATCAGAGGTGGGTGGACGCCGGTAGGCCCGGTGTGCCAGTGTTGACAGTATCTTGCGTGCACAGGGTGCATCATCAGCGGCCGCCGGTTGGCAGATAAATACCCTGTCGCGGCTCTCCGTCGTGCCGAGACCTTGCGCTTTAAACGGACCACCGATGGCGACCGTGCGTACACCCGGCTCACCACCCTTGTACTGGGAATAGTCATAGACGGTATGCTTCGGATATAACGGGTCTTCCGGCAGCGTGGTTTCTTTCAGAAAGGTCACGGTCACCAGTCGCTTGCCGGCCTTTGCCGGGAAACGCACCTCCAGTCCCTTGTCGGCAAAGCGCTCGTATTCCTCCTGCTCAAACTCGCCCTGAGCCGCAGTAGAAAACAACTGCGCAGTCTTGCCATGTTTTTCACCGCCGATGGTAAACAGGTGGAGACGTTCACCGTCGAGGCGCACATCCAGCTGGTGCGGTTTATTGACCAGACCACGGATATAGTCGCGATAGTTTTTCAGCAGATCCACCTTGATGACATATTCGCCATCCATCGGAAAATGATGTTCAATGGCCAGACCTCCGCGCGATCCGAACGGCAGCTCCTCGCCCATACGATCTTCCTGCATCAGCTCATTTGATACGGAGTAATACTCAAAGCCGGGATGCATGTCCGGATCACCGAGCGCCTGGACCCTGACCTTGCGTGCGGCGGCCACATACTGCTCGACCAGCAACGGTGATATCGTCAGCACCGCACCCATATTGTCAAAGCCGGACAGTGCATTGTCCGCCGGTAACAATGCATCTGCCTTGATATCCACCGCGAGCAGATCGCGCACGGCATTCACATATTCAGTCCGGTTCAGACGCCGCAGTTCCGGTTCGCCGGGATGGGGAAACTCACTTGCATAACTGTCCAGACTGGTTTCCAGGTAGCCTGCAAACCGGCTATAGGTGGCGTCGTCCGGGCGTGGCATACCTGAGGGTGGCATCGTCTTCGCCTTAAGTTTCCGCAGCACTTTTTCCCAGATGGCACCATCAACGCCGACCTTTTCAATATCAGCGTGTTCGAGCGACAGACCGGCGGTCTTCAGGGCATCGTTATGGCAGGAGATACAATAACTGTTGATCGTAGTGCGATGTTCCGCAGCGGATCCGGTCTGGCTTGCGCTTTGTTGCGCCAGCCCGGACTGACTGGCGCAGACAAGCATTGAAAAAACGGTAACAATCCTTACAACGTTGTACATCAGCGAGGCCCCCCGTTGCTAACGTCATGTAGTGCTGAATTACAGCACTATTCTGCAAGAATTGCCATTAGAAGTGTGTAGATGCCTACTTCAGCGATTCAATACCCAATACCTTCAACACATAGGTCTCGTAGACCGGGGTCAACGAACCGGTGCGTACCTTGCGCAGGAAGTATTTCTCGAAGGCTATTTTGGCCAGATGGACCCACTTGCCCTGTTTCGCCCAGGTCACATTGCGGGGCGGGATCTGCGGCAGTGCAACAAAGGCGGCACCGGTATCACCAAAATCAGCAAGGCAGATCGCATTCCAGGTACCGCGTGCGTCGGCCGGTTTGCCATTGATCTCGGCAACGATGTTCTCGCAGATGGCACTGACCATCGACTCGATCATATAACCGGTCTTCGGGGCGCCGGTCGGTACCGGGGTCACTTCAACTGGCGGTATCGCCACACAGACGCCGGCAGAGAAAATATTCGGATAGGCCTTGGAACGTTGATGTTCATCTATCAGCACAAAACCACGCGGGTTGCACAGGTTCGGAACTGCCGCGACCGGGTCCACGCCCTTGAACGCAGGCAATATCATCGAATATTTAAAAGGCAATACATGATCCTTGCGCGGTGTTCCGTCGTCGTTGATCTCACTGACCTTCATCTCGCCCGCGCTGACTTCCGAAATTTTGGCATTGGTAATCCATTTGATATGGCGTTGACGCAATTCTGCTTCCATTAATCCCTTGCTGTCTCCCACGCCACCGAGGCCCATATGACCGATGTACGGTTCACTGCTGACGTAGGTCATCGGTACCTTGTCGCGCAATTTGCGTTTGCGCAGGTCAGTATCCAGGATCATGGCGAATTCATAGGCTGGCCCGAAACAACTTGCCGCGGGTGCGGCACCGATGATGACCGGCCCGGGATTTTTCAGAAACTCCTGATATGCATCCCATGCCTCCAGTGAGTGCGCATGCGTACAGATAGAATGCGTGTGACCTTCCGGCCCGAGACCCGGCACTTCATGAAACGCAAGCTTCGGTCCGGTGGCGATGACCAGATAGTCATAGTTCAGGGTCTGCCCGCCTTCGATCGTCAGCGTGTTCGCCGCCGCATCAATCGCCGTGACCAGTCTCGGTATCCACTCGACACCCTTCTTTGTCAGTATCTCCTGCATTTCCACACGCACCTGCGTAGTCTTGCGCCAGCCGACAGCGACCCAGGGATTCGATGGGGTGAATTCAAAATATGGCGAGCTGCCTATCAGTGTGACTTTATGGTCCTTGCCCAGTTTCTTTTTCAGTTCAAACGCACTCGGTACACCACCTACACCTGCGCCTATAATTGCGATATGTGCCATGTTCAACCCTCCTCAGTAAGTGACTTGTGTGACCCGACTTGCAGCCAGGCGAAATAGAGAACCGGTATGACCACCAGCGTCAGCACGGTCGAAACCAGGATGCCAAAGATCAACGAGACGGCAAGACCATTGAAGATCGGATCATCCAGTATAAAAAATGCACCTGCCATCGCCGCCAGTGCGGTCAGCGCGATCGGCTTCGCACGGATCGCCCCCGCATTTACCACGGCGTCTTCAATCGAACGTCCGGCCGCGATCTCGGTATTGATAAAATCAACCAGCAGGATGGAGTTACGGACAATAATCCCGGCCAGCGCGATCATGCCGATCATGGAGGTAGCAGTGAACTGTGCACCGAGCAACGCGTGCCCGGGCATCACCCCGATGATCGTCAACGGGATCGGCGCCATGATAATCAACGGCACCATATAGGAACCGAACTGGGCGACCAGTAGCAGATAGATCAACACCAGTCCAACGGCGTAGGCCGCGCCCATATCCCGGAAGGTCTCATAGGTGATCTGCCATTCGCCGTCCCACTTGATCGCGATCTCGCCCGGGTCTTCCGGCGGGGCGATAAAATGTTGGGTAGGTGTCTCACCGGACACCTTGATCGCATCAATTTGGCCAACGATATCGAACATGCCATACAGCGGGCTGTCGAGTTGTCCGGCCATATCACCGGTCACATACGCCACCGGTAACAGGTTCTTGTGATAAATAGCGGGGTCCCAGGCGACCTCGCGTGCGGTCGCTATCGAGCCCAGGCGTACACGGGTGCCATGGATGGAACTGACCTCCAGCTCCATCAGTTCCTCGATATGCGATTTATCGTGCACCGCGAGTTCCAGCCTGACCGGCACCGGCTCCTGACTGCGACTGCCCCGCAACCAGGTCGCATCCTGACCGGCGAGTGCAATTGCGAGGATCTCACTGACCTGTGCCGGGGGTACACCCAGCATGGCCGCCCTGCCCTGATCCACGTCTATGACCCAGCGTTTATTGCCCGACTCCAGACTGTCATCCACATCGATGATATCGGTCGTAATATCAAACAGACGGCGTACCTCACGTGTCAGCGCATCACGTTCTGCACGGCCCGGCGCATAGATCTCAGCGACCAGAGGTGACTGCACGGGCGGGCCCGGCGGTACCTCGACCACCTGCACGCTACCACCGTGGCGTCTTGCCACCTCGACCAGGGGACCGCGTACCGCGAGTGCAATCTCGTGGCTCTTGCGATCGCGCAGATGCTTGTCGACCAGATTGACCTGGATGTCACCCAGCTCCGGGCTCTGCCGCAGCGCATACTGGCGCACCAGTCCGTTAAAATTGATCGGCGCGGCCGTACCGGCATACACCTGAAAATCGGTCACCTCAGGTACGGCATCAATCACCCGCGACAATTCATCCAACACCCGTGCCGTCGTCTCGACCGGAGTACCCTCGGGCATGTTAAGTACCACCTGGAATTCCGACTTGTTGTCGAACGGCAGCATCTTCAGCACGACCAGTTGCAGGAATGCCAGACTGATCGCCGCAGCGATTGCCACTACGATGCCCGCATATAAAACCCGACGCCGGGCCTTGCCGCCATTCGTGCGCAGGAACGGCCGCAATATCCGCTCAAACAGGGCAGTGAGTCTGGTATCACCGTTGTGATTCGCTGCGGCGGTGGATTCTGCGTGTGTCGTACCCAGTAATTTTCGGCACATCCACGGGGTGAAGATCAACGCAATCAACAACGAGATCAGCATACCCATACTCGAGTTGATCGGGATCGGACTCATATACGGCCCCATCAGCCCGCTGACAAAGGCCATCGGTAACAATGCCGCGATAACGGTAAACGTGGCGAGGATGGTCGGACCACCGACCTCATCGACTGCACGTGGGATCAGTTCATCCAGCGAGCCGCCACCCAGCTGTTTATGGCGGTGGATATTTTCGACGATGACTATCGCATCATCGACCAGAATACCGATCGAGAAGATCAGCGCAAACAGTGATACCCGATTGATGGTAAAACCCCAGGCCCAGGAGGCAAACAGTGTCGCGGCCAGCGTAATAACGACCGCTGTACCGACAACCACGGCCTCACGTCCACCCATTGTTAGCACAACCAGCAGCACGACCGAGGCGGTGGCAAACACCAGTTTCTGGATCAGCTTGTGCGCCTTGTCGTTTGCGGTAACACCGTAATTGCGGGTGACCGTCACCTCGACGCCTTCCGGAATATACTGGCCATACAACATATCAACACGGCGCAGGACATCATTGGCGACATCAATCGCATTCTCGCCCGGTTTCTTCGACACCGCGAGCGTGACCGCCGGGGCATTGCGAACAGGAGGCAAATCGCTGCGTTCCGCCCAGGCCGCGCCGCTGCCAAACCAGACATATTTGTCAGGCTGGTCTGCTGCATCAGACACAATCGCGACATCTTCCAGATAGATTGGTCGTTCGTCGACATAACCAACAACCAGATTGGCTACACTGTTGCGATCAAACAGAAACTGTCCGGCCTGCACCGGGGCCAGTCTGTCATCGGCCACCAGACCACCGGCCTGCAAGGCCTGATTGGACACCTGCAAGGCCCAGGCAATCTCGCTCAAGGTCAAGCCATGAGCTGACAGGCGTCGCGGGTCCAGTTCGACATGCACGACATTTTCAGTTGCACCAACGGTATAGACATCCCGCGTCCCGGCGACACGCTTCAGCTCGGTCTGCATCGAACGCGCCACCTTGCTCAGATCGGCCGCGCTGCGGTCCGGGTCATTGGTCCACAAGGTCAGCGTCAGTACCGGCACATCCTCGATACCACCAGGCTGGACCAGCGGTTGCAACACGCCGAGTCCCTGTGGGCGCCAGTCCTGGTTGGAATAGATGGCATTATATAAACGGACCACCGACTCGGTCCGCGCCTCACCCACCTCGAACTGCACGGTCAACAGACCGAGTCCGGGGCGCGAGACAGAATAGATATGTTTCAGTCCGACGATCTCGCCGAGCACACGCTCCATCGGACTGACGACAAGTGATTCGACCTGCTCGGCCGTTGCACCGGGAAACGGCACCAGAATATTGGCAAAGGTGACATCGATCTGCGGTTCTTCCTCGCTGGGTGTGATCCACACAGCCAATAGCCCGAGCAACATCGCGGCCACCGCAAGCAACGGGGTCAACTGGTTACGCAGGAAATAGCGCGACAGTCGACCGGACAGACCCAGCACCGGGTTCATCATTCAGTAACCCGGTTTGTGTTCAGCAGATGGCGCATCGCCAGGTCCGGTTCAATCGATACCAGTTCCCCGGCACTGACGCCGGCAAGCACCTCGAACATCTCACCCTGACGCTGTCCCGGACGTATCTGCCGGAATACGGTACGACCACCCGGATCCAGTATGTAAACACCGGTCACCTCACCGCGCTCTACGATCGCGGCCTGTGGGACCAGCAGGCTCTGCTCGGTTCCGGTCACAATACCAATCTTCAAAAACATGCCCGGCAACAGGCCGGCTGTCCCGGAGGGCAGGTCCAGCCGTACCCGGAAGGTGGCAGTATTATCAGCCGCACGCGGATACACTGTGACCTTGCTGGCCTCGATCCTCTGGTCTCCCGTATACACAGCTGCACGGGAGGTCTGTTGTAATTGCAGTGCCAGTTCCTGGGATACATCGGTGATGACACGCAGCTGTTCCAGCGCCGCCGCATCAAACAGCGGCGCGCCGGGCGCGACGACCTCGCCTATCTGCACGTGACGATCCGTAATCACACCGGTATATGGCATGGGCACCTCGGTATAGGACAGCCCCTCGGCAGCAGCGGCCTGCGCTGCGAGAGCGGCATCAAGCCGGGCACGTACACTGTCACGATGCGCCGTGATTTCATCCAGATCCGCCTGCGGTGCCAGCTTGCGACCAACCATATCGGCGACACGCTGATAACGCGCCTCGGCCTCGGCCAGTTGTGATCTTGCCTCACGCAGGGCGGCGTCCGCCTGTTGCAGGCCAGCACGCTGCTGAACCGCGCGCAAACGTATCACCACCTGGTTAGCCTCAACCGAATCACTGACATCACGAAGGATCTCAATCACTTCACCGGCGGTCTGTGCAGATACCGTTCCCTGATTGACGGCCTCAACCCGCCCATTCACACGGCGTTCGGCGGGCACCTGCTGTAATTCAACCGTGACGGTCCGGTAGCTGGCCAGGGTGCTGGTACCGGTACTTACCTGTTCAGTGGTGGAGTCAGAACAGCCAGTGATCAGCGTCCCGAGCGCCAGCAGCAACACGGCGGTCCCTGTCAGCCCGGGTAAAGGAAAATTCAGCGGCATGTATTGCTCCTGTTATTGCTGTTTACAAAAGGCCGCACCCGGCGCGACACCCAGCTTGCGTAACACGATTGCCAGAGGGCAAAAGCCGGTAAAGGACGACTGTAACAGGTTCAGACCAACAAAGGCATTCAGCAAGAACCAGTAAGGGCTGACGGTATAGCCGAGACCCAGACTGACCAGAACCACGCTGCCTGCAAAGGCCAGAACGATGCGATCGATATTCATGGTGTACTCTCCTGTTTAAAGTATAGCTGTATTAAAACCGGTAATTTCTATCGGGCATGTTTTAATTATATTAGTATTTGCTAATTTAGCAAGTGTTAAATATAATGACTGTCAAAGCAGGAGAATACAGATGGCGATCAAGCCGATACACCGGACCAGAATCAACAAAGAAGCAGTGCGCAAGGGCAAACGCTCGCCCGCGAACCTGACCGAGGAGATGTTGCCGCATGCCGAGCAGGCGGCCACGCTGTTGCGTGCGCTCGCAAATGAGCAAAGACTGATGATCCTGTGCAACCTTTCCGGCGGAGAGTTATCGGTGGGCCAGTTAAACGAGCGTGTGCCATTGAACCAGTCCGCGCTGTCGCAGCACCTTGCGGTATTACGCAAGACCGGCGCGGTGAGCACGCGCCGCGAGGCACAGACCGTTTATTACTCACTGAAACCGGGACCTGCAGCGGATGTGATAGCAACATTGCACAGCATCTACTGCCGTTAACCGTCGCGATTCGACCAAATCGGGGCTTGTAGAGTCTCTATCCAGTCTTTATCATCCACCGGGCAACCGCTGGTTGCAAAGTATCGTTTCCCCTTAACTCCTGGATAAAAGGTATCTCATGAGCTCACGCATATCGCGATTGCTGGTTGTAATTTCCCTGTGCCTGTTGTTACCGTTCAACACCTCTGCGCAGGAAAAGCGCCGACCCGCCCAGATCGCATTCAATCTGTATCCCTACCTGTCTGATGTAAAGACGGATACTGATCTCACCATCAATATGCTGATGCCCTTGCCTGCACGGTTTTCGTATTTTGGATTCATCAACTTCGGTGACACACTGTCGTCAGGTGACCCTGACTTCCTGCTGACCGAACAGAACCTGATCTGGAATGTATCGGAAAAACTGCCACTGGATCTGGTTGCCCAGGACATCATCCGTCGTGGTCATGACAATGACACGATCCATCTTGGTGTACGCTGGCGCCTGAACAACACGCCGATGTTTGCCGGGTTTCTGAAGGCGATTAACCTGAACTATGCATTACAGATTTTCCCGACCCGCATTGATCAACGCGATGTCGGTGGCTGGCAGCTGTCCCACACCTACCAGATGACATTCCCGTATATCTCCGACCGGCTCTATCTTGGCGGCTTCCTTGACCACAATATAGATGAAACCTCTCGCCCCGGTTTTACCCGTGACAATGTGGTCAGCGAGACCCAGTTTGGGGTGCGTCTGTATCGCCAGCTGTACGCCGTGGTGGAATATCGTATCAATGACTATCGGCGTTCAGACAACACCAACGTCGGGGCAGGTCTCGAGATAAAGACCAGCTGGTAATTGATACACAATAAAACTTGCAGGGTGAATTAACCCGGTAACGCGTTCCAGCCGCCGCCCTCGATCAGTTCATAATCGACCTGGCGACCGCTGGGCAGTTGTGAACTCAGGCGCAGCCATTCACCTGCCGGGCCATACCACAGGTCGATGTGCAACTTCTCACCTGTCAGCGTGTATCGCTGTGCCTGCCACTCACGCCCGGCAACGTCTATCGTCTCCAGGGCACCCGGCTCGACCTTGATCGCAACCAGTTTGCCCGTCTGCGGATCCAGCAAACTGCTCTCCTTCAGAAATGTGCTGTCCCAATAGGCAAATGATTTCACACAGGGCGGCATCGCGGTATCACCGGGAGTGCTACTGGCGCTGACCAGAAAATTGCCCGCGTCCAGCCTGCCCTTCACCTCGATCTGTTTATTGTTATTGTTCGTGGCCGCATCAATGCTGAGCAGACAACCTGCCTGCCACAATTCACGCGCCTGATGCTGATAGCTGTAGGCGTTGAAGAACAGGATGTTTACCTGCATGTTCGCCTGGCTTTGCACCTGGATCAGACCGTCCTGCGGGGTCACGGTGAACAGGTGTTCGCCGACGGGTTTCCCGTCCAGCAAGACATTAAAACGCCAGCTCGAATCGGACTGTGACAACACGGCGACCGACACTGTCATCAGCATCAGACCCGTCAGGCCTGTCAATAAAACTCGCAGGGTATGCATGACCTTGATTCCTGTAGTGGTGATATGTATTTATTCTGTATGCAGGCATGTGAACAACAGGTGAAATTAGCTGCCCGGTGCGATTTAGCAGTTTACCGTTGCACTTGTTATACTGCCTAACCTCACATTCCGGATTGATCTGAATCATCGTGAAATTCCAGCATGACATACCGCCACGGCGACTCCCCAGTTGTCTGCCCGTCAGATTATGTGATGAGTATGTCCGCCCCTGACCAGATGAAAATGACCACACTACGCCGGTGGGGTGGTCTTGCGCTGGCGCTGTTTTCACTCAACTTTGCCCTTACGTTTCATAATGTCTGGCCGACCTTGTGGATCACCACACAGAATGAGGTGTCAATTGAAATAGCCACACTGCTCGTCCTGCTGGCGCTGTGGTTACGTCGACGCACATCCGTGTCGACCCGACTGGTATCCGTGCTGGCAGCCCTCCTGACCATAATGACCATCGGCCGGTACGCCGAGGTGACCGCACCGGCGCTGTATGGTCGGCCAGTCAATATTTACTGGGATGCCCAATATCTGCCGCATGTCGCCGGAATGCTGATCGAGGCGGCGCATCCGCTGCTGGTGCTCGTGCTACTGGCCGGTATTGTGCTCGCGCTCGGTGCTTTGTATTTGATCTTACGAATCGCCGTATTACGGGTGGCAACTGCCTGCACCCGCCGGGATGAGCAACGTGCAGTCGGGGGACTGGCAGCGCTGCTGCTCATCGTCTACCTCAGCGGGTTTGCCGGTATACCCGTCAAGAAGTTACGGCTCTATTCCATTCCGGTCAGCTACATGGTCATAGAACAGACCGGTTTTATCATGGGTGCGCTCGGTGCTGACGAGCAGCTCGCCGCACTGGTCAAACAGAACCCGCTCGATAACTTTGCCTTGACCAAACTGCGCGGTGCCGATGTGATCGTGCATTTTGTCGAGTCTTATGGTGCCGTCGCGTTCGACTCTCCCGACATCGCAGCGACGCTGGAGCCGGGCCGGATTGAACTGGCCGAGGCGATCAAGGCGACACATCGCCGCGTCGTGTCTGCATTTGTGGTTTCTCCCACATTTGGCGGTGGTTCCTGGCTCGCCCATTCCAGCTTCATGTCCGCACTTGATATTGATAACAACGGCACCTATAACCTGCTGCTGACACGGAATCAACCGACCCTGTCGACCCGCTTTACCGCACTGGGTTATCGATCACTGGCGTTGATGCCGGGTCTGCGCAGTGAATGGCCGGAGGGCGTGTTCTACCACTTTGAGCATATCTATGGTTCCAGGGAAATTGACTATCGCGGTCCGGAGTTTGGCTGGTGGCGTATCCCGGACCAGTATTCAATCTCCCGTTTCGCTGAGCTGGAATTGAACAAGACGAATCGCAAACCGTTGTTTCTGATGTTCACCGCAATCAGCTCGCATATGCCGTTCCGTCCAACACCACCTTACCAACCGGACTGGACACGGGCTCTTGATACGAATCCCTACGATGCTGCGGATGTGGCCGCCTCCATGGCGCTGTTACCCGAATGGACAAATATGCAACCGTCCTATGCGGGTACGCTGGTGTATACCCTCCAGTATCTGGCCGGGTTTCTGCGCCAACAGGCGGAGCGTGACATGTTCTGGGTCGTCATCGGTGACCACCAGCCGGCGGCCAGTGTCAGCGGCGAAGGTGCCCGCTGGGACTCCCCGGTCCATATCATCACGGCGAACGACGAGATCATCGAGGAATTGCTGAAGATCGGCTTTGTTGAAGGCCTGACCCCGGCGCCCGGCCCTGTCAGCGAGATGTACGAATTGACCCCACATCTGCTCAACGCTTTGCGCTGAATCCCCCGTAAAACAGGCCGGCTTTACATTGACGCCACCGCCTGCCGGACACTACACTTGATATATTAATGTCATTATCTTCCTGCTGGTTGCAACCAGCAGGAAAGGCGAATATCCCGGGGGGGGAATACGATGGTTATCAGCAAACACACTCTGGCCAGCACATTTGCACTTTGCAGTTTGATGCTATTATCGGCTGCACAGGCACAACCCGCACCTGACACGCACCGTGCTACCCTGAACCAGTATTGTGTGACCTGCCACAATGCCACGCTGAAGACCGCCGGACTGTTACTGGACCAACTCGACCCTGATCAGATCAGCGCCGACCCGCTGCGCTGGGAAAAGGTGTTACGCAAGCTGCGTGCGCGATCGATGCCGCCGGCAGGGCTGCCGAGGCCCGATGAGGCGACCTATGTCAAACTGGTCGACCATGTCGAGGGCAAACTGAACGCAATTGCCGAACAGTCGCCCAACCCGGGCCGCCCGACACTGCACCGCCTGAACCGTGCCGAATATGCAAACGTGATCCGCGACCTGCTCGGTCTGCAGATCAACAGCCGTGACCTGCTGCCTGCTGACGATATCGGTTATGGCTTTGACAATATCGGTGATGTGCTCAGCGTCTCGCCGTATCTGCTGGAGCGTTATCTGGCGGTGGCCGCGAAGGTCAGTCGTCTGGCCATCGGTGATACGACACAGCCGGCCGATTTCCAGACCTATGATGTCTCGCGTTATCTGGTACAGGACGATCGGATCAGCGAAGACCTGCCCTACGGTACGCGCGGCGGACTGGCCGTCCGTCATTATTTCCCGGTGGATGGCGAATATGTATTAAAGGTAAAGCTACAGACCGGTCGCTTTGACGAGATTATTGGCCTCGACAAGGAACGCCAGCTCGACATCCGTATTGATGATCAACGCATAGAACGGTTCACGATCGAGGCAACCGGTAATGCAGAGGTCTATGGTAACGGCCCTGCGGCAGATGACAAACTGGAGGTACGTGTCCCGGTCAAGGCCGGTACACACACGATCCTGGCCACCTTTGTGAAAGACACCGTCAGGCAGGAAGGCATACTGAACAAATATACCGCACCGATCGAAGAACAGGCCTTTTTTGAAGGTGTTGGCAGCCTGTCGATCGCCGGACCGTTCAACATCACCGGCGCGGGCGAGACCCCGAGTCGATCCCTGATCTTCAGTTGCCGACCTTCGGCCAGTATGGAAGAGTCCCGCTGCGCTGAACAAATCCTCTCCACGCTCGCACGTCGCGCCTATCGTCGACCGGTGACCAAAGACGATATGCCGATACTGATGTCTCTGTACGAACAGGGCAAGGCACAGGGCGGGTTTGAAAGCGGTATCCGCATGGCGCTGCAAAAGATCCTGGTCTCACCGGAGTTCCTGTTCCGCATCGAGTTTGATCCACAGAAGGTCGCCAAAAATGGCAATTACGAGATCAGTGATCTGGAACTGGCCTCGCGTCTGTCCTTTTTTCTGTGGAGCAGCATCCCCGATGAGGAACTGCTCACGCTCGCTGAAAAGCGCAAACTGAAAAAGGGCAAGGCACTGGAACAACAGGTAGAACGGATGATGGCCGACCCGCGCTCCGCCGCGCTAATCAGCAACTTCGCCGGGCAGTGGCTGTTCCTGCGCAATATCGCCCGCGTACAACCGGATCCGATCGCGTTCCCTAACTTTGATGAAAACCTGCGCGAGGCCTTGCAGCGTGAAACTGAACTGGTACTTGAGAGCATGCTGCGCGAGGACCGCAGTGTGGTCGAGCTGTTGAATTCAGACTACACGTTCGTCAACGAACGTCTGGCGAAACACTACGGTATTGAAGGTATCTACGGTGCCGGCTTCCAGCGCGTTGCCGTCACCGATCCACGACGTCGCGGACTGCTCGGACATGGCAGTATCCTGACCGTGACTTCTTACCCGAACCGGACCGCGCCGACCATCCGTGGCAAATGGGTACTGGAACAGATCCTCGGCTCACCACCCCCACCGCCACCACCGGATGTACCCTCATTAAAAGACGATAACAAGGTCCGCGCGATGACAATGCGCGAACGGATGGAGATGCACCGCGCCAATCCGGCCTGTGCCGTCTGTCACAAGGTGATGGACCCGCTTGGTTTTGCACTGGAGAACTTCGACGGCCTCGGCCGCTGGCGTGACACCAGTGGCGCCAGTAACAGCCCTATAGATTCATCCGGCGTGTTGCCAGACGGCACCGCGTTTAACGGCCCCGAGGGCCTGCGCGAGATTCTGGTCAAACAGAAGGAACTGTTTGTCGAGACGTTTACCGCGCGTATGCTTACCTACGCACTTGGTCGCGGTGTGGAATATTACGATTTACCGGTCGTCCGTAAGATCCGCCGCGAGGCCGCCGATCAGGATTACCGCTGGTCAGCAATAATAGGCGGCATCGTCAACAGTGTTCCGTTCCAGATGAGGAGGGTAAACAAATGATGATCTTCAAAAAGGCGATTGCCAGGCGCAGTTTTTTACGGGGTGCCGGCACAGCACTGGCACTGCCCTTCCTCGACGGTATGATCCCGGCGCTGGCCGCCGCGACCGACCCGGCGCTGGTACGCCCGATGCGTCTGTCATTTATAGAGGTGCCGAATGGCATCATCATGAACCAGTGGACGCCAACGACACTCGGTAGTGAGTTTGAACTGACACCGGTGCTTGAGCCGCTGGCGGCCTTCCGTGAACAGATGCTGGTCATTGGCGGGCTGGCGCAGAATGAAGCCGGGAAAGAGGACGGAGAGGTCGGTGGCGATCACCCACGTGCCTGTACCGCCTTCCTGACCGGCGCACATGCGAAGATGACCTCCGGTGCCGATCTGCGTGCCGGTATTTCCATTGATCAGGTTGCTGCACAGGAATTCGGCAAATACACCCAGCTCGCCTCGCTGGAGGTCGGTATGGAATCGGCCGAGATTGTCGGATCATGTGAATCCGCGTATAGCTGTGCCTATTACAATACGATCTCCTGGCGTAACGACACGACGCCATTGCCGATGGAAAATCGTCCGCGCGTACTTTTCGAGCGCATGTTTGGCGACAGCGGCAGCACCGACCCGAAGATCCGCAAGGAACGCCTGCAGGAAAACCGCAGCATCCTTGATGCGGTATTGCAGGACGTGGGCAAGCTGCGCGACCGCCTCGCTGCTGCGGATCGCAACAAGATTGATCAATATCTGGATTCCGTGCGCGACGTGGAGCGGCGTATCGAGAAGGCCGAGTCACAGTTCGACCGCGAGTTGCCACAGATGGCGGGACCTGCCGGTGCACCGGAGAAGTTCTCCGATTTCTACAAGCTGATGGCAGACCTGCAGGTGCTGGCCTGGCAGAGTGACATGACCCGCATATGCACGTTCCAGATAGGTCATGAGATGAGCAACCGCGCCTACCCGGAACTCGGTTTTGGCGACGCGCACCACTCCGTGACCCATCATCAGGGCGATGCCGAGAAGATAGCCAAGACAATCCATATCAACACTTTCCATTCACAGATGCTGGCCTATTACCTCGACAAGCTGCGGTCTACACCGGACGGCGAAGGCAGCTTGTTCGACTCGACGATGATGCTGTATGGCAGCGCGCTCAGCGATGGCAATCTGCACATCTTCAAGGACCTGCCGCTGTTGTTGTTCTCGGGCAAAGACACCGGGATCAAGGGCGGACAATATATCCGCTTTGAACACGACACCCCGATGACGAACCTGTTCCTGACGATGATGGACAAGGCTGGCGTTCCGCTGGATCGCTTTGGTGACAGCACCGGTAAACTGCCCTTACCCACGGTATAGACACGGAGAACCATCATGCTTATTCGTCTGCAATCTGCGGTACTTATCCTGTTATTGATGTCTGCCGCCGTAGTGCATGCCGCCGGAAGTAATCTCGCCGACGCGGCCAAGGCAGGTAATCTGGACGCCGTGGGCTCACTATTGAAATCCGGCGCCGATGTGAACCAGACCTCGGCCGATGGCACGACCGCACTGGCCCACGCCGCCCATCTGAACAATCTGGCAATGGTCGAATTACTGCTGAAGGCAGGTGCCGACACGAACAAGGCGAATGACTTCGGCGCAACCGCGCTGTATCTCGCCGCCGCCAGTGCTGACGGCCCGCTGATCGAACGCCTGTTACAGGCCGGTGCCAATCCGAACTATGCCTTGCTGTCAGGCGAGACACCGCTGATGGCTGCTACCAACCGTGGCCGGACCGCGACCGTAAAGCTGTTGCTCGATCACGATGCCGACCCGAATGCAGCGGAAAAGAACGCCGGACAGACCGGGCTGATGTGGGCCGTTGCCGACAAACGCACCGAACTGGTCGAGCTGCTTGTTGAATCCGAGGCCGATGTGCACATCAGCTCCAAATCCGGCTTCACACCGTTGATGTTCGCCGCACAACAGGGCGATGTCGCCTCTGCCCGCATCCTGCTCGGTGCCGGGGCCGGGGTGGACGAACAGATGCCGAAGACCGGACTGACACCGTTACTCGTTGCCAGTGCGAGCGGCTTTACCGAGGTCGTCGATCTGTTGCTCGATCGCGGGGCGAAGACCACGACGGTCGACAGCAAGGGCAACACCGCCCTGCACCTCGCCGTACAGAATCGCAACGCCCTCGCTGTCGTCAACAACCTGCTCAAACACGGCGCCGATCCGAATGTGCGCCTGAACCACCCGCGGGGCAAACTGCTGACCTCAACCGAGATCAACCTGCAAGGGGCAACACCGCTGCTGCTCGCGGCAGACATAAACAACTACGATGCGATTACTGCCCTGCTTGACGCCGGTGCGGATCCGAAGATCACCACAGCGGATAAAGTGTCTGCCCTGCTGATGGCCGCCGGTGCCGGTGCCACCCTGTCCGAGGAACGCCCGCCGGCGGCCAAGGCGCTCGCATTAAAAACTGTACAGTTACTGGTGGAGAAGGGACTGGATGTAAACGCGGTTGGACACTTCGGCTGGACCCCGCTGCATCTGGCCGCCTATCACGGTGAAGATGATGTGATTGAATATCTAATCGACAATGGCGCCAACCCGAACACAATGGACGGCTTCGGCCAGACCCCGCTCAGTATATCGTATGCAATTGTGACCGAAGGCATCGGCGACGCCTACCGCCAGACCGCCCGCTCCTACCGCGAGCAAACAGCGAACCTGCTACTGACACTCGGCGCGACCCCGCTGGATAAATCCGGTGTCAAACGTGTATCGGAGCGGGCGAGCAAGTAAGCGGTTCAAAAGCCCGCGGCAATGGAATAATATGAATCGAATGAGCTAGTTAGCCGAAGACACCATGAATAACCACTGCCTTGTGCTTTGTAACATTTCCGCGGGGTTATACAGATATTTTGCAGATAACCGCGCCATTCTGGCGGCCTATCCCGCGAGCTGTAACATTTCCGCAGGGTTATCCAGTTATTTTGCCGATAACCGCGCCAATCTGGCTTACTATAATAGAAAATTAACGAGACCTGTGATGGTCTGGTTAGCACATAGTTATGTGGCGCTGAATTAATTTGAAAATTAAATTCAATGCCAACAACATATTACGTGGAAAACGAAAAGACCATCCCCAAATTGGGTGATTACATTGTTTAAATTTCATGCTACAACTGAAGCTATGAAGGTTGCTGATGAGCTAGCT
>CAMDWI010000019.1:0-30000 GCA_945878555.1 Klebsiella pneumoniae
TCCTGGCCTGTTCCCGGGGTGTTCAGATAGGGGTGACGGATTATTTTTTCAAGCGGTAGAGTGACGAGATGTCTTCATCACCATATCCCCCCGCCATCAGCTTTTCGTAATCGGCCACGGTCATGGCCGTTAAGGGCAGGGAAGTATCCACGTGTTGGGTGGCCATAGCCATACATATTTGCAGGTCCTTGTGGTGCAGATTCACCTTGAATCCGGCGGGGAATTGCCCTGCCAGCATCGTTTTGCCACGGTGATCCATAAACCAGTTGCCGGCGGCACCGCCCGATATCGCTTCAAGTACCTTGAGCATATCCAGGCTCATGTGTTTACCAAAAGCCAGTCCCTCGGTGACGGCCTGGTTGATACCGGCACAGATGATCTGGTTAACGGCCTTGCAGGCCTGGCCGCTACCGGTCGGACCGATATAAACGACCCGTCGGGTCATGCTGGACAGGACCGGTCGCAGGCCATCCAGTACGGATTCATCCCCGCCGACCATCATCGACAGCGTGCCATTTTTTGCCCCTTCAACCCCGCCGGTGACCGGGCAATCGAGAAAGTAACAACCCTGCTCCTTAATAATGTTCGAGGCCTGAAGCGCGGTCTGGGTGCTTACTGTCGAAGTATCAATCACAACTGATCCGGGTCTGATGGTGGTGGCAATGCGGCGGATGACCTCAAGCACATCATGGTCACGTGACACACAGACCAGCACCAGATCACATGTCGCTGCGAGCCCTTCAATACTGTCTGCCACTTCAACACCGGTCTGGTGTGACAGTTGCTCTGCTTTGGCCCGCGTGCGGTTCCAGATGCGATGCAGATGACCTGCCTTGTGCAGGTTCAACGCCATCGCTGCACCCATCGCACCGAGTCCAATTACACCTGTTTTCATTTTGATTCCCCTCAGATAGTCTCTTATTCTTGTATGAAATGCCGTGCAATTACCTCAGCCACACAACAAGTCAGCTTTTTCGCCGTTGGCAGGTGCAGGAACTCGTTCGGACCATGTGCGTTTGAGTGTGGCCCCAATACGCCGGTGATCAAAAACTGCGCCTCGGGAAATTTTTCGCCGAGCATGCCCATGAACGGTATCGTGCCGCCTTCGCCCATATGCATCGCCGGTTTGCCGAAATAACGGATCGAGGCCTGGTTGATGGCTGTTTCCAGCCAGTCGGCCATTGGCGGTGCATGCCAGCCGGTCGCGGCCCAGTCGGGTGTAAACACCACGCTGGCACCATACGGTGGGTCGCTTTCCAGTAATTGCTTCAGGCGGGCCGAGGCGCGGCTTGCGTCACAGCCTGGCGGTATACGTAACGATATCTTGACCGAGGTCTTCGGGCGCAGCACATTGCCTGCGTTGGCCAGTGCTGGCAGCCCTTCTGCGCCGGTAATCGACAGCGCCGGGCGCCAGGTGCGATTCAGGATCAGTTCGGCGGCATCGGTGCTGACCGGTTCTGCACCTTCGATAAACGGAAACTTGTTATACACCTGGTCTTGCAATACCTGCGCGGCCAGCGCGGCCTGGGTTTGACGCTGCGCCGGGATACTGACGTTAAATTCCGGCGCGCTGACCCGACCATTCAGATTGTCATCAATACGATCGAGTAACTGACGGACGATACGGAAACTGGATGGGACGATGCCGCTGGCATCGCCGGAGTGCACACCCTCGGTCAGGATCTGTACATCGAGTTTGCCACCAATCAGCCCGCGCAGTGAGGTGGTATTCCACAACTGCTCATAATTGCCGCAACCGGAATCGAGACAAATGACCAGCCCCGGCTTGCCGATGCGATCGGCCAGATGGTCGATATAAAACGGCAGGTCGTAACTTCCACTCTCCTCGCAGGCCTCGATGATGACGACACAGCGTGCGTGGGGAATGTCCTGTTGCTGCAAGGCCTTGATCGCCAGCAGCGAGGCAAAGGTGGCATAGCCATCATCGGCCCCGCCGCGCCCGTACAGCTTGTCGCCATCGAGCACAGGCAACCACGGGCCGAGACCGTCGCGCCAGCCATTCATCTCCGGCTGCTTGTCGAGGTGGCCATACAGCAGGATGGTCTGGTCGTTATTGCCGGGGATGTCCATATAAATGAGCGGCGTGCGTCCGGGCAGGCGGACCACCTCCAGCTGCATTCCCCGTACTTCCTGAGCCTGGCACCAGTTTACAAACTGATCAACCACCTGATCCATATAGCCGTGTTTCTGCCAGTCCGGGTCAAACGCGGGTGACTTGTTCGGGATACGGATATAGTTGATCAGCTCCGGCAGGACGGAGGTGTC
The DNA here is from genome assembly GCA_945878555.1 of Klebsiella pneumoniae. GTDB lineage: Bacteria > Pseudomonadota > Gammaproteobacteria > Eutrophobiales > Eutrophobiaceae > Eutrophobius. The sequence continues at coordinate 2,287 of CAMDWI010000019.1, forward strand.
CCAGCAGCGCTGGATAAAGTCTCTTGAAGCATCGGTATTCATTTTTTGCTCACACACGGAGGGAATATCACGATAAGATAATATATAACTAATTGAAAAGTAATAGTTAAATAAGGGGAGAGGGGCAAATGCAGTTTATAACGATGGCACATCTATTCACCGCAGCCGTATTAACGACCTTGCTCGTGCTGCTTGTTCTTATTGTGATTGAGCTGAAGAAAGCAAACCGGCTCCGGCGCGATGAGTTGACCATCAATCTGCGCAACCAGTTCATGGACCTGCAATCCACGCTGGCGGCCAACGAGGATCTCGCCAACCTCTACCAGCGCGGACTGCGCGGCTTTACCGGCCTCAGCGATACCGAACAGACCCGTTTCTTTATCATCTCCGGCTATGCGCTAACCCACTGGACTGAGGTGCGCCGCCATGCGCAAGCAGGCCAGTTGGCGCCGGAGTATGAGCAGGAGGTGATGAACCAGTTGCGCGACTATTTCCAGTATCCCGGCGTACAGCAGTTCTGGCAGTACCGCAAACACTGGTATCCGCAGGACATGCAGACGTTGATCGATGCCATCATCGACAATACACCTGCGCAGGTGAATCCGTTGTATCCGGAGCCGGTGGTGTAACAGGGGTATTGTTCCCGGCAGGGGATGACAGCTACACAATATCCCCTTTTTGGGTGATTACGACTGCAAAAGGTTGAGCTAGTCTTGTTCTCAGGAAGACTGAGAGGAGACCAGTTGAAATGTGTTGCAGCAAGAAAGTATTGAAGTTTGTATTCAGGATGACCGTACTCGTCACGGTTATAGCAGGCGTTATCCCGGGTTGTTCTGACAATTCGGATCCTGGCAGTCCCGGTCAGTCGCAGCAGGATGAAATAGTCTCGCCACTCGCAAATGCGAGCCCCGATTCCGCTATAGCGGCAGGAGACCAGAACCACAATCCCGAGATAACCTCCTCACCGCCTACCGCACCCGTCCCCGGGTTCCCGTATATTTATCCTGTGCAGGCAATCGATCCGGATGGTGACAAGCTAACCTGGTCGCTGGAGGAGGCACCGGCAGGCCTGATGATAGATCCCCAATCCGGCATGGCGGGTGCCGAGAGCCTGCCTGCCGGGAACCATACTGTCAGTGTAAGGGTGGAGGATGGCAAGGGTGGCAGTGATACCCAACTGTTCACACTTAATCTGTCAGGTGGTCCGGTTATATTGTCTGTACCGCCCGAATATACCTATACAGCAACATTATATAACTATTCTATTGATGCGCTGGACCCGGGAGGATCACCTTTGTTGTATGCCGTCGTCTCTGGCCCCGCAGGGATGACAATTGATCAGGATAATGGCCTGCTTGAATGGCAGGCGGATATTGGTGGAACGTATGACATCATTCTGGAAGTGTCCAACTCGAAAGGGGAGATGGCACGACAGAACTTCAGTCTGAGAGTTCTTGAACCCGAAGCGATACAGATAATCTCGGATGCGAAGACAGAAGCGTACGATTCGATAGTGTATGAATATCAACTCGCGGTGTTGAGTACACAAGGTGGCGAGGTCAATTATCACATCAATAATGCGCCTGCCGGAATGACAATAGAACCGACGAGTGGTCTGGTGACCTGGATCCCGGCTGAGGCAGGCGTGTTTCCGGTCGAGGTTGCCGTGATAAATGCCATGGGGTACTCGGATACCCAGTCATTTTCCATCAGGGTAAAGTCTCTCGCTGAAATGGACAGGATGTTCAGTGATTTGCTTGAGGGAATGTTTGATGAATTGTCAAAGTCAGATGTATTCGCAGCCATGGAATATTTTACGATTGAAGCCCAGACAAACTACGGGCCGATATTTGAGCAGTTACTGGATCAGATCGATGAAGTCGCCGCCAATTACACCAATCCCGAGCGAATCTCGATTAACGAGGAAATGGCCGAGTATGTGGTGCGACGTGTTGGCGGAAATGGCGATCGCGTCTTCATAATCACATTTATGAAAGATGAAGAAGGCGAGTGGAAGATAAACAGTATGTAGATACTCGATTCTTCGTCTGTTCATAACAGTTTGAACAGTGGTCAAAAAACGGAAATTTTGACCTCAGGGAAGATATAACAAGGAATGTATAAATATGAAATCATGGATGATACCTGGTCTTTTGATCGCAGTCGTAATCGATTATGCATCGCTCGTTCTGGCCTACGAGACACCGACTCATTCGGACATGACTGCCTATGCGGTAGTACGATCTGTACTTGTGAGCGACCCGATGTTTCTGTTTGAGTTGGGTCTGGAAGATAATGACATCCAGTCAATTGAATTTCCAAGTGTCGTTCCGGCCAATGAAGAGTATCCGATGCCGGAAAAGACCATTTTCCTGAAAAATGCATCAATTCTGCGCATTATCAAGGCTGGAGCAGTCCTCGAAGACGCGTCGACCAATTCCTTACATCATTTTTATGACGCTATAAATGGTGGTCGCGGTTTGACGCTCGAAAATGAGTTGTTTTCAATCAAGGTGGGGTTGCCTTCACCGGTCTGGATGCTTGAAGAAGAAAATCACTCCAGCAACCTGATGATGTTATTCCAGAAGTTTTCCTATACGGATTCATTGGAATATTTTTACAAGGGGCTTACCTCTGCGCGTTCCCATGATCGCAACACCAACCTGGGACTGATGTTTCGTGGCATAGGGCATCTGGTGCACCATATTCAGGACATGGCTCAACCGCAGCACGTACGCAATGACCAACATTGTGACAAGGATGCAGCGCCTGCCTGTATCTTTATTCATAATCCGAGTTACTTTGAAAAATATACTGACAGACACCGAAAAGCGATTATTCCTTATATCAGCACTTATGCGCCTCCGATATTCCCCCATTTACGGGAATACTGGATAAACTTATCTGGCACCGGGCTGGCAGAATTCACACAGTCAAACTTTATCAGTCAGGGTACAAACTTTAAGACTGCTGGATCTGGAATTTTCAGTGCAAATAACAAATATAATCTGCCAGTCCCGGTACAAAATAACAGTCCGTCCGTGGTTGAACTGGCCGCCCTGCTACAGGAAGCCGGACTGGATGTTGATCAATCCCGGAAAATCATGGCTGACATTGATTGCGAAAGAGGATCGAAGTGTGATGTGGGTTTTATATCCAGCGTGGTACATGATGCAGGTAGCGCTGGAAGTTCGGTCAATCACAGGGCAAGTACAATCTCTTTGCTTACCGATGAAATAAGGCAACGCAGGATTCAGGCTGGACTTGTTACGACATACAACAGTCTGAATTTTCATGCTGCCTATCCGTATCTTATACATCGTGCAATTGCCTATAGTACGGGCATGATAGACCATTTTTTTCGGGGACGGTTATCAGTCGACTTTATCGCGACAAAACCCGACGGACATAAAATAATCAAGATCACGAATCGTTCATCTTCAGGAGTTAACCTCTCAGCCGGACAGATCGAAATCTATTATGACTCTGTATCAGGACTGCGCAAACCGCTGACCCGGTTCTATATCCATTCAGGTGCACTACCACTGCAAGCCGGGGAGTCACTGCAGATAGCGCTTCTCAGGCCGAATGATGTGGATGACAAGGTGCTCAACCCTTATCTTCTCGTGTTTAATGCAAAGAACGGAATAATTGGCAGTGAACGTGGTATCGCAGCAAGACGTTTTGAGTTAACAAAAAAAGGACGTGTCCTCAGGATTTCCCGGGGGGTGACTTCTTGTCCCGGAGTTACATACGGGGTGTTAATCGCATTTCCGGAACAGCCGGACAACGGTGGCCAGCTGTTAATTCGTGGTGACACCAAATACGCCATGCTGGATTTCAGGAGTATACCTTCAGGCATTGAAGTAATTAATCATGGTGAAAGGTGGTACCACGGCTATGATGAACTCTCAGGTGAATATCACTATGAAGTGTCGTACCGTTTTCCTGAATCAGTGGTCTCTCTTTGTTCATATTCGGTAGTGGAATTCTGGCTTTTGAATGATGATGTTTCCGCATTATTCTGGGAACAGATTTTCGGGCCTGTAAAATAATTGTAGAACGAAAGTTTTTTCAGCTCATATATATGTACTCAAATAAAATACGAGGGTGTTATGGACAACACATCAATCAGGACGAAGACCAGTTATATTACTATCAGGAATTTTAACAGAGGTGTGCTCTTTTACGAATTGGCGGATTATCAGAATTGTCTGATGTACATGAACAAATACATGAACCGTAATGGATTACAGTTACATGCGTATGCACTGATGCCGGACCATATGTACCTTTTGTTATCCTATCCTCATACCGGCATGGTACTGATGACACTGGATATGCTGGAGCTGGAATACGGGGAGTATTTCAATTTTTATCATCGCCGGGAGCGCAAGGTGCTTGAGCTCGATTCCACGTTTTTGCCTGTCATAGCTGATCAATATCTATTGATGTACTACCGCCATATTGAACTTGCGCCAGTCAGGGCAGGACTGGTAGCACACCCTTCAGACTATCATTGGTCCAGTTACGGCTGTAATGCGCTGGGTGAAGACACTGGCATGCTGGTTCCTCATGGAAGCTATACTGCGCTGGGACAGGATCCCCAGACATGTCGTACATGGTACAGGCAATCGTTCGAAGAGAACCTGACAAATGACGTCCATGGCCAGCGTGCCGTTGCCTGAATTTGAATGGACGCTGGATTTTACAAGATCTTTACCAGACAATATCACCGACACATAGATATGAAGGTAAAGCCATGGCAATCAGACGTTTCCTCGACAAAACCCCTGTCATCGACAGCACCGCCTACGTAGACGAATCCGCCGTAATTATCGGTGACGTCAGGCTCGGCAAGGATGTCTCGATCTGGCCGATGGTGGTCGCACGGGGTGATCACCAGTCGATCATCATTGGTGATGGCACCAACGTACAGGATGGCACGGTCATCCATATTGCCAGTAGTAATGAATGGGTGCCTGGCGGTCTGCCCTGTATCGTCGGTGAGGGAGTGACGGTGGGCCACAAGGCGATGTTGCATGCCTGTACTATCGGCAATCTCTGCCTGATCGGGATGTCATCCACCATTCTCGATGGCGCGGTGATTGAGGATCATGTGATGGTCGGTGCCGGAAGTCTGGTGCCAATGGGCAAACGTCTGGAGAGTGGTTATCTCTATCTGGGCTCGCCAGTCAAGCAGGTACGCACGCTGTCTGACCGCGAAAAGTTTTATATCGATTACTCCTGGAAGCACTACATACAAACGAAGAACGATTTTATCCGGACGAAGACAGAAGGTTGATATCACAGTCACCCGATCTGGCTGTTTTTTGCTGAAAAGAGTATGCTGTCGCATGCTTTTTATGACTGTCGATGATCGCACTGCTTGAAGCCCACCGTGCCGGCCTGTTAGGCCGCAAGCACTGGCTGCCGAATATTATCTCCGGCGCCATTGTCGGCATCGTCGCCTTGCCCCTGGCCATGGCCTTTGCGATTGCCTCCGGTGCCAAACCGGAACAGGGCATCTATACCGCCATCATTGCCGGGTTTGTTGTTTCCTGTCTGGGTGGTAGTCGCTTGCAGATCGCCGGTCCGACAGGTGCCTTCATTGTCATACTCTCTGGTATCACTGCCCAATACGGGATGGCTGGTCTGCAGGTCGCCACAATGATGGCCGGAGCCATGTTATTACTGCTCGGCCTGACCCGCATGGGGACCATCGTCAAATATATCCCTGACCCGGTCATCGTCGGTTTTACCACCGGTATCGGTGTGATCATCTGGGTAGGGCAGTGGCAGTACTTTTTTGGTCTGCCGGAGGTCACAGGTGAACATTTTCACCAGAAGCTCTGGCACCTGCTGCAGGTGCTGCCCGACCTGCACCTGGCCACAACCGGTCTGTCACTGTTCGCGCTGTTTCTCGTCATCATCACCCCGTATCTGCCCGGCCTGAAGCGGCTGCCCGGGCCGATGGTCGCACTGGTGGTCATTACCCTGCTGCATATCGTGTTTCGGTTTGAAGGTGTTGATACGATCGGCAGCAAGTTCGGCGGGATTCCGCTTGGCCTGCCATCTTTTGAATTACCCTCGATTACGCTGGCACAGGTGATAGATCTGATCCGACCCGCCTTCGCCATCGCAATGCTGGGCGCAATTGAATCGTTGTTATCTGCGGTCGTTGCGGACGGTATGGCCGGAACGCGTCATGACTCGAACCAGGAGTTGATAGGACAGGGACTCGCTAATATCGCCGCCCCGATGTTCGGCGGGTTTGCCGCCACCGGTGCGATTGCGCGCACGGCAACGAATGTGCGCAATGGTGGTACCGGTCCGCTGGCTGGTGTGGTTCACGGTATCGTGCTGATCCTGATCTTACTGTTTCTCGCTCCTTATGCAGTCGATATACCGCTGGCCGTTCTCGCCGCCATCCTGTTTGTGATCGCCTGGAACATGAGCGAACCTAAACATTTTCTGAAGATGGTCCGCCGTGCACCGAATGCCGATGTAGGGATACTGCTAATTACATTCGGGCTAACCGTTTTTGTCGATCTGATCGTAGCGGTCAATATCGGCGTTATCCTCGCCACGCTGAGTTTCCTGCGTCGCATGGCCAGCAGTGTCGATGTATTGCAGATGGATGAAAACGAGCTGAATCGCGAGATGGCGATGCAGAACCGGATACCTCTACCGCCCGGTGTGCTGGTCTATTCGGTCGAAGGCCCGTTCTTCTTTGGCGCTGTCGAGAGTTTCGAACACGCACTCAGCGTGACCCATAACGACCTGCAAACGCTGATCATCCACCTGAAACGCGTCCCGTTCATCGACATCACCGGCATCCAGACACTGGAAGAGGTGATAGAGAAACTGCACAAGCGCAAGACCCGGGTCATCCTGTCCAGCGCCAACACCCGTGTGACTCGCAAACTGGAGAAGGCGGGGATAGTTCGGCAGGTAGGTCAGGAAAATGTCTTTACCCAGCTGGGGGATGCGGTCAATTCGGCCAGTCAAGACAAGGTTTTATCAGCGCAATAAGAAGTCTATTCGTCGTCTATCACAAACCTGAGTATAGTTTTGTTAGAACTTGCGACGGGAACCCCGTCCTTGAATGCCGGCGCAAACCGCCATTTTTCTATAGCAGCAATAGCATTCGGGACGAAGGCTTCTGGCCCACCGTGTTTCATTTCCTTGATATTTCTGACAAACCCACTCTCATCTATATCATATGAAAGCTGGACCCAACCTTCTTTCCCTGCTTCGAGTAATAACCTGGGATAGTCAGGATGCCTCCTGAACACCGGTTGCCTTTCCTGGTTTGGGTCGAACGGGGTCATTCTGCCTATCGCCTGACAATGTTGAGTGGCCAGATCACTTTGCCCAAGTTCTTCATAGGCATTGACCAGAAACCCATGTGTTGTCAATTCCATTGCAGTTGAAGGTTTGTTCGGGTCGTCAAAAGATACGAGGGTCTGGTTAAAGTAGTCTGTTGCAGTTTCATAGTTCTTTAACATGTGTTCAAGCTTGCCAACATAAAAAGCAGCATAGGCAACCCTGCCGTCTGTCTTTTCAAGCCGCGATGTCAGTATCTCGTAACCGGTTTCAAGATAGGGTCTTACCCGGATTGTAGGAGTGGAAGAGAGGGCGTTGGCACCAACGTCGACAGACAATAAACCATATTCAACCGAATCCTTCCCGAAGGTTTTTTCGGTAATAGCCAATGCACGATTCTGGTTGGTTAAATGACCATCAACGCCGGATTCCTCAGCCTTGATAAATCCGATATCCATCAATACAGGTACCAGTTCATATCCATCTTTTCCATAGATATCTTCATATAATTCCAGGGCCTCAGATAATATCTTGAGCGCCTCTTGATTCTGGTTTAACTCCTTGAGAATGTGCCCATAGTTGTAAGCGAGGTTGGCATTATTCTTGTCAGGGGTGGCGAAGAGAGATTTACCTATCTCATAGGCCTGTCTGCCGGGTGCCAGGGCTTCCTCCCAGTTTCCCGTAGCTGCATGTTTTTTATATTCCGTATAGGCCGTGTTCAGATCATCCGCAGTAGGCGTCTGGGCGACACTGGTAAAACATTTGATAATCAGGAATAAAAAGAGGGTAAGCCGGGATAGGGTTAACATATTGTCTCCAGTGGTTGCATGTAGACGAGACAGCTGTCCGACATTTTTTATTTTTTATCGTCGATGGACTGGATACAGACTGAACCAGCCTGAAAAGCATCGTAATCGCCATTTTTCACGCATTCAATATGAAATTGTGACAAAAATGTGTAAGCACATTGCCGGGAAATGGCAAAAAGCCCGGACTTTCTGTATCTGACGCCCGTTTTGGGATTACAATACCCGCCCTATGCGTAACTACCCTGAAAAATTTGATGTGATCGTCGTTGGTGGCGGCCACGCCGGTACCGAGGCGGCGCTGGCGGCGGCGCGCATCGGGGCGAAGACCCTGTTGTTGACGCAGAGCATCGAATCGCTCGGGCAGATGTCGTGTAATCCGGCCATCGGTGGTATCGGCAAGGGCCATCTGGTCAGGGAGATAGACGCGATGGGCGGTTTGATGGGTCGTGCGGCGGACCGTAGCGGTATCCAGTTCCGCACGCTGAATTCACGTAAAGGGCCGGCGGTACGCGCGACCCGCGCCCAGATTGATCGCTCCTTATACAAGGCTGTGGTCCGTCCGTATCTGGAGTCGCAGCCAAACCTGAGCCTGTTTCAGCAGGCGGTTGATGATCTGATAGTCGAGGGTGACGCCGTCCGCGGCGTGGTTACGCAGATCGGTTTACGCTTTCTGGCGCCGACGGTGGTATTAACCGTCGGCACGTTCCTCGCCGGCAAGATCCACGTGGGTGATGCGAATTACCAGGGCGGCCGCGCCGGTGACCCACCTTCAAATGCGCTGGCGGCACGTTTGCGCGAGATGCCATTCCGGGTAGGAAGGCTGAAGACGGGTACACCGCCCCGTATTGATGGCAATACGATCGATTATTCAAAATTACAGGAACAACCGGGCGATGTGCCAGTACCGGTGTTTTCGTTTATGGGTGATGCGAGTGAACATCCGCCGCAGGTCAGTTGCCACATTACCTATACGAATGAACGCACCCACGATTTTATCCGCGGGTCGCTGGATCGTTCGCCGATGTATAACGGCCAGATTGAAGGCATCGGCCCGCGCTATTGTCCATCTATAGAGGACAAGGTGGTGCGCTTTGCCGACAAGACCTCGCACCAGATTTTTATCGAGCCGGAAGGGCTGAATACCAGCGAGATCTACCCGAACGGCATCTCGACCAGTCTGCCGTTTGACGTGCAGTTTGAGCTGGTGCGCACGATCCCCGGTTTTGAAAACGCCCACATCACCCGGCCCGGTTATGCGATTGAGTATGACTATTTTGACCCGCGTGACCTGCTACCCTGGCTGGAGACGAAATTTATCGCCGGTCTGTTCTTCGCCGGGCAGATCAACGGCACCACCGGTTATGAGGAGGCGGCCGCGCAGGGTCTGATTGCCGGACTGAATGCGGCACGTCGTGCGCATGGCCTTGAAACCTGGAGCCCGCGCCGGGACCAGGCCTATATCGGCGTATTGATTGATGACCTGATTACTCGTGGCACCACCGAGCCGTATCGCATGTTTACCAGCCGTGCCGAGTATCGCCTGCTTTTGCGCGAGGATAATGCCGATCTGCGCCTGACCGCGATCGGTCGTGAGCTTGGTATGGTCGATGATGCACGTTGGGAACGTTTTGTCTCTAAACAGGAAGCCATTGATGCCGAGCAACAACGTCTGGACAAGCTCTGGGTCGGCCCGGACAATCTGGATACGGAAATTGCAATCGCGGCACTGGGGCAGGCGCTGACAAAAGAGGCCAGCCTGTTACAACTCCTGCGCCGCCCTGAGATAAATTACCAGAAATTAATGGCCTTGCCCTGTATAACCGATCTCGCGTTACCGGCAGAGGTGACCGAGCAGGTTGAGATCCAGGCCAAGTATCATGGCTATATCGTGCGCCAGCAGGAAGAGATCCACCGCAACCTGCGGGATGAAGACACCCGGCTGCCGGAGGACATCGACTACACGTCGGTCCGCGGCCTGTCCAATGAAGTAAGGCAGAAGCTGGTGAGTCAACGGCCACATACGCTGGGGCAGGCGGCGCGCATCCCCGGCATGACGCCTGCGGCCATTTCCCTGTTGCGTATCCATCTGAAAAAGCGTTCGTTTACACTGCAACAGACCGCCTGATCATTGAGCTTATCTGACACACTGATGCAGGGCCTGCGCGCGCTGGGAGAGGATCCTGCAGCCCACCCGTGTGATACCTACCTGTGGTTTCTCGGGGAATTATCGAAGTGGAACCAGGCCTATAACCTGACCGCCATCCGTGATCCCGGGCAAATGCTGACGCATCATCTGCTCGACAGCCTGTCGATCCTGCCGTACTTACATGGTCACCGTTGTCTCGATGTCGGCACCGGGGCAGGTCTGCCCGGATTGATACTGGCGCTGGCCAGGCCAGAAACACACTGGACCCTGCTCGACAGCAAATCGAAGAAAATACGTTTTTTGCAGCATGTTTTGTATGAGTTGAAGCCTGCGAATGTCGAGCTCGCACTCTCCCGGGTAGAGGACTACCGACCCGCGCAACCGTTTTCAACCATCGTCAGTCGCGCCTTTAGTTCGCTGGCCAACTTTTATCAATTAACCGCCCATTTAAAGGCGCAAGACGGGCAGTTGTTGGCGATGAAAGGTGCGATTCCGGACCTGGAAATTGCAGAATTGCAGGCTGCGGAATCAACGATTGTACGTCTACAGGTCCCCGGTATGGACTCGGAAAGGCACCTGATTATTATCAAGTAAGCGGCGGGGAGTGACATCTGGCAAGTTATCTATGCCATAATACCCGCCGGAAACTACCATGTGACGAAGCGGGCATGTCAAAAATAATCGCTGTAACCAATCAAAAAGGTGGCGTCGGCAAGACAACCACCAGCGTGAATCTGGGTGCCTCCATGGCCGCTACGCGCCGTCGTGTCCTGCTGGTTGATCTGGACCCCCAAGGTAATGCGACGATGGGGAGCGGTATCAACAAGTCTGCACTTACCTCAAGCAGTTATGATGTCTTAATGGGTGACAAGACCATCAAGGAATCGGTCATCCACTCGGAAGAATGCAAGTATGACCTGTTGCCGGCGAATTCCGACCTGACCGGGGCCGAGGTTTCGTTGATGGAGGAACTGGCACGTGAGGTCAGGCTGAAACAGGCGCTGGACACGGTCAGGGACGATTACGATTTTATCTTTATAGACTGTCCGCCCTCGTTGAACATGCTCACAGTCAATGCGCTGGTCGCCTCAAACTCGGTCATAATCCCGATGCAATGCGAATATTATGCGCTGGAAGGACTGACAGCCTTGCTGGGGACAATAGAAAAGATCCGCAAATATCTGAATCCGGAATTAAAGGTGGAAGGCCTGTTACGGACGATGTATGACCCGCGTAACAATCTGGCCAACCAGGTGTCGGCCCAGTTGATGGATCACTTTGGCGACAAGGTGTATCGCACGATCATTCCGCGTAACGTCCGATTGGCCGAAGCGCCCAGCCATGGTTTGCCCATTATTGCCTATGACCGCGCCTCACGCGGCGCACTGGCATATCTCGCCCTGGCGGGTGAGATGTTAAACAGGGAGGGAAAAGCCGCTTGACCCAGACCCTCTCACCTTATTCTCTATCCTCCACTCGCTATTAAAAAATATGGTTATTAAAAAACGTGGTCTGGGCAAAGGGCTTGATGCCTTGCTTGGTTTACAAAATGCCGGACCGGACAGCGATGCTGCCGCGATTAACAATGAGTCTGAAGCCAGAATCTTGCCGGTAGACCTGTTACAACGCGGCGTATATCAGCCGAGGGTGGAGTTTGACCAGGCGGCCTTGCAGGATCTGGCCAGTTCAATCAAGGCGCAAGGTGTAGTGCAGCCGATCCTGGTCAGGCCAATCTCCAATGGCAAATATGAAATTGTCGCGGGTGAACGCCGCTGGCGCGCCGCACAAATGGCCGGATTGCATGAGGTACCGGTAGTCTTACGCCAGCTGGATGACAGGCAAGCCATGAGTATGGCGCTGATCGAGAATATCCAGCGTGAGGACCTCAGCCCGCTGGAAGAGGCGCGTGGTCTTGCCAGGCTGCTTAACGAATTTGATATGACCCATGAAATGGTTGCCGAGGCGGTAGGCCGTTCGCGATCGACGATCAGCAATATGTTGCGTTTGCTGGACTTGTCCGCCCCGGTGCGACAGATGCTGGAAAAAGGTGAGCTGGAAATGGGCCATGCGCGCGCACTGCTGTCCTTGCCCGAGACGCTGCAACAGGTTGCTGCCCGGGAAGTCGTGGCAAAAGGCCTGTCAGTGCGGGAAACCGAGGCCTTGGCCAGGAAAATACAGAATAACAAACCTGCGGGCAAAACCAGCCGCACTGCAATTGATCCGAATATACGTGGTTTACAGGACGAATTATCTGGCCGACTCGGCACGGCGGTCATTATCAATCACAAGAAGTCCGGACAGGGCACACTGGAGATAAAATACAGTTCGGTAGACGAGCTGGACGGGATTCTGACCCGGATAAAATAATATCAATCTGATTATTCCTGAAAATGATTGAACTTTGTGCATCGCAGCGATTGATTCAGCAGGCATAGCTAATTATACTTGCACCGCTGATGAGGGTGGCCCCGGCCATCAAAAACTGTGTAGTTAAAAATCACAGACTGATTGGCAGATACCACAGGCGGCAACGGTGAGCGACAATACAGAGAAAAACAGGTTCGCCGCCTATAAAATGCTGGGTGTTGAGACGTTTGTTACAGTGGTGACCTCGGTCGCGCTCTATCTTACCGTCGATATGGAGACAGCCAGATCTGTTGCAATCGGCGGTCTGGCATTTATAGTTCCGAACGCCTATTTTGCGAAATACGTGTTCAGGCATTCAGCAGCAGACTCGGCAGAGCTGGCGATGCGCTGGTTTTATATTGGGGAAGTAATCAAGGTATTTGCAACAGTGCTGATCTTTTCCATGGCATTCCTGTGGAGCGATACGCTGAACGAGGTGGCACTGTTCATGATGTATATAGTAATGCTGGTATTGAACATATGGGGAAACTCGATCTTAATGAGTCGCTGAGCCGGACCGGCCAGTGAACTGGAAAACTCGATGGCAACTTCAGAAACAGGCGCACACGAACAAGTATTAACTCCAAACGCATATATGCAGCACCATCTGCAAAATATGGTGCTGGGCAAGTTGCCTGCGGGGTATGAACGTGCGGACGGACATGTGCTGGAGCATGAGACCTGGACACTTGCACATAGCCCGGAAGAGGCGAAGGCGATGGGTTTCTGGTCATATAATGTTGATACCCTGGGCTGGTCCATCTTCCTCGGTATGTTGTTCTGCTTCTTTTTTCACCGTGTCGCGAAAAAACCTGTTTCAGGCGCACCATCGGGCTTTCATAACCTGATCGAGATGTGCCTGGAGTTCGTCAACAAGAATGTGAAGGACGCCTTCAGTGGAACCAGCAATGTGATAGGTCCGCTGGCGCTGACTGTATTTATCTGGATCGTGTTGATGAACACGATGGATCTGGTGCCAGTAGATGTACTTCCCCTTTTGGCCCAGAAGATTTCCGGTGATCCGCACCTGTATTTCAAGGTGGTGCCGACGACCGATCCGAACATTACCTTTGGTCTGTCGATATCGGTATTCTTGCTGATCATCTACTACAGTATCAAGATGAAAGGACCGGGCGGTTTTATAGCGGAATTGACGCTGCATCCGTTCCATTCAAAAAACATGATGATACAGATCATCCTGATACCCTGTAACCTGATACTGGAAGGTATCAGCCTGATGGCCAAACCGGTATCTCTCGCGTTGCGACTGTTTGGCAATATGTATGCTGGCGAATTATTGTTCCTGTTGATTGCGATGCTTGGATATTATCAGTTACCGTTCCATTTCATCTGGGCGGTATTCCATATCCTGGTAATCCTGTTGCAGGCATTCGTATTCATGATGCTGACAATAATCTACCTGAGCATGGCACACGAGCATCATTGATTTTTCACCTTAAAGATTTACACATTAACAAAGCAGACTGGAGGATATAATGGAGATAATACTGGCTTCTACAGCGGCTGGCGTATTTTTCTTGTTGGGTATGGGAGCATTCGGAACCGCTATCGGTTTCGGTAATCTCGGCGGCAAGTTTCTGGAAGGTTCGGCACGTCAGCCTGAACTGGCACCGATGTTACAGACCAAGATGTTTCTGGTCGCCGGTCTGATCGACGCTGTCACCATGATCGGTATCGGTATGGCCATGTGGTTCACGCTGGCGAATCCGTTCCTTGCCTACCTGCAATAAGAACAGGTACAAGATCGCCTATTTTCATCCCGGATCAAGAGGAATTACCTGGTGAATTTTAATGCAACCCTGATTGGGCAGATTATATCGTTCGCTGTATTTGTCTGGTTTACCATGAAGTTTGTCTGGCCGCTGCTGTTAAAGCAGATGCAGGACAGGGAAACCCGCATAGCAGACGGTCTGGCGGCAGCAGACAAGGGCCAACAGGCCCTGGTGGATGCAGAGAAACGTCGTGCTGAACTGGTAGATCAGGGCAAACATCAGGCCGCTGACATTGTTAATCAGGCGCAAAAGCGCGGCGATGAGATCCTCGAAGAGTCCAAGACCCATGCCAGGTCCGAGGCAGAACGATTGATTCAGGCCGCCAAGGCTGAAATCGACCGTGAGCGCAGCCAGGCCCGGGAAAACCTGAAACGTGATGTTGCCGTACTGGCACTTGCAGGCGCAGAACAGATTCTGCTGCGTGAAGTAGACCAGAACGTGCATAACGAGATACTGGCGAAAGTCAGTTCCCAGCTCTAAGGTCTGACAGGAAAGTTACCCGATGCTAGCCAAAACCACCATAGCCAGACCCTACGCCAAGGCGGTGTTCGAGCAGGCCCAGGAAGAAGGCAATATGGAGGTCTGGTCTGCATTGCTCAAAATGTTGGATCGTATCGTACATGATCCGCAGATGCGGCAGTTGCTGAACAGTCCAAAGATCAGTCACAAGCAGTTGCTTGATCTGGTAAGCAGTGTCAGTGGCGGAAAATTGTCTGCATCCGCAACTAACTTTATCCGGGTGCTGATCAAATCAAATCGTCTTGCCTTTGCCGGACAGATATCCGAATTGTTCGAGCAAAAGCGCGCACAGGCCGAGGGCAGGATCGACATTAAAGTGACCAGCGCATTCGAACTGGATGGCGAACAGGCCAGACGTATTACCGAGGCAATGGGCAAACGTACAGGCCGCAAGGTCAATATTTCATCTGTAATCGACAAGTCCCTGATTGGCGGAGTGATCATCCGTGCAGGTGATTCTGTAATTGATGCATCAATACGTGGACGCTTGAATCGCCTCCGTACTGATTTGATCGGATAGTTACTAAAAATTTAACAATTGGTTTCGCAAGAGAGGAACAGCGATGTCTATCAGCGCAACAGAAATCAGTGAACTGATAAAAAAGAAAATCAAGGACTTTGATCTGGATACCGAGGCCCGTACCGAGGGCACGATAGTCAGTCTGTCTGATGGTATCGCCAGGATACATGGTCTCAGCGACGCCATGCAGGGTGAAATGCTTGAGTTTCCGGGTAACACCTACGGTCTGGCGATGAACCTGGAGCGTGATTCTGTCGGCGCAGTTATTCTCGGCAGCTACCTGCACCTGTCAGAAGGTGACACGGTAAAATGTACCAAACGTATTCTTGAAGTTCCTGTTGGCGAGGCCCTGCTCGGTCGTGTTGTAGACTCACTGGGTAACCCGATAGACGGCAAGGGAGAAATCAATACTACAGAATCCTCCCCGATTGAAAAGATTGCCCCTGGCGTTATTGAACGTCAGTCGGTTTCACAGCCCGTGCAGTCCGGACTGAAGTCCATCGATGCGATGGTGCCGGTAGGCCGCGGTCAGCGCGAATTGATCATCGGCGACCGCCAGACCGGCAAGACCGCCGTGGCGATTGATACCATCATCAACCAGAAAGGCACCGGTATTAAATGTATCTATGTGGCCATAGGTCAGAAGGCTTCATCGATCAACGTGGTCATCCGTAAGCTGGAAGAGCATGGCGCTATGGCACACACGATTATTGTTGCCGCAACCGCCTCTGATTCCGCCGCGATGCAGTACATTGCGCCATACTCCGGTTGTGCTATGGGTGAATACTTCCGTGACCGCGGCGAAGATGCGCTGATAATTTATGATGATTTGACCAAGCAGGCCTGGGCGTATCGCCAGATCTCCCTGTTGCTGAAGCGTCCGCCGGGTCGAGAAGCGTATCCGGGTGACGTGTTCTATCTGCATTCCCGCCTGCTGGAAAGGGCGGCCCGTGTGAATGCTGACTATGTTGAAAAATTCACCGGTGGCAAGGTCAAGGGCAAAACAGGTTCATTGACGGCACTGCCGATCATTGAAACCCAGGCCGGCGACGTATCTGCATTCGTACCAACCAACGTCATTTCCATCACCGACGGCCAGATTTATCTGGAGACCAACCTGTTTAATTCGGGTTTCCGTCCTGCAATTAACGCCGGTTTGTCCGTCTCACGTGTTGGTGGCGCAGCCCAGACCAAGATCATCAAAAAGCTTGGTGGTGGTATTCGACTTGCACTGGCCCAGTATCGCGAACTGGCCGCGTTTTCCCAGTTTGCCTCGGATCTGGACGCGTCAACCCGCAAACAGCTTGAACGTGGTCAACGCGTGATGGAACTGATGAAGCAGAAACAGTATTCACCGTTGAGTGTGGCCGAAACTGCGGTTACCTTGTATGCAGTCGACAAGGGATATGTTGATGATATCGGGCTGGACAAGCTCGGTGCATTTGAAGATGCATTGCACAGTTTTATGAACAGCAGCAAGAAAGATCTGATGGCCAGAATCAACCAGACCGGTGATTTTAACGACGAGATAGAGTCGGGACTGAAATCGGGTATTGCAGAGTTCAAGAAGAACCATACCTGGTAAGGACTTGATAGTGCTGCATATGACTTATCACGCGTTGCCTCGAACATTGAAACTGTTCACGGAGATTGCATAAATGGCCGTCGGCAAGGAAATTCGTTCAAAAATCGGGAGTGTGAAGAACACCCAGAAGATCACCAAGGCGATGGAGATGGTCGCTGCCAGCAAGATGCGCAAGGCTCAGGAGCGCATGCAGGCGGCGCGTCCGTACGCCAACAAGATCAGAAACGTAATCGCCCACCTTGGACTTGCCAATTCGGAATACAAACATCCGTTTCTGCTCCCGCGAGAGGAGATAAAGAGGATAGGCCTGATCGTTGTTTCGTCAGATCGTGGGCTTTGCGGCGGACTGAATTCCAACCTGTTTCGTGACCTGTTAAGAAGGATGAAAAAATGGTCCGAGCAGGGCATAGAAATGGATATGAGCATCATTGGCAACAAGGCGGTCGGGTATTTTTCGCGGTTGCGGGCAAATATTGTCGCTCAGGCCACCCATATTGGTGATGAACCGACGGTCGATGTGCTTATAGGCAGCGTCAAGGTAATGCTCGATGCCTATACCAGGGGTGAAGTTGATTGCGTATATATTGTTTCGAATACATTCGTCAATTCGATGACCCAGTCGCCGAAGATTGAACAACTGGTGCCGGTGCCGCCAAGTGAAGATGAAGATATGAAGTACCACTGGGACTATATTTATGAACCAGACGCGCAGGAAGTGCTGGATCAGTTGTTGACTCGCTATATTGAGTCCCTGGTATATCAGGACGTAATAGAAAATATTGCCTGTGAGCAGGCTGCTCGCATGGTGGCGATGAAGAGTGCCTCCGATAATGCCGGCGAGCTGATTGGCGAATTGCAATTGATTTATAACAAGGCACGTCAGGCGGCAATTACGCAGGAACTCTCCGAGATTGTGAGCGGCGCGGCGGCGGTCTAGCGATACAGGCAGTAAACAGAATTTTTAACCAGAAATATAGACAGACATTAACGAGGAACTAACCAATGAGTTCTGGACAAATTGTACAAATCATCGGCGCTGTGGTGGACGTGGAGTTTCCCAGTAATGCCATCCCCAAGATTTATGATGCGCTGATCGTTGATGCTGAAAACATCGAAACCACGCTGGAAGTACAGCAACAGTTGGGCGAGAGTATTGTACGCACCATTGCACTGGGTTCGACTGATGGTTTGCAGCGTGGTCTGAAAGTGAACAACACTGGTGCTCCAATTTCAGTGCCGGTAGGTACCAAAACACTTGGCCGCATCATGAATGTACTTGGACAGCCGATTGATGATGTTGGTCCGATTGATACCTCTGAAAGAATGGCGATTCACCGTGATGCGCCAAAATTTACCGATTTGAGTCCGACGACCGAATTGCTGGAAACCGGAATCAAGGTTATCGATCTGGTGTGCCCGTTTGCAAAGGGCGGTAAGGTAGGTCTGTTCGGTGGTGCCGGAGTGGGCAAGACGGTTAACATGATGGAACTGATTAACAATATTGCTACCCAGCATTCCGGTCTGTCTGTATTTGCCGGTGTGGGTGAGCGTACCCGTGAAGGTAACGACTTCTATCATGAAATGCAGGAAGCCGGGGTTGTAAATATCCAGGACTTTGAAAAGTCGAAGGTGTCTATGGTGTATGGCCAGATGAACGAACCGCCGGGCAACCGTTTGCGCGTTGCCCTGACCGGTCTGACCCTGGCCGAGAAATTCCGTGACGAAGGTCGTGACGTGTTGTTCTTCGTTGATAACATCTATCGCTTTACCCTGGCCGGTACCGAAGTATCAGCCTTGCTTGGTCGTATGCCCTCTGCCGTAGGTTATCAGCCGACCCTCGCTGAAGAGATGGGCAAGTTACAGGAGCGCATCACCTCGACCAAGACAGGATCTATTACGTCCATCCAGGCTGTCTATGTACCGGCGGACGACCTGACCGATCCATCCCCGGCAACCACCTTTGCTCACCTTGACGCGACCGTCGTATTGTCAAGACAGATAGCCGAGCTGGGTATTTATCCTGCGGTGGACCCGCTGGACTCCACGAGCCGTCAGCTGGATCCACTGGTTGTTGGACAGGACCATTATGAAACCGCCCGTGCGGTACAGAATACCTTGCAGCGTTACAAGGAACTGCGTGACATTATTGCGATTCTGGGTATGGATGAGCTGTCAGAAGAAGACAAGCTGGCTGTTGCCCGGGCCCGTAAAATCCAGAAGTTCCTTTCGCAGCCATTCAGCGTTGCCGAAGTATTTACCGGGACCCCGGGTAAATATGTATCGCTGAAAGATACCATCAAGGGCTTCAAGGCGATTGTGAATGGTGAATATGATCACCTCCCGGAACAGGCTTTTTATATGATGGGCACAATTGAAGAAGTTGTCGAAAACGCGAAGAAATTCACCTAAGCTAAACCATGGCTACCATACATATCGATATCGTCAGTGCCGAGCGGGAGATCTTCTCCGGAGAAGCCGAGATGGTGTTTGCCCCGGCAATGATGGGTGAGATGGGTATCGCCCCGGGACATGCCGCGCTGATTACCAGACTGGCACCCGGTGAAGTCCGGGTCAAACATCCTGACGGCAAGGAGGAAGGTTTCTACGTTTCAGGCGGTATGCTGGAAGTCCAGCCGAAGATAGTCACTGTATTGTCTGATACCGCCATGCGCGCGGAAGACCTCGACGAAGCCGCTGTAATGAAGGCGAAGGAAGAAGCCGACAGACAATTACATGATCGCAGTGCCGAAATCGATTACGCTACCGCTCTCGCACAAACGGCCGAATTTGCCGCCCAGCTTCAGGCTATCCAGCGTCTGCGCAAGCGTTCAGGCCGCTAACGTTCGCCACTAGACCCCGGACTGGTCTCAAAATAATCTTCGGGCTACATGCGTGTTTAGTCGCATCTCCTTGTGATGCATGTTATGACAGCAGCCTGTCGGTTTATCCATTTGTTAGGTTAGCAAGACTCGGATTGGGCACAGAAGGCAGGAAGTTTCATAAACGCATCGCCTCAACGATCCCATAGGCCGACACGAATTTTCGTATCTTAATGAGCATTCCCCAGAAAAAAATTCGGGAATTTCAATACTCAGAATCTGGTTGTTCAAGAAGGTTGGGTGTCTTTGTTGTACTGATAGTACAGGAAGGTAAAAAAGCAAATATTTAGTTGTCTTTTTATTTTTAGACGTGTACTGTTCTTAGCTAAGTAATTGTTATTGGTTATTATTTCCAGGTTATTGCTGCGACTTTAATTTATGAAATTACAAAGCTTAAGATTTTCAAGAAGTTTATTCATACTTTATACATAGCAAATCTGATTAAATTCGGGGGTAAGTTAGAGTGAAATCAAAAAACTGTCATATATCAAGGTTGTTGTCGGTAATGTTTGTATCCGCATTTATTGCCCAACACACGCCGCTACAGGCACAAGTTCTGGAAGAAGTCATAGTAACAGCACAAAGACGTGTGCAAAGCCTGCAAGATGTGCCGATCTCCATTGATACCGTTTCCGGTACTGCTCTCCGGGAGTTTGGATTCCGGGATCTAAGGAACATGTCCACGTTTACCCCGGGTTTGATACTGGATGAAAACGGTATGGAGGATAATGCCACTACTATCCGTGGTGCGGGAACCGGCGGTAAGAACCGCGGCATGGAATCGGCAGCGCCAACGTTTGTTGATGGTATTCATTTTGGACGGCCTTCATCGAACAGGTCTGCATTTCTTGACATAGAGCGGATTGAGGTTCTGAAAGGACCACAGCCGGTATTTTTTGGACAGAATGCCTCCGCTGGTGCAATCAGTATCCTGAGCAAACGCCCGGGCACCGAACGCGAAGGCTATCTTGAGGCCGAGGTGGGCAGATTTGGTAACCGATCGTTTGAAGGCGCCATCACCTTGCCTGTAACTGATACCTTCGGCTTACGTTTTGCTGGCAGGATGGAAAAAACCGATGGACATTTACGCGACTGGTTTACCGGCGACGCATTCCCGAATCAGGACATCAAGGTAGGTCGTGCCATTGCACAGTGGACCCCCACTGAACGCTTCCAGGCCACGGCCAAGTTTGAATATTCAGATCAGGAGTTTGGAGATGACCAGTATGTCTGGTATCTGAACCAATATTCTGATACTCCGGATCTTCGTTATCCAAAAACGGTACTGTTGACCGGCTATCCAGGCTCAAACATGGGACCGGTCAATCTGGGTGTGGGTGAGATTACCCGTCTGGGTATGCGTAATGGCCCGTTGTATGTCAGGCCTCCTGCTAATGTAACGGTCGCCAATACCAGTGCCGGTGACCGGGGTGTGTGGGATACGACAACTCGTACACCGCAAAATATGAGTGCAGCTGGTCCGGGTTGGCGCGGTTATGATGCACCGGAGCCATTCCTGAATGCGGATTTTACCTCTATCACAAACTCGAAACCGTATAATGGGTATCTGGAGCTGAATTATGAACTGACGGATGAGATCGAGCTTACCTCGCTGACCGGTTACAGTAATCTTGATTTTGATACAGTACGTGGTGCGACCAGTCCATGGGCAACCGGCAACCGTTTCCGTGGTGAGGAGTTCGACCAGTGGAGCCAGGAAATCCGTCTGACCTCAGACACCGGTGGTGCGTTTGAATGGATGGTTGGCGCATACTGGCAGCTGAATAATCTGAATACCCAGTCGGATTCATGGGAGGCTAACCAGCGTTTTGCAATGCGCGGAAACCGTTCGGCGGAAGATTCCGAATGGTTAAGTGCGTTTGCAGCGGTCACCTATAACATTAATGAGCAGTTTTCAGTAGACCTCGGTGGTCGTTATAGCAAGATCGACAAGGAAGGTTGGGGTTATAACGTAGAGGCCTACTGGATAGTCCAGGATCCGGTCACAGGTTTACCTTCGGTGCGACCAACCGGTGTACAGATGCCTGCTAGTTTCCATCTGGCCCCGGTCGTTGGCCGTACCCCGTACCATCAGGGACCATCGCCAGCGGGTGAACAGGGAGTATACGGTGAGGTACGTGAAAGGGACTTTAACCCGCAGATCGTCCTGCGTTACCGTCCGACCGAAGACATGTCGACATATGTCAAATACGCGAAGGCAACCAAGGCCGGCGGATTTGATACAGGCGTAGCCTGGCTGACAACCTTTAATGATGACTTTACCTTCGATAGAGAGAGCACCACTATTTATGAAGGTGGATTAAGGGTTTCAATATTCGATGGTGCGGGCGAAGTGGGAGTGACTGCGTACAAGACCACCTTTAAGGACCTGCAGTTGAGTTCGCAGGATCTGTTTGCTGGACCGCCTCCGGGCCGCAATCGCACGCACAATGCCGGCGAGCAGAAATCCGATGGTATCGAGATAAACGGCAGGTACGCGTTTAGCGACAGATTAACTGGCTCGATGTCGCTTGCCTATATGGATGCGGTCATGCTCGATTTTGCCGGTGCTACCTGTACAGAAGATGAACAGGTGACGGGGCTGTGCACAGACGCGGGTGGTACGCGAATCAATCGTTCCGGTCAGCCGGCCAGAAATGCGCCGGAGTGGTCAGGTAGTGCACAGTTCAACTACTGGATGCCGGTTACGGATAATTTTAAAGCCGATTTTTCAGTCAATATGATGGCTTCGGATGGCTGGATACACAGCTCTAACTGGGAGAAGGAAGATATGATGCCGTCTCACTGGGATGCGTCGACTTCGGTTACGTTCAGTGATACTACCGACACATATTCACTGATGCTGTTTGCCCGTAATCTGAATTCGGTGAAGATAAAGTACTATCCTGAGTTTGATGTAACCGATGAAGATGGAATAAGTTCTGTCCACCTCGGTCAGAATGCCTTTACAACTTATGGTGTACGGATCGGCTATCGATTCTAGAAGTTATGTAAAACAGAAACTGCTCTGGAGAAATCCCCGTCACCTGGCGGGGATTTTTTTTGTTTACAGATAATTGATGGTACAACTTGCCCAGGATGCGGCAATAGCTGCCATCACTCAAATGCTGTAGCAGCCCTATCATAACGTCAACACAGGTCTTTTCGACGTTCTGGGGTGGGATTTGCCAATGGCGGCGCAGTTGGGGTACCACGCTATATGGCACGAGGTCGGTTGTCTCATATACGGTCTTGACAGGGGCATCCCCTGCTTGCACCTGGTTCCCAACGATCCCCTGCCGAAAATGCCAATCCTGGTAATTATGAGTGGTGGGTGGTTCCAACTGGTATGAGCTCTTCGTCGGCCCACTGATCCCGCCCGGACTGGGCCAGTTTCTCGCCCTAAAAGAAACCGGTTCTGATGGTCACCAATACGGGCAATTATCGACACTGCGGTTGGACCGAGTTCAATATCGTTAATCGTATCTCCATTCTCTCTATGGCGAGGGAATTGCTGATTACTAACAAATTTCGGGAGATAATTCCAATTTTTGAATCCGGGTACTGCTGTTTGATGTCAAACAACACTCACCGGGGCTATCATCCCTGCCCATCGAATTGCTGTGATCGGGTACACAAGCGCTGTGCACGGTTTTGCTTCCCCTGCTGACTCGGTCTATTATGTATCTCCGGATCAGAATCTGAATATGCAGGAACCTTAAAAAATCTATGAGCCTAAGTATAATCATTCTTGCTGCAGGGCAGGGTACACGCATGCATTCGGCACTACCCAAGGTATTGCACCCACTGGCAGGACGCACATTGCTAGAACACGTCTACGTCGCCGCATCCAGACTTGATCACCGTCAAATCCGGATCGTATACGGCCATGGTGGCCAGAAAGTCCCGGATACATTGGCACACCTTGAAGCAGACTGGGTGGAGCAGAAACAACAGCTTGGTACCGGGCATGCAGTAAAAATAGCGATGCCAAAGGTGCCGGATGTTGACGATGTCTTGATACTCTACGGGGACATCCCGCTGATTACCTTTGAAACACTGCAAAGTCTGGTCAATGCAGCATCAGCCAGCGGTTTCAGTCTATTGACCTCGTTTCTGGATGAGCCAACCGGTTATGGCCGCATCATCAGGGATGATGCGGGAAATGTTACCCGTATTGTTGAACAGAAGGACGCAACACCGGAACAGCTTGCCGTTCAGGAAATCAATACTGGCATGATGGTGATCAAGGGACGCTTGCTGAAACGCTGGCTGGATGACCTGAAAAACAGCAATGCCCAGGGTGAATTTTATCTGACTGACATCGTTGAGAAGGCCGTCAGTGAAAATATTGCCGTTAATACGATGCAACCCGAGTCGATTACCGAAATCCACGGTGTCAATAACCGCGCCCAGCTTGCGGAACTCGAACGTTATTACCAGCTGATCCAGGCCCAGCATCTGATGCGCAACGGTGTGACGCTGATGGACCCGTCCCGCTTTGATCTGCGCGGTAGTCTGGAATCTGGCAGGGATGTAACCATCGATATCAATGTGGTAATAGAGGGGAGTGTCAGTCTGGGGAATGATGTAACCATCGGTCAGAACTGTTATATCAACAATGCTGATATCGGCGATGGCGCTGTCATCCTGCCAAACAGCGTTATTGAAAATGCTGTTATTGGTAAAGGCTGCAAGATCGGACCGTTTGCCCGGATTCGTCCGGAAACCCGCCTGGCCGATGATGTCCACATTGGTAACTTTGTAGAAATCAAGAAGTCGGATATCGGACAAGGGTCGAAGATCAACCACCTCAGTTATATCGGCGATAGTGATATCGGACGTAATGTAAATATCGGTGCAGGCACTATCACCTGTAACTATGATGGCGCAAACAAATTCAGGACGGTTATCGGTGATAATGTCTTTGTGGGGTCAGATACGCAGTTGATAGCACCGGTCGTGGTCGGTAACGGTGCTACTATAGGTGCCGGCACCACCGTAACGAAAGATATTGAGGCTGAAACACTTACTGTTAACAAGCTGACGCATCGGACTGTGCCGGGCTGGAAGCGACCCGAGAAAAAGAAATAATTATCGATAGTTCTCACGCCGTGCAGAATCAGAAACTGGCCTGTCGGAATTTACGCTAGATGTCTCGTCTCGTATTTTTTGTGGTTCTGCTCGGTGGCGTTGTGTTCTGGTGGCACTGGACGAACACACCTGACCCGGCCCAACGCAAGCGGTTACTACAGCGCAGTGTAATCGGTGCGCTGATCGTTGTAATCCTGGTGCTGGTGGTAACCGGACATATGCACTGGTTGGGGGCAGTTGTTGCCGGACTGCTTGCCTTTATCAGACAGAATCTGGGGTTGCTGGTCAGGTTTTCACCTCTCATTGCGCAGATTTTACGGTCGCGTACGTCCGGTTCCGGAACGCCTGGCATATCTACGGTGAGCACAAGACTGCTGCAAATGTCCCTGAATCATGTGACGGGAAAGCTCTCCGGCAGCGTACTGACCGGTGAGTTTATGGGCAGACAGCTTGATGAGCTGGGCAAGGCAGAGCTCGACCGTTTGCTGGAGTGGTGTGTGCATAATGATACTGACTCGGCAAGATTACTTGATAGCTATCTGCTTAACCGTTTTGGAGGTCCATCAGCCAGAAATTCATCTGCCAATTCCGGGTCAGTCGGCAGAAGTTCCGGTGATATGAGTGTCGAGGAGGCCTTACAGGTGCTCGGATTATCCGGAACGCCAACAAAGGATGAAATCACCCGCGCGTATCGAAAGGTAATGCAACAGTTGCATCCGGATCGTGGTGGTAGCGAATATTTCGCAGCAAAGGTAAATCAGGCCCGTGAAGTTCTCAATTCGAGATTTGGTTAACATCCACATTGAATGAACTGTGACAGACTGTAAACAGTCATAGGCTATACTGTTAAACAGATTAATCACTAATCCAGACGAGGTATATTATGAATTCAGGTCACTTTATTAAAATCATGTTGCTGGGTGTTGTTATATTCTTCAATGCACAGTCAGTTTTGGCCGCTTCCGGGCAGGAGATTGATATCAAGGTGGATGGTGCACTTGAAAGATTTCACAAGGAAGTTGAAGGTTCCGACCAGTTTCTGAAAAAGGCAAAGGGAGTACTGATATTTCCCGAAGTGGTAAAGGCAGGACTGGGTGTCGGCGGTGAGTACGGTGAAGGGGCGCTGAGGATAAATGGAAGTACCGTTGACTATTACAATACGGCTGCTGCATCAATTGGACTTCAGTTCGGGGCACAGATGAAGACTGTCATCCTGGTTTTCCTGGACGCAGCTGCCCTTGACAAGTTTCGTAAAAGTGACGGATGGGAGGTTGGTGTTGATGGTTCGGTAGCACTGGTAGAGTTCGGTGCGGGCAAGGACATTAATTCAGTCAACATCAATGATCCTGTCGTCGGGTTTGTGATAAGCAACAAGGGTCTGATGTATAACCTGACGCTCGAAGGTTCTAAAATCTCGAAATTGAAAAAATAGCCTGACGGAGGAAATCTGTCGGTGTCGGGGGCATCTCCCGGCACCACATACACGATATGCGCGCCGTAGTTCTTGAAAAAATTGGTGGACCGGAAAACCTGTCCCTGCAACAGATACCTGTGCCTGAACCCGGACCGGGTGAAGTAAGGGTGAAGTTGCTCGCGTCCGCATTGAACAGGCGTGACTACTGGATAACGCAGGGTCTGTATCCGGAAATGTGTCTGCCTTGTACTACAGGTTCCGACGGCGCGGGTATTGTTGACAAGGTGGGTGAGGGTGTTGATTTATCCATGCTCAATATGGAGGTTGTCCTGTATCCGGCTCGCAACTGGGGTGATAATCCGCTTGCCTACGGCCCGGATTTTCGGGTACTCGGCATGCCGGATCAGGGTACCTTTGCAGAATTTATCTGTGTACCCGCGAGTGGAATTCACCCCAAACCAAGCCATCTGGACTGGTATCAGACAGCGGCGTTACCTGTGGCCGGTTTGACGTCCTGGCGTGCTGTTGTTACCCAGGCGGAGGTAAGATCAGGCCAGCGTGTCATGGTAACCGGTGCAGGCGGGGGAGTATCCGCCTTTGCCATCCAGTGGTGTCAGTCAATCGGTGCCGAGGTGTTTATCAGCAGTGGTAACGATGAAAAGATTGCCCGTGCCCTGAAGTCAGGTGTAGCTGGCGGCGTGAACTACCATAAGGAAAATGCCTATCGGGAACTGGGAAAAAGGGTTGGCGGGTTTGATGTAATCATAGACAGTGCCGGTGGTGATACCATGAACCAGTTGTTAGCCACATTAAAACCGGCAGGCCGCTATGTGTTTTACGGTGCCACCATGCGCAATCCACCCTCGGGTCTTGAGATGGCAAGATTATTCTTCCGGCATATACGTCTGCAGGGTACTACCATGGGTACTCCGGATGAATTCCGCAACATGCTGGCATACGTTGAGACACAGAGACTGGTTCCCGCTGTCGACAGGGTCTTGCCGCTGGATCAGATCGTACATGCCCATCGCCTGATGGAAAGCTACAGTCAGACTGGCAAGATAGTCATCAATAACCAGCTGTAACAGCCAAACTTAATATCTGTGTCAGTTATCCGGTTTTGCACCGGGCAATTATCAATAACGCTTTACCATTTCAGTGCCAATACCAGTCATTGAACGTATGAACTGGTCACTGTATGAGGCTCGCTCATGCCGTGC
>CAMDWI010000019.1:35000-84961 GCA_945878555.1 Klebsiella pneumoniae
TTGATCCGGAGATGTCCGAATGGGGAAACCCATCCAGCATAAGCTGGATATCCTGTGTTGAATAAAATAGATACAGGAAGCGAACTCGGGGAACTGAAACATCTAAGTACCTGAAGGAAAAGAAATCAAATCGAGATTCCCCTAGTAGCGGCGAGCGAACGGGGAGCAGCCCTTAAGTTGTGGAATAGTTAGTAGAACGGTCTGGAAAGTCCGGCCATAGACGGTGATAGCCCCGTATACGAAAACTTATCCATAATGAAAACGAGTAGGTCGGGACACGTGTTATCTTGACTGAATATGGGGGGCCCATCCTCCAAGGCTAAATACTCCTTGCCGACCGATAGTGAACTAGTACCGTGAGGGAAAGGCGAAAAGAACCCCGGAGAGGGGAGTGAAATAGAACCTGAAACCGTATGCGTACAAGCAGTGGAAGCATCCTTCGGGATGTGACTGCGTACCTTTTGTATAATGGGTCAGCGACTTACATCTCAGTGGCAAGCTTAACCGATAGGGTAGGCGTAGGGAAACCGAGTCTTAATAGGGCGAATTAGTCGCTGGGAGTAGACCCGAAACCGGGCGATCTAGCCATGGCCAGGATGAAGGTGGGGTAACACCCACTGGAGGTCCGAACCGGGATCTGTTGAAAAAGATTCGGATGAGCTGTGGCTAGGAGTGAAAGGCTAATCAAGCTCGGAGATAGCTGGTTCTCCTCGAAAGCTATTTAGGTAGCGCCTCGTGTCTCACTCTTGGGGGTAGAGCACTGTTATGGCTAGGGGGTCATCCCGACTTACCAAACCATTGCAAACTCCGAATACCAAGAAGTGCAATCACGGGAGACACACGGCGGGTGATAAGGTCCGTCGTGAAAAGGGAAACAGCCCAGACCGCCAGCTAAGGTCCCAAAATCACAGCTAAGTGGAAAACGATGTGGGAAGGCCCAGACAGCCAGGAGGTTGGCTTAGAAGCAGCCATCCTTTAAAGAAAGCGTAATAGCTCACTGGTCGAGTCGGCCTGCGCGGAAGATTCATCGGGGCTCAAGCTGTGTACCGAAGCTGCGGATGCGATATCCCTCGGGATATCTGCATGGTAGAGGAGCGTTCTGTAAGCCTGTGAAGGTGTGTTGTAAAGCATGCTGGAGGTATCAGAAGTGCGAATGCTGACATGAGTAACGATAATGCGGGTGAAAAACCCGCACGCCGAAAATCCAAGGTTTCCTGCGCAACGTTAATCGGCGCAGGGTTAGTCGGTACCTAAGGCGAGGCCGAAAGGCGTAGTCGATGGAAAACAGGTTAATATTCCTGTACCAGTTGTAATTGCGATGGGGTGACGGAGAAGGCTATGTTGGCCGGGTGTTGGAAGTCCCGGTTTAAGCAGGTAGGAAGTGTCCTTAGGCAAATCCGGGGACATAATTCCGAGACGTGATGACGAGTTCCCCTCGGGGAGCGAAGTAACAGATGCCATGCTTCCAGGAAAAACCTCTAAGCTTCAGATTACAAGTGACCGTACCCCAAACCGACACAGGTGGGTGAGGAGAGAATCCTAAGGCGTTTGAGATAACCATGGTGAAGGAACTCGGCAAAATGACACCGTAACTTCGGGAGAAGGTGTGCCCTTGGTATGTGAAGGCCCTGCGGCTGGAGCAGAAAAGGGTTGCAAATACTAGGTGGTCGCGACTGTTTACTAAAAACACAGCACTCTGCAAACACGTAAGTGGACGTATAGGGTGTGACGCCTGCCCGGTGCCGGAAGGTTAATTGATGGGGTCAGCCGCAAGGCGAAGCTCTTGATCGAAGCCCCGGTAAACGGCGGCCGTAACTATAACGGTCCTAAGGTAGCGAAATTCCTTGTCGGGTAAGTTCCGACCTGCACGAATGGCGTAACGATGGCCACACTGTCTCCACCATGGACTCAGTGAAATTGAAATTGCGGTTAAGATGCCGTATACCCGCGGCTAGACGGAAAGACCCCGTGCACCTTTACTATAGCTTTACACTGGACTTTGAACATATCTGTGTAGGATAGCTGGGAGGCTTTGAAGCGTTAACGCCAGTTAGCGTGGAGCCGTCCTTGAAATACCAGCCTGGTCTGTTTGAGGTTCTAACCTAGACCCGTAATCCGGGTCGGGGACAGTGTATGGTGGGTAGTTTGACTGGGGCGGTCTCCTCCGAAAGAGTAACGGAGGAGCGCGAAGGTACCCTCAGCGCGGTCGGAAATCGCGCGTTGCGTGCAAAGGCACAAGGGTGCTTGACTGCGAGACAGACACGTCGAGCAGGTACGAAAGTAGGTCTTAGTGATCCGGTGGTTCTGAATGGAAGGGCCATCGCTCAACGGATAAAAGGTACGCCGGGGATAACAGGCTGATACCACCCAAGAGTTCATATCGACGGTGGTGTTTGGCACCTCGATGTCGGCTCATCTCATCCTGGGGCTGAAGCCGGTCCCAAGGGTATGGCTGTTCGCCATTTAAAGAGGTACGCGAGCTGGGTTTAGAACGTCGTGAGACAGTTCGGTCCCTATCTGCCGTGGGCGTTGGAGATTTGAGAGGAGCTGCTCCTAGTACGAGAGGACCGGAGTGGACGTACCTCTGGTATTCCGGTTGTCACGCCAGTGGCACTGCCGGGTAGCTATGTACGGACGGGATAACCGCTGAAAGCATCTAAGCGGGAAGCCTCCCTCAAGATGAGATCTCCCTGGAACTTTAAGTTCCCTGAAGGGCCCTCGTAGACTACGAGGTTGATAGGCTGGGTGTGGAAGTGCAGTAATGCACGTAGCTAACCAGTACTAATTGCCCGTGAGACTTGACCATATAACACTCAAGCAGTTTTATGTGGCATTACAATGCGATAATCAGCTTTTCGAATTTTAAAGTTTGTATGGTTCCCCCGGGTAACCGGGGGAATTTTTTAAGAATTCGTGCTAAAGGAACGACTTGAATTTGATATACTTTCCTTTATCACAAACAGTTTGCCTGGCGGCCATAGCAAGTGGGTACCACCCGATCCCATTCCGAACTCGGAAGTGAAACTGCTTAGCGCCGATGGTAGTACGAGGTCTCCTCGTGCGAGAGTAGGTCACTGCCAGGCTCTTAATTCCAACCCCGGTCTTATCGAGACCGGGGTTTTTTATTGTCTGAATTCCCCGCCCTGTTTCTGTAATGATTTCGTGTCAAATAACGGCATTGATGAATACTTTCACATATTGTCGTTATAACGAAAATGAGCGGGTTGCTCCGGCGCCTGGCACGTGTAATCGTTATAGTCCGTTAACTTGATTAAGCTAAATATAGACATGCTTATTGGCAGCGACAATAAACTACAGCTGTTACATCAGGAGATAAAAATTATCAGCCGTTTTGGCTGGCTGATATTAGCAGGTGTTTCGGGTGTGATTGCTATAATGGTGGATAACGGTTTCGCTATCCAGTGGTTTGTCCATGCAGCGGCACTCTGGCTATTAGTTGTTTACCAGTCGCGTTCCCGGCTAGATCTGAATCGTTTTAGTCATGAAAAACCGTTATACCAAAAACTAGGCTGGGCTAATCGTCTGACGATTATTCGTGGTGGCCTGATTGCGATGACAGGTGGCTTCCTGTTTCTGGAATGGCCCGCAGGACATGTTGCCTGGTTACCTGGCGTGTTTTATACACTTGCCGCTGTAATTGATCGGATTGACGGTTTTGTTGCCCGCAAATCAGGTCAAACAAGTATGTTAGGAAGTGAGCTTGATACGGTTTTTGATGCTCTAGGACTAACCATCTCCCCATTACTGGCAGTTTGGTATGGCCAGATACACTGGAGTTATCTGCTGTTTAGCAGTGCCTGGTTCCTTTTCCAGTGGGGTATCTTCAGGCGCAGACAAAAAAATCTGCCCGTTTATAATCTTGCGCCGAATATAACCCGGCGAGCATGGGCAGGTTTCCAGATGGGTTTTATAGGCATAGTGTTATTTCCGGTTTTTACGCCACCATTTACCATCGTATGCGGTATAGCATTTATGTTACCCGTATTGACGGGATTCACCATCGATTGGCTAGTAGTTAGTGGGCGAATAAACAGGCAAAACATTCAGGCTGAGCGTTTATTTAGCCGCGGATGGATGTTTGTTCAGTCAGTCCTGCAGCCTGTGCTACGTGTTCTCATCTGCATCAATATCTTATGGTTAACGGGACTGTCCGTGACAGGCAGGGAAGCAATTATATTGGTAGTAATGATAATGGTGCTGATCGGGCTCGCCGGTCGTGTGGCAGCGTTGGCGTTGATTGGACTAGCAGGAATCTACTATCTGAGTCATGCGTTCGATATAACAGCGGTTATTCTTACCTTTAGTCTGGTCTGGATACTGTTGATGGGGACGGGAAAGTACAGTGTGTGGCGAGGTGATGAGGACTGGGTCAATCGTTATGATGGTGCCTGATGGCCGCAGTGTATAAATCCGTCCGCCTGATTACCTGGCTGATTGCGCTGTTGTTGTTCGTCGCTATTCTGACACAGCTACCATTTTCCAGTCTGTCGGAAACTGTTTCCCGGCTTGAATCCGCCCAGTGGTTACTGTGGATACTGGTCAACCTGTTGACCATTTTGATGCTGGTAATACGCTGGCAGATATTGATTCGTGCAACAGGGCAGAAGACAGGGCTGGTTCCCTTGTTACTGGTTCGCCAGGCGGGACAGCTGGTCAGTTTTATCACCCCGGGCCCCCAGTTTGGTGGTGAACCTTTGATGGTGTACTGGCTGTGGAAAAACTACCGGTTACCAGGCTCCACCGCCCTGCTTGTTGTCGGACTGGATCGCTTCATGGAGCTCTGGGTCAATTTTGCAATTCTGTTTCTCGCAGTATTGCTGTTGCTGGTGAATACCACCGTTGATGCTGCCGATTGGCAGGGTGTTGCAGGAGTTCTGGCTGCCCTGGTCTTGCTGTTGTCCCTGTCCGGCGTGTTCCTGATCCGTCATCCAGCGAAAATGTCAGCCCTACTGCAACGCATCTCAACCCGCTGGAGGCACCATCCCATCCTCGGTAAACTGGATTCTGAATGGAACCTCATCAGCCAGAATTTGCGCGAACTGGTGGGGCTGCACAAGATGGCGCTGGTGTGGGCGCTGGTATTTTCCCTGCTCGGATGGGCCGGGATGATAATCGAATTATGGCTACTCATGAGCTTTTTTGTCCCTGCACCTGACTTCAGTGGATTTATTGTATTGTTTGTAGCAATGCGTCTGGCCTTTTTGCTGCCACTGCCGGGTGGTATCGGAACACTGGAGGCAGCTGTTTACTGGGCCATACACGGATGGGGTCTGCCAGCCAGCGTCGCGCTGGGATTGATAGTGCTGATGCGATTGCGCGATGCATTTATAATGCTCTGTGCCTTGTTTGCCCTCCGGCACCTGAACCGCAATGAGCCACCCTGATTAACTCCGGCCTTTCACTCCGAAGCAGTCGCGATTGGTTGCACGAAACTGCAATGCTGAGTCGCGTAACTGTTGTCGACGTTCTATCAACCATTCAGTCAGGCCGGTCATGCCTGTCAGTGCTGTTTCGATAGTGTCGAGAATATTCGCGATAAACAGGTTGGTCGATTCACCTGAACGGGCGACGAGCTTCCAGTCAGATTCTCCCTCGGCCAGCAGGTGATGGCCCTGATTGACCAGCCACGGACCCAGTAACTGGCCGGTTTGGCTGGGGCGCCAGTCCAGCTGCGGGAAACGCTTGTCCATGTCCCGGTTATAGGCGGCCAGGATTTCATCATCTTCTGTCAGTAACGGCAGGAAAAGTGTCTCACCGGCATAATTCAGGCTGAAATAAAATGCCCCATCCGCCC
Source organism: Klebsiella pneumoniae (assembly GCA_945878555.1). GTDB lineage: Bacteria > Pseudomonadota > Gammaproteobacteria > Eutrophobiales > Eutrophobiaceae > Eutrophobius. Next base: position 40,816 of record CAMDWI010000019.1, read on the forward strand.
TCAGGCAAGAAAATATATCCGGCATACACAAAGGAACTGGCAGCAGGTCGATAACGGCATGACCTATGATCAGATCAAATGACCCTGCTGCAAACTGTGTATGAACCTGCATTGCATCCCCGACCACCCACCGCATATGTATCTTGCGATTCTCGCCAATCAATGTCCACTCATGGTCATGTTCACTCTCAAATCGCCACGCTTTTGCCTGCGCAAAGGAATGTTGGCGCTTTTTAGCAGCCTCGCCGAAGCCTGACTCCAGCTCAACGGCGGTATAGTCACAATCCAGCAGTAATCCCGATTCAAGTAATCGTTCTGTCATCGTCCCGATGCCTGCGCCAATCTCCAGCACGCGCAGTGTTTTACCAGTCTGGCGGTGGTTGATAACCCAGTCAGCCATCCGTTGCCATACCTTCATATTCAGACTACGGTCATCCACCGCCTTTTTCAGTTCCAGATAATCAACATAATCAAATGATTCGCGAATCAATGTAAGTCTCCCTTGCGTGATACAAGTTCGATCAGGAATGCCCGGATCGTCCTGCAGGTGTCTTCCCAGGTGGGATGTTGACGATAACTTGCCCGGGCATTACTGCCCAACTGCTGAAGTTTTGCCCTGTCCTCGTGCAATCTCGCCAGTAGTGTGGCCAGGGTAGCGCTGTCATCCGGTTCGATCAGGTAGCCGTTATGCCCGTCAGCAATGATTTCTCTGGCGCCACCCGCGGTGGTACCAATGACCGGCAGGCCAAATTGCTGTGCCTCCACATAGACGATACCGTAGGCTTCGTTGACGGAAGGTAATACGAATAACTGGTGAGCCTGATAGGTTGCTGCCAGTTGTGCACTGTGTTGTGGCCCGGTCAGCGTGACCTGGGATCCGAGCTGCAACTGACTAATCTGCCTGCGAATACTGTTTACATACCCGGGTTCCATATCCAGGCGACCGGCGACCGTTAGTGTATATTCCGCTCGAGGCAGACGCGCCAAAGCCTGTAACAATATATGCAAACCCTTCTGACGTATAACATTACCGGCATACAGTAACCGCAAGGGGCCAATTACAGTCGGGTCACTACTGTGGCCGGAGACCATAAAATTATCGCCGGCAGGCACTGCAATGACATGTGCGGGCAGATTGTTCTCACCGACCAGATCGCAGGCCTGATTTAGCGAATTGCGGCTGTTCAGGATGAGACCATCAACAGAACCTATATAGCGCTGCTCTGCCAGGCGATGCAACCAGCCCCGGTATACAGGTTGCCGGGCACAGGCCGAAAACAGATGTACCAGTCCGACCAGTGGGATACCGCTACGCTGTTTCAGCAGACGGTTAATCCGGTATACCGAGGGATGTACCAGTTCATCCTGTATCATCACATCGAGTCCAGGACGCATCAGACTATCCAGCTTGGCCTGCGAGCATAACTCTTGCACGTAGGGTCGGTGTGGCAGACTGATTAACTCTACGGTGTCGCCCTGTTGCTGTAACCCGGCGACCAGTTTTCGGTCGTATAGATAGCCACCGCTCTGGGTGTTGATGTCACCATAGATAAGCAGTCCGACATGCATCTGTCTGGGGTCAGTATGTCTGGCGCCAGGCTGCCCAGCATGTCGCGTTTTCCCAGAGTTTGACCGAGATAGTCCCTTTCCCGGGAGGCTGGATCCCCGCCAGCAGTTTCTGGCAGATGATACGACTGAAGAGTTCAATGCTCGGATTCAGACCACTGAACTCGGGCAGATCATTCAGTAGATTATCGCGGTAGCGATCCACAATGTTGCCTAGCTCGGATTCAATTTTGACGATATCAACCAGATAATTATGTTGATCGAGCTCAGCACTTTCGATCCTGACCTCGGCCACATACTGGTGTGCGTGTGGATCGTTTTCCCGACCCCAGTCGCCTCCAATGAGAAAGTGACGTGCGATAAAATCCCGCCTTACGCCAACGGTATACATTGTTGTAGTCTCCTTTGTGTTAGCTTCATTCCGGAAGCTGTATAAATAACCATTTTGATTCTGAATCGGGTGGAGAAATAAAGCTCAATCCGGATATTCCAGTACAACCTGCAAGGCCTCGTGCGGTGCCCGATCCAGCAGATCATAGGCTCGTGCTGCCTCAGCGAATGGAATCCGGTGGGTGACCAGTTTTACCGGGTTTATCTGACTGATCATCTGCCATGCGGTTTCAAATCGTCGTGTCTTGTCCCAGCGACCCGTATGCTCCGGTGCAATCGTACTGACCTGGCTGCTAGTGATCGAGATACGATTGCGGTGAAAACTGCCACCCAGTTGTAATGCTGCCGTTCGCGTACCATACCAGCTACCCGTAATAATACGAGATCCATACCCACAGAGATCTATCGCCAGATTCAGCACTTCCGGCACACCGGTCAGTTCGTACACCAGATCCGCGCCGTGCCAGTTTTCCGCAGTCGTCAGGCTTTTTTTAAGCATGGCAATATCAGCCACTGAATCAGGGTCACTGCTGCTGTTCACCCCGAGCCGAAGTGCGTGCACACGCCTGTCTGCTATCCGGTCGAGTGTATACAAACCGCCAAGTGGATAACGCGCCAGGATCGCAGTTGCCAGCAAGCCAACGACACCCTGACCAAGTACCACGATCTTTTCACCCAGTTGTGGTCGTCCATCCAGCGCCAGATTAACAGCTGTTTCGGTATTGGCCAGAAATAGGGCCGCCAGCGGGTCTGTCTGAATCGGCACAGGCACCAGTTGTTCAGTCGTCGTGATGTAATGACTGGCATGGGGTTGAAATGCAAATACCAGTTTGTCCTTCCAGACCGGATCTACAAGTGTCCCGGTCTGTTCAACACGACCAACGGCGGAATAACCGTATTGCAAGGGATACTCTGTCTGCCGGTTTTTCATCGCCTCCAGCCCTGCATCAAGTGCGAGTTCCGTTGGCAATTGGCCACGGTAGACCAGCATTTCCGTGCCGGCACTGATACCGGAATACAGGTTATGTACACAGACCTCGTTTGCCTTTAATGGAGGCAAGGTGTGTTGCCGGATCTCGACCTGACCGGGACGGGCAAACCAGAGTTGCTGTGTAATCAAGGTGCGCTCAATCCGTACTGTAGCCGGCCCCAGACGATAATATCGTCGCCCAGCATGCCGTGGTGCAATGGTTTGATATACGGTAACTCGTCAACTGGCAGCGTGGCCAGACTTCCTATTGCCTTGTATCCACCAATCAGCCTTGGGGCAACGGTCATGACCACGGCATCTGCCAGTCTGGCACGCAGAAAGGCCGTGATGATGCGTGCACCACCCTCGACCATAAGTGATCGAATTCCTTTTTGAGAGAGCAAACGGAGTGCCGCAGGTAAAGGCACCTGTTGCGTATCCGGATCGGCTGACTTCAATGTGATAATTTCGGCCTGTTTGCCGAAAGCGCCGCTGTTCTCACACAGGCTCAGGATCCAGCATTGTTTGTCAGGATGGTGAAACAGGCGGGCGTTTTGAGGCATTCTAAGCTGACTGTCCAGCACAATCGGTTGTGGATTTGGTCCGTTCCATTCGCGCACAGTCAGTTTCGGGTCATCAGTCAGGACGGTATCCACCCCGACCAAAATGCCGTCATGCAGACTGCGAAGCTGGTGAGTAAGACGGTTTGATTCGATACCGCTGAGGGGAAGCACGTCGCCGCGCCGGGTAGTGATACTGCCGTCCCAGCCCTGGGCATAGGCCAGCGTTACAAAGGGTCTGTGGGTAGGCTGAAAGTTGTTTCTGCTGGAGACTAACCAGTCTTCAATCTGTTGGTTGAGGTTCATGTTTGCCGGAGCCGGATAATACCGGAACATAATTGTTCAGTTTCAGCATATGGTTCATGCGCTCGGCTTTGGTAATCATATAACGCTCATTGTCCGGGTTGATGGCACATTCCAGTTCAACACGTCCGTTTACCTTGATGCCTTCCTCTTCCAGTGCGGTGATCTTGCCCGGGTTGTTTGTCATCAGTCGAATAGATCGGACTCCCAGATCCTCAAGTATGCGTGCAGCCAGGCTGTAATCACGCTCATCTGCGCGATGACCCAGCATCAGGTTTGCATCGACTGTATCGTGACCAATGTCCTGCAGATTATAGGCCTTGATCTTCTGTAACAGGCCAATACCCCTGCCTTCCTGACGCAGATATACCACGACACCCCTGCCTTCCTCACAGATCCTGCGCATGGCCTGATCCAGTTGCTCTCCGCAATCGCAGCGGCGTGATTTCATTACATCACCAGTGAAACACTCGGAATGTACACGGACCAGCACGTCTTCTTTCTGGTTTATATCGCCGTGGTAAAACGCAAGGTGCGCCTTGTCATCTACGGTATTGGCGTAATAACAAAGCTGGAGTTCGCCATATTCCGTCGGAATACGGGCGCTGGTCATTCGGGTAACAGAAGCTTTAGGCATAGCCGCTCATGTTACGACTTTCATTCGACTTGGTAAAGACCTGTAACACACTGAAAACCGTTGAATTTTCCCGTTTCAGGAATAACGGCGGGTGCTCACGTAGTTCAGCCTGATACGGTATCAATGATGGTGGGGTTTAGCCTTCGCACGGTATTCATCACCGATAGCCCCACCGTTTTCGTCCTCCACCCTGAACGTCAATGACATACCTGCATGTAAATGTTCTGATATATGGCAATGCAACATCCATTCGCCGGTATTGGTCATGCTAACCAGCAGATCCACGGTCTGACCCGGCATTACCAGCATGGTGTCCTTCCAGGCCAGGTTGGGATTAACCTTCCCGTCAGTGGATATCACGACAAATTGCTGGCCGTGCAGGTGGACGGGATGTTGCATAACATGGGCAGCATTGATGTCATTGGTTATCCTGATCTTGACCAGTTGGCCCTGTTTGAATATCCAGTCATCAATATTATGACTGTCCTTGCCACTGTCCTGGTCAACCAGTTTCCAGCTGATATCCGGTGTACGCCGGTTTCGATCGCTGTGTTCCGGATCGTCCCATTGCATCAGTTTCAGGTTGTCATCGACTACAGGCGCAACCGCTTTCGGAGCAGAGGATTCAGTGGCGCCATGTCCGGCATGCTGGTCGTGGTTCATACTGGCATGATCGATCGCAGGAGCCGTAGTCGAAGGCTCTGCTGCGGCAGTATGCGCATGCGCGCTATGGTCTATGGTTTGTCCATCCAGCGTTATTGTCAGCAGCAGACGCCTGTCCGGTGCGTCATCCAGCCTGTCGCGCATACCGGCAAACTCTGTTACCACATCGTTATTCACACGTAATGTATTGGTCTGTGCAGCGCAGTTGGCGGCAGAGATGTCATTCGCCGTGACATGGAAACCGGCCAGTGTGACTTGTTTGTCAGGTAGACTGTGTGTCAGTGTGTAATGACCCGGTTTATCGAAGCAGGTTTCCACTACCATACGTTCAGCGGGAGAGATCAGGAAGTTTTCGGCATAGGTTTCACGCTCAAACCTGCCGAGATCCGCACCGGTTATTTTCAGCGGGATACCGGCTATCGATAGTTTGTAGGTGCGTGCATTCGAAACATTGGTAACAAAAAACCGGATGCGCTCTCCCTGGCGGACTCCCAACATATAGTTGGTCTCGCCATTCACCAGGAACTGGTTGCCAAAACGGCCAAGTAGCGCGTAATTGGTGAATTCGTGATAAAACCGGGCAATCCGGTTATCCTCAATCAACAGGTCATCTATGACGAGCGGTATCTCCCGATCTACCTTGTTCCAGTAGTCACCCTGGGTTGGTGTAATGAGATAATTCCCGTAGAGGCCCAGCTCCTGTCCATAATCTTCGCGTGTATGTGGGTGATACCAGAAAACCCCCGCATCTTCAAACCGGATTTTGTAGGTGTAGCTTTCACCGGGTTTGACACTGTCCTGGGTCAGACCGGGTACGCCGTCAGACAGGTTGTCCAGACGCACACCGTGTGAATGGACGGTCTGGTCGATATCGGTATTGTTGGTAAAATGGATCGTGATCTCTGCACCTTGTGGCGCACGAATGAACGGTCCAGGGACAGACCCGTTATAGGCCAACATGCGGAGCGTACGATTACCCACCTCTTTTTTGACATAAGCGGCGGTAATATGGAATTCGTCACCATCGTTTAATTCAACTGTCTGTACCGGTTCAGCCGATGGCAATTCATCAAGGGTTGTAGTGAAGGCGGTTGCCTTGAGCTCGACGTCATCTTCAATGTGCATATGCGCATCGTGCGCCGGGGCAGGCTGGTCGGCTGGTGTATGGACATGGGCGGCATGATCTTCCATGTTTGCCCCCTCTGTCTGGGCCAGCGCAGACGCACAGCTGAACAATGCAACAAGACCCAGCCTTGCTACAGCCCTTGCGAAACTGGTCAGCGTTAAGGGTCGGATTATCAAATCAGGCGTATTTTCTGGCGTATCCAAAGTTATTAGGTAGTCAGGGGCCAGAGTCGATAAAAAACCCTGGCCCCGGCCATCATCAGGCGATTTGTTCGCGGTAGAATCCGAGCGCCTGGAATACCGGCCTGTCTGATTGTGAGAACAGCACGGCTGGTTCCTTGTCGTTGTTGGTAATACTGTACGGTACCCACGATGGAATCGCTGTGACATCGTGCGGCTGGGTTACAAAGGTCTTGTTGTCAGGCAGATGAAATGTCAGTGACCCTTCCAGCGTGATGTAAAGGACATTTTCTGTCCTGTGCATAGCCTCTATTTTTGACTTTCCATTAATCTGGCGTACACAGGTATTCATCGTCGGGAAGGTCGATCCACAGTTGCGCGGATTGACGTATTCCAGCAGTACCCCTTCATACGGATTCCCCATGCCTTGTGCTGCCAGGTCACGCAGTAACTGCCGCGACTTGCTGTAGGGATAATAAATCAAGGTGTTATCCGAGGTCGGTATGTGGTCAGGGAACATCTTGCGGCGATGGATCAGGCCGGGACCGTAGGTGTCGGTGACTGCATTTGACTCGTGTTTGACGTCCTGATACTGATGTTCTTCCGTCTCGTTTTTCATTTCTTCGTAGAATACGCCACCAATCCAGTAGGCCATCAGTACATCCAGTCCGTCATACCATATAACGTGGGAATCACCTTCATTATGGTGATCGTGCCAGGTCCAGTTCGGGGTCAGGATCAAATCGCCCTTGTTCATCGGCAGCTTGTTACCTTCAACAATGGTATAGGCTCCGTTTTTCGGGGCTTCCAGTACCAGACGGAATGCATTGGCGGAGTGACGATGCGAGAAGGCCTTTTCCTCCGGCAGTAATAGCTGGATACCGCCACGCAAGGTAGGCAGGGCGGCACCGGGCATAAAATCTTTCAGCGCCGGATTGACGAAATTGATGTTCCTGCGTTCCGCCTCGTCCTGTGTCAGCAGCGTGCTCAGTTCCATCAGCCGTTTCCTGGCTTCGGAGTATTGCCAGGAGTAGGGCACAGCCACGCTGACCGGAGAAGGTGTAAAACGGAATGCCGGATTACTCTTCGAATATTTCGGGTGAGTGGCTACAAAAAAGGTCGTGAAATTGTTCTCCAGCAGATCCTGGATAAACGCTTCTCGTGATGTCTTTGGCTGTGCATTCATATTGGGCTCACCTCTCGTCTGAAACTATGCTTGTTGATTACTACACTTCCGCCTTGATCGGATTGACCAGTGCACCGATTCCGGTGATTTCGGCACGGAGGATGTCACCGTCCCGCAGCCATCTTTCCTTGCCAAATGCCACTTCATGCGGGGTTCCGGAGGCGATGACATCACCTGGTTCCAGCGTCAGCCCGTTTGAGGCGTGATATATCAAATCCGATATTTTGTGCATCATACCGTCGGTACTACCGACCTGTTTATGATCTGGATCATTGTCCAGTGTTAATTTTATTTCCAGTTTGTAAGGATCAGGTATTTCGTCCGTTGTCACCAGCCAGGGGCCGATCGGGAAGGCACTGTCGAGGTTTTTCAGGGTAAACCAGTGCAGACGGGCGTTGTTCGGGTCGGCAGACAGGGAGCGACGGTCGCGGAAGGTAAAATCATTGACCACCGTGTAACCAGCGACATAGTCCATTGCATCTTCACGTGAAATATATTTGCCGCGTTTGCCGATGATGATGCCCAGTTCTATCTCGCTGTCATGCTTGTGCGAAGTTTTTGAATGACAGATAGGGGCACCATGCGGTGTCATGATAGTGGCGAACTTGAGGAAGTAGTACGGATCTTCCGAAGGCTTGCTGCCACTCGCATGGGCATGACCGGCATAGTTCATGGTGACGCACATGATCTTCGCCCTGTCACCCGCTGGCGGGAGAAACTGGATGCTGTTCATATCATACTTGAGTGAAGCGTCGTTCTTGCCTTGCACTTTTTTGTAGACTTCTTTTGCCAGCATCATTGCCGGTTCGCCACCGTGCAACAGATTGCTGACCGAGCCAAACCAGTCCGGTGCAGAGGCATTAAAAACCAGTTCATAGGCACGTGCCATATCTATTACGGTAGTGCCTTCAAGATGGGCGCCCAGTTGCTGTCTGGAATTCGGGCCGGTGGTAAATGTGAGTAGTTTCAAGTTAGTTCTCTCTTCTGGTTGAATGAATGGATGTTCTGAATCAGATCGTTTTCAGGAATGCTTCCATATGCCGGTTTACTTCAGTCGGATTTTCCAGGCTGGCAACGTGGCCGGCATCCTGGATCACATGGTGTACCGAGTTTTTTATTCCGTTTTTCAGGTTGTGCGGTGATTCAACCGGAATGAAGATGTCGTGACTACCTGATAATATCAGCGCAGGTACTGTAATCTTTGCCAGTGTCGGCGTGTCGTCTTCCTTCAACGCCATGGCCTCCAGCGTGGCCGCGTTCGCATCCGTCGTTACGGTGTAATTCATCATCTTGATCCAGTCGACTACCCAGGGACGCTCGGCAACAATACGTGGGGCAACCCTCTTCGGCGCGGTCGTTTCCACAAAACTTTGCAGGCCATTATTGCGGATATTGTCTATCTGCGACCGTCGGCGGGCCTTGATCTCATCCGTATCTGCCTCGGCCTTCGTGCATATCATTACCATCCCGCTAAACAGGTCCGGTCTTCTGGCCATCATTTTAAGGGTGATATAACCGCCTATCGAGATACCGGTGATGACGGCTTTTTTGACCCCGAGTTGATCCAGAAACTCGATATAGGATTCTGCGATGCCATCGACAGTATGCCGGGCCGGGTCGAACGATGATTCACCGTGACCTGGCATGTCCGGTGCAATGACCCGGTAACCCAGTTCCAGAAAATGGGTCAGCTGCGGGTACCACAGGTTTTTGTTATGTCCGAAGCTGTGCAGCAGCAGCAAAGCTGCGCCGGTCCCGCTGTCGTGATAGGAGATGGTTTTGCCATTCGATAAAGTCAGTTGAGCCAAGGTAGAATCCCGCGTTAAGTCTGTGTCAGTGGATATAAAGATACTAAATGAAGTGAATGCCAGAATTGTGGCTTTGGCAGTCCCTGATGTCAATTTTTAAATGAAGGAAAACCGGTGCAAACGACCGGTCTGTATGGAATCTGGTTATTTATTCCAGTCCAGGTGCAACACTGAACGAACAGGCGGTTTTTTCCCTTACCAGCCCGATACTGGAACCGGGCGCGAGTTCAAGCAAGGTCATACCCCTGCGGCTATCTATTTCGAATACGGCCAGATCGGTTACGACCATATTGACCACGTTGCGTCCGGTCAGAGGGAGTGTACATTCAGTCATCAGTTTTGACGTTCCATCTTTTGCACAATGGTCCATCATCACAATGATTTTTTTCACGCCTGACACCAGATCCATGGCCCCGCCCGGTCCCTTGACCATGCTGCCGGGGATCATCCAGTTTGCCAGATCCCCGTATTGTGATACCTGCATTGCACCCAGTACTGACAGGTCGATATGTCCCCCGCGTACCATGGCGAATGATTCAGTGCTGTCAAAATATGCGGCGCCGGGCAGGGCGGTAATGGTCTGCTTGCCTGCATTGATCAGATCAGCGTCTTCCTGACCGGATACTGGAAACGGCCCCACGCCGAGCAGACCATTTTCCGCATGCAGCGTGATTGTGATATTTTCCGGAATGTAGTTCGCTACCAATGTGGGCATACCAATACCGAGGTTAGCGTACATGCCATCACGGAATTCCCGGCTTATCCTGCGTGCCTGCCATTCGCGTATCGGCGTAAAGCCCTTCATGGTGAAATTGCCGGCGACGGTGCGTTGCTCAATCGGTTTTTCCAGTTGCGGACAGACCACGAGTCGGTCGACATAGTTGCCGGGCAGATGGATGTGCATGGCATCCAGTTCACCGACCTCGACCAGTTCCTCAACTTCGGCAATCGTGATACGTCCGGATTTGGCGCAGGCGGTATTGAAGTTATTGGCGGTATAACGAAATACCAGATTCCCGGCCTTGTCAGCCTTCCAGGCGCGTATCAGTGCGACATCCGCCGTGATACTTTCCTCAAGCACATACTCCTTGCCCTTGAATGTCTGTACCGGTTTATTATCGGCCAGCAGGGTGCCGTACCCGGTACGTGTATAAAAGGCGGGTATACCGGCACCACCGGCGCGCAGTTTCTCTGCCAGTGTACCTTGTGGTGTCAATTCCAGTTCGAGTTCGCCACTGAGGAACTGTCCTTCAAAGATCGCGTTTTCACCGACATAGGATGAGATCATCTTTTTGATCTGACGGGTTTGCAGCAGTAGCCCCAGACCGAAATGGTCCGTGCCAGCATTATTACTGGCGACGGTCAGCCCCTTTACCCCGCTGTCGCGCAGTGCCTTGATCAGGTTTTCCGGAATACCACACAATCCGAAGCCGCCGACGGCGAGGGTCTGGTTGTCCCTGACCACACCTTCGAGTGCGTGGGACGGGTCGGTAAATACTGGTTTCATTGAGTGTCCTTCCGCTTGTCGTTCTAGAAAAGGCTGAGACCTATACCAATAATAAATCCGGAATAGATCATCACGATCAGACAATAACCCATAATGTCCCGCGCATTCAGTCCGGCAATCGCAAGAGCGGGCAATGCCCAGAACGGCTGGATCATGTTGGTCCAGGCATCACCCCAGGCAATCGCCATAGCCGTTTTGGCCGCAGGTACCCCGAGCTCAAGACCGGCAGGCATCATGATAGGCGCCTGAACGGCCCACTGACCTCCACCTGACGGGATGAAAATATTGACCAGACCGGCACTGATGAATGTATACAGTGGAAAGGTATCGGTCGTGGAGATACTGACAAACCAGTTGGAGATTAAGGCAGCACAGGATATACCTTCGGCATTATTACCTGTCATCATGCCAATGATGCCCGCATAAAACGGGAACTGAAGAATTATTCCGGATGCCCCCCTTGCAGCCTCGTTCAATGCATTCAGAAAACGGCGCGGTGTGCCGTGCAGGATTATTCCGGCAAACAGGAAGATAAAGTTGACGATATTCAGATTCAGCTCAAAACCGTTCTGGTAAAAGTAGCGGAGCACAAATACCAGGGCCATCGTACCGATGACCATCGAGAAAAACGGACTGTTTTCCATCCAGTCGGCCGGGCTCCTGTATTTTTGCGCCGGGTCTATAATGACTGTCCTGTCTTCCAGCAGGACCGGGTCGACAGTGACGGTATTCTGCTTGTCCGGGTGCATAAACAGACAAATGAAAGGCACAGTCAGGACGAGTACGACTACAATGGCAATATTAAATGTGGAGAAAATCGTTGCAGAGGTCGAGATCGGATCCACCACGGCACCCATCGTCATTTTTGCAAGATCCGGGCTGACTGTTGCCAGCGTTAAGGGGATAGAGCCGGACAGACCTCCATGCCACACCAGATAGCCCGCATAGGCGGAGGCAATCAGCAGGCGGTAGTCCACACCCTTCACGTCCCTGGCCAGCTGGCGCGCATACAGCGCACCGACAACCAGACCAAAACCCCAGTTAATAAGACAGGCAATCGCGGAGACAAAGGTCACACTGAGTATGGCCTTGCCCGGTGTATTGGCGGGTCGGGACAACGCACGCAGTGCCTTTTGCATAACGGGGGTCTGGGCCAGCGTGTGTCCGGTGACCAGGATCAACACCATCTGCATCGAAAATGCCAGCAGACTCCAGAATCCTGTATTCCAGTGGACGATCATGTCTACCGGTCCCTGCCCGGTCAGCGTGATGCCGGCAAAGAATAGAATCAAAGTCAGAATGATGCAGAACAGGAACGGGTCCGGCAGGTATTTCTGAACCAGACTGACTGACAGGTTTGTTGCGGTTTTTAACATGGATCCCCCGATATTGTATGGTGCCTTTCCCCTGGACAGTCGGCACTCTAGCAGATAATACATTTTATCTGTGAGCGTGAGATGTTCAAACCGGGTCATACTCTTGACTTGGTTAACGTCTCAAGCTAGGGTAAATCCGGGGGAATAAAGACACACACAGTGCGCGCCCCGGAGATTTTCTATCTGATCAATAAACGCGGGAAGATGCCAGCCATGAATGAAAAGCAACGAATAATTAATGACCTTGTTATCGCCAACCGTATCCTCGCGAGAGAAGAGGTGGTTGATGCGTACGGTCATGTCAGTATCCGCAATCCGTCCAATCCACATACTTTTTTTATTGCCCGTTCGCTGGCGCCGGAACTGGTTACGGCCGAGGATATCGTTGAACTCGATCTGGATGGTAATCCCGTTAACGGTGATACCCGACCACTTTATCTGGAACGGTTTATCCACGGCAGTATTTTTGAAAAGCGACCGGATGTGATGGCCGTGGTTCATGCCCACGCCGAAGAGATTTTGCCCTATGGTATAGCCGATGGCACGCCGTTACGCCCTGTCATCCATTCGGGCAGCTTTATCGGCGCCCATGTACCGGTCTGGGATATAGCAGACCGGTTTGGAGAGACCAATCTGCTCGTGACCAATGTCGAGCAGGGCCGTGATCTGGCCAATACGTTGGCGGGCAACAATGTCGCGCTGATGCGTGGCCATGGTTTTGCCGCTGCCGCACGTTCACTGATCGAAGTTGTGCGCATGTCTGTTTATTTGCCGCGCAATGCACGTGCACTCTCGGCAGCAGTTCGCCTTGGGGGTAAAATCAAGTCGCTGTCACAGGGTGAGATTGACGCACGTAACCGCGGTTACAGCCCGTATTCAACCGAGACCTGGCGTGCCTGGGAATACTGGGCAAACAAGTGTGGTTGCGGTCACATGGTGACCCGGCCCGATGCAGACCCGGCCAAAAAATAGTCAGTGACTGATAAACCGTGTTGTCCCGCGACGCTGATTCGCGGGACAACAACTGCTATACTTTTGCCATCATCATCCAATAATCATTTTTGACGAACAGGAAACCCCATATGTCCAAACTGAAATTAAGCTTTGCCTGCGGACCTTACGACAGGATGGAAGCACTTGCCTACAACCGCATCGAAGTGGAAGGTATTGATCTTAACTACCTTGAGATCCAGGCGCCCCGTGAAATCTTTGATCGGATGGTTGGAGACAAGGCATTTGACATGTCGGAACTGTCATTGTCTGAACATGTCGAGATCAGTTCGCACGGGAACAGTCCGTTTGTGGCCCTGCCGGTTTTTCCTTCAAAGGCATTTCGTCACGGATTTATCTGCATAAACAAGAAGTCCGGAATCAAGAACCCGAAAGACCTGGCCGGCAAGCGTATCGGTGTGCCACTTTATACGATGACTGCCGCAATCTGGATCCGTGGCGATCTGGAAAATATATATGGGGTAGACTTGTCCGGTGTGCAGTGGGTGCAGGGTGCCGTTGAGAAAGCCGGTTCACACGGTAAGCCACCCAAGCCGCCGAAGTTGTTAAAGCCGGTTAATATTGTCCAGAACACGTCGGACAAGTCCTTGTCGGACATGCTGCGGGACGGTGATATCGATGCCTTGCTCGGTTCACGTATGCCAGATTCCGTGCGGACTGATCCGGACAAGGTGACAAGACTGTTTCCGAATGCGCGTGAGGAAGAGAAACGTTATTACCGTGAATACAAGATCCACCCGATTATGCACACCGTTGCCATACGTCGCGAGATCTATGAACAGAACCGCTGGATCGCGACCAGTCTTTTCAAGGCATTTCTTGAGGCCCGAAAGTGGGCGATCGACAAGATGTACTTCTCTGCTGCACAGCGTTACATCCTGCCCTGGTTGTTTGATGACCTGCACGAGATAGACGAGATCTTTGGCAAGGACTTGTGGGCGTATGGTGTGGAAGAAAATCGCCCCACGCTGGAGGCATTTGTGAAATATATGCAGCAGCAGGGCTTTATAGCAAACCAGATGCCGATTGAGGACCTGTTTGTGCCGATACACGGCAGAATAGAGTAATCCGAAATTACGGCGACCATACAGGGAAGCTCTTATTCAGAGGTTCCAAAATTCATCTATCGGGAGGGAGCGGGTATGTTCAGATCAATGGCGGTGAGTTCTGTCTATTCACTTATACTCGGCGGGTTATTCACGCTGACAACATTTGGCAGTATTGCCCAGGACGCGACTGCACCGACGTTTGAACAGGAAACAGCCAGCATTGCCGCAGCGTTGCAGTTAACTGAGGGTATGACGGTAGCCGATGTCGGCGCTGGCGATGGTAAATACGCAGCCTTTCTGGCAGATACGGTGGGCAGTGCAGGGCGGGTTTATGCAACCGAAATTGAGCAGTCGAAGGTCGATGCGATCAGCAAGACGGTTGCCGGGAAATCCAGTGTCACGGTATTGCTGGGCAAGACGGAAAACACGGAATTACCGGAGCAATGTTGTGATCGGATACTGCTGCGCAGGGTGTTTCACCATATGCACCATCCCGAGCCTATGCTGAAGAGTCTGCTGGCATCATTGAAACCAGGTGGCATGATCATCGCAATTGATTTTCTGCCACGGCATGATATGTCCAACCAGGACGGCACACCGGATGATCATGAGCATGGTACCTCTGTAGAAAAACTGACCGAACATTTTACTGCCGCCGGGTTTGAGCTGGTCAACCAGGTTGATAACTGGCCGAGCCGGAAAGAACACGGCAAGAGCATAGATTACGCGGTGTTGTATCGTCGACCATAGTCTCTTTCATTAACATTTGAAAGTAGGTTCAGTTTACGATGTGCGCAGCTGATGTAGTCCCGGATAATTCTGAACCGGTAGTCGTCCGATGCCAGCGGACAATTGGCGCGGAGATTCGCGGTGTTGATTTGGCTCGCCCGTTGTCCGACAAGCAATTCGACGTTATCTACAATACCCTGCTCGAAAACAAGGTCATATTTTTTCGCGAACAACATATCACGGCAGAACAACAGATAGACTTTGCCAAACGGTTTGGCCCACTTGAACAGAATCCATTCCGTCCACAGCGGGAAGACATTCCTGAATTACAGATTATAAAAAATGACAAGGACCATCCGGTGCTGTCTACAGATGTCTGGCATGCAGACCTGACTTTTCGTGAGTACCCGACCAAGTTTACCGTGCTGCGCTGCTTGCAGATGCCGGAACGCGGGGGCGATACGATGTGGGCCGATATGTGTGCAGCCTATGATGGCCTCAGTCCAAAGCTGAAGGAGTTTATCTGCGGTCTTACTGCGACCCATGATTTCAAGAACTTCCGTGTGCTCTACAAGGGGGATGCTGAAAAACGGGCGCAGTTACTGCAGATGGAAGAAATGTTTCCTAACCTGTCGCATCCGGTGGTTATTAATCACCCGGAGACTGGTCAACGCGTGCTCTACGTCAATCGTCAGTTTACGCTGCGTATTGATGGTATGTCAGAGCTTGAAAGTCGGAACATACTGGAGATTCTCTATCATCAGTCGAGTATCCCGGAGTATCAGTTTCGCCTGACCTGGCAACCCGGTACACTCGCTGTATGGGACAACCGTCATTGTCAGCATTATGCCGTGAATGATTATTATCCCTACCCGCGTCACATGGAGCGGGTTGCTGTTGCGGGGGATATCAGACCGGCATTTGAGCTGAACACCCAACCCGCTGCAGACTACACTTCGATTGCCCGTGTCCACGCCCATGAAGGGTTGCATTGATAACTAACCACACATGTCCGGGGTAGATGCGATTTTCTTTACGCTTTTTTTACGGACAGAAATACGTTTGCATTTATTCGTCAATCTATCGTAACCTTATCCGGATAAAGACCAGAGGGGAGTTGTAATGAAAAAAATAATGACGTTGTGCACTGCGTTATTAGTTCTGTTAACGGGTTGCAGCCAGCAGTCCAGCGGTACATTCCCTGAAGATAATATACAGATGGTCATACCCTATGGTCCCGGCGGAGGATTTGATACGACTGTTCGTGTGTTTGCCCCGTTTTTTGCCAAACATCTCGGGGGAGGGATCACGGTATTGCCAGAGAATATACCTGGTACCGGTGGTCGTCGTGGCACAGCTACCGTATTCCGTGCAAAACCGGATGGATATACATTGGGAATTTTCAACCTGCCGGGGCTGGTTTTGCCGAGCGTTCTGGGTGAAAAAATTGACTATGAACTGCGCGAAATGAGCTGGATAGGCCGTGTAGAATCCCAGGATTATGTCCTTCTGGTGCAGGCGGGGTCTCCAATCAATACCTTGCAGGACTTGCAGGCACAGGAAAAGATTACGTTTGTCTCGATCGGATACGGGACGACAGTATTGGCTGCTATACAGGTTATGGCAGAACAAATGGGGTTGATGGAAAAAAATCCGACGTTTTTGACCGGATATGAAGGTACGACCGATCAACTCGTGGCCCTGGTTCGGGGGGATGGTAATGCTACCTTGTCACCTGTTTCAACTGCCATGCAGTATATCCAGTCTGGCAACCTGAAGGCGCTCGCTGTGACTGGTACAGCACGAAGCAAACATCTGCCAGACGTCGCAACGTTCACCGAACTTGGTTATCCGGATCTGGCTCCATTGAATGTACAGCGTTCGATCGCCGGGCCTCCCGGTATGGATCCAGCCTTGCTTAGCCAGCTCAGGTCTGCCTTTGACAAGGCGATGACCGATCCTGAATTTATCGCTGCAGCGACCAAGGCACAGATGGATGTTGCCCCGCTGAACGGTGATCAGGCCGCTGCGGCTATTATTGAAAACTTTACCTATTATGAGAAGTTCAAGGCCAATTTAAGCAACCCGAACCAGCAGTAAACCACAAGGTTGGTAAAAAATAATGTTTGATTCAGTACTGATAGCATTCAGCTACCTGTTCAGTGATGCCATAAACCTGTTTTATCTGACCTTAGGCGTAACCGTCGGCATAATCTTCGGTATTATTCCAGGACTCGGCGGTGCTACTGCTATTGCATTGCTGCTACCGCTGACGTTTGGAATGGCACCGGAACAGGCAATTATCCTGATGGGCGGCGTGATGGGTGCTGTCACCGCAGGGGGTGCTGTGACGGCCATTCTGTTGAATACACCTGGAACCGCACCGAATGCAGCAACCTGCTTCGACGGTTACCCATTGACCAAAATGGGCAAGGCTGGCATGGCCATCGGTGCGGCGGCAACATCACACGCGATAGGCGGTTTGTTCGGTTTGTTTACCCTGATACTTGTCTTGCCAGTAGCTAAAACGATAGTACTCTGGTTTGGTCCGCCGGCTTTTTTCATGTTGGCATTGCTGGGTTTGACTTCGTTGACAGTCTCAAGTGGAAACATGTTGCGCGGTCTGGTGGCGGCCTGTCTGGGACTATTTATTGGTTTTGTCGGTTATGACGAGATAGGTGGAACGGAGCGCTATACAGCGGGTGTGGATTATTTATGGGATGGCCTCGGTATAGTGCCAGTGCTGATAGGATTATTCGCGATCGCCGAAATGATGGCGTTGTTCGTAAAAGGCGGTAGCATTACTGAGCCGGGAACCGAGATGAACGTCCGGTTTACCGACACACTGGACGGTGTGAAGGCATCCTTGAAAAATATCAAGACACTCCTTAGCGGATCCGTGATTGGGACTATTATCGGTGCAATTCCTGGAGTGGGTGGTGTTGTTGCTGCATTTCTGTCCTATTCATTCGCCGTTCAGATCAGTAAAGACAAGAGCCAATTTGGCAAGGGAGATATTCGTGGCGTGATCGCGCCGGAGGCGGCCAATTGTTCCAAGGATGGCGGCGGTCTGATACCCACACTCGCATTTGGTGTGCCAGGCAGTGCGGAGATGGCCCTGTTTCTTGGTGTATTAATCCTGCATGGATTGAATCCCGGACCCATGTTATTAATCGAGCGTGAATATACCATTTTCGTTCTGGTGCTCGCGTTGCTGGCGGCGATTATGTTAAGTGCAGTATTTATCTGCATTGCGGCCTATTATCTGGTCAGGATTGCCTATATCGATTCCTCCATCCTGATCCCGTCGGTGATAGCCGTTTCACTGGTAGGTGCCTACGCAGTACATAACACGATCGGGGATGTCTTCGCTGCCGCATTTTTCGGGTTGCTGGGTTACTTGATGATACGGTTTGATTATCCCCGAATTACCCTGGTCATCGCGTTGGTACTTTGCTCATTGATGGAAAAAAATTACACCCAGTCTATGATCATGTTTGAAGGAGACTGGACCGGCTTCTTCAGGGACAACACCTCGCTGGTGCTCTTTTCATGTTCGGTCATTGCATTGTCGATACCGTTTATCCAGTTAATTCTCAACAAACGGAAGCCACAATAATGGAAGGTTCCAGTACGGTAGTAAAACCAGGAACGGCGGCAGTTGTTGCAGCTATTATCCTGCTTGTCGCAATTGCATTACTGGTCGCTGCATATGATTTCCCCGGCGGCAGTGGCGTATTTCCACGGTTTGCTGGCTGGATTTTTGTTGTACTTAGTGCGATGGAGGTGATTTCCCAGGTCAAGGTATTGATGTCTACGCCAGGCAGCGCCCGGTCTTCGGGGGCACTTCCCAGTGAAAACACCTTGAAAGAAATCAAGGGCTTTCTCTGGATAGTCTTTTTTCTGGTTGTGCTATACCTGACCGGATTTCTTATTGGTATACCACTGTATATTTTTGCGTTTTTACGCCTTGCTGCGGGTAAGACGTACAGGCAATGCACAATCATGGCGTTGTCAGCCACAGTATTTGTCTACGTGTTGTTTATATTGCTGCTCGAATACAGGCTCTATCCAGGCGTATTATTCGGGGCTTAGGCCAGGCAGAGATTCGGATAACTTCACTCGCGCCAGTCTTTCGAAACTAATTATATTTGTGAAAGGTGCATCGGCATCAAAGTTTTGTTGTGTTGCACAATAAATCCGCTGTTGTTTTGAGTACATTATCGTTGTAAGCTAGATACACAAGTCCCCTCTGTTGCAAGATTTCAATCCAGATTATTTGAAATGGTTTGTTATTTTTTTGCAGGTGGGCGTAGTCACTGACAGCCTGGTTATGACGAACAATCTGGCCTGTCATGGAATATCAATAATCCCTGGGGGTAAAAGTGAAGAAGACAAATCAGTTAAACAATTTCCGTAGAACAGCGGTATCAACATCGATTCTTTCCGCAGTTGCTGGTGTCGTAGCAATTGCTGCCGTGAATACACCGGTGTATGCCCAGTCCGCACTGGAAGAGATCGTAGTAACTGCCCAGCGCAGAAGCCAGTCGATGCAGGATGTACCAATTTCTCTTGAGGCGGTTACCGGTGACATGTTGCAGAAGCAGGGTTACCGCGCGCTGGATGAACTGGCGCTGTTTACACCGACCGTTATAGTCGAGCCCGAGCATCTGCGTCCGAGTATGTCGGTACGTGGTCTCGGTGCGGCAACAACCGATGCTTTCTCTGTTGAGCAGTCAACGCCTATCTTTCTGGACGGCGTACACTATGCACGTACCTCAATGATTAAATTGTCGTTCCTGGACGTACAGCAGGTTGAAATCCTGAAGGGACCCCAGCCGGTTTACTTCGGCCAGAATGCAATCGCGGGTGCGTTTAACATCACCTCGCGCAAGCCTACTCCGGAAACGGAAGGTTATGTTGATATGAGCGTTGGTAGTTTTGGCACTAAAGTCGCTGAAGCTGCAATTGGTGGACCGATTAACGATACCTGGGGCTATCGTGTCGCCGGCAAATATGATTCCTCAGATGGTTATCTGCGAGATATTGTCAGCGATGCCAAGTTCCCCAGCTATGAGAATCTTGCTGGCCGTGTCATGTTGCAATGGAAGCCAAATGAGGCGTTCCAGGCAACTGCGAAACTGGATATAGCAGACCTGGATAAAGGTGCAGAAGGCACTGGCGTATGTATCATATCAAGTGCAACTGAACAACAGACCGGGTCTGTTACGTTCGAGAATCAGGCCGTATGGATAGACCCGCCACTCGGTGTGTCCGATCAACACGGAATTCCGTTCAAGCCGCTGGTCGATTGTGAAGACCATACCAATCAGGGGCGTTCCGGTAGCGGTCCGTTCTATGCACCGGATGGCAGTTATCTGGAAAATGGAAGTCGTAACGCGATCGATGTGCGTGAGGCAGGCAACCAGTTGTTCCAGGACATGTTCGGTGTCAATATGACCGACGGTTTCGAGAAACTGACGCCGTGGAGTACCTACCTCGACCTCCGGTATGAACTGGACAATGGTATCGTGCTGAGCTCGCTGAGTTCCTATGACGAATACGAGCGTGTGACCAACCGTGAAAATCGCTATTCACTGATGGTGGCAAACGTACAGTACCGCGACCATGATTTCCGCGCCTATAGCCAGGAATTGCGTATCTCCTCTGCGGAAGGCGGCGACTGGACCTGGATGGCCGGCCTGTATCTGCAGGATATCGATGAAGAGTCTGTGTTCCTGGGAATTCGCGGTAATACCGATCAGCCTATCCGTGTGAAAAACTATGAGGGTACCGGCCTGTGGCGTAGTGCGTTTGCCAATATCTCCTATGATGCACTGTTGGATGGCAAACTGAGCATCAGTGTTGGTGCGCGTTATGCGAACGTTGAGAAGGAAACCAAAATTACCGGGTATTATGACACCTGGATTATGGCCGACCCGGTCACTGGCGCCGCTACGACGCTGCCATACGGATGTCGTACTACAACCGGATGCCCCGGCTTCAACTCTTTGACCGGTTATTGGCAGGGTGCTACTGCGGTTGGTTATACAACTACCAATCTTCCGATTAATTCCCCATTGATACCTTTGGCTTCAAGGGCACCGATGTGGGACGGCGTTGATCAGGCACCGGGCGTGGCAAATTCGACTGAACTGGATCCGCAGATTGTCATCAGCTTCCGCCCTAATGATGAGCACACGACCTATGTGAAGTATGTGGAATCATTCAAGGCCGGTGGTGCGGACGGCAGTCTTGCAACCTTCCCGACCATACGTCACCCAGGCGATCCTGCCATCATACCGGGTGGTTCGGCATCCTCGGCGTTTGAATTCAAACCGGAATACGCCTACCACTGGGAAATAGGTGCCAAGGGCAACCTGTTTGACGGAACCATGCGTTATGACATCTCTGCGTTCGATACGAAGATCAAGGACCTGCAGATTGGTACGACACAGGCATTAGCCAATAACTCGTTTATTTCATTCGGTAACGCGGGTGAGCAACGGGTGAAGGGTATTGAATTTGCTGTCGATTATGCTGCAACCGACAATCTGACGCTGAATCTTGGTGGCGTGCTGATGGACAACACGATGGTAGACTTCCTGTCCACCTGTACCGAGGTCGAGGAACAGAACCCGGCAGAGTCGGGCTGTGATGTTGTCAATTCGACTATTGATCGTAGCGGTGAGCGCGGTGCGAATGCACCTGTCTGGAAGTTTGTGCTGAACGCCGACTATGAGGTTCCGGTCTGGACGAACTATCTGCTCGGACTGAATGCGCAGGGCTTCATCTCGGATGGTTATATCACCGACAATACCGGCTTTAGCAAGGACATCATGATGGATGATAATGAAGATCTGTCACTCAATGCCGGTATCAGTGATGCCGAGAAAAACTGGACCTGGTCGGTTTACGCACGTAATCTGCTGCACCCGCGTACCAGCTATTTCCCGGAAAACGACATAGACCCGCAGCCTTTCAGGTCGATAAACCTGGATACCAAGCATTTTGCATCGTACGGTATAAAGTTCCGGTACAACTTCGGAAACTGATAGTAAACAATGTAGCATGAGTGGCGAAGGCCCGATCCGGAACTGATCGGGCCTTTGTTTTTTTGCTATATTTAAGTAGTCGTCTGGACAGAATTTTTAATAAACCAATGCAGTAAGGGGGTAATATGATAAACAAGCTGGTGATTTCACCATTACTGGTGCTGACAGTCACTGTCTTCGCCTTGTTCGCGCAGGGGGTCTCGGCCCAGAGCCTGCCCGACATCCTGGTTAACTATCCTGAGTTAATCGTCCATAACGCCAAGATCATTACAATGGATGACGAGGCGTATAACAGCAATCCCGGCACAATCGCACAGGCGATGGCAGTACGCGATGGCAAGATCCTGAAGATAGGTAGCGACAAGGACATACTTGCACTGAAAGGCCCGAAAACAACTGTAATGGACCTGAAAGGTAAGACCGTCATCCCGGGTATCGTCAATAATCACCACCATCCGCAGGGGTCGATGGAAGAGATCGCCCGTGAGATGTTTAATCTGCCAGGTGCACTGGTTGGCTACTATATCAATCTGGTTGTAGGCAAGAACGTCGAAGAAACGATGGCGAAAGTAGCGAAAGCAGTTGGTGCCTTGCAGGAACGCGAGAAAGTGGATCCTGCCGCCTGGATCGGTGTCGAGTTATTCCCGAACGGTGAAGAGTTCCCCGACCTGGGTTCCGTGTCATTCCTGATGAGCGCACCGAAAGAAGGCGATGCACCCATTGGCACTGATGAGTTGAGCGAGATCATCCCGGAGAATCCGGCCGTACTGATGAGTGGTGGTGGTATCCACATCAGCGACAAGGATCCCGGTGTCTGGTATCACGTGACCAAGGCAGAAAACGGTGACCCGATCATCGAAGAGCTTTTCACATTTGAGTTTTAAGCCCGCATACATGGCCGCTTGAAAGGAGTTATGAAAATGAATATGAGCAAGACAGGATTAAAGGTATTGGTAGTAGTTATCGCCGCGACAGTTTCCGGTGTGGTAATGGCTGGACATCGTGCGCGTTTGTTAAACGATTCAGCGGTTGAGCACATCATGAAGGTGTGGCCCACGCTGCGTACCGGTCTGGAGGCAAGTAATCCGGGTGTGGAAAATGTAGGTGAGCGTGTTGTTATGACAACCTCACCACCGTGGAGCCATTTCCAGACGGTTGCGATGGGTAGTGCTCCCACACCGTATGAACTGGGACAGGCCTTCAAGGTGCATGTACAGCGTAATCTGTGGCCGCAGGGAGTGACGCAGTTCGAGTCGCGTCTGGACAAGTCGGCTGAAGTCTCGGCCATGTATCTGTTGCTGCGCGAAGACGGCAAGCTGCCGGTACGGTTTGGCTGGCATTATGAACAGGCCCGTCAGCCGATATACGGTGATGACCATGTGCGAGCATTCTATACAGACCGTGGCTACTCCTGGACCAAGATGGAAGATGGCAATCCGTGGTTGTGGCTGGGTGGCGTCGGTTCCGAGGGTGATGGAGATACGGTCAATGGTCCGTGTATGCGTGGCTTCAAGCCCTTGTCAGATCCGCGTATGGAAAACTGCCCGGATGTAAACTCGGCCTCGACCAACGCCTTGCTGATAGGTGCATTACAGGCAGGCTGGCGCTTTGTGGGTATGCATGGAGTAGGCCCTGGTATGATCAAGATGGCGGGTGAGTTTGTCGAGAAGTCAATGGAAGTAAACCGTGACCTGACGCTGGAACGCGTGCGTTCTATGCGCCACACGTTTGCTCACGGCACCCTGCTGGGCCACGACCCGCAGATGCATGAGATTGCCAAGAAGTACAATTTCACGCTGGTAGTCGACCCGCATCGTGCGTTTAATGATGAGCCGGGATTTGTCGAGCGCTATATGGGTGGAGACTTGACCCAGATCGCCCCGATCAAGTCGGCGCTGGATGCCGGTGTGAATGTGGCCGTGGAATACGGTGGTTTTGAAGGCTTGCAGGCGATCGTAACGCGTAAGAACGACAAGACCGGTCAGATCATTAATATCAATGAGGCCGTGGACAGGATCGTCGCATTAAAACTGGTGACCATCTGGTCCGCATTTTCGATGTTCTCAGACAGCCTGACCGGAAACCTGAAAGAAGGTAAATATGCCGACTTCATCGTGCTGGACAAGGACTATACGACAGGACCGGATGAAGAGATCCACAAGAACAAGGTAATGATGACGTTTATCAACGGTGAGCTGGTGTGGGCTGACAAGGATGCCCCGGTCAAGCTGGAAACACCGGTCGCTGCCAATAACTAGAGTTGCTACAGGACTGATGTGATCAATCGCCAACCGGTGTGCAATACACCGGTTGGCGCTGATTTGAATTGATCAGTTGACCATATATAGTCTGATTCGATAATCTGCTGACTATGCGCTTTAGCTCCCTCTTTCAGACTATTTCCCTCCTGTCAGTCTTGTTGCTGTCAAATCCCGTATCTGTTTTTGCCCATGGCGAGGACTACTGGAACGATTTTATTATTGATAACAAGAATGATCTTGTCGAAACTACGATGGCCCAGGTCAAGAAGGTCCTCGGTGATGTCGCGCGAGGCAGAAGACAGGTATCAAGCTGGCCAGATGTTGAGGTACGAAACCTGCGGATCAATCTGATCGCCATGCAGGAAGAAATCGAGGAAATGCTGAATCACCTCAAGGAAGAGGATGGAATTTATCTGCAGTTGACCTCCGCTTTGCGTGATTATCCCCAGGCAGGACGCGCCGTTGCCGGAGCACATGCGCTCGAAATATCCATTGAGCTACTTGATTATATCTCGGCGATGGAAGGCCCCGAGGCCTTTATTGAAGAGCTCGAAATGGATGGTGCCAGTGTCTATATGATAGACCTGATAGACGCCTATACAGACACGATGGGTGTATACAAGACATTGCAACAGTCCGGGAAGCAACTTGTCGAAGTACGAACAGAGTTTGAGAACAGGACGGCAGAATCAGATTTCAGGTTTCATCTGCGTCGATGGCTGATTTCGGTTGGTCTTGAAAGTCTTGCTGCATCACTTGATGAAAACGGAACAGTTACTTCAGGGTCAGAAGTCAAGTCAACCGAGGTTACAGAAACCTCACCCGTAGCAAGATAACACGAATAGTCTAGTTGATACGGGTAGCAATCCAGTCCGTCTTTATGGTGCCAGATTCTTTCTTCCCACGTATGGCATTGTCCGAAATGCGGCCATTAAAACTGTAGGTCTGGTTCGTGTTCGGGTCGACCGCACTTATCGCCAGCGTATCTCCCACCACCACTGATTTATTTGCTACCAATTCGGAACCGTTGATGGAAATTGTGACCCTGATTTCCTGAAACTGCTGGTCAATAGTCATCCGGAATTTATCCGCCGCATTTTCCCACTCCCCACTGACATCCGCCGGAATTACCCAGTAAAAAATGTCATGGATATAGAAGTTATTGTTCGCATTCAACATCAGTTGTTCCTGCCGATCCGGTTGCCAGTCTTCCATATCAAAATTGTGCGATACGACACGGGTGCCGGGTTTTAACTGTTCAAACAGGGTAGGGCGCAGACGCATATTTACTTCACTGTTCAGAAACAGCGTGACCACGGTCGCCGCACTGATATCGGTCTGGAACAGGTCCCCCACCTCGAATTTGACGCGATCAGAGACTCCTGCCTTGTTGGCATTGAGTCTGGCCTCTTCAATTCGTTGTGGGTCGAGGTCGACACCGAGGCCGGTCGCACCACGATTGACTGCCCCGATTACAATACGACCATCACCAGTACCGAGATCAATGACATAGTCGCTGTCCGTGATCCCTGCCATGTCGAGCATCAGCGTAACGATATTGTCCGGTGTCTCCACGTAGGGGACATCCAGCTCGACTGCCATGGTAAGCGGCAACATGCCAGCCGCCAAGGCGGCCATCGTGGTTGCGAATAAAGTGCGTCTGGTGATAACCCTGTTTAGCGGTCCCTGATTAATCATCGGTCTCGTTATTTGCCCATGTACTTGTTGGTGTTATTAAGGACACTGTGGGCCCAGTTCATCCAGTGCTTGCCAGGGTCTGATCCGTAATCCTGGTCATAGTTACCCGGTGAGGTAATACCGGGCAATTCGGGTATCCAGTCTCGACGCAGGATCTCGTCCGGGTCGCCGTAGCGAGAGGCAATCGCCCGTACTTCAGGATCGGTACTGGCCATGATCTGGCCATGCTCGATCACCGTCTGCCACTTGCCACTGTCGCGCATGCGGATCTGATAGGTCGGTAACAGCATGTGGTTATGCATGGCATGACCAATCGGTACCATGTGTTCCTTGCCGAAGGCAACCGAATCGGGTGAACGGTCCGATTTTTCCTTGTCCAGTTCCGGCCCCATTTTCACCTCTGAACCAAATGACCAGTGAATTACACCGCCTGCATTACGTTCTGACATGTTGCTGCCTATCAGCATTTCACCAGGATGTTTGAAGTATTTTGGATTGGTGCCAGTACCTGCCTCGAATAACCACCAGAAGCCCGGGTTTTTCTGGAATGGCCATGTCAGCTCATTGATCTTCGGATAGTTCAGCCACAGCCTGAATCCGTCCCCATATAAACCGCCGCCCCTGATTTCCTTCACATATCCATTCTTGAAATGGATTTCCATACGCGGATGGTTGGAGGCATGACTGTTACTGGAGGCGATTACACCATTGGCCGTGGTCATCTGCACGGTCGGTAACCAGGAATTCTCCAGAGCGGGATATTCAATAAACGAGAACGGAAATACTCCGGATGATTGAGAAGGGATCATGAAGATATGGCCCTGCAGATACGAACCCTGGCTCCATATCTTTGCCTGCTCCGGGTTTATATCAAAATAAAATGCGCTGCCCTCAGGATCTGTCACTTCGACACGGTCAGTATAGGCCATCGGTTCAATCATCTTGCCTTCAATCATTCGCCAGACATCGGAAGGATAGGCCGGAACCTTGCTCATGATGTCGAAATTATTCAGATAGGTATAGTTACCAACCAGTTTGCTGGCATGGTGCTTGAGCGCTTGCATCACAAAGGGGCGACCGCCCGTGCGCCAGAAAACCTTGTTGATTTCCGGATGTTCGTCCAGATATTTGATTACCGCTGCCTCAACGATCTTGTTATAACCTTTTGCCAGTTGTTCGATCCGCTCATCCGGATATTTGAATTTCGGCCAGGTTGCATCGGCCAATACCGGATCCTTCTCGCGGGTCCACCGGACCGCCTCGTCCCAGTCCGGGAAGCGACCGGTCGAGTTCAAATAATCCAGTTCCTGCTGACCATCACCAGCCTTGAACACATTTTCTACCTTCTGGATGATCTCCAGGTCTTTTTTGTCGATGCCCGCCAGTTCATATTCATAAATCAGTCTGGCCTCTACCCTACGTGCGGCGAATGCCTTGGTAATGGATTCGGATACCAAAGGGTCAGCGTGGTGTGGCAGAGGTATCAGCACGATATCACCGGGGTCGGTCAACCCGAGCGGGGTACGGCCACCCTTCTGGGTCACGGCAAACTGCGCTTGTGGCATCAGTTCTTCTACAGATTCCGGCGTTTTAAGATAACCGGGGAAGCGTGCCTCGGGAAATGGGGTCGTAGTACCCGGTCCTATCAGTCCGACCTGCTTGCGTAATTCAGGCAATGTGGCCACATCCCAGGGGGCATGCACCAGATTACGCTGTTGCGCAGACATCTTTTGTTGCTCAGGTGTGAGGTGGCCATCGGCTTGCACAGTCAAAAACACAGACGACAGGGTAGTCATACAAAGGGCAATCAGGGAAAGGCGAAAATTCGACATGGTGGTTACTCCAGGTTTACGACGAGAAGACAAACTGAAAATCGGTGTGTACATACAGTAGATCCTAGTTTGAAACGATGTGTGATTCAAACTTTCCATCACGCATGCGGTAGATATTCGGGAAGGTATCGGCCATTTTCTGATCATGCGTTGCAACAATCACGGTTTTACCCTGTTCCTTCGCCAGCGAGATCAATAAACGGGTGATAATCTCCATATTGGCCACATCCAGATTACCGGTGGGTTCATCGGCCAGAATGACGTCCGGGTCATTGACCAGCGCGAGGCAAACCGCGACGCGCTGCTGTTCACCACCACTCAGTTCCTCGGGCCGCTTGTGGCCTTTTTCACCGAGACCAACCATATTGAGTAGTTTCTGGGCCTTGTCCAGACGTTGTTGTTTCGGCACCGCGGCCAGGATCATCGGCAGTTCCAGATTCTCAATGGCAGACAGTGAGGGCACCAGATTAAAAAACTGGAAGATAAACCCGACCTTTTTCAGCCGGTACTGTTCGGCCTGGCGTTCAGACATCCGCGTCACGTCCTGACCATCGACAACGATACTGCCATCGGAGGCACGATCCATCGAGCCTATCAAATTCAGCAGCGTGGTCTTGCCACAACCGCTCGGTCCCATCAACGCAATCGCCTCACCACGCCCGACCTGCCAGCTGATCTGTTTCAAGGCATGCACCTCACCCGCCGCCGTCATGTATTTTTTAACGACATTGTCGACACTTATCATCGTTTGCTTTTCACTCATATGCACTTGTTCCTTAATTAAACTATTCAAATTCTTTTGCCGGACTAAACGCCTGCAAGATCCGTATCCCGGTATGGTCGTGCAAGACCGTGTGCCGCATGGATGCGGCACCCGAGCCTACACGGACGTATTCACGGCGTGTCTGAAACGACCATGCCGGGATACGGATCCCACAGCCTGGCGTATCCACAAAACGAAGAACTCAACCCTCACTCAACCCCTCACGCACCGACTTCCGGAACGCCCAACGACTGAAGATCAACCCAACCAGCGTGATCACCGCAAACAGCACCACCATGATCACAACCGTCATACCCGAAATGGCCAGATGCGTCACCAGATACAACAGGATGTTTTTAACCTGACGCAATTGCCAGACCAGATTGGTAATGCCATAACCGACAATCAACGACACCGCGATCCCGATCAGCAGCCCGATATAGGACGGCGCAAAGATGCCTGACCCGAAAAAACGCAACATATGCCCCGGACCGGCAC
Organism: Klebsiella pneumoniae; assembly: GCA_945878555.1. Classification (GTDB taxonomy): domain Bacteria; phylum Pseudomonadota; class Gammaproteobacteria; order Eutrophobiales; family Eutrophobiaceae; genus Eutrophobius. The sequence continues at coordinate 69,983 of CAMDWI010000019.1, forward strand.
CGCGTATACGCAGCAGACCGAGTGTGCGACGGTCTTCCATATAGTTGGTATAGGCAACCGAGAGGATCCCGATAATGGCGAGCAACAAACCGCCTAACAGATAAATCTGCACGTTTTGTCGGGCCAGGAAGATATACATATCACTGCCAATCTTGTTGATCTCCTGGTCATAGGTGCGGATATTGGACGGTTCCATTGGCAAGGACTTGATCAATCCGGCACTGACTGTTGCCGCATCAAACCCGGGCTGAAGCTGAACGGCGAACTGCACCCCGGAGATCAGCACATCAAGATCCTGGATAGCGGCAGGGTTCGGATCCAGCGCGATATAGGCGTTGTTGGAAAACAGATGGTTTACATAATCAACGCGCGCCGTATCGAAGGATTCACGATCCGTGACCGAGACCAGCGGACTGCCAGGCAGATACCAGGTTGTCCCGGCCACGGTCGCCTGGACCATGTTTTCACCGTCTGTCTTGCGACCGAGCTGGGTGGTTTCACCCGGGGCCTTGTCGACAAACGCATCGACGGCAGGGGACAGGATGACACCGGAATTTTTCAGCCCCGAAATCAGGCCGGAGAAGGTGCCCTGCTCAGCCAGCGACTCTTCCGAATAGACCTTCTCCATGTACAGATCAGGGTCGGGCAGGAAATACAGCGGCAGCCCGTTAAAACCATAACCCGGTATATACACACCATCAGAGACGCCTTCAAACAGCGTCCAGCTGACATTGCGTACGCCCTCGACCTTCTGCATCGCGTCTATCAGTGCCGGGATCTTTTCCTTGATGGCCCGGTATTGCACACCCACACCGCCGCTTGCCAGCAGGTCATTACTGACGATGTCAGAGGCGTTGATCGTCAACTGAATGTCCGAGCCAACCTGGATACGGGTGCCACGTTCAATCTTGTTATCGAACACCGCCGTCATCACCGTCGGATATAAACCAATCGTGCTCATCATTGCCACGATCAACAGGAAGCCGGCAATACGTTGCGGACGGGTAGAGATGTGTTTCAGCGTCAGCTGGTGCATCGGTCCGCCTATCATGCCAACTATCAGTTGCAGCACGCGATTCATCAGTTGTTTGCGCGAAACCAGGAAGGTAACCAGTCCATACACGAACAGCGGAAACCCTGCGAAGTCGAGCGCCTGATCGGCCGTCCTCAACCACGACGACTCACTGAACGAGGCAACGGAAAAGTTCAACATCCAGGCAATGATCTTGTAACTGCCCAGTGTCAACGCCACCATGCCCGCCAGGCCAAACCGCACATTGGCCTGGTCGGCCTCTGACTGGACGACGCGCCCGGAGGCCTCCAGCGGAGAGATGGTCGAGGCATATTTGACCAGTTTGCGGCTGACAGCCAGTGCGACAATCACACCTATCAGGATGAAGGTGAGCAGGATATAGGGTTGCTGTACGATGAGGATGGTCTTCAACGGCAACATCCCGCCATCATAGAACCACAGCGGTAACAGCGTGCCTGCGATTGCACCCAGTATGCCACCGACCAGCGCACCGGCGCCGATCGAGATCTGCAAGGCCCGGCCCATCGTCTTGCCGGAGACTCCGCGCAGGCGCATCAGGCCGAATTTGCGGCGTTCATTCAGCAATAACATGCCGGACAGATTGCCCATCAGGATCCAGCCAACCCAGATCAGCGGTAACGCGATCAGCAGGCTGATCAGGCCGACACGTTGTGCGGTGTCATTCATGCGCTCAAGCAGCACGCGGGTGGAATTGTCGAGAAACACCCGTGGTCCGATCCCGAAGATGCGCTCGTCAAGAAAGGCCTGCAGGTTGGTCAGGTTTTCCAGTGAACCACGTATGTCCCAGCCAGAGATCAGTCTGTCTGTGTCTATCTTCAGCAGATGGATGATGTCAGGAAAATAATTGCCGGCCTCTTCGTGCACATCGCCATCAACGTGGGCCGTGGAGATACCACGTGCGATCGCATCGAAGTTATTCAATAGCGTCTCGTTATATGGTGTGACCAGGATCGCACCGATCTCGGGAATCAGCGAGGGTGAACTGGTCTGCTCCAGGAACCAGCGGTTCAGATCGTTGCGTTCAATCCGGATGGTGCGTTCCAGTTCTATGTCCAGCACCTGGATACTGACCATTTCCTGCGGGGTATCGACATGCTCTTCCGTTGTAGTAGCCGGGTCGACTACCACGGGCTCATCAAACATATGATGGTTTTCAATCTTCAGCTCGAAGCGCTTGCGGTTTTGTAATTCAGCGTAGGCATTACCCATCTGCGACTTGGTGCCCACCAGCACCAGTACCGCCTTGCCCTGCATCGGCCGGATGTTCAGTGGCAATGTAGAGGTATCGGATACAGTCAGCAGCGACAGCCAGGGCATACGCATCGGTTGTCCGTCGATGTAGGCAATGTCTTCTGTGGTCAGCGAGTTTTTCAGGAACACCAGGCTGTTATGGTTGATAATACCGTCGGTACTACGCATCGTCCGCGCCATCTCGCGTATCGCATGCACATCACCGGACTGGTAACCGGAGATGTCCCAGTTAATCCTGCCGAGCTGGTCCTCGACATATTTTTTCAGCGCATAACGCGAGGCGATATTGACCGAGGCGAGTATCGAGACAACCAGAAATGTCACCAGAGTGAATACCAGAAACGACCGCTTGCCGAGTATGCGGGCGAGATAGATTAACGTGCTCAGAACCATTACTCCCAATGCTGATGGCCAGCCACTCCGGGCGTCAAACCAACCGCCTCCGGAAACTCCGGTCATGTTTAATAATAAAACAGGGCGGCACGTGTGCCGCCCCATCGTTAGCCTGATTAGTGTTTATTTGCCGAGGTACTTGTTGGTTCCATCCTGGATACTGTGTGCCCACTTGATCCAGTAGGTACCCGGGTCCGACGCATAATCACGGTCATAGTCTCCCGGAACGGTGATGCCCGGTAATTCCGGTATCCAGTCGCGACGCAGTAACACGTCCGGGTCGCCGTAACGTGAGGCCAGCGCGCGTACTTCCGGATCCGTATAGGTCTGGATCTGGCCGTGCTCGATCAGTGTGATCCAGTTGCCCCCGTCACGGATGCGGACCTGATAGGTTGGTAACAGGTTATGGTGATGCATGCCGTGACCGACCGGCAGGTTATTGTCCTTGGCGAACTGGAATGTTTTGGGTGAAATCATGGTGTTATTACCCGGTTCCGGACCATTCTGCACCTCGACACCAAATGACCAGTGGATGACACCACCGGCATTGCGCTCGGACATATTGCCACCCTCAAGTATTTCTCCCGGGTGCTTGAAGTATTTCGGATTGGTCGCGGTACCGGCCTCATACAGATACCAGAATCCCGGCCGTTTCTGGAATGGCCAGGTCATGTCGTTGATCTTCGGATACTGAAGCGACAGACGCATGCCATCGCCGTAGAGGCCACCACCGATGATCTTCTGGATATAACCTTCCTTGAAGTGGACCTCGATACGTGCATGATTGGTCGCATGACTGTTCGTCGAGGCAACGATGCCGTTCGTACGTAACTGGGTCGGTTCGATCCAGTTCGTGCCGGTCGCCGGGTAATTGATCCTGGAATAGGGATAACGTCCGCTGGACTGGCTGGGCAGCATGTAGAGATGTCCCTGCTGGTAGGAGCCCTCGGCCCAGTGTTTTGCCTCTTCCGGTGTGACCTCACCCCACAGGGCGGTACCTTCCGGATCGGTGGCCTCATAGCGATCCACAAAACCTAGCGGGTCGATTACCTTGCCTTCCAGCATGCGCCACACGTCAGCGGGCACATTCGGCACCTGGCTCATCAGGTCATACTGGTTCATATAGGTATAGTTACCAACCAGCTTTTTGCCCTGGTGCTTCAGCGAGGCACGCGCCAGCGTCCGGCCACCGGTGCGGAAAAACACCCGGTCAATCTCCTCGTGTTCGTCCAGATATTTGATCACGGCCGTGGATACGGCCAGATTATAGTTCTTGTCCAGCTCGGCCAGTTTTTCGTTCGGGTATTTGATCTCAGGCCAGGTCGCATTGTAATAGACCGGGTCGTGTTGCTTAATCCAGTCCTTATACACATTAAAATCGCCCCACGCGCCCAGTTGCTGGAACATGCCACCGGATTCCTGCTGCCCGTCACCGGCCTTGAATAACTGTTTGGCCTGCCTGAGCGCACCCATATCCTCTTTCGACACGCCGACGAGGTCGTTTTCATAGATAATACGTGCCTCGATCTTGCGTTTTTCAAAGGCGAGCGTAATCGCCTCCTGAACCATCGGTTCCGCATCATAGGGGACCACAATCAGCACGATCTCGCCCGGCTCAACAATACCCAGCGGGGTCCGGCCACCTTTCTGCGAAACCGCCGCCATCGCCTGCGGCATCATCAGATCCACAGTTTCCGGCGACTTCAGATAACCAGGGAATCTCGCCTCTGGTATGGCCGTTTGCGGGCCGGGCCCAATCAGACCGACATCCTTGCGACGTTTATCCATGTCATCGGGATTCCACGGGGCGTGTACCAGATTACGTTGCGCAGCTGTGCCTTCTGAAACCTGTATCTGTTGTGCCTGAGCGATTGACCCCGAAAAAACCGATACAGTCAGTATCGTAAGCAATGGAAACCGAATCATGTGTTACCCCTTGGATGTTCGTAACTCTCCCCGTTTTCCGGTTAAAGAAAACAGCCTGTAAAGGCCTATTGTAATACCAGTTGCGCTCCAGTTATACAGGATAAAAGGCCGCAAACCCTGTCTGCCGAATACCCCCGCCCAATTGTGAAATCATTGCTGAAAATACAGGGGGGTGACTTGTAATCCCGACGCTGAATCGTTAATGTCGGCCTCCGCACTCCAGGGAAGTCGGGTAACCGGTAGACCCCATCCCCGTCGTGTCTGCGTTAAAAATTGAATATAGACCCCGAGGGTGGAGAAAAAGCGACGTGTCAATTACCAAACTGAACCTGCATATCCTGACTATGGCCTTGTATCTTGGGGCTGTCTCGACCGCAGGCGCACAAACCCCCAATACACCCGGACAGCAAGAGACAGACCCGGCTGCCGAACCGGTGATGGTTGAACAGGATGTGCTTGGTTATCCCGCCGCATTTTTTGACCGGTTTCGCCCTGATTCCGCTCTTGACATGCTAAGACAATTGCCCGGGTTTCGCCTGAACTTCGGCGGCGAGCTACGCGGGTACGGCTCGGATACCGGTAATGTGCTGATCGACGGGCGTCGGCCCAGCAGCAAACGCGTGACCGTGCCATCGATACTCGACCGTATCCCGGCCAGCCAGGTTGAGCGGATCGAACTGATACGTGGTCCGGTTCGGGACATTGAACTGATGGGTGAACCACAGGTGGCAAACGTGGTGTTACGTACCGATACCCCGGCGGCCGTACGCTGGTCTGTTGTGGGCTATCGCAACGCCGATATGCCGCCGCTGCCCTGGTTTACAAATATCTCGTTGTCCGACCGTTGGCGCGGTATCGACTTTAACGGTGGTCTGGATATCTTCCGCAAGGCATTCAGTGAGCGTAACGATGAAGACATCATAGACGGGAACGGTAACCTGACCGAGGAGCGTTTTGAGCATGGTTATCAGAAGGAATTCGAGGCCAATTTCGACCTGACCGCCTCGAAATGGGTCGGCGAAACCTTGCTGACCTGGAACTCGCAGATCGGTATCCAGGACGGCGGCGAGAAGTTTGTTTCCGACCGTACCCCGGTTGGACAGGGCACGCGTAATGAGCTGACAGAAGGTATCAGTGACGAATTCCAGTTTGAGGCCGGGATAACCCTGGAACGCAATCTGACAGACAATCTCTCGGGTAATCTGCTGTTGTTTGCAACACGCGAGGCCGAGGATGCACTCACAACCCAGCTCAATATCAATGCCGCCGGTATACAGACCGCAGAAACGATCAAGGACACTTATCAGATTGAAAAGGAATTGATCGCACGGACTGAACTTGAATGGTCGGGCTGGGCCAGCCACACGGTCAGGCTGAATCTGGAAGGTAGCTATAATCTCGTTGATAACGAGGAGTTACAGACACTGGATACCGGGGCAGGGCCGGTATCGGTCATTGTCCCCGGCGCGACAACAGCTATCTCGGAAGATCGCGGAGACTTTCTGTTAAAGGATACCTGGTCAATGGGACAGTATGAACTGGATTACGGCATGGGCGCCGAGGCCTCAAAGCTCAGCCAGACCGGTGACCCTGAAGTTGAACGTAAACTGTTCTTCCTGAAACCCCACGCTGAACTGAGCTATACGCCCTCAGAAGAACGCAAGATGCGCTTTCGCGTTGCACGTGATGTGGCACAGTTGTTATTTGATGATTTCTTCAGCGCCAGTCTGTTGCTGGATGATGATGTCTCTTTGGGCAACCCGAACCTGAAGCCGGAGACGACCTGGAAATCCGAGGTCGGTTATGAACAACGGTTTGGCAGCCAGAGTGTGGTCAAGTTGACCTTGTTTCACCACTGGATTAGTGATGTACAGGACCTGATCCCGGTCTCGCTGGATGACGAATCGCCCGGTAATATCGGTGACGGCAAGCGCTGGGGTTTTCAGCTGGAAGGTACGCTGCAACTGGGCTGGGCCGGACTCGACAACGCGCGGTTGAACATCAACTCACGCTGGCAGGATTCCAGTGTGGTTGACCCGGTCACCGGTGAGGATCGGGTATTAACCGCCACGATCCTCGCGGACAGCAATAACACCCGCAGTATCTTTGATAACGACAATGCCTACGTCGTGGTGCTGGATTTCCGGCAGGACTTTGAAGAGGAACGTGTCGCCTGGGGTTCGGATGTCACCTTTGAGGCCGATCTGAAGCAGTTCAAGGTCAACGAATACGACCTGCGCAAACGCGAACCGGACCTGAACCTGTTTGTCGAGACCACCCGCTGGTTCGGCATGAAGGTAAGGGTGGAGTTCAATAATATACTGGACATGAACAAGGAACGCATCCGCACCTTCTACACCGACCAGCGCGGTATTTCCTCGATCCTGCGTCGCCAGTTGCAGGACCGCACCGACGGCCGCGAGATCGGATTATCGCTGAGCGGCTCTTTCTAGTCCAAAAGTCCGGTCATGATCTGTTATCATGACCGGACTACCATCCACGCGCCTGTAGCTCAACTGGATAGAGTATCGGGCTTCGAACCCGAGGGTTACAGGTTCAAGTCCTGTCAGGCGCGCCATTTACCTGATATATTAAAAAGTCAGTACCTTGTCTGATTCCACAGTCCATTGTGACAATACACTCATGGTTCCGATATTACACCCTTCAAGCAGGCTGTTTGTATTCAGGCCTCTCGCATCGCAGCAAGTACCGCACAGTTGTACGAGAGCGCCCTTGTGGATTACCGATTTCAACATGCGCTCAATATTGTAATATCCATCCGGGGTCTTTTGATTCGCAATAGCGGCATTAACCGCATCTGCCATCAGAAAAATACGCAACTGTGTATCCGGGTGATCCTTTTGTAGTGCCATGGTCAAACGCAGGGCGTTATAGGTTTTTTCAGTACCGTAAGGCGCTTCGTTCAGGATAAAAAGAATTTTCATATCATCTCTCCAGTTGACCGGTAACGCATCTGGAGTGCCTGGGATCGACACTGCCCAGGGTAATCTCCATGATTAATGTGCGCGCGCACGGCCGATTCCGGTAACTCCAGTGTCTGCTTACCCTTATGACACACCAGATTTGTATTACCACCCTTACCTGCCACTGGAACAACTGCGCAACTGCTGACAAGCGTTGCGAGAACCACTGTGAGAATGAGCTTCATTTGAATCTCCTGATGGTTACCTGTTAGTAACGTGCGGATGCATGTTAGGGTATATCTATACACTGTAGCTGATCTGCAAGGTTTTTATTCAATTCATGCCTTCCTGACAAACTCCGATTTCAGTTTCATCTCGCCAATGCCAGCTATCTTGCAGTCAATATTATGGTCGCCTTCGACCAGACGGATATTTTTGACCCGTGTGCCGACTTTCACGACAGAGGAGGATCCCTTCACCTTCAAATCCTTGATCACCACAACGGAATCGCCATCGTTCAGCAAGGTACCGTGGGCGTCCTTTACGGCAAGTCCGCTTTCTTCGGAGACACTGGCAACAGCCGCCGGATTCCATTCATGGCCGCATTCAGGGCAAACCAGTTGAGCGCGGTCTTCGTAGACGTATTCAGACTTGCACATGGGGCAGGGTGGTAATGTACTCATGTTAATCTTACTCCTTTATAGAGGTATGAATCGGGTAATCCGGGAACAGACCGGATTCCTCAGGCAGTATCATACTCATAGATATAGTTGTGGGGTGTCGGGCTGATTTTTTCGGCATAGAGCCGGACGTTGAGAAATGAGGGTATTTCGGAGATGGTCGGCGCACGCGGCGAGTACAGTTTTACAGGGAACTCATAATCAGTCGCAAGCACTTTAACCCCCATCTGTGTCCCGAATAACCCGGCCAAAGCCTCGCGGGAGAAGCGGAAGTAATCATAGGGAGAGGCGTGGAGTGGATATGCCTGATGGGTCTGGATGAATAACAAGCCTCCGACCCGCAGCGCCTTCATTATCTCGTGGGCGGCGAGGTGGGGGTACTTGAAGTGTTCGAAAGTGGAACAGGAGATAATAATGTCGAACTGTTCTTCGCCGGTGACCTGGGTCAGGCGATGCACATCGGCAACGATATCAACATCAGGACCTGATGCGATATCTGAACCCAGATATGAACTTGCGCCAGGTATCCAGGCATCATGGCGTGTGGAGCGGTCAGGATCGGAACGCCGGGTGCCGAGCTCCAGCACGCGTGGTGACTTCATGGACCGGCAACGGGCGATAAAGTCTGCCTGGAGTACATTACCGTCGGGGCGGTGGTCGCGCTTCATTCCAGTTGTGGCGATAACCACGAGTGATCGCCGGAACAGAATATGTAATGTGTTCCATGCATGCACCAGTATCCGCTTGATAATCATGAATCCGACTTCTTCATGTACCGCGCATGAAACCGCAGGTGTTCCTCAATAAAGCTGGCAATGAAATAATAGCTGTGGTCATAACCCGCCTGCATTCTGATAGTTACAGGAAAAGCAGATTGTTCCGCACTGCGTTTCAGATTTTCGGGTAGCAGTTGGACTGACAGGAAGTCGTCCTTGTCGCCCTGATCTATCAGTATTGGTCGTCTGTGATCCGGGGCGGCGCGGGAAATCAATGCGCAGCTGTCATATTGTCCCCAACTGGTCTGATCCTCGTCCAGATACTGTGTGAACGCCTTGATGCCCCAGGGAACCTGCATCGGATTCACTATCGGGCTGAATGCGGAGATAGAGTTGTAGCGTCCCGGATTACGCAGGCCGATCATCAGTGCACCGTGGCCACCCATTGAATGACCACTGATCGCACGTGAGGTGGTGACGGGAAAATTCGCTTCTATCAGTTCGGGCAGTTCGTGCACGATATAGTCGTACATATGGTAGTGGCGGTCCCAGGGTGGCCGGGTGGCATTGACATAAAAACCGGCTCCGTGTCCGAGGTCAGATTCACCGGGCGCACCGTCCGGTACACCTTCCCCTCGTGGACTGGTATCGGGTGCGACGAGGGCGATACCGAGTTCGGCAGCGATGCGTTGGGCCCCGGCCTTCTGCATGAAGTTTTCATCGGTACAGGTCAGACCAGACAACCAGTACACCACGGGTACACGGGTATGTTCAGCCTGCGGTGGCAGATAGATCGCAAACGTCATCGTGCAGTTGTTCACACGCGAAGTGTGGCGGTGACGCTGGTGCCAGCCGCCAAAACTTTTATTGCTGCTGAGCGTCTCCAGCGACATCGGTCTGATATCCCTGATCAATAATGGATAACGCTGCGGATGCTCTTGCCTGCGTGCATAAGCTCGAATGCATCATTGATCTGATCCAGTGGCATCGTATGGGTAATGAAATCGCCCAGACTGAATTCGCCCCGCATGTAGCGTTGCACATAACCGGGTAATTCCGTGCGGCCCTTCACGCCACCAAAAGCAGAGCCACGCCAGACCCGGCCGGTGACCAGCTGGAACGGGCGGGTACGGATTTCCTCGCCTGCGGCGGCAACACCGATGATGACGGACTCGCCCCAGCCCTTGTGACAACATTCCAGTGCCGAGCGCATCACATTGACGTTGCCGATACATTCGAACGAATAGTCCACGCCACCGTCGGTCAGCTTGACGATATAGTCCTGTATCGTACCTTCAATTTTTGCCGGGTTGATACAGTCTGTTGCACCGAGTCTGGTCGCGAGTTCGAATTTGCTTTCATTCACATCGATCGCAATGATGCGCGAGGCCTGCGCCTGGACCGCCCCGATGACGATAGCCAGTCCAATCCCGCCGAGGCCGAAGACGGCGACGGTATTACCTGCCTTTACTTTAGCCGTATTACTGACCGCGCCCATACCGGTTGTTACGCCGCAGCCAAGCAGACACACCTCGTTAAGGTCGGCCTTCGGGTCTATCTTTGCCAGCGAGATCTCGGGCAAGACGGTATATTCACTGAACGTCGAGGTGCCCATGTAGTGATAGATGGGTTGGCCGTCCTTGTAGAAACGGGTGGTGCCGTCCGGCATCAGACCCTGTCCCTGGGTGGCGCGGATCTTCTGACACAGATTGGTCTTGCCAGACAGACAGAACTTGCACTCGCGACATTCCGGGGTATAGAGAGGAATAACATGATCGCCGGGCTGGACCGAAGTTACACCCGCGCCAACCGCCTCAACAATACCGCCGCCCTCATGTCCGAGTATGCACGGAAACTTGCCCTCGGAGTCTGCCCCGGACAGCGTATAGGCATCGGTATGACACACCCCGGTTGCAACGATCCTGACCAGCACCTCCCCGGTCTGCGGTGGCATCACATCAATCTGTTCAATCCTGAGCGGTTGGTTCGGTCCCCAGGCAACCGCCGCGCGGGATTTGATAAAGCCGGTCGTATCCATCTTTTTTTACTTTACCTCGGAACGGTTCAATACATTCTTGTCATAGTCTACTTTCTGTTCGTCGGTCAGCGTCTTGCGCATCTCGACCAGGTGTTCATAACGCAGGCGCAGAATCATGTTCTTTGCGGCCATCAATTCATCTATCTTCGCATGGATGTCCTCGATCCTGACATCTTCCCGGATAGTCATTTCATTCAGTTCTTTTTGCGCCTGGGCCTCTTTTGCCTTGTAAGGTGCCTGGTGTTCTTCCAGGTCATGATGCATGTGTTGCACCGCTGTCTTCTGGTCACCACTCATGCTATGTTTTTCCTGGGCTTGTACATTGATACCAGCCAACATAAGCAGCGGGAATAAAATCGAGGCAATTCTGATCGGGTAACGATTCATGGTAGTCTCCTGTGAAATGAGTGTATTAATTATGCTAGCCCTCGTCCTTTCCCTGGTCCCGGATCTCACCGAGGATGATGATAACCTTGGAAAAGCCGAACAACATAATGATGCCAAGTATGGATGTAAAAAAAGCGCCCAGACAGAACGCACGATACAAGTCATTATCAATGACTGAGGTCCCGATCAGGAACACCACGGACAATAATATTCCCAGTAGTCCCATCAACTGCAAGGACTTGACGATACTTGGCACAGACGCTTTCATAAACTTCTCCCGTTAGTTATTTTAATAGATTCTTATTTCCGGTATACATCATGGCACATGCCACAGTCGAATTGTCTTACCCGATCGATAGTGGCCCTGGCGCCGCGGATCTCGCCCAATGCGGCCAGTTCTTCCGCCAGCTTCTGGAACTCGGCCGCCCTGGCGACAAAGTCGTCCCAGTTCTGCCAGATCTCCGGTCTGGCACGCGAGATATCCACGGTCAGGTTTGGCTCGAATGTGCTGGGGATCATCGAAAACAGCGCAGCCAGTGCTTTTGCGGCACGGACAAATTCGGCCTGATCAATCTCACGTTTGCCAACGAGCATCTCCTGCAGAATGTATTGCTGTCCGCGGATCAGATGCATCAGGCCGTCACGTTTGACATAGGCCAGCATGTTCGCGGGCAGATCACCCGGGTGGGCGACACTGGCCCGCATCGTCAGCATGGACAGGACTGCCATCATCAGGACCACAAGCTTCAGATATTTCATAAATGCACCAGATTATCGAACGGGCTAGCCCGGGACCCGGCCGGGGAATCCATCCGGTTTAAATGCCGGACAGGCCTTCGGCGGACCCTTGAACACAAAACGGTTTTCCAGTGGTCTGGATGGCCAGGTTACCGCGCCTGCTGGTTCCAGACCGATCTCGCTGGCCAGCGTCGGCATCAGGTGTACGACCTTGCCGCCCAGCAGCGTCATCAGCACCTTCGTCTTCGGAATATCATTGGTCGGGATACTGAACAGGTCCTGATCGAGCACAACAAAGTCGGCCAGTTTGCCAGGTTCCAGTGAGCCCAGCCGGTTTTCCCGCAACAGATAATACGCGCCCCAGATCGTGAGCGCTTTTAACTGGGTGACCAGATCGGTGCCTTCTTCCTCGCCAAAGGCACGACCACAGGCCTCGTTAAACCGGGTCATACCTACCCATACATTGTAAAACATAAACTGTGGCAAGGGGCGATCGATCTCCTGGGAGTTCATCACCCCGGCCTTGGTCAGGCTGTTACGCGGGACGATCCAGCCGGCGTATTCCTCGCCGTAGTTTTTGACGCGATACGAGGCGTCATAACTGCGGTTGTTTTCCCAGAGCATGGTGTTCAGCATGCTGACGATCATGCCGAGGCGTTTGATACGCGGGATCTGGTCCGGGCGCGGTGCCCCGGAGGAATGGTCAAAGCTGTGACGGCGCGCGCGGATGTCCTCAATACTCATGCCTGCGGCCTTGCTTTGTTCCTCAATGATATCGAGCAAATTGTCGATGTCCTTGTCACCGCCCGAGTGCATCGCGGCGATACGCCCGCCGCTGCGGACGATATATTCCTTCTCCAGCCGTCCCTTGTGACCTGCCTCCAGCGTACATTCCTCGTGTTTCTTGATGTTATCCGGTGCCGGGATGGTGGTGCAGTCGCCAGCTGACCATTCGCCCTGTGCGCCGATGTTCCACAGATAGTCCGAGCCACTGCCGAGCAAGGCGGAGGACAGGTGCACGCTGGTGAAATCCATGTTCGGCCCGGTATAACTCCAGCCGTAACGGATATTCAGCCGGCCTTCACGATCCAGCAGGGAGAGTGCCTGCAGGTTACTTAGTGTATAGGGCGCGGAGCCAAACCCGGTGATACCGTGGGCAGTCCAGAGCTGCATCTCCGCCTCCAGGATATCTGCATTTATATCGACCTTGTTATGCAGGATGACTTCCGGCTCCAGCATGCGACCTGTGGGTCCACGGTTGCCGCGCGCCGTATATTCCGGGAACAGCTTCTTTACTTCTTGCTGGGCACGGGTATTTAACAGACCGTCTATCGTGCTGTTTTTCACCCGCACCGGATTGTTAGGTGCCAGTTCGTCCAGCCGTTCAACCTTGATATGGCGCCAGAATTCGGTGATCAGGCGTGACATGTGTTCGTAGTTTGCGCCCCAGTCAGAGCCGATGATGATCCACTGGCCCGGTTTGGCGACGGAGACGGCTTCTTTTAATACAGCATCAAAACTGGCGATTTGCTCTTCGGGGTTGCCTTTCAGCAGACGCACTACCATGTGTTCGTTACCATCGGGCATGACATGCTGTAACGAGGTAAATCCGGACTCCCAGGCACGATCGGTCGGATGACCGTGTGTCAGGATAAAGCCTGGCATGACCATGCGGCCTTTCAAATCGATTTGTTTTGTTTGTGGCCCTGCCAACGCCCGTATCTGTTCATTACTGCCCAGCGCCAGGATCTCGCTATCCCGTACCGCTATTGCCTGTGCAATTGTCCCGGGTGAGGAGGTAAATCCAGCATCATCCATGCTGACTACCTTGCTATTGAAGAAGATCATGTCGGGCGCGCCCGGGTTCGCATTGGCCGCAGGAACCTGGGCCTGTAGCAAGGTTGGGCAGGCAAGAACGGCCAGTAAGATAAGTGTAAGCTTGATATACATGCGCATGGCAAGACCCCCCGTCAGGATGCTGGAATAGTGTGCGTATACTAGCAGAAAACAGGAAATCGGGCAGGTAAGCGGAACCGTTTTATCCGGAGATTTTATCCGATTGATATCAGTACTTTGCGAAACGCATAAAAACGTCTAGCATCGTTAACAACCAGATTATCTCAAGGGGAGGGAACATGATGAAATCACTGATATCCACGCTGATGCTCACACTGGGTGTCAATTCGGCCGTGCAGTCCCAGGCACGCCTGCCGACGATACCACCGGATCAGTATAGCGAGGAGCAGAAGCAGGCGGCAGACGAGTTTATGGCCGCGCGCAAGGCACCGGTCTTCGGGCCGTTTGAACCATTGATGCACAGCCCGCAATTGATGAACCAGGCACGGGCGATGGGCGATTATCTGCGCTACAAGTCGGCTGTTGGCACGACCTTGAGTGAGCTGATTATCCTGATTACTGCGCGTGAATGGACGCAGGACTATGAGTGGTATGTGCATTATCCGATTGCCCTCAAGGCCGGTATCAAACAGGAGATCGCCGATGCGATAGCCGATGGTCGTCGTCCACCGGGTATGAGCGAGGACGAGGAAATCGTGTACGACTTTTCGATCGAACTGCATCGCTATAAACGTGTCAGCGATACGACCTACGCGCGCGCCCAGCAGAAGTTTGGCAACAAGGGGGTGGTCGACCTGACCGGTATCAACGCCTATTACACGCTGCTGGCGATGCAGATGAATATGGCCGAATATCCCTTGCCCAGCGATGCGAAGAAGCTGCCGCGGTTTCCCGAGTAGCCCCACCCACGAACAAAAACGGCCCTGAAGAGGTATCTTCAGGGCCACCAGTTTGCTCACTGATACTAGTAGTTAAACTTCACACCACCAAACACGGTATAACCGAACTTTTCATA
>CAMDWI010000020.1 GCA_945878555.1 Klebsiella pneumoniae
GTACGGGATTGTGGATTACTCATTACGCTGGTCTCTGTCATTCAGTGTGTTGATGCGCGGGCATATACAGTCAGTCGGGCGGTGAACTGTACGAAAAAACCGCAGCGCTGACAACACATAAATGCTTATAAGGTTATTATTATTCAATACGTTACCTGAATGCAGCGGCGCGGGGAGTACACAGATGTACCTTAAATCCATGCCGTTAACGCCAACTGTGTTTTTTGCAGGTTCAGTATGTCGATCAGACCCTGCCTGGGGATATACTTGCAGGCAGTACACACTAATCAGGAGAGAGGGGGATGTTAATGATTTCAAAAAAACTGAACACCGCCGTGCTGGCACTTTTACTCGCCGGCGTTCTGCCGGTAACACTACAGGCACAGGACAGGATCCCGCTGCGCGTGGCGATGGGTGACGTCTCAATAAACAAGGTGCCTTATCTGGTCGCATTCGACAACGGTCTGTTTGCAAAGCACGGTCTGGATGTGACCTTGCGGCCGTTCAGTCAGGATGCCGCGGAGGACCTGGGTGTGCCGACGGATGTCCTGGATACAATACCGCCGGGTGAATACCAGATGTCAATTGGTGGTGGTGCGCCGATGATGGTTTCCCGTGCCTATAGCTCGGAGCCGAATGACAGGATAATTGTTGCAACGACTGACCATGTAGTGCATTGGGATATTATAGCCAAACCGGGAATTGATACGCTGGAAGAACTGAAGGGCAAACGTATCGGTGTGTCGAGCATGGGTGCCTGCACCGGTATCGTCATCCAGATCATTGCGGACCGGATGGGCTGGGACGTCGACAAGGATCTCGCCGTGCTGACCGGCAGTTACGGTGTCCGTACACTGGAAAACGACTGGGTTGATGCGCTGGTTGCCTATGACGTGCCCTTGTCGCAAGGCATCTTCGCCGGTTATCAGCCGATGAAGATTGATATGCGTTCCTGGAATGAGGCCTATCCCTGTAATGGCGTGACCGTCTCGCGCGCCTGGGCTGAGGCAAACCGCCCGACAGTCATCGCCTTCCTCAAGGCCGTGGTCGAGGCGATATCGCTGATGAAACAGGACAAGGCCTACGCATTCCGTTCGATGGAAAAATGGTACGGCTTTGATGACCCGGAACAGTTACAGATCATCTACGACGGCGCGGTGGACATGCCGAAGCTGCCGTTCCCGGCCGTCGCCGGCGTCAAGCGGGTCATGGAACTGTACGACACCGGTCCGATGAACCGCTTCAAGCCGGAAGATTTTTATGATGAAAGTTATATGAAGGAAATTGAACAGAGCGGGTTTGTCAAAACACTGTACAAGTAATCGGTAACAGTAACACCACAGGGGCACGTCAAGACGTGCCCCTGTTTTTTTCCGGAAGGCTAGTGCAGCCGCTTGAAGCGCAGGCGGGTCGGCTTGTCGGCATCATCACCGAGTCGACGTTTGCGATCGGCCTCATAATCGGCAAAGTTACCCTCGAACCAGACAACCTTTGACTCACCTTCAAATGCAAGGATGTGTGTTGCTATCCTGTCGAGGAACCAGCGATCATGTGAGATGACCACGGCACAGCCGGGGAATTCAAGTAAGGCTTCTTCCAGTGCACGCAGGGTTTCGACGTCCAGATCGTTGGTCGGTTCGTCGAGTAACAACACATTGCCACCGCTGCGCAGCAATTTCGCCAGATGCAGACGGTTACGTTCACCACCTGACAATTGGCCGACCAGTTTCTGTTGATCGCTGCCCTTGAAATTAAAGCGTCCGCAATAGGCACGAGACTGGGTCTGGTAGGCGCCGACCGTGATCAAATCCAGTCCTTCCGAGATCTCTTCCCACACCGTCTTCTTGCTGTCGAGGTCATCGCGGAACTGATCAACATGCGACAGCTTCACGGTGGAGCCGATGCGTATGGTGCCGGCATCCGGTTTCTCGGCATCAACGATCATGCGGAACAGCGTTGATTTACCGGCGCCGTTCGGGCCGATGATACCGACGATGCCGCCCGGTGGCAGACGGAAGCTGAGGCCATCGAATAACAGCCGATCACCAAAGGCCTTGCTGACGCCCTCGAATTCAACCACCTGGTCACCGAGACGGGGACCCGGCGGGATATAGATTTCACGGGTTTCATTACGCTGCTGGTAATCGCTGGAGGACAGCTCATCAAAGCGGGCAATACGCGCCTTCGACTTGGCCTGGCGGCCTTTCGGATTCGAGCGTACCCATTCGAGTTCTTCCTTCATCGCCTTGGCCCGGGCCGACTCGGTTTTTTCCTCGATCATCAGGCGTTGTTCCTTCTGTTCGAGCCAGGAGGAGTAGTTGCCCTCCCACGGGATACCGTGACCACGGTCGAGTTCGAGGATCCAGCCGGCAACATTATCGAGGAAGTAACGATCATGGGTGATTGCGACTACCGTACCTGGATATTCGTGCAGGAAGCGCTCCAGCCAGGCAACCGATTCGGCGTCCAGATGGTTGGTCGGCTCATCCAGCAACAACATGTCGGGGTTCGACAGTAATAACCGGCACAGCGCCACACGGCGGCGTTCACCACCAGACAATTTGGTTACGTCCATGTCCCATTCGGGCAGGCGCAGCGCATCGGCGGCAATCTCGAGCTTGCGGTCGAGGTCCCAGGCATCACTGGCGTCCAGCTTTTCCTGCAACTTGCCCTGTTTTTCAATCAGCGCATCAAAGTCAGCATCTTCCTCACCAAAGGCCGCGCTGATCTCGTTAAACTGGTCGAGCAGGTCCTTGATCTCGCGTACACCGTCCTCGACATTGCCACGCACGTCTTTGGTCGGATCGAGTTCGGGTTCCTGCGAAAGGTAACCTATCTTGATACCGGCCAGTGGCCTGACTTCACCCTGTATTTCCTTGTCCAGCCCGGCCATGATCCGCAGCAGCGTGGATTTACCCGAACCGTTCAGGCCGAGTACACCGATCTTGGCCCCCGGGAAAAATGACAGTGATATGTTTTTCAGTATTTCGCGCTTCGGCGGGACGACCTTGCCGACACGCAGCATGCTCATTATGTATTGGGCCATAAATATTCCTGATGGTAACGGTTGAACTGTACAGCCGTGCATTCTACCTTGCCTCGGCCCTGCTTTACACCAGCGCGCACAGGAATCTGGTATTATCCGGGCCTACCGGGTCACAGTCGCCCGGTGGTGCTGTAAACTCTGATCATATGACGTACAATGCAAAATCATGTACTTATAATGGTGGCCCCGATATAACCATGCACGTATACAATCTGCTGCGTACATTCCTCATAAGCTGCTTGCCAGTGCTTGTGCTGCCCCTGTATCCCGTCGTGTCTATGGCCCAGGACGCGATGGCATTGTTCAACCAGTACAATAACCGTATCTACCAGATACGCATTATCGAGCAGGCCTCGGGCAAACAGGCCGCCCTCGGATCCGGTTTCCAGATCAACGGTGATGGCACGATGGTCACCAATTATCATGTCGTCTCTGAATACACCAATCACCCGGAACGTTATCGGGTCGAGTTTGTCGCCTCCGATGGTAAAAAAGGCGAGTTGCAACTGATCGACATCGATGTGATCAATGACCTGGCATTGGTAAAAAAGGACGATGTCTCCGGACCTTATCTGGATCTCGCCCCCGGACTGCCGTTGCAGGGTGAGGCGATCTATTCACTGGGCAATCCCCATGACCTTGGTCTGACCGTCGTCCCCGGTACCTATAACGGGATGGCCGCGCACAGTTTGTATGAACGGATCCACTTTTCCGGCTCAATCAATCCGGGCATGAGTGGCGGCCCGGTGCTGAACACGGCCGGACAGGTCATCGGTGTGAATGTGTCCACGGCGGGTAACCAGATCAGTTTTCTGGTACCGCTGGATCGTCTCTCGGCGCTGATTCATCGGCCACGCAGCGGTCCGGTTCCGCTCAACGCTATCAAACAGATCATGACCGAACAGTTATTGCAGAACCAGCAGCAGGTGATAGGCGACCTGGTCAGCAAGGACTGGCAGACGGCACCGTTCAAGCAGGCGAATATCCCGAACGAGATCGCCGGGTATATCCGGTGCTGGGGTATGGCTGAAAATGACCCGGAATTGTCCTACGAAAATTTCATGAGTGTGTGCAGCCAGGAGGAAAACATCTTTCTCAGTGGTGAATTTACCACCGGCACTATCGTCTACCAGTTTAACTGGCTCGAATCGGATGAACTGAACATCATGCAGTTTTACAATGTTTACCAGACCCAGATTGAGAATGTCTATCCGGACAACAGCGCGAGCAAGGAAGATGCCAGCAGTTTTGAATGTTATGAGGACTTTCATCAGAAGGAATCGGCCGGCAAGGACAGCGAGATTGTGACCAAAGGCACGTTCTGTGCACGCAAGTATCTTCAGTATCCGGGTCTGTACGATGTGCTGTATCTGGGGGCCACTGTACATGAGAACCGTCAGGGACTGGTCAGCCACTTTACGCTGGCCGGTGTCAGTATGGAGATGGCGCAGCAATTCACCCGCAAATTTCTTGCGAGCATCACATGGAACTGATATTTGAAATCACTGATCAGTCCGGTCGCAGCCACCAGTATCGCAAGCTGTCTGGCGAACGTCTCACAGTTGGACGTGCCTGGGACAACGATCTGATCCTGAGTGACCCGACGGTCAACCCGCATCATGCCATAATTGAACTGGATGAAAACGGGCAATTACTGATCACCGATCTCGATACGTTGAATGGCACACTACTGCATCGTCACCAGAGGCTGACCGGGACCGGTGTATTACAGGCTGGAGAGGAGTACCTGCTCGGCAAGACGCGGATGGCGGTGTATACGCCCGACTTTCCGGTTGGCGAAACCGTGCGGGTGGCAGAAATGGACCAGACTGTACGCAGGCTGGAGGATCCACTGTTACTGGCCGCTGCCATGCTGGTGGTTACCTTGCTGTATGCCGGTGAACAATGGCTGAATATGTTCAGCGGGTTCAAGTGGCAGGAAATTGCGAATGTACTGTTGCTAGTCTATGGCAGCGCCATCTCATTAACCTTGTTCTGGGTTGTGGTAGGACGGATCATTCGCCACGAGATCCAGTTCCGCAAGCAGCTGACACTGATACTGATATTTGTGGCTGCCCAGTTTCTTGTATCAAAGGTGTTCACGCTGGTCATGTTTAATACACTCGACCTGATGATGAGTATGATCCTGCTGGTTGTGCTCGAATTCACACTGCTGGTCACCGTGTTCTGGTTCAATCTGTACATGGCCACAAACCAGTCGGCGGTGCAGCGTACCCGCAGTGCCGTGTTGATTGCCGGTTCGATGATCGTCCTCTCACTCTATTCGGAGATCAGCGGCCGCGAGGAGTTTACCGATATGCCTGACTACATCCGCGTGCTCGAACCGCCCGCGTTGCATTTTGGCAGTGGTGTCAGTGAAGAGGACTTTATATCAGCAGCGACCGGCGTATTCGACCGGCTCGATGAGGAATAGTCGGTCATGCAGAAGACCAACGCGATTGTTCTGCACCGTACCGGTGGTCCCGAGGTGATGGTCTGGGAGCAGGTAGACTTGCCTGAGCTCCAGGCAGGCCAGGTACGCATCCGTCATACCGTGGTCGGCTTTAATATGATCGACACTTACCGGCGCAAGGGTCTGTATCCGATCCCCCTGCCGTTTGTGCCGGGCAGTGAGGCCGCCGGTGTGGTCGAACAGACTGCCGCTGATGTGCAATCACTCAAACCCGGTGACCGCGTGGTGTATGCCGTTCCCGAGACCGGCTCCTATTGTGAACAGCGGGTGATAGCGGCCGACAAACTGGTGCGTCTGCCCGCCATGATTTCAGATGCCACGGCAGCGGCCAGTTTTCTCAAGGGGCTGACAGTCTGGGCGTTGATACACAAGACCCGGCCATTGCAGGCGGGTGATACGATCCTGGTATATGCTGCGGCGGGTGGTGTGGGTACGATGTTGTGCCAGTGGGCCAGACATCTGTCAGTCCGAGTGATCGGTGTCGTTGGTTCAGACGAAAAGCTTGCTGTGGCAAAACTGCACGGGTGTGATGAGGTCATCAATTATAACAAGGCAGATATCGCTGCCACGGTCAAACAACTGACAGCAGGTAAAGGTGTCGATGTGGTATATGACTCGATGGGCAAGGACACATTTACCGCCTCACTCGATTGTCTGCGCCCGCTCGGCATGATGGTCTCCTTCGGTAACGCGACAGGTCCGGTCCCACCCGTGGACCTGCTCGATCTGATGCGCAGGGGTTCACTGTTCCTGACCCGGCCCACGCTGTTCAATTATATTGCTACCCGTGAGCAGCTGGAGCAGGGCGCAGCGGCCCTGTTTGAGGTAATAGGTTCCGGGGCAGTCAAGGTGATGATCAACCAGCATTTTGAACTGAAGGACGCTATGCAGGCACACATCGCGGTGGAATCGAAACAGACGACCGGTGCCACTGTCCTTTTGAACAGGTAGACAATCTTGGCTGAGCCGGTAAAGGTCCTGTTTGTGTGTATGGGTAATATCTGTCGGTCACCCGCGGCAGAGGGCGTGTTCATCGAATATGTACGTCGTGCCGGGCATGAGCCATTGATCAGGATTGATTCTGCCGGGACACTGGATTACCACGCAGGGTCACTGCCGGATGAGCGTATGCGTAAGGTTGCTGCAACACGTGGTTACAATCTGCAATCGCGTGCACGCAAGATCCGGCCAGAGGACATAGAAAACTTTGATCTGTTGCTGGCGATGGACCACAAAAACCTGCACGAAATGGTCAGTCTGTCCGGCGGACCACGCGAACACGTGCGCTTACTCGGCAGTTATCTGCCAGATATTCTCCGGCAGGTTCCAGCGCCAGAAGTGCCCGATCCGTATTATGGCGGTATGGCAGGGTTTGAACTGGTGCTTGATATGATCGAGTCGGCCTGCCCGGCACTGCTGGATCACTGTCTGGCCATCCAGCGCGAACGGCAATGATTACGGCACTCTCAGACGGGAACACACCAGCATGACGATTGATACAGCATCCCCTGATTTTACCAGCGCACCGTGCGACGGAATAGACGTCGTCATTCGTGCTACCGAACGTGACCTCGACAGCTTCACGGTCAGACGCTATTTGCCCCACCTGCAATGTCGCAAGGTCGGGCCATTTGTGTTTTTTGATCATTTCGGCCCGGCCGACTTCGCACCGGGCACCGGGATCGATGTGCGCCCGCATCCGCATATCGGTCTTGCCACCATCAGTTATCTGTTCTCAGGCGAGATTATGCACCGTGACAGCCTCGGCTATGCACAGGCGATTGCGCCGGGAGAGGTCAACTGGATGACGGCAGGGCGTGGCATCGTCCATTCCGAGCGTAGCGGGACGCAGATCCGCGCGAATGGACAGCATCTGCATGGACTGCAGGTCTGGGTTGCCTTGCCGGAATCCGATGAGGAGACTGAACCGACCTTCGAGCATTTCGGGCGGGAAAGTCTGCCGGTTATCCGCCAAGGTGAGGTTGTCATGCGATTAATTGCCGGTTCCGCCTGGGGACACAGCTCGGCGGTACGTACCTGGTCCCCGCTGTTCTATCTGGATGTGCAGATGCCCGTGGGTTCCTCTCTCCGCGTTACCGACGAGTATGCACAACGCGCCTTGCACGTGATTACTGGATCGGTCGCGATCGGTGAGCGCCAGTTCAACGCCTTTGACATGGCCATCTGTACCGAATCGGCCGCTGTGGAACTGGTTGCCCTGACGGATACCCGGCTGGTGTTATTCGGGGGTGCACCGATCACAGACCGGTTTATCTGGTGGAATTTTGTGTCCAGCTCGAAGCAACGTATCGAGCAGGCCAAACTGGACTGGAAAGAGGGACGATTTGGTCAGATACCCGGTGAGACCGGGTTTATTCCGTTACCTGAGCCGCGCTGACCTCGCGGTCAGCGCGCGGAATCTTCCTGATTTTGGCAGCTGTTGCTGCCGTTTATCTTGCTCTATACGCGAGGTGATTCAGTCCCAGTCGCGGTCGGTATAGTCTTCAATCTGCTCACGTAACCTGCGTTCCTCAAGCAAATCTTCAATTCTTCTTCTTGCAGTCAGATTACTGATTACCTTGTCCTTGTTTACTACTTCCATCGTTTCAAGCAAGTCCTCAATGTTGTCGCCTTCATCCATGTCGTCTGTGATATCTTCCAAATCATCATCAGAGTCCTGATTTGCTGCCATATTACCTCCCTCAAGGGTTAACTCACACGGCCAGTGTGCGAAGGTGTTGGTTAATGAAATTGTCCCGCCGTTGATACTGTATCGTGTCGATTCAGCATTGAATTTACCGAAGCGACTGAATGCAATGGCGAGCGAAATATGCCAACTGGGTAAATAATTGTCAATATAATTAAATGTATGAAAACCAGCAGAAAAATCAATCATCGCGAGCGTTGATTTCTGTGCAATTTTAGTGGAAGGAATCCACTGAATGCCGGGCATGCGGTCTGGTCTGTTGCAATGATTCAGGTTTGTCAGGCACTTTTGCTGTAGTATGCAACGAACGTAACACACGTTGCGCATCACAGGGGGAAAGCCATGGAAACCGCAAAGGTCAGTAATGGCAGCAATTCGATTGAATACCGGATTGTGAAGCTGGAAAAGACATGCGCCCCACCCGGGGCCGTCGGAGACAACTGGTATACCTATACCATCGAACGTAACGCGCTGACCAATATCGTCGGCAATCGCCGCGGAACGCTGGAACAGGTCAGTGAATATGTGCGTGAATATGTCGCCGATATCAACTCACGTCACGGCAACGGCGGCTATTCGTTGTGGATGACGCGGAAGAACAACAAACAACCGGCCAGATAGCGGCCGGTTGTCACTACCAATTGTTAGCGTCCTGAACCGAGACGGTTGGATCGTTTTGCACCCGTCTTGCCAGCCACGGTATGTCGGCTCCAGTGCTCCACTGCCTTGTTCGGATCGCTCGCTGGTTCTGTATCGAGATCCTGCGGATTTTCCTGCTGTGTCTGTACCCGGCGTTTACGTGGAACGACCTTGTGACTGATACGCGGGTCGGGTTCAAACCCGGGAATGACCACCTTCACCAGGTCCACATTCAGCATGTCTTCAATCTGGCCGAGCATGTCAAATTCATCCGCCGCAACGAGTGAAATCGCCTTGCCGGTATTGCCTGCGCGGCCAGTACGACCGATCCGGTGGATATAATTCTCGGATTCTGTTGGCATCTCATAGTTGATCACCAGCGGAAGTTGCTGGATATCCAGTCCACGTGACGCCACATCGGTGGCCACCAGCACGGTCACTTCACCTTTCTTGAAGTTTTCCAGCGCACGAGTGCGCTGCGACTGCGACTTGTCACCGTGGATCGAATCCGCATGGATACCGGCCTTGTTCAATTGCTGGGCCAGGCGGTTGGCTGTGTGTTTCATCTTTACAAAGATCAGGATCTGCGACCAGCTGTTGTTCTGGATCAAATTAACCAGAAGCTCACGTTTGCGTGAATGATCGACCGGATGCACGATATGTTCCACCTGCGTCGAGGCCGAATTACTCGGGGTGACCTGGATTATTTCCGGCTTGTGCAGCAGGCTGTTTGCCAGTCCCTTCATCTCGGTAGAAAAGGTCGCCGAGAACAGCAGATTCTGCCGTTTCTTAGGCAGTAATTGCATAATCTTGCGTATATCCCGGATAAAGCCCATATCCAGCATACGATCAGCTTCATCCAGCACAAAGATACCCACCTGTGACAGGTCGACATTTTTTTGCTGTACATGATCGAGCAGACGACCCGGCGTGGCGACCAGAATATCGACGCCTTTCTTCAGCGCAGTGACCTGCGGGTTGATATTGACCCCACCATAGACCTCGGTAGACCGCAGTCCGGTGTATTTACCGTAGGTCCTCACACTCTGGTGTACCTGCGCCGCCAGCTCACGCGTCGGCGTCAGGATCAGACAGCGCACCGCACGTTTTTCCTTGTTTGGTTCTTCAAGTCCGAGCAGTTGCAGTATGGGCAAGGTAAACCCGGCAGTCTTGCCGGTACCGGTCTGGGCGCCGGCCATGATGTCGCGGCCATTTAATACGGCCGGTATCGTTTTGGTCTGTATCGGGGTTGGGATAGTGTAACCATGTTCGCTGACAGCACGAACTATTTCAGCCGTCAGGCCGAATGATTCAAATGACATTATTTTATGTGCTCCTGGATCCGCCTACCTTAAGCATGCTGCTGCGGGAACGGTCTAGGCTGGATTTATTAAAGTAATTCGGGGAAAGCCGGAATGGGTTGCCACGATGACAGGCGATGACCGATTTTTGCCTGTGATGTCATACTATAACACTAAACATATCAACTTGTATGCATAAAAGCCTGTTTACAATGGATTTGCGCTCCCACAGCCTGTACCAGCTGAAGAAGTATCTATTGGCAACGAGCATTCCCACAGCCTGTACCAGCTATCCGGTTGTGGTTGTGAGAGACCGTGTGCCGCAGGGAAGCGGCACCCGAGCCTACATGGACGTATTCACGGCGTGTCTTGAACGACCACAAGCGGACAGCTGAAGATGCATCTACTGGCAACGAGCATTCCCACAGCCTGTACCAGCTATCCGTTTGTGGTTGTGAGAGACCGTGTGCCGCAGGGATGCGGCACCCGAGCCTACATGGATGTATTTACGGCGTGTCTTGAACGACCACAAGCGGATAGCTGAAGATGGCTCTATTAGCACCCAACAAGCCTCACCCCCACCGCCCCCACACCGGCTCACAACCCTGTGGAATCGCCGCACACTGCCCCAGTTTGCTCCACAGCTGCTCATGCCCATGAAAGTCAGAACCACAGGACGCCAGCATATGTTTTTTAACACAAATCTGCGCCAGCGCACTGGTCACATCCGGCGTCTGGTTCCCACTGACAACCTCCATCCCCTCACCACCCGCCTCAATAAACGTCTCCACCAGCCGCAACAACCGCGTGCGTGTCAGCTTATATCGTGCCGGATGCGCGATCACCGCCGTCCCACCGGCCGCGCGTATCCAGCCGACAATTTCAGGTAGTTCGGCCCAGGTCGGTTTGATATAGGCCTTTTTACCGATCCCCAGATATTTTTTGAACGCCTCTTTCTCATCCTTGACCACACCCGTATCAATCAGATAACGGGCGAAGTGCGGGCGACCGATATTGTGGTCGCTGTTCGCCAGCTTGCGTATGTCTGCCAGTATGTTGTCTATACCGAGTTCACGACTGAGTTTTTCCGCGATCAGGCAGGCCCGCTCCTGGCGCAGTGCATGTTGTCGGGTTATGCCGGTACGGAGAGCGTCGCTGTCCAGATTGACGTTCAGCCCGAGGATATGGATATCAATCTTCAGCCACTGGGTCGAGAACTCAATGCCGGGGATCAGGCGAAACGGCAAACCGGCCCGATCGGGGATACGGTCATAGGCATCGATACTGTCATGGTCGGTGATGGCGAGCATGTCCAGACCCGTGGCAGTCGCAAGATTAATCAGCTCGTCCGGCGTCAGTTTCCCGTCGGAGACAGTTGTATGGGAATGCAGGTCAATGCGCATACCGCAGATTAAAACACGTTCAGGTGCTGATTAATACCCGCATCGCGTCCAGTCGAGGTAATACCGAAGCGAACATTTTATTGACCTCGGCGAGTTCAGACTCAAAAAAGGTGATCTCTTCCTCACGCACATTCGGGTTGATACGGGCCAGTTCACGCAGGCGCTGGATCTCGTTCGTCAACATGGCGGCAGTCCGTGCCCGCACCGTCTCAATGATCGAACCCGCCTGGTCGGTCGCGTGTTTCTGGCAGCGTACGCTCAATTCGCGAATCACCGCCTGTTTCAGCGCAACTACCTTTTTGGCCGTGTCCTTGTCTATTGCACCCAACAACTTCCCGATACGTTCGTAATCCAGCCTCGGGGTCTGGTTGACACCCTTGTCATCCAGCACGATGCGGATCAGGGCCGGGGGCAGATAACGGCGGACACGTGGAGAACTCGCGGTGGCCGAATCGAGCAGGAAGTTACATTCGAGTAACAGCGTCCCCGGGCGCAGATCCGGGTGTTTGATTACCACGACAGCGGTATTGCCATGTTCATTGCCGAGTACCAGCTCGACGGAGCTGCTGACCATCGGGTGGGCCCAGGTCAGGAACTGACGGTCCTCGTGCGCGAGTGCGGTCTTGCGATTGAAGGTCACGGTCAGCCCGTCATCGGGCAGGTGCGGGAAACTGGTCAGCATGTTTTCCGCCGGGCTCAGGATCAGACTGGAATCGCCGTGTTCTTCCGAGTGGACCCCGAAGCAGTCAAACACGCTGTCCATATACGCAGGCAGCGTCGAGGTCCGGTCTTCCTGCTCGGCCAGTTGCTGTAGATGTTGCGCAATGTCCGGTCGACATGAATTGTATTCAAGCAGTCGATCACGACCCTTTTCCAGCGCCTCGTTCAGGCGGTGATAATGAACGCGACTCTGTTGCAGCAGCGGAGTGGTATCGGTGTCGGGATGATGTAATGCCTCGCGCAATGTATCCCTGACCAGATCAAATACGGCCGGTCCCGCATGGCACGGACGGGAAAACGCCTCCAGCCCGCGATGGTACCAGTCATACATCACCGCCTGCGCGCTTTCTTCCAGATAGGGTATGTGGATCTGTACCGGATGTTTCTGGCCGATACGATCAAGCCGGCCGATGCGCTGTTCGAGCAGGTCCGGGTTGAAGGGCAGGTCGAACAGTATCAGGTGATGTGCAAACTGGAAGTTGCGTCCTTCGCTGCCGATCTCCGAGCAGACCAGTACCTGTGCCCCGGCCTCCTGGTCGGCAAAATAGGCGGCGGCGCGGTCACGTTCAATGATACTGAGACCTGCATGGAACGCCGCCGCATGGAAACCGAACTTCAGGCGCAGGGTCTCGGCGATATCCAGCGCGGTCAGACTGGACGCACAGATGACCAGTACCTTTTCCGGTTTGAGCGACACCAGTCGGTCCCGCAACCAGCTGATACGTGGGTCAACCATGGTCCACTCCCGCGTGGCGGCAGCGGGGAGGGTCTGGTAATACAGTTCCGGTGACAGTAATTCCTGTTCCTCTGTAACCGCATGGGTATCCAGCGCGGCGTATTCCGGTGGCAAGGTCAACGGGTACGCCTGCGGCTGACGCTCAGGAAACCCTTTCACGGCGGCGCGGGTGTTACGGAACAATACACGTCCGGTGCCGTGACGATCCAGCAGGCGGTTCATGATCGTATTACGCGATGCCTCGTCCCCGTTGTTGAGCAGGCTGTCCAGCGCGTCAGTATCATTGCCGAGTAATTTGCGTAACTGTTTCAGCGCAGCGGCTGATAATTTCTCGCCGCTGAACAGCGATTCAATCGCATTGGCAACCGGTTCATACATCTTTTCCTCTTCCACAAATTGCGCGAAGTCGGGGAAGCGGCCCGGATCCAGCAACCGCAGCCGGGCGTAGTGACCGGCCTTGCCGAGTTGCTCCGGCGTGGCCGTCAGCAGTAACACGCCATTGGTGATCGCTGCAATCCGCTCTATCACCTGGTATTGCGGGCTGGCGTGTTCCGGGGTCCATTCCAGATGATGGGCCTCGTCGACTACCAGCATGTCCCAACCCGCAGCCAATACATGTTGCAGACAGGCTTCATTGTCGGTCAGCAGCTCCTGGTCACACAGCACCAGCTGTTCCTGCTCAAACGGGTTCGCGGACTCATCGAACTCGGTCATCGCCTCATAACGTTCCTGATCAAACAGTGAAAAGCGCAGGTTAAAGCGGCGCAGCATTTCGACCAGCCATTGATGCAACAGGTTTTCCGGCACCACGATCAACACGCGATGTATACGTTCGGCCTCCAGTTGTTCATGCAGGATGAGGCCAGCCTCAATCGTTTTACCCAGACCGACCTCGTCAGCGAACAGGACCCGCGGGGCATAACGACGGCTGATCTCATGGGCAATATATAGCTGGTGAGGGATTAAATCGGTGCGCCCGCCGATGAGGCCAGTGATACCGGAACGGTTGATGCGATCGAGTTGTTGCAACGTCTGGTAGCGCAGCGCAAACCAGCGGTTATCATCTATCTGACCGGTCAGCAGTCGATCCAGTGGCCGGTTCAACCGGATCTGGTGATCGAGCAGGGCCTCAGCCAACTGCTGCGGTTTTCCGTTCGCGTCCTTGCCGATGTAGGTCAAAAGCCCGTCCCCTTCGGTCACACTGTCAACCGTCAGTCCCTTGCCCTGATGATCGACCACGGTGTCACCCTTGGCAAACTCCACCCGGGTCAGCGGTGCGGACTGCATCGCATAGGTGCGGGTCTCGCCCGTTGCCTGAAACAGGATGGTAATGGTACGCTGCTCTACCGACAGGACAGTACCAAGTCCGAGTTGCAGTTCAGCATTATTTATCCAGCGTTGGCCAACAACATATTTGTGCATGTAATAATCCGTGAAGACGTCAAAGGGTCGACATAGTAAAGAATCTGTGACAGAAATCCAGAATCAACCGGGACCTGACGCGGAAAAACCGTGCTGGTATGTCTATATCGTGCGCTGTGCCGATCTCAGTCTTTACACCGGGATCAGCACCGATCCGGATCGCCGCCTGCAGGAACATAACCACAGCAACAAACGCGCCGCCGCCTATACGCGCAGTCGGCGTCCGGTGGTGTTGGTCTACCGCGAGGCCCACGCCAACCGGTCGCTGGCATCCATACGTGAATACGAAATCAAACAATTAACGGCTGCTGCCAAGCAATTGTTAATCAGGGATAAATAATCATCGTAACGTCAGCGAGTTTCATCCGGATTCCAGGCTAACAGAAGAATCTATGATCGCAGCAGAACCGCTCTCTCCGGGCCCAGAGCGGTGTTCAAATATTAGCTGAACGCTAAAGTAGCTAATAAACAACTGGCAATTTGGGTTTCATTGCCTACAATGAATTCAGGCGCAGGTGTCTTATTCCGGGGGGGGAGGGTACCTGCGCCATGTTGTACACCTCACTGCTGTTTCCTGAACAGCCCCGGATTCTTCCTGATAAACGCATTAATCCAGTTCTCCAGAAACGAGTCGTTCGCATTGGTGCGCAGATAGCTGTAGCCCAGCACAGAAATGATAAGCGCACACACCCCGTTCACAATCAGGTCCCACATCGTATCACCAAGACCGGACGGGTCTGTCACCGTGGCCTTTTGCATGTTCAGGTCAAACAACTGATCCATCGTAAACTCAAAGACTTCCCAGAGCACGCCAAACGCAATCGCAAAGGTGAAGGCAAACAGGGCCATGAAGACGGGATTCAGGTCGACATGGATATTGTCCTTTTCATTAAGCACGTAGACCAGCAGGAAGCCGAAGATCCCGAGCAAAAATCCGGCCCCGCCATGTAATACCAGGTCCCACCACCAGAAACGCACATAATAATTGTGCACCTCGCCGAGGAAGATAGCGGCGTACAGAAACACATTCGCCAGCAGTTCAAATTCGGGCGGGATCTTTACCTGAAAGCGCCTGCCAATAGCGAGCGGCAGGAAGGTAATCATCAGGATCAGCAAGGTCTCGACCGCCACCTGGACCCGGCCCTGATACAATGCCAGACCTGCACCGATCAACAGGGTAATTTTCAGCAAGATGGTGAGCGTCTGGTGTATCTGCCAGCTGGACGGTTGCGTGTCACTCATCCATCTCACCTGTGGCGACTGCAAGCAGGTGTAGTTCAAACTCCAGCGCCTCCGCAACACGGATGGCCCCACCCAGTGCTGAAAACGGTCGTAACCCGAGCTGGCGATGGTCCAGACTGAACTGTGAGTCTATCTGTACTCCGGTATTGCCCCGCGTCACCGTCGCCGGTAATTGCAGCGGGATCGTCATGCCTTTGAACCTCAGCGTCAGATTAATCTGATGGGTGCCAGTGATTTCCCCGGTGTGTGTGACATCGACGATTACCTGAGGCCAGTTCCCGCCATCCAGTACCTCTGCACGCAACATATTGTCACGGGTACCTGTTCTGGCCTGTGCGTCCGGGATGGAACGGAATCCGGCGTCCTTCAGCTCTACCGGGTCATCAACCGCCAGTTGCTGCACCGGGATGATCAGCTGTGCGGTAGACTGATTGGGTGGAACGGCGAGCGTCAGCGTACCGCTGATAGCATGACTGCTGATCAAATGGTCATGCCCGAAGCTGGATAACAGACCGGCACGTTCGACACGTATCGTCAGGACGGATTGTTCGGTCTGGATGATGAATTGTTCTGCACCGGCGGCAGCGGCTGACCTGGCAGGACTCAGCCAGGCACAGAGCAGTAATAGAATTATGGGTATTCCGAAGCGGCCTGCCGACTGGCGCTGTGTCGTATTACCGCGATAGTCATGGTGCAGCATAAAGAGTTCACTGTTGATCGAGCGGGCCGGTAATTACCCAGATTATATCGATTTCAGGGTGATGACAAGCCGCTTGCCGACCTCCATAAAGTGGTACAGCCTGTGACTTCCTCCGGCCCGTCTATCTGCTATAGTAGGCCTACCGGTTATTCGAAGGTCCCTTCATGTTCATGGAAAACAGGATGCGCAGGCAAAGATGAATTTACACCGCACATCGTCATCACGTTCGATGCTGACCGGCCTGCTCTTGCTCGCGATCTTTCCGGCGGTCAGTGGCGATACGGTGTTGCAGAATACCGCACCGGTCTCCGAATTTGATTTTGTGCGCATGTATTACAACTCCGGAAATCCGGTCACTGGCGGTGTCGGTTACAAAAATTCACATACCTGGCAGATAGACTGGCCCGACGCCGAATTGCATTTCCTGCAAGGCCTGCGCCGCCTCACCCGCGTGAACGCCTCGGCAGAAGGGCGCATGGTTTCGCTGCTCGATGATGAGGTTTATAACTTTCCCTGGTTGTATGCGATCGAGGTTGGCCACTGGCATCTCAGCGATGAGGAGGCCGGACGGTTGCGCGAGTATCTGCTGCGCGGCGGGTTTCTGATGGTCGACGATTTCCATGGCTCCCAGGAATGGGCCGGTTTCATGTCCTCACTGGAGCGCGTGTTCCCCGACCGCCAGTTTGAGGAGATAGACCCGAGCCATGAAGTAATGCATGTGTTTTATGACGTGGACAAGAAGGTACAGATCCACGGGCTGCAATATTTCTATAGCGGGCGTACCTTTGAGAAGGACGGTATTGTGCCGCACTGGCGCGGCATTTTTGATGATGACGGCCGGCTGATGGTCGCGATCAATTTCAATATGGACATGGGCGATGCCTGGGAGCATGCAGACACCTCCTATTATCCCGAGCCGATGACCGCACTGGCCTACCGGTTTGGTGTCAACTACGTTATCTATGCGATGACACATTAATAATGCAAGAATTCCTGCTCAAATATCCGCCGATGTTGTTCGACCAGGGCGAACTCGTGTTTGCACGCGAGTGGCCGTTGTGGGCAGGTTACGCCGTGCTCGCAGCCGTGGCGGTACTCGTACTGGCGATGCTGGTGTGGAAGCGGCGTTCGCTGGTGTGGTGGCAGCTCGGCGTGATTGGTCTGTTGCAGACCGCGATGGTTGCGCTTGTGCTGCTGATGATCTGGCAACCGGCGATCCTGACCGAACAATTGCGACAAGGTGACAACGTGGTCGCACTGATGCTGGACACATCCAGCAGCATGAACTACAGCGAGGGCGAGACCGCGCGTATGCAGCAGGCGATGTCCGTCATCAATGGTGAGGCGATAGCGCGTGTCGGTTCGCAATATACACTGCAACGATTTGTGTTCGCCGCCGATGCCCGCAGCGTTGACAGTTACGAACCCTTGCCAGCACCGACGGCACAGTCCAGCCTCGGTAACTCCGTGCAGCAGGTGCTGTCGATGTCACGTGCCAGCCCGCTCGGTGCAGTCGTGCTCGTCAGTGACGGTGCCGACAATGCCGGTGCATTGACGCAGGAGCAGCTGGCCGAGATTGCACGCTTCGGTGTGCCGGTACATACGATCGGCATAGGTAATGAACGGATCGCCGAGGACCTCGAGTTACAGGACATCACGCTGCCGGGCCAGGCGATGCCGGGTACGATCCTGACCGCACGCGTGGCGATACGCCATGATGAGCCAGGTGTGGCCAGGTTAAAGGTGTATGACGGCGACAATCTGATCACCGCGAACGAGATCCAGCTGCAACCGGGTACCGGTGTGACCACTGCCTGGGTTGATGTGCCGGTCTCGGAGGCGGGCTACCGTGATCTGCGCTTTACGCTGGATGCAAGACCGGGTGAACAGATCGTCGAAAACAATACCCGCTCCCGTGTGGTCGAGGTCAAGGAAGAGAAATACCGCGTGCTCTATATAGAAGGAGAGCCACGCTGGGAATACAAGTTCATGCGCCGCGCACTGGAGAAGGACCCGAGTGTCGAACTGGTCAGCCTGTTACGCGTCAGCCAGAACAAGTTTTATCGCCAGGGTATCCATTCTGAAGAGGAGCTCGCCGCCGGCTTCCCGGTCGACAAGGCCGAGCTGTTCGGCTTCAATGCGCTGATCATCGGCAGCATTGAGGCGCCGGTCTTCAGCGCCGAGCAACAGCAGCTGATCCATGATTTTGTAAATGAACGTGGCGGTAATCTGCTGATGCTGGCCGGTCCGAATGGCCTCGGCAATGGCGGCTGGGGTAACGCGGTCGTGGGCGAAATGTTGCCGGTGACATTACCAGCGGACGCCGCCGGCTTTGTGCGCTCGAAGGCCCGTGCCCTGTTATCACCGGCCGGTGTACAGTCACCGATGTTGAAACTGAGCCAGGACGTGGAAGAGAACCGCCGGTTGTGGCAGGAGCTGCCGGAGCTGGCGGACTATCAGAGTGTCGGTGCATTAAAACCGGCCTCGACGACATTATTGAATGTACAACTGGACGATGGCGAACGACCGTTGTTGATCACCCAGCCGTACGGACGCGGCCAGACCTTTGTACTGGCGACCGGCGGCACCTGGCGCTGGCAGATGAGTCTGCCGTCCGAGGACCAGCGCCATGAGACCTTCTGGCGCCAGCTGCTGCGCGAGATGGTCATCAACACACCCGGACGATTCCGTCTGTTTACCGAGGTCAGCGGCGATGAGGTGCGGGTCAACGCCGAACTGCTCGATCCGGATTTCAAACCGGCACGTGACCTGCGGCTGACGGCGATCGTCTCGGCCGCCGATGGCAGCAGTAACACGCTGGAGTTGCAACCGTCGGCCAGCCTGCCCGGTGTGATGACGGCAGCATTCACGGCCGATCAGAGTGGTCTGTACAGCATCGAGGCCATCTCCCGGCGCGGAGATGAACCGGTCGATGCCGCCCGTATCGCCGTCCACCATGATGCCGGCACAGCTGAGTTTTATTCGCTGCGCAAGAACAATGCACTGCTGCAACAGCTGGCCGTGGCGACTGGTGGCCGTAACTGGGCGCTGGACGAACTCGATGAACTCGCGCAGGCGATCAGCTACTCCGCCGCCGGTATCACCGAACAACAACTGCACCCGCTGTGGGACGCGCCGCTGTTGTTCCTGTTATTACTGTTACTGAAGGCGGCCGAATGGACGCTGCGACGCTACTGGAAGACGATATGATGATCAGAACAGGATTAGTCGGTCTGTTACTGCTGTTACCGCTGTGTGCGACGGCCGAGCAGTACATCACCATCATCCAGGGCCTCGATGGTAATGAGGAATACGGCAAACAGTTCACGGCGCAGTCGGAAAAATTGCTGGCCGCCGCGTCCTCGGTCACCGGCAAGGATCAGGTAAAGTTACTGAACGGTGACGCGGCCAGCCGCGAGCAGGTGCAGGCACATTTCGATGCGCTGGCAAAGGCGATGAAACCGGCCGATCGACTGACTGTGTATCTGGTCGGCCATGGCAGTTATGACGGGTTCGAATACAAGTTCAATATCCCCGGCCCGGACCTGACCGGCGACGACCTCGCGAACATGCTGGGTGCCCAACCGGCGAAGCAACAAATCATCGTCAACCTCGGCAGCTCCAGCGGGGCGACCCAGACGCTGTTGAAGGCGGACAACCGCACCGTGGTCACGGCCACGCGTAATGGTGAGGAACGTCTGGCGACACGCTTCGGAACCTATTTTGCAAATGCACTGGAAGACAGTGCGGCGGACATCAACAAGAACGAGGCGGTGTCCTTGCAAGAGGCGTTTGATTACGCCGGCCGCATGGTGAAGGACTATTTTGAAAGCCAGGGTCAGCTCGCGACCGAACATGCGGTCATGGAGGGCGGTCAGGCGGCACAACTGGTGCTTGCACGCATGAGTAAACGTCCGGCACAGGGTGCTGACCCGGAACTGGTGCAGCTGGTACAACAGCGCGAACAGCTCGACATCAGCATCGAACAGTTGCAACTGCGCAAGGCCGAGATGGCTCCGGAGCAGTATATGAATGAGTTGCAGCAGTTGATGATAGACCTGTCCGTCGTACAGGACCGGATCGACAGCAAGGAGGCCCCGGGTGCAGAGTAGTGCATCACTGATGGCCGTGCTCACCCCGGTTGTGCTGGGCTTGACCCTGTTGCTGGTGACGACAGCACATGCGCGCTCGATCCACTATGGCGCGATAGACAATACGGACTTGCTTGCCTGCGACAAACTCGACTGGGGCGGAAAGATCGCGCAGGCAGACAGCTGTTATAAAACCCTGTTACAACAGAACACGGATCCGGCGATACAGGCCGAGGCACGCTGGGCGCTGGGCGATATCAAGGGCGCGAACACGCTGTTCCAGTCTGCGGTCAAGCTGCGGCCGGACGATGCGAATGTCCGTCTGCGCTGGGGCGAGTTGTTTATGCAGACCTATCAGTATCAGGACGCGTTTGACTTGTACACCGAGGCCTTGCAGATCGAACCGGACAATGCGTTTGCGAATGTCGGTGCCTCACGTGCACTGGTCGAGCGCTTCGAGGCGGACGCTGTCAAATATCTCGAACCGGTGCTCGACAATCCCGCTGCCCCGGCCGGCGCCCGGTTGCAAGGCACGATTATCCTGGCGCGACTGGCGATGGAGGCGTCTGACATGGACGGTGCGACCGCGCAGTTAAAACAGGCCGAACAGATCGCCACCGAGGCCGGTCTGCCGCTGCTGGAGGTCTATGCACTGTATGCCACGATGGATCTGTTGCTGAATAAAAAGGACAGCGCGTGGATCAAAAAGGCACAACAGATCAATCCTGTCTGGGGCGATCTGTATGCGATCCCCGGATATTTTTTCTGGATCAGTCGCCGTTATCGTGAGGCGATCGAGCTGTATGGCGAGGCGGTGCGCATCCAGCCGGATCACTGGATAGCGCACATGGAACTCGGCATCAACCTGCTGCGCAATAACGAAGTGACGCGTGCACGCGAGCATCTGCAGATGGCCTATCAGGGCGACCCGTACAACCCAAAGACGGTCAACACGCTGCGGCTGCTCGACACGTTTGTTGATTTCGATTTGCTCAACCGGCCCGAAAAACCGGCGGCCAGTATGTTCCCGAAGATGACATTCCGCCTGCACAAGGACGAGAGCGGCGTGCTGGTATCCTATGCCGAGAAGCTGGCCGGGCAGGGTATCGACGAGTTTACCCGGCGTTACCGGTTCGAACCGAAAGAACCGGTTGTGATTGAGATCTATCCTAACCACGATGACTTTGTCGTGCGCACGATCGGCATGCCCGGCGTCGGCATACTCGGTGCGACGTTTGGCTATCTGTTCGCGATGGACTCACCGACGGATCACCCCGAAAACGAATATCACTGGGGCACCACGTTGTGGCATGAGCTCGCTCATGTGTTCACGCTGGAGGTAACCGACCACATGATCCCGCGCTGGTTCAGCGAGGGCATATCGGTGTATGAGGAGT
Organism: Klebsiella pneumoniae; assembly: GCA_945878555.1. Taxonomy (GTDB): domain Bacteria; phylum Pseudomonadota; class Gammaproteobacteria; order Eutrophobiales; family Eutrophobiaceae; genus Eutrophobius. Next base: position 21,878 of record CAMDWI010000020.1, read on the forward strand.
GGCGTTACGGGCCGATCAAGGGAGTGCGCATCCCGGTCAATGTGTATGAGGCGATGGTGCAGCAGAAATTCCTGCCGATTGCTGATCTCGACAGTGGCTTTATTCGCCCGACCTACGATGAACAGGTGATAGTGTCGTATATGCAGGCCGGGCTGGTCTGTGATTTCATTGATCAGAAATATGGCTTCAACAAGATCAACGATATGCTGGAGCAGTTCCGCCAGGGCAAGAATACGGCGACCGTGATTGAAAGTGTGTTCGGTATCGCGCCGACTGATTTTGATGCGCAGTTTAACAACTGGCTGCGTGAGCAACACGGTGAGGTGCTGCGCCAGCTGGAGCCGTGGAAGGAGCTGCAGAAGGAAAGTGTGCAGGCGTTTATGGAAGAGGACTGGGATAGTGTGATCGAACCGGCCGAGGCCGCGATTGCCCTGTTCCCCGAATACGTCGAGGCCGACAGCCCGTATGTGCAACTGGCGCAAGCGTATGCGGCCACCGATGCAGTCGACAAGGAACTGGAGACACTGCTGGCCTTCTGGCAGCGTGGCGGCTTTGTGCCGGAGGCCTTGTGGAAGCTGGCCAATATCCTCTACGGCAAGGACCGCAAGACCGAGGCAATTGAGGTACTCTACAGCATCAACTGGGTCAACCCGTTCAATACCGAATTACATGCAACGCTGGGTGACTGGATGCTGGAGGCGGGTGATACCGAGCAGGCGCTGAACGAATACCAGGTGTTGCTGGCGATGAACCCGCATGATCTCGCCGATGCGCATTATCGCGTGGCCCGTGCGAATCATCTGCTGAAGCGAGATGAAGAGGCCCGCAAACATCTGTTGTCTGCACTGGAGATTGCGCCGCACTTCCGGCCTGCGCAGAAACTGTTACTTGAAACGACCCAACAACCCAAACAGCAAAAGCCACAATAACAGGGAGGCAGTGAACCTCATGTCAGAAACACAACTCGATGCAATGGATGCCAGTGCGGAAGGTGTACGTCCGCTGGTGGAGAACTTCCGGTCCGCCATGGGCCGCATACGTACCGAAGTACGCAAGGTCATCGTCGGCCAGGACGAGGTGGTCGAACACCTGTTAATCACACTGCTGGTCGGCAGTCATTGTCTGATTACCGGTATGCCCGGTACGGCAAAGACGATGCTGGTGCGCACACTGGCCAGTTCGCTCGGCCTGACCTACAAGCGTATCCAGTTCACACCGGATCTGATGCCAACCGACGTGACCGGCACCGACATCATCGAGGACGACCCGACCACCGGCCACAAGACCTGGACGTTTGTGCCCGGTCCAGTGTTTACCAATGTGCTGCTCGCCGATGAGATCAACCGTACACCACCAAAGACCCAATCGGCGCTGCTGGAGGCGATGCAGGAACGCTCGGTCACCGTGCGTGGCAAGAACCATATCCTGCCCCCACCGTTCCTCGTGCTCGCCACCCAGAACCCGATCGAACTGGAAGGCACCTATCCGTTGCCCGAGGCGCAGCTGGATCGCTTCCTCTTTAATGTTGTGCTCGATTATCTGAGTGCCGACGATGAACTGGCCGTAGTCAACCGCTACACCACCCGGGTCGATATGCCACAGGTCGATGTGTGTACGAATGCGGAGGAGATCCTCAAATACCAGTGGCTGGTACGCCAGGTGCCGGTCTCTGAATCCGTCAATCGCTATGCGGTCAATCTGGTCCGTGCCACACGACCAAAAGAAGAAGCCTCACCCGACATCGTCAAACGTTATGTGAATTTCGGCGCCAGCGTACGCGCAACCATGTTCCTGACACTGGCGGCAAAGGCGCATGCCTTGCTGCAAGGTCGTTATCATGTGACCGAGGCAGACATTGCCGCGATAGCGAGGCCGGTGCTGCGTCACCGTGTGCTGACCAACTACCATGCCGAGTCCGACCGCGTGACGGTGGATGACGTACTGCAAGGTGTGATCGACAGCGTTCGGGTCTGATAACAGACATGTCCAGCGTACCCTCACAACCGACCCGCCTGCTGAAACCAGAGGTGCTCGCCAGTCTGTCGACACTGGATCTGGTCGCGCGCGTGGTAGTTGAGGGTTTTCTGACCGGATTACATCGCTCACCCTCGTTTGGCTTCAGCCAGGAGTTTGCCGAGTACCGGGAATACTCCGAAGGCGACGACCTGCGCTTTATCGACTGGAATGTGTACGCACGTTCGGACCGCACCTATATCAAACGCTTCCTCGGCGAGACGAACAGCCATCTGGTGATGTTGCTCGATGCGAGTGCGTCGATGGGCTACGGCACCGGCCAGGTGACGAAGCTGCAATACGGCCAGTATCTCGCCGCCTGTCTCGCGTATCTCGCCTCGCGCCAGCACGATGCGATAGGCTGCATCGTATTTGATGAAGAGGTGCGTGACTACCGTCCACCAACAACCCGCAGCGGCAACCTGATGGCGGTGTTACATACGATTGATCGCGCCACCGCCGCCCACGGCACCAATCTGGACAAACCGTTCCGCCAGTTCGCCGGGCTGACCAGTCATCGTGGCATGGTCGCGGTCATCTCGGATTTTTATTGTGATGCCGAACAGATGATCGCCAGCGTGCGTCCGCTCGCGTTTCGCGGACAGGACATCGTGTTGTTCCACTTGCTCGATCCGGGCGAGATCAATCTGAAGTTTGATGAGGCCACCTTGCTCGAAGATGCGGAGACCGGTAACGCGGTCGAGGTGTCCGGGAAGTTTATCCGCGAGGGCTACAGCGCGCGCATGCAGCAACATATCGATGCGATCCGCAAGGCCGCCGCCGGCGTTGGTGCGGACCATGTGCTCGTCAATACCGACGAACCGCTGGATCAGGCGCTGCGTAATTACCTGATGTTCAGACAGAGGCGTAAATAACGATGGCCCTGCTCGCACCGTTGTTCCTGCTCGGCGTACTCGCCATCGGCCTGCCGATCTGGCTGCACCGTTTACAGACCCAGAGCCCGGAGCGTCGCCGGTTCAGCTCAACCATGTTGCTCGAACAAAGCCGGCAACAGGTCCATCTGAAGAAGAAACTGCGTTATCTGTTATTGCTGGCCCTGCGCATTGCCTTGCTGACGTTGCTGGCACTGACGTTTGCCAAGCCGGTGTGGGAGCGCGAGACCGCGGTGACGATGGCGCCGGGTTCGATCCTGCACGTGATCGTGATCGACACCTCATACTCGATGCAATACGAGGGCTGGTTTGATCAGGCGCAACAACAGGCAAACCAGATCATCACCGCAATGGCCGACGGCGATGTGGCGCAGATTATCTCCGCCAGTAACAATGTCGAGGTGAAGACCGAGCCGTCTGCGCTGCGTGCCGATCTGGTCGCCACGATCGATGCGTTGCAGGCGGGCACCGGTCATCTCGATTTCGGCGCGATGATGTCCGGTGTGAACAATCTGATCCGCGACTACAAACAGAACATCATTATTCATCTGATCAGTGATTTTCAGAGCAGCGGTCTGCCTTCGCGATTTGCAGACCTCGTGCCCGAATCACGCAGCAACCACCTGACCGAATTGCAGTTGTATCCGGTCAGCGGGGAGAGCATACGCAATCTGTATGTCGACACAATCACACGGACGCCGCACGGGCTCGATGTCGGTATACGGGGCAATCATACCGAGCCTACCGACATTGAGGTGTCCCTGAATATCAATGGTGTGCAGAGTGGACAACAAACAGTCACAGTCGAGGCCGGTGGCCAGGCCAGTCTTACCTTTACCGTCGACAAATATGAGGAAGGGGACAACCGTGTCGCGGCCGTGCTGCAACAGGACGACGGGCTGCTGGCGGACAACATACGGTATGCGGTCGTTGATAACACGCCACCGCGACCGGTGTTGTTATTAACGAACGATGTGCAGGCCTTGCCGGTGACTTACCTGCGCGCCGCGCTCGAGGCCGGGCAGCAGGGCTACCGCGTCGAGCCGGTCAACATCAATGAATTCGATGCCCGTATCCTGCAGCGCTATCCGTGGATCATCATTGATGATATCGGCATTATCAGCGGCGGCCTCTTGACCAGCCTGACGGAATATCTGCAAGGCGGTGGTGCGATCCTCGCCGCCTCCGGTGAACGGGCGATTGCGCAGGCAAGCTTGCCCTTGCTCAATTATGCGGTCCGCCAGACCAACCTGACGGCCGCCGGGACGCAACCGAGTGCGGTCACCGGTGTCGATGCCAGCCATCCGGTGCTCGCGGCGACCAGCGGCTGGCGTGATGTGGCGGTGTCGCGTTATCTGGATCTGGTCACCGATGCCGAGGCGCATACGATGGTCAGCCTGGATAACGGTGCTCCGTTATTACTGGAGCGCCGCTTTAACCAGGGACGCCTGTTGTTGTTCACCAGCAGTCTGGACAATCGCTGGAACGACATCCCGATCCGCCCGGTGTTCGTCAACTTTCTCGCCGAGGCCGCACGTTACCTGTCCGGTCGCGACCAGTTAAAACGCAACCAGATTGCCGGTGATTATATGCAGTTGCTACGCTCCGGCTCAGCCGCCGGGCAGATGGTCGCCCCGGACGGGCGCACCGTATTGTCGCTGGCCGATACGCATCGCACCCAGCAGATCCGCATGGACCTGACCGGCTTTTATGAGATCTATACTGCTGATTCTGAACAATTAATTGCGGTCAATGCGGATCTGCGCGAGTCGGATCTGGCCGTTATGCCGCCCGCCGATATCCAGCGCTGGAAGGACGCAGTCGAGGGCAGCACGGCGGCATCCGACGGTGCCGGGGAGATCAAGATTCAGCAGGAACCGGTACAGTTATGGCATATACTGCTCATATTGTTTGGAATCGTTGTACTGGTTGAATCACTGCTCGGCAATACCTACCTTGGTGCCGGGCGAGGGTCGGTGTAATGGCTACAATATCGCAACAACTGGATCAGTACCTGCAATCGTTCCGTCTGCGATTGCGCAAGCTCCGTCTGTTAAAGGGCGCCGCTGTGCTGCTGGCCGCCCTGCTGCTGGTCTCGGTGGTGACGGCATGGTGGTCGATCCGTTCTGGATTTGCCACCGATGTCGTTGTTACCTCGCGTCTGCTGTTACTCGCCGTTGTTGGCCTGATTGCCTACTATCTTATCTACCGTCCGCTGCAACAGCTGGATCAGAAACTCGCCCGCCAGATTGAACAACGTACCCCGGCGCTCGGCGGTCGCGTCGAGACGTATGCCGGTATGAATGATCCGGCCAATCCGTTCCGCGAACTACTGGCCGAAGATGCCTTGCAGCTCGCGCGGCAATACCCGCCGGAACGACAGATAGACAAGAAAGAATTGATGATACCCGGCGCCGGTGCGGCCCTCGCCGGTGTGATCCTGCTGTGGCTGGTGATAGCAGGTCCTGGCCTGTTTGATTATGCAATCCGTCATCTGTGGGCCGGTTGGGCGATACCCGGCCTGTTACCGCCGCAGACGATCAGTGTCGATCCGGGCGACGAGGCAGTGCGACGCGGCGGTAACGTGAAGTTACTGGCCACGATGCAGGGCTTTGAGCCGACCACCGCGACCGTATATGTGCGCAGTGGTGATCAGGACTGGCAGGAAGTCGAGATGATCCAGACCGAGCGCGGTTATGAATTCACCTTCTTCTCCCTGCGCGACCCGGTTGATTATTACGTCGCCGCCGCCGGTATCCGCAGCCCCGAATACGAGATCCAGGTTATCGACCTGCCCGAACTCGAAAACCTGAAACTGACCTACCACTATCCCGAGTGGACCAAAAAGGAACCGCAGGTGTTTGAACCCGGCGGCGATATCCGCACGATCATCGGCACCGGGATTGAACTCGAGGTCCGCACGAACGCACCGTTACCGTCCGGCGTCATTGTATTGAACGGTGAATCGCAGTCGCTGGACATCACAGAACAGACCGGCACCGGCCGGTTTGAGGTCAGCGAGGACGGACAATATTATGTCGCCGCCCGCGTCGGCAGCGAACTGGTGCGGCTGACCGATGATTATTTCATCAAGATCCTGGAAGACGGCAAGCCGGAGATCAAACTGGTCCGACCGGGTCGCGACTGGAATGCGAGCAGTATTGAGGAAGTGACCGTGCAGGTCGAGGCGAGCGATGATTATGCGCTGGAATCCTTGCAACTCCGTTATGCCGTCAATGGCGGCGACTGGCAGTCGGTACCGTTAAGCGCGGAAGGCTCGCAGGTGCAGCTTGATCATGTGTTCCTGCTCGAGCAGATGCAGGACGCCGATGTGAACCTGCAGGCCGGTGACCTGATTACCTATTACGCCGAGGTAAAGGACAAGGAAAAGACGACCAGCACCGATATGTATTTTATCCAGGTGCAACCGTTTGACCGCCGTTACACCCAGTCACAGTCGGGCGGTGCGGCCGGGCAGCAGGGCTCCGAGCAGGCAGAGATATCCCAGCGACAGAAAGAGATCATTGTCTCCACCTGGAACCTGATCCGCGAAAAGGCCGAGGCCGGTGGCGAGGTGAAGGACACGACGAAGGACAACGCGGTGTTGTTGTCCGGTCTGCAAACTACACTGGCCGAACAGGCGCGCACACTGGCCGAGCGTACCCGCGCCAGGGAGCTGAACGCCGACCAGCAAATAGCCACCTTTGTCGAACATCTGGACAAGGCCGCCGAGGCAATGGCACCCGCCTCAGAGAAACTGGGCGAGCTCAGCCTGGAGGAGGCGATCAAGCCCGAACAGGAGGCCTTGCAGCATCTGCTCCGCGCCGAGGCCGTGTTTACCGATATGCAGGTCGCGATGCAGCAGCAGGGCGGCGGCGGAGGTGGCGGTGGTCGCGCTGGTCAGGATCTCGCCGAGATGTTTGAGCTGGAGATGGATCTTAAGAAGAACCAGTATGAAACCGGCAACTCCGCGACGCCGGAGGCCGAGGCCCAGCAGACCGATGACACGATGGACAAGCTGGAAGAGCTGGCCAAGCGCCAGCAACAGCTGGCCAATAATATGCGCAACCAGCAGGACCTGACCGAGGCACAACGCTGGCAGCAGGAGATGTTGCGGCGAGAGGCCGAGCAGTTGCGTGAACAACTGGACCGCCAGCAACAGGCCGGTCAGCAAGGGCAACAAGGCCAGCAGGGACAACAGGGCCAGCAAGGGCAGCAGGGTGAACAAGGACAACAGGGCGAGCAGAGCGAACAGACCGCCTCGAATGATCCCTCATCCAACCCGTCCCAGGGCGGCCAGAGCGGCAGCGGTGCCGGCCAGTCCGAGACCAGCCGACGCCTGGAAAGCGCGATCCGCGCGATGGATGAAATGACCGAGGCGATGCGTGACCCCGCCCAGCGCGAACAACTGGAGCGCGCCGCCGAAGAGGCCGGTAGGCAACTTGAAGGTGCGCGAGAGCAGATAGCTGAGGACCAGAAGCAGTCACTGCAACAGTCGTTTGCCGACATGTCCGACCGCGCGGATCGCATGTATGAAAACCAGATAGGTATGGAACGCGAGCTACAGGATGCCGTACGTCGCGCACTCGCCACCCGCGACCAGACCGGCGAGGTCACCAGCGGTCTGACCAAGGATCAGGAAGAACGTCTGGCGACCGAAAAACGCGAGATGACCTCCGACTTGCAACAGCTGCAACGCGACATCCAGAAATCCGCCGGACAATTCCGCGAGCAGACACCCGAGGCAGTCGACCAGTTGAACCAGGCGCGTGATGTGATCAGCCAGTCACAACTGGAAGAGCGCCTGAACGTGGCCGCCGAATATATCTCCTACGGTGCCGCCCCGTATATCGCCGGTAGCGAGAGCGCAGTCACGAATGCACTGAACGAGATCGGCGAACGCCTGCGCCAGGCCGAGTCCGATGCGATGGGCAATGACTTTTCTGACGACGACAATGTGGAGCGCACGCTGGCCGAGGCACGTTCGCTCCGCCGCGAACTGGAACAACTGGCCAATCCGAACGCACAAAATGGGCAGCAAGGTCAGCAAGGAGAGCAAGGTCAGCCGGGTCAACAAGGCGCACAGGCACAATCCGATCAGCCCGGTCAGGGCCAACCCGGCGAGCAAGGACAACAGGCAGACGCCGGCCAGACGGGTGAACCCTCCGAACAGGGTGAAGGCGGACAGGACGGACAATCACCGCAAACAGCACAGCAGGGACAACAAGGGCAACCGGGACAAAACGGCGAGCCCAACCAGAATGGTCAGCAAGCAGGCGGACAACAACAGGCCGCCGGACCACAAACCGGATCCGATCAGCGTGATGGCGGTGGCCCGTACGGGCAATGGAACGGCTACGGCAATCGCGGCCGCATCAACCCTGAAGACTGGGAGCGTTACAGCCGCAACCTGACAGACACCGCCCGCAACATCCGCGACACCCTGCCCGAACTGCGTAACCGTAATCTCGGCGTGGATGAACTAAACGAGATCCGCAACCTAACCCAGCAACTCGAACAACGCGTCGCCCTGGCGGATACCGGCAAAAACCAGGAGATCCTGCAACAGCAATACATCGAAGCATTAACGCTGCTCGAACAACTCGAACTGAAACTCGACGCCGGCGCCAACGCCGGCCAACCGGAAAAGGTCCGCACCACCGCCACCGAACCGGTTGCGGATGAGTATAAGGATGCGGTGGCGGAGTATTACCGGAGGTTGAGCAGAGGGGAGGCTCCTGAGGGGGAGTAGGGACGATAATAATGATTAGGAGATTGATGGGGCAGGGACATATGGCTGTCTGGGTTGATGGTGAAAACGGTTATATAAACGTTATAGTATTTTGTTATATTTCTTCACGGTTATCCGGTTCTTTTGCAGAAAACAACACTAAACTGGCTCACTATGTAAAAAAATTAACGAGACCTGTTGGGTTCTCATTCTCGACTTGTTAGCCGACACAGACGAATGTCCCCGGAACTCGAACAGTTTCTAAATGCAAACGCTAGCGCGATCTTTGGCCTTCTTGGCGCGCTTGGAGGTGGCATCCTCTCGTTTATTGCGTCTCTCTTGCTCAAACGTAACGAGTTCAGTTTGCATCTTCGTTCAAAGATAGTCGATCGTCAGATTACCGCTCACGAACGTATCCTGAATCTCGCCCGAGAGATGCGTGTAATGGTTTCATACGGCCTTCTTGGCGGTGATGGAGAAGTGACACGTGGCCCTCGCATCCTACTTTCCAAAGAAGAATTTGAAAGTTGGTTCACTCGCTTCTCGGAGCAGCAGCTCGAAGGTTCAACTTGGCTGACCACCGCAACAAAGCGCGAGGTGGCATTTGTTCAAGACTATCTCGTTACCCTCCACATGCATTTGGCCGATATCCCGTCGGAAAAATTCTTCGATCTCGCACAACTAATCCGTCAAGACTTTATTGATCTATCGAGCAGTCTTGAGAAAATTGCATTTACTTTTTTCGAGACAGGCATTCACCGTGCGAAGCCGGATAGTATCCAGGACTGGCACAAGTACAATAGAATAGTCACAGAGAAGAGGCTTACGAGTACAGCGCTGCTTCAAAACATAGCTGTATTTAAGGGTGCCCTATCGAATGTGCCAAAATGACGGACAACCTATTCATCAATATGAACGCTATGCGATGAAGTCGCACGGCGCCTGTTATATCAGACGTTATCTGTAAAATTAATACTCGGTAATAATGGTAGAAACGAGAAAAAATCAGGATGATGAGTGGCTTGAAAATTACAGGCAGGATTTCGAACGCAAAAACAAAATGATGTTATCTAGGTACAACAAAGTTATTGAAGAGTTTACTCAGCACTGTCGAACAATTGGTGTGTATATTGATTCTGAAGCCTTTGTTTTTATTCCAACAATTGGTGTTGTTTGCGAATGCCAAAATATCCTTTCTAGATTGGCGCCAGATCTAAAAGAAGATAAAGAGGGACTTTACGGATGGGATGCTCTATCCAATACTTTCAATATAAATAACTTCAATTCTGGCTATTTTTACGCTCATAACTTCATGGCCATGGCTAGTCCAGTATTTCGCAGGGGAATGCATAGCATAAACAACTGGGCTCCACGTTTTATCGATGAGTTTTGGTGTCTAAATTTGGAAGGTATTGATGCGTATTTAAGTCTCGACCAGAACCGGGTTCGAATTAACGTGGATAATTCAAGTTACATAGAGGAAGATACTTGGTTTGGCGCACCATTTAACGAAGAGATTTCAGAAATCGCTGATGGAGTTAGCCATCTTCGTCCTCCTTCTGATTTAGATGATCACTACTTAGACTTCTTGTTCAATGATGCTTATGCGCTAGATATCTGTTGGAGCACAAAAGGAAGTATTAAATCATTCCAGGCGCTTGAATTTAAGGGGCCAAAGAAAGTAATTGAACAAAATGGGTGCACCTTCCACCCAGTGCGATATATTCACGCCGAGTACGATCTATCAAAATGCAAATTTAGGCATTTTGATGGCGCAATACAATTTCATACTGCTGAAGAATACTTTACAAGAAGAGAGTCCAACTTTAGGCATAATATAAAAGATTCCATAAAAATAAAGCCAAAATCGGTCAAGTCATTTAAGTTAAATGGCAGCGTTCCAGTCGAAATGTGGACAGAGCTATCCTCCCATTTCTTTTCCAGCAACCCTCTGATTTATGAGTATTTTTCTGGAAGCTATCCTCCTTATTTGGTCGATATATTAGAGAAAATAAGGGCGCATCGTGAAAAAAATACATAACTATAACCAGAGGCTGACTAACAAAGACGAGCTGCTTGAACAATTATTACATTAGCCCAATTTAGTAAACAATTATCACCAGCAATGTAAAAAAAACTAAAGGGCAGGTTTGTCGATGACGCTTTGTTCAACTCCATTGGTCCATTTGTTAATACGGAAAGAATTGTATTGAGGCGGATATCAAGTCGTTACCTCTGTTAAGGATGGCGTATGCCAAAGTGATATATGACATTTAACGAAGAAGAACTTTTAAAAATACAAAAAGCTACTTCAGGGTGGTTTAAGAAACGTACACGCAATGCCATTTCAGAAGCGATATCAAGATATTCGCCAGAAATTGATGCTGCAAAAAAGTTGTCAGAAGAAGAACGAAAAAAATCCCTTATGATGTTAGTAAATCTAGCGACAGGTGAGCGTCATGCAGCTCTTCAGTCTGGTGCAAATTCATATGCACATGTTGACTGGGCTGCGGCTGCAGTTATCGAATCATGGCTTCACGAATTACTAAACGGGAGGCCAGATAGTATTTCCAGAGTTGAAACTATTATCCAAGAGTTACAAAAAAATGCGTAACAAAGCAGGTGTCTCGGTGCCAGTAATAATTATTATTTTGCTCGGGCATTCTTGGGGCTTATTTTGCTTAAATCATTAGGCGCTGGTATGACGATGATTACAGAGAAAGAATTTTCCATTTTGGCAACATTGGCATATTCGCAGTATTTGAGACGAGAAGATTTCGCGTCTGATCAAGAGTTTGATAATACATGCGATATTGCCCAGTCTCTACTGACTAGGAATTTTTTGCGAGCCACAACATCTAATCCATTCAGAATGAATAACACAGGCAAGGGAAGTCGTTATGCGATCGCCGGGAAATTCGAACTCACACTAGAGGGAAGGGATATCATTGAAGCCGGCACGTATGAATCATACCTGTCATCACTTCCAAAGCAGCATCTATGGAATCTAGACCGCCGGCTGGTTGTCCTCGGGATCATTGTTGCGCTCTTGGGAGTATTTGCTATGGTGGCGTTATGAGTTGAAAGCTCAATCGATGGTATTCTGGACACATTAGTGTTTAGCAGTCATCGAAATATTACCTGTAATTAATCGCCCAAATAATCAGTCGCGAAAATAACATTCTGGAGGTAGCTGATGAACTATTATTTCACTGGCACAATTTCATATCATAATGATGATTCATAACGCCAATGGACGATAATTGGCTTAAAGAATGGACTGAAAAAAAAGTCCAGCTCGCAAATCGCTTGCACAATGGAGAGTGTGGTGGAACTTACGCTGAATCTGTACTTATCCTTTGTGGTGTTCTGAGTGGCATATCAGCGGATATATGGCCAGATAAGCGAAATGACAGAAAGAGATTCGTAGAGCTATTAGTAAGATATACATCTCCTTCTTCATGTGTAACTAGAGTTAGCATCCCATTACTCATTGGATATTATAGAAACATAGGCAAAAGTGATCTGTCTGCAAGCCTTAAAGATAAATTAATGGCTTATGATGTAACTAGGGTTTTAGCCGGTAATGATGTTGATAAAAACATTAATGAAATCAGCAAAGACTTCCCAGAAGCAGATATAAAAACGCTCAAAAAACATTCCTATGCAAATTTGTTGTATGAAGAGATACGGTCAGGATACGCACATGAATATATGCCTGGCACGAGATCTGATTCCTGGGGGATGGGATCTGGTCGAGTTGATTCTGATATTTCATATGTTAATAGGGTATCAGAACCTGACCGTTTAATTTATTTCAGTATCTCTTGGCTTTCGTTGCTAGTTCGAGAAGTCGTTGAACATTTGGCTAAACTAGATGAAAAACCAATTTTCAAAAATTACAGCAACTGGTGGTATGAAAGTTGAAGCTTGCAAGCCGCTCCAGCTAGTTGGCGAAGCTGCCGTTGGAGGTTTAAACAAGAATGGGCAGGAGCGCCACACATTGATGAGATATTTTGATCTATCGAAGTTAACGTAAAGATGAAGCCAAAAATTAAGTTACTCCCTGTGCTTTCTGGTCTGATGCTCTATGGTGTAAGTACATGGCTAGGGGTATTGGGAAAACCCACCGAGATGGCACTGGCTATTGCCGCCGGATCTTTGGGTTTTGTCTTTTCAAATATCGATAGATTTATTAAAGTGAAAGGCCCAGGCTTCGAAGCGGAAATGCGAGAGAGATTTGCAGCAGAGTCTGTAGTGGTAGAACAAACAGATAATATTGATCATCTGAGAGCTTTAGGCTTTCAAATTGATTCGTCCCGCCAAAGCATTATGAGTGCTCTCATTCATACTGATTATCATGCTCGATACGTGGGTGGTATTTCTACCGAAACTGGATTAAAAAAAGAAGTCGTTAGCGGTGAGTTAGAGTGGTTGCTCAACAATGGCTTAGTTACTCGGCGAGTAGGCAAAAGCGGCTACTTGTGGAATCTCACACAAAAAGGCATGGCTCTCCTGCCAATGGTTATCTTTGGCAAGCATGAGGCTTAGACACATATCTCAGGGTCGGACCTACGCAAGTAACTGATTTGATGTAGTAATAAGCTTGAAAATAGCCTGATTTCAAGCTTAGGATGCAGTTTTCATGGATGTAATACCCACTTTAAGTGAATCATAAGTGTCATTGTCGATTGAGCTGAAGTATTACCCTGCAATCGATCGGCTGGACCCTTTTGATATGAATTTATCATCGGATTATTAATGGGGGATTATATGAAACCTGCAAACAGGAAGCCTTCAGTAAAAAAACAACCGTCAGGTAAGATTCCAGAGAGAAGAGATCCTCCACGGGCCTGTCATTGTGCAGGTCATCGGGCCATACTGGTATTTGGTGCGGCCAGTGATCCTACCATTCGTGCCGCCCTGGCGTGGACATTGCGCCAACCGAACGTGCACCACAAGGCCCATTACACCAGTGCCGCAGGTGACAGACCACGAATTCCGAATGCCGCGGCAACGGGATGGGACGGATTGCGTACGGCCAGCGGAAAGGTTGGAAAGACGGACGATTTGGGATCACTGGCAACGGACTGTTGTTTCTATGAGGAGATCCTGGTGATGGCACACGGTAGCCATCCCGGGCTGAATAAATTTCTGGCATCGACATTGGGCCAGTTTATACAGACACGACCCGTACGAAAATTGACTGTCTGGACCTGTGATACAGCCTCGGATATTTATCCCGGTGCGGGTTCAAACCGTCATTATTATGAAAAGATCTGCGGTTTGTTGATACCGAAGGCCTGTCCGTGTAACTGCGACCTTAGCCTGTGTGACGGGAGATGTCATGATCCTGCCGGAGCGACACATGCCGGATACCGGTGCCCATCTGTTGCGGAGACTGCGAAACTGTATCTGGCTGCGTGGGAAGATGTGACAGTTGCAGGCAAAACCAAACACATTGCCACCAAACTCGGGATCAATCCGGCAGCACCGGGAGGCAGAGTATTTACCTCGCCGGACGGTCGACTGCGTGAGGTGACGATTAATGCGGACGGCAGTACCTCGATGACACTGGTCACTGGTGCCAGTGTGTTTGCCGGGATTACGGTGCAGCCTGATCCGGGATTGAGTCATCCCAAACCGGCACAGGCAAATGGAATCAACGCCGATTGGCGAAATGCGGCAGCAACGGCCAGGGTACCTGTGGCGCTCCACGGTTACACGGGGCCCACCTCAGAGGCCTGCCCGAATCGGCAAGGTTGCATGTCTGGGTAATGGGTGTCCCCCGAATTCCGTGAGATAGATGGATAGATTACTTATCTTTCCAAAATCACAATCTCAGCAGGATAATGTATTTCTCACCAGTGCAGTTCGTCGTTACATTCCGACCTAAACCAAGGCATGCTTGACAGTGTTATCATATATGATAACCTTGTTTCATGTCATGGACGATATCATTTTTCAACCGCAAGGTTGAGGCGGAGACATTGGCGTTTCCCAAAGGGATTCTTGCCAACTTTCTTCATGTTGCGGAAATGATTGAAGAATATGGACCTGATCTCGGGATGCCGCATACCGCTCCAATGGGAAGTGGGTTATTTGAAATTCGGGCCAAAGGCAAAGAGGGCATAGGTCGTTCCCTTTTTTGTATTACAAAAGGCAATGAAATAATTATCCTGCACTCATTCATCAAGAAGACACAAAAGACACCTGTGCAGGATCTGGAAAAGGCACGCAGACGTATGAAGGAATTGAAGTAATGATCAGACCCCGTTTTAAATCGTTCAAACAAAAAGCGCTCAAGCAACCCGGCGTGGCTGAAGCCTATGATGAACTTATCCCGGCGTATACAGTGAGGCGTCAGCTCGTAGCCCTGCGGCAAAGTGCGGGTTTGACACAAGAGCAGATGGCACAGAAGTTAAACACCAACAAAAGTAATATCTCGCGTCTCGAAAGTGTTAATTCAGACATCTCCCCCAAATTATCGACGATTGTTGATTATGCGGATGCGATGGGTTATGACGTCAGGCTTGATTTTGTTCCCAGGAAGAAATCTGCAAATATCAAACGTACGCCGGGAAGCGTAGATAAACGTAGCCGCTCACGGGGCATTGCCTGATTTCAGCCTGATAGGAAAGAGGCACGGCGAGAGGGAGATGTTTGCCTGCCTGGTTATGCAGGACTGGTATGGGAAGAACACATGAGGGCTATCGCTATTGACTTGACGTACGTATAAACGTACGCTATCAGTTCTGGAGGTTCGCCATGACAACTTTTAATGCAACCGAAGCCCGTACCAGGCTGTATAGCTTGATTGATGAGACTACGTCTACGCATAAGCCCATTATCATTACGGGGAAAAGAGGTAATGCGGTCCTGCTGGCAGAGGATGACTGGAACGCAATTAATGAAACCTTGTATCTGTTGTCTATCCCCGGCATGAGAGAGTCTATCCGCGAGGGCATGGATACGAAGCTGAAGGATACAACCACCAAGCTTGACTGGTGATGTGGAAGCTTTACTTTACCAGACAGGCACAAAAAGATGCCAAAAAGCTGGCTTCTGCAGGGCTAAAGTCGAAAGCTCAGGAACTCCTGGAAATACTGGCCGCCAATCCATTTCAAAATCCTCCGCCCTATGAAAAGTTAGTAGGGGATTTGGATGGTGCATACTCCAGAAGAATAAATATCCAGCACAGACTGGTATATCAGGTTCTGAAAGAAAAGAATGCGGTCAAAATAATCAGGCTGTGGACGCATTATGAATAAAGACGTCACAGGTGCTTTCAGGCTGAATCCATCCGCTCCATGCCCTGATAGATGTGTTTGTTTTTCTGCTCGGCTTTCCACAAATTCAGATTAGACTGCATTCCCAGCCAGAAGCGGGGTGTACTACCCAATACCTTGCTCAAGCGGATAGCGATGTCCTCTGTTATATCACCGCGTTCATTGACGACTTTGGACATAGTATTACACGCGATTCTGCAGCGTTGTGCCAGTTCGGAGACGGTAATTCCCGTTTCAGGGAGGATTATTTCCCGGATAAATGCGCCAGGGTGGGATGGTTTACGTTTCATCTAAAGCAGTCCTCTATATCTCTGAACCGTTATGGATTTTGTAAATAGTTTAACAAATCAGATTTCTTCTGCCAGCAGTTCATCAATATTCTGAATGGGAATGACCGGTTTAAAGAAAAGATTGAGACGACACTGAACCGTAAGGTAGGCTATGCAAAACGCGGCTGACCGATGAGGGTGGTGTAGATGTTTATCCTTTTTTCCATAAACGGGCGGATACAATGACAACAATAAATCAATCTCCGATTCGATTATTCACGCAGGCCTGCCTGGGTCTGGTCCTGATGAGCCATGCAATAACTGGCATGAGCCAGGTGCCTATCATCCAGCCGGGTGCGCCGGGAGAATCCACCCGTATGCTGACTGCCGAGGAAGCGATCGAGATCGCGGTGGCGAGCTATTCTCCTGCTGACGTTCAATTTATGCAGGACATGATCCCGCACCATCACCAGGCCATCCAGATGGCGGAACTCGTGGCAGACCGTACCAACAATCCCGAGTTGGTAGACCTGGCTGGACGCATTACCGGTTCACAGCAGGATGAAATCGAGTTTATGCAACAATGGCTGCGTGAACGGAATGAAAAGATTCCGGACCCGGCCGCGCATGCAACCATGCATACGGATCATGAAATGGCGGGCATGGCCACACCGGAACAGATGGCGGAACTAGCGCAGGCAGAGGGCACGGATTTCGATCGCCTGTTCCTTGAGTTGATGATCGCTCACCACGAGGGTGCGGTGGATATGGTTGAGGAGCTGCATGAACTACCCGGTTCGGCATATGACCCGGTTCTGTACGACTTTACCAACGATATTACCAATGACCAGGCAGTCGAGATCGAGCGCATGAATGCGCTGTTGATTGGCTTGTCATCGGATCCACGTGCCGGTCTGGCAGCCGGGTTTACCGATGCGGGTGAGACGATTCTGAACCTGGAGAAGCTGGTATCCCTGCCCCGGGCACCGGGATTCTATGACCCGAGTAATCCGGCAGGGCTGCCTCTCAAGAAGGACGAGGAAAAGAAAGCGGATGACGATAAGGCGGATGCCGGGGCCAATGAAGAAGATGAAGAGGATAAGCCCAAGCCGATAGACGGCGATGATGACCACAAGCGGGCACCGCTATTAAGTTTTTCCAACACCGATATGGCTTTCCGGCGTGACCTGTTGGTGACCGGCAGTTATCACGGTTTCAATATCTATAAGCTGGAGCAGGGCGGACTGCCGAAACACATCAGCTCGGTCGTCTGTCCCGGCGGGCAGGGGGATGTCTCCGTTATTGGCGATCTTTTGATTATGTCTGTACAGGATACCCGGGCTCGGCTGGACTGTGGTCTGCAGGGCATTGATGAAGAAATCAGTAAGGATCGGTTCCGCGGGATACGCATTTTTAATATCAGCGATCCGACACGGCCGGTACAGGTGGGTGCGGTGCAGACCTGCCGGGGTTCGCATACCCATTCCGTCGTCGCGGGACCGACTGACGACAACAAGATCATTATTTACAACTCCGGCACCTCCGCCATCCGGGAAGAAGAGGAACTGGAAGGTTGCATCGATGATACGCCGGGGGATTACCGGACCGCGCTGTTTCGCATCGATGTGATCGAAATCCCGATAAACGACCCGTCAAAGTCCCGTATTGTGCATAGTCCCGCGGTGTTTGCCGATCCGGAGGATGGAACGCTTGCCGGTCTGTGGCGGGGTGGTGATCATGGCGACGATACCCAGGAGACCCGGCAGACTGACCAGTGCCACGATATCACGGTCTTTCCTGCGGCCGGGATCGCCGCTGGTGCCTGCTCCGGTAACGGTATCCTGTTTGATATTTCAGATCCGCTCAATCCGAAACGGCTGGATGTGGTCGCCGATACCGGATTTGCCTACTGGCATTCGGCAACCTTCAATAACGATGGCACAAAGGTCCTGTTCACCGATGAATGGGGAGGCGGCAGCCGGCCGCGATGCCGTGCCCACGACCCGCTGGACTGGGGGGCGGATGCCATCTATGACATTGTCGATGGCAAACTCGAGTTTCGCAGTCACTTCAAGATGGCGGCGCCGCAGATGGTGACGGAGAATTGCGTGGCGCACAACGGTTCCATCGTGCCGGTCCCGGGACGGGACATCCTGGTCCAGGCCTGGTACCAGGGCGGTATCTCGGTGGTTGATTTCACAGATTCAGAGAAGCCCGTCGAGATTGCATTTTTTGACCGTGGCCCGATCAGCGAGGAACATCTGGTCTCGGGTGGTTACTGGTCGACCTACTGGTACCAGGGTCGAATCTACGGGACGGAGATCGCTCGCGGCCTGGATGTCTTCCGCCTGACGTCGAGTGAATACCTGTCGGTCAATGAAATGACGGCGGCGGAACTGGCCAGTCAGGGTGGAGTGTTTAACCCGCAGCAGCAGTTTCCCGTAAGCTGGCCGGGTGAACCTGTCGTGGCGAGAGCGTACCTGGATCAACTGCTGCGTAGTGATGACCTGACACAATCGCTAATTGAAGATCTTACCGATGCACTGGCGCGTGCCGAATCGCTGTTGCCGCAAGGCGCCAGGGATCCGGATCTGGCTACGCGGCTGGCCTCGTTGGCAGCAAATATACGCAGGAATCGCGGTGACGCCAGGCTGGAAAAGTCCCGCAACGGGCTTGCCAACACGCTGGGGGAAATTGCGGGCAGGTTGTGAGTGATTTGTGGTGTACGGGGAATCGGGGTCATACGGGGAATCGGGGTCAGGTCTTGAATCTTGGTATACGATGTCTATGTCTCATAGCTTATGTCTCAGGGCCGGAGTGATTAAATTTAAATCACTCCGGTCCCTTTTTCGAGTGAACTTCCCCCAGAACCGCAAACATCTGTAAAGTAACCATTGAGTTTGACGGTCTGGGGGGGAGTAAATCTGCCCGATTCGGGTTTCAGGCTTCGATCAGCACCTTGAGCGCATGCGTTTTCGCCGCGTGACCAAAGGTGTCGTAGGCATCCAGGATTTGATCGAGCTTGAAGCGGTGGGTGATTAAAGGCTTGGGGTCTAGCCCATGCGGCCTGTGGGCCGAATGCAGGGTCTTGATCAGCATCGGGGTGCTTACGGTGTCCACCAGACGTGTCGTAATGCTGATATTGCGATCCCACAGCTTCTCCAGGTGCAAGTCTACCTTGACGCCATGCACGCCGATGTTGGCGATGGTGCCGCCGGCGGCGACGATTTGCTGGCACAATTCAAAGGTCACGGGCACGCCTACGGCTTCGATGGCGGTATCGACACCGAGTCCGGCTGTCAGCTTCATTACCGCATCGGCTGCATTGCCATTGGCACTGTTTATGGTTTGCGTCGCGCCGAAGCGTTTGGCCACTTCCAGTCGGCCATCGTCCAGATCGATCATGATGATCTCGGCGGGCGAATAAAATTTTGCAGTCAAGAGCGCCGCGAGGCCAATCGGCCCGGAGCCGACGATGGCCACCGTGCTGCCGGGCTGCACGCGGCCATTGAGCACACCGCACTCCAGGGCAGTGGGCAAGATGTCACTCAGCATCACCAGGGCGTCTTCATCGACACCGGCGGGAATCGGGTACAGGCTCGTATCGGCATGCGGAATACGCACGTACTCGGCCTGCGTGCCGTCGATAGTGTTGCCGAGTATCCAGCCGCCGGTGCTGCAATGCGAATACATCTGGCGTCGGCAGTAAGTGCACTTGCCACAGGCGCTTACGCAGGAAATCAGCACCGGGTCGCCCACCTTGAATGTCGTGACGGCTGAGCCCACTGAATCGATTATCCCCACACCCTCATGCCCGAGGATGCGGCCCGGCGTGCAACTGGGCACGTCGCCCTTCAGGATGTGCAGGTCGGTACCGCAGATGGTTGTGCGCGTCACCTTCACAACGGCATCCGTGGGTATCATGACGACGGGCTTTGGCCGGTCCTCCAGCGATTTATTGTTCGGACCGAGATAGACGAGTGCTTTCATGCGGGTAACTCCTGAATCAGGCTGCGTGGGTGTATGTGTGTGCATCAAGGCATTGCCGACAACACCTAACGACACCTGTGTCCACAGCATCTGCGTCCGCGTCAGGCAAGTCTGTTCGATGGCACACCCAACCCGAAACGAGTGGTACTGCACAGAACCTTACTCAAGCGGATGGCAAGATTCCGTATAATTACCACTGAATGAGAATGAAGGAGTATCGTGAGTGAAACGAACAGGCTGTTGGGTTGTAATTGTGGCTGCTCTTCTAACGGGAAACGCGATGGCAGTTGAAGAAGCGAAATATACGGTGGTATTGAACGAGGATAGCTTCGAGGTGCGCCAGTATGCGCCACATGTGCTAGCCGAAACCGTCGTCGACGGGGATCTTGAAGGCGCCGGTAACAAGGCCTTTAACCTCTTGTTCAAGTACATTGATGGCAACAACAAGAAGCAGGAAAAAGTCGCGATGACTGCGCCGGTAAGCCAGGGGACGGCGGGTGAGAAGATTGCCATGACCGCCCCGGTAGGTCAGCAGCGTGAAAACGACAAATGGGTGGTCAGCTTTATGATACCAGCGTCCTATACGCTGGAGTCGCTGCCGGAGCCGAACGATCTCAACGTGATCTTGCGTCAGGTGCCGGCACGATACATGACGGCGGTTCGCTATTCCGGATTCTGGAGTGAGAAGGTCTACCGTCGCCATCTGGACGAACTGACAGCGTGGATGGCGAAGCAAGGGATCAAGCCGATGGGCGAACCGATATGGGCCCGCTATAACCCGCCGTTCATGCCGTGGTTTTTACGACGGAATGAAATTCTGGTGCCAGTTGAGTGGCCGGTGAAGAGTCAGTAAACTGTTTCGGCGGTTTAATTACGCCAGCTTCCTGTGTTATCGCGAATACAGTGCCCTATGAAAAAAACGTCCGAGACTGCCAGTGTTACTGAATATATCGCAGCGGCTGATCCCGCTGTCAGGCCGGTATTGAAAAAGATCCGTCTGGCTGTGAAGTCGGCCGTACCCGAGGCAACAGAAACGATTAGTTACAAGATGCCCGCCTTTAAGATGGGCCGCGTCTTTTTTTATTACGCCGCCTTCAAACAGCATATCGGCATCTACCCGCCCGTCACGAAAGACAGGAAGTTGATAAAGGAATTACGCGTATACGCCAACGAGAAGGGTAATCTCCGATTTCCGCTCGACCAGCCGATCCCCTACGATCTGATTGCACGCATTGCGGTGGCGCTGTCGAAACAATACGCACAGACGTGAACCCCCCCACCGGCCTGACTCCCGGATAGGCGATTTGTCCGCCGCTGGCAAGTACATTTTTGCCGGACGGATGGGATGATCCTGCTTCAAGTTATGGTACTATTCGTCCGTGGCCTGTATCGGCCAGCTCGTGGCGTGAAGTTATGAACCCCGTCAGGCCCGGAAGGGAGCAGCGGCAGTAATGGATACGGGTGCGAACCTGGACGGTGCAGGCCACACTTTAGCTTGAATGCATTACCGGAGCAGACGTGCACCTGTGCTGCTCCGGACGATCTCAAATCCGGAAGCAGACAGACAATGACCTATCAGGTACTCGCCAGAAAATGGCGGCCGCATTCCTTCGCAGATATGGTCGGGCAGACCCATGTGCTGGCAGCCTTGCGTAATGCGCTCGATTCCGATCGTCTGCACCATGCCTACCTGTTTACCGGTACCCGCGGTGTGGGCAAGACCACGCTGGCCCGTATCATGGCCAAATGTCTCAATTGTGAGAAGGGTGTCAGCTCTACCCCCTGTGGGCAATGCAGCGCCTGTGTCTCCATAGATGAAGGCCGGTTTGTTGACCTGATCGAGGTAGATGCGGCGTCCCGTTCGAAGGTTGATGAGACCCGCGATCTGATGGACAATGTGCAATATGCCCCGAGCAGCGGCCGCTACAAGGTCTATCTGATCGACGAGGTGCACATGTTCTCGGCGCACAGCTTTAACGCCTTGTTAAAGACTCTCGAAGAACCACCCCCGCATGTGAAGTTCCTGCTGGCGACGACCGAACCGAAGAAACTCCCGGTCACGATCCTGTCGCGTTGTCTGCAATTCAACCTGAAGCATCTGACGCGTGAGCAGATCGGCGGGCAGTTGCGCGATATCCTGGCGAAGGAAAGCGTCGAGGCCGATGAGGTGTCGATACGGCTGGTCGCCGCCGGGGCGAACGGCAGTATGCGTGATGCCTTGAGTCTGCTGGATCAGGCGATAGCATTCGGCAATGGCGCCCTGCGCGAGAGCGAGGTCCGCGAGATGCTGGGTACGATAGATAGCAGCGATTTGGCCGCCCTGTTCCAGGCGCTGGCCGCCGGAGATGCCGCGGCGATGGTCCAGTGTATCGACGCGATGGATGAACATAACCCCGACTACGATGCAGTGTTGTCCGAATTGCTGGCCGACCTGCATGATATCGCGGTCTGTCAGGTGACCGGCGGCAAGGTGGAGCAAATCCGCCCGGAGATTGCCGCGCTGGCCTCCCAGTTTGACAAGGAAGATGTGCAGCTTTATTACCAGATTGCATTGAACGGCAGGCGAGACCTGTCGGGCGCACCGGAACCGCGCGTCGGTTTCGAGATGACGATGATACGCATGCTGGCATTCAGACCGGCCGCGACCACACCCGGTAGCAGCCGACCGGTTCTGGTGTCGGCCCCGAGCGCCCCGGCAAGGACAGCAACAACCACACCGACCGCTGCCCCGGCGCCACAGACCCGGGCCGAGGTCACACCCGTAAAAAAGGCCAGCGGCTCCCAGGACTGGTTGCAGATGATCGATGAGCTTGGGTTGACCGGTCTGGTGCGCGAGTTTGCGGGCAATTGTGTGCTGAAGGAGCGCGCTGACAACCGCGTGCATCTGGTCCTGCGCCCGGCGCAGCAGCACCTGTTACAGACGAATATGAAGGACAAGTTACAGAAGGTGATTGCAGACAATTACGGTGCCGAGGTCAAATTGATCATCAACGTCGAGGAACCGGAGACGCAAACACCTATCGAACAGAAGGTGCAGGCCGAACAGGACCGCCGCGCACAGGCAAAGACCTCGTTCCAGCAGGATCCGTTTGTGAAAGAGATGCAGGACGCTTTCAATGCCAGCATTGATCAAAACTCCATACAACCGCGTTAACAGAGTGAGAGGTAAACCATGAAGGCCGGACTCGGTAATATCATGAAACAGGCCCAGCAGATGCAGGAGAACCTGAAGAAGGTGCAGGACGAAATTGCCCAGGCGGTCGTGACCGGGGAATCCGGTGCCGGTCTGGTCAAGGTCACGATGACCGGCAAGCACGATATCAAGAAGGTACAGATCGACAAGAGTCTGATCGGGGATGATATCGAGATGCTGGAAGACCTGATCGCTGCTGCTGTGAATGATGCGAATCGCCGGATTGAAAAGTTGTCTGCGGAAAAGATGTCCGCGTTTTCCTCCGGTCTGAACCTGCCTGCCGGTCTGAATCTGCCGTTTTAATCGGGTCTCTACCTTACTTCGCGCCTGTCTGCATTTACCATGTCTGAATTCTCCAAACTGGACCAGTTGATCGGCGCACTGCGCTGCATGCCCGGTATTGGCAAGAAGTCGGCCCAGCGTATTGCCTATCATCTGTTGCAACGAAATCGTGAGGGCGCGCGCAATCTCGCCCGTGCTTTGATGGAGGCAATGGATGGTATTGGTCATTGCCAGCGTTGCCGCAATTTCAGTGAGACGGATATCTGTGCGATCTGTAACAGCGACAAGCGTGATCAGGGGCTGTTATGTATTGTTGAGAGCCCGGCCGATGTGTATGCGGTGGAAGAGGCCGGTTATCGTGGGGTGTATTTTGTGTTGATGGGGCATTTGTCCCCACTCGATGGCATTGGCCCGGAAGATCTCGGTCTCGATTTATTGTCCTCGCTGGTGGATCAGGGACAGGTCACGGAGGTGATCCTCGCGACCAATTCCACGGTTGAAGGTGAGGCCACCGCGCATTTCATCAGCGAGATCATGCGCCGGAAGAAGATTCGTGTCTCGCGTATCGCCCACGGTGTCCCGGTCGGCGGTGAGCTGGAATATATCGACAGCGGTACCTTGTCACAGGCGATCTCGGGCAGGCGCGAAGTATAGTCGCAACATTTACAACACTTGTGGCATGTCAGCCACGAAGTGCTGGTGACTCCTGTCGGTTTTGTTTCCGAATCTGAAATATCTGTTATCATCCGGTCATACTTGTAGTCAAAGGTTCATGCGAATGAAACAGATAACAGTGTTATTGCTGGCAGGACAGCGACCGAACCCGGGGCCGATCTGTGAGGCATACAAGGCCGTACCGAAATCGCTGGTCCCGATAGCCGGTCTACCTATGATCATGCATCCGCTTGCCAGTCTCCTCAGCAACCGTCATGTCGGGCGTATTATCGTAATCACCCAGAAACCTGAATTGTTCAATGATGTATTGGCCGGGGTTTCGCAGCGTGACCGGATCGATTTATATCGCGGCGCGGGGGGGATTTCGCGCTCCATTATCGAATGTATCCACGAGTACAACTTGCAGATGCCGCTGCTGGTGACAACGGCCGATAATTGTCTGTTACGTGATGAGGATATCGACGATTTCATTACCCAGGCACAGGCGACACGCGCCGATATCGCGGTTGGTCTTGCAGACAAGAAAGCGTTGATCAAGGACTACCCAGACGTGCGGCGAACCTGGATACCTTTCAGCGACAAGAGTGTATCCGGTTGTAACCTGTTCTGGCTGAACAACCCGCGCAGTCTGGAAATGATCAGGTTCTGGTGCAGGTATGAATCGAGCCCCAAAAAACTGCTCCGGCTAGCGTGGGCATTCGGCCCGATATTTTTCACGCTCTACCTGTTCCGACTGGTGAGCCTGAACGATGCGTTCGAGAAGATTACTGCTATCACCAGAGTGCGGGTGGAACCCGTGCTCCTGAAAAATCCGTCTGTATCAATTGATGCGGACAAGGTGACCGACGTCATCCAGATAGAGGCGGTGCTGGTAAATCGGGACAATCCGGTGCCGAGACAGGGTGTGCCCGGGGCACCGATAGTAATATTTGATCTCGACCGGACGATTACCCGGGATGGTACCTATACTCCATTTCTTCTTAATTATGCAATGAAGCACAGGCCTTCCGGTTTGTTATGGACGCCATTGATACTGTTTTACATGCTGGTGTATCTGGCCGGGGGCATGGATCGCAAAAGTTTGAAAACGCAGATGTTCCGCTTTCTCGTCGGTAGTCCCGATAGCGTATCCCTGAACCGGGCATGCGTCGACTATGTGGACAGGATGATCGACAATGGCGTTTATGCAGACGCCCTGTACACGATTCGTAAATGGCAGAGGCAGGGTGCGCACCTGATACTTGCCACGGCCAGTTATGACTGGCTGGCGAATGTCTTCGCACAACGTCTCGGTTTCAATCAGGTTGTGGCGACCCGATCGATCGTCCGCGACGGCAGGGTCATCCCCGGTGTAGAGGGTGATAACTGCTATGGACAGGCAAAACTCGTGGCGGTCGAGGAGGCCATAGGATTATCCAGCATGCAGGGTCGAGAGGTCTGGTTTTATACCGATCATCATTCCGATATCCCGTTACTGGATATTTGTGACCGACCGGTTGCGGTCAATGCGAACCGCATGCTTGAAAACTGGATCAGCAGGCAGCCGAACGGAACATCTGTGCGCTGGCAGTCCCCACCGCGGAATACCACGGCAAAATCGGTTACAGCATCGGTGGGTAGCCTGTGTCTCGGTTTTATACTTTTTGTCAGTGTGCTGAGCGCAGCAGAACACGAAATCAATACTGATGAAATCCCGCTGCAGGTGCTACAAGCGATCAATATCGAGAATCCTGTGTTACTTATCACAGAAGCCTCGGTTGAAAGCAGGGGAGATTCTGTTGTTTATGAACTGGAAGGTACTGTCTCTGGAAATGAGTTTGAATATGAAATTGAGGTCAGCGGTGAAGGTAAAATCCTGTCTGTCATACAGGATTATGAGTTATATCTTGTGCTCAAAAATGTCATGAACTGGGCACGGGCATGATGAGTCATGGCCGTATGGAACTGTAACAAGTTGATACGAATTTTTCCCTCCGGTAGTTTCCGGTAGCATCACCCGCCTTACCGAAAGGTATACTGTCCACTGCCATGATCAGAATAGGATTTCTGTTCAATCACGACCATGTCCACCAGATCCCGCATGCGGCGACGGTGGCATTCGAGCTATCAAGGCTCTCCCCGACCATGGAAGTGATAATAATCACTTCATCTCAAGCGCAGTATGACTATTTGCAGGCCCTGGCCGCAGATTATCCACAACACCGCTGCAACTGGGTCAATATATCTTCCCCCCGCTGGGTGAGAGGTATCGGGAGGGTGCTGGATTATGCCATACCGGTGTCGCGGGTGGCTGTGCTGGTTAATAATCTGGATCTGTTCCGCAATCTTGACGTTCTGGTTGTACCTGAAAAGACCAGTCTCCTGTTACGGACTCATCTCGGAATCGACCATCTAAAGTTCGTATATACCTCGCATGGCGCTGGAGATCGTGAGATTGGTTTTGACCGACAGCTGGCAGGATTCGATCTGATTTTTCTGTCGGGAAAGAAAATCGAAAATCGGATGCGTGCAGCCGGCCTGCTTGAAACGGCTGAATCCTGCATCGTCGGCTATCCGAAGTTTGATGCATTTCATGCGTTCAACAAACCGGCGAAGAAACTGTTCAACAATGACCGGCCGACCGTGCTCTATAATCCGCACTTTTCCCCTGCATTGTCCTCATGGTTTGATATGGGCGAACATATACTCGACTACTTTTATTCGAACGATAGCTATAATCTGATATTCGCGCCGCATGTCATGCTGTTTAAAAGGCGTTACCATATTGCGCCGGATGGCTGGCATTTCCGCCGTACCGGCATTCTGGCAAGGCGTTACCATGACTGCGGGCACATGCTGCTCGATACGGGAAGTATTGCCTGCACTGATATGACCTATACCTTGAGTGCTGATATCTATCTCGGTGATGTCAGTAGCCAGATATGGGAGTTTCTCGTCCACCAGCGTCCCTGTCTGTTTGCCAATGCGCACCGTGCTCAATGGCAGGATGATCCGAATTACCTCCATTGGCAAACCGGGGAGGTATTGGATGACGTGGATAAACTGGATAATTGTCTGTCACGGGCAGTTTCGACGCATGCGAGTTATCTTGAGAAGCAGAAGCAGTTGTTTGCCAGTACTTTTGACATTGACGTGAATGAGTCGTCCTCGTGCAGGGGGGCGCAAGCGATAGTGAGATTTGTCAACAGGGTGCTCACGTGAAGTCAACACCTGCTTCTAACTCTCAACAGAACGAGCGATGAGCGCATCCCCCGGTCGCGACGCCCGGCCTGAAGTGGCCAAAGGCGCAGGTCTGGTTTTCCTGGCAAGGTCAGGTGCGATAGTCGAGTTGATCACACAGCCTTTGTATACCTGGATGCTGGGACTTGCAAGTTACGGTATGTATACGGTGCTCTGGTCGCTCGTCAATCTGGTCGAGAAGATTGCCGATCTTGCGATGACAAGCGCACTGCAACGACTGTTGCCCGGTGAGTCCACTATTGAAACGCGTGCAGCAGTGATCAAGGGCGCGCTCTTGTTGGGCATATTGCCCGGAATATTGATTGCGATTCTGGTGATGGTATTTGCTCCCACGATAGCCGGGCTGATCAATGTGGACGACAATGACGCCCGGTATCTGGTTACTGCGATACAGTTGTTTGCCTGGGCAATCCCGCTGTGGGCAGCAGTCGAAACAGGTACATCGGCCTTGCGTGCATGCAAGGCATTTGGTCCGGAGATTCGTTTGCGTCTGCTTTGGGAACAATTGATCCGGCTGGTCTTTGTCATTCTCCTGTGGATGGCCGGACTCGACACGCTTGCCCTGGTGGTCGGACATCTCTTATCACTGGTGCTTACCGTGATACTGACATTACGTGCCCTGCATCGCTACATCAACCTGAAGCTGGTCTGGCGCGCGCTTATCCCGGCAGGAATGTTGCGCGAATTGCTAATGTCCGGTATGTCGGTCCTGCCTTCGAATATACTCGGCAGACTGTTTTCAGACTTGCCGGTTGTATTCCTGAATCTGGTTCTGCCTGGCGCCGCCGGTGCAAATGCGGCGGGCCTGTACAGTATTGCACGCAAACTCGCGAGCATTCCGCAGATGGTCGGGACGGTTTTTTCCCATGTGATCGCACCGATTGCGGCTGCAAGTGAAAACCGGAATCCGGATACAAGACAAACCCTTTACTCATTCACGTTACGCGTATCGGTATTACTGGCACTGCCTACCACGGCTGCATTGATTCTGGCAGCAGATTCCCTGTTGGCAATATTTGTCACCGGTGCTTCAGCGGCGTGGCCGATACTGGTGGTGCTGGCTCTGGCACGCGGCATCGAGGCGTCTGTAGGTCCGGCGACCACGATACAACAGGTTATCAGTCACCGCGGTCTGCCGGTAATGAACAGTTGTTTCGGCCTGTTATTCTCGGTGGGAGTTTCGGCAGTTGCTTACCCGTATGCAGGGGCAGTCGGTGTGGCCATCGGTGTAGCTTGCGGCCAGGTGTTGATGGCAGTGCTGGCGGTCTGGCAACTGTCGCACATGGATCACCTGTTATTTTATGATCGGGGGATGCGCAAGGTAATTGTCGTAGCAGTTATTTCATGTCTGGCAATGACGGGCGTTGCTAATCTGATCGATACCACACCGTTATGGATGCGGGGCCCTGTTCTGCTGGCAATGTATCTGGCATCACTCTGGTCATGTATACGTCTGGCCTTGCCCGCACAGGACAGGCAGGCACTTGGAACGCCAGGCCGACGCCTGTTTCTCGTCGATTGATCAGGTGTAGATACTCCCCGGTCTGGCGTTTGACCTTATTTGACTGTCAGGTGCTCGATCCGAACCGGCGCGGGTGGATGCGAATCGTGGAAGGCCGAATAGAGTGGGTCCGGGGTCAAGGTATTGGCATTTTCACGGTAAAGTTTGACCAGTGCACGTATCAGGTCCTGCGCCCGACCCTGTGCGGCGGCGAAGTTATCGGCCTCGAATTCATGTCGACGTGAGTAGTAAGAGAACAGCGGCTGGGTATAGAAGGTGAATACTGGTATGACCATCATGAACAAGGTCAGCGCCATCCAGGTTGAATCGGTGCTGACACCGAGTCCGGCGTAGAACCAGGGCTGGTTGATCAGCCAGCCGAGCAGGGCAAAGCCGGCGAGGAACATCACACCGAGCAGGCCAATACGCTTCTTGATGTGATTACATTTGAAATGCCCAAGCTCATGCGCGAGCACGGCTTCTATCTCTTCGTTTGTCAGTTCGTTCATCAACGTGTCAAAGAATACGATGCGTTTGTTGCTGCCCATGCCGGTGAAATAGGCATTGCCATGGGTCGAGCGTGAGGAGCCGTCCATCACATAGATGCCCTGGCTGGCAAAACCGTTGCGGGTCAGCAGACCCTCGATGCGCGTGCGCAATTCCACATTGTCGAGCGGGCGGAACTTGTTGAACAGTGGCGCGATAAAGGCCGGATAGAACCACATCATAAACAGGCTGAAGCCAAACCAGGTCATCCACACATACAGCCACCACAACTGGCCTGCGTTACCCATCAGCCACAGGATCAGCGCCAGTAGCGGCACACCGATCAGCAACGTCAACGCCGTATTCTTCAGCATGTCGGTCACAAACACGCGCAGTGTAGTCTTGTTGAAACCGAATTTTTCCTCAAGCACAAAGGTACGATACAGTGCCAGTGGCAGATCGATAATTGAGGAGATCAACATGATCGACAGCATGAAACCGGTCCCGGTCCAGATCGCTGACAGGCCAAACTCTCGCCAGTACTGGTCGACCAGTTCCAGCCCGCCGCCCAGCGTCCATAACAGCAGCAAAACTACGCTGATGGCAAGATCAATCCCGGCGAGTGAGGATTTGGCACAGGTATAGGCAGCGGCCTTCTGGTGGTCTTCCAACCGGACCTTGTCGCGAAACTGTGAGGGGACCACATGTTGATGACGGCGTACATGGGACCAATGTCGGTACAGAAGCACACATTGCACGGTAAAACTGCCAAGCAGTGCGGTAAGGAAGATGTAGCTGAACAGATTCATAGTCGGATATCCGCTGATTTGAGGTATCGATTTTCAATTGATTAGGGTTAGAATGTCTGGCAAAACCACTGGAAATAACTGATGACACAGTCAACTGATCGCCTAATCTGGATAGACCTCGAAATGACCGGTCTGGATCCTGACACCGATTATATCATTGAAATTGCTACCGTCGTCACCGATTCCAGTCTGAACTCGATCGCTGAAGGTCCGGTGCTGGCGATACATCATGACGATGCCATTCTGAACCGGATGGATGAGTGGAACACCAAGCAGCATGGCCGGTCCGGATTACTGGATCGGGTACGCAAAAGTACGGTCACAACCGCAGAGGCAGAGCAGAAGACGCTGGCCTTCCTGCGGGATCATTTACCCGCGAACTGCTCGCCGATGTGTGGCAACAGCATCTGTCAGGACCGTCGCTTTCTCTACCGGCACATGCGCGACCTCGAAAAATACTTCCATTACCGGAATCTGGATGTGAGTACGGTAAAGGAGCTGATCAAACGCTGGACTGATGGCAATGACAAGTTTGTGAAGAACGCCAGCCATCTGGCACTGGATGATATCAAGGATTCGATAGAAGAATTGCAACACTACCGCGCCAAATATTTTAACCTGCCGTGACCGATATACTTCCAGCACCGGATTGTCGATTGTTCCGGGCGGAGCAGGTCCGGCAACTGGACCAGATTGCCATTACCGAGCAGACCATCGCTGGCATTGATCTGATGCAGCGTGCCGGTCAGGCTGTGTGGGACCTGCTGGTGGAGAACTGGCAGGAGGCCAGGAGCATTGTGATCGTTTGTGGTGCTGGCAATAATGCCGGTGACGGTTATATCGTTGCTACACTTGCCGCTGCGCAGGGCAGGCAAGTCAGCGTACTCGCGCTACAGTCACCCGAATTATTAAAAGGCGATGCCTTCATCGCTGCACGCCGTTATCTGGATGCCGGTGGTACGGTGCAAACATTCAATACAGACGCGCTTTCTAGTGCCGAAGTGATCGTCGATGCGATCTTTGGTACCGGGCTGGACCGTGATGTCAGTGGTGTTTATCTGGAGGCCATTCGTGCTATCAATCGGGCGTCGAAGCCGGTCCTGGCGATCGATTTGCCCTCCGGACTGAACGCGGACACGGGCAAGGCGATGGGCGCTGTGGTTCGTGCCGATGTCACCATTTCATTTATAGGCCGCAAGCAGGGATTGTATACCGGAGATGCAGCGTTATGTCGTGGTCTGATCCGGTTTAATGACCTCGGTGTGCCACAACGAATACTGGAACGGGTCACACCGTCGGCGGATTTACTGGATATGGCCTCCACCGTCGGCCTGCTGGGCAAACGCTCGCGGACTGCCCACAAGGGCCATTACGGTCATCTGCTGGTTGTGGGGGGGGATTATGGTTATGCCGGTGCGGTGCGCATGTGTGGTGAGATGGCCGCACGTAGTGGCGCCGGCCTGGTCAGTATCGCGACCCGCCCGGAACATGCGTATGTGATACCGAACAGCCGACCGGAATTGATGGCGGCGGGTATCGAGTCAGCTGCTGATCTGTCGGGCCTGCTGGAGCGGGCAAGATTAGTGGCCATCGGTCCGGGTCTGGGACAGTCGGCCTGGTCCGGTGCTTTACTGACGCGAGTGCTTGATTCAGGTTTACCGCTGGTGCTCGATGCGGATGCGTTGAATCTGCTGGCCGAGGACCCTGTGCGCCGCGAGAACTGGATCCTGACCCCGCACCCCGGCGAGGCCGCACGATTGCTCGGTATGACGGTAGCCGAGGTGGAGGCAGACCGGTTTGCGGCAGCTTGTGCGCTTCAGGCCAGTTTTGGTGGGGTGATCGTATTGAAGGGCAGCGGGACGATCATAGTAGACGCGGCCGGTCGTATCTCAATCTGCGCGGCGGGTAATCCGGGCATGGCCTCGGGCGGCATGGGCGATGTTTTGACCGGGTTGATTGCCGGATTGGTGTGCCAGCGGCTACCAGCGGCTGATGCAGCCAGAACGGCGGTGTTTGTGCATGCAACGGCGGCTGACCTGCTGGCTGCCAGCGACGGGGAGCGCGGCATGCTTGCAACCGATTTAATCCCGGGTATCCGTAAACTGCTGAATCCCTGAAGATGCGCCTGTTT
This sequence comes from Klebsiella pneumoniae, assembly GCA_945878555.1. Classification (GTDB taxonomy): domain Bacteria; phylum Pseudomonadota; class Gammaproteobacteria; order Eutrophobiales; family Eutrophobiaceae; genus Eutrophobius. The sequence continues at coordinate 54,380 of CAMDWI010000020.1, forward strand.
GCTGAAACTCCCGAGGCGATGGAACAACTGGGTGGCAGGCTTGCCGGTCTGGTGTTTCGGGGTATGCAGGTCCACCTCAGTGGCGACCTCGGGGCGGGCAAGACCACGTTCGTCCGGGGTTTTCTGCGTGGGCTCGGATATAACGGTACAGTCAAAAGCCCGACCTACACGCTGGTTGAGTCGTACCAGTTGCATGATTTTACCATCTATCATTTTGACTTTTACCGGGTCAAACATCCGGATGAAGTAGAGGCTATAGGTTTTCGCGATTACCGATCAGATGGAGCAATTTGTCTGATTGAGTGGCCGGAGATGGCGGGGAAAACAATCGGGTCACCTGACCTGCTGATTCTGTTTACGATAAATAATGACAGTCGGGAGCTTGAACTTGTTTCCTCCACAGAACGGGGTAAGTTATTGATTTCAAAGGTAAGCCACGCCAAATGACAATTTGACGGTTTAATCTTTATTCCATTAAAACAGTAAGATAGCTTGATTTTCTCATAAAAAATTGAAATTATTACCGTAATGAACAGGAATTGAACAAAGTATTGTGATCATTCGACTAATTTCAAGCTTTATCCTGATCGGGTTTTCCGCGATGCTCGCGGCTGCGCCGGCTACTATAAAAAGTGTGCGGATTTGGGCCGCGCCTGAGAATACGCGAGTGGTCTTTGATCTGGATGGTCCGGTTGACCACAAGGTGACGACACTGGATGAACCGGCTCGTATGGTCATCGACTTTGAAGAAGCAGCCCTGATTAACAAGCTGCCAGGTCCGGTAACAGCAGACCGTTTTATCTCCAGTATGCGGAACTCCACTCAGGATCGGGGTCTGCGTATCGTGCTCGATCTGAAGAAATCCTCAAAGGTCCGCAGCTTCCAGTTACCTCCAAATGAAAAGTATAGCCACCGTCTGGTCGTTGATATCTACGATGAAACCAGCAAACAGGTGGCCAGCGAGACTGAGCAGGTGGCCATGATCCAGCCTGCGGCTACCCCAAACCCAAAGACCAGCAACATCCCGGCGCGTCCTGACAGTTCAGCGCGTGAGGTGGTCATCGCGATTGATGCCGGACACGGTGGCGATGATCCGGGTTCAATCGGCCCGTCAGGTACGCATGAAAAGGTGATTGCGCTGAAGATTGCCAAAAAACTGGCCGAGAAGATTAACCGGGTACACGGCATGCGTGCTGTGCTGATCCGTGATGGTGATTATTTCATCAGCCTGCGCGATCGGATTCGCAAGGCTCGTCAGCACAAGGCCGACTTGTTTGTGTCCGTCCATGCCGACGCGTTCAAGGACCCCCGGGTCTCCGGTTCGTCGGTATATGTACTTTCTCAACGTGGTGCCAGTAGTGAACACGCCAAATGGCTGGCTGCCCGCGAAAACGCGGCAGATTTGATTGGCGGTGTCAAGCTGGAGGACAAGGACAATGTGCTTGCCTCGGTGTTGCTGGATTTGTCGCAGACAGCCAGTCTGGAGGCCAGTATTGATGTGGCTGAGCGTGTACTGGGTGGTCTGAAGAAAGTAGGTAATGTCCACAAGAAGCGGGTTGAGTCGGCGGCATTTGCAGTATTGAAGTCACCCGATATACCGTCACTGCTGATTGAAACGGCCTATATCTCTAATCCGAAGGAAGAAAAGAAACTGCTCAGTGCCGCGTTTCAGGATACGTTAACCAACGCGATTCTGGATGGTCTGGTTGGTTATTTCCGCTTACGACCGCCGGAGAATACGATCATCGCGATGAACCGCGAGCAGGAACATGTAATTACACGGGGCGACACCTTGTCAGGCATCGCCGAACGTTACCGTGTCAGCCTGAACACACTGCGTCAGGTGAACGGCCTGCGCAATGATCGAATCCGCATCGGCCAGAAACTGACGATACCGACCTCGGTAGCTAGAGTAAATTAAATACTTCACCCGCCCGCCCGCGTCGGCTAATCTGACGCCATGTCAGCATCGGGACTTCCAAATCGAATAACACTACTGCCGGGTATACTGGTTAACCAGATAGCCGCCGGTGAGGTCATTGAACGCCCGGCCTCCGTGGTCAAGGAATTGATCGAAAACAGTATTGATGCGGGTGCTAAGCGTATTGATATAGATATTGAGTCCGGGGGTACCCGCTCAATAATCATCCGTGACAACGGATCAGGCATTCATCCGGACGATATAGAAATTGCGGTCCTGCGCCATGCGACCAGCAAGTTACGTACATCTGAGGAACTGGAGACGATCACCACGCTAGGTTTTCGTGGTGAGGCCTTGTCGAGTATCGCGTCCGTGTCCGGCTTCACACTCACCTCACGCATAGCGGAAGAGCCGTACGCCCGCCGTCTACGTATGGATCCGGCGCTGGGAGTGACGGAGCTGGCGCCCGCCGCCCATCCTCCCGGGACAACCATAGAGGTGATGAATCTGTTCTACAATGTGCCGGCCCGCCGCAAGTTCCTGCGTTCCGAGCGGACTGAATTCCTGCACATTCTGGAGATGGTGAAAAATCTGGTGATGAGCCGGTTGGATATCCAGATTAACCTGCGTCACAACGGACGTGCGGTGTTGAGTTGCCCGGCGGTTGAGTCGGATTTCAAGGCGCGTCTATCGAGTATAATGGGGGCGGGTTTTTACAACAACTCGCGACCGATTGATGTGCGTGCGGAGCAGATGCATATCCATGGCTGGCTCGGACTGCCGGTGACGGCACGCAGTCAGTCAGACCAGCAATATCTGTATCTGAACAACCGGATGATTCGTGATCGCCAGATTACCCATGCGATACGCATGGCCGTTGAAGCGGAAATACCGGCAGCACGTTATCCCGCGTATATCCTGAATCTGCAGATTGAGCCGACGCTGGTTGATGTGAATGTGCATCCCACCAAACAGGAGGTGCGCTTCAGATATGCCCGTGATGTACATGATTTTGTATTTGCCGCACTGCGCGCTTCCGGGGAACGTATTGAGACAGGTGATCCGAGCGTCAGCCAGGGACCAGTACACACGCCCGCATCGAAGCCGGGTACTAGCCGGTTGCGTGAGATGGCACCGGCCTATCAGGCCGAACCGCGGGCTGACCAGCAAAGCAATCCTCTTGGAGTGCCCCTAGCCGTGCTCGAAGGCGATCTCGTCGTGATGTTGCATAACGATTCGCTGTGTGTGCTGGATTTCCACCGTACCCGACAGCATTATTTACATCATCGGTTGCAGCAGGAACTTGCGACAACGGGTATCCGGACACGTCCGCTACTGGTGCCGCTGTTATACACCGCCACTGAGCGGGACATCACCTTGTTGACGGCGTATCTGGATGTACTCGCAAGATACGGTGTGCAAATGGATCTTGCCGGACCTCAATCACTGGTGGTACGTACATTACCGACGCTGTTACCGGATCTGGAAATCCAGCCCTTGCTAGGTGTCATGTTTGCCAGCCTGAAAAATGCAAATACGGATAGCGCTACCTTCGGCCAGACACTGTTACAACTGCTGGCACTGCACGGGGCCCGTCCGTCTTCGGCTAGATATACGCTGGCGCAGATCTCCCAGCAGTTACAGCAAATGGCACAGTCGGGTCTGGTCCTGGAAGGGTCTGAATGTGCAGGTCTGTGGCGGAGTTGGTCACCGGAACAATTGCGGTCGCTGTTAAATGAGCACACCTGATTCCACTGTGTCATTGCCGGTCATCTTCCTGATGGGACCGACCGCCAGTGGCAAGACCGCGCTGGCGGTTGAACTGGTACGCGCACTGCCGGTTGATATTATCAGTGTGGATTCGGCCATGGTATATCGGGGTATGGATATCGGCACGGCCAAGCCCGGGGCGGACATACTTGCAGTCGCACCACATCGTCTGATCGATATCTGCGAGCCGGAGCAGGTCTATTCTGCTGGCCAGTTTTGTGTGGACGCACGGCGTGAGATCGCCGCAGTTCATGCCCAGGGCAGGATACCGTTGCTGGTAGGTGGAACGGGTCTGTATTTTCGCAGTCTACAATACGGATTTTCGGAAATGCCCGCTGCCAATCCGGAGGTCAGGGCCCGGATTGAGGCACAGGCGGAAGCCGTTGGCTGGGGTGTCATGCATGAACGCTTGGCAGCGGTTGACCCGGTTGCCGCTGCGCGAATACATCAGAATGACCCGCAGCGCATTCAGCGTGCGCTGGAGATATATGAGCTGACTGGTAAACCGATCACCACACTGCATGAACAGGGCAGGACGCAGGCACTGCCACATCCGGTGATCAAATTGATCGTGGCACCGGCGCAACGCACTGATTTGGGCGAGCATATTCGAGGCCGGTTTATGAACATGCTGGAGCAGGGTCTGGTCGAGGAGGTTGAGCGATTACGTGCCCGGCCAGGATTGACGGCCAGTAGTACGGCCATGCGCCTGGTCGGGTATCGGCAGGTGTGGTCATATCTGGACGGAGAGTACGAATATAACACCATGATAGATAAAGGAATTTATGCAACAACGCAACTGGCCAAGCGTCAGATGACCTGGCTCAGACGTGAGCATAATGCGCACTGGTTTGATGCCATGCGCCCCAAATTGTCACATTATTTACTTAATTTTTTGGGTCAAAATCCGGTCTATTCGTATAGACTGTAGACGTATAAGCAGCTGGGCTGTGACTGTTGTGGATAGGCAATCACGGAAGATTATATCGTTAAAACAAAGGGTTAAATAATAACTATAAAAGGAGAACCATCATGAGCAAGGGACATACTTTGCAGGATCCCTTTCTGAATACACTCAGAAAAGACAGGGTACCGGTGGCAATCTATCTTGTGAATGGGATTAAGCTTCAGGGTCAGGTAGAATCGTTTGACCAGTTTGTAATCCTGCTAAAGAACTCGGTAAACCAGCTGGTTTATAAACATGCCATTTCAACCATCGTCCCGGCACGCAATGTGAAGCTGCCAAGGTCAGATGAGGAAGAACAGAGCGATTGATTTTTTGTGAGTGTAATCCGGTTTGAATGAGCCCGTAAGCAGTAAAGGCCCACGGGTCGTACTCGTACATATCAATTTTCATAACACCCGTTTTGATGAGGAACTGGATGAATTTATTCATCTGGTTACCTCGGCGGGTTCAGAACCTGCCGTTGTTATTACCGGCACGCGTGACCGGCCCGATGCCCGATTCTTTATCGGTACCGGCAAGGTCGCGGAGATCGGTGCCTGGATAGCTGAACACGGCGCCGAGGTCGTCATCTTCAATCATGAACTCAGTCCTGCCCAGGAACGCAATCTGGAAAGGGAACTGAAGTGCCGTGTGCTTGATCGAGTCGGTCTGATCCTCGATATCTTTGCCCAGCGCGCCCGCAGCTATGAAGGCAAGCTGCAGGTCGAGCTGGCGCAGTTACAACATTTATCCACGCGACTGGTCAGGGGTTGGACCCACCTTGAACGTCAGAAGGGTGGTATAGGTCTGCGCGGCCCGGGTGAAACCCAGCTTGAAACCGACAGGCGACTGGTGGGTATTCGGATCAAGACAATCAACAGTCGTCTGGACAAGGTACGTAGCCAGAGAAACCAGGGGCGCCGCTGGCGGCAACGGTCCGGTGTACCGGTGGTCTCTCTGGTTGGATATACCAATGCGGGCAAGTCGACATTGTTCAATCGATTGACCGGCGCCGGGGCGTACACAGCAGACAAGTTGTTCGCCACACTCGATCCCATGCTGCGTAAGGTTGAGATGCTGCCAGGAACATCCGTTATCCTCGGTGATACAGTCGGATTTATCCGTCACATACCGCACGACCTGATCCAGTCTTTTCACGCGACACTGGAAGAGGTCAAGTCGGCTGACCTGCTGCTCCATGTGGTGGATGTGAATGATGATCAGCGGCTTGATCATATTGAACAGGTCAACAAGGTTATAGAGGAGATAGGAGCCGGGTCTGTTCCGCAGATCATGGTATTTAACAAGATCGATATCTCCGGCAATATCGCCGTGATGGTGGAAAACCATGAAGGTGAAACACCCAAAATATGGTTGTCCGCCCGCTCTGGCGCCGGTATTCCCGAATTAAAGCAGTTGATTGGCACTTATTTCCGGCCGGGCCATCAAACCTACCGCTTGCATCTGCCCGCAGAAGCGGGCAAGTTGAGGGCCAGATTGTTTGAGCAGGGCGCAGTTCAGGAAGAGATCGGCGATGAGTCCGGAGGCTGGATTTTACAGGTAAATATGGATACCCCGTCCCTTGAACGCCTGTGCCGTGACCATGGCAAAGACCTGTCTATGTTACAATAAAAATCTGGCTGGAATATGGTACTATCATCGCGATAGTTAACAGACTTTTTTCAAGAAATGACTAATCTGGAGTTATGCAATGGGCTGGAATGAACCTTCCGGAGGTAATAATGACAAGGATCCCTGGGGAAGGGGCAGCAAGGGTAATGGCGATCGGCCACCGGATCTGGATGAAATAATCCGGAAAATGCAGGACGGTCTGGGTGGTATCTTCGGCAGGAAGTCTACCGGTTCCGGGCGTGGTAATAATGAAAACATGTCCTTTGCGCTGGTGGGTGTACTCATCATTGTGGTCGCATGGTTGCTCTACAGCATCACCTACACAATAGATCAGCAGGAGCGCGGCGTTGTGCTGCGGTTTGGGAAATATCAGAAGACCATGCAACCTGGTCTGAACTTTGCCTTGCCCCGTTTTATTGACAAGGTAGAACGGATCAACGTCGGTCAGGTGCGATCATTCCAGCATAATGCATCGATGTTAACCCAGGATGAAAACATCGTTGATGTCGAGGTCGCCGTGCAGTGGCGTATCAACGAACCGACCGATTATCTGTTCAACGTGGCCAATTCTGACCTGACCATGCGTCAGGTTGCCGAGAGTGCAGTGCGCGCTGTGATAGGCAAGGGTACGCTCGACTTCGTCCTGACTGAAGGCCGTAGCGACGTGGCCCAGGATCAGGAGGCCCTGTTGCAGGAGATCCTGACCGATTACAAGGCCGGTATATTGATTGTGAAGGTGGACATGCAGATTGCCAAGCCACCTGAGGCGGTCAAGGACGCGTTTGATGATGCAATCAAGGCACGCGAAGATGAACAAAGACTGGTCAACGAGGCCGAGGCCTACCGTAACGAGATTCTGCCACAGGCACGTGGTCAAGCGGCCCGTATACGTGAGCAGTCAAATGGCTACAAGGCCAGGGTGATAGCCGAGGCCGAAGGTAATGCTGCACGCTTCGAGCAGATGTTGACCGAATACGAACGTGCCCCGGCGGTAACCCGCGAGCGCATGTATCTGGACACGATGGAAGCGGTATTCTCATCAACAAGCAAGATCCTGATAGATGCCGATGGCAGTAACAGTCTGATGTATCTGCCGATAGACAAGATACTGGAGAGCAACCGGGTCAGGGACATGACAGGTACGACCAGTTCGGAAATCATTACCAGCCCGTCGAGCGGACAGACCTCGCAAGGCCTCTATGATCGTGCTGACAGACGTGACAGGGGAGCAAGATAATGAACCCATCCAGATTTTTAATGCCGGTTATCGTCTCTATCGTATTACTGGGCTATTTTTCGATCTACCGTGTTTACCAATGGGAACAGGCAATCGTATTCAAGTTTCGTGAAATCGAGTATTCGACCAATGAACCTGGCCTGCATCTGATGATCCCCTGGGTAAATACCGTGCAGAAGTTCGAGACTCGCCTGCTCAATTTTGATCAGGAACCGCAACGGTTTCTGACCAGCGAGAAAAAGGACGTCATTGTTGATTATTACGTCAAGTGGCGGATATCGAATGTCGAGAACTTCTACACCGCGACGCGTGGCGGTGACATCGAGTATGCAAATGGCCTGCTGGGACAGCGTATCAATCGTGCCTTGCGTGATGAATTCGGCAGAAGAACGGTACAGGAGGTTGTAGCCGGTGTCAGAGGTGAGATACTTGATATCGTTCAGCCGACGACTGACATGATGCAGACTGAACTGGGTCTAGAGGTTGTTGATGTGCGTACCAAGCGCATAGACCTGCCGGAAGAAGTAAGCAGTTCCGTGTATGATCGTATGCGTGCGGAACGTACCCGGGTTGCCAAGGACTTTCGTGCACGTGGTGGTGAGGCCTCCGAACGTATCAAGGCGAATGCGGATCGTGAACGTGAAATCATTCTCGCGAATGCGTACAAGGATGCCGAAACCATACGCGGTGAGGGTGATGCCCAGGCAACTGAAATTTATGCCTCGGCCTATGGCAAGAATGCAGACTTCTATTCGTTTTATCGTAGCCTGAATGCCTATCAGAACAGCTTTCAGGGCAATAATGATATCTTGTTGCTGAAGCCAGACTCGGACTTCTTTAAATACTTCCGAGGCCAACAGGGTAAATAGGGTACAAGCCCGGTCCCTGCGCTTTACGATGATAATTGCGGATGATGTGGACCGACCTGCTTACTGCACTTGCGCTGGTATTGATTATCGAAGGTATAATACCCTTTGTTAATCCGGAAGGCGTACGCAGGATGTTTCTGATGGCAGCCCAGATGCCAGGATCCGCGCTCCGTTCGGCAGGATTCACCAGTATGTTGCTGGGACTGCTGCTACTTTACCTGGTACGTTAAATGATAAAACAAACAAATTCCTGGATACTTCCTGCCGGCATTGAGGAAGTCCTCCCTCCGGATGCCTATGAGATCGAACTGCTGTGCCGGCGCATGCTGGACCAGTTTGATCGCTGGGGTTATGACCTGGTGTTGCCACCGCTGATTGAATATCTGGATTCACTACTGACCGGAACCGGTGAGGACCTTGATCTGAAGACGTTCAAGATCACCGATCAGCTATCCGGCAAGATGATGGGCATTCGTGCGGACATGACGCCGCAGGTCGCACGTATCGACAGTAATATCCTTAAACAGGAAACACCGACCCGGCTTTGCTATTTTGGAACGACGCTGCACACTCGCCCGCGCTCCCAGGGCGGCACACGATCCCCCTTGCAGGTGGGAGCAGAACTGTTTGGTCACGCCGGTGTGGAGAGTGATGTCGAAATTCTGGTGCTTATGCTAAAGACACTGGAGATTACAGGTGTCAGTAATGTACACGTGGATATCGGTCATATGGGTATCTACCGCAGGTTGATCGGCTTGCTCGGCATCACACCGAAGCAGGAGGCCGTGATTTATTCCTGTTTGCAGCGCAAGGCGACACCCGAACTGAGCGGTTGGCTGAAGGAGTGGTCCATCAGCGCGAAACTTGCAGATGTGGTCCTGTTGCTGGTGAATTTACACGGTGATGTCAGTGTGCTGGCAGAGGCGAAGGCGGCCTTCAGGTCGATTGATGACGGTATTGTCGGTTGTATTGATGAACTCGACAGGATTGCGGAACAGGTGACCAGACAATCCGGTGATGCCTCATTGCTGTTTGATCTGGCTGATATTCGAGGATACAAGTACCATAACGGGATGATGTTCACGGCCTATATGCATGGTCAGGGACAGGGCATTGCGTTTGGGGGACGTTATGACGGTATCGGCCGGGAATTCGGCCGTTCACGGCCGGCCACCGGGTTCAGTGCGGATGTGAAATTATTATACGATCTCGCCGACAGACCGGAACGGACACGATCTGCCATATTTGCACCGGCTGCGACGGATCCGGCATTGTCCGGCGTGATAACAGAATTGCGCAACCGGGGTGAACGGGTTATCTCCGGCCTGCCGGGACAAACGGGTGCGGCGGCGGAGATGCAATGTGATCGTGAGTTGTATCAGGAACAGGGACAGTGGAAGGTCAGATCGGTCACAGGCAATAGTCAGACATAGATTTATAAAACAACAACCAGGGTAAAAAAAGAGAATTCGTGATGGGCAAAAATGTAGTCATTATTGGTAGTCAGTGGGGTGATGAAGGCAAGGGCAAGATTGTCGACCTGCTGACAGAACGGACCGCAGCGGTAGTACGTTTTCAGGGTGGTCATAATGCCGGTCACACGGTTGTGATCGATGGCAAAAAGACCGTCCTGCATCTTATTCCGTCAGGGATACTGCGCAGTAACGTGTTATGTCTGATAGGCAATGGTGTGGTCGTCAGCCCGTCGGCGCTGATCAAGGAAATGACGCTGCTGGAACAGAGTGGAATACCGGTCAGCAAGAATCTGCGTATCAGTGAGGCCTGCCCGCTAATCCTGCCCTACCATGTTGAACTGGATCAGGCCCGCGAGCGTGCGCGTGGCAAGGCCGCGATCGGCACCACCGGCAGGGGAATAGGACCGGCCTATGAAGACAAAGTGGCCCGACGCGCGTTACGTGCCGGAGACCTGCTCCACCGCGAGCGTTTTGCTGCCCATCTGGGGGAGGTACTGGATTACCACAATTTTGTCCTGCAACATTATTACAAGAGCAAGCCGCTGGATTTTCAGGCCTTGCTTGATGAAGCGATGGAGTCGGCCGAGGTGCTCGGTCCGCTGATTACCGATGTGACCAGTATCCTGTTTGCTATCCAGAAGCAGGGTGGGGACATCATGTTTGAAGGTGCCCAGGGAACCTTACTGGACATTGATCATGGCACTTATCCGTTTGTGACCTCATCAAATACCACCGCCGGTGGCGCCGCGACCGGTACCGGTATGGGACCACGAAATTTTGATTATGTCCTCGGAATTACCAAGGCCTACACCACCCGGGTGGGTTCCGGACCGTTTCCGACAGAACTGTTTGACGAGACCGGTGAACACCTGTCGAGCAAGGGACATGAATTCGGGGCAACAACTGGCAGAAGAAGACGGTGTGGCTGGTTTGATGCCGTGGCGTTGCGTCGATCCATCCAGATAAACAGCATTTCGGGCATGTGTATTACCAAGCTGGATGTGCTTGATGGACTGGAGTCAATAAGCATGTGTACCGGTTATCGCATCAACGGTGTATTACACGACACCCCGCCGGTAGGTGCTGACGCGATTGCGCAGTGTGAGCCGGTCTATGAGGAGCATGCTGGCTGGGATACATCCACATTCGGAATACGCGAGTTTGACAAGTTACCGGCAAATGCGCGTGCCTATCTGAAGCGTATAGAGGAAGTCACAGGGACGTCGATAGATATCGTTTCGACCGGTCCTGACCGTAACGAGACCATCGTGCTCAGACATCCGTTTGATTAATCCGGATTGCTGGAGCACACTGGTCAGTCAGATTGCAGGGTTTGTTTCCAGCGGAAACAAACCCGTAATTTGGTGCCGAGAAGAGGACTTGAACCTCCACTGAGTTTCCCCAACCAGCACCTGAAGCTGGCGCGTCTACCAATTCCGCCATCTCGGCAAAGAGCACGTATCGGAAAAGAAGGGCGGACTTTACCGATACGTTAACGGCTTGTCAATCTTAACGACCAGAGATCAAATTGAAAACGAGAATAAATACAGATTCCCCGCAGTACGACATTGCCATTCCGTCCCGGGACGAGATCCTCGGATTACTGAAGGAATCAGGCAAACCGCTGAACTCCAAGGAGATCGCTGCCCGTTTTGACATGCCTACCCAGGCCGAGCGACAGGCGGTCAGAAAAAGGTTAAAAGCGATGGTCAGGGACGGGCAGATCATCCGCAACCGTCGTGGGGGATATGGTCTGGTTGACAAGATGGACCTGATTCCGGGCAAGGTTATCGGCCATCCGGACGGGTTTGGATTTCTGGTACCCGATGCCGGCGGTGATGATGTGTTCCTGTCAGGCACGGTTATGCGCTCGTTATTGCATGGAGACAGGGCTGTGGTCAGGATTGCTGGCATGAACCGGCGGGGCAAGCCTGAGGGTACACTGGTCGAGGTTCTGGAGCGGGCGAACGACCGTATTGTCGGCCGCTATTTCCGTGAAAAGAGTATCAGTTTTGTGGTCCCGGACAACAAACGACTGCATCAGGACGTCTTCATCCCCGCCGGCGAAGAGAACCAGGCAAAAAATGGCCAGTTTGTAGTAGTCAGATTGACCCGGCAGCCGGATAAACATACCCAGCCGGTCGGCAAGGTCATCGAGATCATCGGTGACCACATCACCTATGGAATTGCAACAGAAGTGGCGATTCGTACCCATGAAATCCCCTGGGAGTGGCCCAAATCACTGGAGAAAGAGTTGCGGCATCTGGACCCGGACAGGGTCGACGTTCCGCCGGGACGCCAGGATTTTCGCAATTCACCCTTCGTCACGATTGATGGTGAGGATGCGCGGGATTTTGATGATGCGGTGTGTTGCAGGAAGGACGGTGATGGCTGGTTACTCTCGGTTGCCATCGCCGATGTTTCGCATTACGTCATACCGGGAACTGAACTGGACGACCAGGCCTTTCTGCGGGGGACCTCGGTTTACTTCCCCGATCGGGTCGTGCCGATGTTGCCTGAAGTGTTGTCAAATGAACTCTGTTCACTCAAGCCTGAAGTAGACCGACTGGCAGTTATCTGTGAGATGCATATTGACCCGACCGGGGTTTGTAGCCATTACCGGTTTGTTAAAGGGGTGATACGTTCAGCTGCGCGTATGACCTATACCAAGGTCGCGGCGATCGTTGTGGATCATGACGTGGCATTGCGCGATCAGTATGTCGCACTGGTGCCGCAGTTTGACGAGTTACACCGGTTGTATCAGGTCATGCACGGCAAACGGCGGATACAGGGAGTGCTGGATTTCGATACGACCGAGGTCAAGATCCAGTTTGATGAACTGGGCAAGATAAAAAATATCGAACCGGTCATCCGCAATGATGCCCATCGTCTGATTGAGGAGTTCATGCTGGCGGCGAATATCTGTGCTGCAATGTATCTGGATGAGAACAAGGTGAATTGTCTGTACCGGGTGCATATGTTGCCGAAGGAAGAAAAACTGAAAGACGTACGCGAATTCCTGCGCGCATTCGGACTGGATCTGGGAGGCGGGGACGATCCTACCGCAAAGGATTATGCCAGGGTAATTGATGCGATCAAGGAGCGGCCGGATGCGCACCTGATCCAGACTGTACTCCTGCGTAGTATGCCGCTGGCCTATTACGATGCGGAAAATCTCGGCCATTTTGGCCTTGCATTTGCTGCCTATACCCATTTCACCTCACCGATACGGCGTTATCCGGATTTACTGGTCCATCGTGCTATAGGCAGTCTGCTCTCGAAGCAGCAGGACTATCCCTATTCCTCAGAGCAGATGCGGGAAGCCGGGGCACATTGTTCCTTGACCGAGCGGCGTGCCGAAGAGGCCTCGCGAGACGTGATTCAGCGGCTTAAATGTGAATACATGAAGGACAGGATTGGTGAGGTGTTTGAAGGCACGATCAGCAGCGTGACCGGGTTTGGTGTTTTTGTGCAGCTTGATGGTGTGTATGTCGAGGGATTGATTCATATCACTGCTTTACCTCGTGATTATTATCACCATGAACCGGTGCATCACCAGCTGAAGGGGGAGCGTACAGGGAGGACCTACCGCATGGCCGACAAGATCCGGGTCAAACTGGTCAGGGTCGATACGGATGATAACAAGATTGATTTTGAACCGGTTAAATAATCAGCGACAATAAATGATGGCCAGGGAATCTGAAATAATTTATGGAATACACGCGGTAAGACATGCCTTGCAGAACCGCCCGGAATCGATACTGGAGATCTGGCTCCAGGATGGCAAACACACCGGACATGAAATCAGCCAGATCGTACGGCTGATAGACCAGGTGGCATTAAACAGTAACTATGTACCGAGGGCCACGCTGGACCGGCTGACCGGCAATGCCGTACATCAGGGGGTTGCCGTGCGTTGCCGAACCAGCCATAACGAGATGCCAACCGATCTGGATGAGGTGCTGTCAATGACGGCAGAGCAGCCCCGATTGTTGCTGGTGCTTGACGGGGTGCAGGATCCGCATAATCTGGGTGCATGTCTGCGCACTGCGAATGCCGCCGGTGTAGATGCTGTTATTCTGCCGAAGGACCGGGCAGTTGCCATTACCCCGGTGGTGCGCAAGGTGGCCAGTGGCGCTGCGGAGACCACGCCGGTCATTACAGTGACCAATATCTCGCGTACCTTGCGTGAACTACAGCAGGCGGGCGTCTGGATCGTCGGAACGGATGATAAGGCCGATAAAAACATTTATGATCTCGATCTGAAAATGTCGGTAGCGATTGTCCTTGGTGCAGAAGGTGAGGGGATGCGCAGTAATACACGCAATCATTGTGACTATCTGGTCAGCCTGCCGATGCAGGGTACAGTGGAGAGCCTGAACGTTTCGGTTGCCGCAGGTATCTGCCTGTATGAAGCTGTCCGTCAAAGAAAATTCGGGGGTGTGAAGTGAGATTGATACTGGACAGACGTAACAGCCTTATACTCGTTTGTTTGCTATGGTTTATCAGTAGTACTGTACTGGCTAAGGACCCGGAGCTTGAGGCATTGAGTGTGACAACGGCGTCAGGCAATGTGATCAATTACAGGATAGAAGTGGCCAAGACACCAACACAAATGCAACGTGGCCTGATGTTCCGTGACAGCATGCCGGCAGATCAGGGCATGCTGTTTATCTATGTGCCGGCCCGGCCTGCCAGGATGTGGATGAAAAATACCATACTGTCACTCGACATGCTGTTCGTGGATGAGGACGGAATTATTACTAATGTTGCAGAAAATACCACGCCATATTCGGTAGACACTATATCCTCAGCCGGTCCGGTTCGCGCGGTCATTGAGCTGAATGCAGGACAGGTGGCTACACATGGTATAGCGGCAGGAGATCGGGTAACCCATCCGTTGTTTGAGAAACCGGATGCAAACTGAACGTCCGATCCTGTAATAACAACACCAGCCTGGCATGACCGGGGGGTAGACATCCTCACATGAATGACGATAACGAACCGGTCATACCCAATCTGAAAAAACTGCTGTTGCAGGCATTCATTTATCTTGGAACGGCGCTGGTGATCGCCAGTGGATTTCTGTATATCGCAGTCACGATGCCTGGTACGTCCGTACCTTTCCCCACCACCCCGTTATCTCCGGAACAGGCCGCATTGCGCAGTCGCTTGCAGGCGCATGTGCGCCACCTTGCCGGCACAATCGGCGAACGTAGTGCCGGGCAATCCGTAAAACTGGCAGAGACGGCAGACTATATCCGGCAACAGCTACAATCATCCGGTTATATACCAACCGTTCGTACGTTTGGTGATGAGCAATTCATGAATATCGAGGTTGACCTGTATGGACGGGAAAAACGCGATGAGATCCTTGTAATAGGTGCGCATTATGATACGACCTGGATGACACCAGGTGCAGATGATAATGCCTCTGGTATTGCCGCCCTGCTCGAAATTGCACGTGCGTTGAAGGACAAGCGATATACACGCACGATACGGTTTATCGCTTTTGCCAACGAGGAGGTGCCGAATTACCGTCGCGCGGAAATGGGTAGCATGTCCAGTGCAAAACGGTCATTCACCCGGTCGGAGTTGATAACAGGCATGATCGCGCTTGAGATGATTGGTTATTATTCTGATGCGCCCGGTAGCCAGCGGTACCCGACAGTGTTGTCCGGGTTTTATCCGGACCGGGGTAATTTCATTGCCTTTGTTTCAAACCTGGTTTCACGAGATTTTCAGCTTCGTGCAATTACCCATTTTCGCGACCTGGAACTGTTTCCATCCGAAGGGCTGATTGCTCCGGAGTTGGTAGAGCGTTCGATTCGTCGCTCGGACCATGCTTCGTACTGGTATTACGACTTTCCGGCCATCATGGTCACAGACACCGCCAATTTTCGTAATCCGAATTATCATCGTCGTACGGATACAGCTGACACACTGGACTACGACAGTATGGCCCGCATCGTCAGTGGTTTGACGGTGATGATAGAAAGACTGGCGCAGGAGTAAGGATACCGATGAGCATTTCCCTGTTTCAGAAGCGGTTTACCCTGGACGCTGGTATAGCCAGGCTGATGGATGATCTGGGAGGCGCCAGAACTGCCGACAGTAATATATTGATGCTGGGTGGTGGCAATCCTGCCCACATTCCGGAGGTATTGCAGTTCTTCCAGGAACGCCTGACCCGGATCGCGGATAATCCCGCAGATCTCGCCCACATAATCGGGGATTATGATCCACCGCAAGGTGACAGCCGGTTTATCGGCTCTCTTGCACGGCTGTTTCACAAACAGTATGGCTGGGACATCGGTCCGGAAAATATCGCGCTGACGCCAGGCAGCCAGTATGCCTTCTTCATATTATTTAATATGTTTGCAGGCGAGTATGAGGACGGCAGCTTCCGGAAAATCCTGTTGCCGCTGACACCGGAATATATTGGTTACAGCGATGTATGCCTCATGGATAATTGTTTCAAATCAAGCAGGCCCCTGATTGAAATAACGGGGGATCACGAGTTCAAGTATCACGTCGACTTTAACAGATTGCATACCGGTTCAGATGTTGGAGCAATTTGTGTCTCGCGACCGACCAATCCGACCGGCAATGTGATCGCCGACGATGAACTGGAAAAGCTGGCTGAACTGGCCAGGAGCAGCCAGGTGCCTTTCATCATTGACAATGCCTATGGCCTGCCTTTCCCGAATATCCTGTTCGGGGATTCGAGCCTGACATGGGATGAAAACCGCGTGCTGTGTATGAGCCTGTCCAAACTGGGATTGCCCGGTGTGAGAACCGGTATCATTATTGCCAATGAAACAATCATTTCTGCCATATCAAAAATGAACGCAATATTCAGTCTGGCCCCGGGCAGTTTTGGACCGGCCCTGGCGCAGGATTTAATCGAGACCGGAGATATCTTCAGCCTGTGCAGGAATGTCATCCGGCCTTATTACCAGCGCAAGGCACTGCATGCTATTGCCATACTCAGGCGCGAACTGGACGGTATTGATTTTTATATCCACAAGACTGAAGGCGCCATCTTTCTGTGGTTGTGGATACCGGGTCTGCCGGTCAGTTGCGAACAGTTATACGAGCAACTCAAGCGGCGTTTGGTCCTGGTTGTGCCGGGCAGTTATTTCTTCCCGGGACTTGAGGAGGAGTGGCAACACCGGCACGAATGTATACGTATCAGCTATGCAATGCACGATACTGTAGTGGAGCGGGGGCTGATTATCATTGCCGACGAGATAAAAAAAGTCATCGGTGCCAAATCCTGATGTCACTGCAGGGTGTTACTAATATGGCTCCGGCGAAAACATCTCCATTGTCGACCGCACCATTTTTTCCAGCAGTGGTTTTTTGCGGGCGTATTCAATTTCGTACAGCTCGTACTCGCTGACAGCCGCCGAGAGAAAATCATCGCTGGTCCGCAGTTCGTCGACCAGATGGTTCTCTATTGCCTGTCTGCCATACCAGGTTTCACCTGTGGCAATTGAATTCACATCCACCACCGGGCGATTTTCCTGTACGAACTGTTTGAATAAATCATGTGTGCTCTCGATTTCTTCTTTCAGTTTTCTCCGGTCTTCATCGGTATTTTCACCGAACACGGTCATGGTTCGTTTATATTTACCCGCGCTGATTTGTTCAAAATCGATATCATGTTTCTTCAGCAGACGATTGAAATTGGGTATCTGGGCAAGCACACCGATAGAACCGATGACGGCAAACGGGGCGGCAATGATTCTGTCGGCGACACAGGCCATCATGTAGCCGCCACTCGCTGCCACTTTGTCAACCGAAACTGTCAGCCTGATTTTTCTGTCCCGGATACGTTTCAGCTGTGATGCAGCGAGGCCGTAACCATGAACGGTACCACCACCGCTCTCAAGCCTGAGCAGGACTTCGTCGTGGTCCACCGCAATGGTCAACAGGGCGGTAATTTCCTCCCTTAACGAACTTACTTCGGATGCACGGATATCACCGGTAAAATCAAGGACAAACATACGTGGGCAGTCGGAGTGTTCCGCATTACCATCCTTTTTCATTCTGGACTTGAATTCCTTCAGCGTCTTGCGGAACTGTTTCTTTGGCTGGACCGCCGAGTTCAACATTAATTGCATTTGCTCGTACTTCTGGTTCAGGTGGCGTACCTCAAGCTGGCCTTCGCTCACTGAACGCGACCGCATGATGATAAAAACCAGGGCGCCGGCTACGCCGAGGACCAGTACAAGCACGGTGACCAGTTTGGCCACAAACATACCGTATTCAGCCAGAAATTCGATCAAATCAGTTCTTCCTCTGTCTCATTAATTTGCAGGTGGGCAAGGTGAAGCTGGACGCTCCCTGTTTGCCGATCCGGGCTACAGGTTACAATAGTAATTGAAAAAGCGGTACTGGTAGTGCAATAGGGACAAGGCTCCCGTCTATATAATTGATTTTTTGTTTGGCTAAAACAGTGCTAACCTGCCCGCTTTTGAACGTATCTTCCCAATAACTTTCTGACCAATATCTGGAACAGTATGGCAAAAACAAAAAACAATTCGGAAAGACCCGTCAGCCGGAACATGAAACCGCTGCAGGCCGTTTTTCCTTTCCTGGCACCTTACAAATCCAAGCTTTGCCTGGCGGCATTTTATCTGCTGGTTGCAGCTGTTGCGGCGTTGGGTATGCCTGTCGCCCTGCGGGCCGTTATTGATTACGGATTTTCCAGTGAACGGGTAGGTTCGATAGATCTGTATTTTCTCGATTTGTTATTGCTTGCAGCGGCCTATGCCATTTTCGCCGCGCTCCGTTTTTATACAGTCATGTGGATCGGAGAGCGCGTCGTTGCCGACATACGTGATAAAGTTTATGCGCATGTGGTCACATTGAGTCCGAGTTTTTATGAGACCACTCGCACAGGTGAGGTGTTGTCGCGTCTGACCACTGATACCACACTGGTACAAACCGTATTCGGCGCAGGTATGTCGATAGCGCTGCGCAGTGCTGTAATGTTGATTGGCGCGTTCATCATGTTGTTCATCACCAGCCCGAAATTGTCCAGTCTGTTGTTCCTGTTGTTGCCGCTGGTGGTCATGCCCGTACTGATGTACGGGAAAAAAGTGCGGAAGTTATCAAGGGCTAGTCAGGACAAGATCGCTGACCTGAGTGGTCTGGCCGATGAAACCCTGAATTCAATTCATATCGTCCAGGCCTATACGCTGGAGAAGTTCCAGAGTCAACGTTTTTCCCAGGCTATTGAACGGGCATTTGAGACCGCAACCGGTCGTATCAGGATGAGCTCAATGTTATCTGCAGCTATCGTGCTTACAGCTTTCAGCGCGATTGTCTGTGTGTTATGGATAGGCGCGAGGGAAGTAATCAGCGGTGCAATGACACCCGGTACACTCGGCCAGTTTCTGTTGTATGCGACCTTTGTCGCCGGAACAACCATGGCACTCGGTGAGGTCTGGTCGGATGTGCAGCGGGCAGCCGGTGCGATGGAAAGACTGCTGGAGCTGTTGCAGTCGCGTTCAAATGTGACATCGCCAACCGTCCCCGTCGCATTTGCACGTAATGAGGGTGGGTTGGCAATCGAAAATGTGACATTTAACTATCCCTCAAGGCCGGACAGTCCTTCACTACAGGATTTTACGCTGAATATTAATCCCGGTGAGACGATTGCGCTGGTCGGTCCTTCAGGAGCCGGCAAGAGTACTGTTTTCCAGTTGCTGATGCGGTTTTATGATCCTCGCGCCGGTAAAATCACGCTGGACGGTATTGATATCCGCGATGCCGATTTGACTGCGTTGCGTAACAGGATTGGTATTGTCCCCCAGAATACAGTCCTGTTTGCTGCCAGTGCGATGGAAAACATCAGGCTCGGCAGACTGGATGCGACTGATGAGGAGGTGTTTGCTGCTGCCAGGGCCGCAGTAGCAGATGAATTTATACGCAAGCTACCGGAAGGTTACGATACCTTTCTCGGAGAAAAAGGTGCCAGACTGTCTGGTGGTCAGCAACAACGAATAGCCATTGCCCGTGCCATACTGAAAAATCCGCCCGTCCTGTTACTGGACGAAGCGACCAGTTCACTGGATGCGGAAAGTGAAAAGCTGGTCCAGGAGGCACTTGAACATCTGATGAAGGGCAGGACTACCCTGGTTATCGCTCACAGGCTGGCTACCGTAAAGAAGGTAGATCGAATTGTAGTGATGGCAGATGGCAGGATTGTTGATGAGGGTAACCATGAACAGTTGCTCAAGGCTGACGGATTATATGCCAGACTGGCAGAGCTGCAGTTTGGGGCGAATGGAAAGCAGGGCAACCCGCTGGAAGTACTGACATCGTAATTGACAAATAAAAAAGCCGCCCTGTTTTGGCAGGGCGGCCCGTTTTATCCGGCTTTCCGAGGGGGGGGGAGGAAAACCGGATGAAGACGTTAATTTACCTTTAATGCATCCTTTACAACTTTCTGTACTTCTGTTGCGTAGGTATTGCCCAGCTCGGCAACGGTACGACCATCTTCAATTGCACGCTCTGTCAGCTGTTTGGAGACTGCAACCTGGGTGGTGATATAGTTCTTGAAGCCTTCTACATCGCTGATGCTTGAAGCGGTTTTCAATTGCTCAAGACCGACTTTTACGCTGTCTTCGATATATTTGACCTGCAGGCCCATCAATTTTTCCAGATTGGCAATTGCCAGATTGTTCAGCTCACGTACCGGGGTAATGTACTTATCAAATTGTTCGTTCATGGTTCAACTCCTTTCTGTCTTTTTGGACTTTGTGCGGTGCATCATAAATCAAGTAATGGTGCGATGCAACAAGATTTTGTAAAAAAATGAGCCAAGGGTGATGCAGAAAATAAAATACTTAATTATCAATGTGTTAGTTTCTGACACGACAGATTAGTTGCAGGTCATAAATATCCAGATTCATACAAAATTATAAAATCAGGGTGAGGTTATAGTCATTTATTCCTCGAATATGACCACCGAAATCACTGTTGGCCTGGATTTACCCTTTACAAATACAGGGTAGGGTATGCTTTGGTGTATTCTGTAAAGCTTGAATAAATGAAAAACATACTAAGGAGCGTGTTCATGACTGAAATTCGAACCGCCGCCGCCGGGCGAGGCATTGCCTGGTTCAGTGAAGGATTTACCAGTTTTCAAAACAATGTCGGCGCGTGGATGGGTACCGGATTTATCCTGTTAATCATGGGTCTGGTATCACTGTCATTTCCCCTCTTAAGTCTGATATTACAGTTAATGATGCCCGTATTGCTCGGGGGATTATTACTCGGTTGCAGGGAGGCTGACAATGGCGGTCAACTCAGGCTGAATCACCTGTTTGCCGGCTTCAGCCATTCCACAGGAAACCTGGTTTTGCTCGGGATACTGTATACACTCGCTTCGTGTGTGATCATGGGCTTGATGTTTGGTATGGCAGTTTTAGCCGTTGGTGGCAGTGTAATACTTTCCGTTATCATGGAAGGAAATCCCGTTACGATTCTGGACAACCTGCTGATATTGTTACTTGTCCTCCTTGCCGGACTATTATTGTATGTACCCTTGTTGATGGCCTTCTGGTTCGGTCCTGCATTAATCGTTTTTGACGGCCATCATCCCTTGAGTGCAATGAAATACAGTTTTCTTGGTTGTATTAAAAATAGCATGGCATTTCTGGTATATGGTCTGGCAGGTATGCTATTGGCTATTATTGCCTCAATACCTTTAATGCTGGGCTGGATAGTGCTTGTGCCTGTGACTATCATCGGATTTTATCTTTCTTACCGTGACATCTTTGCTCGGAATGTGATCAGACCATCTATACAGGACCTCAGTCATGTTGCGTAAACCCACACTAATGCCAGACGCAGACCGGGCCTTGCCTGGGCGTACTCAGCCATTGGTAGTGACTAATCGCCATTATGTTAATAGTCACCCGATTTGTCCGCCGTTCCCGCAAAACATGCAACTGGCCATGTTCGGCCTGGGTTGTTTTTGGGGTGCTGAACGGAAATTCTGGCAACTGGAGGGTGTGTATAGTACAGCCGTAGGGTATGCCGGGGGTTATACACCCAATCCAACGTATGAAGAAGTCTGTTCCGGAATGACTGGACATAACGAAGTGGTCCGGGTTGTGTACGACCCTGCATTACTGACGTATTCACAGTTATTAGCAGTGTTCTGGGAAGCGCATAATCCAACCCAGGGGATGCGGCAGGGTAATGATGTAGGTACACAATATCGTTCGGGCATATATGTATACAATGGTGATCAACGTGAACTGGCGCGAGTATCAGCAGACAGCTATCAGCAAAAACTCGAACAGGCAGGGTATGGCAGGATAACAACCCAGATTAGCGATGCGCCCGTATTCTATCTTGCCGAGGACTACCATCAGCAATATCTGGCAAAAAATCCGGGCGGTTATTGTGGCCTCGGGGGAACCGGTATACTCTGTGCCGCCAGTGAAATGTGACCTGAACAACGAATATCAAGTTACTGGAAAGGTTTTTGTGAAAACAGAAAACAAATTGCATCAACAAAAAAGGATACTGGTTACAGGTGGTGCCGGTTTTCTGGGGTCACATCTGTGTGAAAGATTGTTGAATGAAGGCAATGAGGTTATTTGTGTTGATAACTATTTTACCGGCAGCAAACGGAATATCAGCCATTTACTTGATTCAAAAAGATTTGAGTTGATACGGCATGATGTTACGTTTCCACTCTATATAGAGGTGGATGAAATCTATAATCTTGCCTGTCCGGCTTCGCCAATTCATTACCAGCATGATCCGGTACAGACGACCAAGACCAGTGTGCATGGTGCCATCAATATGCTGGGGCTGGCGAAAAGGATACGTGCGAGGATTTTCCAGGCATCTACCAGTGAGGTTTATGGTGATCCGACAATTCATCCGCAAACGGAATCGTACTGGGGCAATGTGAATCCTCTCGGAATACGTGCCTGTTACGATGAAGGTAAACGCTGTGCCGAGACATTGTTTTTTGATTACCATCGCCAGCACAAACTCAGAATCAAGGTGGCAAGGATATTTAATACGTATGGACCACACATGCATCCATATGATGGCAGGGTAGTCTCAAATTTTATAGTCCAGGCATTGAAAAACGAGCCTATTTCAATATACGGGCAGGGTGATCAAACCCGATCATTCTGTTATGTGGATGATCTTATCGACGGATTAATCAGATTAATGAATTCCCCTGACGCACTGACAGGTCCGGTTAATCTCGGTAATCCCGGGGAATTTACAATCAAACAGTTGGCAGAAACAGTAATTAAAATGACGGGTTCATCTTCAAAGCTGGTATATATGCCCCTGCCAGAAGATGATCCCAAACAACGTCAGCCTGATATCACCCTGGCGAGGGAGCAGCTGGGATGGGAACCACACATCCCGCTTGAACAGGGGTTGATTAACACTATTCGATATTTTGATGACCTGCTGTCCAGTTAATCTCACTGAAAGCAAAGATTCTTCCTCAAGGCCACCGGTAATGATGTTCTGTATTGATACCAGTCGTATGGATGGTAATACCTCAGTGGATCATGCTGGAACCTGGAATAGATAACAAGCGTCTGCCGAATTGACGATCCAGACCTGGTAGAGCAGTTTCTTGTTTAGCGGAACCCGGCCCGTTCTGCCGTGACCGGGCTGGCAACTGTGGGTACCGGGTATACCAGATCGCCAAGTATCCTCGCACTTTCTTTCAGCAGCACATCAACAGGTTCAATTTTTTCATATTCTTCATCGCTGGCATCTTCTTCCAGAGGTTTCAGACCCTGGGCTATTCGGAATTCATTTTGAAGACGTTTGCTGGCCTGGGTCAGCTTTTCACGCTCCAGTTTGCGACCCGATTCAAGCAGGCTGATGGTTTTTTTCTCACTGGCCTGGTAACTGAGCTCCATTTCTTCCATTAGCAGCTGGAACAGGTGGTCAGATTTAATCCGCTGTTCATGAGCGTTGCGGGCCTCGTCGTAGCGATTTAATGGTGCGTTGGCAGCTACAAAGCGGGCAGGCTTGATCTGGTCCCAGGGCAGGGCATTCTCAAGCGAGCGTTCACCGTGCTCGGCCGAATTGAGCCTGGCAGTAGGATAGGTGATGTCTGGAACGACACCCTTGTGTTGATTACTGCCCCCGCTTACTCGGAAAAATTGTGCAATCGTCGTTTTTAATCTTCCATGATCCGAGTCGTCCCGGGTAAAGCGATTCAGGTCTACGATGTTCTGGACCGTGCCTTTGCCAAAGGTCGGCTCACCAATAATAATGCCACGCTGGTAGTCCTGTATGGCACCGGCAAAAATTTCGGAGGCAGAGGCGCTATTCCGATCCACCAGCACTGCCAGCGGGCCGGCATAGGCTATCGCCGGATCAGGATCGCGGCTGATGTCGATATTGCCGGAGGAATCTTTCGTCTGCACAATTGGCCCGGATTCGATAAACAGGCCAGTCAGTTCGAGGGCTTCCGAGAGCGAACCACCACCGTTGTTTCGCAGGTCAACGATGATGCCGTCGACATTGTCATCACGTAGAGTCTGCAGAAGCTTTCTCACATCACGGGTCGTGCTGCGGTAATCAGGCTCACCGCGTGCCTGTGCGGCAAAGTCACTGTAAAATGTGGGTACGTTGATTACACCGATACGCTGCTTGTTTTCCAGCTCGATCACTTCAGATTTTGCAGCCTGTTCCTCAAGCTTGATCTCATCACGCGTGATGGTAATGATCTGGCTGGGCCCATCGGTTCCTGCGTCATTAGGAATCACTTCGAGACGTACAACCGTACCTTTAGGGCCACGAATCAGGTCTACAACATCATCAAGTCGCCAGCCAATAACATCAACTATCTCACCTTCAGCCTCCTGACCTACGCCGACAATCTTGTCGAGGTCATGTAGCTGACCACTCAGGTCCGCAGGACCGCCCGGGACAATACTTTGTACCTCTGTATAGTCTGTCTCACCCCGCAATACAGCGCCAATTCCTTCAAGTGAAAGACTCATGCTGATGTCAAAATTTTCAGATGTGCGCGGTGAAAAATATGATGTATGCGGCTCGATAGAAGTCGTATAGGCGTTGGCAAAAATCTGGAAAATATCATTCGCATTATATTGAAATGTGCTGGTCTGCAATCGTTTGTAGCGTTTGCCGAGTATTTCCGTGATTTCATCCGCTGCTTTTTCGGTGAACTTCAGGTTGAGGTAATCATTCTTGACGCGTTTGCGCCAGACATCATCGAGTGCTACGCGCTCAAGCCAGGGTGATTTGGAACGGTCGAATTCAAAATCCTCATCAATACTGAAATCAAAATCCTGCCCGAGCAGATTCAGGGCATAATCTACCCGTTCCTGAACACGTTTTCTGAACAGGCGGAACATGGTAAAAACGGCAGTTAAATCAGGTGACTTTAACGCATCATCCAGGCGGTATCGGTATTCTTCAAATTGTTTTACGTCTTCAGCTGTAAGAAAAATCCGGTTTGGATCCAGCGCTTCTATGTAGTTATCCAGAATCTGGGCAGAAAGGTTATCGTCGAGAGGTTTGTTACGGTAGTGATAGTTCTCAATGATATAGACAATAATCTCGGCTGTTTCCTCCTGATCCGTCGTCGCGACAAGCTCTGACTCATCAACAAGAGGTGTTTCAGCCAGGGCAGCCAGTGTCAGCACATTTAATGTGAGACCGAGTATTAAGGACTTATACATAATGGATTTGGAATAGCCACCTTTAAATTGGTTTAACAGGATAAAATATCGTATGCATTTCCTGTTCGAAGTACCGCAGGGTCTCGTGTCAGGGAATAACCTATGTGGAGAAAATTATACAACAAAAACATGGGATAATCCCGATACATCTATCTGCTTACAATTGACCAGAACAGCCGATATAGATCGTAATCGTTAAATTCATGTCAACACCACACCCCATCACTTCGTTAAAATCGGAAAGCCGTGAGTGATACATATGGGGAATATCTCCGTAGAAATAAGTCATGATATGAAGAGAGAATTACAATATAATCCATTGAAATAATTAAACATTTATGCTGTTGGTTTAGGGGAGCAGGTGATGAATTAAGTGTGAAATACATCACAAAACACCATAACTCGGGCGATAGGATCGGGGCAGACGTGTACCTTACAGGTATATGATTTGACTGTAAAATTCGCTGACTAATTGTATTTGAAACAGGCATATAAGGAAGCCCCTGGTTTTGAGTAAAACACAACAACCCATTGCAATCGTAGGAATGGCCTGCCGGTTTCCAGGTGGTTGCGTCAGCCCGGATCAATACTGGGAGTTGTTACGCAACGGGACGGATGTGGTAACGGAAATTCGTCCTGATCGCTGGTCAAAAGAATACTATTACCATCCAGATCCCAAATCTTCGGGTAAAACCTATACTGCTGCTGCTGGCCAGCTTGATGATATCTATCAGTTCGATCCGGATTTTTTTGGAATCACACCCCGTGAAGCGGCTCAGATGGATCCACAGCAGCGCTTGCTGCTGCAAATGTCGTGGGAGGCACTGGAAGATGGAGGTGTGCGTCCGAAAGATATCGCCGGTACAAACAGTTCAGTTTATATAGGCATTTCCAGTCTGGATTATGCGAACAATCGCATGGACGATCCGAACGTGGCCGATGCCTATTTCATGACAGGTAATACACTCAGTATTGCGGCCAACCGGATTTCATACATTTTTGACCTGCATGGTCCCAGTATGACGATTGATACCGCCTGTTCTTCCTCACTGGTGGCCTTGCATCAGGCATGTTCCAGTATCTGGTCAGGTGAATCCAGTGCCAGTATCGTCGGTGCAGTCCATCTGGTATTGAGTCCATTTCCCTTCATCGGTTTTTCCAAGGCATCCATGTTGTCCCGACAGGGGCGCTGTCGCGTATTTGATGCCGGCGCTGATGGTTATGTTCGTTCCGAGGGTGGTGTGGTTTTATATCTCAAGCCGCTGGATCAGGCGTTGGCAGACAACAACCGTGTCCACGCCGTCATCCGCGGTACGGCTGTTAATTCTGATGGCAATACCTCGGCCATGACAGTTCCGAACGGGGCCGCCCAGGCGGCATTATTGCAGAATCTTTATCGTAACACCGGTATTGATGTAAACCGGATAGATTATATAGAAGCACATGGTACTGGAACGCCCGTTGGTGATCCGATTGAGACAGCTGCTCTGGGTCAGGCGATCGGTTCTATCCGGCCGGTATCTAACCCGCTTTTGATTGGTTCGGTAAAGACGAATATCGGGCATCTGGAACCGGCATCCGGTTTTGCCGGCCTGCTCAAGGTGGTCCTTAGTCTTGAACACAGCGCCATCCCTGCGACAATTCACCAGCAGCGGAATAATCCACAGATAGATTTTAACGGTCTGAATCTCAGTGTTGTAGACAGGTATACCAGTCTGGATGTCAGCGACAGACCCTTGTTGATGGGTGTTAATTCATTCGGGTTTGGTGGAACCAATGCGCATACGATTCTGGAACAGTATCGTCCACCGGTCATAGAAGACAGGGCGAGAGCTGTTCCGGATGAATTGCCTCCGCTGGTACTCTCAGCCATGAGTGAAGCGTCGCTTAAAAGTCGCGCAACACAATTTAATATCCTGCTCGACCAGGAACTTTCCACCGCACAAGTGTATGATATTTTATATACGGCAGCCTGTAAACGTCAAAAACTGAAACATGGTCTGGTCGTTTGTGGTGACTCGATGGATAACATCCGTCAGGCCCTGGCTGAATATGTTGCCGGCAGAAAGTCCTCAAATATTTTACGCACCGAACCCCTGGATCAGGACGGGGGAGTCGCATGGATATTTTCCGGGAACGGTTGCCAATGGGCCGGTATGGGGCGAGGGTTGCTGGGTAACAGTCTGTTTCGCAACAAACTCGAACAGATAGATAAATTGTTTCAGCCGCTTGCCAACTGGTCCTTGATTGCTGAACTGGAAGCCGAACCGGACAATAACCGCCTTGAGATGACAGAGGTAGCGCAGCCACTTTTGTTTGCAGTACAAACAGGTATTGCGGCACTTCTGCAGGATCTGGGTTTGAATGCGGATGCCGTAGCCGGACATAGCGTAGGCGAAATTGCTGCGGCGTATGTATCGGGTGCCTTGACGCTGGAAGCAGCGGTACGCGTCATATATTTCCGCAGTATGGCACAGGGCAAGACCCGGGGCAGGGGCAGGATGGCGGCTGTGAGACTCTCGGCTGATCGGATACAGACGCATATGGATGCCTGCCCAGGCGCTCTGGAAATAGCGGCAATCAATGCGGCGGATTCAGTGACGATTTCCGGTACCCGGGAGGCAATCCGTACGGTACTCGACTTGCTCCAGGAGCAGGCCGTCACTTGCCGGGAACTTGATCTTGACTACGCCTTCCATAGCAGGGTCATGGATGAGATCGCAGAATATATACATGAAAATCTGGGTGATATCGAAGCCGCAACAGGCCATATGGTTTTTGCTTCAACTGTTACCGGGCATATTGAGTCCGGCGCCATGCTTGTTGGACAGTACTGGTGGAGAAACATACGGGAGCCAGTGCAGTTCAGTTCAGCTGTAACCACACTGCTCGAAAGCGGGATACGCACGTTTATCGAAATCGGTTCCCACCCGGTACTTCAATCCTATCTGCGAGAGACAATGCAGGCAGCTGCCATCCCGGGCCGGGTGATCAGGACCCTGAAGCGTAATGATCCTGATGAATACCTCTCAGTAAAGTCAGCTGCCTACAGAACCATTTTTTCCATGGATAAACCACCGCTGGAACGGCTATTTACTGCTGACGGTAACATAGTCACCCTGCCCCCTTATTCCTGGGACAATTCGCGTTTTATCTTTGCCGGTTCGAATGAGGCGGTTAACAAACAGAGAGAGCATCCGCTGCTTGGATTCAGGCTGAATTCTGTCGATGGAATCTGGATAAACCAGATAGACCTTCAGAGTCATTCCTATCTGGCGGATCATATAGTAGATGGTGTGGTAATTTTTCCCGCCGCCGGTTTTGCAGAGATGGCACTGGCGGCATCGCGGAGCTGGTTCGGACGTGATGCTGTGGCAATCAGTGGTCTTGAAATCAGAAAGCCTCTCATGCTGGAAGCGGGCAAAACCCGGGTAACGCAATTTCAGCTGTCGACCAGTGACCTGCATTTTAATATACGCAGTCGTGACAGGCTGAACGACGGTGCATGGGTTGATCATGCCAGCGGGAAACTGGGTGCGACTGTGACAGCAAGTCGGCACCGCTCACTTGATTCCGCACGTTATACAGCGTCATCAGCAGTGATGGTATCGGCAGGTGAGATCTATGCAGATGCAGCTGCATCCGGACTTGATTACGGCAGGAAATTCCGCGGTGCTGTTTCCGTGCTTGTAGATGCCAATCTCAGCCTGACCGAGTTGCAGTTACCGGACGCATCCGGGTATCAGACACAGGAATATCTCTGGCATCCGGTGATAATGGATTCGGCATTTCATTCGTTGTTCGCTGTATTACGATTACAGAACCGGAATGAACTAAAGGCAGCTGCATATATTCCTGT
>CAMDWI010000021.1 GCA_945878555.1 Klebsiella pneumoniae
GCAGCGCAGGCGGCCACGCAGATTGCGGCATCAAGCCAACAACAGATGGTGGGCATGGACCAGGTGGCCATGGCCATGGACAATATCAAGCAGGCCAGCAATCAGAACGTCGCTGGCACCAGGCAGGCGGAGGTCGCCGCCCAGAACCTGCACGAACTCGGGCAACGGTTGAGTGCCATGATTGGCGGCCGGGCAAGCTGAGCTTCGCCGGACCCAGTTGCGGTACGCAATCATGTCAAAAAAAGACGACGAGTTCCTGAAAAAACTGCTCGCTACATTCCGTGTTGAGGCGGATGAACACCTCAAGACAATGTCGTCGTGCCTCCTCGAGCTGGAGAAAGTACCCACGGGTATCCGCCGAGCAGAGTTGATCGAGACGACCTTTCGCGAAGCGCACAGCCTCAAAGGGGCCGCCCGCGCCGTCAACTTCGCAGATATCGAACGGGTCTGCCAGTCACTGGAGAGTGTATTCGCCAGCATGAAGGACGGCGTCAGCGCATCACCGCAGCTCTTCGATCTCTTTCATCAGACGATCGAGACGCTGGGCGGACTTCTCTCTCCAGCGCCGTCGGCTGCCGCCAAATCGGCGCTCGCCACGTTAATTCGACGCCTCGACAGTACAACGAAAGACATTCCGAAGCCCCATTTCGCCGAGCCTGCCAGCGCCGCCGTTGTCGCTGCGGTGGAATCCCTGCCAGCTGCCCGCGGTACGGCCTCTGATACGGTGAGAATTTCCACCGCAAAGCTTGATGAAGCGATGCGTCTGGCAGAAGAGTTGCTCGGCGCGAGGCTGGCGGCCGGTGAGCGCACCCGCGCGTTGCATGATTTCGCCGCCATATTCGCTGGCGGGAAAAAGAAACGTGGCGAGATTCAGTTCCTGCTTCGTGCGCTGGAACGGTCGCTTCGTAGATACGGCAAGGGCAACAACGGCGTCGCTGGCGATCGGCACATCCTCGCCCGACTGATCGAGCATCTGGAGGCAGAAAACCTGTTCGTGAAGCGGCTGGAAGACCGGGTGTCGGGGCTCGTGAGATCCTCCGAGGGCGACCATCGCGCGCTGACGTCGATGGTGGAAAGCCTCCTTCACAGCGTGAAGGAAATGCAACTGCTGCCGCTTGCCTCATTGCTCGAAACCCTCCCGCGATTAGTGCGTGACCTTGCTCGCGATCGGAACAAGCAGGTAGATCTTCACGTGCGAGGCGGCGAAATCGAAATCGATCGACGCATCATCGAGGAACTGAAGGATCCACTCATCCACCTGCTCAGGAACTGCGTCGATCACGGCATCGAGACGCGGGCGGTCCGAGATCAGATGGGCAAGCCGCAGCAGGGCACGATCTCCATCGCGATCACTCAGAAGGACGGCGGCAAAATCGGGCTCGTCGTCACCGATGATGGTGCGGGCATAGATCTGGAGAAGGTGAAGGCGGCCGCAGTGAAGTTTGGTGAGCTGACTGCTGAAGAAGCCGAGCGGATCGATGAACAGGAAGCGCTGGCGCTTGTTTTCCGATCGGGCATTTCCACCAGCCCTATTATCACGGACCTTTCCGGACGCGGGCTAGGTCTCGCCATCGTGCGAGAGAAGATCGAGCGCCTGGGTGGTGCCATCACGCTTGAGGCGCGCGCTGGCGACGGGACGACATTCAAGATTGACCTGCCACTTACACTCGCCACCTTCCGTGGCGTTCTGGTGCGCGCCAAAAACCGGTTGTTTGTCATACCGGGAAGCAGCGTGGAACGTGCGGTACGTGTCGCTACCAAGGATATCCAGACGGTCGAAAACCGCGAGACAATCTTGCTTGATCGGCAAGCGGTGTCGCTCGTGCGACTAGGTGAAGTGCTGGAACTGCCGGGCAAGGACGAATCCGACGATATTGCTCCGATCGTTGTTCTGGGAACAGGCTTCACGCACGTGGCGTTTCAGGTTGAGGAGATCCTGGGTGAGCAGGAGGTACTAGTCAAGACCCTTGGGCCGCAGCTTGCGCGAGTGCGCAATGTCGCGGGTGCGAGTGTCCTGGGAACAGGCGAGGTAGTGCCTGTGCTGAATGTCCCCGACCTGTTGAAATCCGCTACGAAACTGGCGGCAAAACCGCGAGCTCTCGCGGCCGACGAAACGCTCACGGAGATCCGAAAGCGCGCCGTCCTGGTGGTTGAGGACTCGATCACCTCCCGATCTTTAATCAAGAATATCCTGGAGTCGGCCGGTTACAGCGTAACCACTTCGGTGGACGGAATCGATGGTTACACTGCTTTGAAGAGCGGGACATTCGACCTGGTGGTGTCGGATGTGGAAATGCCGCGCATGGATGGCTTCGATTTGACGGCAAAGATACGTGCCGACAGGCAGTTGGCGAAACTGCCTGTTGTGCTCGTAACGGCGCTCGATCAGCGCGAACACCGCGAGCGAGGCATTGAGGTAGGCGCGAATGCCTATATTGTCAAGAGTAGCTTCGACCAGAGCAATCTGCTTGAGGTTGTGCGGCGAATGATTTCATGAGGCTGCATTCATGATCAAGGTTCTGGTAGTGGAGGATTCCCCTGTGGTACGCGAGTTTCTCGTGCATATCCTGGACGCCGACCCCGCAATTCGTGTGGTGGGGACGGCGCACAATGGGGAAGAGGCACTAGAAGCTATCGTACGCAAACGGCCTGACGTCGTCACGATGGACGTACACATGCCAAAGATGAACGGTCTGGATGCCACGCGTCTGATTATGGAAACGTGCCCGACCCCTATCGTTGTTGTGAGCGGAAGCACCGATCCGGCGGTAGTTGCTACCACTTTCGAAGCGATGGAAGCCGGTGCACTGGCAGTGTTGCGCCGACCATCCGGTATCGGCCATCCCGATCATGAGGCGACGGCGAGAGATCTGGTCCAGACGGTGAAACTGATGGCGGAAGTTAAGGTTGTGCGACGCTGGTCCAGCGCACGCCGCGACTCGACTGTGCGACCGGTGTTGCCGCGTCCGGAGCGCGCGCCGGGAACCTGCAGGATTATCGCCATCGGCGCTTCGACCGGTGGACCACCCGTGCTGCAGGCTATACTGTCGCACCTTCCTGCGGATTTCCCTGTGGCAATTCTGGTGGTCCAGCACATGGCGGCAGGCTTCATCCAGGGGTTCGTTGAGTGGCTTGCGCATTCCTCGCGCCTCCCCGTTCATATCGCCGAGCACGGTGGTCTGATCCTCGCCGGCCATATCTACGTGGCAGCCGATGAGCGGCAGATGAAAGTGGGACGCGATGGGAGAATTATACTGACTCACGAGCCGCCCGAGAACGGTCTGCGGCCTTCGGTGTCATACCTGTTTCGCTCGGTGGCCGAGGTCTATGGTAGCGAAGCCGTCGCCGGGCTGCTCACCGGCATGGGGCGCGACGGCGCAGAGGAACTGAAGTTATTGCGTGACAAAGGCGCAATCACGTTTGCGCAGGACAAGGCCAGCTCGGTGGTACATGGCATGCCAGGAGAAGCGATCAAGTTGGACGCGGCGACGCTCGTTCTCCCCTCCGACAAGATCGCAGATGTGCTGGTGAAGCTGGCGAAAAGCGGACTTTGAGAAGGAGAGTGGGCATGGAACCAGCGAAATACGATTACCGCGATATCGAAATACTGATCGCCGAGGACAGCGCGACGCAACGTGAACAACTCCAGCACCTGTTGGAGCAGCATGGCTTTACCGTGACAAGTGCCTCCAATGGCCGCCAGGCGCTTGAGGCCGCGCACCGGCGTAAGCCAACCATGATCATCACCGATATTGTGATGCCGGAGCTGGATGGGTACGGATTGTGCAAGGCGCTGCGAAGCGATGAACAGCTGAAGGAGATTCCGGTGATGCTCCTCACTTCGCTCTCCGACGCGCACGACGTGATCTTCGGCCTGGAATGCGGCGCTGACAACTTTATCCGCAAACCGTATCAGTCAGACTACCTGCTGAATCGCATCGATTACCTCTTGATGAATCTGAAGTTGCGCAAGAACCAGAAGATGCGCATGGGCATCGAAATCAGTCTGGGTGGACAGCGGCACTTCATCACCGCCGAGCGCCAGCAGATCCTCGACCTGCTAATCTCAACCTATGAGCAGGCCACGCATATCAATAAGGAACTCGTCATCCGGGAAGGCGAGTTGGCACATTCCGTCCAGGTACTCGACGGACTCTATCATATCGCAGAGGGACTCAACAAGGCGACCAGCGAGGCCCAAGTGACAGAAACGGCGTTGGAGCGCGCGCTCTCTCTACCCGGGATCCAGGCCGGCTGGATTTCTCTGCGGGAAGGCGAATCCGGATTCCGTCTGGCCGCTGCGCGCAATTTGCCTCCGGCTCTACAGACTCCCGGTATGATGGAAGGTACGTGCATATGCCGGCGCCAGCTGCTTTCTGGTAGGCTCGATTCGGTGGCCAACATCCTGGAATGTGAGAGGCTGGGGAAGACAACCGGCGACACCCAGGGACTGTGCTACCACGCCGCGATCCCGCTCTGGGTCGGCGAACGCACCATAGGCCTTATAAATCTGGTCGGGCCACAGGAGGGACTATTCAATGATGAAGAGTTGAAGGTCCTTTATGGTATCGGCAACCAGGTCGCCGTGGCGCTCGAGCGCGCGCAATTACACGAGCACCTGGAACAGATGGTGGCGCAACGAACAGCAGCGCTCAGCGAGGAGATCGCGGAAAGAAAACGCATCCAGCAGGAGCAGGCGCGATTGGTGGCAATCCTGGAGGCTACCCCTGATTTCGTTGCGACCGGCGATTTGGATGGCGGGGTGTTCTACATGAACCAGGCTGGACTACAGATGCTTGGCTATGAACCGGATAAGGTTATCAGCGAAATCGCTGTCGCTGAAGGCCATCCTGACTGGGCGCGGAAGCTGGTGCTCGAAACGGGGTTTCCAAGCGCGTTGCGAGACGGTATGTGGAGTGGAGAAACCGCATTCGTAGCACAAGATGGGCGAGAGATTCCAATATCGCAAGTCATCATCGCGCACCGTAATAAGGACGGGACAACTGAGTATTTGTCGACCATCGGCCGTGACATTACCGATCTGAAGAGGCAGGCGGCGCGTATTGCGCGGCTCAATCGCGTATACGCGTTTTTGAGTGGAATCAATACGACAATCGTTCGAACTCGAGAGCGGCAGACTTTGTTCGATGAAGCCTGCCGCATCGCGGTGGAGCACGGCGGATTCCTCATGGCGTGGATCGGATTGCTCGACGGCAACGGATTGGACATCACACCAGTCGCCATGGCGGGACAGGACAATGGCTATCTGGACAATATCCATTTGACAGCGCTAGTAGATGAGCCAGATAGCTGCCTGTTACTCGCCGAAGCGCTGCAAAAGGATACCGCAGTTATTTGCAATGATATCGAGGCGGATGTACGCATGGAGCGTTGGCGTGCAGCGGCATTACAACGAGGCTTTCGCTCCTTGGTCGTGTTCCCGCTGCATCAGGATTCGAAGCTGGTTGGAGTACTCCTGCTCTACGCGCCGGAAAAGGGAGTCTTTGACGATGATGAGATCAGGCTGCTGGCGGAAGTTGCGGGTGACATATCCTTTGCTCTCGATGTGATCCAGAAAACAAATCAACTGAACTATTTGGCCTACTTCGATGCTGTAACCGACCTGCCGAATCGGACGCTCTTTCAGGATCGCCTGGCAGAGCGTATGCGTGCAGCCTACCGTGAGATGCAGAAATTGGCTGTCTGTATTTTTGATGTCGATCGCTTCAAAAGCATCAATGACACCATGGGTAAGGAGGTGGGTGATATCCTGCTGAGGCAGATCACCTCACGTATCAAAGACGTTGCCGGGGATCAGGAGGGACTTGCTCGTGTTGGCGCAGACGCTTTCGCTATAGTGCTCCAGGACGTGCACAGCGAGCACGATGCGGCTCGTCGGCTTGAGAACAAGCTGCGCGCTTGCTTCGGAGGTCCGTTCATGCTTGACGGGCACGAGATCAGAGTGTCGGGGAAAGCGGGTTTGGCTATTTATCCGAGCGATGCTATGGAGTACGAGGCGCTATTCGCTAACGCAGAGGCAGCGTGGAAAAAGGCGAAAAAAACCGGTGAATCCTATCTCTTTTACACACAGGCGATGACCGAGGCAGTGGCGCGGAGCTTTAGCCTGGAAAACCAGCTCCGCAAAGCGCTGGAGAATGAGGAATTCGTGCTGCACTATCAACCCAAGGTGGATCTTGAAACACGCCACATTGGCGGAGTCGAGGCGTTGATCCGCTGGCAGAGTCCCGAACTGGGTCTGGTTCCACCGATGCAGTTTATCTCGCTGCTGGAGGAAACGGGGTTGATTCTGGATGTCGGTGCTTGGGCCTTGAGACGGGCGGTTAAGGATCATCATGATTGGGTTAATCAGGGACTTGTGGCACCGCGGGTTGCTGTCAACGTATCGGTGATTCAACTGCGACGAGCAGATTTTGTGAACGTGGTAATGAATGCAATTGGACGTGAAGCTGGTTCAGCGGCAATCGATCTTGAGCTTACCGAGAGTCTTCTGATGACGGACATACCAGGCAATATCGAAAAGCTGAATGCCCTTCGCATGCTGGGAGTGAAGGTTGCCATCGACGATTTCGGCACGGGCCATTCCTCTCTCGGATACCTGGCCAAACTCCCGGTAGACACGCTGAAGATCGACCGCTCGTTCGTCATCAGAATGCTGGAAGACCCAAGTACCATGACTCTTGTGCAGATGATCATCTCGCTCGCGCATTCGCTTAAACTTTCCGTGGTGGCAGAGGGTGTCGAGACAGAAGATCAGGCGCGAATGCTCCGGCTCTTGAGATGCGACCAGATGCAGGGTTACCTGGTTAGCAAACCACTACCAATGAATGAGATTGCTGCACTGCTTGCTAAAGCTTGACTGAGCTGGCACCTTTGAAGTTTGACTACGGGATTGATTGACCTGAATTTTTGGTCATATTACTTGAAAGTTTTATGTTTGTGTCGGAGATTCTCCTTAATTACGATGACACATTTATAAAGGGTCATAACTTCAGAAGATGTATGTCATTTGAAGTGGTTAACGCGTTCGGGCAGGAAAAATCGGTGGGTAAATACGGGTGTGTTGCCCATTGCCTGACCTACATGGACTTAGTTATCTTTGACGAACTCGGCTAATTATTATTCAGCCAGGACGGCAAGACCTTTCTGTTCCACACGATAAAAAAAGCTCTACCTGAAGACCAGTCTTGTCATTACGGCCAATCTAGGCATCTCGGATCGATCTACCGTTTTTCGCGACCCGGAAGTTACCCACGGCCAGCTCGACCGGCTGCATATCATCAACACAGAAAAAAAGAGTGAAAAATCGGAACTGATACAAGCTCATTTAGGCCAATATATAACTAAACAAGGCTGGTCATTTTTGGATGCAAACAGCGCACCAACTTTAATTGCAAATCTATAATAAGGCCAGCTTATAATCTCGTTCCCCTGATGATTCCTGTCATTATTTTGAAGGAGCATTAAAGAGATACGGGCTAACTGGAGACTACAGCTAGCAGCATATTCCATCCATTATCCGAGATGCGCGTTTTCCCTGATTATGCATCCCCGCATATCCGGAATGGACCAATCCGTCCGGATGAGGCAATGTAGCTACCTCCCGATACCTGTTTCCCGGTCCATGCTTATTACCTTACCTTTATGGTTCGACATAAATTTACAGCCTTTAACCACCGGCTCCCGAACTATATGCCGTGTCGCGTTTTATGGAATGCAGCATTTCTGGGCTCACTTATGTAATAATGACTGTGTCTGCACGATGTAATACTCCTGTCTGTGGATAGTTCGTACTTCGATCAGATTGGAATACGCCAGGCAGGTTTTTATTACTTGATGCTAGTCTTGCATATTTGATTCTGATCGTTTAAATAATGTGTTTCGTGGGGATGCCTGCGGGCCTGTCCCCCCAAATTCTGGAGAATGCCGTAAATGAGTACAATAGAAGTAACTGAATTACTGGGTGATGGTATCGGTCCGGAGTTACGGGAGTCGGTGTACGCCATTGCAGAGGCCTTGCCGCTGGATCTGAAGTTTATCCCGTTTGACCTGTCGCTGGAAAACCGCGAATCCAGTAACAGTCGCGACCTGTATGAACATGTCTACCAGTCAATGAACCGCACCAAGCTGGCGATCAAATATCCGACCGTGACCAAATCGTCCAGTCCGAATGCCGTCATCCGCAGGATGTGCGACTTCAGTGTTATTCTACGGCCCGTCATCTCCATCAAGGGTATCAAGTCGAACTTTACCGAACCGCTGGAACTGTACATCGTCAGGGTGGCAACCGGTGGGACCTATGACGACCCGGGCCAGATGATAGGCAAGGACTCGGCGGTATCGCTGCGCATCGTCGAGCGCACCCCGGTACGCCAGGCTGCCCGGTTTGCCTTTAATATGGCGCGAGACAAGAACCTCAGCGTGACCTCTTCTTCCAAGCATACCATCCAGCGCACGACCGATGGCTTCTTCCAGAGCATCGTTGATGAAGTACACCAGGACTTCAAGGAAGTTAAACACCGTATCGAATTGTTCGATGCCTTGCTGGCGAAGATCATCCTCAAGCCGGAAGATTATCAGGTCGTTGTGGTGTTGAATGAGTACGGCGATTTTCTGTCAGACATGGCCTGCGGCCTGATCGGCAGCATCGGTATCGGTGCCAGTGGCAACTATAGCTTCATCACCGAGAACAATGTGGATCGGGTGGACATCGCCATGTTTGATCCCTCCGGCGGCACTGCACCGGACATCGCCGGACAGAACAAGTGCAACCCGACCGCCATGTTGCTGGCATTTGGCATGATGCTCGACCAGATGAATCGCCACGACCTCGGTCATAAACTCCGCCTGGCCCTGTTCTCGTCGATTGCCGAGGGCAAATGTACCGGTGATATCGGTGGCAAGATGGGTACAAAGGAATTTACCAGTCTGGTAAAAGACAGATTCAAGGAGAGTTTGTAGATCTGCAACGGGGGACAGATTTAAGTCTGTCCCCTGGTTTCAGCTTTTCAGCCCGATACCCCGTTTCAGTAGAACCAGCGCAAACACCGTCAACGCGACAGTAAACAACAGGATAATCGCAAACGCGTGGGTGATGTCGATATCAGACACGCCGAGTATGCCGTAGCGAAATGCATTGACCATATACAGTATCGGGTTAAACCGGGACACGCCCTGCCAGAACGCCGGCAACATATCGATAGAGTAAAACACGCCGCCCAGATAAATCAGCGGTGTCAGCACAAAGGTCGGGATGATGGAGATGTCATCAAAATTGCGTGCATAGACCGCATTGATGAAACCACCGAGTGAAAACAGCACCGACGTCAGCGTCACTATTGATATAACTACAAAATAACTGTGTATCTGCAGGTGGGTAAACAGTAGCGCGACAATAGTCACCACCAATCCTACTATCAGGCCGCGGGCAACGCCGCCGAACACATAACCGGCGAGGATTACCGCATACGGGATTGGTGCAATCAGCATCTCCTCAATATGGCGCTGGAACTTCGCACCAAAAAACGAGGAGACCACATTCGAATAACTGTTATTGATGATCGCCATCATGATGATGCCGGGGGCGATAAACTCCATATAACCAAACCCGCCCATTGCGCCGATGCGCGGGCCTATCAGACTACCGAAGATGATGAAATACAGCGTCATGCTGACCGCCGGCGGCAGGATGGTCTGGCCCCAGATACGCAGGAAGCGGCTCACTTCTTTGATGATAATGGTGAGGAATGCGGTCAGGATCCTGTCGTTGCCCATCTCAGTTCGCCTGTTTGTTCTTGTCTTCGAGCAAGCGGATGAACAGTTCTTCCAGCCGGTTCGATTTGTTGCGCATGCTGGCGATATTGATACCCGCATTGCCGAGTTCCAGAAACAGCTCGTTCATGTTCTGGTCCTTGCCGATCTCTGCCTCCAGCGTCAGCGGATCAATCTGCTTCAGATTGAACCTGCCGGAATCCGGCAGATTCGGGCCGGGTTGTTTCAGATCAAGTATGTAAGTCTGTGTACCCAGGCGCGACAACAGTTCCTTCATCGAGGAGTCCTCGATGATATTACCCTTGTCGATAATCGCAATGTTCTTGCACAGGCTTTCGGCCTCTTCCAGATAGTGGGTGGTCAGCACGATGGTGGTACCATTTTTATTGATCTGTTTAAGGAAGGTCCACATGGAACGCCGCAGCTCGACATCGACACCGGCGGTGGGCTCGTCCAGTATCAGCAGCCGGGGTTCGTGCATCAATGCACGCGCTATCATCAGCCGTCGTTTCATGCCGCCGGACAGGGTACGTGAACGGTCATTGCGTTTTTCCCACAGACCGAGCTGGATAAAATATTTCTCGGCACGTTCACTGGCCAGCTTGCGCGGAATGCCGTAATAACCCGCCTGGTTCAGCACGATCTCAAGACAGGTTTCCCATTGCGAGAAGTTGACCTCCTGCGGTACCACGCCGAGACAGGACTTTGCCTCATTCAACTGGCTGTCCATGTCATGCCCGAATACGCTGATCTTGCCACCGGTCTTTGTCACCAGAGAGGAAACGATACCTATCAATGTGGATTTGCCGGCACCGTTCGGCCCGAGCAGCGCAAAAAAATCGCCGGTCTTCACATGCAGGTCGACACCTTTCAAAGCGTGCAGGCGGCTCTTGTAGACCTTTTCGAGTTTGTTGATTTCGAGTGCAAACATGCGGATGGTGTCAGGCCGAATCGGACCTGTGTCGTGTTTCCCTGTTATCGTTATAAAACTGCACAAACCGGTGCAGCCACAGGACCGGCATCCGGTCCTGTCAGCCGTCCGGTATTATTTTTTTTGTATCTGGTCGCGTTGCTTCTTCTGGTCCTGTCCTATCTGGCTCAAGGTTTGCGCCAGCGGTACGTCCCGGGTCAGGATAAGGCGGAAATAGGCCTTGGGTATCCTGATCAGTCTGGCACGTGCATTCGTGCGCGCATATGCCGTGCGTATACCCGTGCTGCCAGGCAGCAGCGCCTGCTCACCAAAATACCCGCCACGCTCATGGCTGGCCAGTACCGTAACCTTGCCATCATCATCCAGCGTGAATATCTCGACTGATCCTTCTAGTACCACATACATACAGTTGGCCTTTTCGGATTCCTTGATGACAAAATCACCGGGGCCGACGTTCAGGATCTCGGTCCAGGTGCCAATCGATTTCAGTTCGCTCTCTTTGAGCATTTCAAACAGGCGCATGCCCTTGATCAGTTCGCGTACTTCCTTGTCACGGTCCAGCGGGGCAACATGGGGGACCGTTAAATCTTCCGGGCCAACGTGGTCGCTGCTGAGGGACAACTTCACATATTTCTTGTCGATGCGAAACAGGCGGGATTTGTGCATCGTCTTGACGGTGGCATTGCGCCGACCGGTCGCATCCATGACGGTTAAGGCCTGTTCACCAAAAAAATCTCCGGCGCGTAATGTTGCAATATTGATCTCGCGCCCGAGGCCCCGCATCAGGACCTCCACCGTCCCCTCCAGCACGACGTACATACACACACCGATCTCCGATTCCTTGATGATCGTCTCTTTCGGTCCATATTCGACGATGCTGTTTTCAGGTGCTTTCAGGATTTCGTTGAGCTCGGCATCAGACAAAGAGCTGAAAATAGGAATCTTGCGCAGGATACCTGGATCTGTTAACTGTTCGGTCAAGGTAGGTTCTCCTTCAGGTTCAGATGTAATTATTTGCCGATATTATACGTCAGTTATATACGTTATTGTTACCCATCAACAGTATCGGATCGCATTCCGCTCAAAACTGCGCCCGGTTTGGCATTTCCAGCCGGTGCGGTGAGAATCTGGTATCGATCCCGGAACGGAGGGTACGGTAAATTAGTGAGGGGAGCGCGGGATTCCATGACCTTGACTCGTCTGGTTTCCGGACAAAAAAAAGCCCTTCGGTATGGTTAACCGAAGGGCCTCTTCAGGTCGATTTACTGGCTTTTGCCCTTGAACGCGCGCAGTGCAGCATTAAACAGTTCGGCAATCGCATTCATGTCATCCACGGCCGCATTGTGGGTGGCGTCGATGCGGGCCTTGAACTCGTCAGCCTGTTCTTTAGGGGTATCAGCCTTGATCTGGGTGGTAGCTTCCTTATCCAGACAACCCAGAAAATCATTGCCCAGCGCGAGATAAGCCTTCATGTCCTGCTGCGACTTGATCATCTCTGCCTCGGTGGCGGTATTACCGTTTACGATCGTGGGCTTCGTCGGATAGACACAAGCGCCGCTGAATTCGATTTTATCCTGTGCATAGGAATTCGCTGAAAATCCGCACACCAGCGTAAAGGCAATCAACCAAACAGTTTTCTTCATAAATAGCTCCCGGTGCTACAAAAATAGATTAGTTTTAAAAAACAATGGGTTATCAATGTGGCCGATAAACCAGTCCCCGTAACAGTCAATATATGTTACATTTTTTATCCAAGTTAATAAATTAATATTCACCTTTGCGAGTGGCCCCAGCCATTCCACTACCTAACTGTCGAGCAGCCTGATGGAAGTAGATGAAACCCTGTTTCGATTTCCGTGTGATTTCCCGGTCAAGGTCATGGGGCTTGCCACTCCAGATTTTGACAGTCTGGTCGTCTCTTTGGTTCGCCGGCACAGTCCTGATATAGGCGAAGGTGCGGTCCATACCCGCCTGAGCAATGGTGGCCGTTACATGGCCGTTACCGTCACGATACAGGCGCAGAGCAAGGCCCAGCTCGACAACATCTACCGGGAATTGACCGCCGAGAGCAGGGTGCTGGTAGCCCTGTGAACGCCCCGCAAGCCCGGTGGCTCGGCACCGTTGAATATGCCGGCACATTTGCAAAACAGCGGGACTTTACCGACGTACGCGATGAGCAAACGGCAGACCAGATCTGGTGTCTGGAACACCCGCCAGTCTATACACTGGGCCTGGCCGGCAAGCCGGAACACCTGCTGAATCCGGGCAATATCCCGGTCATCAAGACCGACCGCGGCGGGCAGGTGACCTATCATGGCCCCGGCCAGCTGGTGGTCTACCCCTTGCTCGACCTGAAGCGCCTGGGTATCTCGATCCGTCACTATGTGTTTTTGCTGGAGCAGACCCTGATTGACCTGCTGGACAGCTACGGTATCCAGGGCGAGCGCCGACCGGGTGCCCCCGGTGTCTACATAAATAACCGCAAAATTGCCGCGCTGGGCATTCGTGTCCGCCATGGATGCTGTTATCATGGGCTGGCATTAAATGTGGATATGGATCTGACACCATTTGCCGGGATCAACCCCTGCGGTTATGCGGGACTCGAAGTGACCCGCCTGTCGGCTCTGGGTGTGCAATTATCCGTATTGCAGGTATGCCAGAACCTGCTCCCGCTCCTGGCGGGACAACTCGGCTTTGACGAGCGGCATCTACCGCTGGTTACGGACTTAACCTGATTAGAGCTTGAATATGTCGGACACGATAGACCAGCAGCAACCTGTAAAAGAAGATCAACGCGGCAAACTGAAGACCTCCCGGATCCCGATCAAGGTGATCCCGACCGAGGGCCCGTTGCCACGCAAGCCCGAATGGATCCGCGCCAAGGCGCCGACCGATCCGAAGGTGATCGAATTGAAACGGCTGCTGCGCGAGAAGAACCTGCACACCGTCTGCGAAGAGGCCGCCTGCCCGAACCTCGGCGAATGTTTCGCGCACGGCACGGCGACTTTCATGATCATGGGCGACCTGTGTACACGTCGCTGCCCGTTCTGCGATGTCGCCCACGGCAAACCGAAACCGCTGGATCAGGACGAGCCGGAAAATCTGGCCACCGCCGTTGAATTGATGAAACTGAAATATGTGGTTGTCACCTCGGTTGATCGTGATGACCTGAAAGACGGCGGTGCCGGTCACTTTGCCGCCTGCATCAGTGCACTGCGTCGCCGCGTACCACAGACCCGCATCGAGATCCTGGTACCGGATTTCCGTGGTCGTATGGATGTCGCGCTGGAGATCATGCACAACTCACCCCCGGACGTATTCAACCATAATCTGGAATCGGTACCACGCCTGTACAAGAAGGTCCGCCCCGGTTCCGACTATGAATGGTCACTCGATTTGATCCAGAACTTCAAGGCCCAACACCCGTCGGTGCCGACCAAGTCCGGCCTGATGCTCGGACTCGGTGAAACCATTGAAGAAGTCAAGGCAGTGATGCGCGACCTGCGCGCGCATGATTGCGATATGCTGACACTGGGACAATACCTGCAACCGAGCCGGTTTCATCTGGCCGTCGAACGGTTCGTCAAACCGGAAGAGTTTGCTGAACTCGGCGAGTACGCCACCAGCATCGGTTTCAAAAACGTCGCCAGCGCCCCGATGGTCCGCTCCTCCTACCACGCCGACCTGCAGGCCTCCGGCGGCAAGATCGGCTGATATTCGATGACAGATACGGCTATTCTGAAGGGTAATCGTATCAAGTATCTTACGCCTCCACCTGCCAGGGTGGGGGCTGAACACCTCCTTGTGTTTTGTAACATTTCTGCACGATTATCCAGATTTTCCGGTGATAACCGTGCAGGCCTCGCACGGTATAGAAGAAAATTAACGTGCAGCGGCCTTGTCACGTTAATACGTAGTTATGAGTAAAGGCTGGGTTATTGCAACAATTTTTATACTATATGGTTGTGCGACATTTTCGCATGATCCAGAGTATTGTTCATTGACACCAGAGCAACGTACAGTTGTCATACAAAATATCCAGAATGTAATTGCTGAGTTATCTGACGAGAATGTAACTTATGAAGTTACTCGAAGCGTAGTAGATGATTCAAAACTATATAAAGACAAGGGTCGATGTTGGGCTTATTTATTTCCAAAGTCCGTA
Organism: Klebsiella pneumoniae; assembly: GCA_945878555.1. Taxonomy (GTDB): domain Bacteria; phylum Pseudomonadota; class Gammaproteobacteria; order Eutrophobiales; family Eutrophobiaceae; genus Eutrophobius. The sequence continues at coordinate 14,886 of CAMDWI010000021.1, forward strand.
AAACCTGGATATGGCATACTTGATGGCGACGGTGGAGTTTATATTAATTCCACAACCTTACAGCCAGAAGGTGTGTTTTGGTTCGCATACTAACTCATAACAAATCGTTCGATGTGCGCAAACGACGCGCTCATCAACTCAAGCGTTGGATTGCTTTTCGCCCCTTATGAAGGTCTCGAAATCACTCGCTGTCTTCTTCGGCCTAGCTATAAGCTGCGTTTCTGGCTGCATCAACATAGCTGGCGACTGGCGCTTTGAGGAGACTGCTCGTGTTACCTCTCTCGATGGCGTCGTCGATGCAGTTCTTGTGGAAGGTAATGCTGGTGCCACCACATCTTACAGCTACACTCTTTTCATTGTTCCGAGAGGAACGAAGTTTGAGGAAAAGTCACTGCTATTTGAGTATGACCGTGCTGCCTTTAGCGCAGACCATCAGATAGACCTTCAGCTTGTGTGGAGCAAACCTAAGTTCCTTGAAATCCGGTATGAGAAGGCACGCATCTTTAAGTTCAGTAACTTCTGGAACTCGCAGGAAGTACAAGACTTCAAGTATATCGTCGAGTTAAGGCTCATGCCGTCTAGTGAGTCTTCGTTGTCTGAGCGAGATAAATGAGCCCCCGTGGTACATCTAAAGCACAATCCAACAAACACTTGCATCTGAAGCCTTGCCACGATGTCTCTCATGTACGTTGAGTAAACGCGCAGCTGAAGCACAGCGTTATTGCGCTTGATAAGCGGTATAACCATAGTTATACTTAGATAATATGAAAACCGCAATATCCATTCCTGATGAGATTTTCAAAGAGGCGGAACGGGCTGCGAAAAAGCTCGGGGTCTCCCGCAGTGAATTATATGCAAAAGCCGTTCTGGATTTCGTAGAGCGTTACCGCCGCGAAAACCTCACAGAAAAACTCAATGAAATCTATTCCAAAGATAAAGCCATCTCACAACTCGATCCACATCTGGCCGTTCTGCAGACGCAATCTTTAAACAGAGAAGATTGGTAATGAGGCGTGGGGATATCTGGTGGGCCGATTTACCTGAGCCTGCAGGTTCCGCGCCCGGATTCAGACGCCCGGTATTGATTGTTCAAGCCGATGAATTTAACCGGAGCAATATCCGCACCGTTATCGCGGCAGTAATCACATCAAACATTGCGCTCGCAGATGCGCCGGGCAATGTAACTCTTTCAAAACGAAGCACAGGTCTGAACAAGGAGTCTGTAGCCAATGTTTCGCAGATTATCACTCTTGACAAATCATTTTTGACAAAACGTGTCGGTCGACTTTCTGGAGAAAAATTGAAAGAAGTTGAAGACGGATTGCGTCTTGTACTCGCGCTATAACCACACGCCCAGGAATAATCGGGCTCAGAATCACAACGGAGTACTGACATGACAAATATTGCAAAGAACACAATCTGCCTTTGGTACGATGACGGCGCTGAAGAAGCGGCACTATTTTACGCCAGGACATTTCCCGATTCGTCTGTCGGCGCAGTTCACCGCGCACCCGGGGATAACCCCTCGAGTAAAGCTGGGGACGTATTGACAGTCGAGTTCACTGTCCTGGGCGTTGCGTGCCTCGGGCTGAATGGCGGGCCCGCGTTCAGGCACAACGAGGCGTTTTCGTTTCAGGTGGCGACCGTAGATCAGGAAGAAACAGACCGTTACTGGAACGCGATTGTCGGAAATGGTGGTCAGGAAAGTGAGTGTGGCTGGTGCAAGGACAAGTGGGGTATCTCCTGGCAGATTACGCCGATCGCGCTGACGAAGGCCTACACCAGTCCCGACCGTCAGGCCGCCAAACGGGCGTTCGATGCGATGATGACGATGCGGAAAATTGATGTCGCGGCGATCGAGGCGGCGATTCGCGGTTAAAAAATCACTCCGCGATAAACATATTCGGATCAACCGACACCGAATTCATAATCACACCCCAGTGCAAATGGGCACCGGTCGCGCGGCCGGTCTTGCCAACCTTGCCGATGATATCGCCGTGTTCGAGTAGCTGTCCCGGTTTAACGTCGATCTTGCTGAGGTGGCAGTACATGGTGATCAGACCCTGACCGTGTTCGATGAAGACGGTGTTGCCGTTGAAGAAATATTCACCGGTGTTTACGACCTTGCCCGGGGCGGCCGTCTTGATCGGGGTGCCTTCCGGGGCGGCGAGGTCGAGGCCGCTGTGCGGGGCGCGGGGTTGTTTGTTAAAGAAGCGGGTCAGACCAAACGAGCTGCTCAACGGTGCCGGGACCGGCAGTGCCAGTTGTAAGGGCACGGCCTCGTTATCGGTCCAGCTCACCTTCACCTTCGCCATCACGGCGGTTTCGCGATTGATCCGTTCCATATTGGGCGCACTCGGATTGACCATACCCTCGTCCTTCAGTGTGATGTATTGCTCCACATATTTCTTCGCGCTCACATCAAAGTTATGGACTGACTTACCCTTGGCCGATTCAACGGTGAGCCGATGGGTGCCGGGTTTGATGCTGAGTGGCAGGCCGACATAAGCAGTCCACTGGCCGGGTTGTCCGAGCACGACGACACGTTTGCCTTCGAATATGGCGGTCGGTTTCTGATCTTCGTTGATCCTGACGACGGCGACACCGCCGGGTACACTGGTAAATTTCTGGGTCTGTGCAAATGCCGATGGCAAGGCCAGCCAGAGCAGTAGGACAACGCTATAACGGCTAATCATTCTGTTTAATTCCTGATACCTGTGATTCAAAACTGCCATGGGCAATGCGGGTGGTCAGCACATCGCCCGGTTTCAGTGTGGCCACGTCACGTACGATATGGCCGTTGGCCGTGGTCGAGACAATGGCGTAACCGCGTTCCAGCGTCGACAACGGGCTGACCGTCTGTAAGGCATGCGCCGATCGTCCGAGACGATTGCCCGCCTCACGTAGAGTATAGGTCATGCTTGCACGCAATTGTTCGTGCAGGTACTGACACTTCTCGCGGTAGTGTCCGAGCCGTTGTACCGGATTGAACTGGTTGATACCTGCACGCAGGCGCGAGACATGCGCCAGTTTCAGATCGATGCGTGATTTGATCGCCCGCTGGCTGCGCATACTGAGTTCATCGACGCGTTGACTGATCGACTGCAATTGCCGTATTGGATTCGGCAGTTTTTTCTCGCAATAGGCCAGCGTCTGCCGATAGCGCTCCAGTTTGCGCAGCATGCTGGTGATAAGGCCGTTCTGCCGGTGTTGTACCTGTGCGAACAACTGGTTACGGTCGGGGCTGGCGAGTTCTGCCGCGGCCGACGGGGTCGGTGCACGCTGGTCGGCGACAAAGTCGGCGATGGTAAAGTCGGTTTCATGGCCGATTCCGGTGATGATTGGCAGGGCAGAGTTGTAGATGGCCCGCGCCACACGTTCTTCATTAAATGACCAAAGGTCCTCCAGCGAACCACCACCACGGGCGAGGATCAGTACCTCACATTCGTTACGCTGGTTAGCGAGTTGTAGCGCCTCGGCGATCCGGGCAGCCGCACCTTCGCCCTGCACCGGCACCGGGTAGATAATCACATCGGCAGTCGGATAACGCCGCTTCAGCACATGCAGGATGTCGCGGACGGCTGCACCGGTCGGGGAGGTGATGACGCCTATCTGCTGCGGGAACACCGGCAGCGGTTTTTTGTGTGCGGGGTCAAACAGGCCCTCCGTTTGCAGGCGTTCTTTCAGTTGCTCGAACGCAAGTTGCAGTGCACCAATTCCGGCCGGCTCCATCTGGTTGATGATTAGCTGGAACTCGCCACGGCCTTCATACAGGCTGATGCTGGCCTGTACAAATACCTCAACCCCGTTCTCCGGGTTGAACTTCAATATCTGGTTGCGGCCCTTGAACATCGCGCAGCGGACCTGGGAATGTTTGTCTTTCAGCGAGAAATACAGGTGGCCGGACGAGGGACGGGCCAGATTGGAGATCTCGCCCTGAACCCACAACGGCGGGAAACTGCCCTCCAGCACCGCCTTGGCCTCACGATTCAGGCGGGTGACGCTGTAGATATCACGGCTGCGGGTGTTTGATTCCGGGTATATGGCCAAAATTGTTTCCTGATTCTGCGAATGTTTGATTTACCCGCACGATACGAGCCTTTATAATGAAGCGCTATTTTATATATTCCGGTCTGTTTCTGAAATGCATATTGCTGACGAAGCCCTCACTTTTGACGATGTCCTCCTCGTCCCCGCGTATTCGAATGTCCTGCCACGCGAGGTCAACCTTGAAACCTGGCTTACCCGAGAAATCCGGCTGAATATCCCGCTGATCTCCGCCGCGATGGATACGGTGACCGAAAGCCGCACCGCCATTGCGATGGCGCAGGAAGGTGGCATCGGCATCATCCACAAGAACATGAGCCCGGAAGAGCAGGCCCGCCAGGTCCGGCAGGTCAAGAAATACGAGGCCGGCGTCATCCGCGACCCGATTACGGTCGGTCCGAAGACCAGCATACGCGAAGTGATCGCGTTGACCAACTCGAATGATATCTCCGGTGTACCGGTGGTTGATGGCAACGAACTGGTCGGCATCGTCACCAGTCGCGACCTGCGCTTTGAAAAGCATTATGACGACCCGGTCAGCAACATCATGACACCGAAGGAACGTCTGGTGACGGTCAAGGAAGGCGCCAGCAACGAGGAGATCACTGCGCTGTTGCACAAGTACCGAATCGAAAAGGTGCTGGTTGTTAATGACAAGTTTGAGCTGCGTGGTCTGGTCACGGTAAAGGACATCCACAAGGCGATGAAATTCCCGAATGCCTGCAAGGATCATGATGAGAGTCTGCGTGTCGGTGCGGCCGTCGGTGTGGGACAGGGTACCGAAGATCGGGTGCGTGCATTGATCGACGCCGGTGTGGACGTGCTGGTCGTTGATACGGCGCACGGTCATTCCGAAGGCGTATTAAAGATGGTCCGCTGGATCAAGCAGAATTTCCCGGATTGCCAGGTCATAGGCGGCAATGTGGCGACGGCGACAGGTGCGCTGGCGCTGGTCGAGGCCGGGGCAGACGGTGTGAAGGTCGGTATCGGTCCCGGTTCGATCTGCACGACTCGTATTGTGACTGGCGTCGGTATGCCGCAGATCTCTGCGGTGAAGAATGTAGCCGTCGCGTTAAAGGCGTCCGGTGTACCGTTTATCTCTGATGGTGGCATCCGCTATTCCGGTGATCTCGCCAAGGCAATTGCCGCCGGGGCCTACTCGGTCATGATCGGCGGCATGTTCGCCGGTACCGAAGAGGCGCCGGGTGAAATCGAACTGTTCCAGGGTCGCTCGTACAAGTCGTATCGGGGCATGGGTTCCATCGGTGCGATGGCACAGACGCACGGTTCGTCAGACCGCTACTTCCAGGAAAACGACGAGATTGAAAAACTGGTACCGGAAGGCGTCGAAGGCAGGGTGCCTTACAAGGGGTCGTTGAATGCGATCGTGTTGCAACTGACCGGCGGTCTGCGTGCGGCGATGGGGTATACCGGTTGCCAGGACCTGGATCAGATGCGTACCTTGCCGAAGTTTGTGCGGCTGACCGGTGCAGGCATGAAGGAAAGCCATGTGCATGACGTTACGATAACGAAGGAACCACCGAATTATCGTGTCTAGCGTGTTACCAGAACGACGGAAACACCGAACTATCGTATCAAGGGATTCACCAGAACAACGGAACAACCGGATTATTGTGTCTATCGTTTTACCAGAGTAAAACAGTTTTCAAGGTACAGGCGGGTAACCGAACCTGAAGTGACATTGAACACAACTACGTCATGCCGGACCTGTTCCGGTATCCAGTTAAATAAATGGACCGCCCAAGGGCGGTCTCTTTTTTCAGCGGATACCGGCGTCTGCCGGGATGACGACGAATTAACAGGATATATATGCAGGCAGCCATGAACATCCATTCCGAAAAAATCCTGATCCTCGACTTCGGATCACAATACACACAATTGATCGCACGCCGTGTACGTGAGGCCAGTGTCTATTCCGAGGTGCATGCGTTTGACATGCCCGAACAGGCGATCCGCGAATTCAACCCGAAGGCAATCATCCTGTCCGGCGGGCCGGAGTCGGTGACGGAACTGAACGGGTTCCGTGCACCGGACTGCGTGTTTACGCTGGGCGTGCCGGTGCTGGGTATCTGTTACGGCATGCAGACGATGGCCGAGCAACTCGGCGGCAAGGTGCGGAGCTCGAACCTGCGCGAGTTTGGTCATGCCACCGTGCGCGCTCGCGGACACTCACAACTATTCAGGGATATCCAGGACGAGACCAATGCGGAAGGCCATGGCCTGATGCATGTGTGGATGAGCCACGGTGACCGCGTCGATGAATTGCCGCCCGGATTCAAGGTGATAGCTTCCACGCCAAATGCGCCGATTGCGGCGATGGCGGATGAGGAGAAAAAGTTCTACGCGCTGCAATTTCATCCGGAAGTAACTCACACACGTCAGGGCACAGCGATCCTCGATCGCTTTATCCACCAGATCGCCGGTTGCGGCTCCTTATGGACCATGACGAATATCATCGAAGAGTCACGGCAGAAGATCCGTCAGCAGGTGGGCAATGACAAGGTGCTGCTCGCCCTGTCCGGGGGTGTTGACTCCTCTGTGGTTGCCGCCCTGCTGCATGAAATCATTGGCGACCAGCTGATCTGTGTGTTCGTCGACAACGGCCTGTTACGCCTGCATGAAGGTGATCAGGTGATGGACACGTTTGCCAAACACATGGGTATCAACGTGATCCGCGTGGATGCAGAGCAGCGGTTCCTGCACGCACTCGCCGGTGAGGCTGACCCCGAGCAGAAGCGCAAGATCATCGGGCGTGAGTTTATCAATGTGTTTGACGAAGAGGCGACCCGGCTGCAGGACATCAAGTGGCTGGCGCAGGGGACGATCTATCCGGACGTCATCGAATCGGCCGGCACGAAGACCGGCAAGGCACATGTGATCAAATCACACCATAACGTCGGTGGCCTGCCAGAGAAGATGAAACTGAAACTGGTCGAACCGATACGCGAACTGTTCAAGGACGAGGTACGCAAGCTCGGTGTAGAGCTCGGATTACCACCGGAGATGTTATATCGCCACCCGTTCCCCGGCCCCGGTCTCGGTGTGCGGATACTCGGTGAGATCAAAAAAGAATACGCTGATCTGCTCCGGCTGGCCGATGCGATTTTCATTGAAGAGTTGCGCAAGCACGACCTGTACGACAAGACCAGTCAGGCCTTTACCGTGTTTCTGCCGGTAAAGTCAGTCGGTGTCAAAGGTGATGCGCGCGTCTATGAATATGTAATCTCCCTGCGTGCAGTTGAAACCATCGACTTCATGACCGCCCACTGGGCCCACCTGCCTTACAGCTTTCTCGAACACGTCTCCAACCGCATCCTCAACGAGGTCGCCGGTATCGCGCGGGTGACCTATGACATCTCCTCAAAACCACCGGCGACGATAGAGTGGGAGTGACCGGCAGTCACGGTCAACGACGGCTGGACTTGGGAAAAAGGATGTTTATTCTTTCTATAGGCTGCTTACTGACAGGTAGATTATTATTCATGTGCAATAGTGAGTGATTTGTACTGTGCTTCAGCAGCCGGGTATTGCTCAACTGCAGGCCCTGCATCCAGTACCCGTTCAAACGCATTGGCGGCCAGATCGTTCTTCTTCGCTTTAAGCAGACTCATGCCAGTATCATAATAAAAGGCGGGGTTGGCGATATTCAGCTTGCTAAGCTCCAGGTAGAGTTCTGCTGCCTTTTCGTATTGTCCCAATGCGTAATGAGTAGCTGCGAGGGTATTATTTACATCGGGATTATTCGCTTCCAGCGCATGGGCCTTTTCCACATAGCGCAAGGCATCTTCGGGTTTATTCAGTTTCTGCAGATAAGTGGACGCCAGCTGGTCCAGCAGATATACCGATTGTGGTGCAGACTTTAGTCCAGTTTCGAATTCCTTTATGGCGTCATCCGGACGATTCAGTTGATTATATAAGCTGGCCAGGCGTGCGCGCAGGTTCAGTGACTCGGGATGTAACTTTACTGCCTGTTGGTACCCGCTGAGAGCAGTGTCCATGTCGCCGGAATGAAACGCGATATCTGCTGTTTCAACTACTGGTGCAGCCAGCTGTGGGTACTGCTTATGAATGCTTGCATAGGTACTCAGTGCTTTTGCCTGATTTCCCGCCTTCCACAGCGAGCGCGCATAGGTCAAACCAAGAAAAGCCGAGCTGTCCAGTAAGTCAGGGTGTTTCTCCATCAGCTTGATATTCAGTGAGAAATACCCCTGCCGATAAAGGTCATTAGCAAATGCAAGCAGTGTGGCCATGGTCGCGATATCGCCACTCGTATATTTGCCCATATCGAAACCCGGCATCCCGAAATCAATAAATATCCCGGCGTCCTGTTGATATGCCGCATTCGCCTTTACGCTGTCGCCCTTGGACAGGTGGGCCGCTGCCACAGTCATCAATGCAAGGCTATTGCGTGAATCAATTTTGCTGATGGCCGCAATTGCGCTGTCAGCATCACCAATATACAGCGAGGCATACGCCACGCCGATTTTTGCCTCATTAATGCCCTTGGCTGCATTTGCTCGCTGATAAGCGACCAGTGCTGCTGGATAATTTTCCGCCAGCAGGTTCAACGCCCCAAGTTGGTTCCATGCGATGACCTCTTGATCATCGAGTGCTACCGCCTTTTCAAAACTTGCCATGGCCATATTGGCGTCGCCCAACATCATAGAGGCCGTACCCGTGAGCACATGGAGGACCGGCAGGTCCGTGCCTGTCCGGCCCAGACGCTGGCTGTAGGAAAGTGACTTATGCGCATCTCCTTCAACCAGATAAAGGCGTGCCAGGGCAAGCAGCGCATCCCGTGCTTCTGCTTCTTGATCAAGCAGGGATTCATAAGACTTGATGGAACCTTTCATATCACCCTGGATTTCCTGGATCTCGCCACGCAGGCGCAACATATTGCCGGTTACATCGTCTTCAGTAATCCCATTCAGGTATTGCAAGGACTTGTAATAGCGTCTTTGATTGGCGTAATAAATGGCAATCTCGTGACTTATGAATGTAAATAGTTTTGGCCTGCCTGCCTTTAATTCACCAAGATGTATCTGCATGGCGGCTTTGTCACCCAGCCCAATCCAGCCGAGTACAAGTAGCAAATGGGCATTAGCATCAGTCGGGGTGCGGGCCACGTAGCCGCGTGCCAGATCGACGGCCGTCTGAAAATCATTATTCCTCAGAGCATCAAGGGCAGGCTGGTAATTCAGGTTACCACCCAGGGACAAATGGTCCTCAAAGTAGTCAGTCTGTGGACTCAGGATAACAGCCATGGAGGGTGTGATTGTAAATAGAGTCAGTAGTGAGTAGAAGAAGACCTTCATGAGGGCCAACCTATGTTGGGGTGAGTCGATCATATTGGAGCTTTCCTGTATGGCATATGCTCTTGAATAATTATGAACAATGTAACCAAGCTGGGTAGTTGCTGCAAGTATTGCACAAAAAAAGGCCGGATCCGCAAGGACCCGGCCTTTATTACAAGATTTTAACTTGAGAGATATCTGACGATCAGGAGCGGGTCCGCCTGCGACGCGCAATGCCCAAACCTGCCAGACCTAAACCCATCAGCATCAGTGAAGCTGGTTCGGGGGTTTCGACACTTATAACGCCCTCACCTGAGGTCCAAAAGGTCGCCAGGAAGATATCGTCATCGCCTGATGGGTTATTGGTATTAATAGTGATACTGGTGTCCCCTAAGCTGATCTGCGGCACCAGATTATAGCGCTCATGGTCATTGGAATAGGATGGTAAAAATGCGGAGTAAGCATCGTTATCCCCACCCATGGTCAACAGGGCACCATTGGCAACTGCACCATCGTCTGCATCGCCAGCACTGTTGGTAATTGTTGTTCCATTAACTTTTACAGTTGAGGCCTGCGAGCAACAGCTATGTGAAATACCCAGTCGCATTTCGGCAAAGAAACCCGCTGCACCCGGGTCAAGCGGATTGGCATAGGTTATGGTTGCGGTGTCGCCTCCAAAAGCGCTGGTACCATCCAGTATCCCAACTGTGCCGAGTGCCATTGAGGCCGCAGAATAGACCACGACCAATGCCTCGCCATTAATTCTGCCCCCATCAGCACCTTCGTTTATCGCGAAATTAAAGGCACCACCAGCAGACCCGGTATTGGTCGGATCGATAATTGAAGACACGATACTGGTAACATCGGCGCGGTGAGAGGCCAAAAAGGAATTATTTCCAGAGAGACCTAAGGTCACAGGGCTTCCGGCCAAGGTCACTGTAGTCGGCGGGGTTGTGTGATTACCGAAATAGGTCGCACTGTAGAGATAGGCACCCAAAATTGTCGCGCCCACTGGGACATTAGCCGTGAGCGTACCTGCATTGGATGTGCTGCCAAACCCATCGGTAGACAGACCGACATTACCTGTATATGTCTGGAAGGTGGTTAGTGATGCCTGAGCACTGATTGTAAATAGCAATGCTGCCAGGCCTGCTAAGATTCTTATTTTCATGATGGATATCCCCTAACTCAAGTTAAAATAAATGCTGTAATCTGGCTAAAAAAAGCAAATAATATGCCATCTCTAAAAAACTCATAATTAACAGACAGTTATAATCCTTCACCTTAACCGTAAACTTTTATTCTGTAAACTTTACCGACAGTAGCTGTGCCAATTTCCTGGTGACTGTGCAATGCAACAATACTGGTTATTATTGCGCAGGTAGAACGTTTACATGTTTACAGAGTTCATCAACAACATCTGACGGCCGCTTTTCAACTGGCTACCAAAATATTGGTAATATGTAACTTATTGTTATTAATGACAAATCTGGAATGCAAGATTGCGTGCCCGTAATTAGAGGATATTGATATGACAGTATGAGGACCCTTAACCTTTCTATGTATCAGGCTTTCGAAACGGTTTGTATTTCAAGGATCATGATGCTTGAGCATGAAAAAAGCAGGAGTCGGAAATATTTACACAATCACTAGACTGGATTATCCAGTCCAGACTCTCAATGAATGCTATTAAGCGCTCGTCTATACCGGTGGCAGAGTGGATTTGACCGATGGTGTTCTCACCGCCAGTGTCTCTGCCGGTTTCGGTGCCTGGGCACCCTATGTGCTGTGGGACGGTCAGTAAAAGATGTTACTGAGACTGGTCGAGCCGATCCGCGAACTATTCACGGACGAGGTATGCAAGTTCGGTGTGCAGCCCGGATTACCACCGGAGATGTTATCCCGCCACCCGTTCCCCGACCCTGGAACCGTTCGGCGTTGTAGCGCGACCCGGAAGCAATGACGCCCGATAACGTCCATGTTCACCTCCGTAGTGGTTGCCTGGCAATTGCGCTGCGTACGCTAACGAACAGACTGATCGCGGTGACGAGTCTAGGTTTATCGACCCGGAGCACGAAGGCAATCCGGCACCACAATCGCACCTGTGACTGAGTCCTGGATTTATCCAGCCTGCCGGTAATTTCTACGACAGGAGCAATCCCGTCCCCGGCGGAGTTTCTTTGGATATTGAGGATCAGATATGGCGAATCAAAAAAAATCGAAGTCAACCAAAATTGACATCGGAATCAAAAGTAGTGATCGAGAAAAAATTGTACGTGGACTGTCCGGCCTGCTGGCAGACAGCTACACGCTCTATCTGATGACACACAACTTCCACTGGAACGTCACCGGGCCGCAGTTCAACAGCCTTCACCTGATGTTCATGGGCCAGTACACCGAGCAGTGGAATGCGCTCGACATCATTGCTGAACGCATTCGCGCACTGGGTTATCCGGCACCGGGGACATACAAGCAATTTATAAAGCTGGCTTCCATCAAGGAAGTCGAAGGCGTGCCAGGTTCCCATGACATGATCCGGCATCTCGTTGCCGCCCAGGAAGCTACAGCGCGGACCGCGCGCAAGCTGTTTCCGGTGGTCGAGGCCGCCCACGATCAGCCGACTGCGGATGTACTGACCCAACGCCTGGACGTACATGAGAAAACCGCGTGGATGCTGCGCAGCTTGCTCGAGAAGTGAGCGGGATAGATGTATTAATCTTCATTAGATACCAGGAGCCCTGTCATGCGCAGAATTTATTTCCTTGTTCCTGATATTTCAGTGGCCAGGCGTATTGTCGATGAATTGCTGCTCGCGCGTGTCGACGAGCGCCATCTTCACGTGCTGGCAATGTCGGCAACACACGACTGCTGCAGTTCACAGAGGCGATTGAGCAGGGATCGCTTCTGGTCATGGCGGATGTTCCCCGCGATCGGGTCGAGCAGATTGAGGCGCGGGTGAGGGTCCATCTGCCCGATGTCGAGATCGATGGAACAGAGCCGACGATACCTGCATTTCCATGAATATGAAGGAATCCCGACCCATGAGCCACCTGACCGAAGCCGGGATTCGCGCGCTCAGCGAGGCGCTCGACGATGAGTACCTTTCGTGGGCAACTTACGATCAGGTAATCGCGGACTTCGGAGACCTGCCACCCTTTAACAATATCCGTGAGGCCGAGGCACGCCATATCAAGGCACTCATCTCACTGTTTGTGCGCTACGGCCTCCCGGTACCAGCCAACCCCTGGCCCGGAAAAGTGGGACGTTATGCCAGTCGGCAGGAGTCGTGCGAAGCGGGCGTTACCGCCGAGATTGCCAACGCCAAAATGTACGACCGGTTGCTTGGAACGACGCAGAACGTGGACATTCTTGCCGTGCTGCGCAATCTCCAGGAGGCGTCACAACAGCGTCATCTGCCGGCGTTTCAACGTTGTGCGCAAGGCACCGCAGGGGACGGACGTGGGTGTAGCGAGAGGCGCGGTCAGGGACAAATGGGGCAACCATAATCAAAAAAGTGAACGTGAAACAGACTTCAGGGATTGACGGGGGATGTGGTCGGGAACGGATTGCGATTCCTGATGGTTTGATCGAGTTCGATCAATGAATGCCGAGACAGCCTGGCACGCACAATCCACCGAAGCAAGTGCGAAAACCTTGCGCTCCAACCTGGCGCAGGGACTTGGCAGCACAGACGCGGCGGAACGGCTCATTCAATACGGACCGAATGCCCTTGCCAGGGCGAGGCAGCGTTCGGTACTGAGAATTTTCTTACACCAGTTCCGCAGTCTTATCGTGGGACTGCTTATCGGTGCCAGTGGCGTCTCGCTCATACTCGGGGATGTTATTGAGGCGACTGCAATTGTGGTGGTGATCGTCCTCAATGCGTTCATCGGCTTCCTTACAGAATGGAAAGCGGCCAGCGCACTCGAAGGGCTGCGCAAACTGACAGTTGCTGTCGCGCGTGTGTTACGCGATGGTGAGCAGCGCCAGATCCCTGCAGCGGAGCTGGTCCCGGGCGACGTGGTGCTCATCAACGCGGGAGACCGTGTTCCGGCGGACGGACGCGTGATCGAACAAGCCAGCCTGCAGGCAGATGAGGCGGCACTGACGGGTGAGTCGTTGCCGGTCGCAAAAACGGCCGATCCGGTGACGGATCCAGAGGCACTACCCGGCGACCGCGTCAGCATGGTGTTCATGGGCACTGCGATCACCGCTGGACGCGGCCGGTTTCTGGTGACTGCAACCGGCGTGCGAACCGAAATGGGAAAAATCGGCACGCTCATCGACGAAGTCGATGAGCAGGGTACACCGCTGGAGGCGAAGCTTGCGCAGCTCAGTCGCGCATTGCTCGTCATTGTGCTCGTGCTTTGCGTGTTGCTTGTGCTGGTCGGCTGGCTGCGCGGGAACGAACTGTTCATCATGATCAAAGTAGGCATTTCGCTGGCAATTGCGGCGGTGCCTGAGGGTCTGCTTGCGGTGACGACGATGACGCTTGCCGTGGGCATGCAGCGAATGGCAGGAATGAACGCCCTGATTCGCCGTCTTCCAGCCGTCGAGGCGCTCGGCTCAACCACAGTGATCTGCACGGACAAGACGGGGACTTTGACGCGCAACGAGATGACCGTGTGCACGTACGAGGTTGCCGGGCAGCGCGTTGAAGTTACGGGTACGGGCTACGCCGCCGCTGGTGAATTCAAGGTTGGTGGTCAGAAGATCGAGCGGAGTATCAATACCGATTCCGAAGGGTCGTTACATCTTGCGCTGCGCATTGGTGTGCTCTGTAACGATGCGAAGCTGGATCGTTCGGACGAGGGCGTCAGGGTGCTTGGAGACCCTACAGAGGCCGCGCTGTTGGTCGCCGCAGAGAAGGCCGGGCTGGACCGCGCCGTCATGGAGCGCGATTACCCACGCAAGGCCGAGGTTCCCTTCAGCAGCGAGACCATGCGGATGGCAACCGTACACGGAACACCTGACGGCCATACCGTGGCGTACGTCAAGGGCTCACCTGCGGCTGTGTTTGCTGCATGCGTATCCGTGCTGGGCCCGGACGGCAGTACTCCGATTAATGACGCGGCACGTACGCGAAATCTCTCTCTGAACAATGAATTGGCCGCGTCTGCATTGCGCGTACTCGGACTCGCCTTCCGCGAGTTGCCCGCAGAGTATGACGACGCCGACCTGACACGGGGGCTGACGCTGGTTGCCCTGGTCGGCATGATCGACCCGTTACGCGATGGTGCGAAGGCCACCATAGCCAGCTGCCGTGCAGCGGGAATCCGCACCGTCATGATCACCGGTGATCAGCAGGTAACTGCGGCCGAGATCGCACGACAGTTGGGTCTGGACATCGACGCTCAGGGTAAGCCACTGCGTACTGTGCATGCCCGCGAGCTGAACGGACTGGATGCGGACGGGTGGCTGGAATCTGTCACAGACGTTGCCGTCTTCTCGCGTGCATCGCCCGAGCACAAACTGAAGATCGTCGACGCGTTACAGCGTCAGGGTGAGGTCGTCGCGATGACGGGCGATGGCGTGAACGATGCGCCCGCGCTCCGCAAAGCTGACATCGGTATCGCGATGGGCATCCGGGGCAGCGAGGTGGCAAAGGAGTCGGCCGACATGGTCATCACCGACGACAATTTCGCCACCATCGTCGGCGCAGTCGAGCAGGGACGCATCATCGTCCACAACATCCTGCGCTTCATACACTATCTGTTTTCGTGCAATGTCGCCGAGATCGTCACGGTGTTTGCCGCAGTCATGATCGGCTGGCCGCTGCCGCTGGGGGTGCTACAGATCCTGTGGCTCAATCTGGTCACGGATATCTTTCCGGCGATGGCTCTCGCACTGGAGCCGTCTGCCCCCGACGTGATGCAGCGGCCACCACGCGATCCCGCAGAACCGCTGATGACGCCGCAATTCGGCTGGCTGATCGTCTGGCAGGGACTGTTGATAGGCGGCTGCACACTCGCCACGTTCGCGACTGGCATGCAATGGTACGGCGCACAAGGCGAGGGCCTTAAGCACGCAGTAACCATTACCTTCATGACACTGGCAATGGCGCAGGTATTCCACACATTCAGCGCACGCTCACAGACACGATCGGCATTCACCGCTCGCCTGTTTACCAACGGCTGGCTCTGGGGTGCGACGCTAATCTGTGTGTTGTTACAACTTGCCGCTGTCTACCTGCCGATACTCAGGGATGTCTTGCGTACCGTACCGCTCACAGCGGCTGACTGGGGGTTGATTGCGACCGGCTCACTGGCACCGGTCGCTGTTGTGGAGTTGGTAAAACTGGTGCAGCGTGCCATTCGGGGTCAGAGTACTTGAAATTACTCTCAGGTATACGCCCGGCAAGCTTTCCGGTTTTTTCTTTCAGCCCTTCATCTTCGCCTGTAGCGCAGCCAGTTGTTCCGGATAGCGCGTGGCAGTGATGTCGTCCCAGAGTTCCGCGTTATTGATCCCGCAACGCGAGGGAATAAACACCGGATCCAGACCCATTTTCTTCTGTAGTTCGTAGTCCCGCAGTGTGGCAATGCCGGGCTTTGAGAGCAGAACGATGACGATGATGTTAAACCAGGCCATCGCACCCACGGCCGCCGAACCGAAGTTCCAGACCACGTCGACTGAACTCACCGCACCAATGAAGGTGGCCGCTATGACGGTCAGGCGCACGAAGATTGTGCCGTACTTGTAGCCCGGGCCCTTGTCATTGTTCTTGAAAAGGTAGGCAATGCTGGAGTCGGCATAAAAGGCATAGGCGAGCACTGTGGTAAACGTGAACAAGAGCAGCGCGATGGCCACGAAAACGCCGCCGAACCCGGGCACAATCATGTTAACCGCTTCCTGCGTGAAGTTCGAACTGGCAATTCCCGGTATATATTCGACCAGAAAACCACCGGCATTGGCCGGATCGGCGACATTGAACGCGTTCGTGGCAAGTATCATCACCGCCGTGGCCGTACACACGACCAGCGTGTCGACATACACGGAGAAGGCTTGCACCAGACCCTGTTTGGCCGGGTGTGAAACTTCGGCGGCACCCGAGGCCTGCGCGCCCGTACCCTGACCGGCCTCGTTGGAGAAGATACCGCGCTTGACGCCCCACTGAATCGCCAGACCGAAGACCGCGCCATAGGCAGCGTTCATGTTGAACGCACTGCTGAAAATCAACTGGAAGATGTCGACAATTTTATCAGCATTCACCGCGAGCACAACGAAGGCCATGATCATATAGGCGAGTGCCATGAACGGGACGATTTTTCCGGCTGTCCTGGCAATCCGGCGTCCACCACCGAGGACGACCCAGGCGACCAGCACGGTGTAGATAAATCCGGAAATCCAGGGATTGAAGTCCAGCGAATGTGCGGCAACTTGACTGAATGCGTTCGACTGGATGCTTGGAAGTGCCATACCGCAACCGAAAATGGTCAGGATGGCAAAAGCGCCGCCCAGCCAGCGGCTCTTCAAACCCTTTTCCATGTAGTAGGCCGGACCGCCGCGGTATTCTCCGTGCACCTGGTCCTTCCAGACCTGCGAAAGTGAGGATTCGATGAACGCTGAACTGGCGCCGAGGAAGGCGATCGCCCACATCCAGAACACCGCACCGGGGCCGCCAAAGAAAATTGCCGAGGCCACACCGGTGATGTTTCCGGTACCCACCCGTCCGCCGAGTGCCATGGCAAAACCCTGGAAGGAAGATACGCCGGCATCTGAAGATTTACCGCTTACCAGCTGTTTGATCATGTCCTTGATCAGGCGGACTTGTGGAAACTTCATCCGCACCGAGAAATAGACCCCGGCCAGCAGACAGCCATAGATCATGATCTGGCTCCAGAAGAAGTTGTCTGTTGCTACTGAGATCGATAGTAAATCCATAAATTCTCCGATGTTATTATTTTTTTGCCTGGATCAGTACGTTAAATCCGCCTGTTGCAAATCGTTTCATGCTGAATGGCATATCGACGAGTTCCATATTCATGCGCGGGTCTTTCATCACGGCGGCGTTCACCTTGTTTCGGTGTGCCTTTGATTTGAATACGATGAACGCAAAGATGACAGTTTCATCTTCTTTCAGTTTGCACATCTTCGGGAAGCCCAGGCCCCACGGTGCATTCAGGTCGTCACCGACACATTCGTAATAATCGAGTGCACCGTATTCCATCCAGACCTTGCATCCGAGCGCGGCCATTTTTTTGTAGGCCTGGACCTTGTCCTTCTTGATGGGGATGACAAAACCATCGACATAATTGGGCATGGCAGATTCTCCTGTTACGGGTAAATAATTTTACGAAAACTTCATGATATTTTCACAGTGAGTGGATGATACCCGGTTTACGCCAGGATGAATAATCTATAGGCTGGACATCCATCAAGACAACAATACGGAGTGGCCCATGGCTGCCTATACTACCGGATTGCCTCTGTTGGCTCTTCTCGCCTGGTGGCTGGTATTACCCGCACAGGCACAGGATGCAGATAAAAATTTTTATATCGGTGGGTCGATTGGTTACAGCAATCTTGCAGTTGATGACCCGGCTACAGATTACCCACCGATCTATTCATTTTATTATCCGGACATACCGGCGATCAGGACAGACAGTTATGATGTCGATGAGAAGGATAAAGTCTGGGGCATATACGGTGGCTACCTGTTTAACCAGTATTTTGGAATTGAAGCCGCTTATATAGATATCGGAGAGGCGAAAATTAACCAGAATTCAACCTATATATTCACAGAAGCACAACCTGGCAGGACTTCGACCAATACACAAGGCTATGTTGCTGCATTTAAATCAGGCCTGAATGGATTCCAGTTAACCGGGTTGGCACGCTATCCGTTCACTGACAGATTCAGCCTCTACGCAAGACTTGGCGGTGTCAGAATGAAAAACGTACTTGAGAAAGACACAACGATAACATGGTCCATCCTGACGACAAGGACGGGATTTCCGGATACGAATCAGGTCATACCGCCGAGTTCAGGCTCATCAACAGAAAGCAATCATTCAATAGATATGACATTTGGTCTTGGTGCTGAATATGACCTCACCGAAAACATCGCGATACGGGGTCAATGGCAGCAATACCGGATACGCACCGAATGGGAGCAGTATGGAATCAAAATGAAAAACAATATCGATACCTACACTGTGGGGGTGAGCTACCGGTTCGGTTTATGACCTTGCGATGGCTCAATATTGAGGAGCAGGTACCCGCACGACCAGGCCATCCAGTTCAACTGTAACCGGGATCTGACAGCTCAAGCGACCGGTTTCGGTGGGCTCAGCGGCAAGTTCGAGAGCTGAATCAAGCAGGTTTATTCAATGAATACCGACAGATTGAACTTACCTTACGTCTTATAGTACTATCAAACCGTTCTACGTAGAGTTTGATTATTACTGTAATCCCTGTATTAACATACAGCAGCAAAGGCTCAGACACTACTGGCTTCAGTACTCTTTATATTTATTAACATCCTGAAAGAGTAGGGGATCCATGGCCAATGCAACCATCCTGATCGTCGACGACGAACCATCCAACCTGTCGTTGCTGGCGCAACTGCTTCGGCCGGTTTATCACGTACGCGCAGCAAATTCCGGTGAGAACGCGCTGCGTGTGGCGGCGAGCGAACCGCGTCCGGACATCATCTTGCTGGACGTGATGATGCCCGGGATGAATGGCTACACGGTGCTGGAGCGCCTGCGCAACAACCTGGCCACTGCTGATATTCCCGTTATCTTCGTCACCGCGCTCTCCGATCTCGATGACGAAGAGCACGGGCTCGCGCTGGGTGCAGCCGACTACATCGCCAAGCCGATCAAGCCGATCCTGCTTCTGGCCCGAGTCCGCACCCAACTCGAAGCGAAGCAAGCCCGCGACTGGTTGAAAGACAAGAACGCCGCTCTCGAAGCGGAGGTGTCACGGCGCATGGTCGAGAACGACTTGACCCAACTGGTCAGCGTTCGGGCGCTGGCGCATCTGGCCGAGACGCGCGACCCCGAAACGGGCAACCACATCTTGCGGACGCAGAATTATGTTCGCGCCCTCGCGCTGCGGTTGAGGCAGCATCCCCGTTTCTCTGCTGTCCTCGACTCACGCACCATCGACCTGCTGACCAGGTCGGCGCCACTGCACGATATCGGCAAGGTCGGCATACCGGACAGCATCCTGCAGAAACCGGAACCGCTAACAGCCGAAGAATGGGAAATCATGAAGACCCATACCCGGTTGGGTTCGGATGCGATCGAACGGGCCGAGACCGATGTCAAACAGCCAATTGCCTTTCTCGCGCTGGCCAAGGAGATAGCCCACTGGCACCATGAAAAATGGGACGGCAGCGGCTATCCCGATGCCCTCAAAGGCGAAGCCATCCCGGTTTCCGCGCGCCTGATGGCGGTGGCCGACGTGTTCGACGCCTTGATCTCGCCGCGTGTGTACAAACCCGCGCTAAGCTATGAAAAGGCGCGCGAGATCATTGCCGCAGGCCGCGGCAGCCATTTCGACCCGGATATCGTGGCGGCCTTTCTTGAGGGCTTCGATGCGATGACGGCGATTGCCGATCAATACAATGACCGGGTCATCCCGAGAGGATGATAGACATGATTGGACCGCTGCAGCGCTCGCTCAAGACCCGCGTCACCCTGTTGTCTCTGGTGATCTTCTCCCTCAGCCTGTGGGCACTTAACTACTACGCATCCAAGATGCTGCGCACAGACCTGGAGCAGTTACTGGGCGAACAGCAACGCTCGACAGTGACCCTGGTGGCGGCAAATATCGAACAGGAACTGAAGGAGCGCTTGACTGCACTGGAGAATATCTCGGCTGACTTCGAAGAGAAGGAGTTGCTGTCGCCGACAGAGTTGCAGGGCAACCTCGAACGCCGGTCGATACTGCCCTTGCTCTTCAACGGTGGCTATTTCGTCACGGATGCCGCAGGCACGACCACCGCCTCCATTCCGGTTGAGGTCGGTCGCATCGGCATCAACTACGCTCACTTCGACAACGTTGCTGCGGCACTTGGTGAAGGCAAGTCGGCAATCGGTGCCCTGGCAATCGGTACGGTATTGCGGGTCCCGGTCTTCAGTCTGGCGGTGCCGATACGCGACGTGCAGGGCAAGGTCGTAGGCAGCCTGGTGGGTGTAATCAACTTAAGCGTGGACAATTTCCTGGACAGGATCACCTCGAATGCCTATGGGCAAACGGGCGGCTATGTGATCGTTGACCGGCTACAACGAATAATCGTTACCGCCACCGACAAGCGCCGTATCATGGAAGCTATGCCACCCGTCGGGGTCAGTCCGGAAATCGACAATTTTCTGGACGGGCGCGAGGGCTCGGTCATATTTCGCAATCCCAAGGGCGTGGACGTGCTGATCTCGGTCAAGAGCATCCCGGTGGCGGACTGGTATGTGGCCGCTACGTTACCGACTGTAGAGGCCTTTGCCCCGATTCTCCACATGCAGCGGAACATGCTGCTGGCCACGATCCTGCTCACCCTGTTCGCCTGTGGTCTGACGTGGTGGATGCTGCGGCGCCAACTGGCGCCGATCGACGCCACGGTCGCCGCACTTGTTATCCCTTCGAGGTATGGCCTGGTGCCCGAACCGCTACCCGTTATCAGGCAGGATGAAGTCGGGCAATTGATTAGCCGTTTTAACAGTCTGCTGGATGCGTTGCGGAAGAACGTCAAGGATCTGGGAGAAACACAGCGTATTGCCCATATCGGCAGTTGGCATCTGGACTTGACAACCAATCAGGTCGTTTGGACGGAAGAACTCTACAAGATGTATGGATTCGATCCATCGCTACCAATTCCGCCCTATCCCGAGCATATAAAACATTTCACCCCGGAAAGCTGGGAGAGGCTGTCCTCGGCCCTGGCCCACACCACGGAGACTGGTGTTCCCTACACGCTCGAACTGGAAACCGTTAAAAAAGACGGAAGCAATGGTTGGATGTGGGTACATGGCGAGGTCGAAGTTGATGCGGCAGGCAAAACGGTTGGCCTCTGGGGCGCTGCGCAGGACATCTCCGAGCGCAAGCGGGCCGAGGAGGATATCCGTCTTGCTGAAGCCCGTTTCAGGGCCATCATAGAAGCTACCCCTATCCCATTCGCCATGAATGATTCTGCGCTTAACATCACCTATCTAAATAATGCCTTCATCCGGACTTTCGGTTATAACCTGAACGATATCCCGAATCTGGAAGTATGGTGGCCCAAGGCCTATCCGGACGAAATGTATCGCCAGAAGGTCACAAAAGAGTGGATGTCGCGACTTGATGTGGCAAAGCGCGATGGCAAACCCTTCGAGCCGATGGAGGTAAACATCCATTGCAAGGATGGTGGCGAACGGACAGTGCTGATAACGGCTACACCGCAGATGTCGGCTTCCGACGAACTCCTGTTCGTGACTTTCTCCGACATCACCGAACTTAAAAAGACTGAGTCGCTATTGCATGAACAACTGGACGAACTGCACCGCTGGCAGAAGTCGATGCTTGATCGCGAAAACCGCATCATTTCAATGAAGCAGGAGGTCAACGAACTGTTGGCCCAGTCCGGCCTGCCGCCGCGCTATGCGGCTCAGCTGCCGTCTGACCGCGTTCCGGACGGAGGTGACGTATGAGCCCGCTCCAGAGCCGCGACGGCGCGCTTCCCGCCGGCCAGGATAATGGAGTGCTTGAAGCAAGAGTTTCCCTGGCCTTAAATGAACAGCTGCCGATCTTGTCGGTGACAGACAGTATCAAGGCATTGCTCGGCTATACAGTGGACGACTATTTGTCCGCGCGAGTTTCCCTGAGGCAACAAATTCACCCGGATGACACTGACATCGCCGACAGGCTTTTTTCGTCCGGCGATCCTGGCAAGTCCGCTATCTTCAATATTCGTCTCAGACATGCCGACGGCCGCATTCGCTGCATCCGTGGGAAGTACAGCAAGGAGTCAGGTCCAGAGGGTCTGGTGCTCAATTTGCTACTCCAGGACGCGAAATCGCTGAAGCGAACAATGTCAGATGCATCCATGATGGTCAATTTCACGGCCATGATGGAAAATACAGATGACTATATCTACTTCAAGGATCGCAATCACGTTTTTACCGGGGCCAGCCAGACGCTGGTGTCACTCTGCGGTCCCGCCGATCACTGGACTGATCTGCTCGGCCAGACAGACTACGACGTCTTTCCCGAAAAATATGCGGATATCTACTACCGACTCGAAAAGCAGATCTTCTCAGGTATGCCGGTGGCCCGGGAAATCCAGGAGACCCTGACCAAGGATGACAGAAAAGGCTGGGTAGATAACCGCAAGTATCCGATACGTGACGAACACGGGGAAATCATCGGCCTCTTCGGTATCGCCCGTGACATCACCGAGCGCAAGCAGATCGAGGCGGAGCTGATTGAGAGCAACGCCCGGCTGACTGCGGTGATGGAGAATATCAATGAGGGTCTAATCATCACCGATTTTCAGGGGCAGGGCATTTACTGGAACCCTATTGCCCTGGCAATTAACGGCTTCGCCAGTATGGACGACTACCTGCGCCAGTTGGCCGAGTTTGCTGACTTGTTTGAATTTCGTCCACTCAACGAGGATCGCCCGCTAACGATTGAGGAGTGGCCGATAAACCGCGTTATACAAGGCGAAAAGTTGCACGATTGGGAAGTAAGGTTACGTCGGCGCGATCAGGGCTGGGAGAAGGTCATCGCATACTCCGGCTGGCTCATCCACAGTACCGACGGCAAGACTCTCGTCTTCCTTTCGCTCAACGACGTTACCGAACGCAAGCGCGCCGCCCTGCAGTTAGCCGAAAGCGAAGCCAAGCGCATCGCCGAGATCAACGCAGCGCTCGAAGTCCAGCGCCAGTCGTCCCGCGCCGCATTGAGTTTGATGGAAGACGCCCTCGCCGCCCAAAAAAAGGCGGAGGAAAGCGAAGCAACACTGCGCAAGCTGTCACTCGCAATTGAGCAGAGTTCGGAAAGTATCGTGATCACCAAACTCGATGGCGCAATCGAGTATGTCAATGACGCCTTTGTGAAAATTTCCGGCTATTCCCGTGAGGAATTGATCGGGAAAAATCCTCGCGTCCTTAACTCAGGCAAAACGCCGCCGGAAACCTACGCCGCAATGTGGGCCGCCCTGATTGAGGGGAAGTCGTGGAAGGGGGAGTTCTACAACATCAAGAAGGACGGCAGCGAATACATCGAATTCGCCATCATCACGCCGCTGCGCCAGCCTGACGGGACGACTAGCCACTACGTTGCGGTGAAGGATGACATCACCGAGAGGAAGCGCGTCGGCCTCGAGCTTGACCAGTACCGCTATCATCTTGAAGAGCTGGTGGCACAGCGCACGGCGGAACTGACAGCGGCACGACTACAGGCTGAAGCCGCCACCATCGCCAAGAGTGCCTTCCTGGCCAACATGAGCCACGAGATCCGCACGCCGATGAACGCCATCATCGGTCTCACCCACCTGATGCAACGCGCGGGCACAACACCTGAGCAGGCGGATCGACTGAACAAAATCGACAACGCGAGCCGGCACCTGTTGTCGATCATCAACGACATACTCGATCTGTCCAAGATCGAGGCTAACAAGCTGCGGCTGGACAATTCTGACTTCAATCTCTCGGCCGTCCTCGACAACGTCGCGTCGATCATTACCCCCGCGGCGCAGGAGAAGGACCTCGCGGTCAAGATCGATCACGATTCAGTGCCGGTCTGGCTGCGTGGGGATGCGTTGCGGCTGCGCCAGGCCTTGCTCAACTGCGCCGGTAATGCCGTCAAGTTTACCGACAAAGGTTATGTCATGTTGAGCGCCAAGCTCCTTGAAGACAACGGCAACGACCTGTTGGTGCGATTCGCGGTCGCGGACACGGGCATCGGCATCACGCCAGAGGCAAAGCAACGTTTGTTCCAGGCCTTCGAACAAGGCGATGCCACGACCACGCGCAAGTACGGTGGTACTGGCCTCGGGCTCGCCATCACCAAACAACTGGCGCAGATGATGGGCGGAGAAGTTGGCGTTGACAGTACGCCGGGGGTGGGCAGTACCTTCTGGTTTACCTCCCGCCTGCAACGCGGCCACGGCGCCATGCCTTCCGACACGATCGCAGCCAAAGTCGATGCCGAGACGCAGCTGCGTCGACAATCTCCTGGCAAGTGGCTGTTGCTCGCCGAGGACAACCCCATTAATCGCGAAGTGGCGCTGGAACTGCTGCACGGCGCAGGTTTGGCCGTGGATACGGCGGCGGATGGCCGGCAGGCAGTGGCAAAGGCGGCGGATCGCGCATACGACCTGGTCCTGATGGACATACAGATGCCCGTCATGGACGGTCTCGAAGCCACTCGCGCCATCCGCAAGCTGCCCGGTTGGTCATCCCGTCCGATCCTGGCAATGACGGCCAACGCCTACGATGAGGATCGCCAGGCCTGCCAGGACGCGGGCATGGATGATTTCATCACCAAGCCGGTCGAGCCGGAAACACTCTTCAGCACGTTGCTGAAATGGTTGCCCGCGGGGCAAGAGGTCGAACATGCCGATGAGATGAACGCCGCGCTTTCCACCTTGCCACAACATCCGGGCACGTTGCCGCGACCCTTGGCTGAATTTGCTGGTCTGGATACCAGGATTGGACTACGGGCAATGAACGGCAAGGCGCTTGCCTATGTGTCCTTGTTGCGGCAGTTTGCTGCCGGCCATCGCAACGATCCACAATTCCTGCAAGACGTGATTGCCGCGGGGAGTTTTGAAGCTGCCGCGCAACGGACACACGCGCTCAAAGGAGCGGCAGGGTCTCTGGGCGCAACCGCCCTGCATGCCGCCGCGCTAGCGCTCGAGCAAGCCTTGCGCGGCAATGATACAGCAGCGATGCCTGATCTCGTGGCCTCCCTGCGGACCGAAATGCAGGCACTCGAAGCGGTACTTGCGCAATTGCCAGAGGCGGCGACCGACGATTTACCGACTCCTGATTCAGAACGGGCACGCGAGGTACTCGAACAGTTGGCATCCCTGCTCGCCAGTGACGATACCGCCGCCGCTGATCTGTTCGAGAGCACTAGGCCGCTCTTGCTGGCGACGTACGGGGCAGCGGTCATACAACTGGAGCGGCAAGTGGCCGCTTTCGAGTACCCCGGCGCGCTGGCGACGGTGCGCGACCTGCTGCGGCAGACACCCGGGAATCCATGAGATATGCCCATGGGAAACCAACCTGAGACAGTAAAATCTGGCGAAACCGTAACGACGATCCTTCTCCCACTTGACATGGTGCGGGAATAGATTTCACTCTTCGAGAAAAGCCCAATATGCAATCTACCAAGTATCAGATACTGAAAAGCCTGCACCCGGCCTACCAGCCGGCGATGAGACGCATTGGTGCTTTCCTGCTGCTGCTTGCGGCCGTGCTATTTCTGGCTTGGCTATCGCCCCCCCAGTTTGATGTCGGTGGCATCCGTGGTTATTTGCCGCTGCACGCGCTGTTCGAAGTCTCTTCCATCGTCGTCGCCATGCTGGTGTTCGCGGTGGGCTGGAATTCTCATGGCCGAATGCTGCCCGGCAACATCACGGTGCTGGCCTGCCTCTTCTTTACAATCGGCTGGCTGGACTTTTCACACACCATCGCCTATCAGGGTATGCCGGAGTTCGTCACACCGAACAATGCGGACAAGCAGCTCAATTTCTGGCTGGCCGCGCGTCTGCTGGCGGCGATCGCATTGTTCGTCGTTGCCATCAGGCCCTGGTCTTCGTTTACCGCCGCCCGAACGCGCTACCTGCTAATGGGCGCTATGGTCGGCTTGACATTATTGATCAATTGGCTGGTGCTGTTTCATCAGGATGCATTGCCGCGCACCTTCATTCCGGGGGAGGGGCTCACGCCAATGAAGAAAAATCTGGAGTACTTCTCCATCGCACTCAATGTGATCACGGCACTGCTGCTATGGAAAAAGATGCGACAGCAACAGCCGTTCAACGTCCCCTTGCTGTTTGGCGCCGTCTGCGTCATGGGAATGGGGGAATTTTTCTTCACGCTCTACACCACCATGACCGGCGGCTACAACGTGCTGGGTCACCTTTATAAGGTGATCTCCTACTTATTCATCTATCGCGCCATTGTTGTGGAAACGATTGAAGAGCCCTATAAACGGCTGGCGCAGGCACAGGAGAACCTGGCGGTGGCTGTCAGCGCATCGAACACCGGCTTGTGGAACTGGGACCTGCGCAGCAACAGCGTGACCTATTCACCCGAATGGAAAGCGCAGCTCGGTTACCAGGCTGACAAACTTACCGATTCGTATGCGACTTGGGAACGGCTGCTCCACCCCGATGATCTTGTCGTCACCCAAAAAGCATTACACGACTTTTTGAGTAGCAGCAGGAAGAATTACGAGCGAGAGTTCCGACTGCAGCATCGGGATGGTAGTTACCGCTGGATACTGTCGCGCGGCAATAAATTCTTCGATGGCAATGGCGTTGTGACTAACCTGATCGGCTCGCATATCGACATCACTACGCTCAAGGAGAACGAAGCTATTCTGCGGCTGGAGGCACAGCGAGCCACTGCGCTACTGGATTTACCCGGATTTGCAGAACAGATGGATGAGAAGAGTTTCATGCAACGCGGCCAGGAGATAGCTGAAAACCTGACCGGCAGCGAGATTTCATTTATTCATTTCGTCAACAATGGCGGCGAGGAGATCGAACTGGTGGCTTGGTCGCGCCGCACCCTCGAACATTATTGCACTGCTGCATACGACTCGCACTATCCGCTGCGCCAGGCGGGTATCTGGGCTGACGCATTGCGCCAGGGCAAGCCGGTCGTGTTTAACGATTACCCGGGGTATCCGCATAAACACGGCCTGCCGGAAGGGCATTCACCGTTGCAGCGGCTGATCTCGGTGCCGGTCATCGAGGACGGCAAGGTCGTGATGATGACGGGTGTAGGCAACAAGCAAACCGACTACACCGACCTTGATATTGAAACCGTGCAACTGATATCCCATGAAATATGGCATATAGTCCAACGGAACCGGATCAAGAACAAGCTTACCCGGCTCGGTCGTGCCCTCGACCAGTCCAAAAATGAAATATACCTGCTGGATCCGCAGACCTGGTTGTTCATGGATGCCAATCAGGGTGCATTAGACAAAGTTGGCTACTCACTGCAAGAGCTGGCGCAAATGACCCCGTTGGACCTGAACCCGGAATTCACGCATGAATCCTATGCGGCATTGCTCGCACCGCTACTCTCTAAAGAAAAAATCAATATCACGTTCATTACGCTGCATCGATGCAAGGATGGCACGCTTTACCCGATAGAAGTTAATCTTGAATTGACGCACGACGAACCTCCGATGCTGATGCAGGTCGTGCTGGACATCACCGAGCGCAGGCAGGCGGAACAGGCCGTCCTGGAAGCCTTGAAGCGGGTAGACAGGTTGGCACAGCATGTGCCCGGCATGATCTACCAATTCGTTCTCAGGCCAGACGGGTCCTCTCATTTTCCATATTGCAGCAACGGAATTAAGGACATTTATGGCGTACTGCCCGAGCAGGTCAGCCATGATGCCGAGGCTGTGTTCAAGGCGATCCATCCAGATGACCTCCAGCGGGTAAGTGACAGCATGCAGGTGTCTGCCCGGACGCTCAGCTCCTGGCATGAGCAATACAGGGTCAACCTTCCGGATGGGCGAACCATCTGGGTTGAAGGCGAGGCCTCACCCGAAGTCGCCCCTGACGGTGGTATCCTCTGGCATGGCCACATCCGGGATATCACCGAACGCAAGAAGACGGAGTCGCAATTGAATGAACAACTTGACGAACTGCACCGCTGGCAGAAGACGATGCTCGGGCGCGAGGACCGCATCATCAAAGTGAAGCAGGAGGTCAACGAACTGTTGGCCCAGTCCGGCCAGCCACCGCGCTATGCGGATTAAACGTGGGGTGAAATATGACAGGACATGATATGAGGATAACGCTGTTGTCTCTACTGGCCGGTATGTTGATATTACCCGCACAGGCACAGGATACAGAAAAAAACTTTTATATTGGTGGGTCATTTGGCTATAGCGATCTTTCAATAAGTGACCCTGCTGCTGATTATCCACCAAACTATTCAATTTATTATCCGGACATACCGGCGATCAGGACAGACAGTTATGACGTCGATGACAAGACCACTGGCTGGAGCGTATACGGGGGTTATCTGTTCAGTCGGTTTTTGGGGATTGAAGCCGGGTATACCGATATTGGAGAGGCTGAAATAAATCAGGATTCACCTTATATCTTTACTTATTCGCTACCAGGCGCATTTATAACCGAGGCGCCGGGATATACAACCCGTTTCGGCTGGGTAGAAACGCACACGCAGGAATATATTGCCAGAATCCAACCCGGGACCCGCGGTTATCAACTATCCGGTATAGCGCGGTATCCACTTTCAGACAGATTCAGTCTCTACGGAAAAATGGGGGTTATCAGGTCGGATAATGTGCTGGAGAAACACACTACCATTTCTTATTCAATATTGGCTACCAGTAGCGGTTTCCCGGATGTATTAATCGTTCCGTTTCCGAGAGATTCAGCCTCAGAATCACATAGCAATACTTCTTTAGATATGACGTTTGGTCTTGGCACTGAATATTATGTCACTGAGAATATTGCGATACGCGGTCAATGGCAGCAATACCGTATACGCAACGAATGGGATCAGTACGGAATCCAATTGAAAAACAATATCAATACATACACGCTGGGCATGAATTACCGGTTTGGTTTTTAACGGGTGACATCACCCTTAGTAATTGTATTTACAACAGATTCTCCTTTTACTGCACTGCCACCTCGGATCAACTGACGCCACTCAGCACTTTCCAAGCATAAATTTTCCCTATCAAAACTATAGAAAATCAGTATTTCAGTATTTGATTTACCGGTTTTAGGATAACCTCGGGTTGACACCTACACATACTTCAGAGGGGAATCTATTATGCGTAAACACACTTTAACCTTGATTGCCGCGTTGTCGGTCAGCATGGCACCGGCAGGTCCCGCGCTTGCGCAGGACAACATGTCCAACAAGTTCTGGTGGCCTGAACAGGTCGATTTGTCACCGTTGCGTCAGCATGCGGCTGAATCAAATCCGCTGGGTGACGATTTTAACTATGCAGAAGAGTTCAAGACTGTCGATCTCGAGGCGCTAAAAAAAGATATCACCGCATTGATGACGCAGTCGCAGGACTGGTGGCCGGCTGACTATGGTCATTATGGTCCATTCTTTATACGTATGGCATGGCACAGTGCGGGTACCTATCGCGTGGCCGATGGTCGTGGTGGTGCCGGTGGTGGTCAGCAGCGTTTTGAACCGCTGAACAGCTGGCCTGACAATGCCAATCTGGACAAGGCGCGTCGCCTGCTCTGGCCGATCAAACAGAAATACGGACGCAAGGTATCCTGGGCCGATCTGATGGTATTGACCGGTAATGTTGCGCTCGAATCAATGGGTTTCAAGACGTTTGGTTTTGCTGGTGGTCGTGCTGACGACTGGGAGGCCGACAAGGTATATTGGGGTCCGGAGAAACAGTTTCTTGCCGACGAGCGTTACAGCGGTGAACGGAAACTGCAGAATCCGCTGGCGGCCGTGCAGATGGGGCTGATCTATGTAAACCCGGAAGGTCCGAACGGCAACCCGGATCCACTGGCCTCTGCAAAAGACATCCGCGATACCTTTGGCCGGATGGCGATGAACGATGAGGAAACTGTCGCCTTGATTGCCGGTGGACACACGTTCGGCAAGACACATGGTGCGAAGAGTCCGGCGGGATGTGTGGGGCCTGAACCCGCGGCAGCTGAAATTGAAGAGCAGGGGCTGGGCTGGACCAACAAGTGTGGTAGCGGTAAAGGCGTAGACACGATTACCAGCGGACTGGAAGGTGCGTGGACGACCAACCCGATCGCCTGGACGACACAATATCTGGACAACCTGTTCGGTTATGAGTGGGTGCAAACGAAGAGCCCCGCCGGTGCGACACAATGGATCCCCAGCGACGAAAAGGCTGCCGCCATCGTCATGGATGCGCATGATCCGTCGAGGCGCCATGCCCCGATTATGCTGACCTCTGACCTGGCGCTTAAATTTGATCCGGCCTATCGGAAGATTGCCCAGCGCTTCCAGAAGGATCCGAAGGAATTTGAACTTGCGTTTGCCAAGGCCTGGTTCAAGCTGACCCATCGTGATATGGGACCACGTACACGTTATGTCGGTACGGCAGTCCCGAGTGAAGTGTTGATCTGGCAGGATCCGGTACCCGCTGTTGATCATCCGTTGATTGATGCAGGTGATATCTCCGGTCTGAAGACGACGATACTTGCCTCCGGCCTTGGTGTACCCGAGCTGGTTCGTACTGCCTGGGCCTCTGCTGCCTCGTTCCGTGGCACGGATCTGCGCGGTGGTGCCAATGGAGCACGTGTTCGTCTTGCGCCGCAGAAGGACTGGGCAGCGAACAATCCGGCCGAGTTAAAGCAGGTACTGGCGAAGCTGGAGGACATCCAGCAAGACTTCAACCGTAAGGCAAGTGGTGGCAAGAAAGTCTCGCTGGCGGATCTGATCGTGCTCGGTGGTGTGGCAGCCGTTGAAAAGGCAGCGCAGGCTGCCGGTCATAACGTACAGGTGCCGTTTACTCCGGGACGTATGGATGCCTCGCAGAAAGAAACCGATGCTGAGTCGTTTGCCGTGCTGGAACCGGTTGCAGATGGTTTCCGTAACTACTTCAGCAAGGACGCCACGATGTCACCGGCAGACATGCTGGTCGATCGTGCCAATCTGCTGACGCTGACCGTGCCGGAAATGACGGTGCTGGTGGGTGGCCTGCGTGCGCTGGATGCGAATGTGGGTGGCGCGGATCATGGCGTCTTCACCACCCGGCCGGGTATGTTGAGCAACGATTTCTTTGTCAATCTGCTCGATATGTCGACCGAATGGAAAAAGTCGGCCACAGAGGAAGGTCTTTATGAAGGTCGTGATCGTGCCACGGGTAATGTGAAATGGACGGCGACCCCGGTCGATCTGGTCTTTGGCTCACATTCCGAGCTGCGTGCCATTGCGGAAGTTTATGCGGCAGAGGACGGTCGTGAAAAATTCGTACAGGATTTTGTGGATGCCTGGACCCGGGTGATGAACCTCGACCGTTTTGATCTGTAATAGCGGTAAACAGAAGTAACAAACGGCGGCGTTTAAAAAAACGCCGCCGTTTTTTTTATCAGCGGATAACTCGATGTGTTACCCGTGCGCAGGCGGGGATATTAATCAATTAATACTGTGCAGCCGGTACCCGTACAACCAGACCATCGAGTGCATCAGTAACCGGTATCTGACAGCTCAGGCGTCCGGTTTCAGAAGGCTCGGCAGCAAATTCGAGCATGTCTTTTTCCAGCTGGGCGGCCGGGGTCAGTTTGGCGTACCAGTCCTTGTCGACAATCACATGACACGTGGCGCAGCTACAGGCGCCGCCGCATTCAGCGACGATACCCTTGATACCGTTATTCACGGCCGCCATCATCAGGCTGACGCCATTTTCGGCATTGATTACGGTTTCGGTGCCATCTGCTGAGATGAAGGTGATTTTTGCCATGATTACAATATCCTCTTTCCTGAAAGTCGTTCCGGGCCGGCCAGATGCCAGTCCCGCAAAAACCGCGAATTATACGGAACTATGGGGCAGATTAAAGCAGTTTTTGCCGGGAAGCTATGTGGTCAGCACGATCTTGCCGATATGGGCGCTCGATTCCATCAAGCGGTGCGCGTCTGCTACCTCTGAAAGGGGAAAATGCTTGTAGATCAACGGCCTTACCTGTCCGCTGGCCAGCAACGGCCAGACCTGTTGCATTAGTTTTGCGGCTATCCTGCGTTTGAACACCACGGGCCGGGCACGCAGCGTAGAGCCGGTCACAATCAGGCGTTTACGCATGATCCCGAGCAGGTCGGCCTCGACCTTGTAGCCCTTCAGCGCAGCGATGATGACAATCCGGCCTTCCTCGGCGGCAATACGGATGTTCCGGTTAAAATAATCCCCCCCGACCATATCGAGGATCAGATTGATACCACGCTTGCCGGTCGCCTGCTGGCAGTATTCAACAAAGTCCTGCTCGCGGTAGTTGATTACGTGGTCTGCCCCGAGCGCGAGACAGGCCTGGCGTTTGTCCTCACTACCTACTGTTGTAAAAACCGTAGCGCCGAACGCACGGGCCAGCTGGATGGCCGTAGTGCCGATGCCACTGCTGCCACCGTGGACGAGGAAAGACTCACCCGATTTCAAGCCACCCCGGTCGAACACATTGCTCCACACGGTGAAAAAGGATTCAGGCAGACCGGCTGCCTCAATGTCAGACAGACCAGCCGGTATCGGCAGACAGGCCCCCGCATCGGCCAGTGTATATTCAGCATAACCCCCACCGGTCAGCAGCGCACAGACCCGGTCACCGACTTTTAGATGGTCAATCTTCCCCTTCATCTTCACGATCTCCCCGGCAACTTCTACGCCAGGGATGTCCGAGGCACCGGCTGGGGGAGGGTAGGCACCCATACGCTGCAAAATATCCAGCCGGTTCACTCCGGCCGCCGCGACCCTGATCAGTACCTGTCCGGCCCGCGGTTCCGGTACGGCGGTCTCGCGCAGTTCGAGCACTTCCGGCCCGCCGGGTGCGGCTATGTGAATATATTTCATTATGTCTCCTCGGCATCATGCACAGGCTAAAACAACCGGCGGTGTATTGGTCATGCGTTTCAAACAGTAGTAGCATGGCCGGACTATCTGACAGCAGAATCATACTATAAGCCCCGTGTCTGAACGACCCTCGAAATTCCAGGACCTGCTAGAGCGCGACCGTCGTGTGGTGTGGCATCCTTATGCCACGATGATTGATCCGCCACCGGTATACCCGGTCGTCTCGGCCTCCGGGGTCCGCCTGCAACTGGCCGATGGCCAGCAGCTGATCGACGGGATGTCCTCATGGTGGTGTGCGATACACGGGTATAACCATCCGGTACTGAATGCGGCGGTGACTGCCCAGCTGGAGTCGATGGCTCATGTGATGTTTGGTGGATTGACGCATGAACCGGCAATCCTGCTGGCGGAACAATTACTCGCACTTGTACCGGCCGGGATGGCACAGGTGTTTTTCGCTGATTCCGGGTCGGTCGCGGTCGAGGTCGCGCTGAAGATGGCGGTGCAGTACTGGTATGCACAGGACAAACCCTTGAAGCAGAAATTCCTGACCATCCGCAAGGGTTATCACGGCGATACGATCGGTGCGATGTCGGTATGTGACCCTGTCACCGGTATGCACAGCCTGTTCAGCCAGATGCTGGCGCAACAGTATTTTGCTGATCGTCCCGGTGTGCGGTTTGGCGCGGACTGGAATCCGGATGACATCAACGGATTTGCGGCCTTGCTCGAACAACATCATTCACAGTTGGCCGCAGTTATCCTTGAGCCCGTTGTACAGGGCGCGGGCGGCATGTGGTTTTACCATCCTGAGTATCTGCGCGAAGTACGGCGTTTGTGTGATCATTACGGTGTGTTGCTGATCGCGGATGAAATTGCGACCGGCTTTGGGCGTACCGGTAAATTATTTGCCTGTGAACATGCCAGTGTCACGCCGGATATCCTGTGTGTGGGCAAGGCCCTGACCGGTGGGTATATGACGCTGGCGGCAACGCTGGCGACACGAGAGATTGCTGAAACGATCTCCGCCCATGGCAGCGGTGCATTTATGCACGGCCCCACCTTCATGGCGAACCCGCTCGCCTGTGCGGTGGCCGGCGCAAATATTTCGCTGTTGCAGTCCTGGAACTGGCAGCAACGGGTTGAGCAGATCGAACAGCAAATGCGGGAGCTACTGGCGCCTTGTCTGCAACATCCTGCTGTGGCGGATGTGCGTGTGCTTGGGGCCATCGGTGTGATTGAATTAAAAACACCGGTTGATATGCGCCGCATCACTGCCGCATTTGTCCGCCGGGGCGTCTGGATTCGACCATTCGGCAAACTGGTTTACATCATGCCGCCGTATATCATTAGTGATGTTGACCTGGCGACATTGACGCGGGCGATGTGCGAGGTGGTCAAAGACGCTTAATCTGACTGGATTCCGGAGAACCGCTGAAGCGGTTTCCGGAATGACGGGGTGAGATTGGGGTGTGGCGAGCATCGGATTCTTGCAGACAGTATCCGGAATGACTGAGGTGTCACTGGCAGCGGTATCGGGATGTGTCAGATTGTTTCCGGGATGATCAGGTTGGTCGTACGTTATCCGGTAAACGGGCAGTTACGAATGGAACACGCTCTGTGTAATAATACCGGTATTATCAGTTTAAATTTCAGTCAAGGAGCCAGATAAATGAGTCAGACCTGCGTAGTTATTGGAGCCAGTCATGCCGCCGCCGCGTTTGTTACCGGCCTGCGCCAGGACGGATGGGAAGGCAGGATCCAGGTGATTGGTGATGAGCCCTATATACCCTACCATCGCCCGCCCTTGTCGAAGGCATTGCTGGCCGGTGAGAAGACACTGGAAGAGATCTACATCCGCCCGCAGGACGTCTATACCAAGGCGAATGTCGAGTTCATGCTCGGGGTGCGCGCTACCCGGATTGACAGGGCAAACAAAAAGGTCATGCTCGAAAACGGTGTCGGGGTCAGTTATGACAAGCTCGCCTTGATGGTGGGGTCACGTGTACGCAAGGTGAATGTGCCGGGTCATGATCTCGACGGTATTCATTATCTGCGTGACTTCGCGGATGTGTCGCGTATCAAGACGCATGTAAAACAGGGTGGCAATGCTGTCATTGTCGGCGGTGGTTATATTGGTCTCGAAGCGGCCGCCGTGTTGAAAAAACTCGGCATGAAGGTGACCGTGCTGGAGATGATGGACCGTGTGTTACAGCGGGTGACCGCGCCGGAGATCTCCGAATTTTATACCCGGGTGCATACTGAAGAGGGTGTGACCATCCGCTGCAAGGTCGGTGCGACCGGCTTTGAGGGTACGGGCAAGGTCGAACGGGTTATCTGTAACGACGGTACCACCCATGCTGCCGATCTCGTCATAATCGGTATCGGTATTATTCCGAATATGGAGATCGCCCAGGAGGCGGGATTAAAAACTGAAAACGGTATCGTGGTCGATGATCGGGCGCGCACCAGCGATCCGGACATCGTCGCCGCCGGGGATTGCGCCTGGCATTACAATGCGATTTATGATCGCTGGCTCCGGCTGGAGTCAGTCCAGAATGCAAACGATCAGGCCCGTATCGCGGCCTCCACCGTTGCCGGACTGGACAAGGCCTACAGTGCATTGCCGTGGTTCTGGTCAGATCAATATGATCTGAAATTACAGATCGCCGGTCTGAACCAGGGATACGAGCAGGTGATCGTGCGTGGTGATCGCACCGGTAGTCGCAGCTTTGCAGCCTTTTATGTAAAGAACAATAGCGTTATTGCTGTTGATTCGGTCAACCGTCCCGCCGAGTTCATGGTAGGCAAACGACTGATCACCGAGAAGGTGGTGATCGACAGCGCCCGGCTTGCCGACGAGTCCGTCAGCATGAAGGACATGATCATCAAATAGCGATTGGTGCTATCAGGGAGACCGCAGGAAGCGACCGATCTGACCGGCCATGTTGCTGCAAGCACTTGACTGGACCCGGGCCAGTAAGGGGATCGGCAGGATGACGGCGGGCATGTAGGACGTGCCCGTGGATTCCGTGCTGATCTTGCCCTCAAGATTCAGTTCCTCAAAGTCCCAGATCGTGGCCTCGTAATTGGCCTCATCGTCCCAGGTCGCAAATCCGAAACAGCCACCCCCACCCGGACCCACCGTACACGACATCGCACCGGCCTTGTCAGTGGTCTGGGTGTAGCCATCGATCCACACAAAATAACGGATCCGGAATTCTGCCAGCTTGCCTGCGACCTCCGGCGTCTGGACCAGTCGAGCCAGATTTTGCACATCCATCGGTGCGGTGCTGGATTCGAAATAGGGGTACATGCTGTCGAGGAACTCGCGTTCGGGAATGATATTAACGCCGCGGAGTCGACCCTTTAATGATTGCCCGACGCAATCGATAAAATCAATTTCGGTCTCGTAACTGGCGTTGTTACGACGGCCGAGCACGACTATCGACTCACCTTCGATGATGCTGGTGGATAAGTTTTCACGGTATTCATCCACGATGGTCGAGCTTTTGCAACCGCCGAGGACCAGCAGCACCAGCAGTAACGCCAGGGGGAAGTACAGGCCTAGCACAGATGTTTGTATTCCGTGCAATTGATCTTGCCGGACAGCCATTCTCGCATGCCCGGTGCCTTGCGAAAATCCAGTACAAACCGCGCACCGATATCACGCAGTGCCAGATTGATGGCCTCGTTCAGGCCCTCCTCCTTGCTGGTAAACATCGCGGTCGGACTTTTGCCATAACCGGTCAGTTGCCATTCGCTGATGATTTTTCCGCCGGGCTCATACAGTTTGATACCGTATTTAATCCAGGCCTCATACATGTCCGAGTGGGTCTCCTGCGGCAGGGCAAGCTGGGTGTCCATCACCTCGGGTTCCAGCACCAGATCGGCCACGGTACCGTCCTTGCCGACAGGGGCGACCGTCTGAAACATCGACGGTAATATCTGTTCGAACAAGGCAATGCGCGGTTGCCGGTAATCTATCGACCAGCTCTTGCGGGCCTTACTGTCTTCCTTATAGATGTATTCGCGGAAGTTATCCGGGTAATTCACAGCCAGCGTCAGGGGAAAGCGGGTGGCGAGCGGTGTGGGTAGCTTGCCTTCAACCTGCAGATTGATCCCGGACGCGCAGCCACCCGCCAGTATCAGCAAAAAGCAGAGCAACACGCGGGTAATATGCCGGCAGATTTTGAACATGCTGTACGATCTCACATCCGGGAATGAGATAGACAGATTATCTGAATGTATTCAATCCTACAAATGCCCCGCCATTACGCCGGGTCAGTTCACGCATCAGGTTGGCAAAGCGGATACCACCCATCTGCAGGGCACGGGGGTTGGCAAAAAGTACTGGAAATCCAACGGCATGGATACGGACCAGGGCGTTCCCCTGGGCGTCCTTCGGGTTAAGCCGGTCTACCGTATCTATCACTTCCTCAATGGAGCGTCCGGTAAAATCATCGCCAAAGACATACAGGCTGATCTTTTTGTCCGGGCTGTAAAAGGTGGAGATGGCCGTTGTGATACCCTCGACCGGACTACTATTACTGAACGGGTTCCAGGTACGCAGACGGCTGATGATGGCCTTGCGCCTGGCCGGGGTGTCGGGTATCCATTTACCACGGTATTCCGAATACATATAACCGCCCTCATCATCCATGATTTGCAGGCCTTTCACCTGCGGATAGACATCCAGCGTCGTTATCAACTGATCAATGACCTTGTCCCAGGCATACTGGAACATACTGCCGGACGTATCGATAATAAAAATGATGTATTCACTGTCGACCGGTATGCCACCGACCAGATCGCTCCTCTGGTCGACCCGGGACCCCAGCAGCCTTTCCATTTCCTCGGACAGTTCCTGCAGCGCGAGCTCAAGTTCACCCTTGATGACGGTATTGACGGCCGCCTGTTCAGAGATGCTGGTCATCTTGTTTTCCGTGTCTGCGAGTAGCTGGCTCAGCCGGGCCACGCGTATGTCCCATTCGGACAACTGTTCCCGTTTTGCCGTCAGGTCCCGGTTCAGGACTTGTGCCTCGCCACGGATAGTAAACAATTCCTCCTGTAGCGCACGGATGATGCCTTCATCCGGTGTAGGTGAGGGCTCCAGATTGACCGGTGCCCCGGTTTTTGAAATGACCAGCAGCAGGATAATCGCACCAAAGCCGCAGGTAATCACGTCGAGGAAGGAGAGGCTGATAACCTCGATGGAATCGCGTCTAGACTTCATGGCCAGTCACCGGATGGGCTCATGAACGAACCGTTTGTCAGCTGGGCCAGTTGCCAGTAGGCAGCGGCGGCCATCGGGTCGCCTTCCATCGGCAACAGGATGATATTGACCGGGATGTTTTTCGGTAACTGGTTGACCGCCTCCTCAAACAGTTCGAGCCGGTCACGCCCGGAGACGGTGGACTCGCGCGGTGCCGTTCTGCCCTGGGTGGGCAGACCGTCGGTGATTAAATAGATATTGTCCGGTATCGGGCTCATGCGGCCGACCTCGGCGAACACGTTGATCAGGCTGGTTCCACCCTCCGGTACGACGGCATCCAGGCCCGCGATGGCCTGGTTTAATTGCTTCTTGTCACTGACCGGTAGCCACTGTCCCTTCGTGCCTGCCACTATCGAGTCGGTGGTGGTATTAAACGGGTAGATCTGGAATTTACTGGTTACCGGAAAGCGGGTGCTCAACCACTGCACCATCTCCAGCGCCTGTAACCACTTCCCTGAGCTGCGCCGGGCTTGTTCAGACATATTGCGTCGACGAATGACATTGACGATGGACTCATCCAGCATACTGGCGGATTTGTCGATCAGGACCAGGATGCGATTGCCCCCGAGTTTCAGTCCGGTCAGGTATTGCCGGTTGCCTTCACCGACAAAGCTGCGGGTGTCCTGTCCGGTATTTCTGGTGTCGGCCTCCATGCGTTGACGTTCGAGTTCGAGTTTTTTCAGGTCCTGTTTCAGTTTTTCGATCTCGGCATCTTCGGCGGCCGAGGCGAGGGCCTGTTCCTGTCCCGAGGTATCATTCAGGTTGTCGGTGATTTTGCGGGCCAGGCCCTGGGCGGTGACGATGCGATTGTCGATTTCGGCAATGGTGTTGCGCAGCTCCGCCAGATTTTTTTTACCGTCGAGGATTTCACGTTCAAGCAATGTAACTTCAGATTGCAGGTCGGTCGTGGGTGTGGCGGTCGAGACGTTCGTGTTGGCATTGTGTTTCATAATCAGGAACAGCAACACCACCGCACCGAGTCCACAGGACATCACGTCCAGAAAGGACAGGCTCATGCCACCGATAGCTTTGCGTTTTCTGGCCATTAATCCGGCGTGACTTCAATCAGGCGTATGACCGTGTCCGCACCGGCGAAACTGACGGTGTCGCCGGTCGTGCCGATCTTCATCGCCGATAGCCGGTTGCCATTCACAAACACGGTCAGTTCGCTTTCCGGTCTGATTTCTATGCCTGCTGCAGTCCGGCGGAAGGAGCAATGTTTGTTGTCGCTCGCGGAATTCGTCACGATCACACCGCTGGCCGCTATATACACAGCAGTGGGGCCGAGTGCGTAGGCACGATGATTGATCAACAGGTGTGTAGCAGAGGCAGCAGCCGGGGCTTGTCTGTCAGTCTGATAGTTCGCCCCTGATTCCGTGCCAACGTTAACCGTCGGTGATTTGCTGGCAGGCAGTCTGGTAATGAAGCTGAGCGACGGGCCGGCGGTACGGATATTGACCAGGTTGGTATTGCAACCCTGAAACACGGCATTTTCATCCAGCGCGATGGCATTGCCCAGCTTGCCGGAAAATCCGGGCAGGCCATGCAGGCGGTCGCTGATCAACGGGACAGCTGTCCCCGCGACTTCGCGGTAGATATTCTCGTAATGCGTCTTCAGTTTTTCCAGCAGTGGTTCGCTGAATATCCGGGCCTGATAACGTTTGTTTTTGAAATTGATCTCCAGCGTCAGTTCGCCGCCAGCACGCAGCGTGCGTAAGGCCCCGGGTATCAGGTTATAGAGTTCCTGCTCGGTCTGTGCATGGTGCAAGGGATCAAACCGTGACTGATCGATGAATGCATCGGCAAAACTGGCCACGCAGATATCGTGTATATCAGTGAGCCCGGTATCATTGATAACCTTGACCGAGGTGCGCGATACGTGGTCAGTCACCTCCAGCGTGGATACCAGCGCATAATGCAGATGAATATCCACGTGGGTGTATACACCTTGCTCAGCAATCGCCGCCACACAGGCGGTGGCCGCATCGACCAGACCCACGGCGGTGAACGGACACGACTCGACGATACCGAGTAACAGCGCCAGTTGCTCCCGGGAATAGTTGCCGGGGACGGCGAACACCACTTCTTCCGGTTTGCCGGCCTGCTCATGCATCGCCAGGAGCTGGGCGTAGGCGAGGTCGGCATGGTGTCTGGCGAGACGGGAAGGCACTATCAGTGCGTCCTGGTTCAGCTGGCTCCAGTAGCGATGATAGGTCTGGCGTGGATTGCTGCGCGCCATCGCCCAGGCCTGCTTGCCGGTCGTAATCCCGTTGTCGGCAAGCACGGCATATCCCGGCTGTCGCAGCACGATATTATCGCCCGTCGCCATGCGGATTTCACTGTCGTTCAGTTCAATGATCGCGGTCGACATGGTCTAGCGTACCTGCATATAGCGGATCAGATTGTTATCACAGTAGTTACGGGTATCGAGCACCAGCCGGTCCTGCATCAGTTGCAGCTGGTGGGTCAGGAACATGATCAGGATACTGATGAGCAGGGCGATTAATGTCGAGTTGAAGGCGACACCGAGGCTGGCGGTCACGCCGGTGATATCGCCCTGCACTGCGGCCTGGGCCTGGCTCAAGGCATCACCGATACCGCGCACCGTGCCGATAAAGCCGATGGAGGGGATGGCCCAGAGGATATAACGCACCATCGACAGTTCCGAATCCTGGCGGCTGGACTCTTCTTCACAGACCTCCTTGACCGCATTGGCCACGTCCTGCACGTTACGCGTCGAGCCAAAGCGCTGCAAGGCGGTCAACAAGGCACGTGGCAGCAGGAAGTTTTGTTCCTGTGGCAGTGCAGATTGCAAGGTACGCACGAACGGACGGACATCTTCCGGGAGGATGCTGGTCCCCTCCGGTATGTCGAGCAGCGGTCTGTCCAGCAGGCGGCGTTCATGCAGCGCAAGTCGTATTTTCAGTCCGATGATGGCAATGACCCACAGGCCCATGATGATACAGATTTCCTGCTCCGGGTCTTTCAGGATGACGTAGGCAGACTTGGGCATCTCTGCCTCTTCTCCGGCCGCGATTTTTTCCTGCTGCTGTTGAAACAGCGCGTCTGCATTCGGCCTGATAACGGTTACATAAATGGCGTGGACGATGATGATGGAAAATATCAGTGCGAACAGCTGATAGATAAACTCGGAAACCTGTGTATGTTTCATGTTGCTTCCTTCATGGCGTATTCCCTAGATGTCTACCGGAAACGGGACCGACAGGTCTTCGGAGATGGTTTCGCTCGGTACAAACTGCTCGGCGGACGGTGTGGATTTTTCTGCTGCCGGTATTTCGGTTGCAGCGGGTTGCTGTTGTGCTGGTGATTCAGGATTGGCTGGTGTAACAGGGGGCTGCTGGGCGCTGAGATTAAGCGGCGACAGTATCAGTAATAACAATATCAGACCTGATTTCATATTTATATTCATTCGAGATAGCGTGCAATCCTGAAGCCAACATCATTGCGTTTTTCCTTGCCATAATCACGAAACGACAGACGCAGTTCCGTGACCGAGCCATGACTCCAGCTGGCACCCCTGATCACATGGTGTTCACCACTGTCGGCACCCAGCGGGTCCAGCGCGGTCGATCCTTCTTCCGCCATATTGATATCATAAAAGTCGTGTGTCCATTCAGCCACATTTCCACCGATATCGTACAGCCCTTTCTGGTTCGGCGTAAAACTGGCGACCGGGGCGGTTACAATCGATCCGTCGGTATATTCCGCCTGTATAATCGCGAGTATCGGGGCGGCA
Source organism: Klebsiella pneumoniae (assembly GCA_945878555.1). GTDB lineage: Bacteria > Pseudomonadota > Gammaproteobacteria > Eutrophobiales > Eutrophobiaceae > Eutrophobius. Next base: position 57,004 of record CAMDWI010000021.1, read on the forward strand.
GACACATCGGCGTAGTTGCCGGATTTCGGTGCCGGTGGCAGCGCATCACCCCACGCAAACTTCAGGTTGATATTATTGCCCTGATCTCGCGCTGCCCATTCCCACTCGGCCTCGGTAGGCAGGCGATAACCGTTGGCGGCCGGATTGAAACCGGTCACCTTGTTATCCTTCACCAGGTAGAACGGCGTCAACGTGGCCTTTTCGCTGAGCCAGTTGCAATACAGCGCCGCCTGTTCCCAGGTGATATTAACGACCGGTTGTTTGTCACCGTTCAGATCATGGCCCTGGACCTCACCAGAGGTGTGCTGACTGTCAAACTGACGAAACTCGGCATTGGTTACCTCGGTCAGTGACAGGTAAAACGGCCGTGTGAACTGGACATTGCGGATCGTTTCATTCGCGCGTCGTCCCGGTTCTCTTCGCGAGGCGCCCATCGTGACGGCAACGGCCTCGAACAGTTTCAGCTTTTGTCCGCCGGGTGAGCTAATCTCGGTCCGCACGGCCTCTCGCTTTGCCTGTTCAACCGACTTCAGGCGTGCCGAGACCTGCTGGGCAATGCCGGGTCGCGGTGTGATCGTGGTTTTGTAATCGAGATAACCGGCCTTGCGGATCTCGACCGTATGCGACGTGGTGGACAGTTCCACCGTCTGATCGGCCAGACCCCGGGGCTTGCCGTCGATATAGACCTCGGCATCGGCCGGATCGGCAAGGATGCGTACCTCTGCGATTTCCTGTTGCAATTCGATGTTGAGCGTACGCCTGTCACCGGACTTCGCATTGATCGTCTGTACCGATTGGGCATAACCCTGACTGAACAGACGGATAGTCGCAGCCTTGCCGGGCGTCAACGCGACCTCCAGCGGGGAGACGCCCTTGTATTCGCCGTCCACAGTCACACTGGCACCGGCCGGCCGGGTATTGATCTGCACGACCGCATCGGCCTGTTCCAGCTGGATGGCGGTCAGTTGCTGAGCCTCTCCGGCGGTCACACGCACGGCCTTGCGCCAGTCCTTGTAACCGGCCAGCTTGATGCGCAGGTTGTGTTCTCCTTGCAGGATCTCCGTCGTCAGAGGGGTTTGGCCGGCGAGTTGATCATCCACATACACATCGGCACCGGCGGGCAGTGTCTCCAGCCGGACATCACCCCAGGCGGCCTTCAGTTCAGCGGTCAGCGATTGTTGCTGGTCCTTGCCTTCGATGGTCACCACCGTCTCGAAGGGCAGATAGCGATCAGCCAGCAACTGGATGGTATAGGTCCCGGGTTCGAGCGGTGTGAGCGTGGTCGGTGTCTGTCCGCGGGCAATATTATCCACGCGGATTTCGGCGGCGATAACAGGGTCGGTATCTATCTGCAGATGACCGGGTAAGGGACGCAGCGTGTAGGTATATTGCTGGTTTTGTTCCTCACTGACAGTCAGTATCTGCTGGAGAGGATGATAGCCCGGGGCCGTTGCCTGCAACTGGTAATCGCCCTCACGTAACAGGTAACGGTCGGCCAGTTTTAACTGCCAGCCACCGCTGATCTCGATCTGTGCGTCAGCCGGGTCAGTGCTGAGATATACCGCCTTGCCGGTGACGATATACCCGGCCAGCAGTGCACAGACCAGTAGCGCCGCCGAGATGAGCAGTGTACGCGGACGCACGCGGAGCAGTTTGCGGCCGGTCTGTGGCTGGAATGGTTCGAACCTGACAGGCTCTATCGTGGGGCCCGGGGTAAAACCGGCTGGCGTAAGCGGCAGATCACCTTCAGTTTGCTCTTTCATTCAGGCGTCCAAGTACTACCTGGCAGCGATCTTTTCGACAGCAGAGATAACAACAACCTGTGCAGGTATCTCGGCAGTGACGGTAAACTCAACCCTTACATCACGGTATCCCGGACGCGTACCCACAGCGGTATAGTTGCCCGGTACCAGCGACATACTTTTTTCGCTGAACTTGCCGAGTGCACCGACCCTGACCAGCGAGACCTCGGTCTGTGTGTCCGAGCGAAACAGGATATCAAGCGGGACGGTTGCTATCGCCAGCAGTTTTTCCACCTTTTGCAGCTGGGTTGCCAGTCGCGACTCTGCCGGACTGATTTGACGGGCCTGCTCAAAGATCGAACTGACCTCGGCATGTACAGCGGTGTCCGCCAGCCGTTCCGGTTTGGCAATGATCTGTTCGAGCCGGGCATCCAGTTGTACACGGCTGCTGGCATACTGTTTACCCTCTTGCGCCTGGGCGAGATTCGCATCCAGTGCGAGTGCCTTGTCATACGCGGCCACCGCCTCACCCCACTTCTCCTGTGCCTCCAGTGTCGTGGCAGTTTGCAGCAACGTGGCGATTTCATCATTAAGCAGGCTTGTATCGATTTGTGCTATCGCCGAGCTCGCCTCTGCGGCAGAAGGCTTCAGACGCCGTGCCTGTTCAAACGCCGCTTTTGCCCGGGACAGATCATTGTTCTGCAGATGGGCATAACCGGCAGACATCTGCCGGGTAAATTCCGCCTCACCTAGCCGGCCGTTCACAGCAGCCAGTTGTTGCTTCGCGGTCAACGATTGTTTGTCCAGTGCAAGTGCCTGTTCATAGACGGCCTTTGCCTGTTTGAGGTCGCCGTTCAGTTGCAGATCATTCCCCTCGGTGATCAGTTTCAGCACCTGATCCAGCGATTGCGCCCGCATCAGGCCTGCCTGCGCGGAGCTATCATCCGCTTTCATCACCAGCGCTTTTTCAAATGCCTGGCGGGCAGCGATGGCATCACCGCTATCGATTGCCGCATTACCTGCATTCACCGCATCGGTAAATAACTTGTCCATATTATTGAGCAGGGCCGACATCGCCTCCGCTGCATTGGAATAGAGTGTCGCCGAGGTGTTGAAATCCTGTGCCTGGTAAGCGGTATCCCCATCGGTTGCCAGTTTTAGTATGTTTGCATATTCGTCGGCGGCCCAGGCCTGTACATTTTTCTGTTCCAGCTGGTCCTGCAGTTCGAGCATATTCGCCAACAACTCCTGGCTTTTGCTGCGTTGCCTCGCGAGCTGCGCGGTTTGCCAGGGGGCGGCTTCTTTCGGTGCCGTACTGACGGGTGTGGCCGTGGTGATATTGTCTACGGCAGGCGTGTCGGTCGCCGCTGTCAGTACCGGTGGCGTAACATACTGTGGCAGCACAAAGATCACGCCAGCGGCAATAACGACCAGTGTGAACAGGGCCAGCCAGATCCATTGCATGGCGGAAGGGGCGGCACGGTTGACTGGTTTGCCGGTTTCGCTGGCCAGTGTGCGGGTCAGTACGATCTCGGCCGGTCTGATCGCATTATCCCCGGCACTGTTCAGTCCATTTTCAGTATTGTCAGTCATCATGCAGTTAGCGTCGAAATTGTGTGCGGCAGACGTGAAGCAGGATAACCCAAAGTCCGCTGCCGGTGTGAATCCGGTTTACCCGCCGGGGTTCAGTCCGGGTCTGCCGGTACTGTCCCGGGAGTTGTGACCTGGCCCGTCTCGGTCATATAGATCTGTTTAAGGATCGCACGCCATTGATCATACTGCTGGTTTACCGTACCGGACAGTGTCACTGTATTATTGTCGAGTTCTATCGTGCGTGGTTCGAGTTCAGCATTCAGCGAGGTGCCGAGTTCCTCCAGTGCCTGCACATGGATCTTCGCCTCTTCACGTCGGTCCAGTCCTTCCTTGACCAGATACGCGCCTGCACCGATACCAACGATACCGGCGGTATTGACCACATTGCTGTTACTGCCCTGTGCCAGGATACCGCCGATGACAGCGACCGCACCGCCGAGTAACTTTGCGGTCGAATCATTACGTATCTGCCGGAGGGCGATGGTTTCTTCATAACTCATCCGGCGCCATTCACGGTACGGCTGTTCCATGCTGGTTTCAAACGAGGTGTAATAGTCCTGTAAGGTGTCCACGAACATATTGTCACGCTGGCGTATCTTGCGGATGCGTTCCAGTGTCGGGTCATTTTCGGCGGGCAGTCTTTTAACGGAGTAGATACCCCGGCTGTTCGCCTCGATATGATCGTTAAACGCCTCCGGTGAAAACTGCCTGGCAAATTTCAGCTCGGTAATCGTGCGGATATTGGCGACGTCGGCCGGTTTCAGCTTTTGCATGAAAGCGAGCAGGTCATTCGCAATGTCGTTATACAGTCCCTGAAACGGTTCTTCGCCCCGGCTGCGGATGCTGTTGTCATAGGCGTATTTGCTCGCCGTACTGTCATAGTCTTTTGCATACCAGGTCTTGCCGGTGGAATCCTGCACGCGGATCCGCAACCCCAGCTTTTCTCCGTCTGACTTCAGGATCTGGCCGTCTATCCAGATGTCCATTTCACTCTGTCGCCCTGGCACCAGCCTGACTACACCCCAGTTGCCGCTGTCCTGCAACGTCTTGGCAATCTTCATCGGGAAGAACCGGGACTCGGCATTGCGCACCTGCAGATAGATGCCTTCTTTCTCGGCTGTAGTAACATCCGCCCCCGGATTGAACAGATCGATACCTACATCAAGCAGGTCCTGCTCGGCAACCGGTGCGGTATTACGCACGATGGCGTTATGTTGTGTCGATTTGACCGTGGTCGAGCTGCATCCTGTGACCAGTGCGCTGATCATCAACAACAGGACGGCGAGTTTGTTACCGGTATTCATTATTTAGCCTGTACTCCTTGTTTGTACTTGCGGTATTCATCCCAGAGTTTTTCCCGGAGTGCCGGGTCTTTTTCCTGCATCGCTGCCTCACGTAACTGGCGAGCGACAATATCATCATCCGTGCCATCCGAGATATCGGCCGGAATGTTCGGATTCCCACCACCCTGATTCTTGTAATCACCCGGGCGATTATCCGACTGTGCGTTCGGCAGTTGTCCTGCTGTCTGGTTATTGTTCGGGTCACCTGCACCGGTACCCGCCGTCAGTAATGGCGGGGCCGAGCTGCCACTGTCTCCACTGCTGCTGCCGTCGCCGCCGCCATTACCGACGACAGTTTGACCAGCACCTGTTTCGTTTGTTCTGGCGATGGCCTCCTGGCGACGGCTGAGGATCACCCCGTCAAATACACCCATGCTGTCGTCAAGTTCCCGATCCAGCGTCTCTACACGTTCCTGTCCGGTCACAATGGCCGGACTACCATCAATGACAACAACCCGGCGGACAGCTGTACCATTCGTTATGCCACCACCCGCGTTTGTTGCTGTGCCACCTGGGCCAGTACCCTGACCCGGCGTACCGCCTGTCCCGGCAGTGTTGGTGCCCGCCGTGGTACCCGTGCCTTGCTGCCCCGGGCTATTGCCGCTGGTGCCTGTTCCAGCACTGCCGCCACTGCCCTGGCGGGTACCGGAGGCGGTGTTGTCCAGTATGCCAGGGGATTGTTGCGTGCCTGCATTGCCACTGGTGGATGTACCGGATTGTACCGATTTGTTAAATACATCAATGGCTCCGGACAACACCTCGTCCTCGGTCTGCACGCCACCGGTGGTCATACCTCCCGGTTGGGAGGATGAGCCTGTGGCCGAAGGACTGCCTGTCCCTGTTGTTGCCGACCCGCTGTTTGCCTGGGAAGTTCCCGTCGTACCCTGACTGGACTGGCTGGTAGCGGGACTGCCCGCCGGCGATGTGGATGACTGCGGAAAATTGGCACCCATCGTCGGTTGCGAATTACCGGTGCCGGAGGAAGTCGAGCCTGGAGAAGATGGGCTGGAGGACGACGAACTCGATGACTGGCTGCCGGATGACGAGGAACTGGATGATGAACTTGAGCTGGAGCTGCTACTCGGGCTGGAAGACGAGCTGGAGCTGCTGGATTGTTGAGATTCCGGCGTTTTACAGCCAGCGATCAGCGACAGCAGTGACGCAACAAGTAAAAGCCCTGAAATTTTGTTAATCGACATAGGGTTACCCCGGACTATTCCTGAAATGTATACACCATTTTAACGTCTTCTGTGGCAATTGGTTGACCGTTTTCCAGACGCGGGCGAAAAGGCGTGATGTTTATCCTCTCCCTGGCCATGCGCCGGAGCCGGGAATCATCCTCCGGATTTGTCACGATAAACTCAAGATTGCGGACAATCCCGGATGCTGATACATCAAATTGAACCACTACATAGGCGGTATCCTCCAGTTCTGTTGTCGCCAGTTCCTGCAGGTCTATATCGGTTTTTTCTGACATGTCGATACCCTCAATTGCCCCGGGTGGAGCTGTGTCCAGTGAGGGGGTAGCCAGACTGGCAGCCATCATTCTGGGTACATTGAGCGCATCCAGTGAGATCGGTTTTCCAAACAGTTCATCAAGCTCAGTTGACTCAGCCCCTGCCCCGGACAGCAAGGTATAGGCCTCCCGGTAATAGTGGGTAGAGGCATCACGCTTGCTGAAACGCTGGAACCAGTCACCCGTCTGTGTCAGCGCGTAGGCATGGGACCGGCGTGGCAGGTCAGGATGTTTAACGTGGATATCCACTATCTTTTCCAGTGCTGCCCGACCACTGCGGTAGCTGTTCTGGATCAGACTGGCCGAGTCCTTTTCCACATCCAGTACACGCGCCAGATAATCACCACCGTAATTTTGCTGCAGAAAGGTGCTGCGAAATGCATCGTTGTTGCCGATCTGACTGAAGTTACTGGGCAATAGCGGCATCGCCCGCGCACCTACAAACATATCAATGCCTTCAATATAGCCATAAGGTTCTATGAGTTTGAAATTGGCATTCACGATACCGTACAGCGGTCGTATCATGTCCGGATGCTCATCGCCCTGGACCAGTTTGATTATTTCCAGCGATTCGTTGTAGAGGTTGGCCGCGACAACCAGATGTCCGAGTGACTCCGGCACCAGTGTCTTGCTGAATGCATCCAGATGCCATTCAGCGATGCGGTCCAGCACGGGTAACATGCGCAGGTCATTCTCTGTGTAGTTGCGTTTGTATACCCAGAGCATGTAACTGTAATTGTTGTTCAGCTGGTTATAATCATCCAGTGCGGTATTCGCCTCGATTACACGTTCGAGTATCGGAATCTGATCGAGACTGTGCAGACCATGATTGACCCGGTAGATATGCAAGGCACGTTGATAGATTTTCAGTGCCTCGGCATGTTTCCCGGCGTCCGTGTAGGCCAGTCCGAGTCCAATCAGTTGCTCTACCAGGTCGTTGTTATATGCACCACTCTCGCTTTCAAGACGTTGAACCTCGCTGGCATACCGTTTTATGGTCTGTTCGATTTGCGGATCAATTTCTGACGCGGCTGCATCGGCCTCGCTGGCCGGATTGACCGTTCCGTCTCCGGATTCCATTGCGGGTTTGCCGGAGGCCGGGGCGGGACTGGTATCCGTCGCTTCAGGCGACACGGAGGGGGCATCAGTGGAGGATATCTCACTCACGCTTTCGCCCGCCGGTTCTTCAGTGGGGGATAACAACGGTGCCGGGTCTGTCTGTTGTGCGGTCACAATGATCGGCGCGCCGACAACCAGCGGCAGTAGTATCAGTAGTTGAATCGGATACAGGTTTTTCATACGCTCTGGATCATCCTTTCCGGTATATAACACCACAAAAAAGTCAGCATTCCATCTTAAACCAGGATAACGCGGCATTGGTACCTTTGAGTATAGTTTTTTTCACATAAATTGTTACGGACTTAAATAGGAATTACGACTAAAAGTTGATAATGTAGGACAGAGGTCAGGCACAGATTTGGTGCAGAAAAAAGCTGATATTTTTTATATGGTTAACAGATGCTGTTTTATGCTGTAAAACAGGGTCTGCTGATCAAACCAGCAGTGAAAATCTTACGATAGAGAGGGAGAGGAGAGCGTTATGGGAAGAATAGCACTGGTAACCGGTGGCACGCGTGGAATAGGCGAGGCGATATCACTGGCACTGAAACAGGCAGGTTTTGCTGTGGTTGCCAACTATCACGGCAATGACGATGCGGCGCAAGCGTTTCATCAGAAAACCGGTATCCCGGTTTACAAGTTTGATGTGGGTAATTTCCAGGAATGTCAGGCGGCGGTGAAGAAGATTGAGGTCGAGGTCGGGCCGATAGATGTGCTCATCAACAATGCCGGTATTACCCGCGATTCAACCATACACAAGATGTCCTATGAGCAGTGGAATGAGGTCATCCAGACCAACCTGACCTCCTGTTTCAATATGAGCCGTGCCGTGATCGACGGTATGCGTGAGCGGGTTTATGGTCGTATCGTTAATATTGGTTCTATCAATGGTCAGGCAGGTCAGTACGGTCAGGTCAATTATGCGGCGGCCAAATCGGGTATCCATGGCTTTACCAAGGCGTTGGCGCAGGAAGGCGCGGCCAAGGGTATTACCGTCAATGCGATTGCGCCGGGTTATATCGCAACGGAGATGGTACGTGCAGTACCTCCGCATATCCTGGACAAGATCGTCGCCAAAATACCGGTGGGTCGTCTGGGCGAGGCGTCCGAGATTGCGCGTGGTGTGGTTTTTCTGTCCAGCGATGATGCGGGCTTTATTACCGGTTCGACGCTGAGTATCAATGGTGGACAACATATGTATTGATGTTCCTCTGCCTTACGATTTCAGGGACATGATGTTATCTGGCCCGGGTTCTGTAAAGTGAGGGCGGTGTGATCGGGAGTCCGTAATCGTTGTAGCAGACACGCCGTGAATACGTCCATGCAGGCTCGGGTGCCGCTATCCATGCGGCACACGGTCTGCAACAACGATTACGGACTCCCGATCAGGACGTTAATTTGAACCATGCTTTTAATGTGAGGTAATTTTATGACGTGTTTGACCTCCATCCTGATTTATCTGGCCGGTGCGGTACTGCTGGCCTTATTCCGCGCCCCCCTCAAAACGGCGGCGATAGCAAACGGTGTGATGCTGATGTTTTATCCGGTCATCGGCAACGGATCCTGGTTGATGTTTCTGTTTCTGCTGCTCTCGTTTGTCGTGTTGATCCTGTTGTCTACCGATGACTTTCGTGTAAGCCGCATTACCGCGCCGTTACTGGCCTGGTATCGCAAGGTGTTGCCACCGGTCTCTCCAACCGAACGGGTTGCGATTGATGCCGGGACGGTATCGTGGGAGGGCGAGATCTTCCGGGGTGACCCGGACTGGCAAAAGTTACTCGGTGCAGGCCAGCCGACGCTCACGCCGGAAGAGCAGGCCTTTCTTGATGGGCCGGTGGAGCAGTTGTGTCAGAAGGTGAACAGCTGGGACATCAATTTCCGGCTGGCCGATATCCCGGATGATCTGGTCGAGTTCATCAAACAGAACCGTTTTCTCGGCATGATCATCCCGCATGAATACGGCGGGCTGGAGTTATCCGCGGTCGCCCAGGTGCAGGTGTTGACGCGCATATTCAGTACCGGCAGTGTCGTCGGGAATTTTATCAGTGTCCCGAATTCACTGGGTCCGGGTGAGCTGCTGGTGAGATACGGCACGGAAGAACAGAAGCAGCATTATCTGCCGCGTCTGGCCGTTGGAGAAGAGCTGCCCTGTTTTGCACTGACGGCGCCGCTGGCCGGTTCGGATGCAACGTCGATACCCGATACCGGAACGGTGTGTCGCGGAGAATGGCAGGGCCAGCAGATCATCGGCATGCGCCTGAATATCAATAAACGTTATATCACGCTCGCGCCGGTGGCGACGCTGATTGGACTGGCGTTTCGTCTGCAGGACCCGGAACATCTGATCGGTGAGGTCGATGATTACGGTATTACCTGTGCGTTGATACCAAGAGAGACCACCGGGCTTGAGATCGGCAGACGCCATTATCCGATAGGGGACCCGTTCCTGAACGGCCCCATCCGTGGCAAGGACATCTTTGTCCCGCTCGAATTTATCATCGGCGGCAAGGCGATGGCCGGGCAGGGCTGGCGTATGCTGGTCGAGTGTCTGTCTACCGGACGTGCGATCAGTTTGCCGACGATTTCAAATGCGATCTCACGCAACACGCTGGCAGCGACCGGTGCCTATGCCCGGATCCGTCGTCAGTTTGGCCTGCCCATCGCCGAGTTTGAAGGCATCCAGAAACCGCTCGCACGCATGGCCGGCTTCAGTTATATCATCAATGCCGCGACGCTGCAGACTGCACATGCGATAGTACAAGGCGCACGGCCCGCCGTTGCCGCCTCGATCCTGAAATACCACTGCACGGAGATGGCAAGAGTCGTCATCAATGACGGTATGGATATCCAGGGTGGCAAGGCAATCATGAAGGGACCGAAGAACATGTTGTCTGCCGCCTATGAGTCGGTGCCGGTCGCAATCACAGTCGAAGGGGCAAACATCCTCACACGCAGTCTGATGATCTTCGGCCAGGGGGCCATCCGCTGTCATCCGTATGTATTGAAAGAGATGGAAGTGGCCGGCAAGCCGGAGTCTGCCGCCGTGGTCGCTGAGTTTGACAAACTGTTGTTTGATCATGCGGGTAACAGTTGCCACAACGCCGCGCTTGCACTGGCCAGTGCATTGACCGGCGCACAATTTGTCCAGGGCAAGTTCGCCCCGGGTGTCGCACAGTATTACCGGCAGATAACCCGGCTGAGTGCCGCCTTCGCCGTGGTTGCCGATATGGCGATGCTGACGATGCAGGCCTCGCTGAAAAAACGCGAGATGTTATCGGCCCGTCTCGGGGACCTGCTGAGTACACTGTATCTCGCCAGTATGGTACTGAAGCAATACCAGGATCAGGGCAGTCCCGAGAGTATCCGTCCGGTCATCGACTGGTCATGCCAGTATCTGCTGCACCAGTACCAGCAGGCGATGCGCGAATTGTTACAGAACCTGCCCAACCGCCCGGCGGCCTGGGCCTTGCGTGCATTGACCTTCCCGCTGGGTGGTCATTTTGCGATGCCGGCGGACACACTGGAAAAACAGATTGCCGGTTTGATCACCCATGACACCGTCGCACGCAAACTGTTGATCGAAGGCGCCTGGCTGACCTCAACTGAACACAACCCGGTCGGCAAGCTGAATGAGGCACTGGTGATGGCCGATCAGGTGGAGCCATTGATAAGTAGCCTGCGCAAGGCGGTAAAGGAGAAACGCATTCCGGACCTGATGGGCATCGAACTGATCAATGCCGCCGAGACCGCCGGTGTACTGGACACGGCATCAGCCGAACGCCTGTGTGTGTTTGATGCGGCCATCATGGATATCATCCATGTCGACGATTTTGATTTTGACGCATTCAGTCGTCCGGCCGTGTGATGTCAGGTATATTGAATCAAAAAAAACCGCCATAAATTGAAATAACGAGAACATGCGTAAAGATCAGTCCCAGCAACAGTTGATGGAGTTTGCCGTTAAAATTGCGACAGCCTCCGGCAGCATCGCCCGCAAATATTTTCGCACACCGGTCAGCGTCGATTCGAAGTCAAAGCAACAGTTTGACCCGGTCACAGTGGCCGACCGCGAGATCGAACAGTTCCTGCGTAATAAAATCCGCAAACACTATCCCGACCATGGCATCATCGGCGAGGAACAGGGCGCAACCGCAGGCAACGGCTCAACCTGGGTAATCGACCCGATAGACGGCACACGCGGTTTTATATCCGGCGCCCCGATGTGGGGTACATTGCTCGGGTTGCTCAAGAATGACAAACCCGTGCTCGGCCTGATGCACCAACCGTTCGTACGCGAGACCTTTTATGCCGATCGAAACGCGGCATGGTTACGTCAGGGATCAACCGTCAGACAATTGAGTACCCGCCCCACCCGTAAACTGGCAGATGCGATACTGTTTTGCACACATCCATCCATGTTCGCAAATACCAGCGACCGCAATGCATTTGCCCGAATCGAGGCCGCCAGTCGCTATTCACGTTTTGGTAGCGACTGTTATGGCTACTGCCTGCTCGCCGCCGGATTTGTGGACCTGGTCGTCGAGGCCGATCTTAAACCGTACGACATCATCCCGCTGATCCCCTTGATAGAATCCGCTGGCGGCGTAGTCACCGACTGGCAAGGCAAGACACCAATGAACGGCGGCCGCATCCTCGCCGCCGCCAACCGCCGCCTGCACCGTGCCGCACTTGAATTATTGAACGAGTAACACCCATACCAAATCAGGAGCATGAATAAATGGACAAACCCGAAATAGCGCAAAAATCACCGATCGCCATCGACGTAGTCAAGGGCGAGAAATACGCCTGGTGTGCCTGTGGCAAGAGCAAAAAACAACCGTTCTGCGACGGCTCCCACAAGGGCGGCCCGTTCAGCCCGCTGATCTACGAAGCAACCGAATCCACCAAGAAGTTTTTCTGTGGCTGCAAACAGACCAGCACCAAACCATTCTGTGACGGCACGCACAAAACGCTTTGAGCAGAAATGTATAAAAATGCGGAATGACTGTGCCCGGACATATTAAATAGCCGTGTATTTCAGTCTTGCGCAGTGAAGTCCGCCCTCGACAGAAATTTGCGGAAGACGGAGCCATAATCCAGACGATTTGAACGAGTAGCCGGTTCGATTGTGAAAGACCGTGCGCCGCATGGATGCGGCACCCGAGCCTACATGGACGTATTTACGGCGTGTCTTGAACGACCGAACTGGCTACTCGACAATCCACACGGAGCAGCACCAATCAAGTATCAACGTTTACGGCGTGCCTTGAACGACCCGAACCGGTTGCTCGAAGAGCCCTGACGAAGCCGAATGTATATTGTTCGCTTACAAAACCGCCAGCACCGAATCCGTCAGATAATCAATATTGTCCTCACTGATTCCCGCGATGTTCACCCGACTGCTGTTGACCATATATACACTGTAGTCCTTCTTCAGTCGCTGCACCTGATCCACCGTCAGACCCAGCATCGAAAACATCCCATACTGCGAACTGACAAAACTGAAGTCCTGCTTCGAACCCTTCGCCGCCATCTTGTCCGTGAACAGCTTGCGCATACTGTTGATACGTTTGCACATACCTTCCAGCTCAGTAGCCCAGCTCTGTTTCAGCGCCGCATCGGCCAGGATCATGCCGACCACGATCGCACCGTGCGCCGGCGGAACCGAATACAAACGGCGGGCAACCGACTTCATGTGCGACATGACCGCCGTGGTCGTTGCCGCATTTTTCGTTACAATCTGCAACGCGCCAACACGATCACGGTACAAACCAAAATTCTTCGAGCAGGAATAGGCGATGATAATCTCCGGCACGGCCTCGGCCAGATAACGCAGGCCCTCCGCATCCTCATTCAAACCACGGCCCAGACCCTGATAGGCCGCATCAACGAACGGCGTAAAGCCGTTCTTCTGCGCCAGACGGGTGATTTCCTTCCAGTGGTCCATGTTCAGGTCTGCACCGGTCGGGTTATGACAGCACGAATGTATTAACAACACATCATTGCTGCCCAGTTTCGCAATCTGATCCATCATCTCCCCGGTACGGATGCTGTGAGAAGCGTTGTCGTAATACGGGTATTCCTTCATCGTCAAACCGGCGGTACCGATCAGCGGGATATGGTTCGGCCAGCTCGGATTGCTGACCCAGACATTCGCGCCCGGCTTCCAGGCATTGATCACCTCGGCCGCAACACGCAGCGAACCCGAGCCGCCCGGACCGACAATAGCGCAGGAACGGCCATCCCGCAGTGACGGATGGTTCTCGCCGAGGATCAGCTTCTGGATCTGTTCGTTGAAAACCGGATCACCTTCAATGCCGGTGTAGGTCTTCGATTTTTCCTGTTCCAGCTTGAGTGTCTCGGCCTTTTTGACGGCGGCGAATACGGGCGTCTTGCCCTGCGGGTCGCGGTAGACACCGACACCGAGGTCAACTTTCTTCGGGTTGCTGTCGGCCTGGAAGGCGGCGGTCAGCCCGAGAATAGGATCATCAGGCAATTTTTCAAATGCTTCGAACATGGAGGCTCCAGAATACGATGTTGATAGGTCAGTTTCAGGCAGAACCAGTCTGCGTTAACGGGGCGCAATAATACACCATATTTGGCGAATATTGTCAGTGGAGATTTCCTCGACAGGCCGCGATACCGCTATAATCAGGACCACCCCGTCAACCATGGATAGAGACATGAATGAACTACTGGAGAAGATCGCGGCAGCGACAGACCGATCCCTTATTCTGGAAGGCGCTGATATCAGTGAGCGTTATGCCGTGGACTGGAGTCGGGAAAACCCGTGTAAACCTGACGTTGTCCTGCGGCCGGTAAACACCCTTCAGGTCAGTGCTATCCTGCGCCTGTGTAACGAGGCGCGCCAGCCACTGGTCACCCAGGGTGGTATGACCGGTCTGGCCGGCGGTGCCACGCCACAGCCGGGAGAATGGGTAATCAGTCTGGAGAAAATGAACGGCATAGTTGAACTGGATACCGATTCGATGACGTTGACCGCGAAAGCAGGCACGCCACTGGAAACCTTGCAAAATGCGGCACGTGAGGTCGGACTGATGTTGCCACTGGATCTCGGTGCGAGAGGATCCTGCACCATCGGTGGCAATATCGCGACCAATGCTGGCGGTAATCAGGTCATCCAGTACGGCATGACCCGTAACCTCGTGCTCGGGCTTGAGGCCGTCATGGCGGACGGCACAATCATTTCCTCGCGCAACAAACTGTTGAAGAACAATACCGGGTTTGACCTTAAACACCTGTTTATCGGCAGCGAAGGTTCGCTCGGTATCGTGACCGAGGCGATATTGCGTCTCTACCCGGCAACCACATCGCGCCAGTCTGCCTTGTGCGGGATGGAACAATTCAGCGATGTCGTGGCATTGCTGAAGGTGATGAAACGCAAGCTGCCGGTCATCAGTGCCTTCGAGGCAATGTGGTCCAGCTATTTCCGGCATGCGGTTGATGTCATCAAATGCAGACGTGACCCGTTTGAGCATCCTTACAACTATTACGTGTTACTGGAATCCGAAGGCAATGACCCGGACATGGACGAGGAACGTTTCCAGTCGGCCCTGTTTGAAGAACTCGAATCCGGCCGGATAGCAGACGCGGTGATATCACAATCCACAAAGGATCGTCAGGACTTCTGGGCAATCCGCGACTCGGTCGGCGAGATCCTGCGCTCACTTCGGCACGAGGCCAATTTTGATATCGGGATACCACTGAGCGAGACCGAGGCCTGTATACGCGAGATTGATACGGAGCTGAACCGGGTGTTCCCCGGTTTGTTTCTGCTGATTTTTGGTCATGTCGGTGATGGCAACCTGCATCTGATTGCAACGACAGGTAAACCGGAGGACACCCGTGCAATCTACGATATTGTCTATCGCATCACCGGGGAGCATCAGGGCGGTATTGCCGCTGAACATGGTATCGGTATGCTGAAAAAACCGTGGTTGCATCTGTCGCGCAGCCAGGACGAGATTGCATTAATGCGCACCTTGAAGGCCGCGTTTGATCCGAACAATATCCTGAATCCTGGACGTGTGATCTGAACAACTGTTTCGATATCCTCCAGAATATAGAATCAGCAATCCGGGTATTCTCGTGACAGACCGTAAGCCGCATGGGCAAACGGCGGGTTAAGGAGCCGTTTGCGCCGTTACAGGGATGTAACGGCTGGACTTTCGAGCGGAGCGGGACGCGCAGCGATGAAAGCGGCGCTCGAGCGTACATGGATGTATTCACAGCGTGTCTGGAACGAGAATACCCGGATTGCTGATTCCACCCGGATATCGAAACGGTTGTTCAACCGTCGTTCAGGTGGGGGCCATATTTTTCAACGAAACTGTCGCAGCGATGCAGGAAGTCTTTCGTGCTTTTCGGCATCGGGATGCGCGTATTCGCATGGATGATGATCAATGCGGCGCCGTCACGTATAAGCTGTATTCCTCTTTCGCCGAGGGCGTGCTGTTTCTTGATACTGCCTTCCGGCAGGAGTGCACTGGTGGCTGAAATCCTGTCGGAGGCACCAACAAAACGTGGCCAGATTTCGATAATGCGGGCATCGGTCCGCATCGTTTCTGCCGCCAGTTTGGCGCTGTCGCCAAGTTCGCGGATCGTTGGAACCAGGTGGTAAAACATCGAAGTCTGACGAAACATGGCTGACAGCTTGCTGGAAATCGCATCGATTTCCTTCATCGTCTGGGCAATCTTGATATAACGTGAGGCGAGGAACTGTTTGACCGGCATGGTAAACACCTTGAATGGTTCGCCCCAGAGTTCATCCAGGCCTTCCCGGCCGGTCGCCGGTCTGATGTATTTACCGTATTCGAGCGCGCCCATAAAGCAGCGACCGCATTCTTTAATCAGTTCGTTATCGGGGCTGACGCGGACACCCATTTCTTCCAGTTCGACCATATGCGTCAGGATGTCAGAGCCCCGGTTCAGCATCGCGCCGGCCAGCATGGCGGCGAGTACACGTTTGCGGAACGGGTCTGCTTCAGCCTCGTACGCGGTGCGTACCTCGTTCAGGCGGTCGCTGGGTGTGTTGATACCTGGCTCGGTATGGTGAAAGACGCGGCGGGTCAGCTGGTCGATTAACTGTTTTTTGTAGCTGAGGCTGTCAGGTATATCGTAGTAGCGGATCCAGTAACCATCGTAATGGACCCGGTCTTCACCATCCAGTTTCCTGACCGTACCATTCGCAATTTCTTCAAGCATGTTTTGACCGGCGCATCCTTAAAATTTTGCGGATCATACTCCAGCATTCAGGCTATTTCGACAGGATAATCCGGTTTTGGGTCAATTCGTGGGCATCGGGGCCTTCTGGGGTATACTGGTTTTCGTTAAAGCCTGTTACCCCGGAGGGATTTGTCATGTTGCGATTGATGGTTCGGACATTGTTTTTACTGGTATTCCCGCTGGCTGTGCTCGCGCAGGAGGCCCCGATTTTCAACCAGGTGCATCTGGATGCCCAGGCGGAGCGTGAGGTGGAGAATGATCAGCTGGAAGTGGTACTTATGGTACAGGAGGAGGGCGTCAAGCCGGATGAAATAGCCACACGTGTGAATGAAACGATGCAATGGGCCTTGAAAGTGGCGGGAAATGACAAGGACATTGAGGTGAGTACGCGTTCCTACCAGACCTATCCGGTTTACAACGATCGCTTTATTGTGGGTTGGCGGGCGAGCCAGGAGCTGTATCTGCGCAGTGAGAAGATTGCGGATCTGACTGAGCTGGTCGGTGAGTTGCAGCAGAAGCTGCAGGTCAACCAGATGAGTTTCAGTCCGACCAAGGCGACGCGTACGCGTATCGAGAATGAGTTGATCAGTGAGGCGATGGTGGCGTTCCGGCAGAGGGCGGACATCATCAAGGGTCACATGGACACTCCGAATTACCGCATCGTCAATATCCAGGTGAATACGGGACAGGCCGGTCCGGTCATGTACCGTGAGTCGGTTATGTCGATGGCGAAGATGGCGGATGCGGCGATGGCGCCGGCGGTGGAGGCGGGGACGAGCAAGGTGATTGTGACGGTATCGGGGTCGATACAGTTTTTTTGAGTCTCTGGATCGATCTTTATAGGCTGTCCGCCTCCGTTACCGTTATGGCTGTTCAAGACACGCCGTGAATACGTCCATGTAGGCTCGGGTGCCGCGTCCTGCGGCACACGGTCTTTCGCAGCCATAACGGTAACGAAGGCTGGAGTGTTGTCCTTATAATCTCCAGGCTGTCCGCCTCCGTTACCGTTATGGCTGTTCAAGACACGCCGTAAATACGTCCATGTAGGCTCGGGTGCCGCGTCCTGCGGCACACGGTCTTTCGCAGCCATAACGGCAACGGAGGCTGGGTCGTTTCTTCTTGTAGTCTGTCCGCCTCCGTTACCGTTATGGC
>CAMDWI010000022.1 GCA_945878555.1 Klebsiella pneumoniae
AGACGAACCAAGTCACGTTTTCCGTTATAAGCCAGTGACTAAATAGCCGATACTATTCTCCATACACCACGCATTTTCATGCAAAGGTCATCACTCACGGGAAAATGAAAACCCTATCCATAAATTACATTGCTTTATGGTGATACACATATTATTAGTGTCGCGTTACATGCAACTGCTTACACAACCGTTCAAACTTGTTTACTCCTCACTATTTTTTCACCACGGATATAGACCGCATTAATCTAGCGCGTATTGGTAATGTCATCCAGCGGATTCGCATCCAGCACGATGAAGTCATCAATTATGTCGGGTTTGCTCTATTGTAGAATCTCTCAGTACTGTATTTCCTGGTTAATCGCGGCGAGGGCGCCGCCCCTATCACCCACCGCCAGCTTTTTGTGCGCATTCAGCATAGCGGTATTCTGGTTCGCCCTGCAATGGATTCGTATTCATTGGCGTCATCTCTACCCCTAGGCGACTTCACCACCATCCGACCAATCCGCATGTAAATCATATATCTCCCGAAACTGCTCCGCATCGCGCTTGAATACGGCGAGCACATCCGGATCAAAATGTTCCGGTAGTGTGCGGCCGTCGCCTTCGACGATGATGGAGACGGATTTATCGTGATCGAAGGCGGGTTTGTAGGGGCGTTTTGATCGCAAGGCGTCGTAGACATCGGCGAGGCAGACGATGCGTGCGGCGAGTGGTATCGCCTCGCCCTTTACAGCTTGCGGGTAGCCGCCGCCGTTCCAGCGTTCATGATGGCCCAGCGCGATTTGTGCGCCCATCTTGATAAAGGGTGATTTGCCACCGGAGAGGATGGCGGCGCCGACCTGGCTGTGGGTCTTCATCGTCTCGAATTCCTCAGTGGTATGTGTGCCGGGTTTCAGCAGGATGGCATCCGGTATGCCAATCTTGCCGATGTCATGCATGCGGCTGGCAAAGAAGATCGTCTCGTTGAACTCTTTAGCCATCCCGAGTGCGCTGGCCAGGTGGCGGGAGTAATAACTCATGCGGCTGACATGGGCCCCGGTATCCTCGTCCTTGTGTTCGGCGGCGCGGGTCATTGTCATGATCGTGTCGATATTGCTTTCATATAATTCTGCGGTGCGCGCTGCCACTTCATTATTCAGTTGACGGTTGTAGTTATCCAGTAAGTCGTTGTATTCCTTCAGGCGCAGCAGGTTGCGGACGCGGACCAGCAACTCGGCCCGGTCTACCGGTTTGATGAGAAAGTCCTCGGCCCCGGCATTCAGTCCTTTCAGTCTGGAGGCACGATCATCGAGCGCGGTCACCATAATGATGGGGATATT
The DNA here is from genome assembly GCA_945878555.1 of Klebsiella pneumoniae. Lineage (GTDB taxonomy): Bacteria > Pseudomonadota > Gammaproteobacteria > Eutrophobiales > Eutrophobiaceae > Eutrophobius. The sequence goes on from CAMDWI010000022.1 coordinate 1,320, forward strand.
ACGGGAGGACGGATCAGCCTTGAGTTGTGCAGCGACCTGGTAACCGTCCATGCCGGGCATCATCACGTCAAGCAACACCAGGTCCGGCGCTTGTAGCGCCACGGCGGCCAGCGCCTCTTCGCCATTGGCGGCCATGCTGACCCGGTAGGTTGTCAGCTGCAAATAGGCCTGGAGCAGCTGACGATTGACGACTTCATCATCGACGATCAGTATATTGATTTCATCCCGGGTCATGGCTTGGCACCTCCTTGTATAGTCTGCGTATTGCTGCCCGGCAACCACGTCGCAATAATCTGCCAGAATAGCTTGTAGTCCAGCGGTTTGGATATATAGCCATTACAACCTGCCGCCAGGATACGATCTTCATCACCCTTCATCACCAGTGCGCTCAGCGCAATCACCGGGATTTCCCGGGTCAGGCTGTCCTGCTTCAGGATCGCCGTGGCCTGCAGGCCGTCCATGCCGGGCAGGTTGATGTCCATCAGGATCAGGTCTGGTCGGGTTGTTTTTACCATCTCCAGTCCGGTCTCGGCATCGTAGGCACACATTACGGTATGGCCTATCTTCTTGAGCAACAGACTGGTCAGTTCCATGTTGGTCAGGTTGTCTTCAATGATTAGCACCTGTGCCATATCACGATATCCGGTCTTTTGCTGCCATCGCGCGCCGAACCTCGCCGATGAAACGGCCGTGGTTGAACTCGGCCTTGCTCATGACACGGGTCACATGTCCGTTTAACAACGCACGTTCATCAGCGCTGATATCGCTAGCTGTCACTATCAGCACCGGGATATTGGCGGTGTCGGCAGATTCCTTCAAGGCCTCCACGACATCAAAGCCGGTAACGTCAGGCATCATCAGATCCAGTACGATCATATCCGGGCGTACCGAGCGCGCAAGCTCGATTGCCTCGCGACCACCGTAGGCACGCACCACATGATAGGACGGTGCAGGCAGATGTTGTGCGACGAGCTCAACCGCAGCGGGGTCATCATCGACCACCAGCGTGGTAATGGTTCGATCCAGTCCCGGATGCATGCCGAGCTCAGCAAGTGAGGATTGCAGATCAGTACGCGAAATAGGTTTTTGCAGGACGGCAGAGGCGCCCATTGAAAAGCCCTTACGGCTGTCCGCCACGATGGAGATTATCACTACAGGAACGTGAACCAGGGCAGGGATCTGTTTGATTCTGGACAGCAACTCCCAACCATCCATGTCTGGCAGGATGATGTCGATTGTAATCAGGTGGACATGGATGGATTGTTCCAGAAATTCCAGGGCCGCCTCGGCGCTGTTGGTGCGATAGACCTGCATGCCTTCGGTCTGCAACTGCATTCTGATTAGTTCTGCGGCCTGATCATTATCTTCCACAATCAGGGCGGTGACCTCGCCAGTCGCGGTGTTGGGTATGCCGGCGGTTTGTTGTTCCTCCTCGACCAGCAACCCGGGTACCGCTCTTAATGGCAACCATACTGTAAACAGACTGCCCTGTCCCGCAGCGCTCTCTATCGACACCGTCCCGCCGTGCAGTTCACTCAACTGTTTGACCATGACCAACCCGAGTCCGGTCCCCTCGAACTTGCGCGACAGGCCGGAATCAACCTGGGTGAACGGTTGAAATAACTGTTGCAGACCCGTTTCAGAGATCCCTATACCGTTGTCCTCCACCCGGATTTGCAGAAACGTGCCATCACTGCTGTCGGCCAGCGGAAATATACGGGCAGGCCAGTTGTGACCGGACAATGCGCCTACGCCAGCTCGGGGTACAACGCTCGCACTCAAACTGACCTTGCCACCATCCGCAGTAAATTTCACCGCATTGGAAAGCAGGTTATAGAGTATCTGCTTGGACTTGCGCATGTCGGCGAGACACAATCCGATTTCCTTGCCAATATGCGACTGCAAGCTGATGCGGTGCGTTGCGGCCTTTTCGCGAACGATGGAGAGGCTGTTATGAATCAGTGTCGCCATATCGACCGGTGCCAGCTCAATGACCATCTTGCCCGCCTCGACCTTGGTCAGGTCCAGAATGTCATTAATCAACGCCAGCAGGTGTTGGCCGCTGCTGAAGATGTTAGTGATGTAGCTATGCTGCTGTTCCGTCAGTGGACCGGCCAAACCGTCCTTCAGCACGTCGGAAAAACCGATAATCGCATTCAGTGGCGTTCTTAATTCATGTGACATATTGGCCAGAAATTCAGACTTCATCTGGCTGGCCTCTTCGAGCTGGCGGTTTTTGATGGTAATCTCGCGATCACGCTGCATCAGGGTCTCTTCCGTCTTTATCCTTTCGACCTCCCGCTGCGCAATTTCCTCCATAGCTTTTTTCAGCGCGCGATTGACGTCCTTGACCTCGTGAGCACGGTGCAGCACCTCCGCCTCCATCCGCTCGGCACGTGCCTCAATCTTTCCCAGTCGGTCCGCGTTTTCCTGATTCGCAGTTTCACGGCTGAGGATATAATCGGTCACGTCCTTGACGTGATGTATAATCAGGATGACTTCACCGTTCTGATTGAATACCGGTGTATTGACCGGGCTCCAGTATTTGACCTCGTATTGATCGCTACCATCACGCAACGGGATATCATAGCGCTGCACTCCCATGATATCCGGGCAACCTTCGGTGGTGACACGGTTCAGGGAGCTGCGCAGGTCGCTGGTGCCACTGGCGCGGGTATCGTCGGGATTATCGGGAAAAACCTCAAACAAGCCACGACCGACAATGTCCTCACGACGAGTACCGGTGTTTGTAAGGTAGCGCTCGTTGACGGCGATGATCGTGTACAGATCATCCGGTTTCAGGATCAGGTAGGCATGTGGACTGGCATCAAATAACGCCTTGTACAGTTCCACAGCCGATAAATTGCTGTCGACAGACATACTATACCCCCCACCCTTCAGCGTAGTCGCAGAACCGCGCAACCTTATTACCGCGCTGATACCGGGTGACCTTGTTTATTATTTTTCTTTGATTAAAGGATGGTACAATCGTAGAGGAAAATCAACTTAATCAGCAGATATCACATATTTTTACTTATTTGGTATCTGCTGCATTGCAACGCGGGCGGGGGCAGACCGGGTCTGCCCCCGTTACTACATTATTACCTGTTTGTTATTTCAGCGTTACTATCTCGCTATCTTTTCACCCCGGATATACACCGCGTTTATCTTGCGCGTATTGGTGATGTCGTCCAGCGGATTCGCATCCAGCACAATGAAGTCAGCAATATTGTCGGTTTCGATCACGCCAGAGTCTGACAGCCCCAGCAACTCGGCCGAGGTTTTGGTCGCGGCAACGATCACTTGTGCCGGTGTCAATCCGGCAACAACCATATTCTCCAGTTCCATGTGGTGTTCCCAGAGGACACCACCATCGGTGCCGAAGGCGGTCTTCACACCGGCCTTGTACAACTTGTCCAGGTTACGCGCCTGTATGCCATAGAGCTTCTGCGCCTCGGGCTTATCGGTGGTGGCGGCCTGGATCTTGTCCAGTTCAGCCTGTGGCAATGAACCCTTCAGCCAGCTCATGTCTGCGGCCACACCGCGATCCGGCAAGTTGGGGATCAGGAACACATCAGGATGCGTCTTGAACAGACTGACAGTCTCATCATCAATATCACGGTCACGTACGCCGTGGGCAAACACATCAATACCTGCCTTTAACAGTCCCTTCGCATCTTCCATCGCAAAGATATGGGCAGCAACCTGTATCTTGTTCTTGTGTGCCTCATCGATGATCGCCTTGTAGATGGCAGGCGGCATCTTTTCGAACTGACCTTCACGGTCATCCACCCAGATCTTGAGCATGTCGACATGTCTGGCCACCTGCCCATGTACGGCCTGCAAGGCCTCTGCTTCATTTTTCACCCAGATGGGTGCCTCGGAACGACCCGGCTCCGGCATGGTGATACCACGGCCCGCCGTATAGATGCGTGCGGTGCCCGGTATCATTTCCTCATGCACCTCAAACGGAACATCGGTGACATCCTGCCCCAGGCTCAAGACTGACCCGACGCCAAAATAGGCCAGTTGTTTTAATTGCTCGATCAGTTTTTCGCGCTCACCGGACAGGTGTTTATGTGTATCGATAATCGCCGGCATGACCGTCTTGCCTGTCAGGTCTACCCGTGTCGCACCGTCCGGTACGGTCAGTTCACCACGACGACCGACCGCGGTGATCAGTGCACCCTGCACGATCAAAATACTGTCTTCAATCGGTGCATTACCGTTGCCGGGTATCAGACGCGCGCCTTCAAACACCGTGACCGCTTGTGCCAGTACAGATGTGCTGCCGAGACAGACCGTCATCCACATCAGAAATTTGACTGCACCCCGCATTCCGCTACCACGCATTGTGTTCATGCGCATTCCCCCGCTCGTTGTTGACTGGTTATAAATTAAATTATGGTTTGCCCGGTATTATTTCGTCGCCGCCTTCATCTTCGCCTGTATCGCCGACTGCAATGATTCAAACGTACCCGGATAATAGTTCACATTATGATACGGCGAATCAGCCATTGCGTCAGCCAGCTTGCGGGCCTGCGCGCCATCGCTGCCGAACAGGATAATCCGGGTATTCAGATCCTGTCGTGGTTTTGGTGCCTTGTCGAGCACGCCGGCCTCAATCTGATCGGCAGGTACATTATGTGCACCGGGTATAGATCCTTTGGCAAACTCTTCCGGACTGCGACCATCGAAATAGACCGCAGTACGATCGACATCAAAAATACGCACCACGCCTTCGAGCTCCATCACGGTAGGACCGCCCATCGTGCGCCAGAACGGGATCCCAAGCTGGAATCGACGTACATTGGTAAACCCGGCAGCGACCAGTTTCTTGCCGAGCACACGGCTGGCACCGCAGTTCGGGCCGTTGCAATACAGCACCAGCGCCTTTGTCTTGTCTCCACCGAGCAGCTTTTCTACCTCGGCCACATAACCGGCGGCATCCGGTTCCATATCAATATTGTTCGCCCCGGGGATATGACCGGCGACAAACTGCTCACGTGCGCGTGAGTCCAGCAAGATGGCGCTGCCATCGATCAGCAATTGTCTGACCTCGGCAATACTGGCCTCCGGTGTCGGGACGTCTTCACCCATGGTGGCGTTGAGCACGTTTACGTCTTGTGCATTCGTCTGATATGGCAAGAGGCTAACGGACAGTGCCAGCAGCACAGCCGACAACCATCCGCTCATTCCTTGTGTATTTCTCATATGACCCCCCTCTGTTGTTGACATTATGATTCCAGTTTTGCATCCATCGTGATGGTGGCGTTTAACACTCGGGATACCGGGCAACCGGCCTTCGCATTGTTCGCGGCAGTCTCAAACGCGGCCTTGTCGGCACCGGGGACCTTTGCGACCACATCCAGATGCACCGCCGTGATGGTGAAACCGGCCTCCAGTTTTTCCAGTGACAGTGTGGCCGTAGTGGAAATACTTTCCGGTGTGATACCGGCGTTGCCGAGTTGTGCAGACAGTGCCATCGAAAAACACCCGGCATGGGCGGCGGCGATCAACTCTTCCGGGTTCGTGCCCTTGCCTTCTTCAAAGCGGGTACCGAAAGAATATTGTGCGTTGACCAGCAATTCACTGCCGGTTGATACGGTGCCCTTGCCTTCTTTCAGGTTGCCTTTCCATACAGCTGAACCTTTGCGTTTCATAATCTACTCCTTACAAACAGGGTTTAATAATCAATACACGTCAGATAAATACGGATGCGCCCGGACCGATGGGTATACCAAGCAGTATCCACAACAAGAGGAACAGTGACCAGCCGATCAGGAACGAGACCGAGTAAGGCAACATAATCGCGATGATCGTCCCGATGCCGGTACTCGGGTCATGTTTTCTGGCAAAGGCGACAACAACACCGAAATACGGCATCAACGGGGTAATAATGTTTGTTGAGCTGTCGCCGATACGATACGCGACCTGGGTGGCCTCCGGCGAAATACCCGACAACAGAAACATCGGCACGAAGACCGGCGCAATCAGCGCCCACTTGGCCGACGCACTGCCGATAAACAGGTTGATAAAGGCAACCAGCGGGATAAACGAGACCAGCAGGAACGACTGGTTCAGGTGCAATTGCTCCAGCAGTTTTGCACCGCTAATCGCGATGATGCTACCGAGGTTACTCCACGAAAAATAGCTGACGAACTGCGCGGCAAAAAACATCAACACCAGATAGCCCGCCATTGTCGCCATGTTCTGTTCCATGCCATCGACAAAGTCACTGGTGCGCTGGTAACTGCCGCTGACACGGCCGTAGAGGATACCGGCCAGCGCGGCATAAAAGGCAATGATGGTGACGATGCCCTTGATAAAGGGCGAGGTAAGCACGCCGCCAGTCTGCGGATCACGTAACACACCGTCGCCGGGCAACAAGCCTGCGAGCAGTACGCCCACAAACAGCGCGGTAAATGCGGCGACATATTTCAGTCCGCGCGATTCGGCAGCGGATATCTGCTCACTCTGATCCTCGCCGGTATCTTTACTGACGGGCAAACGGGGTATCACCAGTTTCTCGGTGACCCAGGTGCCGAGTAAGGACAGCAGGACCGTTGAAGCAACCATAAAATAATAGTTTGCCGCCGCAGTGACCTCATAACCGGGCTGCACCAACGCCGCCGCCTCGGTGGAGATACCACCCAGCAAGGCATCGACCGGCCCTATCAACAGGTTTGCACTGAATCCACCCGATACACCCGCAAACGCGGCGGCGATACCGGCAAGCGGATGACGGCCCGCACTGGCAAATACAACGGCCGCCAGCGGTATCAATACGACATAACCGGTATCGACGGCCATGCTCGACATCACACCGGTAAAGACAATGATAAAACTGAGAAACTGGCGTGGTGCCTTTAATACGGTGGCCCGCAACATGGCCTTCAACAGTCCGGAGTGATCGGCGATACCGACACCCATGATGGCGACCAATACGGTACCCACCGGTGCAAACCCGGTAAAATTGGTGACGGATTCAAGCAGTATCCGGTGCAAACCGGCCACGCTGAGCAGGTTGACCGCTGCAATTGTCTTGCCGTCCAGCGGATGAATTACCTCAACGGCGAGGGCCGCGCAGATTGCAGATACCAGCAACACTGTCAGGCACAGATACACAAATAACATCGCCGGATTAGGTAATTTGTTTCCGGCGCGTTCAATTGAATCAAGGATGGCTTGGAGTTTCATAAGCAGGCAGATTTAATTTCCGTCAGTCAGGCTGATACCAGGACTGACAATAACATTATAAGGTGGCGGATGAAAAGGCCTGCGATTTGGCAGACAGGAGCGGGACCGCTGTCCCGACACATTCAGAGCAAATTCTGGATAAACTCGCCGTATTGTATGTCGGGGATCCGGTTGTACGGCGGGAAAAATGCACCGTGTCTGGAGTGCAGGCCATACAGGTAGGTAAAAGGCTCATTATATATGTCATTTGGCGGGGGGTTGTGCCATTGCGACCCGGCGCTATTTTTTGCGTAGCGGTGAATCTGCCGGATCGAAACCGGTGTCCTGTCGTCCGCCATTGCGACCCAGTCTGTATTCGAATCAATCACCATCCAGCTTTTCCGGGTTAAAACCTCGGTGACGGCGTGTGACATCACATCGGACGATAAAAATGAACCCCATGGGCTGGCATTCTGTTCGAGTGCGATAATAAATACATGACGGGTCTGAAAACCGGCGTAGTGCAGGATTTTTTCGATCACCCGACTGCGGTCATAACAAAGTCCGGAACCTGACAGATATAACTGCATCGGCTCGCGGCGCCGACCTTCCGGTACACCTGTATTTCCGGAGGCGATATCGAGGACGGCGTGCTGGACTGCCCTGATGTAAGCCAACTCCGCCTCGTAATCCGCATCAACGGGCAGCGGGTCAACATCCGCTAGGTACAAGGGGATAGATATCAGGTCTTCTTCCGTCAGGTCGTTATTTACGGCGTTTCCATACAGTAGCGAACTTACCATCAGAACCAGAGAGGCAGTTGACCCGGAAACAATTTGCTTGCCTTGTGTAGTCATTATCCACCTCATACCGGTATAACGGACAGGTCGAAAATACGATGACTGGACGAACAAATACGTCCATATCCAGACTATAGTCAGTCAGTACCGGGATATCAAGAATACTTTATACTGTCCCCTCCGGGCTGATCAGGCAGATTATTGTTATCGGGTGACGCGATTAATCTCCATCAGTTGTTTGCTGATCTGCGCGGCCTTGCCCGCCTCTTCCAGCTTCAGCCATAGTTGTTTTACGGTGCGTTGATCCACATAACCCTTGACCGGTGTTCCCCAACCCTGGGCTGTACGGAAACTGTCTACCGCTGCGATCGCCTCGGCGTCATAGATACGCAGCGAGGGATCCTGCAAGGAGAGCTCACGGTTACCGGCCTTGAAAAAACCGAGCGCATGCAACATGACCTTCAACTGGACGATGTCGTTGCCCTGGAACTGACTGAGCGTGCGGAACCCGAGTGTCTCGGCCAGGGTGTTATAGATACGGCGTAACTCGGCAACCGGTTCCGGGTTCTCGCACACATTGATATCAACGCTGATCTGATCGGGACGACGTGAGGTACCGGGGCGTGGGTCGGCAACCAGCACGGCAGCGGACTGGGTCTCGCCGTGACGGCCATCACCTCCGAGTGCCTGTCCGGCAGCAATCGCCTCGATCATGCGGTCGGCCAGGTGCCGGTTCTTGCCTGCACTTTTCTCGAAGGTATCAGCGACGGCATCAACGACCTCGGGTCCGACCAACGAATTACCCTGCACGGCATAACTGGTCCCGTTGCGCACCTTGACCCAGTCGCCCTGCGCCTCCGAGCCGTATTGCTGTTTACCGGTCCATTGCGCGGTACGGCCCTGCATATCAATCACACCGACCTGACGGTTTTCCCTGCCCTCATCGGCGGCGACAACACGGTCGAGCGCTTCCTGTGCGGACAACCCCTGCTCCAGCAGATCCAGTACATCGTTTCCATATTCAATGCGGGTACCACCCTGGGTCGCCACCGCACCTACACCGGGCCGGGTCCAGGGCACGGCATTGCCCACACAGGGTCGGCGCGTGGTCACAGTGACGCCGGACTCGCCGGTCAACGGGTCAATGGCCACGATGGAAAAGGTATGGAATTCGATCTCGGCACCGGAACCCCAGCCGACCGGTTCCTGGGCGGTAACAGGAGCACTCCCCAGAACCAGTGCACCAACGACCAGTGTATGCAGAAAACCAGGGCTAACTTTTATAAACAGCGGCATGGCAATTTCCTTAAATGTAGTTGATAGCGAAGTCTTGCATTTACCGGCCGTATCTTGCAAGGGCAAAAGCGCATCAGCCTACTGATTTTTATAAGATTTCAGCATGATAATATGCAACATATTGGTGCATATAGATCGTCCAGATAAAACAGGCTATTCTGACCAGAGGTTCATGTCATAGTGTCAAAACTATGACTGACTGCAGTTATACTTTCTTTTGACTGTACCAGGGGTGAGTCTATGAACCGTACATTAATAGTGCTGCTACTCGTTGTCATCGTGTTGTCATGGAATTTTGTCTTTACCGACAAACAGGTCGGGCTGACAGACGAAGCGAGAATACTACAGGGCCTCAGCACGGCGCTGCCCTATAAAACCGCCATCACCGATTACTGGAAAAAGAACGGTGTATTGCCTGCAGAGGTAGACTGGCAAAAGTCCGGCACTGTCATCACTCCGGATCTCAGCCAGACCATCGTTGACTCGATAGACGTTGGCGTTGACGGCCCCGGCGTCATCAGTGTGCACTTGACTGCCAGGCCCGGACTGGAGGCCCCCGAACGAATAGCGGGGAAACAAATCAACCTCATCCCGGCCATCGTAAATACCAGTGTTGAATGGACTTGCAAAGGCACACTGGAACCCGCCCTGCTCCCAAAGAATTGCACTGCACTCCCGAGATGACTGTAGCGTATTCCGTGGGATCTGCCATCTGGCTATAACCGTTCAAGACCAAGGTGGTATAACTGATACTTCCAGTTTCTGATAATGTCTGAAATCAGCCGTCTGGCTATAATTGTGAAAGACCGTTAGCCGCATGGATGCGGCGCTCGAGCGTACATGGATGTATTCACAGCGTGTCTTGAACGATTATAGCCAGACGGCTGATCCCACAGCAAATTGATAACAGACCTTTTCAACCACTCCCCTGCCCTTGATTTGCACAATTTAATCACTGGACGATATTGAACAGGGTTGGGATACTTGAGGGCTGAAATCGCTTTTTTATCGGGGGAGTAATGAAGGTCTGGGGTAACCGCTTGTGCATCGTAATCGCTACCGGAATGTTACTGCCGGGTATCGTCCGGTCTCAACCACAAACCGAACAGACCACAGCCGCAGAACCCGTAACATCCGCCGATGAGGTGATGAGTTATGAGGCGGTGTTCTTCAGTCGCTACCAGCCTCGCAACGCGCTCGACATGGTACGCCAGGTACCGGGATTTCTGCTGGATGACGGTGAAGACAACCGTGGATTCGGTGCTGCCGCCGGTAATGTGCTGATCAATGGTCGCCGCCCGAGTGCAAAACAGAATACCCCTTCCGAATTTCTGACACGTATCTCAGCCGGTCAGGTTGAACGTATTGAACTGATCCGCAACCAGGTCCGCGGTATCGACATGCTGGGTCATTCCGCGCTGGTCAATATCATCCTGCATGGCGATATGCCAGCCAGGGTGCGTTATGAAACAACGCTGCGGCACAATAACCGTGGCCCGATCAAACCCTCGGTTGATATTTCACTGACCGATCGCTGGGGTGATATCGACTATACCGCCGGTTTTTATAGTGAGCGTGAGGCAAATGGTGAAACCGGTGACCGCATCCTGCTTGACGGCCTGGGTAATGTGGTTGAAACCAGTGATACCGGCCAGAAATCGACCGGCATCGAGGTGGTCGGGACGCTGAGTGGCTCCACCTGGATAGGTGAAAGCCTGATCAATGCAAACGGAAAAATCAGCTCGGATTCGCGTAATCCCCGACAACGTATCGACATCAGCCCGCAGAGCCCACCCGGTGGCGTGCGTCAGGAATTTATCGAGGATGAACTCGTTATTAAAGGTGTGGAGGTCGGCACCGATGTCGTGCGCAATCTGAACGAGGACCTCCTCGGCAAGGCGATATTCCTGTTGTATATGGAAAAAATTCCGAAGACCTCCACGCGTCGGCTGGTCAATACGTCGGGCATTGAGACCTTGCTGCGCATCGCCGAGACGGATACAGATACCACCGAAGGTATCGCCCGTCTTGAATTCAACTGGTCCGGTATGGAAGGTCATGCCATCCAGCTGAATATGGAAGGTGCCTACAATGAAGTGGATGGAAGTCTGGTCCAGACCGATGACCGGGGTACAGGTCCGGTGGTCGTAAATGTCCCCGGCGCGAACTCACGCGTTGATGAGGTACGCTGGGACCTGCAATTAAAAGACAACTGGTCGCTGGGTAGTCTGGAGTTTGATTACGGACTCGGGGCCGAGTTCTCGACCATCTCCCAGACCGGTGACAGCGAACAGGAGCGCAGTTTCCGCTTTCTCAAACCGATGGCCAGTGTGATCTGGTCGGCGGGACAAGGTCAACGCCTTCGTTTCTCACTGGAACGCGAGGTCGCGCAGCTGAACTTCAATGATTTTATCAGTGCAACCGTCTTTGAAGATGATGACATCCTGCTCGGCAACCCGGATCTGCATCCTGACGCCACCTGGGTCACCAGCCTCGGTTACGAGAAACGCTACGGCAAGATCGGGGTCGTCAAGGTAACGGCCTATCACCACTGGATCGATGACGTGCTGGATCTGCTGCCCGTGACGGCCACGAATGCAGTTCCCGGTAACATCGGGAACGGACGGCGCTGGGGTGTGGATTTCGAGAACTCCATTCCGCTCGAATGGCTGGGGCTGACCGGCTCAAAGCTGAGCTTCACCGCACGCTGGCAGGATTCCACTGTCGTTGACCCTGTGACCGGTGAGAATCGGTTCCTCTCGGGGCAAGGTGGCAATACGGCTTACCGCAGCCTGATGACGGGCAACCGGAACATGCACTATTTTCTCCGGCTGGATTTCCGTCAGGACCTTGAGGCATCAAGGGTGGCCTGGGGCTGGACGGTTGCAGAGCGCGACAGACGTGATCTGTTCAAGGTGGATGAGCTGGACAGTTATGACGAAGATGTTGCCGTCGATGCGTTTGTCGAAACGACCCGCTGGTGGGGACTGAAGCTGCGCATACTTGGCGAGAATCTGCTCGACTTCAAGGAATGGCGTGACCGCACCGTGTTTGAGGGTGAGCGTGATCTGTCACCGGTAGACTTCCTCGAGACCCGCAACCGCTACAATGGCCGCAAGATTACCTTGTCGGTCAGTGGCAGTTTTTGATCCCGGGAAAAGCATGCATCCGGGTAAACTGCTGAGACTGATCAAAAGCCGATCGCTGGGGTCCACACTGTTACTGCTGGGGGCATTAAGTGCCTGGCAGTATTTTGACCAGGGACGGGTCAGTTGGCACGAGGACCTCGTCAGCGAACTTCTGGGCGATGCCAGTCCCACTCGCCAGCGCAACACAACTACACCCTCCGCGTTACCACCGCGGGGCCAGCAACTGTCCGGCACGGTCGATAGCGTTACCGACGGCGATACCTTAAGGCTGGTCACCCGGGATTTGAATGAATACAAGATCCGCCTGTACGGTATCGATGCACCCGAACGCGATCAACCCCACGGCGACACCGCCTCGCTGGCACTGGATGCACTGGTAGACGATCGGGAGGTCACCGTTATGGTACAGGACATCGATGACTACGGACGTCTGGTCAGCACCGTTTATCTGGAAGGCACGAATATCAATGTCGCGATGGTGCGCGACGGTCATGCCTGGTGGTATAAATATTTTGCGAAATCAGATACCACATTGGCTGAGGCAGAAACCGCCGCCCGTGTGGCACGGACAGGTCTGTGGGCAAGGACCAAGCCGGTGGCACCGTGGGATTGGCGACGTCGGCACAAATAGCGAAGCTATTAAAAAGAGCTGTTCCGGATGCCAATGAAGATTGGTATCAGCCATCTGGTTATAATTGTGAAAGACCGTTAGCCGCATGGATGCGGCGCTCGAGCGTACATGGATGTATTCACAGCGTGTCTTGAACGATTATAACCAGATGGCTGATACCACAGGGATTTCAGAACCGTTCTTTAAAACCGTCTGGATTTCTTCAGTGCCGGATTGACCTTGTCGAGCTCTGCCTGTACCTGCTCACGTGAATGACGGTAGACAATTTCCCTGCCCATTACCGTACCAGCATAGGCCTGTCCATTCCGTGTCGGAGTCAGTTCACATTGCACACTGTGCACACCCTTGCCGATAACGACATCGATACGCTCAGGCCGTTTATGCAGCACGACCACCTGCATTGATTGTCCACTCTCGGTCACTTCTACGGTAATCGTGTCATTGCTCATGGCTCAACTCCCCTGGACTGGCGATAGATGATTCAGCATAGAGTATCACGCGGGAATTGTCTGGAATTATTCAGCGGGCAAACGGGTGTTGTGCCTGTGCCTGTACTGCGGACAAAAAATAGCCCTGTGACCAGGGCTGAATTTTTTCCATGCTGCCGGGCGAGGCCCGGCATGGACAGTCAGCCTACCGGCACCCGAGACGGGGGCCGGTAGACATACTGTTTCTAGTTATACTTGTACTGTAACTGCACGCCGTAGCTAAACCAGTTGCGCGGGCTGAGTGCATTGTCTATACGGCCTTCAGGGTCGACGTGGAACTCAGGGAAATACTTCATGCCGGTCTCGAGAATATTGCGGCCCCAGAACATCACACTCCAGGTATCATCAATATCGCCGAAGCCTGCATTCAGGTTTGCAATCACACCGGCATCATACTTGACGACCTCATCGAAATCCTCGACACTCCAGATATAACCGTCGCGATAGGTAGCCGTCGTATTGAACATATACTTGTAGTTATCACCAATCGGGTACCACCAGTCAAGATTGAATACGACTTTCCAGTCCGGTGTCCGCGGGGCCTTCTGCCCGCTACGGTCAATAAGGGCTTCGCCGGAGTCGTCGCCAAACAGGGCAATCGATTCTGCCTCGGAGATACACGGCCCGGTGTCTGCTGCCTCATACTCGGCATCCGTACAGCCGGCACCCTCGAATTTGACCATCACACCGTCCATCAGTGCGCCGTTGATACCCAATGTCAGCCGATCCGTGGCGGCCCAGCGGCCGTCGAACTCAATACCTCGCGTGCGCTGCTCGCCGGCATTGGTCGAGAAACTGGACTGCGTATTGAGCCCTTGCGGTACCGTGGTGGCAATCTGCAGGTCAGAAATCGTAACCTGGAACAGGGTGATATTGAAGTTGGCCGCCCCGTCGAGCAGGCTACCCTTCGCTCCGAGTTCGAAGTTCTCCGCATTCTCAGCCAGCAGCGGGAATTCCTCTGGAGTGTTTGGCAAGGAACCGCTTGAGATGTCAGCACCACCGCCCTTGAATGCACGGGCCCATTTTGCATAAACCGAGAGGTCATCGGAGAATTTATAGCGCAAGGTCACCTGCGGATCCAGGCTGTCATCGCGGTATTCGTTCAGATATGGACCCGAATCGTTACTATTATTCATCGCACGTGTGGCGGCAGTGATCGGGCCAATATCGATCGGCGCCAGCGTATCCCACGCATCCGGCACACCACGGCGAGACTGGCCTGAATTATATTGATAGGTCCAGAACCCGGCACCATAGTTGCCGCACATGTATTGATTTGGGCCTGCCACACTGCAATCGACTATCTGGCTGGCGAGATTCGTCGGACCACGACCGCCTGCAGCAAACACGTTTCTATTATCTGCAGGGGATCGATGACCATTGGCCATTGCCGTGGCTGGATTGCCATCACCGTCATTGGTAAACGGGTTGACGTTATAGATGAACGTCGAGGCCAGACCAAGGATATAGGAATCCTTCTTGATATCGGTATAACGCGCGCCGACATCGATCGCGGCCTTGTCAGTAACGTTCCAGGTCAACGAGGCAAACGCACTCTTCCAGGTCGTGTCCTGCCAGCTTTCGTGGAAACGCATCGGCTGGCGCAGATTGGCGCGCAGAGACATGGTCTGGTATTTCAGATTGCCGAGATTACCAAGGTCGAGGTCCTCATTCTGGTAGAACAAACCGGTCTCCCACTCGATTGTGCCGCCACGAGGCGACAGGAAACGAAACTCCTGGCTGACCATATCGAAGATCTCGCCACGGTGCTGCAGGTTGGTCGGTATCGGCGAACTGGAATTGTCGAAATTGGAGGACCGCTGGTAATCAACGTAGGCGGTGTTAGAATCGATATTGACCCCGTTGTCCATCTGGTAGTTCAGACCCAGCCTGTAGCTGTAGGCATCCATATCATCGTGTGCATCAGGACGCTCCATCATCTTCGGCCAGATGGTCGTGATATCGACGATACCGGCATTATTGTCTTCCTGGTCTATGCCATGCACCGGCTTGAAGAATGGAAGTTGACCTTCGCGGATACCAATCCGCTTGAAACCATTCTCGCAATCGTTCGGAAAGGCCAGCACCTGCTTGAATTGGTCAAACGCGGGTACCAGACCCGGTATCGTGACCGCGCGCTCGGTCTGTGGTACCGTCCCGGCGACGCGGCATACCGCCATACCATCACCGTCGCGACGACGACGGGAATATTCGCCCTTCAGGGTCGCCTCGAAGTTTTCGGTCGGTCTCCATAACAGCGTTGCCCTGGCCGCCTTTTCATCGCTGTCGGGAAACATATCACCGGTTATGACGTCACGTAGATAACCACTCATCCTGTCGATCTGTCCGGCAACACGTATCCCCAGCGTATCGGTGATCGGGCCACCAATACCGCCCTCGACGCTCATGCGACCCCAGTTACCGAATTCGGAGGTCACATCACCCTGCCATTCCTCGGTCGGCTTTTTCGAGATGATGCTGAAGGCACCGGCGGTGGCGTTCTGGCCAAAGGCGATTGGTTGTGGGCCACGCAATACCTCCAGACGTTCCACATCGAGGAACGCACCCATGATCATCGAGGTACGGCCGTAATGGACGCCATCGGAGAAGGTTGGTACGGCTTGTTCCAGACCGAGGTTATTACCGGTAGTACCCATACCGCGAACAGCGATATCCTGGTCCTGGGTACGGATGTCGATCTCGACACTGGGCGAGAACATCGAGACGTCCTCCATCGAGCGCAAGCCCTGTGTCGCCAGCGTTGCACCGCTAAATGCCTCCAGCGATATCGGAACCTCCTGGATGGACTGCTCACGACGCTGGGCCGTAACGACGATCTCTTCAAGTGCCTGAGCGGCTACAATGGATGGGTTAAAAACAGTGGATGAAACTACTGAGGCTATGGCTACACCTAGAACACGTCTTTGAATCAACAGCATTGGACACCCCCCCTTAAGAAATGAATCCGCTTTGATATTTGCGACTATCAGGATTGATTTACGTCTGTTAATAGATGATTACAGGTTTCCTCTTTTATAAGTTAACACAATACTTGCACAATTCTTACATAGTTTTTACACGATTTAATTGATGGGATCAACCGACTTTTTCAGGCCTTCAGCTAATCAGTGTCGGGCTCCTGTTCAATATGGTGATAAACGCACTTGCCGCATTCGAGAGTGTATGGTCGCGATGATAGATGTATCCCAGCTTGCGACTCAGCCGGATATTATCCACCGGCAACACGACCAGACTGTCATCCAGCATCGTCAACGGCAGGATGCTCCAGGCCATGCCAACCGAGACCATCATCTTGATCGTCTCCAGATAGTTCGTCGACATATCCACTTCAAGACGAATCCGGTGATCCTTGAAGATCGTTTCGACCAGCTGTCGGGTGAATGTATTGGCTGCCGGCAGTATGGTCGGATATTCGAGCAGATCGTTCAGCGTCACCTTGTCCAGTCGGGTCAGCGCATGATCAACAGCGGTCATGATGCACAACTGATCGTCCCATACCGGCTGACTGACAATATTCTCCACAGTGACCGGTGCGAGTGTAACGACCGCCAGTTCAATCTTGCCGTGTGCCACTTGCTGGTAGGCCTGTTCTGAATCCAGAAACGAGATATCAATCGACACCCGTGGATACAGACTGGAATATTCCTTAAGCACCGGTGGCAGGCGGTGCAGACCGATATGGTGACTGGACGCCACGGATAATCGCCCGCTTACGGATGTGCCGAGATTATGGATTGCGGTGCGCGTATCCTCGATCTCGCGCAGGATCTTCATCGCCCGCGGCAGCAGTATCTGTCCGGCCTCGGTCAGGATGACCCGTTTACCGATACGATCAAACAGGCTGTTGCCTATCATTTGTTCGAGCACAGCGATGCGCTTGCTGATGGCCGGCTGGGTCAGGTGCAGGCGTTCCGCTGCCAGCGAAAACGAACTGGTCTCGGCGACGGCAATAAAGGCGGCTAACTGATTTGTATCCATAAATAAAAGGTAGAGTATTCCTGATTGTTATTCAATTAATAAAATATATGAATTTGAGTTATTTTTATAACTGACTAGAATACTCCCCAGATTTATTCTGTTATTTGGCAGTTACCTAATACATATAAGGAATGGACAGTATTATGAAAAAGACCATGTATGAAAAGATCTGGGATGCGCATCTGGTGCATGAAGAACCCGGTCAGGCCCCGATAATTTATATAGACCGCCATCTGGTCCATGAAGTCACCAGCCCGCAGGCGTTTGAAGGTCTGCAAATGGCCAAACGCCCGGTGCGTCAGCCACATGCGATCATGGCAACGCTGGATCATTGTGTGCCGACGAAAGACCGGGATCTGCCGATCAAGGACCCGATAGCGCGCAAACAGGTCGAGGTGATGATTGAGAATTGCCGCGTGCACAATCTGAATCTGTACGATATGAAGAGCCCGAACAACGGCATCATTCATATCGTCGTTCCCGAGCATGGCTTTGTCCATCCGGGCATGACCGTGGTCTGCGGTGACAGCCATACCGCGACCCACGGTGCCTTTGGCGCACTCGCGTTCGGTATCGGCACCTCCGAGGTCGAACATGTACTCGCCTCGCAGACGCTGCGTCAGTCCAAGTCCAAATCGATGCTGGTCAAAATTGAAGGCAAGTTGTCCCCGTTCTGTACCGCGAAAGACATCGCACTCGCGATCATCGGCCATATCGGTACCGCCGGAGGCAACGGCCATGTGATCGAATACGCCGGTTCTGCCATTACTGAGCTCAGTATGGAAGGTCGTATGACCCTGTGTAACCTCGCCATTGAAAGCGGTGCCCGTGCCGGTCTGGTCGCCCCGGATGAGAAGACGCTCGCGTTCATAAAAGGCCGTGAGTTTGCCCCGAAAGACGCTGATTGGGATGCGGCCGTGGCCTACTGGAACAGCATTGCGACCGATGAAGGTGCAAAGTTTGACAAGGTCGTCACCATCCATGCAAACGACATCGCCCCGCAGGTCACCTGGGGGACCTCACCGGAACAGGTTATCGGCGTGAATGGCACTGTGCCCGCACCGGAAGATTTTGACGATGATATCAAGCGCAAGGCCTGCGAAAGCGCCCTCTCCTACATGGGATTAAAGCCACGGACAAAGATCACCGATATCCCGGTCGAGTTTGTGTTTATCGGTTCATGCACCAACGGCCGTATTGAAGACCTGCGTGCGGCAGCACATGTCACCCGCGGCAAGAAGGTCGCCAAAAATGTGACCGCGCTGGTCGTCCCCGGCTCCTACCTGGTCAAGAAACAGGCAGAGCAGGAAGGTCTGGAC
This sequence comes from Klebsiella pneumoniae, assembly GCA_945878555.1. Lineage (GTDB taxonomy): Bacteria > Pseudomonadota > Gammaproteobacteria > Eutrophobiales > Eutrophobiaceae > Eutrophobius. Next base: position 20,181 of record CAMDWI010000022.1, read on the forward strand.
AAGATCTTTCTGGACGCAGGCTGGGAATGGCGTGACCCCGGTTGTTCGATGTGTCTGGCCATGAACGGTGACCAGCTCGAACCCGGTCAGCGTTGTGCCTCCACCTCGAACCGTAACTTCGAGGGCCGTCAGGGCAAGGGTGGGCGTACCCATCTGGTGTCCCCGGCCATGGCAGCCGCCGCCGCGACCGCCGGGCATTTCGTCGACATACGCAATCTTGATATCTGAGAGGAAGCACAACCATGGAACCCTATGTAAAACATGAAAGCATCGCGGCACTGATGGATCGCAGCAATGTTGATACCGATCAGATCATCCCGAAGCAGTTTCTGAAAGAAGTACAACGTACCGGTTTTGGCAAGCATCTGTTTTTCGACTGGCGTTATCTGCCGGACGGCTCACCAAATCCAGACTTCGAGCTGAACAAGCCCGCGTTCAAGGGCGCGCGTATCCTGGTGGCCGGCGACAATTTCGGCTGCGGTTCCTCACGTGAACATGCACCGTGGGCGATCGATGACTACGGCATCAACACGATCGTTTCAACCAGTTACGCCGATATCTTCTACAATAACTGTTTCAAGAACGGCATCCTGCCGATAGTGGTTACCCGGCCGGAACTGGATAAACTGATGGACGAGATCCGCCACAATGAAGGCGTCAAGTTTACGGTCGATCTGGAAAATCAGACGCTAAGCACGCCTGGCGGTATCCGCATCCGCTTTGAAATCGATGGGTTCCGCAAGGAAACCATGCTGAAAGGTCTGGACGATATTGCGTTGACCTTGCAGCATGTCGACAAGATCACGGCATTTGAACAGAAACAGAAACAGCAACTGCCCTGGTTGTGGAATTAATAAAACGCCCCATATATATACCGAGATGACGACTACGCCACGACATATTGAACTGATGGATACCACCCTGCGTGATGGTGAACAAACGCAGGGTGTATCGTTCACGCCTGACGAAAAGGTCAATATCGCCCAGGCACTGCTGAAGAAGCTGAATGTCGATCGCATCGAGGTTGCCTCGGCCAAGGTGTCCAGTGGTGAGATGGACGCGGTCAGCACAATTAACGGGTGGGCAACTGACCAGGGTTTCCTGCACCGGGTCGAGGTCCTCGGATTTGTCGATTTCAACCGCAGTGTTGACTGGATACGCCAGACCGGCGGCCAGGTGCTGAACCTGTTGACCAAGGGCAGTGAAAAACACTGTCGTATGCAGCTGAACAAGACCCATGAACAGCACATCGCCGATATCTACAAGACACTCGACTATGCACAGGAACAGGGTCTGAAGGTCAATATGTATCTGGAAGACTGGTCGAACGGCTACAAGGACAACCGCGATTATGTCTATCGCCACATGGAGGCAATGCAGGAACGCGGCATCTCCCATTTCCTGTTGCCGGACACGCTCGGGGTGATGGGGCCGGACGAGGTCCATACCAGTATCAGCGATATGGTTACGCGTTATCCGGGTAACCTGTTTGATTTTCATCCGCACAATGACTACGGTCTGGCAACGGCCAATGTGATGGCGGCGGTCAAGGCCGGCGCGGCCGCCGTGCACTGTACGATCAACTGTCTTGGCGAACGGGCCGGCAATGCCTCGCTGGCCGAGGTCGCAGTAGTGCTGAAGGACAAGCTCGGCATGCAGTTATCCATCAATGAACACCACATCTTCGACCTCAGTAAACTGGTAGAGAATTTCTCCGGCAAGTGGATAGCCGCGAACATGCCGGTCGTCGGCACCGATGTATTTACCCAGACCGCCGGCATCCATGCCGACGGCGACAAGAAGGGTGGCCTGTACGAAAGTACATTGACGCCGGAACGGTTCCAGCGCAAGCGTACCTATGCACTCGGCAAGATGAGCGGCAAGGCCTCGTTGCTGAAGAATCTTGAGGCGCTTGATATGACGCTGAGTGAGGAAAACCAGCAGAAGGTTTTGAAACGCATCGTTGAACTCGGTGATTCGAAACAGATGATCACACCGGAAGACATCCCGTTTATCATCGCCGATGTGCTGGAGAGCAAGGACTACAATCATGTGGTGCTGGAAGGCTGCTCCATCGCCAGTGACCTGTCGAAAGAGTCGACAGTGAAAGTGGTAGCCTCCGTGTTCGGGAATCGCCACGAGGCGACCGGTACCGGTAATGGCGGGTTTGATGCCTTTATGAATGCGATCAACCAGATACTGGCAAACTACAATTACAAACTGCCGAAACTGGAAGATTATGAGGTGCGTATCCCCCGCGGTGGCGAAACCAGTGCGTTGACCGAGTCTATCATCACCTGGCAGAGTACCAGCCGACGGCTGAAGACCCGTGGCGTGCATGCCAACCAGGTGTTTGCGGCGATCAATGCCGCATTACGATTGATCAATCTGCAATTACAGGAAAGAGTCGACGGGCCGCTCGGTTAAAAGATTGTGACGGCCACCCGGAGGGGTGACCGCCACGAAGTAACAGCGGGGGCCTAGTTAAAGAAGTTGTACTTGAATGTCAGTGCGACTGACTTGACCTGGTTCGAACGCAAACCTTCGTTGGCCAGTTCGGTAATGTTGGAGGTCTGCGCCGGATCAAAACTCGCCCTCGGTTCAAGCAGGTTACGCAGGGCGAGGCCCACGTGCCACTTGTCATCCATTGCACCGATACCCAGATGCAGGTTCATATCCGCAGCGGCCTTCTGGATTGTGGACTTGTCGAATTCGCGGAAGTCGGTGTAATACGAGCTCGACGCGATCACACGGGTACCCATGTCCACCTTGTATTCATGGAACGGTAGCCAGTAGTCGACACTGAAACTGCTACTGAACTCGGGTGCAAATGCCGCCGTCTGGCCTGCGCGGTCGATGGTAGATGAAAGCGCATCGTCCGGGTTGGTTATATCCCCCCCTCCCGCCGGGTCAAGCACGATGACACAACCTGATTCCGGCGCAGTACGGAATTCGTGCAGGGTACAGTTTGCATTGGGAAAGTAGGTGAACTTGCTGTCCAGGTAGGAAAAATTGAGACCTAACAACAACTGATCTGTGGCAGCAAACTGGCCGTCCAGCTCCAGCCCCTGGGCACGCTGCGCGCCGATATTAATAACCTGTGTACTCTGGTTTTCGGTACCTGGGTCCGTCACTGTTGTGGCTATCAGGTCATCGAAGTCAACCCGGAACAGGGTGGCGTTGTAGCGGACTCGTCCATCGAGCAAGGTTCCGCTGGCACCGAACTCAAAGGTCTCGCTGTACTCCGGATCAATGACCAGTTCATCGAAACCTCCCGGGTCATCGCTGCGTGGTTGCGAACCACCAAAGCCCAGGTCATACGCGCCCGCCTTGAACGCGGTGGCGTACTTGAAATACGTCGACAACTCATCAAAGGGTCGGTAGCGCAACACCACTTGCGGGTCCCAGTGGTCCCAGCTCAGCTCGACATCCGACCATTGCTCGAACCGACGCTGGTCTGTGCTCCAGGGGGTCATACCAACTGCCGCCGTGTAGTTGCCGCGCCAGGTAACCGGGATGTTTCGCTGCGTACTGGCAGGGACGAACCAGAGATTACTCGTATTGACATTACGGCCATTCAGGCTCGGGACCAAATACAGTGCATCTTCCGCATCGATGCGCTGTGCCAGCGGTTCGAGACCCTTGATGCAGTCCGTCGGCGTCACATCCTGTACCGGGATACCTCCCCAGTCTGTGGTATCACCCCGCCAGGCATTTACATTGGCGCGGTTGCCAACCGGGCCCGTGGATCTGCCCGTACAGGGCGTGATGTCGTAGATCCAGGAGGAATTATAGCTGACCAGCCGCGGATCCTTCTTCGCTTTTGAATAACGCACACCGGCATCGACCGACATCTTGTTGTCCCAGAAGTTATAGGTCAGGTTACCGAAGTAACTGTTCCAGGTGGCCTGCTGATAGTTGTCGTTCAGGCGATTATTGAACCGGATTTCAGCACGTGCATCGATCGTGGTAAAGTGCAGGTCCTCCTTCTGGATGAACGCACCAACCATCCATTCGATCCTGCCTGGCTCAAACGAGGAGAGTCGGACCTCGGAACTCCACTGATTATAGTCCTCCAGACGATTACGGATATTTTCGGCAAACGGCGTGTTTCGATCCGCAGACGCATCCTGATAATAACTTTCCATATAGTTGTTGGTCCACTGCACCTCAACATTACTGTCGAAACGGTAATTCACGTCGATCTGGAAGTTCTTCGGCTCCATGAACTGATCGTCCATATAACCGTTATTGGTAATACCGCTCCCATTGCCCTTGAATCCGTTCAGGTTTCCGGTGCCGAACACTACAGGTGTGGTATTCCAGTCGCCTCCGGCTACATTGTTAAGGAAGTAGGCAGAAGCCAGCCGGATATCCGGAAAACCGGTTACCGTATCCCGGGTACGTACAAACACGGTCGGTGCTTCACGGACGACGGTCTGCCCGGTATAGGCATAACTGTCACCACAGGTATCAAGTTCGTGGATCGGGGTATTCCAGCCGGTACCTCCTTCTGCATAATCCAGCCACATTGCCGTCGGATCCGTTTCCACATCAGCAAGCGTGGGGGAACCGGTACGGGTAAAACGGTTGGGATAATCATCCTGATCACGCCGACAGACCCGGCTTGCAGCCGCCCACTGTTGCTGGGCCAGTTCGATCTTGCTGAACACGGTCAGGTTATCGGTTGGTTGCCACTGTAATGACAGACGACCACCGACGAAGTTACGGTAACCCATCGGATACCCGGTCACGGCATCCCGAAGATGACCGTCTCGCGAACTGTAGATACCGGCCAAACGAAATGCCAGAGTATCGGTGATCGGGCCACTGACAGCTGCCTCCAGTTCCTTGTCACCAAACCGTTTCCAGGCGGACATATCGCCGGTCTGCCCGGTCTCGGCATTCACAAAGCCGTCCCACTCCTGCGTGGGCCTCGCGCTGACGATACTCATGGCCCCACCGGTGGCGTTCATACCGAAGTGGATCGGCTGTGGTCCTTTCAGCACTTCAACACGCTGCACATCCATGAAGCCGAGTGCGCCCATCGATCCCTGACCCAGATTGACGTTATCCAGAAACAGGGGTATCGCCGAGTCGTTGGCCCAGTTACGACCGACGGTACCAAACCCACGGATGAACACATCGGACCCCTGGTCGCCTCCCTCATTCACAAACACGGCCGGTGTGAATGCAGTGAGTTCCTCAAGGTTGTCAAAGCCCTCTTTCTGCAGTATATCTGCTGCATAGACGTCGATGGCAATCGGCACATCCTGCAGGGACTGTTCACGGCGTTGGGCGGTTACAATGATCTCCTCCAGTGCCTGACCGATGGCCGGTGCTGGAGCGAGTAGTATGGTAGTTAACAGGATGGTTATAAGGTAAAGCCTTGGTATAAAGCGTGTAAATTTAGACATCATCACTCCCCCTCTACTGTTAAATTAAATTAATCGCGACCGTTCCTTTTGCTGTTATTGACCAACAGGAGCCGGCTTACGAACTTTTTTTACAGATGAAGATGTAACTTGACTAATAAAACACTTGCTTTTGCGGGGCTGTTATTTCAGGTGCGCACCTCCTTTCAGGTTTTTTGTTGATGACAAGCGCAGGTTAGCGCGTGATTCATCCTGTCGCAAACTTCTAAAAATGTGTAAGCAATAATTGCTACATAAGCATTGCAGCTGATCAATATGGTAGCGTTGCTGGAGTCGCTGTATTGAACTGCCTGTTGTTAATATAGACAAGATTCAGGCATAAAACAGAAAGATTATCGATTACGTAAAATACAGTGAGGCATACCGGACCTGTATGACAGGTCCGGTATGCCTCCACTGCATTGGAATCAGCCAGGTGGGCTTTTTGAACCTACAGCTTCGACTTCGCCGTCACTGAGGTGAATGGTGGCTGATAATAATGGAACATCTTGCAGAAGCTGCCACAGCCTGCGGCGGTCAATATCTTGCCGATATCCAGCCCAACGCCCACGTAGAGATTTCGCTCGCGATCCGGATCGTTGTTATCGAAGCCGCGGATATAATAACCTGCCTGTAACTCCAGATACTCCAGCGGTGAGCCATCCAGCTGATCGAAACCGTCCAGTTGCAATGCTACCAGATAGCGTGCGTGCTGATAGTCAGTAAAGAAATCCGTCTCCTCACTATTCGGCTTGTACTCCCAACGCAGGTCCAGCTTTTTGTCGAGTTCCGGGTATTTGTAAAACAGGTAGCTCGCTGCGGCACCGGCGGTGTTCATCAGCATGTCTTCATACGAGAATCCGTAATCGCTGAACGAGTCACCCAGCTCCATAAATCCCATGATCGCAAATGAGGACAAGGCACCATTGACAGCAGCGGCATCGGGTGCATAGCCCCAACCCTTATACATATATGCGAGACTGTCGGCTACGGTATAGGTCGACCACAGATGTCCAATCTTGTCTGCGCCACCCTCATCGGTGTTATGACCAAACCAGCCTTCCGGTTGCGCGTGCGGGCTACGATCAAAGTAGTCCCATTTGGCCACACCCCAGGCAGTGATAAATCCCATCACTCCCAGATTGACCGTCCAGAGTTTCTGCTCTTTCTCCAGCTCCGAGAACCCCAGATCCAGAGTATATGCCCGGCCAGATACGCTCAGCGCAAGCAGGCAGATGATCAGCGATTTATACTTCATTTTTTCAGTTCCTCGATCACCTTGTCGCCAAACTGGTCGGTCGCAATCATTTTTACATTGCTGCCAGGCTTTGAGAGATCCGGCGTGGAATAGCCCTGACTGAACACGCTTTGCATCGCATGCCAGATGTTCCTTGATTCGGCGGTCATGCCAAAACTGAGATCAAGCATCATCGCCACCGAGCCTATCATCGAATACGGATTGGCAATGTTCTTGCCACCGATGTCGGGGGCCGATCCATGCGAGGGTTCATAATAGGCCTTGTCATCACCAAGACAGGCCGAAGGCATCAGACCGAGTGAACCGAGGATACCACCACCCTGATCACTGAGGATGTCACCAAACATATTCTCCATCACCATCACATCAAACTGGCCCGGATTCAGACACAGCAGCGTCGCGGCAGCATCAACGAGCACATGCACAACCTTGACCTCAGGGTAGTCCCTGGCGACCTCTTCCAGAACCTCGTTCCAGAGCACGCTGGATTTGAGTACGTTGTTCTTGTGGATGTTATGCAGGACCTGCTTGCGGCTCATCGCTGTTTTAAAACCGACGTGCAGGATACGCGCAATCTGCTCTTCGTCGTATTCGAGCGTTTCCTTGACATAACGCAGGCCGCGCTCATTCACACCCACTTCCTTCGCGCCGAAATAAAGACCACCAACCAGCTCGCGGATCATCATGATGTCGATACCATCACCGATGATTTCCGGTTTTAACGGGGAGAAATGCGCCAGTCCTTTCGGCAGATAGACCGGACGAAAATTTGCATAGGTATTCAGCCATTTGCGCAACGGCAGGATCGCACCGCGTTCCGGACGCAGATCGACCGGGATCTTTTCGGTCTCCGCATAATTCAGTCCGACCGGTCCTTTCAGGATTGCATCAGCCTGACTGCATATCGCCTTTGTCTCCTCTGGAAACGGATGGCCTTTTTCAAAATAGGCACTGGCTCCAAACGGAGCCTCCGTCAGTTCAAAGGAGACATCCGGATTACGCTCGTCTATGACCTTCAGTACCTTGACGGCCTCGCGCATGATCTCGGGGCCGATACCATCACCTGGCAATATTGCTATCTTGTATTTTTTCATGAGTTGTCGTTCTGCTTGTTGATTGGATTGCAACCGCTAACCGGTTGGGTAAAGTGTCGCATTATATATAAACGGTGCGTCTGATTGTAATTATTATGACGCACTTGCAGCATGAATCCGGTGTGGATGGCTGACTTGACGCATAGCCAAACGGGTGATAACTTGAAATTCCACTAAAATCCCGGTCCGACCGTCCAGCGTCTGACTCAACCGGAGCATAGAAAATGAAACTGACCCGTTTTATTCATCTACCCTTGATTTCCATAATGCTGACACTCTTGTTGTCAGCCTGTAGCCCGGATAATCAGGGTCAGACCCAGGTACAAACGCCGACCGTCGTCGCTCCAACCGTGCCTGTGGTGGCTGAACCCGAACCTGTACCCGAGGCAGAACTGTTGATCCAGGGTGGCATCTTGCTGGATATGGTCGCAGATGAACCGGGCCCGAGACCGATCAAGGGTATCGTCATACGTGATGGCAAGATAGACAGTATTATTGCGGCGGACTCGACTGATCACTTGCCACCTGCCGCCAGAATCATCAATGCTGATACAAACTATATCCTGCCCGGTCTGATCGACGCGCATGTCCATTTCCGCCCGTTTGTCCCGGATGCGGCTATCTGGCGCAGGTTGAGCCTCTATTATGGCGTCACCACATTGATGGATACCGGGCCCTGCGGTGAAACCTGTGAGGAGACTGGACAGGATGCCAACCCCTGGATAATGGAATACAAGGACTTCATGAATAATTCTCCCGCAACCAGTGGTCCTGGCCTGTATGTAACCGGCAAACGCATTGATGGGCCTGCCGAAGGCGGGCATCCGCTCGCTGTACAGGTAAAAAGCCAGGAAGAGATAGCCCAATATATGGATCTTCTGGTAGAGATTGGCTCAGATGGTATCAAGGTGGAGAGTACCTTACCGGCTGACCTCCGGGCACTTGTCATGCAGGAAGCGAATAAACGTGGACTGCCTGTCGTCGGACACTCCAAGGACGCACGTGAATCAATTGAAGCAGGTATGAAATTCATTGAACACATGTGGCCGGTTGTATCTTCTACACTTTCAGGTGAGCAGCCCAAGGATATGTCATCTCCCCAACATGATCACCTGATGGATTTGGAAAAAGCCCCCGAAGTAGTCAAGCTAATGGTCGACAATGGCGTTTATCTTAATCCGACGATGGTCGGGCGTTACGGCTATTTTTCCCCACATCTGGCCGATTGGGCCCAGGAAGACGAGAAAAACATGCAGTTCGGTGGCCTGTTCAGTGACCTGTCGGAAGAAAAAAAGGCGCCCATCATTGCACTGTGGAAACGCTCGGAAAAGATCAGCGCAAAAGACCTGGCCAACTACAAGATTGGACTTGAAAAGGTAAATACCTTTATCAGGCTGCTCAGCGAGGCCGGGGGCAAGGTACTTGCGGCAACTGATGCCGGCCAGGAAAGGTTGACCGGAATATCGCTGCACCGCGAGATGCAAATGATGGTTGATGCCGGCATTACTCCCTACCGTACGCTGCTCGGCGCCACACGCTGGCCTGCCGAGATGATTTACAAGGACAAGTTGATTGGCACAGTCGAGGTCGGCAAGCAGGCCGACTTCGTCATCACTGCCTCGAATCCGGCTGAAAACATCACCGCGGCACAAAACATCGTCTATGTCGTCAGCAAGGGTAGCGTCCAGCGTACACCAGAGGATTGTTCCACTGTATTTCCACCGATTTCCATGTCCTGTAACAAAAACTGATACTACGTAACCGAGGTCTGTCATGAATAAATCTTTTTTAAAAATTAACCTGTTAATAGCTATCGCGATATTCCCACTGACATCCATGGCGCAGGCGGACATCAAGGCCGATGTGCAGAAGGCCATGGCCTCCTCCATCCGGGAAGATACCGACCGTGCAGCAGATGTCTACCGCAAACCGGATGTCGCCCTGTCATTTTTCGGTCTGAAAAACGATATGCGCGTCATCGAACTGATACCGGGCGGCGGGTACTACACCAAAATTCTCGGCCAGGTACTGAACGACAAGGGGCAGTTATACCTGGGTGCCGGTGGTGATGCGGTTGCCGATAAACTCGCCGGCTGGGGACTTGGCAAGGTACAGGTACTCGACGACAAGTTCGTGTCTACCAAGACCGACAAAAAAGGGTATAACACCGTTGCCCCGTTCGCCTTCCCGGTCAAGGATGTAGACATGGTATTGACCTTCCGCAACATGCATAACATGTCGCCGGAAGGCCGCAAGGTGCTGAATACGGCTGTATTCAATGCGCTGAAATCCGGTGGCATTTATGGCGTGGTTGACCATACCCGTCGCCATATGGAGGAATGGAATGAGGTGCGCTGGCGCCGTGTTGATCCGGTTGCCATGATCAAGGAACTTCAGGACATCGGTTTTGTGTTTGTTGATTATTCTGATCTGGCTGCACAGCCGAATGACAACCTGACGCTGGACAGTACACATGAGTCACTGAAGCGTAACAGCGACAATTTCACCCTGAAATTCCGCAAGCCCTGACTGTATAAACAATAAAGGGGAGTCACCCTGACGGTGACTCCCCTTTTTTTTGTGCCTGATTTATAACAATTACTTCGGTTGATCCACCAGACGCAGGTATGGCTTTTTCGTCTCCCAGCCCTGCGGGTACTTCTCTTTTGCCTTCTCGTCGGTCACTGACGGGACGATGATGACGCGATCCCCGTTCTTCCAGTTGACCGGGGTGGCCACCTGGTGTTTTGCGGTCAGTTGCATCGAATCAAGCACACGCAGCACTTCATCAAAATTACGACCGGTCGTCATCGGGTAGGTCATCGTCAGCTTGATCTTCTTGTCCGGGCCTATGACAAATACCGAGCGTATGGTCTGGTTGTCTGCCGCCGTCCTGCCCTTGGCCGGGCCGCTGGCATTCGGGTGAATCATGTCATACAACTTGGCAACCGCCATGTCGGTATCGGCTATCATCGGATAGGAGACCGGAGAGCCCTGGGTCTCTTCGATGTCCTTTTTCCAGTTGCGGTGGTCTTCAACCGAATCAATACTGAGGCCGATAACCTTGCAATTGCGTTGGGCAAACTCGTTTTTCAGACGGGCCATATAACCCAGCTCGGTCGTGCATACCGGGGTGAAGTCTTTCGGATGGGAAAACAACACGGCCCAGCCATCACCCAGCCACTCGTGAAAATGCAGGGTACCTTCAGTCGTTTCTGCAGTGAAATCCGGTGCTTCGTCGCCTATACGTAATGACATGCCATTGCCTCCTTCGCTTTAGATTATGTAACAGAATGGGGTATAATTTATATCTTAGCAGCTATCATGCTGTTTGCAAAAAACGCCGGGGTTAGATGCCCTTTTTGCGCAATACACCGCCGACAGCGGATTGGCAACCCGGCACTGAATAAATTGAAATTAGCAGGACAACTGGTATAAGTAATGGCAGAAACACTGTCTGCCCCATCGCAATACAGAGGTAAAACACTATGAACATGATTAAAGCCGCCTTGTTGATCCCGTTACTGGCAATAACCGGTTGTGCGCTGAGTCCACAAACCGTCACCATCATGCCGGACATCAAGGTGGCGAATGCCAATAACGACCAGCAACAAAAGACCATCCAGATCGGTGTAAATGACGCACGTGCCAACAAGGTCATCGGTACACGCGGCGGCATCTACGCGGATACTTCCGCCATTACGGCCGATGCAGACATCACCCAGTCGGTACGCAACAGCCTGACCGCCGCCTATCGTGTACTTGGTTATAATGTATTGAACAGCGGAGCAACCGTACAGATCATTGTCGATATCACCGACCTGAAATACACCGCCTCGGGCGAGACGACCATCCGTGCGGTTGAGACCGCCGCCGCATTGAAGGCCACCTGCCAGAGCGGTACCTATGTCGTGACGAACGAATATCGTATTACCGACAAGGCCGATGTATTGAAGCCGCCTACCGTCGGTGAGAACCAGGACTATATCAACGGCACCTTGTCGTCGACCCTGCAAAGACTGGTCAACGATGCCACAATACTTGACTGTATCAACAGATAAACCGACTTATCTGGCATGATGCGGTTCTCTTGGGGGTTACGTCGCTGTCTGTCCGTGCTGCTACTGGCGGCAGGGTGGCTGACACAACCGGTGGCGGCGGACCCCGGGTTGCAACAACGGCTGTATTCCGCGATAAACGCGCCCGACCGTCCGCAGGAAGACATCTTTCTCGACGAAGGCCGCCGCCCGACACAGGTCCTGGAGTTTCTCGGCGTCAGCGAAGGCATGACCGCGCTCGACCTGATGGCCGGAACCGGTTATTACACAGAGCTGTTATCTGCTGCGGTCGGTGTCAACGGCAAGGTCTACGCACAAAATGACGTGATGGCGCTGCGCATGCGTTACGGTGCGATACACAAGGCAATCAACCAGCGTCTGTCGAACAACCGCTTGCCCAATACCCAACTGTGGATCAAACGGATTAATGAACTCGACATGGTCGAACTCGCTGATTTCGCCACACTGATGCTGAACATGCATGATCTTTATATCTACGGTGGTGAACCGGCCGTCCTGTCGGCGCTGTCCAGTATCATGGAGGCGTTAAAACCCGGCGGTATCCTCGGTGTCGAGGATCATATTGGCAATCCCGGTAATAATAACCAGCTGCACCGCATCGATCCGGCGATTGCCGAGCAACTGCTGGTACGCGCCGGTTTTATCATCGTCGACAAATCGACCCTGCTGTCCAATACGGTTGATGATCACACATTGCATGTGTTTGACCCGATGATACGCGGTAACACCGACCGCTTTGTGATCAAGGCGATGAAACCTCGCTAGAACGATGGAACTGCAACAGACGATCGAAATAGAGTGCCCTTATTGTGGCGAAACGATCAGCGTAATCGTCGATTGCAGCATCGAATTTCAGGATTATATTGAGGATTGCAGCGTGTGTTGCCGGCCCGTCAGTCTGGCCGTGACTGTTGACGGCGAACAGGTGCATGTCGTGCCACGTCACGAAAACGAATAATCAGGCCGCCTGCCATACCGGGTGCTTGTGCATGATGGCCCGAAACAAATCCGTCCTTTCCCAGGTAGCGAGCCAGCGCACCACGTGTACATAAGCCGTGCCATCAAACCATTCCCGATCAACGGCGGCAAACTGCCTGACAAACGGAAAAATGGCCGCATCGGCCAGCGTCCAGCGCTCATCGAACAGGCCTGCCCCGCCCTGCACTGACAGTAACTGATCCAGCTGCTGGATAAATTGCACGGCCTGGTCACGATACTCCCGTTCCGTCTGTTCCGGATAACGTATATGGTATTTGTAGCGATCCAGCCAGTGCTTGAATTCCGTATCATTCTGTTTAATCAGTGCCCGGCAAATATCCGTGTCCCCTCGCAACCACCCGTCCGGATCCTGTATGCGCAAGGCCCATAACATCACCTCCAGACTTTCCTCAATCACGGTGCCCGATTCGAGCTGGAGCACAGGTACCGTGCCTTTTGGTGAAATGAGCAGCATCGCGGCCGGTTTGGTCTTCAGGGCGACTTCGCGCGGTTCGTAAGCGACGGCGGCCTGATGCAGCGCCAGTCGGGCCCGCATGGCATAGGGACAACGCCGAAAGGTATAGAGTACTGGCAGTGTCAAGATTGCACAGTTAAGGTGCTTAACCTGCGGGGTCCGGGTTGAACGGGACCCCGATATGGCGTTGGTGACGCTGCTCGGCCAGTTTGATCTGGCGCTGGCGCTCTTCAAGGCTGGCACGTCGTTCTGCGGTCAGGCCATCGTAACAGGCTGGGCACGATACCCCGAGTTCATATTTTTCGGACTCACGCTCTTCCGGGGACACCGGTTTGCGACAGGAGAAACACATCTGGTGTACACCGGGGTGTAACTGCTCGTCGACGGCCACGCGCCCGTCAAACACAAAACACTCGCCCTGCCACAGGTTCTCCGCCGGGCTGGCCTCCTCAAAATAACGCAGGATGCCGCCGTTCAACTGGTAGACCTCGCTGAATCCCTGTTTCAGCATATAGGCACTCGCCTTCTCGCAGCGGATACCACCGGTACAATACATCGCGATCTTTTTGTTTTTCTGCGGGTCCAGGTTTTTGGCTACATACTCAGGAAACTCGCGAAACGTGTCGGTCACCGGGGAGACCGCATTTTTGAACATACCGATGTCACACTCGTACTGGTTACGGGCATCAATGACGACAACATCCGGGTCATTCAGTAAGGCATTCCATTCTGCGGGCCCGACATGTTTACCGGCGATGCGCTGTGGTTCGGTCTCGGGCATACCCATCGTGACGATCTCTTTTTTCAGCCGGACCTTCATCCGGTAAAACGGATAGTCCTCCGCCAGCGACTCCTTGTATTCGAGCCCGTCAAACCGGCCATCGGCACGCAGAAAATGTCCCAGTGCATCAATGCCCGTACGGCTGCCCGCAATCGTCGAGTTTATCCCCTCCGGGGCGAGCAGGATGGTCCCGCGCAGTTCATGTTGCTGACACAGTGCCAGCAAGGGTGCGCGTAACTGCTGATAATCATCCAGCAGGACAAACTTGTAAAAGGCCGCAACAACAATATTCATAAGGGGGACAGACCACGGTTTTCAGATGGTCATAGTTTAACCGATTGCTGTGCTGATAAAAACCGTGGTCTGTCCGGGGGTCGATACGGCATAATCACGCCATGAGTGAATTTAATGAGGCAGTCATCTTTCTCTCGGCCGCGGTCATTGCCGTGCCGATATTCAAGCGGCTGGGCTTTGGGGCGATCCTCGGCTATCTGACCGCCGGTATTTGTATCGGCCCGTTTGCGCTGAATCTGATTTCGGACGTCGACAACATCCTGCATTTTGCCGAGCTCGGCGTGGTCTTGTTGTTATTCATCATTGGCCTCGAGCTGCAACCAAGTCGCCTGTGGACCTTGCGTCACTCCATTTTTGTCTGGGGCACGATCCAGATGCTGGCCACAACGCTGGTATTCGCCCTGCTCGGACGGCTGTTTGGCCTGTCGCTGACGATCGCCATCCTGACCGGATTTACCCTGTCGCTGTCCTCGACCGCGTTTGCCTTGCAGATGCTGGCCGAGCGCCACGAACTGACCACGCGCCATGGGCGCACCGCGTTTTCCATCCTGTTATTCCAGGACATCGCTGTGGTCCCGGTACTGGCCATTCTGCCGCTACTGGCCATGAATAAACCGGAGACTGCCGCGCCATTTGCGTGGATGCCGTTAATGACCGGCACGGCCGTCATCCTGACCATCCTGTTTGCCGGGCGCCTCTTGTTGCGCTATTTCCTCGGGGCCGTGGCACGTACCGAGATCCGCGAGATTCTGACCGCCGCGACGCTGTTGATTGTGGTCGGCGTCGGGATCATCCTTGAGCACATCGGTCTGTCGATGGCGATGGGCGCGTTCATCGCCGGGGTGCTGCTCGCCGATTCGGAATTCCGGCACCAGCTGGAGACGGACATCGAGCCGTTCAAGGGCCTGCTACTCGGCCTGTTTTTCATGGCGGTCGGTATGTCGGTCAATATCTCATTGATCCAGAACACGCCGGGCCAGGTCATACTGGCGACGTTGCTGCTGATCAGCGTCAAGGGTGTGGTGCTCTTTATCCTGGGCAAGTTGCAGGGTCTGAATACCCGGGCCGCCAAAAATCTCGCGCTGTCGATCTCGCAAGGCGGTGAGTTCGCCTTCGTCGTCTTTGCCTCGGCCGTCTCCATCGGTCTGCTGGAGACTTCCCTGTCTGACATACTTATCGTCGCCGTCACCTTGTCGATGGCCGTTACCCCGCTGCTGCTGAAGCTGGATGATTATCTCTCCAGCCTGCAGGCGAGGCCGGAACGCGAGTTTGATGCGCTCGACGAGGAACATAACCAGGTCATCATCGCCGGATTCGGCCGCTTCGGCCAGATTACCGGCCGTTTGCTCCGGGCCAAGAAGATCCCGTTTACCGCGCTTGAGATCAACCCGGACCAGGTCGATTTTGTGCGCAAGTTTGGCAACAAGGTGTTTTATGGTGATGCGAGCCGACTCGACCTGCTGCGCTCCGCCCATGCGGAGAAGGCCAGCATCTTTGTGCTGGCGATAGATGATGTCGAGGCCTCGGTCAAGACCGCCGAAATTGTGAAGCACTATTTTCCGAACCTGACCATCTACGCACGCGCACGCAACCGCCAGCATGCCTATCGGCTGATGGAGCTTGGCGTTACGCTGCTGCGCCGCGAGACCTTCGCCTCGGCGCTGGAGATTGCCGGCATGGTACTGTCTGGCCTCGGCCTGAATGAGGCCGAGGTCAAGCTGGCGGTAAACCGGTTCAAGGAATACGACGTCAGGCGCCTGCATGAAAACCTGAAATTCCACACCGACGAAGAAAAGCTGATTGCCCTGAGCAAGTCCGCCGCAAAGGAACTCGAGGAACTGTTCGACACGGACAATAATAAATAAGAGGGACCAACCACAGATTATTCCGGAATAACCGTGGTCTGTCCCCGGTTCTGGATGGTAAAGTATCGCCCCATGTCGAACAGTGAATCCCCCTTGCAAAATACCGATAGCCCGGAGGTCATACGCAGGCGCGTCATCAGTGCCAGCATGATAGGAACGACCATCGAGTTTTTTGATTTTTACATATACGCAACCGCGACTGTATCCGTCTTTCCCTTGCTGTTTTTTACCCCGGGTGACCCCGGCGCGGCGCTGCTCGCCTCGATGGCAACGTTCGGCGTCGCCTTTGTAGCGCGTCCGATAGGCTCGGTATTATTTGGTCATTTTGGCGATCGCATCGGTCGCAAGGCCACGCTGGTAGGTTCGCTGCTGTTGATGGGACTGGCCACCTTCCTGATTGGTCTGCTACCCACCTACGAACAGATCGGGCTGTTTGCGCCGGTGCTGCTGACGATACTGCGGTTCTGCCAGGGCCTCGGGCTCGGTGGCGAGTGGTCTGGTGCCGCCCTGCTCGCGCTGGAAAACGCACCGGCAGGTAAACGCGCCCAGGCAGCGATGTGGCCACAGCTCGGGGCACCGTTCGGTTTTATCCTGGCAAACGGATTCTTTCTGCTGCTGACCATCTGGTTTGACTACGATTCAAAGACGGCCGCGATGACCGACCCGTTCCTGATCTGGGGCTGGCGTACCCCGTTCCTGATGTCGATATTGATGGTTGTGTTCGGCCTGTATGTGCGCCTGAAACTACATGAAACCCCGGTCTTTGCCCGCGCTATCGCCCGGGGTGAACGCGTGAAGACGCCGCTGACGGTGATATTCAGATATCACTTGAAGACGCTGATGCTCGGCACGTTTATCATGGTCGCCACCTACGGACTGTTTTATCTGATGACCACCTGGGTGCTTTCCTACGCAATAGGCAGCCCCACCCTGGGATTTCTGGGGATCGGCTACCGCGAGTTTCTGGTATTACAGATCATCTCGGTGCTGTTTTTCGCCGGTTTCGTACCCGTCTCCGGTCATCTGGCCGACCGGTTTGGTCGGCGCAAATTCCTGCTCGTGATCACGTTTTTAATCATCGTGTTTGGACTTTCCTTCAGGCTGTTCATCTCACCCGAGGTGATAGGCACCGGTGCGAATGCCAACAAGGTGATCATGCTGCTGTTTCTCAGCATCGGTATGACATTGATGGGCCTGACCTTCGGCCCGATGTCCGCACTGTTGCCCGAGTTATTCCCGACCAATATCCGTTATACCGGCTCCGGCGTCTCCTACAACCTGGCCTCCATCCTCGGTGCCGCACTGACACCGTTTGTCGCCGCCTGGCTGGTTCGGAACCACGGCCCCGGCTCGGTCGGCTTCTATCTGGCGGTATTGGGCAGCATGACCTTCATCGCACTGTGGCTCAGCCGTGAAACCGGCCACCTGGATCTGGATACGATGGCAGACGCAGCGGTGACGACAGGGATAGAGACTACGTCACCCTGATCCGGATTCAAACCCCGAACTCCAGTCGACGCTTGTCAGTTTCGGACTTGTCCTCATCCAGCAATTCGTAGACACGGGCACTGGCCTGATAAAACTCCAGTCGATCAAAGGCCTTGCCTTCCGAGATGATCAGTGCCTGAATCACAGTTTGCAGGTCCACGTAATGATTCGTCAGCAGTTCGTCAATGATCCGGGCCTTGTAACGATCGCGCTTGTCGGCACCGCGGTCCAGCGTCTTGTCGTAAGACTCTTCCTTTTCATGTATACGTGCCAGATACTCGTGATATTTTTTCCGGATCCGCTTCTGTATCTTGATGTCATCAGGCAGTTCCACCCGGGCTGAAGTCGCCAGAATAGATTCAAACAATTCCTTGTTAAAGAATCTGGAAGCACCTGTGGTATGCGCCCCGCCGCTCTTCAGATAGTCATCAATCACGTTAATCGCGTTGAGAAAAAGATCGTCGAGTATGTACCCGTTGAACTCGTGCTTCAGACGTTCCCGCAATGCCCCAATATTGACCTTGCCGTCTATCAGCAAGGACTTGACAATCGCGTGCTTGTAAATGGCGTCCAGCAGGTTATCGTTACGATCGATTACAACACCAACAGACGCAACATTATACTCACGCTTGTATTTATCGATGCGGTTCTGATACTCCCCCAGCTTGTGCTCAAAGCGCTTTCTGAAAGCTGGCCCTTCCGGCAGATCGACCCATTCGTTGAGATAATTAAAACCGGTAGATTTCATGTTTTTCACCTTGTCTGGAACAGGTAATAATTCAGGTACATCGATATAACACTGACACAGTTGTATTTAATACCTGAAAGTGTAGTGATTAATTGCGTAGTACTCTGTGCGACAAGCAACACAGGACGTCCAGATGCTACAAGTCGATAGAACTATCCGTGTGGTGGCTTCCGGCGGGCAGAGGGTGCCAGGGATTTATAGCCACCACTCTAGTCCGGACTTGTTATGTGTGTAACCGTACAGATGTGGCCGTGCCGTTGGCATCATCATTGCAACATGAAAATATTACTTACTACCAGACGGCTGCTACCGCTTATTATTGCCGTCCTGATGACGGACAATATATACGCTGCCGAAAACAATCATCAGGAATTGATCGACGACATGACCGTCCTGCTCGATCAGGCCGAAAAGGATCGCAGCGCAAACACCCGGTTTCTCAAACAGGCCCGCGATTTGCTGCGTAGTTATGAATGGCCCTGGCAAACCAGCCTGCTGGAAGAAACCTTTCGCGATGGAGACTATACGCGTAGTCCGGCATGGGTGGTCGACTCGGGTAAATTCCAGGTTGTAAGGGGTCAAGGCTTGCGCTCCCAGACCTCAACACAGTCTACCGCGCCAACGACAGTGACCCAGGGGCAACCTCGCGACGCTGTCTCGCAGATCCTGGATATCCTGCGCCAGGGGACTGCCGGCAACCAGACCCAGCAAGCCGCTCCGGCAGCTACCCGGACAGTTCCTGCGGCTATACATACTGTTGTATCTATCACCAACAGCTTCCTGATAGAGATAGATGTGTCTTCGCTTGTTAACAGCGCGGATTCCGGTTTCAGCATCGGACCCTACCAGGGTGAACGTCGTGACACGGGTTACCAGCTGGTATACCGCGGCGGTACCAGACCTGCGCTGGAATTGCATCGTTTTACTGCCGGACGAAATGCGATAGTCGAGGTACGTGAAGACATCACCTTACTGGATGACACCATCCATACATTGATCTGGCTGCGCCGTAATGACGGTGAAATGAGTGTTTTACTGGACGGCAGTGAAATGTTCACAACCAGTGACCGCGGCCTGCGTGACACGTTCAGTGGATTCATGCTGGTAGACGAAACCGGAGAATTCAGCTTCAGTCGCGTGAGTATCCATGGTGAAGGCAAATAGACGGGTGACCCTTCATCTATACCCGGTAGTTTTTTATGTATCCATGCAGGTTTGCATCACCGCACATCCGGATTCAGTTCGCATTCCGTTATAACCACCCGTTTAACCAGGAGAGTAATTAATAATGTCGAATATTCTGAAAGTGATCGAAGTGTTAGCCGAGTCAGATAAAGGCTGGGAAGATGCCGCCAAAAAGGCTGTCAAACACGCGCACAAATCGGTCCGTAATGTAAAGTCGATCTATATCGAGAGCTTCAAGGCAACTGTAAAAGACGGCAATATTACCAGCTATCAAATCAATGCCAAGATATCGTTTCTACTGGATAAATAGACCGTCCATAATCAGCATAGCAGGCAGACCACGGTTAACAACAACACAGGTTGCTAACCGTGGTCTGCCTGCCTTGTTAAAGTTCAAAGCCGGTGATGGTACTGAAAATCGGATAACAAGCGGGCGGATTCTTTCTTGACGACGGCGTAACACTCGCAGGTCGCGGCTTCGAGTCCGCAACGTTCGAGCACAGATATATGGCCACGACGGCAACTAATCACCCCCGTGCGCTGCAATTTCCCGATTGCCTGGGTGATACCTTCACGACGCACGCCAAACATATGGGCGATAAGTTCCTGGGTGATGACCAGATCCCCGGTGGGAAGTCTGTCGAGAGTCAATAACAGCCACCGACACAACTGTTGTTCCAGCAAATGATGCCTGTTGCAGGCGGCGGTCTGGCTCATCTGGGTAAACAGTGCCTGGGTATAGCGAAGGAGTAACTTGTGCAATACACCACCGCGCTGGAATTCCGCTTTCAACACTCGGCTTGGCAATCTATAGGCATACCCTGCCGTCAACACCACGGCCGAACTCGAGGTGGTATCACCACCCATAAACAGGGCGATCCCCACTACCCCCTCGTTACCCACGCCGGCAGATTCTGCCGAGGCACCTGACTCGGTTACATAGTGCAGCGATACTATCGAGGTCGTCGGAAAATAGGCGTGTGATAACATTTCTCCGGGGTGATAAAGCATTTTACCGAGTGGCATGGACACCAGCTCCAGATGTTCCGCCAGACGTTTATACTCTTCGAGAGGTAGTGCCCCCAGCAGATGATTCTGGTCCGGACGATGGGTTAATAACATCGCTGATTACATTCCATTTTCGCTATGCCCGTCGGTAGTGATTTCCACACCGATACCCCGGTAGCCCATATAACGGCAGGCATGATTAAACATGGGCTCACCACTGACCCGATATTTACGCTTGATGCCCTCCGTATTCATATGGCTGAAAGTAAAATCCAGAAATGGCTGACGGTCAGCAATTTTTTTCCGTAACAGTTCGCGTTCGGCTTCATTCCACCCGTCATTCCCGACAACAGGAACTTCACCGATAAGCGTACTGACCTGAATACCCAGCATTTCCAGTACCGGCCCTGATACACGGGTAAAATCCCCGTTATCATCCTGCTCCCAGTACCAGTCTGATGACAGCTCGGTCAGACTGCGGTAACGCGCCTCACTCTCACGCAATTCGGCTGTCCTTTCATGCACCTGTTTTTCCAGATCCTTGTTGTAATTTTCCAGCTTCTTGTAGAGCAACCTGACCTCAAGCATATTATAAATACGCGTCTTCACTTCCAGCAGATCAAACGGTTTGCTGATGAAGTCCCTTGCGCCGGAGCGCAATGCCTGCAGCTTGTGACCGGGTTGGGCTGTGATAACAATGATAGGGGTATAACTGTCAGCCAGATTCGTCTTCAGCGCCTCCATGACCTGGAATCCGTCCATGACGGGCATCTGCAAATCGAGCAGGATAAGATCATAAGAGTTTTGGCGGTGGAGTTTACAGA
Organism: Klebsiella pneumoniae; assembly: GCA_945878555.1. Lineage (GTDB taxonomy): Bacteria > Pseudomonadota > Gammaproteobacteria > Eutrophobiales > Eutrophobiaceae > Eutrophobius. The sequence goes on from CAMDWI010000022.1 coordinate 41,672, forward strand.
CTTCGACCGGATCCATTGTGGAGGTAACTGCTGTATATCCTCTCGACTGCAGCATGTCCTTCAGCAACATGACGTTCGGTTCCTGATCATCCACAATCAGGATACTGGCCTTGAGAATTTCCGCCTCTGTAACTTTCATTTCAAATTATTCCTTCATTCTGCGCGATTTGGTTGAGTTTTTAAAAAGTCTATTGCCGTGTCCAGCGTATCCATAAATTCGTTCATCTTTATTGGTTTGGTCAGATAGCGGAAGAATCCTGCCTCCAGCCCTTTTTCAATATCATGCGGCATCGCATTGGCGCTGAGCGCAATGATCGGGATCTGTGCTGTAGAACTGTTGTGGGCCAGGATGCCGAGTGCGGTTATGCCGTTAATACCGGGCAGGTTTATATCCATCAGGATCAGATCCGGCAGATACGCCATCGCCATCTCGACGCCCTGCTTGCCATCTGTCGCGCTTAGCAAGCGTAAATCCGGACGCCTGCTAATCAGTTCCTCTACCACCATCTGGTTTGCATCATTATCCTCGACATAAAGCAGGGTCCGGATTTCCTGATTACTCTGCAGATTTGGCAAGACTAGTGACATCGGCGTGCCATCTGTGACCAGAATTTCATCCATGCTCAGCTTCAGTTCAAACCAGAAGGTACTGCCGATGCCAACGCTACTGTCAACGCCGATTTTCCCTGACATCAATTCAACCAGTCGCTTGCTTACCATCAGGCCGATACCGGTACCTTCCTCGTTGGTGAACTCCTGTCCCAGCCGATTGAACGGCTGGAATAGTTGACCAAGCTTGTCTGGAGGGAGGCCATAGCCAGTATCCTGCACACTGATACGCAGGTGACCTGATGAAACTTCCGCGTAGCTGATAACGACAGTACCACCTTCCCTGTTATATTTAATCGCATTCGACAGCAGATTAATCAGCACCTGTTTCAAACGTGTTTTATCTGCCCTGACGAAACACGGTGTCGAAAACTGTGGAAAGATCTTGCTGATACCGTATTTTGTTGACTGGGGTTCGATCAAGGTACGGCATTCATTCATGATATCAGCCAGTGATACCGGCTCCATCGACAGCGAGAGTTTGCCGGACTCGATCAGGGACAGGTCCAGAATTTCGTTAATGAGTTCCAGAAGATACCAGCCTGCCTTGAGTATCTGACTGACACCGCGCTTCTGCGAGGGTGTAGGCGGTGGCATCGCAGTTTCCAGCAACTGTGCAAAACCGAGTATGGCATTTAGCGGTGTACGTAATTCATGGCTCATGCTGGAAAGGAAGTCAGATTTGGCGAGATTTGCCTTTTCTGCTACGGATTTCGCCATATCAGCGACTGACCTGGCAATCTCAAGCTCGACATTTTTTTCCCGCAATATTGTATCCAGCCGTTGCTGCTCTGCTTCAACCTGTTTGCGTGCTGTATTATCGGTACCGATCAGCAGATAGCCGATAATGAGCCCCTGGTCATCGCGCAAGGCCGTTACAGATACCACGGCGGGGAGTCGGCTGCCATCTTTGCGTATATAGGTGATCTCGTAGATGTCCTCAATACCCCGCGAGGCCTTGAAGACCAACTCCTCAAATCCCGGCGTGATTATGGTGTCGAGCTCATCACTCAGTGCGCTGGCGCGGACAATCAACTCTTCCGGATCAGAAAAGTCCGCCGGAGTAAACTTGTCTGTTACCTCAGCCGCCAGATAGCCTGACATGCGTTCTGCACCGACATTGAATACCTGAATCACACCGAAGGAGTCGGTCGCTATAATCAGAAAATTCGAGCTATTGAAGATCGCCGTCTGTAGCGGCCCGGCCTTTACCTGCGCCTCTTCCGCGTTCCTGAGACCGAGGATCTCGGCACGCAGCTGTTCGTTCAGCTTTTCCGTCGATTCCCTGTGCTTGTATTGATATATAGCCCCTGGCGACGGCGCTTCGTGGGTTGCCCCCACGATTTCATCCATGCTGACACGGTTATCCATCAGTCAGAAATGCTGGGAATTTGGGGCGGTTGCGGGAACACTCTGGGATTTTTTGTCTTTATATTGAACAGCTTGGCAGCATAAAAAACCTGTCCCGCGTCGGTCTGTGCGCTACCGAACATAACGATGGCTTTTGGCATCTCGCTGTACTCCATACCATTGCTCTGGAATCGTTGCATTAAAGCTGTAACTGTTGCATCAAATAAACGGCACAGAATTCAGGCCAGATCAGGGTTATAAATCTGCAACACACTTTTACCCAAAAGCTACAAAACTGCTGTCACTTACATGTCATCAAAAATTGATTTAATTCTGCTGGCATGTTGGTCCAATGTGGACTAGCTTTAGATACAGGAACATCAATTAATTTTTGCGTCTTAACAGTGCGGGGGTGTGATATGCCACAGTCAGGACAAAAACCCGGTCAGGGATATTTTCAATGCACAGGCTGTGATGAATTCATGTTATTAACTAACGATGACGATGAACTTCCACCATGCCCTTATTGTAAATCCAGCGACTTTTCCACGATCGATACCCCGGATTCTTCTGTATCCGACGGGATGATGGCACGACGGTTTTATAGCGGATACTTCTAGTCAACCTGCAGACGGGGGTCAGGTCTTGAAACTTGAATCTGCCGGTTTACCATACAGTTCCCGCTTTAATATTTTGCTTACAGTACTGTAATGTATACCAAGGTAATCAGCCAATTCCTTTTGGGTGTATTCACCAGATTGACAAGCCATAACGATTGCCTCGTTTCGATTGGCCGCTTGCGCCAAATATTCGCCGATGGGCAGCCCGACTTTTCTGGCCTGGATTCTCGGGACTTCGGGGAGTTCCCCCTTCAGACCTGATTGTATATGGGCTGATTCTATAAAATTCTTTCCCCCCAGGTAGATCTGATTTCTTAAGTTGTCCCAAATCTGCCCTTGCTTCATGCCCGATTTTACGAATTCAACAAAGCCTTTTCTGGCTACTGCAATAGGGTAGCCAAAATGAGTTAATATCAGACCGGTGTTTAACCAGTCAGGCGTCGAAGCCTTTCCAATCATTATCCGGTAACTGCTCCATGGATATTGTCCCGCAGTTTTTGTTATCCCCGCACGCGCCGGATTAAGCACCACATACCGTACCAATTCAAGCAGATAACTGTCCTTGTCGACCAGAATTGCCTTATATCGGCCTTGAAAGAGATGGCCGACACGATGATGTTTTCGATTAAACCTCTGGGTGTATACCCCATTCAGATGACGCATTCCTCTGGAAAGGTTAGCTTCAGCTGTTTCCATAACCAGATGATAGTGGTTCGTCATCAGGCAATACGCATAACCGCACCAGTTATATCGCTCACAAACGTTACCCAAAACATCCAGGAAGATATTCCTGTCGTTTGCGTCCAGATAGATATCACCCCGGGCATTACCACGGCTGGTAATGTGGTAAACAGCACCTGCGAACTCGAGTCGTAAGGGACGTGCCATAATAAACCTCCATGTTTATTCTATGGACAACTAGACAAGCATTAATAATTACCTATAACCAGCCAATGATACAACCTGCTCATTCGCCCTTTGACTCAAGATTCAAGACCTGACCCCATTGTTTATTTATGACCCCATTGTTTATTTAGACCTGACCCCGTTGTTCTTGTTGTCCCGCAGTTTTTGTTATCCCCGCACGCGCCGGATTAAGCACCACATACCGTACCAATTCAAGCAGATAACTGTCCTTGTCGACCAGAATTGCCTTATATCGGTCTTGAAAGAGATGGCCGACACGATGATGTTTTCGATTAAACCTCTGGGTGTAAACCCCATTCAGATGACGCATTCCTCTGGAAAATATTAGCTTCAGCTGTTTCCATAACCAGATGATAGTGGTTCGTCATCAGGCAATACGCATAACTGCACCAGTTATATCGCTCACAAACGTTACCCAAAATATCCAGGAAGATATTTCTGTCGTTTGCGTCCAGATAGATATCTCCCCGGGCATTACCACGGCTGGTAATGTGGTAAACAGCACCTGCGAACTCAAGTCGTAAGGGACGTGCCATAATAAACCTCCATGTTTATTCTATGGACAACCAGACAAGCATTAATAATTACATATAACCAACCAATGATACAACCTGCTCATTCGCCCTTTGACTCAAGATTCAAGACCTGACCCCGAAGACGCCCGCAAGATTCAAGACCTGACCCCGAAGACGGACCCCGAAGACGCCGAAGACCGCACGCCAAAATGAATTCATGGCATTGGCTTATAAGGTTCCCAGCCCAGAAACTTGTGCTTCTTCGCTTGCGCTTCTTCCCATGATGAAGCTTCACAAGTCCAGATCAATTTTTCATTTGGCTTGAGGAGATTGCGCGCTGAGTCATTGTCATCAGGAAAAAAACTGTAGCAGTTATCTCCTTGCCAAAGCTCATATCTTTTCCCAGGCTCAGACATCTACCATCAAATTGCAAGTTTGATGAGTGCGTCGGTTGCGTCCATGGAACGCCTGTCAGGTTGTTGTTCTTTTCGAGGAAGCGTATTCACGAAGAGCACGATTTACAGCGTCAGAATCAGGAAATATTTTGTGCAGGTCCGGATCGATGAGAACGATATTCGTGCCTTCACGATAGCGTTTCGTGAACTTGCCGCGGATACCTGATTTAATCAGATCTTCTGGATATTCTTGTCTAAGTGTATCTTTGTCACTGTTCATAAGCTTTCTGCTCCTGCCGGGTCATTTCTCGTGCAGATATTAATCGTATTCTATCACCACGTTCAGTATAAGACACAACCAGATATTTTCTGTTTTTGGACATTCCGAATATCAAAAAACGATCTTCATCACGCGAATGATCAGGATCGCGTACAGAAGACGAAAGTTCATCGTCAAATACTTCGCATCCTTCAAAGAAGGATACTCCGTGTTTTTCTTCATTTGCCAGGGCCTTTTCCGGGTCCCATTCAAAATCCATGGCATCTATCCTTGAGGCTGCTTAACAGTTGAAATCACCGGCGCCGACCGATGACCTGGATGAAGATTGTATCTATAGCCGCGGGCTATCTTCAGCCAATTTTCTGCTTCAGCGGGCCATTTCAGATGCGCCATGATCTGATTCGCTGGTGCATCTCATCATTGGATATGACTTTATTATTGTCCGAATCAGAAAGTCCCTGCTGTACCATCGCACTGAATGCGAGTTCACGTACAAGTTCCGTATAGGAACTGTCATCTGGTTGGTGCGCCAGGATCTCAGCAAGTACATCTTTTGCAGTCGCGATTAGTCGATTCTCCGAATCCATATTTTTTCCGTAGCCAAATCGTAACTTATTGTAGCTTGTTTAGACTAGTCCAGATTATATTGTGGCTACGCTTCAGCATTTGCGAGCGTCGCAAGGTGTTGATTTATTGAACGCCTTTATTCTCGGGGAAAATCTTCGAACCCGAGGGTTACAGGTTCAAGTCCTGGCAGGCGCACCTATTCTGAGTTCGCTAATCTATTTTAAGAAATGTAAGATTCCCGTCCCCCGTTGCCACAGAACCATAGCAACGCTCACTTCCTCGACTGCTCCACCATATCCGCCAGCCTTTTGCCGAGGATATAACTGATATTGAAGTTCAGCTTGGCCACGATGTTCGGAAAATATTTCAGATCTTTCTGCATCCGCTGATAGTCGAACTTCAGGGCGGTGATGTCGGATGTGGCTATCACATCGGCGGTGCGGTGGGTTTCCCGGATATAGCCTATCTCACCGAATACCTGGCCGGGGCCGAGTGTGGCGAGCACGTGGGATTCATCACCTTCGCGGCGGACCACGTCGGCGATGCCGGTCAGGATCAGGTACATACTGCGGCCGGTGGTGTCCTGTTCAATCAATAATTCGCCTTCACGAAACTCATGCAGTTCCGAGATCAGGATCGCCTTGCGGCGCTGGTATTCGGTCATGCCGTGGAACAGTGTCGATTTGGCGAGCATGTCCTCGTCGAGTGACATGGTCAGGATCTGGTACAGACCGACCAGGCGTATCCGGGTCATCAATACCGGCGTGATCAACAGGTTGGCGAGGATGGAGAACAGCATGGTCGCGGTCAACAGCGCGCCAAACTGGGCAATCACGGTGAAGCCGGAGAAGATCAGGATACTAAAGCCCAGTGCCAGCGCGAGGCTGGAGATGATCAGCGGTGGGGCAACGTCGGTGACGGCAATGGCCACAGCGGCGGTGTAGTCAGAGGTCTTGCGGCAAAGTTCATTATAACGACTGAGCAGATGGATCGTGCCGTCAACTGCAAGACCGATCGCGATCACCGCGACCATGACCGAACCGGGATTCAGCGGGATACCCAGCAAGCCCATCATGCCGAACATCAGTGCGATGGGCACGATGGCCGGGACCAGTGCAATCAGTCCGCCCTTGATCGAGGTAAACAACACCGAGACGATGATAAAGATCAGGGTCAGCAATACCAGTAACGCATTGATCTGGGCCGACTTCAGTGTGTCTGCGGCCTGGTTAATCATCAGGTTCTGACCGACGATGTGCGCGACCAGGCCACCTCCAGCGATATGATTGACCACACTATGCAGCTCGTTTGCATACTGATTCAGCAGGCGGGAGTCGTTGATATTATGGCGGACGATGATATTGGCCCGGCTATAGTCCTGGCTGACATAACTGTCGACCTCACTGCGATGGAACAACAACATATACTGGGTGACCAGTTGTCGTGTGGCCGGTAACGCTGAGCCGGGTTGTTCACCTTGCAGTTCACGATGGACCAGCGACAGATAATCAGCAAACGAACGACTCTGATCAAATACGCCCTGCTGGGTTAAGAACGCCTGTATCTCGGCCAGTTTCTCGATATTGCGCGGGTCGAGAAATGCACCCTCGGCATTGGACTCCAGCGTGATGTAAAACTGGTTTACCCCGGCCAGTTCGTCATGGATCAGGTTGATGTCCTGCACCAGTGGATGACGTGCTGAAAAATAGGACACCGGGTCATTGGTCACATACAGCGTAGAGGCGTGGTAAAAAAAGAAACCGCAGACCAGCACAGTTAATAACAGGATTCGGCGCGGAAACCGATCCTGGGTCTTGCGCAGCGTACGAATGATGATACCGGGAAAACGGCTGTTGTCGCTGCGCTGTTGAAAGTAATGTCTTGGTGCCCGGCTGAACAGCGACAACAAGGTCGGCACCAGTAACAAGGTCAGGATACCGTTGGCCAGCACCGCCAGCCCGGAGGTGATAGCAAACTGCTGGACCAGGCCGATATCATTGAAAATATTACTGACAAATCCGAGCACGATGGTCAGCATGGTCAGCAGCAAAGGCAAGCCGGCCTGCCGTGCGATCAGCGTCAGGATCCCGGTGTGGTCCTGCTGGTCGGTCTGTGCATGCGCACGCATATAGGCAAGCACCAGCTGGATATTGCCGGTGGCGGCAATGACCATGATTAACGACGGTAACATCGCGCTGAGTATATTGACCGGCATACCAACCCAGGCGAGCAGGCCAAAGGTCCAGATCATTGCCAGCACCGAGGTAATCAGCGGTATCAATGCAGCAAGCAGGCTGCGGATGCTGAGCAGGATGGTCAACACCAGTACCAGTGCGGATAAGGAGCCCAGCACCAACAGATCCCGGTACAGGTTCGTGCGCAGTTCGGCATTCATCCGCGCCGGGCCGGTCTGGAACAGACGTGAGAATTGCGGTCGTTCGGCCACAAGGACTGTTTCAATCTGCTGATACAGTTGTTCAACGTCCTCGCCTTCCAGTCGCGCATTCTCGACTGAAATAACCAGTGCCGTGGCATGTCCGTTTGCCGAGATGAAACTTCCGCGTAGCAGTGGATCTTGCAGGGCGGCATCACGCAATTGCTGGGCCTGTTCGTTTGATGCGGGTAGTTCGCTGATGACCGGTCCGGAAGATATCTTGCCGGCATTACGCCTCAGCGTACGCACATTCAACAGGCTCTCGACCTCGGTCACGCCGGTCACACCGGCAATCGAATGATGTAATTCACCCAGGGCGGCAAGCTTGTCCGGTGTCCACAACTGTTCATCCTGGACAAAGATTATTATCTTGTTGTCCGGACCAAACTCTTCCTGCACACGCTGGTAACTGAGTCTGTCGATATTATTTGCAGGCACCAGACTGTCCAGATCCGTATTCACTTGCAATTTTGGCAATCCTGCCAGCAGGAATACAGTCAGCAACAGCACGGCAGGCACGACGATGTGCCGTTGTTTATATCCGAGCAGGAACAGGTTCAATAACATGGCTAGCGCACCCCGGTCCCGAATACTGACTGTTGCAGTTCCGGTGATATCGCCGGTTCAATGAGCGGATTTTCGACCTGTTCGTCCAGTCTATCGGCGAGTACAGCCGGAGGCTGGTTGTGATACAGCCATTCGCGGGTGAACACCTCCTCCGGGACATACTCGTCCGAGAAGATGGTACGGTTGACCTTCAACAAGGTGCTGTGATGCTCCGCAAGATTCTCCATCATCACCATACCGGCACGCCAGGATTCCGGCCCGGTCTGACGCAGGTCGTACAATGTGCGTTGTTTCTGCAAACGTCCGTCCCCGTCCAGAAAATCGGTACGACTGATGTAATAAGTGTCATCCCGCACGAAATGTCGACGCACCGGGCGTGTGGTGGCGATATTACTGTCGGCTGCGTATACATCGAGGATGTAATGGCTGATATTGCCGATCTTGATCTGGCCTGCAAGCACATACTGCCAGGCAGTCATCTGCTCGCCTATCATCTGTTCCAGCGTAAAGTCGGTACCCATCAAGGTCCCCCCCGGGCCGGGGTCAATCTGCTGCATCCCGGTTTTGCCGGATGCGGGCAGGTAAACCGCCAGGTTTGTTTCGCCTCCGGGGTCGCGGCTGGCCAACAGGGCGACACCGTATACCTCGGCCGGTGTATCAAACAACAACAGCAGGCGGGTGTTGCCTGTGTTATCGCTACGGTAATAGCGGCGCAGATTGCGTGTATCCCGGTTACCCAGCCGATCGGTCAGGATCAGTGTCAGCTCTTCATAAATACTGGTCCCGAGCAGATGCCGGCGCTGCACCTCCTGCATGATCTCTGTGCCGGTGGGTGCCTGCGCAGTCTGGGCCAGCAGCAGACCGCTATGAAACAGCGATATCAGCCACAGCATGAGGATAGCCCGTTTCATCTACCGACCTGTCCTCCCGGCGCGGCTGTTGCAGCGCGGACGGAATCAGCAATCTGCTGGCTCAGCTGTCCGTACAGTTGCTGCATCGTGGCGACGATATTGTCATAATCGTTTTCTGCCAACTGGGTGCTGCCCTGCAACTCCGCCTTGTGTGTCGTCAGTGGTGTGCTCTTGTCACCGCCGGATACCTGCCAGCGTGCCACCAGACTGACGATACCATCACTGCCACGTTCAAACTGCTCGATGTGGACCTGGATACGAAAATCGGGAATGCTCATCGAACGGTTCAACGGAGTGGACACATCATTCGATCCCAGCAACACCGACAAGTTACGCGCCAGTGTGCGCAGCAGGTTCTTGCGCAGGTTCTCACCCCATTGATTGGTCTCGGCGAAATTCAGCCGGTTTGCTGCACTACGGGTGGCGATGTGGAAACGCTCCAGATACTGGGGCACCTGCACCTCCAGGATTTCGACGGCAAGCTTGTTCTCACCCGCTGTGGGCACATCCTGGTATTCAACCGGGTCAACCAGATAATAGCGCACAACCGTGCCACCACCGCCGCAGGCCGCCAGCATCAGTAGCAGTATCAGTACAGGGACACGTGTCAGGACTGCTAGCCTCATAATCATTCTCCTTCAGGTTGCTTGCCGAACAACATCGACTGCGGGTTACGTTCGAGCATTTCCACCAGAGCGCGGATAGACCGTGCCATTTCCTCCAGCTCGCTGGTCATCTGGATGACGTTATATTGCATGGGCGAATTGGGCTGCAACATATTATTGGTCAGATCAACTGTTTCACGCAGCTTCTCCAGCACATCGCGTCCGGCGGTGATAGTCTGGTTCAGATTCTCGCTGTCGAGCGCATCGAGGATATTGCGGAACGACCTCATCGAGATTTCAAGATCCTCAAGCGAGGCATGGATCGCCTCTGAATTTGCCAGCTTGTTAGTACCTTCGAGCGTACCGAGCAATTCCTTGCTGATACTGGCGATATCCACTGTGTCCAGTTTTGCCACAATCGATTCGAGTGAACGGGTAATCGAGTCTATACCAACCGAGATTAACGTCGGCATCTCCGGTAGATCGCTGCGGGTTGCGACATAGCGCGCATTGGTGTCCGGCTCCATCGTCAACTCGACGAACAGCATGCCGGTCAACAGGCTGCCACTCTGCAGGCGTGCTCGCAGGCCCTTGCGGATCATTGCGGCTATTGTTTCCGCGCTTGACGGGACCGCATCGGGGTCGCTCTGGACGATGCGTTCCAGTTCTATCTCGAACGTGACAGGGATTCGGAAGTCGGAACGCGTGGCATCATATTCGAGACGGTAATCAACTACCGAGCCTATACGGATACCCTGGAATTCGACCGGTGCACCGATGCCGAGGCCGCGGATCGAATTGTCAAAATAGGCGACGTAACCTATCTTGCGAGTATAGGAATAATCCTGAATCTTGCTGTGATCATCGTACAGCGTATAGACCAGGTTCTGCGTATCATCCTCTTCTGCGGGCTGTTCAACAGATTCCGGCGTTTCGAAGGCGATACCGCCAAACACGAGCGACTGCAACGACTCGGTACTGACCTTCAAACCGTCTGCATCCAGTGAGACATCCATGCCGCTGACATTCCAGAAACGCGTGTTGCCCTTGATCAGCTGGTCGTACGGGTCCTGGATGAACGCATGGACATACACATTCTGGTGATCATTGGCCAGTTCATACCCGAGTACTTCACCGGCGAGTATGCCTTTGTAATAGACCGGTGAACCGGTGTCGATCGATCCCAGTCTTGATGCGACCAACACGATGCGTTTGCCGATTGTCCCGGACAACACGACCGGTGGTTTTTCCAGACCGATAAAATGCAGCTGCGCGGCACCCTGCCCCGGTTCAATCTCGATATAGGCACCGGACACCAGTGTATCGAGCCCGGATACACCGCGAATACCCAGTTGCGGTCGCACGACCCAGAACCGGGTATTGCGACGCAGGAACGATTCGGTACCCTTGTTAAAATCGGCGGTCAGGATCACATGCGAGAAGTCCTCGCTGAACTCCATTGAATCAACTACACCGATATTCACATTCTTGTATTTGATGCGGGTCGTACCGGCCTCGATGCCGTCTGCGGTCAAAAAGCTGATCGTGGCTACCGGCCCCTGCTCCGACACAGTCTTGATAATCAACCAGCCACCGACCAGCGCGGTCACCAGCGGGATGATCCACACCAGCGAGATACCGGGCCGCACACTGACTTTCGGGGTTGAAACTTCCATTAGTGGCTCACCCCACTGTCGCGTGGGTGCAGATTGTCCCAGATCAGACGCGGGTCAAAACTGTGGGCGGCAAACATTGTGATCACCACGGATGCACCGAAGAAGGAGGCGCCGATACCGGGCCGTATTGTCGACAGCGCGTCCAGACTGACCAGTGCCGACAGGATACCGACCAGGAAGATATCAACCATCGACCACGCCCCGACGACCTCGGTGATGCGGTACAGGCGTGTGCGGTCACGTGGTCGCCAGTCCGACTTGTACTGTACCGAGATCAACAGGTAGGCGAGGATCATCAGTTTCATTAACGGGATGATGATGCTGGCGATAAACACTATCATCGCCAGTCCCCACATACCGCCCTCAATCAGATGTAACACACCTGCCAGTATCGTGCTCGGCTCTCCCTGTCCGAACTGGATGACGGTCATGACCGGATACAAATTGGCCGGTAACAAAAGTATCGCCGCGGTGGCCAGCAGCGCCCAGGTACGGGTGATGCTGTTGAGTTTGCGGTGGTGGATCGGTGCTGTGCACCGTGGACAATGTTCGGTCTGTGCGTCAGCACGGGTCAACAGCCCGCAGGTATGGCAGTTCAGATGCGGTGTATCGGCCTGTACCTCTGTATGATCGGACGGGTCCCACAGTACCGACGGGTCGAAACTGGCCCGGGCAGCGGCGAAACTGATGAGCAGCCCCGTCAACGCATACAGCGAGACACCCGGTATCACATTGGCGATGTCCTGCAACTTGACGATGGAGATGAGCACAGCCAGCATGAACACACTGACCAGTCCCCACGGATTTATCGCCTCGATAAACCGGTATACCGGACCGATAGCCGCCGGACGAAACCCGAGGCGTATCGGCACGAGCAGATACAGCATGCCAACAATGGTCACAAACGGGAATACGATACTGGTCAGCAGGATCATCACACCGATATCCGGCATGCCGGTCTCGATCATCTCAAGGCCACCTGAGATCAGGATATTTTGCTCGACCCGACCACCGAGTTCGAGCGACAGAAACGGCCAGGCGTTCGCCATAACAAACAGCATCAGCGCGGTCAGGTAGAAGGCTATAGTGCGATCCAGGCTGTTCGGCACTGAACGATACAATACAGAACCACAGCGATGACAACTTGCCTTGCCACCCGACGCCAAGGGCAACATACGATACAACTGATCGCAATGTTGGCAGGCAATGAGTGTTGAATTCATGGTGACAGGCACGGTTGATCCCCGGATGCGCTAATTATTAGAAACTTGTTATAGCAAGGTTGATTCTGCCCATGCTCGCAGAAAAAGCCAAGTTTTTTAGCAAGTTATACCCGGATTGACGTCGCCACTCCGCCTGACCCGCACTATGGTTGTGCAGGTGCGGGGGTCAGCAGCTGTTTCAGGTTAAACAGCGCCATACCGAAAATGACCAGCAAAAGACCGGCAAAGTGGTACCAGCTCAGGGTTTCATCAAGAAACACAGCCGCCATAATCGCCGTCAGGATCGGGATCAGGTTCAGGTATAACCCGGCCCGGTTTGCCCCGACCAGTTCAATGCCCCGGTTCCAGAGCATATAGGCCAGGACCGAGGGAAACACGGCAATGTATAACAGGCCGGACACTACCCCGCCGTTGACAGTCACGTAGTGCCCCTGCCACAGGTCGAGCAGGTACAGCGGCAGCGAGACCACCATGCCGAGCAGGATGATGATCGTCAGCAGGCTGAGTGGATGGATAGCCGGTTTTTTGTGTAACAGCACCGGATAAATCGCGCCGCATATCACGCCGAGAAACATTAACAGGTCGCCTTCGACAAACACCAGACCGGTCAGTGTGGACAGATGGCCCCGGCTGATGACAAGCAGGATGCCGAGAAAACTGATCACCATGCCGGTGATCTGGATACGGTTCAGGCGAATCTTCAGAAGTATCCAGGAAAACATGGCAATCGCGGCCGGGAAAAAGCTGGAGATCAAGCCTACATTTACCGCGCTGGTCGTCTGTACCGCCATATACAACAAGGTATTAAACGCCGAGATACCGAGCACGGCTATCAGTGTCAGACGTACCCACGCCTGTCTGGCCGTGCGCCAGTCGCGCCGCACGTATGACCAGGTAAACGGTAACATGATGAGCGAGGCCATCAACCAGCGCAGAAAGGTAAAACTGTAGGGCGGGACATCGGCGATGATGGCCTTGGCCACTACATTATTGCCCGACCAGAACAATACAGCGCCCAGTAACAGCAGTACTGATTTACCCTGGTTTCCCGTCAACATGCCGATCTATCAGTCTTCCACTACGCCCATGCTCAAAGCATGTGCATGAACAGCGTGGCTATGCCGAGAAAACTGAAAAATCCGGCGATGTCGGTCACCGTGGTCAGGAAGATGGATGACGACTGCGCCGGGTCCTGCCCGGATACGGTCAGCATGATCGGAATCAATGCACCGGACACGCTGGCGATTGCCATCGACAACACCATAGAGATCATGATCACGATAGTCAGGCCGATCGATTTGCTCCAGATATACACACCGAGGCCGGTAGTCACAGCAACCGCGATGCCGTTCATTACCCCGACGAGAAACTCCTTAAGCAGGATCCGTGGCCACATGCGCGGGTAGATCTCGCGCAAGGCCAGCCCGCGCATGGTGACAGCGAGTGATTGTGCACCGGTATTACCCGACTGGCCGGCAACGACCGGTAACAACACGGCAAGTGCGGTGTACTGGGCAATGGTATCTTCAAACAGGCCGACTACAGCAGCAGCCATGAAGGCGGTTGCCAGGTTTATCTGCAACCAGGGCAGGCGTTTGCGCGTAGCGAACCCGGCCGGCGACAGGGCGCGTTCGTCCTTGCTCACACCGACCATCGTCTGCATGTCCACGCTGGATTCTTCCAGCGCTGCACCGACCAGTACATGGTAACGCAGGATACCGATAAAGCGCCGGTTGATGTCTATCACCGGCAGGTCAGTCACCTTCTGGCTTTCAAATACCTGCACCAGTTCCTCGCGGCTTGCATCTGCATCCACACAAACCGGGTTATGTCGTTCCAGAGTTGAAAGATTATCATTGTGGTCAGCAAGTGCTACGTCTTCCATATCAATAATGCCATGCAACTGGTTCTCATCATCGACCGTATACAACTTGCGATACATGCCGTGCGGACGGCCGCGCAATACGGAGATGACCTCACCGACTGTCATGTCCGGACGAAAATACATCGCGCGGGCATCCATCAATGCACCGGCGGAATCCTCCTGATAGGTCATCGCCCGGATCAAATCATTTTTTACAAAACGCTCCTTGATCAGTTCGAGTGTTTCAAGCCGGGTCTGCTCGTCCAGTGCTTTCAGAAAACTTGCACCAAAATTCGGTTCGATCTGGGCGAGCAGCATCAGGCGATATTCCGGGTCCATCTCCATCAGAACCTTCGATCCAAAATACGGTGAAAACCGGCGCCAGACTTTTAATGCTGTACCCAGCGGTTTTGTTTTCAGGATGGCGGCCGCTTCATCCGGTTTGAGCTGCTCGATCTTGCGCACCGCATCGGCCGGATAGCGGTCCATAAAGATATGATTCAGCGCATTGTCTATATCAGGATTAAGTTCGCTCATTTTTCCGATCTTCCAGTCGCGTGTCCGATTTGGGCATGACGATATTGATACAGATTTCCCAGAACAGGTCTGCCACCTCCATGACCGTGTCCATGAATGTCTCTTCGACATGGTCAGGATTATGGTCACCGGACAGCGCCTCGAACATGACCGAGCGTTTCAATACACCGACAAACACGTTGTTATGATCAACCACTGGCAGGATTTCCTTGAACCGCCACTTCGGATTATCCTTTACATAATCAATATTCGAGCGGGCATTCAGCACCACATCCGGCAGACGCATCAACTTGCTGACCTCAAGCCCGGGGTCGGCAAAGACCAGATGTTTGACATCAATCAGTCCAACCAGACGCTGGGCATCACCGATAATAAAAATGTCTCCCTGCAGTTCACTGGTCGCATGTCTGGCCGTCGTGATCACATCACTGGCCAGCATGGTATCAGCAGCGGTAAACACATTCGGACTCATGTATTGACCGACAGTACCGGCCGGATAGCGCAGCACCGAGCGCAAGCGATAGGCATAACCGGCGGGAAGTGTGTTCAGCAGCGTGACCTGGTCCGCACCTTTCATCCTGCGTAACAGGCGGGCTGCCGTGTCCATACCCAGTTGTTCAAGGATATCTGCCGCACGACGCGTTTCCATGCCCAGCAGACAGGCAACCGCACTGCCCGGCAGGAAATAACGCAATACATTGGCGACCAGGTCATCATCATGCAAGTCAAAATAGGAGACCAGTTCGTCCGCCGGAAAACCTTCCAGCACCTTCGCTGACTCGCGCGGATGCTCCTCCAGAAAATGGCGTGACAGATTATTTATCATCTTTTATGGCGGCATTATCGAGCAGGACGGAGGCATTTTCGTCAAACATACGCGCCGGGACAAACGTCCTGCCGGTGTCGGTATCCAGTACCACACCGGTTGGCAACAGTTCCAGGATCTCGCCCTCGAAATTATTGATGTTGATACGCTGGCCCACCGCATAGGTCTTGCGCACATAACGGCCTGAGATGACATTCGACAAGGATGGTCCGGCACCCAGTCCAAACGCGAGCGCAATGGACAGCACCACAGCGGCAATAATAATGACCAGGATCAGTTCGAACAGCGACACATCCAAACCGAGCTGGTCGAGTCCGGTAATGACCGAAAAGATTATAATAATGACCTTTAACGTGGTACCGAGCATCTCTGCCTGACGCATACCGGAAGACTGTGCGGTCGACTGGATCCGGTGACGTACATAATTTCCCAGTATCACACCGCCAACCACACACAGCGCTGCAACCAGATACAGTGGCAGATTGTTGATGAATTTTTCAAGCCAGTCTGCCAGACCCGGCAGACCAAGGCTGTCTACGGCGGCAGTGACAAAAAACAGGATGATCAACCAGAATGCAAGCCAGCCAAAGATGATGCCGAACGGCCAGTCGCGCAGTACAGGTACAGATTTTATACCTATCGCATGGACTACCCGGTCAAGACCAGCACCGAGCCGTATCAGGACCCACTTGGTTGCCCAGGCAAGCACCAGACCGATAACAAGCAAGGTCAACGCACTGACCAGGTTTGGCAGGTAATTACTGATGGTCTGGATCAGCTCGTTAAAACTGTCGATCAGTAATTGTTTAATCTGATTGAAATACTCCATTCTTGTATTGCCCCGTTGCGGAAAGACGCGTAAGCGACTACGACATGCGATGCGGCAGATTAACCGATCGCATGAACACGAGGCAAATTATAATACGGGGAAACCACCTGACCCACCTGGACTGATTATTCCAGTCGGGGTGGGCCCGTCGCTACTGTGTAAACTGTCAGTCCTTGTTACCTGAAACCAGTCCGCTCTCTCCATTACGGACATAATGTAATTTCAGGTCCCGAAGGAAGTCCGTCTGCTCGCGCAAGGGCAAGGAAACTGTCTTCATTCCAGCCTTCAGACGGTAGACCAGTCCGGGCACCATCCACAATTGCTGCTGGCGTTTATCCCGGTCGGACGTATACCGGGTACAGTCCTGCAGATCCACTACCACCTGCATAACCCGGTCCCATTCAGGTGCATGCGCGCCGAAACGCTCGTATACCCGTTCGAGTACCTGCGACCAGGAATTATATAAAAACTCAATGACAAAGGCGGGGACCTCATCACCGGCCACCTGGGTGCGGATGATTTCCCGCATCAGTTTGCCGACCAGCAGGGAGGACGACTGCTCCTGAGCTGCTGTTGAGGCTTCAGGGACATTCGGTACAGACGCGGTTGTTGAGGCCGGCCCACAATTGTAATTCTGGAACAGACTGTTCAGATCGGTGTACACATCCTGCAAGGCGGGCCCGATATACTTGTCAAAACGCTCCATTAATATCTGTCGGATGTCGGCACCAATCTGGATGTCCCGACAGGATTCACGGAATGCATTGAATACTGTCCTGGGTTCGAGTGGATTATCAAATTTTTCTTCGGGGGTGGATTGCAGTAACTCGCTGACATGGCGATCCAGCTCTGACAGTGCAGTCCGGCATTCGCCCCGCATTTTCTCGATACGTTGTTCAAACAACTCCGAACGCACCTGGTTTATATCGACGACCCAGGGTGGATAAACCGGATTGGGTTGTTCTCCGGCATGATGAGGGACCGCTTTTCTGGATTCGAGCACACTGTAATCAAACTGCTCGAGAAACCGGTTTTCAAACCGGATTTGTATCTCGCGTTTTTTCATCCGGATTTCCCGGACAGCTTCAATATAATGGGAGGTCTGTGCAGTGGCATGGCCTGAGGTTGCCTTTTCAAACAATACATCTTCAACCTCACCCAACATCCTCGACATCGAGGTTCGCATCCTGTTTGTCAACAATTCACGACAGTCCCGTAATAGATGTTCTGCTTCCACCTGTTTCATAAAATCTTCCTCTGGTCCGTCTGCGGTACCGGCGCGCTGTAGACTCGAAAACAGCATTAATTACCGGTAGATAGAATGATTTTGATTATCAGACAAACCTGGGAGTCTGGATGGATGGATACCTGTTCCTGAGCACCAGGTCACACTGTAATACCGGTGGTTGTGACCAGTATCACAGCCCACCCGGAGCCGCTGTCTTTGGGCGCCGACAAAACCGGTATGCGCCTGCCGGCAAACAGGCCCAAAACGCGTTGTTTTACTGGATCAGGCCAGTGGCACGCTGCTTGCTGGGTAATTGGCATCAAGCACACAGTTACATTTACAAGAGGGAGTCAGGCAATATGAAAATTGGCAATCCGGAAATCCAGTTACTGAAACGCCGCGAAGCGGAATTCCTGGATCTCGTTGAAAACAGCAGCCATGCCGAACTTGCCCGCTGCGCGAAGTTCCTCGCCATGTATCTGGCGCTCTATCGTGAACAATTTGGCGAGATCCCGGTAGCAGACTATAACCGCTTGTTGCAACCTGCGGCGCTCGACAAGGAGCTGCTTGAGATTATTGGTGCAGGTATGCAGGAGGCATCCGCGATGTTAAGGATGGTGATACAACAGGGGATAAGTGAATCGGTAACAGCAGAAAGGCCATTATTGAACTAGGCGCTTACCAGCCTCCCCCACCACCTCCACCACCTCCGCCCCCTGATGAACCGCCACCTCCACCGCCGGAAGACCTGCCGGGTGCAGTGGATGACGCGGCGATGGCATGGGTAACGCCACTCGCAAGGGCGGAGGAAAACCCGCCGATGTGATTATTGTTCCAGGCGGCCCCGGAGTACCAGACCGGATGATAGGTTGGTTCTCCCGTCGCTGACACCTTCGTCAGTACATCAGTAAATTTTTCCGCCCAGTGTTGCTCTACCCCGAGCGCAAGTGCATAGGGCAGATACGCTTCAAACAGTTCTGCACTCCGGCCTTGTGGATGCCGGGTGGCGAGTTCCTGTTTTTCTGCGACATCAAGATACAGCCGGAACCCCGCTATCTGATCCATCAGTTTGCGCCCGGAGAGTGTAGGCGCCTTCATCCACTCATAGAACAGCACGTTCGTAAGGATCGCGGTCAGAAACAACACCCAGACACCCGGTTCAATCTCTGTAAACATTGTGGTGATTGCAATCACCTCGGCGCCCGTAAAAATAGCAGCGAATACTGTCGCATATAAGGCGGCAAAAATACTGCTGATCCCGTCTATACGTCTCCAGGCCTGGATCGCCATCTTGTTCAGGAAGAACACCGCAAAACTCCAGATCGATAACCACACAGTGGCAAACAGGGTCAGCCCCATCCGCCGGGTGTCCTCCTGCAGGAAAATCGTCAGTAACAATGTAATCAGCGTCAGTACCAGTCCGATGGCAAAATAACGCGAGTTGGTAACAAAATAATTGTACTCATAGTTGCGACGCAAGGAGGCCTCATGCGCCTTCAGTGCGGGGCGTACCCAGAAATGGCTGCCTTGATCCAGCTTGCGCCGCTGCGCACCGGAAAAAAGTAACTTCTCCAGCACGGCTTCACCCGGCGACATCGTGACGCTTGTACCGGTGCGCTCCAGCGTATAGACCCCGTCGTCTTCAATGATACGCAGGTAACCCTTCACCGCCAGATTGATAATTGCCGCGGCGAAACAGCCGTGGTCATATTTCATGTTTTCGATAAAGCGCAACGAGGCCGGGGAAAATCCGGTTGGCGGCTGGTAGAGCGGGATGATCACTCCGGCTACGGGGTCGCGGCCCACCCTGCTCCAGGTCGTCAAATAATAAACGAGCACCATCACCAGACCGGCCAGGCCGGCCAGTAAATGGCGATTATCGTCTATGAAATAACCCAGCTGTTCTCCATAACCCGGCTCCATGACATAACCTTTCGGCCAGCCAACCACAATGGTCAGACCCTGCTGTGCCAGTAGTGGTCGGCTGGTTTCGATATAGATTGTCCCGCCCCTGAAGCGATCCTGGTTGTAATCCTGTTCGGTACTGCCCTGAACACCGGTATAGGCCTCCAGGGTCACACTGTTTGTCGGGATCTCCGCAGGGAGAAAGACCCGGGCACTGGCACGATCTATCGGAAACTCCCAGCCATTACCGGTGACATTCCAGTACAGCTCATCGTGGTCCTCATAAAAGCCGAGTTGTCTGCCGGTTGTGTAGGTAAAGGTGTAGGTATATTCGCCGGGCGGCAGGATCACTGCCTCATTCCCGATATAAGTGCGTACCCCGTTGACCTGTGATTCCGAAAAATAATTCTCGTCGCGCCCATCACGCTGTACCGACTGCACCGTGTAATCGACCCGGTAGCGGTTGCCGTAGGTGTCCTCATAGGTGGTTGGAAAATCGCGATAGATACCTCGCCGAATCCGATCCTGTTCAGCCCGGACCCGGATCGTTTCCACCACCTGCATGGTACTGTCCGGATGGATGGTAATGTCACTGTGGAATGACAGGATACGTTCGTCAGCGCGCAGGGTGGTACATACCAGCAGCAAAAGTAATGACACAAAAATATGTACCGGAGTTTTTATGAACACGGTCTCAGCCCGGGACATCATCAAAATCAAAAAAGGACGCCGGCATGAACCGGAATAAACGTGCCACCAGCATATCGGGAAAAGAGTCGATACGGATATTCAGGTTTCTGACCGCACCATTGTAGTAACGTCGCGCAAACTGGATCTGGTTTTCAGTGTCGGTCAGGTTTTTCTGCAGATCGAGATACGACTGGTTTGCCTTCAGATCCGGATAGGCCTCGGCCACGGCCAGCAGTTGGCGGAGGTCGTTACCCAGTCTGGTTTCAGTCGCACTGACCTCGGCGACCCGGGTCAGGCTTGCCTGTTGACCACGAAGTCCGGTAATCGCTTGCAAGGTGGCCGACTCATACCCGGCATATTGACGAACCGCCTCTACCAGTTTGGGAACGAGGTCGTGCCGACGTTTCAGCTGGACATCGATATCACTCCAGGCGGCGAGTACGCGATTTCGGTCAGCAACCAGGCGGTTATAAATGACCACAGCCCAGATCAGCAGGAGCGAAACAGAAACGAACGCGATTTCAGCAAACATCGGTTGAATATAGCATCACATTGGCGGTTTTCTAAAGTCCTTATGTGTCTTATAGCACAGACTCTCAGGGCAGTCAGAATGAAAATGACACCATCATTATTTCTGGACGTCCCGATAGCCTGCCAGAAGGTCGCCCTGGTTCGGGAATTAAAGTATCCGCGATATCCCCTTTTAACAGAGAGTAAATATTATGCAACATCCTATAATCAAATTGGCCCTTTCGACTACTGCACTTGTTGTGTTAAGCGGATGCAGTAATTACCAGGTACGCACCAGTGATCCAAATTCAGCCTTCTGTACGTTGGCCGGGGCTGCCATTGGTGGTGGTTCAACTGCATTGGCAAGTGCCGGTGGCCCGGTCGTTGCCGGCGCCGTAATGTTAGGCGCCACGGTTGGTAATTATATCTGTAGTTCAGCTGGAAGACCGGTTACCCCGGCTGTGGCCGCTCCCGCACCAACTCCGGCGCAAAAACCGGCCGAGGTGGTAGCGGATGTAGATGGTGATAACGATGGTGTCATTGATCGGCTGGATCGTTGCCCGAATACACCTGCAGGCAGCAAGGTAAATGCGAATGGATGCCCCGCCGTGTTGTTAACATTGACCGGTATAAACTTTGCCTTCGACAGTTCACAGATAGCATCGGGTTCAGAGAACATCCTTGACCGTGCTGTTACGAGCATGAAAGAGGCATCAACAATCAGAGTCCGTGTGACCGGTCATACCGATAGCCGGGGCAGTGATGCCTATAATCTGAAGCTGTCGCAAAGACGTGCCGATGCCGTTCGCGATTACCTGACTGCGAATGGTATCGCGGCGAACCGTCTGGACACAGTTGGTCAAGGCGAAAGTCAACCTGTGGAATCCAATAATACGGATGATGGACGTTTTAAAAACCGTCGTGTCGAACTGCATGTGGATGACAGTAGCACCCGATAGTCAATAATATACAGCGGGGCTGGTACAGCTTGAAAATAGCGGTACCCGCCCCGTCTGATTTCTCCGGAACAAATCCGGGGTATTCGCTGAATTGTTCGCGATAGCAGATGTAATTCAGGCGTAGAATCATACTATGCCAGTCGGTTCTGACCTTCTTCCCCACCCATCACGTGCAAAAGCACGCTTACTGTTTAATTTCATTTTAACCGCTCTGGTTTTATCCCCGCCCCTCTACGCAGTAAACGATATCTCGCTCAGTCTCGGTCGTATCGAAATACAGAGTTTTGCCGCAGAAAATGTCACCCTCGCCATACACATGGGATCGGTTGACACTGTCAGCTTCATAATCACCGCCACAAATCTGTCTATCCAGAATTCGACTGTGCTGGAAGACCTGCAGATTAGCTGTAAACAGGGACAACTGACCGGGATGGTACTGGTCTGTGCAGAGGCAACCTATCAAGGCTCACATAAACAGTATGGGCCCCGGACCGGACGCATCGGATTGCAGTATCAACTGGACGGACGTATGAGCCGGATAAACTTGCCGGAAACGGGGTTCGGAACGGGTAAAATTGCCACTCAGCTGGAAATGACAGATGGTCACTGGAAAGTGGGGCTGCAGGGCACCGCACTCGAACTGACCGCCTTGCACGGACTGGCAGACCTGTTTGGTCTCTGGCCAGCCGAATACTCGGCTGAAAGTGGTGCGATTGATATCACCCTTGAAACCAGTGGTAATGCTGACGGCATAAAACAGCTCAGCGGCAGGCTAAATACTCACAACATAGGATTTTACGGCACCCACGCCGCGGAGGCACTCCAAGCTGAAACCCACTTTGAACTGGTGTTGAGTGATCGTTGGCATCTGCGTTCTGAAGGTGAAATCCGCAACGGTGCTGTCTTTGTTGATTCCGGCATAACTTCAGGCAATATACGCCCCGGTATCGCGCTGGATATCAGCGGGAAACCACTGCGTTTTGATATGGACTTGTACCTTGATAGAACACAACAGCAGATAGATATAAAGCAACTTGTAATTGATCACCCCGCTGTTATGACAGCAAAGATGCGGATGGTTGCCGACCGTGCGTCCGGCCTGACAAGCCGTGATGCCGAGCTGCAAATTTCTGTAACGGATGCGGGGCAGTTTTACACAACATATCTGCAACCGTTCCTGCTGAACACCCGGTTCAACAACATGGACATTAACGGTGCGTTTGAGACCGATGCGCGGATCGACAATACGGGTCTGGCGCTACTCGATATGCAAATCACCAATGTCCATGCCAGGGATAAAAGCGGCCGCTTCAATATTGCCGGGCTGCAAGGTACTCTGCAGATTACGGACAGCGAAACACCGGTCACCTCTACACTGATGTGGAGTGGCGCCAGCCTTTACCGACTATTGTTTGGTCCGGGTAAGCTGGTACTGGAATCCACAGGACAGGGCCTGAATATTGTCAGCTGGGATGATGTACCCGTTCTGGACGGCCAGTTAAAGATCGACTCGCTTGATATCGTGAATCCGGGCGAGACTGATATGACAGTCAGACTCGACGGCAGCCTCACGCCGGTATCGATGGAACAGTTCACCACGGCAATGGGCTGGCCGGTCATGTCAGGTCAGCTGACGGCTGCCATAGATGGACTGAGCTACAGTCGGGGCCAGCTTGTTGTTGATGGACAAATCGACCTGGGTCTGTTCGACGGGGACATCCATATCAGTAATCTGCGCATTGACGACCTGTTCGGTCTGGTCCCGAAACTTTATGCAGATATTGATATCAAGGATATCGATCTGGAACTGCTGTCCAATCGTTTCACCTTTGGTCAGATCCAGGGTCATCTGGGTGGGCAGGTGCACCAGCTGGAATTGCACGCATGGCAACCGGTCTACTTTGAGGCTGCACTTGCAACACCTGAGGATGATCCAACCCGGCATCGTATCAGTCAGAAGGCGGTGGAAAGCCTTGGTTATATCGGCGGGGGCGCTGCGGGGGCCTTGTCCAGTGGTTTTCTGCGCATGTTCAAGAATTACTCCTATGGTGAGCTTGGACTCAGTTGCCGTCTTTATAACGGCTCATGTGAAATGGGCGGGGTGGACACAACGGAAGATGGTTTCATTATAGTTTCGCGGGGAGGCATGTTACCGCCGTGGATTGAGGTGAAAGGCAATGGCCATTCAATAAAATGGACTACGCTTATAGAAGGTATCAAAACGATCACTTCCAACCAGCCTGAATTCGAGTAGACTGGAACCAGCATACCCGGTCGATTCCGGATGCGCCTTGACCCGCGCAATAAACAGATACAGAAGTCCTGTGAAAGTAGAGGAAAACTGCCATGACACAAACACGTAGAATCAGAATTGCCATGTTGTTCATAATGATCACCGGTTGTGTCACAGTGAACGTGTATTTTCCCGCTGCCGCCGCTGAACAGGCCGCGGACCGTATAATCAAGGAAATCTATGGTGACAAGATCGAAAGTGCGCCGGCTCCGGCCCCGGTGCAACCGGATCAGACCTCCAACGAAACATTTCCCATGAATGGTGTGGGAATGGGTTTGCTGGATTTGCTGATGCCAGCGGCCGCCGCCCAGGAGGCTGATATTGATGTTTCCTCCCCTGCCATCAGCCAGCTTCGCGCATCAATGACCCAACGTCATGCACAACTGGAACCCTTCTATGCAGGCGGGATGGTGGGCATGGATAGTCAGGGACTGATTACTGTGCGCGATCCTGCTTCCGTATCCATCAAGGACAGGAATGTGGTCAATCAACTGGTCGCCGCCGAGAACCAGGATCGCAATACATTGTATACGGAGATTGCACGGGCGAATGGTCATCCCGAATGGGAAGATCAGATCCGTGGCACATTTGCCAGACGCTGGATTGCCAATGCACCGGCCGGCTGGTATTTCCAGGACGGCAGTGGCAGCTGGAAACAGAAGTAAATATCGGAGTAACCGCCCTGTCGGCCTGTGCGGCCGACCCCGACTAACTACCGACCCAGTGTCAGGATGACCGCCTCGCGTTTCCAGAACAGCATGAAACGTTTCTGTTCAACGAACTGAAACACCAGCGTCCAGCCGTCGGCGGCCTCCCTGTTCAGAACCTGCTCCAGTTTCCTGATCGGAATACCGGAGGCCCCGAGCACGATAGTACCAAAACCACCCTCTGCTACGTAAACTACCTTGTATTCCTTGTATGGCATCTGTGTTTTTCCATCAGTCGGGGGGGGCGACTACCTGTTATTTCTTTTTAGGGATATACAGGTCCGTGATGGATCCATCAAACACCTCGGCAGCGAAACCTACTGTTTCCGACAGTGTCGGATGCGGGTGGATGGTCAGCCCGATATCCTCCGCCTCGCAGTTCATTTCGATGGCAAGTCCGACTTCGGCTATCAGGTCGCCGGCATTCGGGCCCACAATACCCGCACCGATGACCTGATGGGTCTTGTTATCAAATAACAGTTTTGTTATCCCTTCACTCCGACCCAGACTGAGCGAACGACCGCTGGCGGCCCAGGGAAATACGCCCTTGCCGTAATCAATGCCCTTCGCCTTCGCCTCGGTCTCGGTCACACCGACCCACGCCACTTCCGGATCGGTATAGGCAACTGAAGGAATGACCCGCGCAATAAACGAACGTTTCTCACCTGCACAAACAGCAGCGGCAACCTTGCCCTCATGTGCGGCCTTGTGGGCAAGCATCGGCTGGCCCACGATGTCGCCGATGGCGAAGATATGGGAAACATTCGTGCGCATCTGGTCATCCACCGCAATAAATCCGCGTTGGTCCACGGCCACACCGGCCTGGTCCGCACCGATTTTATTTCCGTTCGGGGTACGACCCACTGCCACCAGCACGCAATCAAATGTATCGGTCTTCGGTGCCTTCTCGCCCTCGAAACTGACAACAAGACCTTTTTTCTCTGCCTTGATGGCGGTGACTTTTGTACTGAGGTATATGTTTTCATACTGCCCGCTGATACGCTTCTGCAACGGCTTGACGATGTCAGGATCCGCCGCGGCAATCAGCCTGTCCATCATTTCGACCACGGTTACCTTTGAACCGAGCTCATGATAGACCGTTGCCATTTCCAGACCGATAATACCTCCACCCAGCACCAGCATGCGTTTGGGTATATTCTCCAGCTTCAGTGCACCGGTCGAATCAATGATGCGCGGGTCATCCGGCAGGAAAGGCAGTTTGACCGGTTGCGAACCGGCGGCAATGATCGCCTTCGCAAAACCGATTGTCTTGACGCCATCGGCGCCTTCCACGCTGAGCTGGTTTGGCGAGATAAACTTACCGGTGCCATGGACGATCTCGACCTTGCGCTGTTTGGCCAGGCCTTTCAGGCCTCCTGTCAGCTGACCTACGACCTTGTCCTTCCAGCCGCCCAGTTTCTTCAAATCTATCTTCGGTGGACCGAACTCAACACCGAATTCATGTGCTTCCTTGCTCTCATTAATGACCTTTGCCGCATGCAACAGTGCCTTCGAGGGGATACAACCCACATTCAGGCAGACCCCGCCGATACTCGGATAACGTTCGACCAATGCGACCTTTAACCCCAGATCGGCCGCGTGAAACGCGGCGGTGTAACCACCGGGCCCCGATCCAAGTACAACCAGATCTACCTGCAGGTCACCCGCTCCCATCGAGACCGGTGCCGCAGAGACGGCCGGTCCCGGGCTCGGGGGCGATACTTCCACACTTTTTTCAACGGGCTTTGCTACACTCGCCTGCGCCTCATCTAGCAGCAGTATCAGATGTCCCTCGCCAACCTTGTCTCCGACCTTGACCTGGATAGCCTTGACGACTCCGGCAACGGGACTGGGGATATCCATTGTAGCCTTGTCACTCTCCAGCACCAGTATCGTTTCATCCTGCCTGACGCTGGCACCTGCCTTCACAGGGATTTCAATAATCTCGACCGCCTTAAAATCGCCGATATTCGGCACTTTCACTTCAATGGTCATAACCAACCTGTCCTTTCCTGCTTATGTGAATGAAGATATTCAACGCTGCATATTACACAAATGACAGCGGATCGGAATGCGGAAATTTTTTTGGACGCTGTCAAGTGGTTTCCGGATTTATTCCTGTACCCTCTCCCTGGACTTGTGTGTTCCAGTTTTATACATACCAGGCTGTGAGTTGTGTCAGCGCAATTGTAACGTGGCGTATTTCTACCGTGTAAGTTGCTGAATTTAATTGAAATGATCCCGGTCCAGCGACCGTTTTTGGCTTGCTTTCATCATTTTTATCCACAGGATAATCAGTTTTAAATCACAACCAAATACACACTATCTTGTGGTTTAATTAGCGCTTGACCACATTTTATAGTGGTGCTATAAATCTATCTTACAGATGAAACCTCAACTGGTTTCTAGAATTTCAAGCAGGTCGATAATGAATAAAAAAATACAGGTGTTACGGGGAGGGTTTTGATGGAGGCTGATAAAACTATGGTAGCTGAATCTGTTACCGCTAACGATAAAACAACAATAGCCCAGATGAGCGAACGCACCCTCCGTGCTGATACTACCCAGGCAGAAATCAATGCGCATCAACCCGGTGAATACCGTGTGATACGCCGTAATGGCAAGGTCACCGGATTTGATTCGGGCAAGATTGCCGTCGCCTTGACCAAGGCCTTTCTCAGTGTAGAAGGTGGTACAGCGGCGGCCTCGACCCGTATCCACGAAAAGGTGAATACGTTGACCGACCAGGTTGTGCGCGGTGTTACCCGTAGCATGCCAGGCGGCGGCACTGTCCATATTGAAGACATCCAGGATTATGTCGAGCTCGTTTTGATGCGTGCCGGAGAGCAGAAAATTGCCCGTGCCTATGTTATTTACCGTGAAGATCGCGCCCGCGAACGCGCTGAAAAAAATCAGGTAAAACAAAAGGATATCGCTGCTGATCAGAACCTGATCAAGGTGACCCGTGCGGACGGTAGTATTACGCCGCTCGACATGAACCGTCTGATTGCCATCGTCAACGAGGCCTGCACGGGTCTCGAATATGTCGAGGGCCATCTGATCATTGATGATGCCTATCGCAACCTGTTTGACGGGGTCAAGGAAACCGACGTGAACCATGCACTGGTCATGAGTGCGCGTACGCTGATCGAAAAGGAACCGAACTATTCCTACGTCGCCGCACGTATACTGCTCGATAACCTGCGCCGCGAGGCACTCAGTCATATTTCCGGTACGGCCAGTGGTGCTACCCAGGCCGAGATGACAGATCATTATCCACTTTATTTCGGCAAATATATCCAGCGTGCGGCCGAGCATGGCCTGGTCGATCACGAACTGTGCAAATACGATCTGAAACGACTCGGCAATGCACTGAAACCGGAACGCGACCAGCTGTTTACCTATCTGGGTCTGCAAACACTGTACGACCGTTACTTCATTCATACAGACGATGGAATCCGTTTTGAACTACCACAGGCGTTTTTCATGCGTGTGGCCATGGGCCTGGCAATCAATGAACTGGATCGCGAGGCACGTGCGATAGAGTTCTATGAACTGCTGTCCTCCTTTGATTTCATGAGTTCCACCCCGACGCTGTTTAACTCCGGCACCTGCCGTCCACAGCTTTCCAGCTGTTACCTGACCACTGTGCCGGATGATCTGGACGGTATTTTCAGTGCCATTAAGGATGATGCATTGTTGTCGAAATACGCAGGGGGCCTCGGCAATGACTGGACCCGCGTGCGTGCGATGGGCTCTCATATCAAGGGGACCAACGGCAAGTCACAGGGTGTGGTGCCGTTTCTGAAGGTCGCCAATGATACCGCTGTCGCCGTAAATCAGGGTGGCAAACGCAAGGGCGCGATGTGCGCCTATCTGGAAACCTGGCATCTGGATGTCGAGGAGTTTCTTGAGTTACGCAAGAATACCGGTGATGACCGCCGCCGTACCCATGACATGAATACTGCGAACTGGGTGCCGGATTTGTTTATGAAGCGCGTATGTGAGGAAGGTAACTGGACCCTGTTCTCTCCGAATGATACGGAAGATCTGCATGATCTGACCGGCAAGGCATTCGAGAAACGCTACAACGAATATGAAGCGATGACGACCGATGGGCGGATCAGAAACTTCAAGACGGTAAAGGCCCTGGATCTGTGGCGACGGATGCTGAGCATGCTTTATGAGACCGGCCATCCGTGGATCACCTTCAAGGATCCGTGCAATCTGCGTTCCCCGCAACAACATACCGGCGTGGTCCATTCATCAAACCTGTGTACAGAAATTACGTTGAACACGTCCGATGATGAAATCGCTGTCTGTAATCTGGGGTCCGTCAATCTGGCGCAGCATATCGATGAGAATGGTCTGAACCTGAACAAGCTGGAAAAGACTATCAATACCGCCATGCGTATGCTCGACAACGTTATTGACTATAACTACTACAGTGTCCCGCAGGCACGCCGTTCCAACCTGCGTCACCGCCCGGTAGGCCTTGGCATCATGGGTTTCCAGGATGCGCTGTACAAACTGCGTATCCCCTATGCCTCGGAAATGGCGATGGATTTTGCCGACTCCAGCATGGAGGCAATCAGCTATTACACCATCAAGGCCTCGACCAATCTGGCCGGGGAACGTGGCAGCTATTCCACCTTTGACGGTTCACTGTGGAGCCGGGGCATCCTGCCTTTCGACTCAATGCGTATACTTGAGAGCGAACGTGACGGCTATCTGGATGTAAACCAGACCAGCCGGCTGGACTGGGATACACTGCGCAACCGTGTCAGACAGGTGGGCATGCGTAACTCCAACAGCATGGCCATTGCGCCGACCGCGACGATCTCGAATATCTGTGGTGTCAGCCAGTCTATCGAGCCGACCTACCAGAACCTGTTTGTAAAGTCGAACCTGTCCGGCGAGTTTACCGTGGTTAACCCGTATCTGGTTCGTGATCTGAAAGACCGCGGACTGTGGGACGATGTAATGGTAAACGACCTGAAATATTATGACGGCAGTGTGCAACCAATTGATCGTATACCGCCCGAGCTGAAAGAGTTGTATGCCTCCGCATTCGAAATTGACCCGCGCTGGCTGGTAGAGGCCGGTTCCAGAAGGCAGAAGTGGATCGACCAGTCGCAGTCACTGAACCTGTACATGGCCGAACCGGATGGCAAGAAGCTGGACAACCTGTACAAGCTCGCCTGGATACGCGGTCTGAAGACTACCTATTACCTGCGCAGCATGGGCGCTACCCATGTCGAGAAGAGCACGCTGTCAGGTGGTCGTGAAAACAAGCTGGCTGCTGTCAATCGTGTACAGATGCAGACAGCGGCAGTAGTGGAAGATTCCGCACCAAAGGCCTGTGCCATTGATGATCCGGAATGTGAGGCATGCCAGTAAGTCTGGCGTTTCAAGCATAATAATAATTTAATGAACAGATAGAGGTTGAATATGTTATCAAGCTGGAATGATCCGCTGGCAAACATCCGCCAGAAGAAGACCGAACCACATTCATCCGCAATCGAACCCGCGCTGCGTAGCATGCCGGACACATCGGAAACATTCTCGATAAAGGCGAATAGCGCAGCTGCGTCCTCTCTGATACAACGGCCGACAGCGGCGGAGCGTGAACAGCTGTCACATGGCGTGACTGGCCTGGAAGAGGTTGAGTTCGGTGCCGCCAGGATCAGTGTGGACGACAAGATGATGATTAACTGTCGCGCAGACCTGAACCAGCTGGTGCCGTTCAAGTACAAATGGGCCTGGCAGAAATACCTCGATGCCTGCGCAAACCACTGGATGCCGCAGGAGGTCAACATGAATGCTGACATCGCCCTGTGGAAAAATCCGGAAGGACTGACAGCCGATGAACGCACCATCATCAAGCGTAATCTGGGCTTCTTTGCCTCGGCAGACTCACTGGTTGCAAATAATCTGGTACTGGCCGTCTATCGCCATATCACCAATCCGGAATGCCGCCAGTACCTGTTACGTCAGGCCTTTGAAGAGGCGCTGCATACACACGCCTACCAGTATTGTGTGGAATCACTCGGGCTGGACGAGGCTGAGGTATTCAATATGTATCGTGAAGTACCGGCCATCCACGACAAGGCCTCCTGGGCGATGCGTTTTACCCGCAGTCTGGGTGACCCGACGTTCTCGACCGGTACACCCGAGGCCGACCAACGGCTGTTACGCGACCTGATTGCATTCTATGTGGTCTTTGAAGGTATCTTCTTCTATGTCGGTTTCGTACAGGTACTGTCGATGGGTCGCCGCAACAAGATGGGCGGTTGTGCCGAGCAGTTCCAGTACATATTGCGTGACGAATCGATGCATATGAATTTTGGCATCGACGTTATCAACCAGATCAAGATTGAAAACCCGCACCTGTGGACCGCTGATTTCCGTCAGGAGATTAACGCCATCATCCGTCAGGCCGTCGAGCTTGAGACACGTTATGCGTATGACAGTATGCCGCGTGGTGTGCTGGGGCTGAA
>CAMDWI010000023.1 GCA_945878555.1 Klebsiella pneumoniae
GCTACTACGAAAATTCGCTGATGAGAGTAATCCTGGCTATTTGGGTGAGCAATATCGTCAAGTAGACCATTATTTTCAATATAAAAAACAATTTCCTCGAATGAAATTCCACGTTCAACAATTAATTGCTCATTCTTTTCCGCATTCCAATTGTAGATCTTCATTTTCCAGAGAATAGCATGATTGTGTGCGTTTTGTCATCAATGTGAATCCCGCTAACGTCCATATTGACACATGCGTGTGAGCGAGGCGCTGAGCAAGTGTCGATCAACAACCGCCGGTTAGCCAGCAAATTTACTAACTCTTCTCCCGAACTTTGAGGCCAGGCGCACCGAGCAGGACATAGCCCTTCGTTTTTTCCTTTGATACTGGATCTGCATATTCCACCTCATACGCGGTTCCACTTTTCAACGATTCCGCACTTTCAACCGGGACTGTCACACCTGCTGGTAGCGTTCCAACACGCCTCTGACCTTCTGCCTCGGCACGCGCCGGAAGTAGCCAGATCTCAACCGCTTGTGTCGTGGTCACCTCAAGCCCTATATCGCAACCAGTCAAGGCCGCCATGGTAGCGATACCCATAGGCAGAAAAAACGCGCGCATCATCAGGCTAACAACTAAGGCCAGTGGCGGCGAAGCCGTCCAACTGGGCCGCCTTGTTATGTGTTCTTGACTTTTTACACATCCCTTTTAGGTCTAGAAACGTCTTTGCCTTCTTCGCATATTTGCCATATATCTTTCAAAACCTGGCAACCCACTAGTATGGCTACGCATTATTTGTTCAATTCGCTTTCTTTTATTCAATTCTGCGTGAATTGGTAAAATTGTATTTTTAACTAGTTCATCAAATTTATTATTGTTATGGAATTCAATAAAATTCAGTCGTAAAAAAGGAGACACATATGTGTCCCCTGAAGGCATTTTAGGAAATAGAAACCAAAGTATTGGTTGCTCGGTATTTGCCGTTTCTTGGAAGTCAAAGAATACTAGCGTGTTATTATCGTGCCACTCTTTTAACAACCTACATTCATCAGGAAAACGTACTTGTAGAATTGGAATTTGCGTAGGTAATTGAGTGCTTTCGCTTAGTATTTTTTGAAATATTTTTTCATCATTTTTTCGCCTATCTCCATCAACGACCCAAACCAATTTACGATAGAACGAATTTCTTGCGCGACGCTCTTCAGGATTGAGATAGGAATGCTGGAATTCTATACACCAGTCGCTATTCGTTTTTACATCTGCAATGTGCTTTTCACCGCTTTCGTGAAAATGGACTTTTTCTTGCCAGTCTTTCGGGAATTTGTCTTTCCACGAACGGTGCCAGTCAGTTTCATTTTCCCACCAAGGATCACAGTTACGGTTTCCTTTATGCGCCCAGTGATTAATTTTAACTTCCCCACACCTGGCAATTAGCTCTGAGCCACAAACTTGGCACACCCCCTTTGCTCCTTTAGTAGCTTCTTCTTTTTCACTATTTACAAGTGCGAATTTCATTTTGTCTGCCGACTGATTTTTTACACATAACTATGTGCTAACCAGACCTTGACAGGTCTGGTTAATTTTTTATTATAGTAAGCCAGATTGGCGCGGTTATCGGCAAAATAACTGGATAACCCTGCGGAAATGTTACAGCGAGCGGGATAGGCCGCCAGATTGGCGCGGTTATCAGCAAAATAACTGGATAACCCCGCAGAAATGTTACAAAACACAAGGAGGTGTTTATGAAGGATTTCGTGCCCAAACCGGGCAGGCTGATGGATCAGGTCCGTGAGGTGCTGCGCTTTTATCATTACGCCTACTCCACTGAAAAAACGTATGTTTTCTGGATACTTGAATATATACGATTCAATAATAAAAGGCACCCGTCTGAGATGGGTAAGACTGAAATCGAGCGGTTTCTCAGTAATCTTGCCATAAACAAACAGGTTTCCGCATCAACCCAGAACCAGGCCTTCAATGCCATATTATTCCTGTACAGGGATGTTTTAAAGTCTCCCATCCCGGATCAGATTAATGCGCTGCGTGCAAAACGGCACAGACGCTTGCCGACCGTCCTCAGCAAGAAGGAACTTTCCTTGTTATTTGCACATATACCTCATCATCATTTACTGATGTTCCGGTTGATGTACGGAGGAGGGTTGCGGGTGCTGGAGGTACTGCGCCTGTGCGTCCATGACTTTGATTTTGATAATCAGCAACTGTATATCCGCGACAGCAAGGGCAACAAGGACAGGATGACGCTGTTTCCTGCCGTGTTGCATGACGATGTGCGTGCGCAGATTGAACGGGTCAGGAAAATGCATGAGCTACAGTTAAGTCGCGGGTTCGGTCGGGTGGTGCTACCCGCTGCCTTGTCGAGAAAATACCCGAATGCAGCGCGGTCACTCGGGTGGCAATATGCCTTTCCTGCCTCCCAAAATTGTAAGGATCCTCGCAGCGATGACATCGTCAGACATCATCTTCATGAATCCGTGTTGGCGAAAAGCCTCAAGATTGCCAGCAGCAAGGTGGGCAGCAACAAGATGATCACCACGCATGTATTAAGACACTGTTTCGCGACCCACTTGCTGGAAGACGGGGTAAATATCCGCACAGTCCAGACGCTGCTCGGACACAAGGATGTGAAAACGACCGAGATCTATACGCATGTGATGGACAAGTCATTTACGGGCGTGACCAGTCCGTTGTTGACGATGACGGGACGGATACCATCGGGTTAATAACTTCCGAAAGGTAACCCGTATGCAGTAAATAAACTTTGAACACAACAAACAAGGATGGTTTGTTATGCCTGTCGTTACCAGGTTCAATTCATGGCGTTTCTATTTTTATAGCAATGAAAGGGGGGAACCACCCCATATACACGTGCAACGTGAGCAGTTCTTTGCTAAATTCTGGTTAACACCCGTGGCGCTGGCAGGTGCAAAGCGGTTCTCCCCTCATGAATTGCGGGAAATACAGCGGTATATTGAAAGTAACAGAAAACGATTTCTGGAGGCATGGCATGAACACATCATTCGTTGAAACACACGCTGTAGCCTGTCATGTGGATTTCACGGACGATGAGTTGGTTGTCGCGCTGGTGGATGGGCGTAAGGTGAGCGTGCCGCTGGTCTGGTTCCCCCGCCTCACCAAAGCAACTCGCAGCCAGCTGGAAAATTATGAATTTCTTGACGATGGGGAAGGAATACACTGGCCTGATCTGGACGAGGATCTGAGTGTCAGGGGGCTGTTGTTGGGGAATCACTAGATGTATGTAGAAATCCTGAATTTCTGGTTCGTTCAAACCCGTCCGTCGCAGTGGTGGGTGAAGGACGAGCAATTCGACAAGCGGATCATCTCGCAATTCATGGCGGTGCATGCACAGGCCAGTCGTTGTGAGTTGTATGAGTGGCGGGCCAGCGCAGCGGGCAGGCTGGCGGAGGTGATCGTGCTCGATCAGTTCTCGCGCAATATGTTTCGTGGTTCGGGTCTGGCCTTTGCCAACGACGCTCTGGCGCTCGCGCTTGCGCAGGAGGCGATTGCGGCGGGTGCTGACCAGGGGCTGAATACGGTCGAGCGCAGTTTTCTGTATATGCCGTTCATGCACAGTGAATCATTAAAGATCCACGAGTTGTCGGTGGCGCTGTTCGAGAGCAATGGTGTTGCGTCGAATCTGGATTTTGCGTTAAAGCATCAGGCGGTGATCGAACGGTTTGGTCGCTACCCGCACCGCAACGAGGCACTGGGTCGCGAATCAACGGCGGAAGAGCTTGAATATATCCGTACTACGCCGGGGTTCTAGCCGGCCTCAAGCGTGCGTTTGTAGGTTTCCTGGATTATCCACGCGTCATAGCTGGCGCGGTGACGGCGTGCGGTCATCTCGCCAATGATCAAATCTTTGGTCTCATGCCAGCGTTCCATCTGTGACTCCGACAGGATCATTTCCAGCGGGCTGACCTGGAAGCGCATTTGCATATTGGCCTTGTGAAACAGCGTGGTCAGCCACGGTTTATCGACGACCCAGCCATCAGAATACAAGGTCTTGCCATCGAGTAATTCGTTCAGGTGTGCTGCGACTTCCTGCAGCGGTTTGCCATAGGTCTCAAGTATATCGCGGGCGATGCGATGGACCTTTTCTGCCTCAAGGTCCCAGTGGGTCCAGTCTGGCTCCGGGCGGATCAATGAGCAGTACTTGTCGTCGGTATCAAGTGCGACCCCGACTTCGATCGGGTAACTAAAGCCGCCGAAACCGGAGGCTTCCACATCAATAATTATCGGATTTTTAATCCTGGCCATTCCAGTTGTCCTGTATTTATAGTTAGTTTTATTTAGCCAACTGAATAACCCTGTTTCCCCGTGAGGATTATGCTTGAACGCCGGGTAACAGTCCACCAGGCGGGATCGGAGAGAGTAGGGATTCCATGAATAAGCTTGAAAACGGCAATAAGGTCTATACATACTGTAGATGAGTTGGACGGAATCGCGGCATTGGATACAGACTACAACTCCGGTGTCTGTACCCTGGCGAGCATCTCGTCATGGAAACCCCTGTTAAACTGCTGGTATCAATGAAACCTGAGAGGTGTAAATGTGAGTGACTCGTTGCATGTAGTCTGTCCGCACTGTAATGCGGTCAACCGGATTCCCGACGCAAAACTGGGCGCCGGTCCGAAATGTGGCAGTTGCCACGAGGCCTTGTTCAGCGCCCATCCGATCGAGCTGAACTCGGCGAATTTCCAGACCCAGATCGCGCGTAACGATATTCCGGTACTGGTCGATTTCTGGGCACCGTGGTGCGGGCCGTGCAGGACGATGGCACCGTGGTTTGTGCAGGCCGCCGCCCAGCTGGAACCTGCGGTCAGGCTGGCCAAGCTGGATACCGAGGCGGAACCAAATCTGGGCGGACAGTTTCAGATACGCAGTATCCCGACCTTGATGTTGTTCAAGGGTGGGCGCGAGATTGCGCG
Organism: Klebsiella pneumoniae; assembly: GCA_945878555.1. GTDB lineage: Bacteria > Pseudomonadota > Gammaproteobacteria > Eutrophobiales > Eutrophobiaceae > Eutrophobius. The sequence goes on from CAMDWI010000023.1 coordinate 4,953, forward strand.
CCAGTCCGGTGCTATGCCTGCATCAGAGATCGTGCGCTGGACCCGATCTCATCTGTAGCAGGTTAGCCTGTTCGACTTCGTCGGGGGGGCAGGTCAGTACCGTTCGATCACGGCGCGATTTCGCTGCCGTCCCAGGCGTAGATACGGCCGCTGTGTTCGGGTTGCAGCGTGTCGATCACATTCAGTAGCTGTCCGGCTGCATACGCTCCCGTAAACAGTTTTTCCGGTTTCACCGATTTCGCAAATGGCCGGGATAACTCGCTCTGCACAGTGCCCGGATGCAGGCCTACCACGATGGCGAGCCTGTTACGGCGGGCGATCTCGATACTGGCGTTTTTCAGGATCATGTTCAGGGCGGCCTTGGAGGCGCGATAGGCATACCAGCCACCCAGATGATTATCACTGATACTGCCGACGCGTGCGGTCAGTGCGGCGAACACACAGCGCCGCTCCCGGTTCAAAAGTGGCAGGAAATGTTTGGCCACCAGCGCTGGCCCTGTTGTGTTGACGGCAAATACCCGCGCCAGTTTTTCAGCTGACAGATCACGAAGTGATTTCTCGGGCTGAAAATCCGCCGTATGCAATATGCCGGTGGCAACAATGACCAGGTCGAGCGGACCATCGCCACCCGCCACTGCGGCGGCGGCCTCGATGCTTTCCTCCTGTTCAATATCGATATTATGGTGGAACACTCTGGTTTTGTCAGACACGAACGGTCGGCGCGCGAACGCATGCAAGGTGCCGGTGTCCGGGCATGCTGACAACAGCTGCACGAAGCCTGCACCGACAGCGCCACTCGCGCCGATGATGGCAATATTCAGTTTGTTATCCATGATGTACGCTCATATGATTTTATTGATTCGGGCAGCGAGCAGGTGTGCACTGGTGAACGCGGCCTCGACGTTGCCGCGGATACACCAGTCGCCACAGGCGGCCAGGTTATTCTGCGTATCGATAAGGTAGTTCTTGCCCACAGGCACAGTCGTTTCGGCATAGCGCCAGCGATGCAGTGCGATATGGGCCGGGGAGGGCAGGTCTGTCTGTAGTTGTCGTGCAAGTTCTGTCAACAGCGTGTGCCGTACATCATTCTGATCGTCTTCCAGATGCGCCTCGGCCCAGTCATTGTCAGAGTGGACAACCAGCGTATAGGGCAGCTCACGACCAGGCTTGCTCGAATTTACACTGATCCAGCGGATCGGCGAATTCTTGACTATCGCTGCATCGAACTTCAACTTTAATGGCTGGGCCAGACCCAGCATCAGGGTATAACACGCGCGCATGGTTGCCTGCCCGGGTACGGTCTGCCCGGTGTAGAGGTCTGCAAATAAATGCCGGGTCTGGGGTGCCGGGACGCTGCTGATCACCCAGTCATACGGACCGAGTATACGTCCGTCCTGCGTCTGGATGTCCCATTGCTCACCATGGCGCACCAGCGCGGCAACCTCGGTCAGCAACTGGATCGGCATTCCCTCGGCCAGTTTTTTTGCCAGCGCATTCATCTCCGGTGCGGCGACATAATGCGGTTCAAACCAGTCACGTTTGTAGGGTTGTTCGCCGGCGTTCAAGGTCAGCACCCGCGGCTTCCATTCCTGTAGCAGACCGGACTCTATATGGGGCCGCATACAGGCCTTGAACGCACGGGTGCGTATGGTCAGGTATTGCGCACCGTGGTCAAAGTGAAACGGGTCGGCATGGCGTGTGCTCATGCGCCCGCCCACGCCACGCGATTTATCCAGTACTGTCACCTCTGCATTGAGCCGTTGGGCCAGTGTCAACCCGGCCATGCCGGCACCTATCACGGCAATTTTCACTAGAACTCCAGCGTCAGTCCCAGTTGCGGGAAGGTGTCGAGCCCATCAATCTCCACCTCGCCGGTACGCGGGCTGAATTCCTGTTCGTCCACATTGGCGCGTCCGAGAACGTTGATAACGTCAATAAAGCCGATGATATTCATCGCATTAAAACTACGACGGTAATCGACGCGTATATTCAGTGTCTGGAACGATGGGTGCCGACCGGTATTGCGCAGCGTTATCTCGCGTGAGTAGCGCAGGTTTTGCAGGTCATTCAGGACATTGTTATGGATGATGAAATCATCCGACGGGCGTCCCGAGGAGATCTGGTATTGCGCAGCTAGCGCCCAGCGCTCGTTCGGTTCATAACTGACAGTCATGTTGGCCAGGTGTGGGCGGTTGAAATCGGTTGGAATATCACCGCGACCGTCGTTTCGGTCGGTGACCGAGTGGTTATAACTGTAGCGCAGCGTAGCTGACCAGCTGTCCAGAAACCGACGCGACAACAGGGCGTCAAGACCGGCGCTCCAGCCATCCGCGTCATTGGCCAAGCGGCCCGTGACCTGATCGCTCTCGACGATCAGATCGTCCAGTTGCTGGTAATAGGTCTCTACCAGCAATCGGTAATCGCGATTGAAGTAATGTTCTACACCGAGGCTGATCTGGCTGCTGCGTTCCGGTTCAAGATCAATATTGGCCGGATTCGCGGCGATCTCCAGCAGGCGCGGCGGCTGGTAATACAGTCCACCTGTCAGTGAAAAGCGGGTCTCGGCGCGGTATTGCCAGTTCGCCTGAAAGCGGGGTGAAACATAGGTCGTATCCAGCAGACCATCGTGGTCTATACGCACACCGGGCCGCAGTGAGTATGGGCCGGACTCAAAGGCCTGATCCAGATATGCCGCCGCGCGGGTGGCCTCTTCCTCCAACCGGGTGTTGTAGAACGCAGGCGACAAGATCGCATATTGCAGCAAGGGGTCGGCACGAAAGTCGTTGGTGTCATAGGTAAACACTGGATAGTCTCGGGTGACAGAGCGTTCGTAATCCAGCGTCAGATAGCTGATTCGGCTACCGGCCGAGAATTCCCCGAACGCATTTGACTGGCGATAATCCAGTCGCCAGCCGGTTTCCGAGTCGGCCTCATCCAGCTCGATGATCGGGTCTTCGACAAACAGTTCATCCGCATCGGGGTCAAGCGGACTGCGCTCCGGAAACGCCTCGCCCTGGCTGTTGTCATCGTCAGCGGAGCGGTAGTAAACCGCATTGCGTAAACGACCACTGTTACCCATCAGGTAATCAACCACCACACCGAGCATACCCGCGTGTTGTTCGCTGTTGATGATGTTGGTGTCCTGGAAGTTTTCCGAGGCGAGTACGTTTTTTGCCTTGCGTGTGTAGTGTTCAGGTGTGTAAAGACCTATCAGTTTGACCGTGGTCTTTGCATTGAGACGGCTTACACTCTTGAAGATGAAATCAGACAGTTTCGGGGCACCAAGGTCTTCCTCACCGATCGTTTCAAACAACCAGCCGAAGTTGTAATGCCGCAGCGAGAGCAGCACGGTGGTATTGTCGAGTGCAACGGCCGGGCCGTCATACAGGATTTCACCGCCGGCCAGATCCAGCTTCACACTGGTGAATGGTGTCTCCGGGTTGCCCTCGGTGATCGCCAGTTTTAACAGTGAGCCGTTCGAGCCGCCTTCAGCTGCCTCCCAGCCCCCGGGCTGGAACGCGGCCTCACCGACAACGTTTTGACCGAAGATGGAGAAACGGCCACCACCTTCCAGATCGTCCTCTTCGCCGAGCGACTGATCAAAATGCACCAGCCGGTCATACGGCAGGCCGTCTATCAGGATCAGGTTGTCACGTGGACCGCGTCCGCGGACGGTGAAGTCGGAGAACTCGCCGGTTGCCGATACACCGGGCAGCGTGTTCAGACCGCGAAACACATCACCGGCTGTTCCCGGAGCCCGACGGATCTCCTCGCGGTTCAGACTGGTGGCGGCGACCGATCCATAAGGTGACATCTGTGTCGCCCTGGCGGTGATGATCACCTCCTCAATTTGTACGCGTAGCTGTTGCAGCGAGAAATTCAACGGCATGGTCTTGTCTGCAATCAGCCGAAACCCGTTTTCCTCGGCCTCACGATAGCCCTCCAGCGTTACGCTGACGGAGACCAGGCCGACAGGCAGGGCCGGGCTGGCATAACTGCCGACGGCATCGCTGACCAGCGTGGCAATCTCCTTGTCCGCCTGCCGGATCTGGATACGGGCCGCGACCAACGGGCGTCCTGTCGTCGCATCGACTATCGTCCCGACCAGACGCGAGTCTGCCGCCTGCACGGGCAGGGCGATTGTCAATATTGATAACAGTGCAATCAGTCTGGCCAGTATTTGTAACATCTGCTTCGCTTTCATGACGGTCTCTCTACAGGTGAATGATAATTTATTTTGTATTTCAGGCTCGGTGCGGACCTGAGATAAAACGATCAAGCTGGCCGTTTGATCGAAGAATGGCGATCAGCACATACAGGCATGACCCCAGATTTCCTGACAACATCAGCGCCAGTGTCCATAGCAGCGCGACTGACCGGCGTGGTTCACGCCACCATATCCAGCAGGAGAAAAGTAGCAGACCGGTATAGAGATCGACCAGTGACATCACTCCCCAGGGCATGTCGAGTAGCACCCTGCCTTCGCTCATCAGGTTGCCATTGATAAATGAGTGGAGCAAAAAACCGACCATCACACAGCAGCCGACAGCGGCGGCGATAAAGGCCGGCCAGAACGGGCGTACCGATTCGACCCAGCGACTCACGCCTGCCTCGACTCGCGGGGAAACGGGAAGAACATGTTCGTTGTTTTTTGATAATCCACATAGGCCTGGCCACGGCTGCGCAGCGATTGTTGTTCGGTATACGGTACGCCGGTGATGCGGGTGATAAACACATACATCACGACCAGACCGAGCCAGGTCAGCCACCAGTAAGCGGTACCAACACCGAGCAGCACATAGGCAAACCAGTGCAGCCATTCAAAGAAATAGTTCGGATGTCGGCTGTAGTTCCAGAGCCCGACGCGACACACCTTGCCCTTGTTTGCCGGGTCCTTGCGGAAACGGGCGAGTTGATGGTCACTGATTAACTCGCCTGCTATCGAAACAGTCCACACCAGGATGCCAAGCAGGTCGAGTGCCGTAATTCCGGGGCCGGTATTCTGTGCCGCCGCCCAGAACGGCATTGCAAACAACAGGGTCCAGGTCGCCTGCATCTGGAAGAAGATAAACATGACCAGCGCGGCATGTTTGCCCGAGGCCTTGCGCATATACCGGTAACGCCCGTCCTCGACCTCATGCATGACGCGGCCGTACAGAAAACTGCCGAGGCGGAACCCCCACAACACAGACAGTGCCACGATGATGTACTGACGGGCATTGTCCTCAACGTTATCAAACAGGATCAGCCCGACACCGACCAGCGGGGTCATGAATGCCCAGGCCACATCGACAATGCCCGCGTTCTCGGTGCGCAACTGGATGGCCCAGAGTATTGCCATGATCACGGCCGCGCTGGCCCAGGCGTACAACAACAGTTCGCTGATATTCATGGCATGACTCCGGTGTAGTGCACAGGTTTGTCGTATCGGTTATACAGCATTGCCAGCCATACCATCAGTGGCATAGCCAACATCCACAGCAGAGCTACGGCGAGCAGTGACAGATTACCCGCCTCCAGCGTGATCGCATCCAGTCTGGTGCCGGCGAAATAGGCCAGAGGTCCGGCAATACCACCGAGCAGGGCCGCGAGCAGATAGCGGTGCCTTAACCAGATCAGCGAGTGGTTCAGTGTGAGTGCGAGGTTGATCCAGAGTGCCACCATCCAGACGGTTGAGGGTCCGCCCAGTTGGGCATGCAGTGGAAACGCCATCAGACCGGACAGCACCAGCACGGAATCAGCCATATAACCAATAAGTGCGGCAGTGATACACAGGAGCAGATCAGACAGACGCTTCTGCGGATAAGTGCTCATATGAAACAGGAGCCAGCACAGGCTGAATATTGGACCGATCCAGGTCAGTCCTTGTCCGGCCGGCATCACATTGACCAGCCAGGCGAGATCAAAGATCACCGCATTCAGGACAAAGTGAATCACGACTCAGTCACAGGATAAAAGGCCATTCTGGCGCCCGCCATTGTTGCCCATCCGGGGGGGGGGGGACAGGTGACCGGCAAACGCCAGAATGACGCAAGAGGTGATATCGTATACATGTAGTGTGACAAGTTGATTACCCGGCGACCTGCAAGGGTACGCGGCCGGCCTTCGGTTTGTGCATCAACAGGTGCACATCACCGAGGTAACGCTCACGGAAACCGGCCTCGCAGTAACACAGGTAGTACTCCCAGATCCGCATGAACTTCTCATCATAACCGAGTGCGGCTATGCGCTCACGGTTGGCGCGGAAGTTGTCCAGCCAGCAGTGCAGTGTGGTCGCGTAATCGGGTCCGATGTTTTCGATATGCTCGATTCGCAGGTCGGTATCCGTGGTCGCGGCGTTTAACATCGCCGTCAGCGACGGCACACAACTGCCCGGGAAGATATACTGCTGGATAAAATCGGTGCGCTTCAGGTACTGCGCATAACGCTGGTCCGGCATCGTGATCGCCTGGATCAGCATACGACCGTCGTCCTTCAGCAAGGAGGCGCACTTGCTGAAATAACGCGGCAGGAATTCATGTCCGACCGCCTCTATCATCTCTATCGACACCAGGCGGTCATACTGACCTTCCAGGTCGCGGTAGTCACACAGGAGTAATGTAACCCTGTCCTGTAGCCCGGCGGCGGCGATGCGCTCACTTGCCAGTTTATACTGGTCCTTCGATATCGTGGTCGTGGTGACCTTGCAACCGTAGTGTGTCGCGGCGTGTATGGCAAAGCTGCCCCAGCCGCTGCCGACCTCAATCAGGTGGTGGCTGCCATCCAGTTCCAGTTTGCGGCAGATCGTGTCCAGTTTCTCAATAGAGGCCTGTTCCAATGTGGTGTCCGGGTGGCGGAAAATTCCGGCGGAATAGGTCATCGTGCGATCGAGAAACAGTTCGAACATATCATTGCCAAGATCATAATGTGCGTGAATGTTTTCCTGGCTGCCCTCGCGGGTGTTGCTGCGCAGACGGTGTTTCAGCGTCTCCCAGAAATTCATCAGTCTGGCGGTGCCGGTTTCAAACGCATCCAGAGATTCAATGTTACGGGTCATGATCCGGAGCAATGTGGTCAGATCCGGGCACGACCACAAACCGTCGCGCCAGGCCGCTGCGGCACCCTTGGTGCCGGAGGTCAGTATGTGCTGGTAGAAGCGCATATCATGTACAGTCACAGTCGCATCAATGCGGTTGCCGGCACCGGCAAACCACTCGCCGCGCGGGTCACGGATCATGATGGTACCGTCTGCCATGTTGGCAAGACGTTTTTTTACCGCCTCGCGTGCCAGCAGTGCCATGCTGCTGTGTCGACTGGCCGTAACGCTCGTATTTATCTCTGCGACAGTATTGTTTTTCATCGCTTTACCTCGTTGTTCATGATTTTGGGGTGTGGGAAGAATGGTGTCTTTTTCAGCCAGAGCTTCAGCGCCTGCCAGTAAATTGCGCTGATGACCTTCACTGTCATCAGCGGATAATTAATCAGTACCCGTGCGAGGTTCCACGCCGTGATCGGCATGGCCTCAAGGTCCATCTTCGCTGTGAATACCTTGCCGCCTTGATCAAGGGTTTCCATATTGACATGCAACTGCCTGCCCGGTGCCGACAGGGACCATTCGTAATGCTGATTCATTGGCATGAACGGTGACACGTGAAACTGTTTGTCAAAGCTGAAGTGATGCAGCAACGGGTTGTTAGCGGTGCTCTCACAATCGAGAACGTAACAATGGGTCTCGTTCCAGGGGGTGTTGTGTACCTCGGCAACAATAAAGCGAAGCTCCCGGTCCTGCTCATCCCAGCAATAATAGAAGCTGACCGGGTTCATACAGATCCCGAAATAACGCAGATGTGTCAGCAGTCGCACAGCACCGGTGTGCTGTTTACCGGTCCGTTCCAGGATCAATTGGCGGATGGCGGTATCGAGCGGCACGTTCGGGTCACCATAATGGTCCGCACGTCTGAACCAGGCCAGTGCTGGTCTGCGCGCCGACCAGAATGGCACGCCATCAAACAGATGCGGCAGTTCGGCCAGATCCAGATACATCTGGAACAAGTTGTAATGGAAACCGTGATAGCGTGGCTGCAGGCGAAAGTGGCCGACTTGTCCGTGATAAATCGCGCTGTGTTTCATATCAGTTCTACCCCGAACGCGGCACAGACAGCGAGCGCACTTTTTACGCCGTCTTCATGAAAGCCGTAACCCCAGTAGGCACCGCAGAAGGACAGACCCTGACGGCGTATCAGGTCTTTATGTTGTGCCTGTGCCTGCTGGCGTCCTGGCTGAAACAACGGGTGATGGTAATTGATCTTGCGGATGATCCGTGCCGGATCAATGCTGCCGGTCTGGTTCAGCGAGACGCAGTAGGTCTTGTCGGTGTCGAGTCCCTGCAACATATTCATATTATAGGTAACGGACACATGACTTTGTTCGGTTGCAGGGATCCGGTAATTCCAGCTGGCCCAGGCCTCGCGGCGATCCGGCAGTACTGCGGTATCGGTATGCAGCACGGTTTCGTTGTCCTGATACGGAAACAGCTGCAGCAGGTCGCGTTCATCGCTCGCAGATTCATCCAGCAGGCGTATGGCCTGGTCCGCATGGGTGGCAATGATGACCTCGTCAAACGTCTCCGACGGTCCGTAGGCAAACCGGATTTCAATCGCATTGCGCAGCCGCTGTACGGACCTGACCGCCTGTTTCAGCCGGATACGATCACCAAAGCCGCTGGTCAGCGGTTTGATATAGGTGCGTGAACCGCCAACCACCGTCTTCCACTGCGGGCGGTTTTTTACCTGCAACATGCAATGGTTGTCGAGAAACTCCAGCACAAAACGGATCGGAAACTCACGGAACGTGCGTGACGGGGCAGACCATAACGAGGCGCCGAGCGGTATCAGGTAGTTCTCGATAAAAGCGGTCGAATAAGCATATTGTTTTGCAAACTGCGTGACGGTTAGCCGGTCATCCAGCCCTCCGGCGAGCAACTTCGGCGCGTGATCATGAAAACGCATGATGTCTTTCAACATGATCCAGTGTGCCGGGTTCAGTATATTACTGCGCTGGCAGAACAGACCGTTCAAGCCGCTGCCATTGTATTCCAGACCGGTCAGCTCACTGTGTACGCTGAAACTCATATCGGAATTGCGCCCGGCCACGCCCAGCCGGTCAAACAGACGGCACAGGTTCGGATAGTTCTGTTCGTTGAAGACGATGAATCCGGTATCAACATTAATCAGCCGGTTTTGCTCACTGACAGTGATGGTATTGGTGTGTCCACCTATGTAGTCATTCGCCTCGAACACATGCACATCGTGTTGACCATGTAACAAGTGGGCAGCGGTCAGGCCGGAGATGCCGGTGCCGATGATCGCGATCTTCATGCGGACTTCGCCCTCGCTTCCTGCATGACAGATACCGGTACCGGACGCATGTCACGCACCAGACCAAGCATCGCCATCAGGCGCAGTATCAGGTAACTGATATCGATCTCCCACCAGAAGAAACCCTGTCGGGTGGAGGCCGGATATCGATGGTGGTTGTTGTGCCAGCCTTCGCCCAGCGTCACCAGTGCCAGCAGCGCGTTGTTGCGGCTGTCATCCGACGTGTTGTAACGTCTGCTGCCAAAGCGGTGTGCGAGCGAGTTTATAGTGTAGGTCCCGTGATACAGCAGGATGGTCGAGATGAAAAATCCCCAGACCAGCATCTGGGGGCCGCTGGTTTCAAGGGCAGGATACAGATTGTCCAGTAACATGCCACTGTAATAACAGATTATGGCCAGCAACAGGAATGGTAACCAGTGTAGCGCCTCGACCAGGCGCAACTCCGGATACCGTAACAAATCATTGACCTTGTCAGTACGCGTCGCAAAATGGCCTTTTTTCAGGAACCACAACATGTGGCTCTCCAGCATACCCTTGTTCGGACTGTGCGGATCATCCGCCTGGTCGGAGCTGAGGTGATGATGACGGTGATGGCTGGCCCACCACACAGGGCCACGTTGCCCCGCTGTACACCCGGCCACCGCAAACAATAACTGCATGCCACGTGAAACCTTGTAGGTGCGGTGTGAGAAATAGCGGTGATAAAACGCGGTGATGAAAAACATGCGGAGCAGATACAGGGCAAAACAGACTGTTACAGCGATCAGGCTGGTCCCGGTGTAGAGTACGCCGACAACACCCAGATGCAAGGCCAGAAACAGACCCAGCCGCAGCGGGTCTATACGATCACGTTCGCCTTCAGTGAGGTTCGCGTACAGGTTACCGTCATTCAGCAGCCAGCGTTTGAGCCGGTCGAGCGGGTATATTTGTCTTGCGTGTACGGACATTCGTGCAACCTGTTGTTAATTTATGTGACTAATTGTGGGGCAGTGACCGTGAAGGGGGTGTGCATCAGGTGTGAAAGTCACGTGAAATACAGGTCAGAGTTGGCAATTACCCCACAGTGCCCATCGGGAAGGAAATCGTGACCCGGGTGCCCCGGTCGAGTTCGCTCTCAATCTGTATCGGCCAGTGAAACCGGTCTGACAACATCTTGACGATGGTCAGTCCGACGCCGTAACCGCCACGTTGCTTGTGTTTGCCGCGTTGAAACGGGCGGAACAGCGTGTCCATCTGCGTATCGGGGATGCCGATACCGCTGTCCTCAATGACCAGATCGGTGCCGTTAATGGTGATGCTGACCTCGCCCTCGTCGGTATAGGAAAAGGCATTGCGGATGATGTTACCGATCATGACCGACAACACCTTGTCCGAGGCGATTACATTCAGGTGATTGTGCGCCACATAGCTGATCTTTACCTGTTTGTCCTGTAACAGGCTCTCTGCACGGTCGATTTCCTCGCTGACGATATCGTTCACACTGACGTGATCGGCCGATAGCATCTTTTCCGATTCGCGGGCGAGCAGCAGCAGCGTCTCGATCAGTTCTTCCATGTCCTGTGCATTGCGGCGGATGCGTTCGGCCTGTTTGCGGCTGCGTTCATTCAGTGTGGTGTCATTCAGCAGCATTTCCGAGGCCAGTTTGATCACGGTAATCGGGCTGCGCAGTTCATGACTGGCATCGCGGGTGAAATTTCGTTCGCGTTCAACAAACAGGACGATACGGTCAGACAGGCCGGAGAGGGCATCAGACAGCAACTTCACCTCGCGGTTGGTGTTTTTCACCAGCGACTGTTTCAGTGTGTCGGCAAACTCCTCGCTGCCAGGGTCCAGGCTTTCCACCTCGCGTGCAAGTTTGATGATGGGTGACACCGCGCGTGATGAAAACCGGTAGGCGATCCAGCTCGACAGGTAGATGACAAACAGGATAACCAGCAGCGGTAACATGCCGAATAACAGTGCCAGATTACCAACCTGTTTGTTGTCGAATTCCAGATACAGGCGCTTGCCATTGTGTTCGGTGACATAGGTTGTTGTCAGCGTGTCTTGCTGGTTTTGTAATTTGTGGAAGCCGTTGGAGAGACCGTTCAGATAGTCAGGCAGTGGGTCACCTGGTTGCAGGTGCCCTGTCAGATTATAGGTATTGGCGCGCCCCACGTTCGGGTCCTGATCATATAATTGCCAGAAATGGGTGGCCTCTTCCTGCAGGGCGCGGCGGATGAGGATGTCACCGACGACAAACCGTGCAGCATAGATACTCGATATGGCGACCAGACTGATAAGCCCGGCCTGGATCAGAAACGCCTGCCAGAGCTGCTGACTAATCCCCGAGCGGTTCTTCATCGGAGCGGGACAGGCTGTAGCCGGAATTCTGGATGGTGTGCAGCAGTTGCAGTCTGAACGGTTTGTCGATTATTTTGCGCAGGCTGTACATATGACTGCGGAGCGTGTCGCTGTCCGGCAGGATGTCACCCCAGATTTGCCGTTCGATCAGCCGGCGGCTGACGACGCGCGGCGAGGCCTGCATCAGGATTTTCAGGATCTGCATGCCGATCGGTGTCAGTTTCAGTTTCTGGTTGCCACGGGTCACCGTCATTGTGCCTGTATCAAACTGCAGGTCTTCCACCCGTAATACTTCCGGACTGACCAGGCCCTGCTGACGGCGTATCAGTGATCGTATGCGTGCGGCGAGTTCGCGTATATCAAATGGCTTGACCAGATAATCGTCCGCACCGGTGTCGAGACCTGCAATCTTGTTTTGCAGAGTGTCACGTGCAGTCACAATCAGCACCGGCGTTGTGCGCCGGGCCTCATTTCGCAATTTACCGAGTACCTCGATACCATCCATGCCGGGCAGGGAGAGGTCGAGGATGATCGCATCATAATCGTTGGTGACGGCCAGATGCAGGCCGGTCACCCCGTCAGCAGCATAGTCCATCACATAACCATCGGACTCCAGATATTCGCAGACCATATCGGCGATATCGTGGTGATCCTCAATCAGCAACAGATTATGTTTTTTATCGGAAGGTGTCATCTTCGCTATTGTAGTACGTTGATTGGAAATATTCTGATTATCGTGCCGTAAATGTGAAATTTTCGTGAACGAGAGGGCCTCGGGAATAAATAGACAATATCGTCAGTCACAACTGCTATTATCAATAATATGAACATATTCTGGTTTCGACGTGACCTGCGGCTGGATGACAACGCCGGCTTGTACCGCGCCTTGCAGGCCGGTTCGGTATTGCCGGTCTTTATCTTTGACAGTGATATCCTCGATCTGCTGGAAGACCGGGATGATCGACGTGTCAGTTTTATCCATCAGCAGCTCACTCTGATCAAGTCGCAACTTGAACAGGCCGGCAGTACGTTGCTGGTCATGCATGGCCGCCCGCTGGACGTGTTTGCCAGACTGCTCACCTTGCATCATATTGAAACTGTCTATGCCGGTAACGATTATGAGCCATATGCACGCGAACGGGACAGGGAAGTGGCGGGACTGTTGCAGTCGCACGGTGCACAACTGGTGCTGGTGAAGGACCATGTCATCTTTGAGCAGGATGAAATACTGAAGTCCGACCATACGCCCTATATCGTCTATACCCCTTACATGCGTGCGTGGAAGCGCAGGTACCAACAGGAAACACCGGTCTCATATGCCAGCCAGGATCTACTGGACGGGTTGTCGGCGGAGGTGCCGGCAGTGATGCCAACACTCGAACAAATCGGTTTTCAGCGGGTGGACAATCCGGTGCCGGATCCCTTGCTGGACCCGCAGTCGATCCGTCAATATCACCTGCATCGCGATTTCCCCGCGCTGGATGCAACCAGTCTGATCGGACCGCATCTGCGTTTCGGTACGCTCAGTATCCGCCATCTGGTCGAGATGGCCGAGGATCTGAACCCGGTCTGGATGAACCAGCTGATCTGGCGTGAGTTTTTTATCCAGATTTTATTTCATTTTCCGCACAGTGCGACGGGCTCGTTCCGTCGTGATTATGACCGTATTCCCTGGCGTAATAATGTCGCGGAATTTGAGCGCTGGTGTGCAGGGCGTACCGGGTTTCCTATCGTCGATGCGGGCATGCGCCAGTTGAACGAGACCGGTTATATGCACAACCGGGTCAGGATGATAACGGCCAACTTCCTGACCAAACTGTTATTGATAGACTGGCGCTGGGGTGAGCAGTATTTCGCGCGGAAACTGCTTGATTACGAGATGGCGAATAATGTGGGTGGCTGGCAATGGTCCAGCGGTTCCGGTTGTGATGCCGCACCGTATTTCCGCATCTTCAATCCGGACACCCAGATCGAAAAATTTGACCCGGAGTTGAAATATATACGGCGCTGGATACCTGAGTTTGAGACGGCGGACTACCCGATGCCGATGCTGGACTACCGACAGGCGCGTGAACGCGCCATGTCGGTGTACAAGTCGGCGCTGAAGTCAGCCGCGATCTGACGTGTATCAGGGCGTGGCCGTAACTTGTGGTGTGGATTCTTTGGCCAGCTGTTCCCTGACGGAGTCAATTCCACCGGCATTGGTCACCTGGGTATAACCCATTTTTTCCAGCGTCTCCCTGGCGACCCCTGCGCGACGACCGCTGCCGCAATAAAGATAGATCGGTGCATCCTTGTCAGTGACTACCGAGGCAATCTTGTCGGCAATCTCGGTATACAGAATATTCGGGTGTCCCGAGATAGAAGATTCCTGGTATTCCTTGTCGGTACGTACGTCTATCCATACGGGTTCTGCCGCACTTGATGCCAGCGTAAACAGCAACAGACCGGCCGCGAATAGTCCTGATAAAAATGTATTTTGTTTCATGTAAATGTCTCCTGATAGCGAGTAATATTTTGTAGACAGATGGCCGACAAGTAAAGATGTTTGTTTGCGGGGAGGGCTCCGGAATCCGGGCACAAAAAAACCCGTTCAGCCTCGTAATATACTAGACGCTCGAACAGGTCACTCTCTTTAGCAGCTTTTATTCAGCGCCCGCAATCTGAGATCAAATCAGCGCCTTGGGAACCATTATAGGCCTGACAGTATTGAATACAAGCAGATTCCGGCTCATGGTAAAAAGTCAGTGAAATGATATAGTTGGAGCGAAGGATTATCGCGGTTGGTCTGTTTTAAGACGGGAGCATGTGATGGACTGGAACGACTGGATTGCAGCAAACGAGGTCTCGATACGCACCGGATTCTTTCTCGGTGTGTTTGCCTTGATGGCGGTTTGGGAACTGCTTGCCCCGCGACGTAAGGCGATGCTCCATCGTCAGCAACGCTGGCCTGCAAACATTGGGCTGGTCATCCTGAACAGTATCGTCGTGCGACTATTGTTCCCGGCAGCGGCCGTGGGTGTGGCCTTGTATACCGCACAACAGGGATGGGGCCTGATGCATTTAATATCCATGCCCTTGCTACCCGCAGTTATCATCAGTGTAGTCCTGCTCGATCTGATTATTTATCTGCAACATGTGATGGTACACAAGGTGCCGGTGTTATGGTGTCTGCACCGCGTGCATCATGCGGACCTTGATTTTGATGTGACCACCGGCGCACGATTCCATACGCTGGAGATCCTGCTATCGATGTTGATCAAGTTTGCGGCCATAGTCTTGCTTGGCGTGCCCGTCGTTGCTGTGGTGATCTTTGAGGTTGTCCTCAATGCTACCGCGATGTTTAATCACAGCAATATCCGCCTGCCAGTGCAGTTAGACCAGATGATACGTTACCTGATGGTCACACCTGACATGCATCGTGTACACCATTCCATTGAATACGATGAAACCAACAGTAATTTCGGATTTAATTTACCGTGGTGGGACCGGCTGTTTGGCACCTACCGTGCACAGCCTCGGGCAGGTCATACCGACATGATCATCGGGCTCAGTAACTTTCGCGAACCGCACCAGGTCGATCGTCTGCCAGGCATGCTGTTGATGCCGTTTGTTGCCCAGGGTGCTGATCATTCCATTCACTGACATCTCCTGTATCTGATCCCCTGCACTGATCATTTTTCAGTCTGCAAACAGTTCCATTAGTGCATCTGCAGAATATCGCTGTAATAAATCGACTCCCTCTGACGACCAACGGATACATCAATACAGATTTGATGAAATTATCCAATAACCCAGAGGACTGATACGATGAAAAATATGAATAAATCCGTTGCATTAACCGGTGCACTTGCCGCTGCCATCATGCTTGTTTCGAACGGCGCATTGGCGCAGGACAAGCCAGCGACAGAAAAATGTTACGGCGTGGCAAAGGCTGGCAAGAATGATTGTGCAGCAGGACCGGGCACAACCTGTGCCGGTACCAGCAAGAAAGACGCCCAGGCTGATGCATGGACTTATGTGCTTGCCGGGAGCTGCGAGAAACTGGTTGGCGGCAGTCTGATGGCCAAAGAATCGATGTAATTATCGGTTAACTCCCGGTTGCAGAAATGCAATGAATGATGACATGGCCGGTATATTTCCCCGTACCGGTCATGTCCGGGATCCGCTAACTATGCAGAAATCGATTGGTATGACTTCAACTTCGTTACCGACCTGCTCAGGTATTTCTCTCAAGCCGAAGCATTACCGGCAGATCCTGGAGGACTTACCGAATGCAGGCTGGTTCGAGATTCATCCTGAAAACTATATGGGTAACGGAGGCCCGTCACACCGTTATCTTGAGGCCGTTTGTGAACATTATCTCTTGTCGATGCACGGGGTAGGTATGTCTCTTGGCTCGGCAGATGGTATCGATGCACAACATCTGGAGGCGCTTACCCGTCTGGTGCAGCGTTATCAACCGGCACAGGTCTCTGAACATCTGGCCTGGAGTCATTACAAAAATGTATTCCTGAATGATTTGTTGCCACTGCCCTATAACGAAGAAAGCCTGGCTGTGGTGGCAGATAATATTAACCGGGTCCAGCAGGCGCTGGGCCGGTCCATACTGGTGGAAAACCCCTCCAGCTATATCGGTTTTAATAACAGCACACTGACCGAGCCACAGTTCCTGGCCGAGCTGGTTGGCCTGACCGGCTGCGGGATATTACTCGATGTAAACAATATCTATGTCTCGGCATGCAATCTGGGACAGGATCCTGAAGCCTATATCAACGCGATACCGCTGGAGTCTATCGGCGAAATACACCTGGCAGGTCATACCATCCAGCATATTGAGGATGTGGAAGTCCGGATTGATGATCATGGTTCGCCGGTAAAGGATGAGGTCTGGTATCTCTACGAGGCGCTATTGAAAAAATCGGGCAGGGCGATGCCGGTGTTGATCGAATGGGACACCGACGTACCCGAGTTGCCAGTGTTACTCGCCGAAGCCAACAAGGCGAGCCGGATTGCAGAACGGGTACTCGCGGCCAGACCTCTCCCGGTGGCGGTCTGAGATGTCCGGATCCCGAATGAACCTGATGCAACAGCAGTTTGTTGATGCGCTGTTTGATCGTGACAGGACCGGGTTACACGATTTCATACAGGGTTCCTCTGATGCACTGAAATCCAGACGTCTCGATATCTACAGAAATAATGTCTTTTATTCACTCGGTTCAGCTCTCGGCGATCTGTATCCGGTCGTCAAAAAACTGACCGGCGCTGATTTTTTTAATGCGACCGCCTCTGTCTATCTGCATAAACATCCACCGCGTCGGGCAGCGATGGTCGACTTTGGTGAGGAATTTCCGGATTTTCTCCAGCAGTTTGAACACACGGTCAGTCTGCCATGGCTGGCAGACGTGGCACGACTGGAACTGATGTGGCATCAGTCCTTTCACGCGACAGATTTGGATTCGCTGGGCGTGAATGAATTTGCCGCCATACCGGTGGACGAGCTGGTCACTATCCGGCTGGCGGTGCATCCGTCGATTCGACTGCTGGTTTCACGTTACCCCATATTGCAAATCTGGGAGGCCAATCAGGACGGCCATGCGGATGACGAGTCCATCGATCTGGATGCAGGCGGTGAGGCGGTGTGTATTTACCGATACAACAATGAGGTGCTACTGACGAAGCAAGACCTGCCGTCCTGTATTTTGTTGATGGCGCTTGGTGAAGGAGAAACACTCGGTGATGCCGCGTCTGCCGCGCAGGCCATTGCTCCCGACTATACGCCGACCATTTTTTTTGCACAGTGTATCAACGCAGGATATTTCACAAATATTACCAGGGGTAAAGATTATGACGGGAATCTTCCGCAGCACATGTACCAGTTTTGAGAAACTCACTCAGTATTTACCAGAGTACGTTCTGGCACTGGTCGCCAGAATAGCCGTCGCATCGGTCTTCTGGCGTTCCGCCCAGACCAAAATTTCAGGCTGGGAATTGTTTGGACAGAACTGGAAGTTCTGGAATGTCAGTGAAAGCGCGAAATTGCTGTTTGAATATGAATATTCCGTTCCACTGCTCCCTCCCGAGCTGGCCGCTTATATGGCGACGCTGGGTGAGTTTTTACTGTCGCTCGCACTCGTGCTCGGCGTACTGACCCGGTTCAGTGCACTTGGCCTGCTGTTGATGACAGCGGTGATCCAGATCTTTGTCTACCCGGACGCATGGAATGTGCATATCCTCTGGGCTGCCTTGTTGTTGTATCTGATCAAACACGGTGCCGGGGCATTATCTGTAGATGCAATACTTAAAAGGTGAATATTACGGGAATCGTCTCTCGTGACATCGACATTGTTCCACTATTCAAGGTATCCGGCATGAAAGACAGGGTATTGGCCTATACACTCTTTTTTATTGTATCGGCGGCGGGCATAGGGCTTTGTATACAGTTGTATATAACGGCTTCAAAAATCAACGCATCGTTTATGTCCTATGCCGAACAGGACATGGAAACCGTCGGATCACTTTCCAGCATCAAATCCTATTTCAGCGAGAATGAGAGGCTGATATACGAATATTATGCTTCACCTGCGGACAGGGATGATCTCCGGGTCAAAATTGCGATGGTACGCGCGAGTCTGATGGACGTGCTGGAGCATGTCCAGGATGACTTTATTGATCGTCAGGAATACAAGGTGCTAGCGGAAGTGTTTCATCAGTTCGAGACCCGATTCATTGGAATTAATACTCTTATGGATTCAGGAAGTTCAGATTCTGAACGGGTACACAACGAACTGGTGGTTCTGAGTTCATTCGGGGAGAGCATCAACCCCGCTCTGAACAGCTTGTTAAAACTGGCCAGAAACAATGCGACACAGAAACAACTGGAAGTATCACGGCAACTTACAGAAATTGTGGTATTGATATCTGTTTTTACGATCATTGCATTGCTTTTTTTTATTATAATCGGAGTCCTGATCCAGTCCATGCTGAAGGCCGATGCAGCGCAGAAAAAGCTGGCGCACTTTCCCGAGAGAAGTCCGATAGCGGTGTTTTCGCTTGGAATGGATGGACACATAATATTTGCCAATCCGGCCTCCTATCGTATTGCTGCCCTGATTAATCCTGATCTTCATAACATATTGCCGGAAAATATTGGCGATCTGATTGCAGATTTGCACACGTCCCGGAAATCCTCTGCTGCACAACAATATACGCTTTATAATCACGTACTATCCGCAACTTTGCAGCTTGTTCCTGAATTCAGTCAGTGTCATGTATATATATCCGATATTTCCAGTCAGGTGGAAGCAGAGAAAGAATTACACAGACTTGCTTACTATGATCCTGTTACCGGCCTCCCTAATTCCAGCTTGTTTGCCAAGGATTGCCGGGAGTTGATAGTAAATGAGGACACAAGATTCAGCGTAATGGTATTTTCGTTTGTCCGTTTTGAACTGCTGGCACGCAGCGCTGAAAATCCGGACATTAATCACCTGCTCAAGCTTGCAGTTGAACGGTTAATGGACAGTGTCGCGAATGTTAAATTCAGAAAGTCATCCCGTATGTACCGGATGCAAGGTGTAAGTTTTGCGCTATTAATCGAGGCCGATGACAATAATTTACTTGAAACGGTGACAGCAAATGTTGCCGATATGATCCAGTCTGTTTTGACAAGGCCGATTTTATTCAAACGACGTGAGTTTTATCTTGGGCCTGCCATCGCATCCTGTATCTGCCCTGATGATGCGATAACCACAGAATCCCTGCTCGCTGATGCCAGTGCAGCGCTGGATCAAATACTCAAGGACCACAAACCCGGGTATCAGCCATTTGACCAGAAAATCAGGATACAGGAACAACTCTGGATTGAAACAGAAAAGGCAATTCGCAAGGGGATAGATAACAATGAGTTCCTGCTGTTTTACCAGCCCAAACTCTCGGCTCGAGGAGAATGCCTGAGCGGCATGGAGGCTCTGGTCAGGTGGAACCATAATGGAAAGATGATTGCGCCGATCCAGTTTATTCAGGTGGCTGAAGAGAGCGGATTAATCATCCAGTTGGGAGCCTGGATATTAAACGAGGCTTGTAGACAGGCCGCCGAATGGTTGAGTTCCGGTGCAGCCGGGTTTGCTGTCGCAGTGAATGTTTCCGCCATCCAGTTTTACCAGCCCGATTTCGTCGAAAAGGTGGAACAGGCGTTGTCGCGAAACAAGTTGCCGCCGCAATATCTGGAACTGGAAATCACCGAGTCCGCGTTGATGCTGGATGTTGAACATAACATTGATGCACTGACCAGGTTGAGAAACCTGGGTATTGAACTATCTCTCGATGATTTCGGAACAGGCTATTCATCGCTGGCATATCTTCGAAGATTACCTATTTCCAAACTGAAAATTGATCGGGCGTTCATTTCCACTGTCCAGAATGGCGGTACAGACCAGGCTATAGTGTATTTAATGATCGAGATGGCATATGCTCTTGGTTTGAAGGTCATTGCAGAGGGCGTAGAAACTGCTGAACAGGTAATTATGCTGGATAATCTTCAGTGCGATGAGTTGCAGGGCTATCACTATTCAAAACCGGTTGCCGCACCAGAGATGAGAATCTGGCTGAATTCTGATAGATTGCATGATATAAACAGCACCATGTTCGCTGTTAATTGACACATACTGATACTTCCATAACGGGCAGGTAGACATGTTAAAAATAATAAATGTTGCGATGATACTTATAACAGGATCGATAACAATGCTCACTGGTTGTGCCACAGTGGATAAGCAGCCGATCACCGAGGCCGAATACAACGCGTCCTTGCCGGATGATGTCAACCCGGCATCCCGGGGCCGATTACCCATAGTCAATCGGGAGCTCCTTGATGACGCAGGCAAGGCGACCTATGACAGGTATATGGCTCCGGATTCGACTTCCCTCGCAGGTATACAAGGTCCCGGTGGTATCCGCTTGCATGCAGGGGTCGACAAGAGCCCGACACGAGTAGACGACAAGGTCAGTGAGCTGGTACGTCTGGTGATTGCGCGTGAGATGGATCAGAAGTTTGAATGGACCATGCATGAACCGGTCGCCCTGAAGGCGGGGCTTGCTCCTGACATTATAGATGCGATACGCGATCGTAAGTCATTGCAAGGGCTCCCGGAAATGGAGGCCTCCATCATCCGGATGGGTCGGGAAATATTTCAGGAACATCGTGTCAGTCCGGAAACATACAGCGAGCTTACCCGCCATTTCGGCCATCGAGACCTGATGGAAATCGTTGAACTGATGAGCGGCGGCATGAACAGCTTTATTCTGTTGTACCTGTACGATGTGCACCTTCCATTTGACAGGCCTTCTCTGTTGCCTGTCAGGTAAAGACATTTTCAGGCATACAGACCAAGATTGATTCATATCCTGTTACACGTGTTCCCTTTTTGACAAGGTAACAACTGACATGGTGAATCCTGAACTGACACGAAGAGACTTGCTTACAGGTACAGTGCTTGCCTCGGCTGGTATTGCAGCAACTGCCATTTCCGCAACCCATGGTGAGCCCTCGGTTAACGAAGGAGAAAATATGCGCCCCGAAGTACTGTTCCTGGATGTCAACGAAACACTGCTGAATCTGGATGAGCTCAAGAAGTCCATTGCTCAATCGCTTGATGGCAGGGCAGACCTGGTCCCGCTATGGTTTTCAACCTTGCTGCATCACTCACTGGTGTCAACCGCAGGAGACAGATATGAAGATTTTGGTGCCATCGGTGTTGCCGCATTAATGATGGTTGCCAGGAATCATGGCATCACATTGAGCGAGGACAACGCCCGCCAGGCAGTCTCAAAAATCCGGTCTCTGCCTGCCTATCCCGATGTGGAGCCGGCCTTGATACGGCTGAAGGCAGCGGGTTTCAGGATCTACACACTGACGAATTCATCCAATAGTGGCGTCCAGGCACAAATGCAGTTTGCGGGCCTTACCCCTCATCTGGAAGGTTTATTCAGCGTTGAAGATGTGGGCATCTACAAACCGCATACACACACCTATCGCTGGGCAGCCCGCAAGGCAAATGCTGAATTGAATAAGTGCATGCTGGTGGCAGCGCATGGCTGGGATGTTGCGGGTGCGATGTGGGCGGGCATGCAGGCCGCGTTTATAGCCAGACCGGGGCAGACCTTGTATCCACTGGCGCCTCAACCGACACTAAACGTTGCCAATTTTGGTGAGTTGGCGGATGTCCTTATCGCACTGTGAATGACCTGACCGGTATCAGGAGTACCACCCCAGTTTTTCTCCCCAACGGGCGGCGTCAAACAATCTGCCCATGCCCCAGTAATAGATAAAATAGGTACCTCCTCCGATCAGTGCCAGTCCGCTAATCAGCTGGAACTTGTAAGGTTTCTCAACGGCAATCGTACCCAGTTTTTTCCCGGCGAACCGGATCAACAGTAAAAACAACAGTACCATTACTGTAATCTGGCCGAGGCCCTGAATCATCATAACAGCAGCGCCATAGAGCGGATTTTTTGCGCTCGCTGCATAGACCAGAAAGTCGCGGAAGAGGGGGTACGGGCGGCCCACGGTAAACATGCCGACCAGGGTGCCCAGGATGGTTGCCTTTACCGTAATCTGGTTAAAGAAGTCTCGCGTAGTCTGGCTGGTACGAAACTTCAGATTGTCCAGAAACCCCAGCTCAAACATACCCCAGATCAGCATTACCAGTCCCAGCGCAGTGAACACGGCAAACGATTGTGCATGTCGAACCTCGAGCTGGTTTACGTATTCAATACCCTGTGGCCCCAGGAAACCGATATACAGACCATACACCGCCGAGATGACCAGTACCGAGGCAGTAAAGGCCCCGAGAGCGTGCCATGCGGTCGCACGACTGCCGCCCGGATTGGCAGAACAGGTGAGTCCCGGGATCATGGCAAACACGACGCAATTACAGGCGGTAAAGGTGGCTGCCAGTCCGGCAATTGCAGCGAAGATAAAACCAAAGCTGCCACCGCGGTTATCATACTGATCAGCCAGTTCATGCGTATCCCCTATGGTTCCGCCTGCGACCAGTGTCCTGCCAAACCCGTCCGCCACATCCCGGCTCCAGAATCCGGCGACGAGAATGGCAAAAATGACTACGGCCAAGGTATACCACAGACGCTTGTTACGCGGATAGACATGCATGAAACTGTTGACCTGTTCCATATTTCCCCCTCAGGATAAGTCGTTGATGTCGTGAATAACAATGCCGGTAATGTATCGTTTTGGCAAGATAAATATCCGGTTTTATTGTCGTCTTTGCAGGGTAACACATTTCCAGAGTTATCCTGTGTATACTGGAACGGTGGGGAGAATATTTACCAGTTAAACAATGAATGCCATCGGGGGATCTGTCATGTCAATTTATCATACTGCAAATCGGTTTGTGCTTTTCGTTGTCTGGACATTGGTAATGCTTACAAATGCTGTCAATGCTCAAACGCTGCTTGAGTCCAGCGCGGAGGCGCGCTATCAACTGGATTTGCAGGTGTCCCAGTCGGCACTGCAAAAGTTTATCCCGGAAGGCTGGTCGACCAATGTTTCGACGGAAGGGGCATCCAAAGACGCCAATTTGCGGGTAATCTTTATAGAGCGCTTGACCATCAACGGCCCGGACGGCAAGCCTGTTGGCGATGGTTCCAATCTGCTGGTCTATCTGACCGTCCCGGTCAGGAATCCGGCAGGTGAGGAGGCGCAACTGGTCATAGGTGGAATTACAGAAGATCCGGCAGATGCTCCCGGACCCTTCGACGTATACCTGCCAGCGACAACCCATACATTTAAACGGACGACCAGCAGTGGTTCAGGACCCATCATTGAAACACAGGACTGGAAGTTTGCGACAGCGACCGGCGAGCATGCAGAGATGTCCATCACATTCGAAAGAGCAGTTGCCACCAGACGCCCTGCGCGAGACACGCTGTTTTATTCTGCAATGAACCCGGAAATATATCAGATATCCAGTCAACAGCAGGTGCTGGATATTATGCGGAATGTGACGACAGAGCCTGTTGATCGAGTGCATGAATTTTCCTTCAAGGCAGGTGGTGGCAGTTTCGCCGACCTGTTCGATGGTGCTGAAAAAATCCTGAGCTGGGACAATATTATCTGGGTGAACCGGGAAGTCTATCTTCCCTGATTAACCCGGAAACAGGATTCTCTACATTAACGGGAAGGCGTTTGGTTGTCAGAGGGGTGGTGCAAAAGGGTTGGTAGCTATATTGAATAATGAGGGTGTTAATAAATAAAGCCTGATGCCAACCGGTTCGGAATTGCCTGTGCCAACGCAGTGTCTATTGTCTGGTCAATAATCAATTCTTTGATAATGGTTATGCCGATGAATTCAATTCTATTGTGACGTTGGAAGTAGACTGCCGGTATCGCTGTTAATATTTGCTAGACCCCATTCCTTCACGATGCCGTAAATAGCGGGGATAACGACCAGAGTAAGTACCGTAGAAGAGATCATTCCGCCGATCATCGGCACTGCGATGCGCTGCATCACTTCCGAGCCGGTACCCGTGCTCCACATAATAGGCAACAGTCCGGCCATGATCGCAATCACCGTCATTATCTTCGGTCGGACACGATCCACCGCTCCCTGCATGATTGCTTCGTAAACATCGATACGGCTGAGTCGACGCCCTTCTGCAGTACACCTGGTTTTAATCTCGGCCAGGGCATGGTCAAGGTATACCAGCATTACCACGCCGGTCTCTGCCGCCACGCCCGCGAGCGCAATGAACCCGATCATAACCGCTACCGAGAGGTTAAAGCCCATCCACCACAACAACCAGAGTCCACCCACCAAAGCGAAAGGCAATGATAGCATCACAATGAATGTCTCGGTCAAGGTACGGAAATTCAGATAAAGCAGCAGAAAGATGATCAGTAATGTTATCGGTACAACTATCGTAAGGCGGTCTGCCGCACGTTCCAGGTATTCATATTGGCCGCTCCATATAATGTAGTACCCTTGAGGGAACTGCACATTTGCCATCACGGCCTTTTGTGCATCAGCAACATACCCTCCAATATCCCGCTCACGGATATCAACGAAGATATATGCAACGAGTTGACCATCTTCGGTGCGGATACTGGTGGGTCCGCGTGCAAGCTGAATGGTTGCAATTTCCCCTAACGGGACAGTACCGCCGTCCGGTAGTGATACAAGTACATTGTTTGCAATAGCTTGCGGACTATCACGCAAGTTACGGGGATAACGGATATTGACTGTGTAACGTTCCCGACCCTCAACGGTCGTGGTTACTGCTTCACCGCCCAGCGCGGTTGCAATGACATCCTGTACATCGCCCACCATCAGTCCGTAACGCGCGAGGTTGTCACGATCCGGCGTGATATCCAGATAATAACCCCCGATAATTCTTTCTGCGTAAGCGCTGGACGTGCCTGGAACAGTTTTTACCACCAGCTCGATTTGCCGTGCCAGCCTCTCCATTTCAGCAAGGTCGGACCCGAATACCTTGATGCCAACCGGTGTCCTGATGCCTGTGGAAAGCATGTCGGTGCGTGCCTTGATCGGCATGGTCCAGGCGTTTGAAACACCAGGAAATTGCAACTCCCGGTCCATCTCCGTTATCAATGAATCAGTAGTCACGCCTGTCCGCCATTCGTTTTCGGGTTTAAGGTTGATCACCGTCTCCACCATTTCTGTGGGGGCGGGATCAGTCGCCGTATTTGCCCGGCCCGCCTTGCCATAGACCGACTCCACCTCCGGGAAAGATTTGATGATCCGGTTCTGTATCTGCAGCAGTTCTGCTGCTTTTGTTACGGAGATCCCAGGCAGTGTGGTTGGCATGTAGAACAGGGTCCCTTCGTTCAGTGTTGGCATGAATTCCATACCAAGCTGTTTTGCCGGCCAGAGAGATGCTGCAAGCACAATAAGTGTCAGGGCTATGGTCAAGGTCTTTGCCTTCAGTACAGCACGGATCACTGGTCTGTAAAGCCAGATTAACAGACGGTTCAGAGGATTCTTGTGCTCGGGGATAATGTGTCCACGAATAAAGATCACCATCAATGCAGGTACCAGTGTTACCGATAATATCGCCGCGGCCGCCATCGCAAACGTCTTGGTGTAGGCGAGCGGACTGAATAACCTGCCTTCCTGGGCCTCCAGGGCGAATATGGGAAGAAACGAGACGGTGATGATCAGCAGACTGAAGAACAAGGCCGGACCGACTTCACTGGCCGCTTCAATCAGGATTTGCAGACGCGGCTTGCCCTGCTGATTTCGTTCGAGATGTTTGTGCGCATTTTCTATCATGACAATCGCTGCATCCACCATGGCGCCTATTGCAATCGCGATCCCGCCCAGACTCATGATGTTCGAGCCCAATCCCAGGACATTCATGGCAGCAAAGGCCATCAATACACCGACTGGCAGCATCAGAATCGCCACCAGCGCACTGCGTACATGCAACAGAAATACTATGCAAACCAGTGCCACTATCAGGCTTTCTTCAATCAGGGTGTGACGCAAGTTATCAATCGCCGCACGGATCAGGGTCGAACGATCATAGACGGCCTTGATCTCTACACTTGTGGGTAAACTGGCTGCGATTTCTGCCATGCGCAGTTTGACACTGTCAATAACGTCCAGTGCATTCTCGCCAAAACGCTGCAAGACGATGCCGCCGGCGACTTCGCCATCACCATTGAGTTCAGTTATACCCCGGCGTTCATCCGGTCCCAGCTCGACCCGGGCGACATCCTGAAGCAGTACTGGCGTGCCACCATCATTCTTGAGAACGATTTTTTGCAAATCAGGAATACCTTTAAGGTAGCCACGCCCACGTATCACGTACTCGAATTCAGACAGTTCGACCGTGCGCCCGCCCGTATCCATATTACTGGCACGTATGGCCTCACGAATTTCAGAAAGTGGAATGTCAAAACTGCGCAGTCGTTGCGGATCGACAATCACGTTATATTGTTTTACGAAACCGCCGACACTGGCGATCTCTGCCACGCCCTCCGCCCTGACCAGTCCATAGCGCACATACCAGTCTTGTAAAGAACGGAGTTCGGCAAGCGAGTAGTCCTTTGCCAACAGGACATACTGATAAACCCAACCTACCCCGGTGGCATCCGGCCCGAGACCCGGAGTGACACCGGCGGGCAAACTCCGGGCTGCCGCATTCAGATATTCCAGTACCCGTGAACGTGCCCAGTAGATATCGGTGCCTTCCTCAAAAATCACATAGACGAACGAGACCCCAAAATAGGAAAATCCGCGCACCACACTTGAACGGGGTACGGTCAACATTGCCGTGGTCAGCGGGTAGGTAACCTGGTCTTCGATTACTTGCGGGGCCTGGCCTGGATACTCGGTATAGACGATCACCTGCGTATCAGACAGATCGGGGATGGCATCCAGCGGCATTGTCAGCATGGCATAAACTCCGGCCACCAACGCGAACACCGTGGCGATCAGCACGAGCATGATATTACGGGTGGATGCTGCTATGAGTCTCTCAATCATGGTGATCCCTCACTGATGAGACTATTGAGAGCACTCTTGAGATTGCTTTCGGCATCGATCAGGAAATTTGCGGAAATGACAACCCGGTCATTTTCGTTGATGCCTGCACGGACTTCAACATAACCTGCACCACGAAGACCGGTCAGAATCGAATGTGGCTCGAAACGTCCTTCACCCCTGTCGATCAGGACATACTCACTATCGCCGCTGCTGATTAAGGCATGATCAGGAACGGCTAGAACAGGTTGTCCGTTGCCAGTGTCAATTTCAGCCTCGGCATACATATCGGGCCGCAGCAGGAAGTCTGGATTGGCAAGTTCTATCCGTACCGTTACTGTGCGAGTTTTTGGATTTAGATGTGGATAGATCAGCGCAATTTTGCCGGGAAAACTCCGGTCAGGATAACTGCGTACCCTTACTATCACAGGCTGGTCTATGGCTATGGAAGAAAGATCACGTTCCGCGATATCGACCAGCGCCCAGATGACCGAATGATCAGCAATGCGAAACAGTACATCGCCCGGCATGACCCGCATTCCATCCATGATGTTGCG
This sequence comes from Klebsiella pneumoniae, assembly GCA_945878555.1. Lineage (GTDB taxonomy): Bacteria > Pseudomonadota > Gammaproteobacteria > Eutrophobiales > Eutrophobiaceae > Eutrophobius. The sequence continues at coordinate 32,733 of CAMDWI010000023.1, forward strand.
TTCAAATACGATGCCTTCGCGTGGTGATGTCCAGGTAAAGGTCAACGGAATTTCGCGATTTCGTTCGATATTCTCGATGAAGTCTGAAGGGACTGCCAGATTAAGTAATTGCTGTCTGACGGCACGGAGACTGGCCTCGCCAACACCCGATTTCAGATTGTAAAGATATTCAGCGGCAGCTGCGGTAACTGCCGGACTATACAAATGCATTAATGGCGAACCATTCCTTACCTCACTCCCCGTCGTTATGTTCTCGACTGTCTCGACAAAGGCCTCCGAGCGTAACGAAATCACCGCAGTCCGACTTTCATCCAGCTGGATGGTCCCCGGCGCACGCACCGGTTCAGAGATGATGCGTATTTTCGCCGCTTCGGACTGGACACCGAGCTTTTGTATCTTTGCGGGACTGATATTGATTGAGGATCCGACCCCGGATTCATCTGCATAGACAGGGATATAATCCATACCCATCGAATCTTTTTTCGGTGTCTGTGATATATCAGAGAGTCCCATCGGATGACGGTAGTACAATATACGACCGACCGCGGGTCTTGCATTATCCGAAGTGATTGTGTCGTTCGACGGGTCACCGGAAATATTCGCGACACCGCCCGTCTCTGGATTTATCAGAGTTGACAGCCTGTAGCCATGCAGTCCGATCCAGTATCCACTGGTCACGGCTACCAGCATGGATAGAACCATAATTATCCGGATATTCATGACAGGCCCTTCATAGGCAGTTTTTTGTTGGCCATGGGTTCCGGGAATACAACGATGGCGGGTATCTCACTCTTTGTGAAGATAGACCAAATCAGGCCTTGATGCGTGAGAGCGACGACACACCGTAAAATTGAAAAGCTCATAATTATATCTCCCAACATTCACTACAATTTCATCCGCGATTGATGAAATTGCCCGTGGCAATACAACGCGTCGCCACCACACATTAAAGATATGGCGGCATCAAAGCACCTGGTCCGGTGCGATGGTCGGGGATTCAGGATTGGGGGGGTCTAAGAGGTGGTTCGAAAGTCTGGCTGGTAAAATCTGTTGAAGCTGGCAATGACAGACAACAGTCCGGTGTAGTTGAAATGAATAACCGGTAATTTACAGGAAGATTCAGTACGACGCTCGTCATACATAGTGCGAGGTAAGGACATTCCAGGGCACAGTCAATGGATGATTTGTCATCGCAACACGGCATATCCGCCATGACGTTGGCTGCTGTTATACCATTGGCCATATCTACGCTGTCTAAAGGCATCGCAATTACGTTGCGTGCTATCGGGGACAACAGCAGACCCAAAACGGCAATCGTAAGCAATAAATTCAGCAGGCTTCTGCGGATTATTTTCATGTCCAGTACTATAGCACACAACATTCAGAAAACTGAATGCGGATGTCCTGGCTATCCTCAATCAGTATTGACTCTGAATCTGAGTGATCGTGCGAGATACGCTGTTTTATTCCGCAATGAACCCGGAAATATATCAGATATCCAGACAACAACAGGTGCTGGATATTATGCGGAATGTGACGACAGAGCCCGTTGATCGGGTGCATGTATTTTCCTTCAAGGCAGGGGGTGTCAGTTTCGCCGACCTGTTCGATGGTACTGAAAAAATCCTGAGCCGGGACAATATTATCTGGGTGAACCGGGAAGTGCTTGTGCCTTGATAAATACCGGACTTGAAATGGAATAAATTCAAAATTGACATCGACTGAAATTGAACTGGTATCGCATGTTTGTATAACTCAACTGTCATCCTGTATATTAATCTATGTGATTTAAACGGTAGTAGGCAGATACAAGTGTAATAATTGCGTTGGTCAGGGCGACCAAGAAATATGTATACCCTGACTCTACGCCTGAGGAAACACATGCATACTATGCTGCCGTTACAGAACTTTACCTGTATTCCAGCAGTCCGTCTCCGGATGCTGGTCCTGTCCCGGATTAATCCCTGTCGTTATGATAATGCCGACGAGAGGTGATAATGTTTAAATCACTTAACATACTGGTAATATCACTGGCGGTATACTGTTTGAGCCCGGTTGCCGCGCAACCGATTGGTCGATGGCAACAGGAATGGCCGAATACGGATTTTGCGCGCGCGGCGATCGACCTGCGTGAAATACAGTCCGGTGGACCTGGCAAGGATGGTATCCCCGCAATCGATAATCCGGTATTTGTGCCTCTGGCCGATTATAAAGTCCAGGATGAAAAAGAACCGGTTATCGGTATTATTTCAGGTAACGATGCACGTGCTTATCCACTCAGCGTGCTCATATGGCATGAAATCGTCAATGACGTGATAAACGGAATTCCCGTGACAGTAACCTACTGTCCGTTATGTAATACCGCTATTGTATTTGATCGCAGGGTTGACACCAGGACACTGGATTTTGGTACAACAGGCAAACTGCGCCATTCGGATCTGGTAATGTATGATCGGCAGACCGAGAGCTGGTGGCAGCAGTTCGGAGGCGAAGCAATCGTTGGTGAGCTTGCCGGTAACAAACTGAAAGTGTTGCCCTCCCGGCTTGAGTCTCTGGCAAACTTTCGCAAACGTGCACTCGGAGGGCGTATTCTGGTACCGAATGACCCGGCTGCACGTGATTATGGCACTAATCCCTATGCGGGTTATGACAGAAGTCGTACCCCTTTTCTGTTTGCCGGACGCCTGCCAAAGGGTGTGGAACCGATGATGAGGGTAGTGGCGATTGACGGTGTCGCGTGGACCCTGCCACTACTTGTTGACAAGGAGGAAATTGTTCATGGGGGGGTGAAAATATTGTGGCATGAGGGGCAACATTCGGCCCTGGACAGCCACCGGATTGCACAAGGCCATGATATCGGTAATGTAAGTGTAACCCGGAATGGAGAAGATGTAGCCCACGTTGTAACTTTCGCCTTTGCCTTTTTTGCATTTTATCCCGATGGGTTGTTGTACACAGAAAAAGGTGAATTGCGCCAATGAAATCCATTTAATAAAATATACGGCAGCTAACCCGGCGTCATCAATAATGTCACGGGTGAAAGCACAGGCAATCAGGCGAAGATATAAAAAGGCCGTTAAATGAATAATGAAGTGGTTAAAAAGGTATTGTTATTGATTGCTGATATAAGCGGCTATACCCGGTTCATGACTTCCTCCAGCATGGAGATTGAACATAGTCAGCGTATCATTTCCGGGTTACTCAATTCTGTGATAGAGCAGATTCAACTCCCTCTTGAAATTGCAAAACTGGAGGGAGACGCTGTATTTCTATTTGCCGACAAACAGACCGATGCCTTTCTGTGGGAACAGACCAGGAAAACTATTGGATCAAAACTGTTGTCATTTTTTGATGCGTTTCATGTGAAGTTGGCCGGGTTAGTTGCCATGCTGGACTGTGATTGCGGGGCCTGTTCCAACGCCAATTTACTCAAGTTGAAAATTGTCGTACATAGCGGCGAAGCATTGTTCTATCAAATCCAGGGTTTCAGGGAGTTGTCTGGCAAGGATGTAATCCTGATACACCGCCTGTTGAAAAATTCTGCCGATCAGAATGAATATATCCTGATGACGGAGGCAGCCTTTTCAGACATTGAATTTCCCGTCGAGGTTGTCTTAAAACAAAATTCCGAAAAATACGAGCATTTTGGCGAGATAAAGACGATGATCCATTTTCCTGTTTCGCAGTGAGGCATCTGCGTCCTGTTTCCGTGGTACTGCACCGTGGCCGTTATTTTTGTGTCGTGCATATAATGGCAGGATAACAGCCATTTGTGGTTATATTAGCGCTTAACGATCTGAGATTAATTCATCCAGGACAGGGCAGGAGGTGTGGTCGCCTTGTTCACAGCTACCAACCAGTTTTTTTAGCGCCCTTGCTACGCGTTGTAATTCCCGTTGCTTTAGTTTGACAAGCACCAGTTGCTGTCGCGTGATGGCCAACACTTCATTGCAGGAACTGTCCTGACTGTTTGCCAGCGTAGTCAATGCAAATACCTGTTCTTGTGAAAACCCCAATGATCTTGCACGCCGGATTAGCCGGAGTAATTTAAGATGGATCCCGTTATAGATACGATATCCATTGGTCGCACGATGAGCGGGGGGGATCAATCCGGCCTTTTCATAATAGCGAACGGTCTCGACGCTACAATCGACCGCATGAGCAAGTTCTCCGATTTGCATAGTTGCTTGACCCTGTAGTTAATACGGGGTTTAGTATAGCTGCATTCAGATAAAACGGAAAAAATCAGTATGGATATCAATACACCTCGTATGGCCCTGATCGGCGGGATTATTACGGCGATTGGGGCCAGCGTGTGCTGCGTAGCACCGCTTGTACTATTGTTGCTGGGTATCAGCGGCACATGGATCAGTACATTTACAGCATTCGAACCGTTGCGACCCTATCTTACTGCTGGCACAGTGCTTCTCTTTTTCTGGGCAGGTATGCAGGTGTATCGCCCCATGGAAAAGTGCAGGCCGGACAGTATCTGCGCCATTCCTGAGACGCGTTTGCGCTATCAGGTTTTATTCTGGCTTGCTGCATTCATCGCGCTGGTTCTGGTGACCGGCGTTTACTGGATTCCCTTGATAGAAGAGGAGATCTAATCCGTGAAAAAAATCCTTTGCCTGGCAATACTGGTCCTGATGGCAGGAAACTTGAGAGCGGAAACACAAACCGTGATACTGGATGTTCCCACTATGTACTGCCCGGTTTGTCCCATCACCATTAGCAAGGCCCTGAAACAGGTTAATGGCGTGACCGTTGTTGATGTGAGTCTGGAATCCAGGACGGCGATAGTTACGTTCGATAACACCATGACCAGCATCCCGGCCCTGATCACTGCGACGACAAACGCAGGATTTCCTTCATCGCCTGTCAATCAGGAGCATTAGCGTGATGGCCCGAAAACCCCGGTATTTAGAATCAACCGTTACCTGCCCGGACTGCGGACACCGGGCTCTGGAGGTAATGCCTGTGGACGCCTGCCAGTATTTTTATGATTGCAAGGGTTGCGGCAAGCTGCTTCGCCCGCTGGCTGGAGATTGCTGTGTCTTTTGTTCTTACGGTTCCGTTCGGTGCCCGCCAAAACAGAACGAGGCAGGGACATGTTGCAGGTGAATTCGCATCAGTTTTGAAACGGGTAGACGGCAGTGCGTGACAACCGGGTTATAAATCCCGGTTGTCACAGTTACGTGATGACCATCATTACCAACCGCTAGCCGACGGTAAATTTCGTGTCCTGGTCCCGGAGTAGATACAGGGCAATACATGCCGCCAGCATCGGCCATGCGGCGAAGAACAGCAGGTTGATATCGATAGTATATTTTTCCCATGATGAAAATGTCGAGACACCATGAAGAATCATGACAAAGCCATAAGTGTAGCGTTTCCATAATCCGGCCAGAAACGCGAATATGATCAGCATTTCAATCGCGCCGATGGCCATCATAATCTGGCTGCCCAGACCACCTATCATATAGAACCCTTCGTAGACCCTGGCGGCGTGGGTAGGGTCGATGAACTTGTCCAGCGTCCAGGCAAACATGACGATGAATACACCCAGACGTAACAGGAACAGGGACAGCTTCAGGTGGTCCTGGTTGATGGGATGTGTTTGGCTATTCATGGTGTCCCTCCGGTGATTATTAGTTGATTGGTTCAATCTACAGCAATTTCGGAGGCATTTGTATACACTTGTCCACATCAGCCAGTTATATTTTATTTTATAAAATAACTTTAAAATCAAGTGTAATAACCGGGCGAATGACAGCGACCAAATCCGGATAACACAGGATTTAATCATATAAGGAAAAATATGCACGCCACATTGCCTTTACTGGAACTCACTGACTTCCCGCCTATCCGCCGTGAGAGGCTGGACACATTACAGGTCAACCTCGGTTATAAATGTAACCAGAGTTGTTTGCATTGTCATGTGAATGCCGGACCGACCCGTACCGAGATGATGGATGCCGAAACGCTGGCGCTGATCCCGGATGTCATCCGTGCGCGTAATATCAGTACGCTGGATCTGACCGGTGGTGCACCCGAATTGCATGAGGGGTTCCGTGATCTGGTAATGCATGCACATCAACTCGGCGTGAAAGTAATAGATCGGTGTAATCTGACTATCCTGTCCGAGCCGGGGCAAGAGGATCTGGCAGACTTTCTGGCGGAACACCAGGTCGAGATTGTGGCCTCCCTGCCGTGTTATTCGATGGAGAATGTAGATAAACAGCGCGGCACAGGTGTATTCGAACGCAGTATCAGTGGTCTGCTCGAACTGAACCGGCTTGGTTATGGTGTAGACGGTACCGGCCTTGCGCTGAACCTGGTCTACAATCCACAGGGGCCGGTTTTGCCACCGGACCAGCACAAACTGGAGGCGGACTACAAGAGTGAACTCGGCAACCGGTTTGATATCGTCTTTAATAATCTGTATGCATTGACGAACATGCCGATCCAGCGTTTTGGCTCGACTTTGATCTCGAAGGGACAGTTTACGGCTTATATGAATCTGCTCCGGCACAATTACGCCGCTGCGAATCTCGACAATGTGATGTGCCGGACATTGATCAGTGTGGACTGGCAGGGGTATTTGTATGATTGTGATTTTAACCAGATGCTGGGGCTGCGGGTCCCCGGCAGTTTTTATCAGGGCAGGCAACCCCATCTGCGTGACCTGCTGACTGTGGACCCAAAGGACGCACCGATCCGCGTTGCCGATCACTGTTATGGTTGTACAGCGGGCAGCGGTTCCAGTTGTGGAGGTGCCATCGTCGGCAAGGCAGAATGAAGAAATGGCTAATCCTGCCGGGACTGGTGCTGCTCACGGCGGCATTTTACGGGCTGGGCCTCGACCATTGGTTAACACTCGAGGGGATGCAGTCGGGTATTGATCAGATCCTGGCGGTGCGTGATGCGAAACCGGTACAAACCGCGGTAATATTTCTGGTTGTCTATGTGGTTGTTACCGCACTTTCCTTGCCGGGTGCCGTGGTGATGACACTTGCTGGCGGGGCATTGTTCGGTCTGTGGTGGGGCACGCTGATTGTTTCTTTCGCTTCAAGCATCGGTGCGCTGCTCGCCTTTCTGGTATCGCGTTATCTGTTGCGCGAAACCGTGCAGTCGCGTTTCGGTGATCGGTTAAATATAATCAATGCAGGCATCCAGCGCGATGGCGCGTTTTACCTGTTTACACTGCGACTGATACCGGTGTTTCCGTTCTTCCTGATTAATCTGCTGATGGGTCTGACGACGATGTCAGCGTTGACCTTTTACGGCGTCAGCCAGTTGGGTATGCTCGCGGGCACGTTTGTCTATGTAAACGCCGGCACCCAGCTTGCGCAATTAACATCCTTGTCCGGCATACTCTCGCCCGCGATTGTACTCTCGTTTGCGCTGCTCGCGACCTTCCCGTGGCTGGCGCGGACTGCAGTGAGTCGCTGGCGTAAATATCGTGTCTATGCCCGTTGGCAACGCCCGGCAAAATTTGAACGCAACCTGATAGTGATTGGGGCTGGCGCGGCCGGTCTGGTGTCTGCCTATATCGCTGCGGCGGTGAAGGCGAAGGTCACCTTGATCGAGGCCCACAAGATGGGCGGCGACTGTCTGAACTACGGCTGTGTGCCGAGCAAGACGCTGATCAAGAGTGCCCGTATCGCTCACCAGATCCGCCATGCGGAACGCTACGGACTCCATTCTGGTCAGCCCCGTTTTTCCTTCCGGCAGGTGATGGCACGCATCCAACAGGTGATACGCGAGATCGAACCACACGACAGTATCGAACGTTATACCGCACTCGGTGTTGAGGTCGTACAGGGCCATGCCCGTATCATTGATCCGTGGACAGTCGAGATTACACTCGCCGGGGGAACTATCCAGCGCTTGACCACCCGCAGTATCATTATTGCCGCCGGTGCCGCGCCGTTTGTCCCGCCGTTGCCCGGGCTCGAAGAATCCGGCTATCTGACCAGTGATACGCTGTGGGAGGCGTTGGCGAATAGCGAGGTACCACCGGAGCGGATCGTTGTACTCGGAGGAGGGCCGATAGGCTGTGAACTCGCACAGGCGTTTGCCCGGCTCGGTTCCCGCGTCACCCAGATTGAAATGGGTCCACGCCTGCTGATACGCGAGGATGAGGAAGTCTCGCATCTGGTCCAGCAATCACTGGAGGCAGACGGGGTGAGTGTCCTGACCGGTCATACGGCCTTGCGATGCGAGCGCGAGGGCGATTATAAATACATCGTCGTCGATCAGGCGGGCCAGACCACACGGATCCCGTTTAACGAACTGATATGCGCAGTCGGTCGTGCCCCTCGTCTTGCCGGTTATGGTCTGGAACAGCTGGATATTCCGGCCAACCGCACCGTGATCACGAATGAATATCTGGAAACACTGTATCCTAATATTTACGCGGCCGGGGATGTTGCCGGGCCATACCAGTTTACCCACACGGCTGCGCACCAGGCCTGGTATGCGGCCGTGAACGCCTTGTTTGGTGATTTCAGGAAATTCAGGGTAGATTACAGCGTGATACCCTGGACTACATTTACCGAACCCGAGGTGGCCCGGGTCGGGCTGAATGAACAGGAGGCCGCTGAACGGGGCATCGCGTATGAACTGTCGCGTTACGAGATCAACGAACTGGACCGTGCCATTGCCGAGGGAGTTGCGTATGGGTTTATCAAGGTGCTGACTGTCCCGGGCAAGGACCGCATCCTCGGTGTGACTATCGTCGGTGAACATGCGGGTGAGTTACTGGCCGAGTTTGTTCTGGCAATGCGCTGGGGTCTGGGCCTGAACAAGATCCTCTCGACGATACATACGTATCCGACGCTGTCCGAAGCCAATAAATATGTGGCCGGTGTGTGGAAACGTGCTCACGCGCCGCAGAGATTATTACAATGGGTTGAGCGTTACCATCAGTGGCGCAGACACTGATGTCGACAAGTCATGAACGACTCTCGATTATTGTGCCGATGCTGAATGAGGCAGAGGTCTTGCCGCAACTGCTGGCGCAACTGTCCGCCTATAGTGCCCGTGGTTGCGAGGTAATACTGGTTGATGGTGGTAGCACCGATGGTTCCGATACACAGACCCGCAATGCCGGTTTTACCGTCATTAATGCACAGCGGGGCCGCGCACGGCAGATGAACGCGGGTGTGACACGCGCTACCGGCGACATCTATCTGTTCCTGCATGCCGATACACTTTTGCCCGACAGCGCCGATAGTCTTATCCTGGAGGCGCTCAGCAATAGTCGATCGGGATGGGGGAGATTCGATGTGCAGATTTCCGGGGTATCGGTCTGGTTTCCGATCATTGCGAGCATGATAAACCTGCGCTCACGCCTCAGCGGTATCGCGACCGGTGATCAGGCGATCTTTGTGCAACGTGAACTGTTTGATCGGGTGGGTGGATTTCCGGATCAACCGTTGATGGAAGATATAGAGCTCTCAAGACACCTTAATAAACTGTCAGCCCCGATTTGCCTGCGTGCCAGAGTGACCACCTCGGGTCGACGTTGGGAGACGCGCGGCGTCATCCGCACGGTCTTGCTGATGTGGCGTCTGCGACTTGCCTATTATCTGGGTGTGCCTGCTGAATCGCTCGCACGGACTTACCGATGAAGATCCATCGTATCGTTATTTTTGCCAAGGTCCCGCGTGCCGGTTACGCCAAGACACGATTGATCCCGGCACTCGGTGCCGACGGTGCGGCCCGACTGGCCAGACGCATGCTCACCCACATGGTCAATCAGGCGCTGGATGCCGGTGTCGGCCCGACAGAATTATGTATGACACCGGGTGACGATCCGATCTGGGGAGAAACTCGCTTGCCGCTGCATCTTGCACGGACCGATCAGGGTGAGGGTGATCTCGGTGAGCGTATGGCACGTGCCTGCCAGCGCGTTACCGGTGAGGGTGAAGCGATCATTCTCACCGGCACAGACTGCCCGCAGCTGGATACGCACTGTCTGCAACAGATCGCAGCCGCACTGGAGCAATCGGATGTGGTCATCGTCCCGACGACCGACGGCGGTTATGCTGCACTCGGACTCAACCGGTTTGATCCGCTGTTATTCAGCGACATCCGCTGGAGTACCGATACCGTGGCAGATGAGACCCTGCGCCGGATTGCCACACTGCAATGGTCGGTGAGTACCTTGCCGACATTACACGATATTGATGAGGTCGCTGATCTTGCCTTGCTACCGGCGGACTGGCCGGAGTATGTGCGGGGCCCATAGCATCATGTTTGCTCAGCTTTCTCGATTGACTGTCACCGTGCTGTTGTATTTTATGGCAGGCACCACGGCAGCACAGTCGCCCGTTGTTGTCGTGGGTGAGTTCACCACAGTAACAAAAATTCCGCCGCCCCCCTGGGAAATCGTGCATCTGGATAAACGCGTCGCTCCCACCCGTTATCAGGTCGTCGAATGGGACGGTGTCGTCGCGGTCGAGGCAGTTGCCGAAAAAAGTATGGCGCTGCTGGCGCGACCACTGGATATCGATCTGACACAGACGCCGGTGTTGTGCTGGTTATGGCGTGTGGATGCGCCCTTGATCACGGCGGACATGAACAAAAAGTCCGGTGATGATTACGCCGCCCGTGTCTATGTGTCTTTCAGATTACCACCTAAGCAAATCAGTCTCTCTACCCGCCTCAAACTGCGACTGGCCCGCACCATTTATGGTGATCAGGTCCCCGATGCAGCGATCAACTATATCTGGGACAACCGTCATCCTGTTGGCACCTTGCAGGCGAACGCCTACACAGACCGGACGCAGATGCAGGTGTTACAGACCGGTACAGCGCAGGCCGGTCGCTGGGTCGCGCAACGTCAGGACGTGCTCGCCGATGCGCGGTTGGCCTTTGGTCAGGTGGACCCGGAGGCGGTACAGCTTGCGATAGCCACCGATACGGACAATACCGGCGAGTCCGCCCGCGCCGGGTTTGCGCAACTGCATTTTGTCGGTCGCACGACTCCCTGTGCGTTTCCCGTACCGGAAAGTAATCCGGAATAAAAGGCAAAATCAGTTGTAATAAACAGGTATTTACGAACGACCAATCTATTATCCAGCAAAGGAATACCCACATGCATGAAATCGTCCAGGACTATTATGGCAAACAACTGACCAGCTCCGCTGATCTCAAAACCAGTGCGTGCTGCGACTTGAGTCAACAACCCGAATGGTTAAAACCGTTGTTGTCACGTATACACCCGGAGGTCTTGTCCCGCTATTACGGCTGCGGCCTGGTCTGTCCACCTGTGCTTGAGGGCTGCCGGATTCTGGATCTGGGATGTGGAACAGGACGCGATGTATACCTGTTGTCACAGCTGGTCGGGCCGAACGGTCAGGTGGTTGGTGTCGATATGACCGAACAACAGCTTGACATTGCTGAACAACACCGGTCCTGGCACCGGGAACAGAACGGTCTGGACAATGTGCGCTTCCTGTCCGGATATATCGAAAGACTGGATGAGCTTGACCTGCCGGAGGTCGGCTTTGATGTGATTGTATCAAACTGTGTGGTCAACCTGTCGCCGGACAAGGACGCTGTGTTACGTGGTATCCACCGTCTGCTCAAGCCGGGCGGTGAATTTTATTTCTCCGATGTGTATGCCGACCGCCGTGTACCCGATGAGATCCGGAATGACCCGGTGCTGTACGGCGAATGTCTGGGTGGTGCCCTGTACTGGAATGATTTTATCCGGCTAGCGCATGCCCAGGGTTTTGCCGACCCGCGTCTGGTCACGGATACCCCACTGGCGGTGACCGCCCCCGATTTACTGTTGCGTACCGGTAATCTGCGTTTTTACTCGGCGACCTATCGGCTGTTCAAACTGGACGGGCTGGAGACTGCCTGTGAAGACTATGGTCAGGCCGTTATCTACCGCGGCACTATTGCCGGTCTCCCGCACCGGTTTGTGCTCGACAAACATCATGATATCGAAACCGGCAAGGTGTTCCCGGTCTGTGGCAATACCTGGCGCATGTTGCACGATACCCGTCTGGCCCCGCACTTTGAGTTTATCGGCAACTTCAATCGTCACTACGGTCTGTTTGAAGGTTGCGGCAGTGCTATTCCGTTTGATACGAATACTGCGGTGCAGGGCAGTGCGGCCTGTTGTTGATAAAGATGCGTGATATCGGATCACTGCGCAGAGGGCTTACCGGATTAATACTGGCGCTGTTTGTACTGCCGGTGCTTGCAGCGGACCCGCGGATTACCCTGACCGGTTCAAGCACGGTTGCGCCGTTGATGCTTGAGATAGGCAAGCGATATGAAAAGTTATTTCCGCCGGTATTGGTCGATGTCCAGATGGGAGGTTCGACCCGCGGGGTCGTGGATGCACGCAGTGGTCTGGCCGATGTCGGCATGGTCTCGCGGTCATTGACAGCAGACGAGGCGGATCTGACCGCCTATACGATTGCGATGGACGGGATCGGTATTATCCTGCATCAGTCCAATCCGGTAGCGGCATTGACCGATGCACAGGTCATCGCCATCTATACCGGCAAACTGCAAAACTGGCACGAGCTGGGTGGTCCGGATTTACCCATCACTGTCGTCAACAAGGCCGAAGGTCGTTCTACGCTGGAGCTGTTCCTCCAGTATTATCGATTGAAGAACAGTCAGATCAGCGCCGACATGGTCATCGGTGACAACCAGCAGGGTATCAAGTCGGTGGCAGGCAATCCTGGTGCCATTGGATATGTGTCTGTTGGTGCTGCCGAATACGAGGTGCTGAACGGCACGCCGATCAAACAACTGCCCATGAACGGTATGACTGCCAGTGTAGTAAATGTGCGCAACGGGAGCTTTCCCCTGTCGCGGCCGTTGAATCTGGTGGTGCGCGGGATACCGCATGGTCAGTTAGAACAATTGATACGTTTTGCCCGATCGGCGGAAGTGCATGATTTGATCGAGGCCCAGTTTTTTGTCCCGCTCGCACATGAATAAGGACAGGCTGGCCGCTACTGTGCTGCGGGTGCCGGCCATCGGCAGCGTCTTGTTGTTGCTGACGATAGCCCTGTTTCTGGTCGTCGAGTCCTGGCCGGTGATGATCGAAGGAGGCTGGCAACGTTTTTTTGTTGATCAGGGCTGGTATCCGCTGGAGCAGCGTTATGGATTGATGCCGATGATCGTCGGCAGCATTGCCGTTGCCACCGGCGCCATCGTGATCGCCGCACCGCTCGGGATCGCCAGTGCAATTTTTGAGGTGTTCTATGCCCCTGCACGGGTGGCCAGGGTCTATCAGTTGATGATCGCCTTGCTGGCTGGGATCCCCTCCGTTGTGTTTGGTTTGTGGGGTCTGACCGTACTGGTTCCGCTGATTACCGCTTATCAACCGCCTGGTGCCAGTTTGCTCGCGGCCATACTGGTCGTGTCACTGATGATATTGCCGACGGTTGCCCTGACCAGCAAGGCGGCCTTGTCAGGCTTGCCTGCAAGCTGGTTGCGAGGTGGTGCGGCGCTGGGTTTGTCGCGTCAGGCGCAGATTACCGGGATCGCGATCCCGGCAGCACAGGCAGGTATCGCTGGCGGGATATTACTGGCGATTGCACGCGCATTAGGCGAGACGATGGCAGTGTTGATGGTTGCAGGAAACGTGGTCGCGTATCCTTCCTCCCTGTTTGACCCTGTGCGTGTCCTGACCGCAAATATTGCACTGGAGATGGCGTATGCGACGGGACAGCATCGTGCCGGTCTGTTCGTCTCGGGCTTGCTCATTATGCTGATGGTGCTCGTACTGGCCGGTCTTGCCATGCGGTTGAACCGGAGCACACAGCATGCCTGGTAAGCTGCGCAACGATGGCTTCGCCCTGTTGATCTGGTCTTCGGCGATCCTGTTGACGCTGATCATGTCATGGCTGCTCGGCGATCTGATCTGGCGCGGGGCATCACATCTGTCGTGGGCGTTTCTGGTGACTGGCCCGGAAAACGCCGGCCGCGCGGGCGGGATTTCCTCTATCCTGGTGGCGACCCTGATGATATTACTGGTTGCCATCATCACGGCTGTACCTCCCGGGCTGGCGGCAGCGGTATGGCTGGCAGAATATGCCGCCGCCGGATCAAGGACGGCCGGGACTATCCGTATGGGGTTGGATGTCATGGCCGGGATCCCTTCCATCGTTTTCGGCCTGTTTGGAAATGCATGCTTTTGTGTTTATCTGGGACTGGGTTATTCCATCCTTTCCGGTGGTTTGACGCTAGCCTGTATGATTTTGCCGCTGTTTATCCGGACCTGCGAGAACGGGTTGCGTCGTGTGAACAATGACTGGCGGCTTGGTGCGAGTGCGCTGGGGATGAGTCGCGCCAGTGCGGTCTGGTATATCCTGTTACCCGCGGCGGCACCGGCGGTACTGGCCGGTCTGATGCTGGGTGTTGGCAGGGCCGCCGCCGAAACCGCCGCACTGGTGTTTACCAGCGGCTATGTCGACAGGATGCCTTCCTCGCTGAATGATTCCGGCCGCGCACTTGCCGTGCATATCTATGACCTGTCGATGAATATCACTGGCGGAGATACGGCTGCTTATGCCACAGCGATGGTATTGGTCGCCATCATTGTAATGATCAATCTGCTTATGTTCACTTTGTCCCGACACTGGTTGTCTGCCCGGGTCAGTCTGGTATGAACGACACAAACAAGCTGCCGGAAGGGTCTGCATACACTCTGGGCGAGGTACAGTCCGGTCCGGCCTGTTGTGAACCGGTGGTGCAGTTACAGATAGAAAACCTGTCGGTCCGTTACGGGACTAAGACGGTATTGAATGATGTGTCCCTGCAAATCTACAAAGGTTGTATCACTGCGTTGATAGGGCCCTCCGGTTGCGGCAAGACCAGCTTCCTGTCCTGTATCAACCGCCTGACCGACCTGTTGCCGTGTGTAGAGGTGAGTGGGCGTATACGGATGGACGGGATCGATCTGCTGCACAAGGACACCGATGTGATGAAGCTGCGCAGACGCGTCGGCATGATCTTCCAGCGTCCCAACCCGTTCCCGCTGTCCATCCGGCGCAATCTGGAGTTACCCTTGCGTGAACACGGGGTAACGGATCGCAACGAGCTTGAGCGGCGGGTTGAACAGGGGCTCCGCGACACAGGGCTATGGGACGAGGTGCGGGACAGGCTGGGCACACCGGCCATGTTATTGTCCGGCGGACAGCAACAGCGATTGTGTATAGCACGCGCACTGGTGCTGGAGCCGGAGATCCTGCTGATGGACGAGCCATGCAGCGCACTGGATCCGCTGTCCGCCAAAGTGGTGGAGGATCTGATCTGTCGTCTGCGTAATCGTTACACAATAATCATAGTGACCCATAATCTGGCGCAGGCACGTCGCGTCGCCAACTATGTTGCCTTTTTCTGGATGACAAACAATACCGGTAAACTGATCGAGTTTGGCCACTGTCAGCGTGTCTTTGACGCACCTGTGCATGCGCTGACTGCGGCCTATGTGTCAGGTTCAGCCGGATGAACCCGGCTATTTACAACCCTGCATTACCATATCGTGTTTAGCATGAGACAAACGGACATGTTATATTCGGGCACATACCCGCGTTATCGGGCTTGTTACCCAATACCGGAAAACAGCGATACCTGTATGAAGACTGATAGTATGGATGATATGGACCCGGATCAGCCGGAAGTTTCCGCATTGACAGACCCTGCGTTTCTGGAAGACCTGCGTGCGCGGATGTTACGGTTTGCCAGTTTGCAGCTGAATGATTTTCACCTCGCCGAGGATGCGGTGCAGGACGCATTGATAGGCGCGCTGAAAAATGCGGGTTCGTTTACCGGCACGGCGGCGCTGCGGTCGTGGGTGTTTGCCATACTCAAGCACAAGATCGCCGATGTACTCCGTAAAAATATGCGTCTGGTGACAGTGGACAACCGGTCTGATGATGGTGATAACGAGGACCTGTCTGTCATGTTATTCAATCAAAAGGGGCATTGGCTGGCCGATGAACGTCCGGCAGACTGGGGTAATCCACATGAATCATTGCAAGACAGCCAGTTCTGGAAGGTGTTCGAGGCCTGCCTGGACAAGCTGCCCGGCAGCCAGGCGCGGGTGTTCATGATGCGCGAATTTATTGAACTGGATTCTGACGAGATTTGCACAACGGTGGGACTGTCGGTCAGCAATCTGAATGTCACCTTGTACCGGGCTCGTCTGCGGCTGCGCGAATGTCTGGAAAATCGCTGGTTCAGCGAGAGGAGCTGATATGCTGAGCTGCCATGAAGTAACCCGACTGGTGTCAGAATCACGCGAACGCAAGCTGGCACTTTCAGAACAGATGTCGCTGAAGATGCATCTGGTCATGTGTAAGGCATGCCGACAGTTTGGCAATCAACTCGGGTTTCTGCACGATACCATGCGTGCTTATGCGCTTGGCAAAGATAAAGAGCAGGACGAATAACTGTTATCTGGTCTCTGTCTTCAGTTGCGCATTCTTGCGATAAGCTACGGGTGTCATGCCAACCACCCGCCTGAAAGTTTTGGTAAAGGCAAGATCAGACGCATAACCCACCTTGTTCGCCACCTTATAGACAGAATCACCGGTCATTCGTAGCAGTTCCCTCGCGCGTTGCATGCGCAATTCGGTCAGGTATTCAAACATCGTTTGTCCAACCAGAAGTTTAAACCGGTTCGCCAGACTGGCCCGGGACATACCCGTGTTGCCAGCGAGTTTTTCCAGTGTCCACTGTACGTGTGGCGCTGCATGCAACTGTTCCAATGCCTTGGCTATCTGTTTGTCTGTCAGTGCCGCAATGAATCCTGTTGCCGGACTTCTACCGAAATTGATGCGAATCAGTTCGACCAGTAATATCTCGGTCAGCTTGTTCACCACAATCTCACTGCCCGGTCTGCCCGAGGTAAATTCCGTACCCAGCAGTTCCAGTATCGACTTCAGGCCGGGTCTGAGCAGCAGTTCCTCGCCGCGGATCACAATCACACCTTGCAGGTTTTTTATCAACGGGTGGTGCAAGTGGGTATCAAAACGACAATAGCCACACATCAATAAAATCTCGGTCGCGCTATTCAGGCGCGATTTGTGAGGATGCGCACTGGAGAGCTTGTGCATAAGCCCCGATTCTACAAATACAAGGTCGCCCGGGCCCAGCTTTTCAGTGGAGTTCGCGGTGCTTAACCAGCACTCTCCCCGGCGGACCAGATGAAAACTGGCCGTTTCCGGATTAGTAAATGCCATCGTCCAGGGAGGGTTGCGCCGGTCACAAAAATACACACTGCCATGCGTCCTTAATGTACCAAGTATGTCACTTAATACTTCCATGCAGCACCTGCATCTCTATTAGCTACTCATTTATATAAAATATACGATTGATACATAATATCTATACTATCATCTATAGATAGTATAGTTAACAGTTTGTATCTTATGCAAACCGTAACTTACAAAAGGAGTATTGAAATGAGTCATTTTAGAGTACATACAAAAAGTTCCGCCCCTGAACAATCAGCTGTATTACTGGCAGGTGCAGAAAAGGCCTATGGCTTCGTACCAAACCTGTTAGGTGTGCTGGCCGAGTCGCCAGCAGCACTGAATGCCTATATCTCAGCCGGCCAGATATTTGACCAGTCGTCATTGTCACCCCAGGAACGCCAGATTGTAATTTTGTCTGCCAGCCGATTTAATAACTGCGGTTATTGTGTCGCCGCACATTCGGTGATTGCCGGTATGCAGAAAGTCCCGGCTGCGGTGGTACAGGGTATACGTGAAGATCGCGAGCTGGATGACCACCGGTTGGAAGCGTTACGTGTGTTCACAACCTGCGTTGTGGAGAAGCGTGGCTGGGTATCGAGCGAGGATATCCAAAACTTTCTGGATGCAGGATACAGTCGGACACAGATCCTTGAGGTCATACAGGGTGTCAGTTTCAAGACGCTGAGTAACTATGTGAACCACATCGCCGCGACCCCGCTGGATGATGCCTTTGTATCACAGCAATGGGTCTCACCTGACAAACAACAGGCGGCCTGAGCAGGTCGCAAGGAGTATAAGATGAAAGAGATCAATCTGGCAGTAACTGATACAAACTTCAGATCAGAGATTCTTGAGTCGGACATTCCGGCGCTGGTGGATTTCTGGGCAGCCTGGTGTGGACCCTGTATGGCTATCGCCCCGGTAATTCAGGATCTTGCCGTCGAATATGATGGACGAATTAAGGTGCGTAAACTTAATGTTGATCAAAATCCGGAAATGGCGAGAAAATTTGGTATACGCAGCATACCAACACTGGCGTTGTTTAAAAATGGTGTTGTCACCGAAACGATAGTGGGTGCGCGAGCGAAAGCATATCTGGAAAAGTTCATCAGCCCGCATATCAGCGGATAGTGGCGCCGAACCGTAACCAGCCGGGACAGGTCAAACCTGTCCCGATTTTTTTCTCACGTTGATTAGGTAGTCAAGACCCTGGGCTCAGCAGAGCTCAATCGGCGTGTGATCCATATGGTTCAGGCCAAGGCAAAAACAACGATGGGCAGACTAATATATAACCACGATCATAAGATCGGTTTTCAGATTCGGGGCCGCAACATAGAGGAGGTGAGTAAAGTGCACAAGCGGGCTTGTATCCACATTGCGCAGGCGTACAGTATGTACGTGAGAGAATTACGATGATGGCATTTCGCAGTTAGCGCATAGCTTCAAAACGATCCTTTACAGATACAGGAGTAACCCATGACCAGGCGAATTCTTCTTATCCAGGGCCACCCTGATGGCAGCGAACCACACCTGTGCCACGCGCTGGCGACCAGCTACGCTGAAGGCGCGGACGAAGGTGGACACACAGTGCGCCAGATTAAGCTGGCCGAGCTCGACTTCCCCCTGCTGCGTAGCCAGAAAGACTGGGAAACGGGTCAGGTTCCTGCCTCACTCAAACCGGCCCAGGACGACATCGCCTGGGCTGAACACATAGTATTTTTCTTTCCGCTCTGGTTGGGCGATATGCCAGCGATACTGAAGGGTTTCCTGGAGCAAGTGGCCCGTCCCGGGTTCGCCTTTAAACGCGAGGAGGGCGGCAGCCCCTGGGGCAACAAGGCATTGACCGGACGCTCCGCTCGCGTGGTTGTCACCATGGGCATGCCGGCCATCGTCTACCGTTGGTATTTCCGCGCCCACAGCATCAAGTCACTGGAGCGTAACATCCTTGGTTTTGTCGGCATTGCGCCTGTGAATGAAACACTGATAGGAATGATCACCAACATGAAGCCTGAACAGTTCAGCAAATGGCAGGGCAAACTCCGGCGGCTGGGATACAAGGCCGAGTGACTATTGCATTGAATGCAGCCCAATCAGATTACCCTCGGTATCGGTAACAAGCGCAATGAAGCCGTATTGACCAATCGACATCTTGTCCTTGAACACCGAACCACCGTTTGACACGGCACGGGCGGCCTCAACTGCACAGTCATCGCATGTGAAGTACACAAGCGTACTGCCACCGGAAGGGCATCCGGCCATTTTTACCAGGGCACCCGGTGCGCCATAGGCCTCTGGCGACATGGGGAATGACCACATTTCCAAATCAGGCATGCCTTCAGAGTCAGGACTCAAAAGGGGGGTAAGCTCCCCCTGAAAGACCGCTTCGTAGAATGCTTTCGCGCGCGGCATATCCTGGACGTAAATTTCGAACCAACCAACAGGATTGTTATTCATGATTATTACGGCAACGCAAATACATACACCGCATTGTGCCCACGGGCCGTTTTTAACTCCGGCACATGCGCCAGTTTGCCGCCGGTATGTGCCACCCCGTCCCCGGTCAGAACGGCGACATATTGTTTGCCGTTCACGGCATAGGTAATGGTGCTGTTCTGCACTATCCCGCCGACGATGGATTCCCACAGGATCTTGCCGCTCTTCGAATCAAACGCATAGAACCGGCGGTTCATGTCGCCCCAGAATATCAGGTCACCGGCGGTGGCCAGCACGGCCCCGTTGGTGGGATAGCGCTGGGCATGAAACTTCTCCAGCTTGCCGGTTTCCATATTCACCTTGGCAATGCCGGTCCAGGCATTCGGGTCTACACCTTCGCGGATGATGGATTTGCGGTTATGCCCGTTTTCGGTACCAAACGCGCCGGTGCGAATGAAACATTCCTCATGATACGGGATGTACAGCGCGTTCTCGCCCGGGTGATACGCCATCGGATAGTAACCTTTGACGTTGGAGAAGCAGAGGGTATGTTGCTGCTTGTCTTCGGTCAGGACTGAACTTCTGGCGATCGTCGTCTTGCCGGTCGTTCCATCTACCTCTGCAATATGAAACAGCGGCGTATCGGTTGAGGGGAAGGGGATACCCCAGAGGAATTCACCGGTACCACGGTCCATGACCCACAAGCCCCCCGGCTCACCGACCGTTGCCACCATGTCGCGTTGCTCACCGCGCTTGACCGTCGGGTTAAACCACTTGACCGCTTTTGGATCAGGATCAAATTTCGAGGTGAATAAGACCCGCTCCTGGGTCCAGTCCGAGTCCCAGTCATCAGCGGGGATATGCTGATAGTACCAGGCCAGCTTGCCGGTATCGGCATCAAGCGCCAGCGTTGAATTGCAATACAGTTCAGACGGAGTCGTTAACGGTACGTCAAACGGTTTGCCATCATGACGTACATAACGCGTGTGCGGTGACGGATTCGCCACACCCCAATACACCAGATTTCGCACCGGGTCATAGCTCGATGGATTCCCCCACGGCGAGCAGGTCCTGCTGCTGTCAGATTTACTTCCCCAGGTGTCCGATCCGGGTTCACCATCGCCTGCGGCAACATTAAATCGCCAGACCTCTTTACCGGTTGTTGCATCATGCGCGGCTATAAAACAGTTCTTTCGGCCGTCCGGTCCGGCATCGCAGTTGCGACCGGTAATGACCTTGTCTCCGGCGACGCTGGGACCGGAGGTGTATTCGGTTGCCAGCTTGTAGTCATGGGCCTGCGTTTCCCAATGTAGCTCCCCGTCCTGCAGACCCAGCGCCACCATAAAACCTTCCGGTGAGGCATAAAACAGTTTGTCGCCTCGCAAGGCCAGATTACGCGTTCTTTCTATGCCGATATAGTCCTCAACATCGTCTGGCATCGTCCGTTTGTATTCCCATATCAGGTCACCGTTGGTCGCATCGAGCGCCTGGACGATACCCTTCGGATTGGCGACATACATGATCCCGTCGTGTACCAGCGGGGTGGTCTCCTGGGTACCCGGCCCGATACCGCGCGACCAGGCCATGCGCAGCTGCCCCACGTTTTGCTGATTGATCTCTTTGAG
Source organism: Klebsiella pneumoniae (assembly GCA_945878555.1). Classification (GTDB taxonomy): domain Bacteria; phylum Pseudomonadota; class Gammaproteobacteria; order Eutrophobiales; family Eutrophobiaceae; genus Eutrophobius. The sequence continues at coordinate 54,034 of CAMDWI010000023.1, forward strand.
TGGGCTGAAACGTTGGTTATCGTAGGTTCGACTCAGCATCAGCCAGTCTGCCGGATCCGGGTTTAACAACATCTCGTCCGTCACGGGCATGCCTTCCATGCCCTGGGCATGGACCGCTCCGTTTGTTATATAGGCCAGAATTGCCATCGAATACAACAGTGCTTTTTTCTGCTTATTCATGCTTTATGTCCCTCACCTGACATGTTCCGGAAACTGCGAGTCAGTTCCCGTTTACATTGGCATTACATGCTGATGAGACTATTTAAAAGGTTATTTTTAACCAAAGCAAGTTACTGATTAATGAAGTTCATCAGGGACGATTGACATCATCTGCGTCCATTGCTGGAAATCCGTTCAGCGACAAGAGATAGGCGATCAGATTCAGGTACACCTCTGTGGACAGACTGCCCGGGGCATCCTGCGGCATGGTTTGGCTGATCAGATCAAAATAGGCAGAGATCTGCACCTTGCTGTTTTCTGTCTGCTGGAGCAGGCCCTTGTGTTCCCGGGTGGCATGACAGTTCTGGCATATGGTTTTATACGTACTTTCCCCCCGGCTTGCTTGTGCCCGGGTATAGATTCCTTTCAGTATTTCATCCTTGTTTATCGGGGGGGATTCTGCATCCTGGGCAAATCCGGAGCCGGACACCAGCAAACCGTAAGCAACGACAGATTGAAACAAGACACGTTTATATTTATTTGCGATCATATACATGGTGAGAGGGCAGACCTGCTTTCCGTTCTAGTAACTTTTACCATCAACGTGTTTACTCTCCAGTTCCCTGGGGTTGACGCCCGCAAGACAATTCACATTGATGGCGACTGTTGTTGAGCCGTCAGCCATCTTCCCGTACGCAAAGCTCTCAACGCCGCATGTGGCACAGAACAGGTGGCGGATTGCCTTCCGGTTGAAAAGGTACTCGGTCAGTTTGTCTTCACCGGACTGTAAATGAAAACTCCCCTGTGGAACAAACGTCAGGACCAGTCCCAGTCGCTGGCACCGGGAGCAATTGCAGGTGATAGTATTTTCCAGGTCCGCATCAACTGTATAGCTGACCGCACCACACTGGCATCCGCCTTCATAATGTGAAATTGTCACTTACGCATCTCCTTCTGTTGTGAAAATCAACTACGCGACCAGCATTAACCAATCCCTTCTAGTGTGTATGTCATATATGACATATCATATGTCTTATGAGCGCAAAGGACAAGCCACTCGTATGGCTACATGGAGAAGTAAAAACGGCAGAATAGCGAGGTACGAAAATGAAATCAGTTAAACGCAAGAAACTCGAGGCAAAAGGCTGGAAAATTGGTTCAGCAGATGAATTTCTGAATCTATCGCCTGTAGAGGCGGCATATATTGAGTTAAAGTTGTCTTTGAGTAGTTCATTGAAAAAACAACGTTCAAGAGAAAATCTTAGCCAGGTTGAGGTTGCGAAAATAATCAACTCCAGTCAATCCCGTGTAGCCAAGATGGAAGCAGGCGACCCTTCCGTTTCACTTGATCTGTTAGTGAAATCACTGCTAGCACTTGGTATTTCCCGCAAGGACTTAGCCAAGGCCATATCGACAACGTCACATGCGGCATAACGATAGAAATGACCGGCGGCAGAAAGCCGTCGGTTTATTGACTAGTTATGGGTTTTATACCAAAATCAGGTATTCTTTGGTACTCAAGAGGTGAAATATGGCAAAAAATACCAGTATTACCCTGGGCGATCATTTTGAAGGGTTCATTTCCCACCAAATCGAAAGTGGCCGATATGGTTCGACCAGCGAAGTGGTTCGGGCAGGCCTGAGATTGCTTGAGGACACTGAAAACAAACTGGGTGCATTGCGTCAACTTCTGGAAGATGGGGAACGCAGTGGCCGCGCTGATTATAGCTATGAAACTTTTATCGCTGAGTTGGATGAAAGCGGTAAGTGATGTCATTTACATTAACCGGTAAAGCAAAATCAGATTTGAAGGCAATTGCCATTTTCACCGAACAACGTTGGGGAAAAGAGCAACGTAATTTGTACGTTAAACAAATGGACGACGCCTTTCATCTGCTTGCTGATGTACCAATGACGGGTATAGCTTGCGATTACATTAAAAGCGGCTACAGAAAATTTCCTCAAGGCAGTCACATGATTTTCTACAGAATGGTAAAGAACAGCGACGTTGAGATAGTTCGAATTCTTCATAAGAGCATGGATGTTGAATCGAAATTCATAAACCCATAACGACTAAACTCACGGGCGGCGCTTTGCGCCGTCCGTGTGGAGTGATTTGTTAGCGGAAATATCTTTTAGCGAACCAGAAATATACTTATGTATTACACTTGATACTAAAGTCTGGTAAGGGACGCCTTCTTCCGAAGCTTTCAATTGAACAGCCATCAAATCTCTATTAGAAATCCTGATATTGATTCGTTTGTCTTTACGTACAGTATCTTTTGCAGCAGAGACAAGTTCAACTCTGCGCTTTTTTGTAAGAACTGATTCAAAATCTCCAGCCTCAATTGCATTAAGAAGCTGCTTTTCCTCTTTACTCAATTTCACGTTCTTCATGCCTCATCTCCGAAGTAAATTTTGGTGAATTTTCTACTTGGAATAATAGTTTTAAGAAATATCTCGTTTTTATTTTCAACATAAGGAACGAGGTAAACATAACTCTCAACCGCTACTACGAAAATTCGCTGATGAGAGTAATCCTGGCTATTTGGGTGAGCAATATCGTCAAGTAGACCATTATTTTCAATATAAAAAACAATTTCCTCGAATGAAATTCCACGTTCAACAATTAATTG
>CAMDWI010000024.1 GCA_945878555.1 Klebsiella pneumoniae
GTCTGCGGTTATCTAAATAACTGTTCCGAAATCCACGACAGTTCAGATTGGGTGCCGGAATATTACCGTGTCAGACCGTTAGCCGCATGGCTGCGGCGCTCGAGCGTACATGGATGTATTCACAGCGTGTCTGGAAGGGTAATATTCCGGCACCCAATCTGAACAGGATTTCGGAACAGTTATTTAGATAACCGCAACACTCCTGGCCCAGACCCGGGCCTCATGCTGGATGGCGTAGATTTTGTCGAGTGGCAGGTCCATGAACCTGATCTTGTCAGTTTCATTGCGTTCGCAGGCTATCGTACAGTCCAGGGCATTCCCAAGCAGTCCGCCGGATTCGAGTAAAGCTGACACCGTTTCCGGACTGAGCGGCAATTTTTCCAGGATCTCCTCCATCGGATGATCGAGCAAGGCATCCAGGATGGAAAACAAGCCGACGACAAAATAAACATCCGGGTCGGCCACGCCGCTGGCACGTGCCAGCAACTCGCAACCTCTGGCGCGGGCCAGCCCGGTGACGATCAGTTCAGACGGTTTGTTGTTGACACTGGTCAGCGTTACCAGGGTCGCCAGTTGTTTGATCCGGGTTATCCCGAAGTAGACTATCGCCCGCTGGATGGAATCACATTTGGTCCGCAGGCCAAAGTAGGGTGAGTTGATATAGCGGAACAACTTGTAATTCAGTGAAACGGTTTTCGAGATCAAGCGTTCGATCTCCGCCACATTGATATCGGATTGTTGTAAACGCGACAGTAATTCCAGCAAGGCCAGATGGTTGTCTGGCATGGTGGATTTACTGGAGACACTGGGCTTGCAGAAATAATAGCCCTGGAAGTAGGTAAATCCGTTTTGCTTGCAGAATTCATACTGGTCATAGGTTTCAATCTTTTCAGCCAGAAACCGGGCCTTGTATTTGCGGAGTGGTGCCATTTCCTCCAGGATCTGCTCGTTCGACTTGCCGAGCACATCCATCTTGATGATCTGGGCTGAATGCAACAAGGGTTCCCACTGTGGGGTAAAGATGAAGTCATCCAGTGCCACCTGATATCCCGCCTGCTGCAGACTGGAAAGGCATTCAATCAATACAGTGTCGATCGTTTCAGTTTCCAGTAATTCGAGCACGATACGCTCCGGCGGTAACATCAGCTCGGCAATACCATTCAGTATCAGATCCCGGGGGAAATTGATAAAAACGCAGGAATTGCCCACCAGTTCGGCCAGGTCAAATTCCATCAGCGCATTATGGATCACCTGTGCGGTCGCACTGTTACCATCAACAAAACTTGCCGAGTTTACGGTACCTGAACGAAACAGCAGTTCATGGCCGAATATATTGTTACGGGGGTCAAATATCGGCTGGGTGGCAATATAAACCTTGTGTTCAACCAGGCCGACAGACTGGGGGAGTGCGGACATTATCTGCTCTCCCGGACTCAGTTATGACGACGCGAGGGGATGCCGAATACCTGCAGGTGTCGGCCAAAGTCCTCATGCGGCATCGGTTTGCCCAGATAATATCCCTGGGCTATATCACAATGGTAGTCCCTGAGCAGACCCAGTTGGGCCCGGGTCTCGACACCCTCGGCGACCGCGTTGATGTCCAGTGTCCGGGCCATCGTCGTGATTGCGTTAACAATCGCGGCATCATCCTTGTCGTGGGTGATGTCCTGTACGAAGGTCTTGTCAATTTTCAGTGTATCTATCGGCAGTTTCTTCAGATAGGCCAGAGAGGAATAGCCGGTCCCGAAATCATCGATCACGATCCGGGTGCCCAGATTACGTAACTGGTTAAGTATCGTCATCGTGGTTTGCATATTCTGGATCATGACACTTTCAGTGATCTCTATCTCCAGACAGTGTGGGGCGAGCCCGGTTTCATCCAGCACCGAGGCAATATGTTCAATGAAATTCTTGTTCTTGAACTGTCTGCCCGAGACATTCACTGCAATGGCCAGATCGGTATAGCCCTGTTTTTGCCAGAACCGGGTCTGCTCACACGCCTTGCGCATGATCATGTCACCGAGCGGGGCGATCAGTCCGGTTTCCTCCGCCATCGGGATAAATTTCATCGGCGGTATCATGCCCAGTTCCGGGTGTTGCCAGCGCACCAGTGCCTCGGTTGCGATGATCTCGCCGGTAGTCAGATTCAGTTGCGGCTGGTAATGCAGGATAAACTGATCACCGGTTTCCAGCGCCCGGCGCATGGCCGTCTCAAGCGACAGTCGCTCATCGGTCTCGGTGGACATCTGGTGTGAATAGAACCGGTAACCACTGCCACCCTGTTCCTTTTCCCGGTACATCGCAATGTCAGCATGCCGCAGCAGACTGGAGATATCCTTGCCATCTTCCGGGTATATGGCGATGCCGATGCTGGCGTTTACAGACAGGTCACGGTTGTCTATGACGCAGGGCTCGTTAAATTCCTTGTTTATCTTGGCGATAACAGGCATCACATTATCAAACTTCTGGATGTCTTCCAGGATGATGGCAAACTCATCCCCGCCGAGTCGGGCGATGGTGTCACCCTTGCGTATACTGTTGCGCAGACGTGTAGCGACCGTTTGTAACAGCTTGTCACCAATATCATGTCCGAGCGTGTCGTTGATGATCTTGAACCTGTCCAGGTCCACGAACAATACGGCGACCTGTTTCTCGATACGTTCAGCGCGTACCAGCGCCCTTGACAGGCGGTCGAGAAACAATGTCCGGTTCGGTAGCTTGGTCAATGAATCATGGTGCGCCAGATATTTCAGACGCTCCTCATACAAAAACCGCTCCGATACATCTTTTGAGGTCGACACAAAATGGGTGATCTTGCCGCTCTCGTTGATAAGCGGACTGATGGTTTTTTCCTCGCGATACAAGGAGCCATTTTTGCGGCAGTTGATAAATACACCACGGTAAAACCGCCCGGACAGAATGGTTGTCCACAGATTCAGGAAAAATTCCTGACTGTGCTGGCCGGACTTCACGATATTCGGTTTTTTCCCCAGCACTTCCATGCGTGAATAACCGGACGATTTTTCAAACGCGGCATTGACATATTCAATCATGCCATTCCGGTCCGTAATCATCACTGAATCTGCCGTCTGCTCAATAGCACCAAGTAACTTGCTGTTACCTTCCGAGCAGCCGGTCTGGTAGTTGACCACCTTGCGCAGCAGACTCCCGGTCGCAATCGCTTTGGCGATCCGGTGTGCCAGCACGATTTCAAAGGCATTGAATTCTGAACGATTCCGCGGGTTATGGAAGGCGATTACGCCGGTAATCTGCCCATTTTCAACAATCGGCAAGCCAATCAGGTCATGTACCGGAAACTGTACATCCTGACAGTCATCGGACCGGTATATCCTGACATCCTTCAGACGCGTAATTTCGCCCTTTTCGATCACCGCTCTCGCCAGTTCCTCGCCAGTCAACCGTCCTGATCCAGGCGGCAGGCTTTTGATATGACAATCCCGTTCGGTAATACTGTTTATCCTGCCGGACGAGTCCACGATCGCAATCAGGCTATAGGCAGGCTCAAACGTCCTGTTTATGATCTCAAGCAGGGAGGTCGTGGCCGTTGCCGTGGTGTTTTCAGTACTGAAGACATCAAGTATGCCGGAAACAACTTGCCCGAGTTGCAGGGTATATTGCAGCAATCTGCCGACCAGTCCCGGGTAGGAAATCATGCCGACAGGATTACCGTCACCCATGGTGACAATAATATTGCAGGCGCGATTGTCCTCAAGTTTTTCAAGGATTTCTTCCAGTGAGCTTGACTGCCTAACGCAAATGACACCGGCGGTATCGCTTGTGCGCACAGCGGTAATGACACCACTGTCTATCAGATCACTGGCTGTCAGCTGGCGCAGTGGAGCCAGAATATTATTTCTGGCATCGTCGTTTCTCAACATTGCGCTGAACTGTTGTATCGCCGGGTCACCCGTCATCATTACCGGCACAGTCATGTCCTGGTCATCACTATTGGCGACAGGTAGCGGGCTGGGTTGCAGACGTGTGACGGCCACGGACTTACATCCCCCCCTGGTTAACCAGCATAACGGTGTTATGGTGGTATCTGACTGTCATCGATGAATTTGGTAATTTCACGGCAGATCAAAGGACTATCTTGTCGTGACTGGTATTCTTGGCAAGTTGTCTGCCCAGCGTCGCTATAAACCGCTCGACCCTGGACTGCATACGTTTGCCCAGTGAGGAAAATTTGGCGCGTAATACCACCCCGGGGCGGTTGCCGGCCTTGCTGATAAAACACGTGTCTATATCGCAAAGAATAGGTTCTTCCTGCTCGGGCAGATGAATGCGGCAACGGGTAATCGTCGTATCTTCACTCAGCATCCGTTCGATGTCGTTATTAAACGCTATCTTGATTCCACCCAGTGACAGGTCGCGCAATACACCGGTACAGGTCTGGCCGTTATCAAGCTCAATGGAGACCTGGGAGGATCTGGCATAAGAGGCGGAGACTCGATGGTGATTGCGTCGCTGTATATTACTGACCACCTTCGGGAAGGCGAGTGCAATATACGGCGCCTTGTTCCCCTGACGTACACCGAGTACCTGCGCTTCAAAACCCAGATCAAAGCCCTTCTGGTTTGCGCTGAAATACAGGCGTGCACCCGGTGCGACATAACGTTGACCATTACGGGGCATCAGTTCGTCGATGTAGAATTCCTTTTGCCTCAGGTCAACTTTCAAAAGCGAGCTGGTGAATCTGTCGTCGATGTCCTTGTGTACGATGCCGAGAATCACCCGGTTATGTTTAAGCCGTTCAAACAGCACAGCAATGCGCAAGGAATCACTGATGTCCTCGCGCGTAAAGGTATCGTCCTCACGCGAGTCCTGTTTGATGACATTGCCCCGGCTCATCCGGTCACTGGTATCCCCGGATACCGGGGTCAGATGACCGAGCACAGCGGCATTTGCCAGACCCGGGTTCAGACTTGACTGGACTTCCGTCGTTTGCAGTTGCAGGTTTTGGGGGGCTGACATGGCGGCTCAGGCCTCCAGCAACAGATTACACGTGGCTTTCTGAGAGGTATTACCCTTTGCGGTATACAACTCAGGCGAGGAGTTACCACCGGTAATAATGTCGAGCACCTGTCGCGTATGGTTTTGCATGTGCATCAGCAGCAGGTGATTTGAAGCGTTCAGTTTCTGGCATTGCTGTGCAAGGTTGCGTATCTGCCGGACCGTGGAATTACCTGCCTGACTGATCCCGCTATAATCAACGCGGGCAGAACTGATCTGCGAGCAGAGCTTTTCCTTGTCACGAATAACCTGCTCCAGCCGATCAAGATCTTTGCCACCAATCGCTTCCTTTTCCTGATCAAGAATGTCCAGCAATCGGGTCCAGTCTGCGAGTGACCGGTATATGCCGGGTTCATCTACTCTGTGTTCAGCTAACATAACAGATTTCCTGCGTGATGGTTGTGTCTAGCGTTTTTGTGGTCCCAGATCGGTTTCAAGTCCGATCAGTTTGTCAGCAACGCGGGCCGCATTCACCTGATAGGTGCCTGCCTCGACGGCCTTGCGTATTGCATCGACCCGGCTGCTGTCAGCCACGGGCTGACTGCTCATCTCAGCGGACAGCTCGCGTATCAACGACGATGTCCGGGTAAGACTGACATTGTCGCCGGCGCGTGCCGCCAAGCCTTGCTGTATGTTGTCAGCAGGCATATCGCGGCGTGCCTTGTCCAGGGTCTTCTGGTTATTGCCCGGCACGGTCACCGCAGACAGCTTGTTTCCGTCAATAGATAATGGCATCCCATTACTCCTCATAGTTACTTAAGTCCTGTATCGGCACTTCGATGAATATTCTTTAGCGGGATTTCACAAAGATTGTGATTACTGTACCCGTACGGCCCCGGGCCCCTCGACCACGGCATTAATTACCAGCTTGCTCAACAGGTTACGAACCGGAATCGAACGACCCTCCACCCCGTTTTCCATCGCCTCGCCGGGTGCCTGGATGAGGATACCCGGCTTGTCGATCGTAATCGTGACCGGGTCACCCCGTTTAATCAGTTGTGCCCGGGTCAGCATCGATTCTGTCAGTATCGTCCCGGCTGACAGCGCGCGTTTTACCACCTGGTTATTGATTTGTGAGGCATCGATCAGCGGATCCTGACGCAAGCTGCTGACCTCCTTGCGCTGTAATTCAGTGTCACCGGCAGTGATCTGCATACCGGATGCGATATTCCGGGTCAGTACCAGTACGTCCCGGTAACTCCGCAGCTTGACGGGTATATGCAGGTTCCAGGGTTTCTGGCCGCTGCAACGGACCCCGACCAGCGCATTGCCGCCCGGACCCGGTTCACTCGCAAAATAGACCTGTAAATCCGGGGAGCAGGGGCTGAGTTTCAGGCGCGAGTCTATCTGGCCGAGCTCAATCGTCGCGTCAATATTTTGACTGTCTGCATGCTGGCGGACGTAAGCTTCGGCGAGTGTCCGGATTTCATCGTGTGACTGGAATTCCATTGCGCCTGCGCCAGCTGGTAACAGCAAGCAGACCAGAAACATGCACAGATAAAGAGGCGGCGTACCCGGCAATATAGGGGAAAAAGATGGAGAAACGCGTGGGGTACGCCGCAAACCGTGGCCGGACAGACCGGCATTGTTGTTCCTGGTGTTAGCAGGTTGTACTGTAATGTATCCGCTAGTCATTCTTCATTTCCTGATCAGTGTTACTGCCAGAGGCGGCAGTTTTTTAATTCATTAGCAGGATGGTTAGCATGTATCGTGCCAGCTCTGGAAGTTTGCCAGAACTGCTGTGTGCATCCAGCCTGCGACGATACAGCCAGTGCCAGCGGTCAATTCTTGCCGCTATAGCGGAGTATGCTTGCCATCGGCCGGTGTGCCGGGACATAAAAATTGTGCCGGGTCGCGTCAGTTCCGCTGATTTTGATGTCTGGCACGCGGATTGCTTTGCCTATACCCGAATCAACTCGGGTAATAAAACATGGACAAGCTTTTTGGTATACATGAACGTGCACTCACGCTGCAGGCCAGGCGGGCGGAAGTATTGTCAACGAATCTTGCCAATGCCAACACCCCGGCTTACAAGGCACGCGATGTCGACTTTGCCTCTATCCTCGGAGAGATGTCAGGAAACCAGCGTGGTGATTTAAAGATGTCGGCCACGAATGTCGGCCACATGAATACCGCGACGGAAACTGCCGACACCGTCGATTTGAAATACCGGATTCCGTATGAACCCTCACCCGATGGCAACTCTGTGGAAACCTACCGTGAACATGCCGAGTTTCTCGAAAATGCCATTCGTTACCAGACTACGCTGACCGTACTGGGTGGTCGTATCCGATCACTGATGTCAGCACTACGTGGAGAATAATCATGTCCCTGTTCCGAATATTTGATATTGCCGGTTCGGCAATGAATGCCGAATCGCTACGGCTGAATGTGGTGGCCGGCAATCTGGCGAATGCACAGAGTGTCGCCAGTGATGAAAACTCGGTTTACCGCGCACGTCAGGCCGTGTTCTCTACTGTGCTGGAAGACGAGGTGGGTGCCGTTGCCGGTTCGGTCGAGATCAGTGATGTGGTGGCGTCTGATGCACCGGCGCGCAAGGAATACCAGCCAGGGCATCCGCTGGCAGACGGCGATGGCTATATCTATCTGTCAAACGTCAACTCGATCGAAGAGATGACCAACATGATGTCAGCGACACGATCCTACCAGACCAATGTCGAGACGATCAACAGTGTCAAGGAACTGATGTTGCGTACACTCAGTCTTGGCCAGTAGTCCCTCCGGATTGGAAACAGGATCATGAATACGATAAATACCAACAAGATCAATCCGGCAGCCACCGCCCTGACCGGTGCCGGTGGTTCCAGCAAACTCGGGCAGACCGAGTTTCTTGAATTGATGCTGGCACAAATGAAGAACCAGGACCCGTTCAAGCCGCTGGAGAGCGGTGAGTTTCTCGGGCAGATAGCCCAGTTCAGTACGGTCTCCGGTATCCAGGACCTGCAGACATCCTTTGCCGGTGTCTCCAGTGCACTTTATTCAAACCAGGCATTACAGGCCACTACCCTGGTCGGCAGGACAGTTGAAATAGCGAGCGACCGGGCCTTGTTGCCCGCCTCGGGGCCATTGCAGGCAAATGTGCTGTTGCCTGAATCTGCGAACAACATCCAGTTCAACATCTATGGATCCAGCGGTGAGTTAATCCATACCGCCGCCAGTGGACCGGCCCGAGCCGGCGGGGTCGGGTTCAGCTGGGACGGAACGGATCGGGAAGGCCGCCAGCGATCACCGGGCAGCTATCGTATCGAGGCCATTGCCAGCAGTGGTGATCGAGTAACCCCACTCGAAACCTCCGTCAACGCCAGGGTCGACAGTGTCAGTCTGGGTGGGCAGGGCGACGGGATACGTCTGAACCTCGGTTCACTGGGTGAAACAGATTTCAACAAGGTAAAACAAATCAGGTAATAAACCATCAGGGAGTATAGCCATGCCATTTCGCACAGCATTAAGTGGTCTCAATGCCGCTTCGACCGACCTTCGGGTTATCGGTAATAACGTTGCCAATGCCGGCACGACCGGGTACAAGAAATCGCGCACCGAGTTTTCCGACATCTTTCCGGCCAGCAATCTGGGTTCCTCGGCAACATCCGCTGGCAGCGGCGTGAAGGTGGCATCGCTGTCGCAACAGTTTAACCAGGGCAATATTGAGTTTACCGATAACAATCTGGATCTTGCTATCAGCGGCCAGGGTTTTTTCCGGTTGAATGATAATGGCACGACGATTTATTCACGTGCCGGCGCGTTTGGTATCGACAGACAGGGCTTTGTGGTCAACTCGGCCAACCAGCGACTAACAGCATTCCAGGCAAACGCCGCAGGCAATATCACCGGTGCGCTCGGTGACCTGCGACTCGACACTTCCGACATCGCGCCATCGGCAAGCACACTGGTAAATGTGTCTGCGAACCTTGATTCAAATCAGGCATCATTTCCGGCGTATCCGGGTGGAGTTGCATTTGATCCGCTGGACCCTTCGACCTTTAACCATTCCAGTTCCTTGACGGCCTACGACTCGCTCGGTAATCCGATCCTGGCAACGATGTATTTTCGCAAGAATGACAATGCCAACGAGTGGGAGACCCATTTATGGATATCCAATGATACCGGTCTTGCCAGCGAGATAGTCCCGGCCGGTAATGCGGCGGGTGAACCGGCCGTGCTGAATTTTGATTCAGCCGGCAAGCTCGCCTCAGTGGTCCCATCTGTGGGTGGAACGCTGGCGGTCGATTATCAGCCTGTCAATCCCTTGACCGGATCCGCTGATATGCTGCTGGATCTCGAGTTTGACAATACCACGCAATTCGGCAGCGGTTTCAGTGTGAATTCTCTGGTACAGGATGGTTACTCCAGCGGACAACTGAGTGGAATTGATATCGACGATTCCGGTATCGTCCAGTCGCGTTATACGAATGGACAGAGCCGGGTCTTCGCCCAGGTGGTGGTGGCAAACTTCAGTAATACACAGGGCTTGCAGCAACTGGGTGACACGAGCTGGTCAGAGACCTTCTCCTCGGGTGCGGCCCTGGTCGGAGCTCCAGGCACCGCCAGTCTCGGACGGATACAATCCGGAGCGCTGGAGGGATCCAATGTGGATCTGACTGAACAGCTGGTCAATATGATCACGGCCCAACGTAATTTCCAGGCGAACGCCCAGGTGATTACGACCGCTGATGCGATAACCCAGACCATCATCAATATCCGCTAGCATTAACGACTGGTACACGGACAGATAATATGGACAAACTTTTTTCGGTGGTGATGGGCGGCGCTACCCAGATTGAAATGGCGATTGCTGCCAATACACATAATCTGGCCAACGTGAATACACCCGGCTTCCGTGCCGAACTGACCGCCTTCGAGGCCAACCCGCAGTCAGATGATGAAATGTATGGCCGCGTCAGTACCGAATCGACGACGGTGGGACTTGATGATGCTGCCGGCACTATCTTCACGACGGGGAGGAATCTGGATATTGCGATCCAGGACAAGGGCTGGATTGCTGTCGCTGCACCGGACGGGACCGAGGCGTATACACGTCGTGGTGATCTGCACATCAGTCCGAACGGGATATTGCATACCGGAGATGGTCACCCGGTGCTGGGCAATAACGGGCCCATCACGATACCACCGCACGAAAAGCTGGAGATTGCGATGGATGGCACGCTGTCCATCCGTCCACTCGGTCAGGGTGCGGAGACGATGGCGACGATCGATCGTATCCGCCTGACGCAGCCTGACGAAAAATTATTGCGCAAGCAGGGTGACGGACTGTTACACCTGCCGGAGGAAGCTATCGCCGAGCCGGATGCGAATGTCAGGATCATCAGCGGCTCACTGGAGAACAGTAATGTCAATGCGATAGAGGCACTGGTCACGATGATCTCGCTCGCACGTTCGTTCGAGACCCAGATCAGATTGATGCGTGATGCCTCCGAGAATGATTCCTCGTCGGCACAGATCATGCGTATGCGTTAACAGACACCGTTACAGATACACGAAATCATACGGTAAACGAACCGGATTCAAGGGAGTAGCAAATATGTTCAAGGCACTATGGGTTGCAAAGACCGGACTGGATGCACAGCAGGACCGGCTGGCCGTCATCTCCAATAATCTGGCCAACGTCAATACGACCGGATTCAAACGTGGACGTGCCGTGTTTCAGGATCTCATGTACCAGAATATACGCCAGTCCGGTGGACAATCCTCACAGGACACAATCCTGCCCTCCGGATTTTCTGTCGGCACCGGTGTACATACGGTGGCGACCGAGAAACTGTTTACCCAGGGCAATGTGATCCAGACGAATAACTCACTGGACGTCGCTATAGAAGGCAACGGATTCCTGCAGATCCTCACCCCGAGTGGCACGCTAGCCTATACGCGTGATGGTTCCCTGCAACTGGATGATCAGGGGCAGCTGGTCAATGCGATCGGCTATGTGCTGGAACCGGGTATTACCGTACCGGCGAATACCCAGAGTATTACGATCGGCGTCGATGGCACGGTGTCGGCCCTGCCAGCAGGCAGCTCCATCCCTGCACAGATCGGTAACCTGACACTGGCGAGCTTTATCAATCCGGCGGGCTTGCAGCCGATAGGCAATAACCTGTTGGCAGAAACGGTGGCCTCGGGAGCGCCGCAGGTGGGTACGCCCGGGCAGACCGGTCTTGGCACCGTGGTGCAGGGTGCGCTGGAAAGCTCAAACGTGAATGTCGTCCAGGAACTGGTCGATATGATCGAGGCACAGCGCGCCTATGAGATGAACTCCAAGGCAATCGAAACCGCTGATCAGATGCTGGCCTATGTCAATAATAACCTGTAAGACCGCAGTGACCGGTCGTAACCCGTTACGAGTGTTGATCACGGCCGTGTTAATCATGCCGTTACTGTCAGGCTGTCCGATAGACCAGACCCGACCGGATCCGGATTATGCGGCGGTCATGCCGGAACCCGTGCCGCAGATGGCTGAACCGAACGGCAGCATCTATCAGGATGGTCATGATGTCAGATTGTTTGAAGACATCCGCGCCCATCGTGTCGGTGACATCCTCACCATCATGCTGACCGAGAGCACCGATGCCCAAAAGTCGGCGACGACGAATGCGAGTAAGGAAAATAATGTCAGCGTGACCAATCCGACACTGTTCGGTAAACCATTTGATCGGGGTGATAAAAATCTGGAGATAGGGGCACAGTCGACCCAGGAATTCGCCGGTGGTGGTTCCAGCGCGCAGAGTAACCGTCTTGAAGGCCAGATTGCTGTCACGGTGACCGAGGTATTCCCGAACGGAAACTTGCGTGTGCGCGGGGAAAAGATCATTGCCTTGAACCAGGGGGATGAATCGGTCAGGGTGTCCGGCATCGTCCGCTCCCGGGATATCAGCCCGGAGAATAGTGTGTTGTCCACCCAGATCGCAGACGCCCGGATAAGTTACGGAGGCAGGGGTACCGTCAGCAATTCAAACATGCTGGGCTGGTTGTCAAAATTCTTTATGGTGCTGCTACCGCTGTAGCACGACCGAAACAGGACCGGAGTAAACATGTACGGGATAAGAACACTATTAATACTCGCCTTGCTGGTCGCCACACCGGCAGGCAATCATGCCTTTGCTGAACGCATCAAGGACCTTGCCTCTATTGCGGGTGTGCGCCCCAACCAGCTGGCGGGTTATGGTCTGGTGGTAGGTTTGACCGGCACCGGCGATCAGACCAGTCAGGCACCGTTCACCGTGCAGAGTTTAAAGGCGATGTTGTCACAATACGGGATTAACGTCCCGGACAACGTCAGCCCGCAGTTGAAAAATGTGGCAGCCGTCAGTATCCACGCCGAGTTGCCGGCGTTCGGCAAGCAAGGGCAGACCATCGATGTGACCGTATCCTCGATCGGGAATGCGAAAAGCCTGCGCGGCGGCACCTTGTTGATGTCACCCTTGCGCGGTATCGACGGAAATGTGTATGCGATTGCCCAGGGCAACGTCAGTGTCGGTGGTATCAGTGTGTCGGGTGATGACGGCTCCAGTGTGACGGTCAATACACCCAGCGTCGGCCGTATCCCCAATGGTGCCAGTATTGAACGTGAGGTATTGACCTCGTTCCAGAACGGCAGCGAGATAGTGCTGAACCTGCATACGCCGGACTTCACCACCAGCCAGCGTCTGGTCAATGTGATTAACCAGACCACTGGCGGTAATACAGCGCAAGCGCTGGATGGTTCTTCCATCCAGGTCGATGTGCCACCGTTTGCGGCAGATCGGGTCGCCTTTGTCGCCATGCTGGAGAATCTGGAGGTGGAACCGGGTGAATCTGCGGCGCGTATCATCGTCAACTCGCGTACCGGTACGATCGTGATAGGCCAACATGTGCGTGTATTCCCCGCCGCGGTGACCCACGGCACATTGACCGTTACGATCAGTGAAAAACCGCAGGTCAGCCAGCCTGCGCCGTTTTCCCGAAATGGCGAGACAGTGGTTACCCCGGAATCCTCCATCGATATCGATCAGGGTGACGGTAATATGTTTGTATTCCAACCCGGAGTTGAGCTGGGTGAAATCGTCAATTCGATTAACCAGATCGGTGCCTCTCCCGGTGATTTGATTGCAATCCTTGAGGCGCTGCGCATGGTTGGCGCCTTACGTGCCGACCTGACCATCATGTAATCCGCTGATGATTAACGCGCCCGTCTATACCGATTTCCAGCAACTTGATCGGCTCCGTTACGAGTCCGCCCCGGGGCAGGAGTCGGCGGCGACGATCCGCGAGGCAGCGACCCAGTTTGAATCGCTGTTTTTGCAGATGATGCTAAAGGTGATGCGCGACAGTAGCATCGGTGACAGCCTGATGGACAGTGAACAGGGTAAACAATACCGCGAACTGTTCGATTCACAGCTGGCCGTGACGCTCTCGTCGCAACGTTCGCTCGGCGTGGCTGATATGATCCTGAAGCAGTTACAGATTGAGCCGGAGACCGCCGTGCCGGGATCCGGACAGTTCACACCCGCCTACGGCCTGATCGACCGCGTTTCACCGTTTACAACGCATTCGATATCACCTGAAGTAACGACCGATTTCATCAATGAGCTGCGACCCTATGCGGAAAAGGCGGCGGGTGAACTTGGCGTCAACAGTGATGCCATCGTCGCACAAGCGGTACTGGAGACCGGCTGGGGCAAGGCAACAGTGCGTCACCCGGACGGACGCAACAGCTTTAACATATTCGGTATCAAGGCCACACCGGACTGGAACGGTGAGTCGGTCATGAAGACCACACTGGAATTCGAAGACGGTCGGTTTGTGAAACAACGTGCCGCATTCCGTGCCTATGATTCCTACGCCGATGCGTTTGCGGATTATGTGAAGTTTATAAACCAGCCACGCTATGCCGACGCCATTACCGCCGGTCCGGCGGACCCTGCCAGCTACCTGCGTGGATTGCAGGATGCGGGATACGCGACCGACCCGGCCTATGCGGACAAGATCAACGGGATTTTAAAAGGTCAGAAGTTTGTTGATGCGATGCTGGCGAGCACCACAGTGGACAGGGTGCGCTGACATGAACCCCTGCCTGCACACGGGAGATTACAATGGCTGACCTATTGGGAATTGGTATCTCATCGCTGCTTGCCAACCAGCGCGCGCTGGCAACGACCAGCCATAATATCGCCAATGTCGAAACCGAGGGTTATTCCCGGCAACGGACCGAATTTGTCACCCGACCGGCAAATTACACCGGCACCGGTTTTATCGGCACTGGTGTGCGCACGGCATCGGTACAACGCCTGTATGACACCTTCCTCGCGACCCAGGCGAGGATGAGTACCTCCGGTGCGGCTGAATCGGGCATCTATCTGGATCAGGCCCGTCAGATAGACAGCCTGTTGACGGATACCGATACCGGTCTCTCACCAATGATCCAGGGGTTTTTTAATTCAGTACAGGATGCCAGTAATGATCCGGTCTCGGTGGCGGCCCGCCAGGCACTGCTCGGTGATGCAGAGGCACTGACCGGGCGGTTCCGCTTACTGCAACAACAGCTGGATCAGATGGGTAACGGTATCAATACGGAGATCGTCAACGTCACTGAACAGATTAATGGTTTGGCCCGCGGCATTGCCGCACTGAATACCGACATTGCCAGCGCCACGGCCCGGGGTACACAACCGAATGACCTGATGGACCAGCGAGACGGTCTGATGGATCAACTGGCGGCGAAGGTGGCGTTGAGCACAGTGCAGCAGGACGATGGCAGCATCAATCTGTTTATCGGTAGCGGCCAGGGCCTGGTGGTCGGCGGAAGTGTGGCCGAGTTAATGACGATAAATAACCCTTATGATCCGCAAAGACTGGAGATTGCCATGCGCACCGGCGCCGGGACGATGCAAATGTCCGGTGCCATAACCGGTGGAGAGCTCGGTGGCCTGCTGGACTTTCGCACCAACATGCTCGACAAGTCCGAAAACGCATTGGGACAGATTGCTCAGGCATTGGCCTTTGGATTCAATACGCAACACGCACGCGGTATGGACCTTAACGGTGCGCTGGGCCAGGATTTCTTTGCCATCGCCGCGCCCGCCGTGCTTGCGGATGCAGACAATAGTGGTACAGGTGTGGTATCGGCCACGGTCGATAATGTGAACGCATTGACGCTGTCGGATTACCGGGTCAGTTATCAAGGCGCCGGTAACTGGAGTGTGACCCGACTTGCCGACAACACCAGCGTCAGTGGTGGCGGCCCACTGCTAATGGATGGCATGACCATCAACGTCGGTGGTGCGCCGGCCAATGGAGATAACTTCGTCCTGCAACCGACACGCTCGGTGGCAGGCAGTATCAGTATCAGCCTGACCGGGCCGGAACAAGTTGCACTTGCCGCACCGATCAGGACACAGTCGGCCTCGGCCAACACCGGCAGTGCGACCATTTCAGCCGGGGCGGTCATAGACGTATCCGATGCGGACCTGCTTGATCCTGTCAGTATCGATTTTCTCAGTCCGCTGACCTATTCGATCGATGGCGGGCCCGCGCTCGCCTATACCAGTGGATCGGCCATTGATTATAACGGCTGGCGCGTCAATATCAGCGGCACCCCGGCGACCGGCGACAGTTTCACGGTTTCCGCCAATAACGGTGGTGTCGGCGATAACCGCAATGCACGCTTGCTGGCAGACCTGCAATCGGCACGGATCCTCAACGGTAGTAAGTCCACGATGACAGATGCCTACGGCCAATTACTGACGCGTACCGGTTCAATGACCGCATCGGTCTCCATGAAACATGACGCACTGAATGCACTGAACCAGCATGCCATCGCCAGCCGTGATGCCGTCTCCGGGGTCAATCTGGAGGAAGAGGCGGCCAGTCTGCTCAAGTTCCAGCAGGCATTCCAGGCCTCGGCGCAGGTGATCAATATTGCCAACCAGTTGTTTGATACCGTCATGCAGGCGGTTCGCAGGTAGACCATGCGTATATCCACCCGACAATTACAGCAGTCCGGTATTGATGCGATCCTGGATCAGCAAGTCCAGGTCAACCGGACCCAGATGCAGATATCTACCGGCAAGAAGATCCTGTCTGCCGCCGATGATCCCGTGGCATCCGGACGCATCACCGGACTGGAACAATCGATCAGTATGCTGGAACAGTACCGTGAAAACGGCGTCCAGGCCGAAAACCGCCTGCGCTACAGTGAAAGCCGGATAGCCCAGGCCACCGAAGTGCTCAATCGTGTCCGTGAACTTGCCCTGCAGGGCCGTAACGACACCCAGACTGCCGAGACCCGGCGCAGTATTGCCACCGAGCTTGCGCACTTGCAGTCCGAGTTGCTTGATGTTGCCAACAGTCGTGATGCCAATGGCGAATACCTGTTCGCTGGTTACATGACCCGGACCCAGCCCTTTGCCGCCGATGCCGCAGGCGGTGTCGTCTATCAGGGCGATGCGGGAAGTCGTGCGGTCAGTGTCGGTGATGATCGTCAGGTGGTCATATCCGAATCAGGCGAGGAGATATTCATGCGTATAGACAATGGGAACGGCACCTTCGTTAGTCGACCCGCGATAACCAATGCCGGTACCGGTATGATCAGCACCGGTACGCTGACGAATTCAAGCGCCTATGTACCCGCGCAATATCGCATCCAGTTCACCAGCGCGAACACCTACGATGTCATCAACGACACGGACGCCACCACCGTTGCCAGCGGTCAGATCTATACTGACGGCGCGGCGATAGTCGTGGCCGGCATGAGTGTCAGTATTGCCGGTACACCGGCCAGCAGTGACAGTTTTATACTGGAGCCGAGTACCCATCAGGATGTGTTCGCCACGGTGCAAGGGCTGATCGATTCATTCTCATCCAGCGGTACAACCACCGCTGAAAAAACGGTATTTCAAAATGGTGTGAACCGGTTACTGGAAGAGCTGGACCAGTCGCAGCAACATATGACCCAATCGCAAATCAGGATCGGCACACGCTTGCAGACAGTCTCCATGCAGGACGACCTGAACCAGACCCGCATCCTCCAGACCCAGGAGGCCTTGTCTGCCATACAGGACCTGGATTACGCCTCGGCTGTTAGCGAGCTGAATACCCGAATGAGTGTACTCGAAGCGGCGCAACAGGCGTATGTGCGTGTACAGGATCTGACGTTGTTTAACTATATTCGTTAAAATCTAAAATCTAAAATCTAAAATCTAAACGACAGCGACGCCCGAGTATAGGAAAATACAACTTCCCCATGGTTCAAATTGGTGTACAGATAAGTTATCGTCATTCCCGCGAAAGCGGGAATCCAGTGAAACAACCGATGGAAGCGGAGGGAATTGGGGTCAGAGCAAGTATGGAAACAAATGCCGCCCAGACAGGACTTGAACCTGTAACCCTCGGGTTCGAAGCCCGAGTGTCGATATTATTAATTGACTCAATACACGTTAACAATATTGAGTGTGTTTATCAGTATTAAAGTGGGGGAATAAATCTGTCCCCTTTGTTTTTGTTTCTGCTACGCCGCGTCTTTCCTTTTAACAACAAAGTCAACTTCGCAATCCAGAATATGAAGCAGGGCGATCAGCTGGTTCATGGACTTATTGGTATTTGCCGGATCCAGCAGACGGTATAGCTGCGGCAATGACGTCTTTAACCTTCCGGCGATCTGGCGTCTGCTTAATTCGCTGGTCTCAATTCCGCGTTGCGCTTCCAGAGTGAGCTTGTAGGTGAGCAGTTCCGAGAGATACTTCGGGTCCTCGTTATATTCAAGGACCTGTTCAATATGGATAGAACCTTCCCTGCCTGATTCGAGAATATAGGTAAATGCCTCGTTGCCGAGCTCCCGGTCTACAAAGAGTTTTTCGATACGATCATCGGCGCCTGGGCGTGGATCCGTCGCGGAATAGGGAAAAGGATAAACAACACCTGAAGCGGTCACCACTGTAAACTCATTCCGCCGGTTGTTTAACGTAACTTTTCGAATCTTCATAATTTACCTGCGTCATCCAGTTCCTGTATAAGCATAAGCAACCTGCGGCCTGCCTTTCCTTCCATCGGTTGCCAGTTTTCCAGATCCCACTTCACAACCAGCCTTGATTTAAAATATACATGGACATGCCTGGGGGTATGGTCACCCTTCCATGTCAAAAAGATGTAGTTCCCTCTACGTATCTTGCCCATAGATATATGTTACCACATAAGGTAACACATGCAAGCTGGAACAGAATTGGCAATGTTAAGTTGAGGTCTCGGGAACGAACCTGAAATCCTGGATATATTCCAGTTCTCCTCGTATATACCGATATTCGATCCTGTTGACTGGAGAAGCTATAGCAGGTCAATACATTTCCCCCGACCGAAACATTTCTTTACATTCCCCCCTAAAGTTCTCCGCTGCCTGTCCGATAAATCCTGTGGAAGGAGAGTATCTAATCCGTTTTATAAACAGACCCGGCGAGGTCAAGACTGGCCGGAATCAAACAAGATAACAGGAGAATGAAGTCATGCCACAGATTATTAATACCAATATTGCCTCGCTGAACGCACAGAGAAACATGAACAAGTCCCAGGACGCGCTCGGCGTATCCTTGCAAAGACTGTCCACCGGTCTGCGTATCAACAGTGCCAAGGACGATGCTGCCGGCCTCGCTATTGCCGAACGCTTCACCACCCAGATCCGCGGTATCAACCAGGCGGTTCGTAATGCCAACGACGGTATATCGCTGGCCCAGACCGCTGAAGGTGCGCTGGGTGAAATCACCAACAACCTGCAGCGTATACGCGAACTGGCGGTACAGTCTGCCAATGCGACCAACAGCTCATCTGACCGCGCAGCACTGCAAACCGAAGTTTCACAGCTGATCTCTGAAGTTGACCGCGTAGCCCAGCAGTCCAAATTCAACGGTGTTGCCCTGCTCGATGGCAGCTTCGCCAGCAAACAGTTCCAGGTCGGTGCGGATGCCAACCAGACCATCACCATCAACTCGATTGCAAGCGCACGTACCTCTGCACTCGGTGCCAGCTACTCGGCCACATCGGTCAGTACAGCAGATGTGAACACAACCGCAACGAACGGCAGCAACGTCGCTATCAATGGTGTCAGTGTTATTGCCTCCTCCAGTGACGGTGTGTCTTTTGCCGGTGGTACCTACAGCGCGCTGTCGAAAGTACAGGCCATCAATGCCAGCGGTATATCCAATGTGACGGCCTCTGTGATTGCAACAGATACAACTGCAGGCGCAGATGTAACCGATGCGGCACTGGCCGACGATGACCTGGTCATTAACGGTGTAAATATTGGTGTCGTAGCCGCTGCCGGTTCGGTTGATGGAACAGGTGCTGCCATTATCGCCAAGATCAACACTCATTCTGCGGCGACCGGAGTAGTGGCTGCGTATGACTCGACCAATGATGACATTACCCTGACTGCAAGCGATGGCCGTAACATCACTGTAACTGCGACAGCAGGTGGTACAACCGCGAGCGGATTCGCAACCGGCACCAACACATACACCGGCCGCATTTCGCTGACCTCGACCGGTACTTCAGGTCTGACCGTAACAGGTACGGGTGCGATAATCGGTTCACCGGCTGACGCCTCTGCGACACAGACCGGTACGGCGGTTTCCCAGCTGGATATCAGCACGGTTACCGGTGCGAACACGGCGATGAACTCGATTGACGCGGCATTGACCTCGGTCAATAACTCCCGCGCCTCACTCGGTGCGTTCCAGAACCGGTTCTCGTCAGTGGTTGCCAATCTGCAGACAACGTCAGAAAACCTGTCAGCATCACGCAGCCGTATCCAGGATGCCGACTTTGCCGCCGAAACAGCGTCAATGACGAAGTCCCAGGTACTGCAACAGGCTGGTGTGGCGATTCTGGCCCAGGCCAATGCGCTGCCACAGAACGTCCTGTCACTGCTGCGCTAAAACGGTGAAAGGATATTTTTACAGTAACCAACGGGTATAAAAACAGTAGATATGCAACTTGACTTTATCAGCAAGCTGGCAGCATCGACGGTTCGCACAGCCCAGATCGTTACAAAGCCCACGCCGCCGCGGCAGGATACTGCCGCGGCCGGCATGGTTTTGCCGCAATCGACATCCCAGCCAGGTCAGGCTGAACAGTTAAAGACGGCGGTAGGACAGATAAATGAATATGTTCGTTCATTTCGTACTGACCTGCAGTTTGTGGTGGATGAAGAATCCGGTCGATCTGTCGTGAAGGTTATTGATACGGAAAGCGGGGAACTGGTACGCCAGATACCCTCCGAGCAAGTGCTCGCTGTTTCCAGGGCGATTGAATCCAACCTGAAAAGCAGCGCCGGTATTATCCTTCAAGACAAGGTCTGACGCGGTAACTGTCGACATTCCGGCCAGCGGTCCCGATCTGGCCTGTAAATTGCTATCTTCAGCATAGCGATACAGACACGTCTGGTGTCTGGTAAGGTCTATTCACTTCAGGAGGGTTGTCATGCCAATCACTGCATCGGGTATCGGTTCCGGACTCGATATAAACGGACTGGTTTCCCAGCTGGTCGCTATTGAGCGTCAGCCGCTGAATTTGCTGAATCAGAGAGAATCCCGTTTTCAGGCACAGCTGAGCGCCTATGGCAGTTTGAAAGGTGCGATTTCAGCATTCCAGACCTCGATGACCGGTCTGGCCAACTTGTCCCGGTATCAGGGCGTGACTGCCAGTATCGCGGACACCTCGATTGCCTCCGTCAGTGCGACCGCCAAGGCCGTCCCCGGTGACTATGCGCTGGAGGTCAAACAACTGGCGCAGGCACAGAAACTGGTCTCTGGCACATTTACCAACGTGACTGACCCGGTCGGTACCGGCACACTGACGATACAGTTTGGCAGTATGGTCGCCGGTGATTTTACGCTTAATCCGGACCTTGCCAGTCGCGATATTGTAATCAACAACGCCAACTCCGGGCTGGCCGGGATCCGTGATGCGATCAATGCCGCCGATACCGATGTGCGTGCGACCTTGCTGAATGATGGCGGAGGTCACCGTCTGGTCCTGACCTCGAAGTCGACCGGTCTGTCGAATGGCTTCCGGGTGATGGTGATGGACAGTACGGATGCAAGTAATACCGATAATGCCGGTCTGTCCCGACTGGCCTACGATCCGGAAGCGGTCGTGGGTTCCGGCAAGAACATGACTGAAATGGTCAGCGCCACCGATTCGATAATCAAACTCGACGGGATTGATGATATTACCCATCCCGGTAACGTAGTTACCGATGTGATAGAAGGCGTCACGCTGACGCTGAAGAAAAAAAGTGAGACAGGTGTCGCCACCACATTGACCCTGGCGGCAGACAAGGCAGGAACAGAGTCTGCTGTACGCAAGTTTGTCAGCTCCTATAATGAGCTGAATAACACCGTAAGCAGTCTGACCGCGTATAACGCGGACCGCAAACAGGGCTCTATCCTGCAGGGCGATTCGTCTGCCCTGTTAATCCTGTCGCGCTTGCGCAGTATGGCCGGTGGTGTAACTGGCTCGTCTACCGCCGCGTACACCAGTCTGTCCCAGGCCGGTATCTCGTTTCAAAGTAATGGTACGCTCGCCGTCAACGAAACCCGCTTGCAGGAAGTCCTGGCGGGTAATCCGGCGGATCTGGCGGCCCTGTTTGCCAACTCGGCCAAATCAACAGACAGTCTGGTCAGCTATGTCAACTCGGCGGCCGCCACCCGGGAGGGTGTCTACAGCGTCGTGGTTAACCAGCTCGCAAGCCAGGGTGTTTATAATGGAACTACCGTCGCTGCCTTGGCCGACACCACACTTGCCGGAACCTTTGATACACCACTGGTCATCGACTCGGACAATGACACCCTGGCCGTCAAGGTCAATGGTGTACAAGGTTCGAATATCAGTCTGGGTCATGGCAGTTACACCACGGCCGCCCAACTGGTGGCTGAACTGCAATCCCGGATCAACGGTGTCACCGAATTGAAAGGGTCAGGCATCACGGTGACGGTCGAGTTTGACAGTGCGAATGACAAAATCATGATTCGATCCGATCGGTACGGAGCTGAATCACAGGTGGACATCACCGCGGTGGATTCAGCAAGCGCAACCAGTCTGGGACTGGCAGTGGCCACCGGGACCGCCGGGCAGGATGTCAGTGGCTCCATCGGCGGCAACGTCGCCACCGGTTCCGGCCAGGTACTGACGGGTGCAGAAGGCCAGAACAGCGAGGGACTGGCGATGATGATTACAGGCGGGGCCACCGGTGTGCGCGGGTCTGTCAGTTACCGGCAGGGAATGGCCTACCGGTTTTCTGAAATGGCCAAACAGTTGCTGGATGATGACGGCATCCTCGCCGCGCGTACCGAGGGGATCAACCGCAGTATAGACAATATAAAGGACAAGCGTGAGTCAACCGAGGCGCGACTGATCCTGGTTGAGGCGCGTATCCGTTCCCAGTTCACGGCACTGGATACGCTGATGAGCCGTCTGAATTCAACCAGTACGTTCCTGACCAACCAGCTTGCCAGCCTGTCGAACAATCAATGAGACCCGGTAAAGTATGTCCGTTGGATGACGATAACTGTGATGTATGTGACAGGACACAGTTTATCTCTTCACTAATGAATCAGGAGCGAATCCCATGAGTTATGGAATGCAACGTAACATCCACGGTATCTATGCAGAGGCGGATATCTACGGCAATGTGGGTGGTGCAAGCCCACACCGTTTAATCGAACTTTTACTGGAAGGGGCGATGTCCAGGATCACACTGGCGCGCAGTTTTATCCTCAGTAACCGGATAGCCGACAAGTGTGAACGCATTTCCCAGGCCATCCGCATTGTGGAAGGTCTGCGTCTGGGGCTGGATCGTGAGAAGGGCCAGGCGATTGCGGCCAATCTGGATGATTTGTATGACTACATCTGTCGTCAACTGCTGGTGGCGAATGTGAATAATGACGAGTCGATACTGGCTGAAGTGAATGCATTGTTACAGCAGATTCATTCCGGCTGGGTCGCTGTACGAGATCAGGCCGGCAGCGTACCGGCAGGCCCGATCAAAACCGGACAGTATGCTGCCAGTGCCTGATCCGTATAATCCGGGCCCATGATTATGGATTACACATCCAGCGCCGGCACAGGTACGGGCCTGCTTGAGGAAGTGTTGCGCCTCAGCACGGAAATGTTGCTGGCAGCGGATGAAGACAACTGGCAGCGCGTCATGGAAATGGATACAGTCCGTTCCGATCTGTTAACGATTATGGATACCTCGGGCTTGCAGCAATATGAGGTCCGCACTGCCACCGGTCTGGTGATGAGCATATTACAGACGAATGAAAAACTGGCGCACCGGACCGAAATGGCGAGGACCCGCTCAGGAAAACAGCTTGAGCAACTGCAACGGGGACAGCAGGCCGTGAAGGCCTATGGCGAACATACCGGTCATCAGGCATTATTGCCCAGGTAAACATTGCAAACAGACAGGACCACGCCATGAACGGGACGACGACAGATACGATGAACCTGATTTACGCTGACACGCTGCCGATGCGCTGGTATGTCGGTACTGAAACAGCATCGGGTGTCCCCTCGTCCCGGCAGGAGGCGAACCGCGCTTTTTTCCGTGCCATTACCATACTGGAAGACCTGACGCTGGATACATCGCAGAATGAAGAACGCGGTGAGATGGGAAATGAACTGTCGCGAATTGAGGCAAAGGTGGATTTACTGACCGGGATGGTCACCCGGCTGGTTTTCAATCTGGGTGGACTCCCGCCGTTGCTTCCGGTCAGTCTATCCGCAACAGGTATCGAATGGACCGAGCCGGTTGCCGTCCCAGCCACAGTGGCCGGCAGTATCAGTGAGGGTACGAATATTACGATTGAACTTTACCTGCGCCCGGACGTGCCCCTGCCTGTGTATTTTCCGGCCAGCGTCAGCAGTCTGGATTCCGGGAGTGACCGTGTCCACGTGGTGGCGAAGTTTACTGAAGTGTCGGGGACGATCCAGGAATATATCGAACGTACCATATTTCGCAGACATCGCCAGACCATCGCCAGGAACCGCGCCGGACTACCTGTCCAGGACTGACTAGTCAGTGTACCCGGCCGTCAATAACCGGGTTGCCCTCCGTTAGTATCTGTTTCTCCGGGAGGGGATGCTCCATATAAAAGCCCTGGGCAAAGTCGATGCCAATAGACTTCAGTTCATTCAGCTCAGCTTCAGTCTGGACACCCTTGGCAACGGTCAGGATGCCCATCTGCCTGGCCATCTCATGGATCGATTTGAGCACGGTGATGTCATTTCGGTTTGTCCCCAACCCGGACACAAATGAATCATCAATCTTGAAGTAGTCCACCTCCAGCTTGCGCAGGCTGCTGAACGATGAAGTACCGCTGCCGAAATTATCCAGCGAGAACTGACAACCGAAGGGTCGGAGCTCACTGATGATATTTATCAATGCCGAGATATTATTGATTGCCGCAGACTCATTCACTTCCAGACAGATCCGGCTGGCGATTTCCCGGTTCCTGCCGAGGTACTCAATCAGATAACTGACAAACTCCGGGCTGTTGAGTGAATGTTCTGACAGATTCACGGTTACACGCAGGTTTTTCACGGTGGCCGGTGCGAGTTTTCCCAATAATGATAAGGTATGTTCGATGACCCAGCGATCTATCTTGTCCGACAGACCGAACCGCTCCACGCTGGGCAGAAACCGGTTGGCAGGGATGATCTTGCCGTCGCGGCTTTCCAGACGGAGTAACAATTCAAAATTCCGGTTTTCATCCATCTGTTTTTGCAGCGGAAATATTTTCTGGAAATACAGTTGCAGCCGATCACCCTGCAGGGCGTCATTTATCTGGGTGATCCAGGATATCTGGCGGATACGCTCGCTGGTGACTTCCGTGTCTTCATGATAGACGAACAGCTGGTTGCGTCCGTTGTCCTTCGCTGTCAGACAGGCGGCACTGGCCAGTTTTAACAAGGATACCAGGTCATGCGCAGTGCCGTTGATCGGGACCAGTCCCATACTCATGCTGATCCTGACGGCCTTGCCATTCCAGTGAAAACTGAACTTGGCCGATTTTTCCAGCAGGCGTCGTGACTTCAGTTCGGCAATGTGCAGGGGACAACGTTCCATCAGTATCACAAACTTGTCACTGTCTATACGCGCAATGGTGTCACGGCTGCGGACATGCTGGCTGAGCATATTGCCAAACTGCCTCAACAGCTCGTCACCACCGGGGTAACCACAGTCCTGATTGACCTGTTTGAAATGGTCCAGATCGATGTAACAAATGGCATGACGGGTATCGTCTGTCACCGCTGATCTGACCATCCTTGCCAGGCGCTGTTCAAACTCAGACCGGTTTATCAGTCCGGTCAGGGCATCATGGGTAGACTGAAAGGCGAGCTGGTTAGACAGCGTTTGTAGCTGGGTAATATTTTCACACACGACAAACAGGCTGGTATTCCCTTCGTCGGTGATGACCGGTCGGGCCGACTCACGTACATAGACATGTGAGCCATCCTTGTGTAGCAGAATAGACCCGTGGCGTAATATCGGTTCGGAAGAGGTGAAGGTAGACCGAAAGTACTGCCCGGCCGCTGTCCGGCGATCATGTGCATGCAGCTCAATGATAGACTGGCCTGTCAGTTCTTCCTGGTTATAACCGAGTGTCTCTGCCCCGAACTTGTTAATCGATTCAATCCGGTGATCGGAGGAGATGGTCAGGAAAATCGAGGGGTGTTCTTCAAACAACATCCGGTATTTCTGTTCACTCAGTCGGGTCATGCGTTCAGCACGCTCGCGTTCCTTGCGCGACTGGAGTGACAGGATACCGAAGGTCAGATTTTCGGTTACCGTGGTCATCAGTTTCATCCGGTCCGCATCAAAATAGCCAGGTTCGATTGAATAAACAGCCAGGATGCCGAACGCATGGGTGCCGACCGATAGCGGCAATACGGCGACGGACCTGAATCCGCGTTCAAGTGTCTGGGCAAATTCAGAGCCAGGAGGATGGCTTTCCAGCAAATTGTTGTTGATCAGCGGTTCACAGCTGCCAATCACACTCGAATAAATCCCGGCACTGCCCTGTGCCGCATCGGCACTGGTAAACAACTGGCACAGATAGCCGTTTTCATCACCGGCCTGTGCTACCGGGTAGACCGGTGTATTGCTGTTGTCATTGGCATACCCTACCCAGGCAAAACGAAAATTACCCGGGCTGACCAGTATGTTGCAGATGTCAGCTACCAGCATTTGTCCGGAGATGCCATGGGAGATTGCGTGATCACATTTGTGCAGCAGATTCAGTGACTGGTTCAGCCTGCGTAACTCATTACCTGATTCCTGCAGGCGTGTTTCTGCTACCAGTCGTTCCATGACCCGGCCTATCTGGGCGCTGATATTCGGTAACAGATCCAGGAATTCGGAGTCTGGTTCAACCCTGTTGTATGAAAAACATTCTACTACGAAGGCCACTTGATCATTGGCAATGACCGGGAAAAACAGGCCGGTCCGTAGCGGCTGGCTGTTGTCAGTTATCAGCTGGGTAAAACGGGTATCAATATCGAGACTTCCCCAGTAAGGTTCGCGTCTGGATGCGGTTTGACCGACCAGACCCTCACCACTTGCGCACAGTCGTTTTTCGCTTCCTGCACGGAACTCGGCCAGGCTGTCACGGTTTTGTAAATACCAGATCCCCGAGGACTGGTAGTAACCAGATTCAGATAATCTGTAGGCATGCGCCACTGGCCAGTTCAGATATTCAGAGATCAACCCGAGACACCGGCTGACCAGCTTGTCCATCCGGGTAGAGGTATTGGCAACCGAGGCGATATTGCCTGCCAGTGCCGTCAGTGCCGGGTTCTTGCCGGAAAATGCATTAGCAGGGGTACGGTTACTGATGTTTTGTATATGCAGGATGGCCATGCCGGTGCCGGGCAGGGCGGGCACAGCATCCACTTCACAGCGGATATAATGTCCATGCCTGTGGCGCAGACGGACTTCAAATCGGCCCGGCCCGGACTGGGGCTCAGCAAAAATCCGGGCGATACTCTGGCCGAACAGTTCCGTGTCGTCTGGATGATTGATGAGGTTAAAGTGCTTGCCGGTGATATCAGTCAGGACGTGGCCTGTCATATCAGCGAGTATCCGGTTAACCTCAAGCAGCGTAGCATTCTGGTTGATCAGGGCGATACCTGAATGTGCAACCTTTAGTAACAGCTGGAGATAGCCGGGCAAGACGGGAGGGGTGGCTACACCGAAATCCTGCACGCGCGTCGTGTCGGCTGTCATCGGAGTTGGCGTCCTGCATTTATAGGATACAACATTGTAAATATGGCCATTTTGCGGTGATGCAATAATTCCAGTCCAGCAAATTGCCGCCTGGGTCCGGTATACCCTGACGAAATTACCCCGTAACTGACAGTCTGACCCATATTTATTATTGTTGTTCGACCGGATCTTGCAATTATATTACTTTATATGAAGGAAGACAGGGCGAGGTGAATTGTAACTAAGTGTTTCAGAAATCAGGTGCTAGCTGGCAGGCCGTGCAGGTTAAAACCATTAAATCCCGGGAAAATGTAAACATTCCATGCCGTGTCAGAGCAGTTCATCTGATGTTTCAAACAGGACCGGGATTAACTGCCTGCTCCCCCTTTTTTTTGCTGTTGCTGATTTGAGCCTGTTTCTCTTAGAATCAGGCCGTAAACGGGAGTTAAGCGTAGAGCAATTCCGCGATTCCCGACCAGACCAATACAGTTAACAGGCCCTGGATCAATAGAATAAAAAAAAGTGTCAAGTCCTGATCAAATTATCAAACAACGGCTGTCCTTGCTCAGGATTTCCTACGCCGGTTCCATCCGGGAGGAAATGACGCGCATCCTTTCAGTCTGGCAACAGTGCAAGGGATATGATGCAAACGATGACCTGTTGTCTACAGTCATCCGCCATCTTGAAAATCAGGTCAAATCCGGCGTTGCCTTCGGATATACCCGTCTTGCCGACCTGTTAAGTAATCTTGAGTTACTGGCAATATCGATCCGGACAGAAGCGACCGAGATAAATGCGATCCACCGGGCACAATGGGACCGGGTGTACACTTCTATCATTCAGTTAATTGATGCCGGTCTGGACGATGTGCCAGTTAACGGTCGTGCCAGCCCGGATGGTTACCGGCAGATCCCCGGGTTTGACGGGATACGCCATCTGTATTGTCTGGGGGTCATACCTGATCTGGCGGCGAATCTGAAACCGGAACTCGACAGGCATGGTTTTCAGGTCCACCTGTTTCCGGATCTGAATTACAGCATTGATGGCAGCGGTATTGAACCTGACATAATCATTATCGATCTGGACGAGCTGTTTGCAAAAAGGCAGCACAACGGTACCTTGCGTAATCTGCTGGGCCAGTTCCAGCCTGATGCGCTCAAGATAGGTCTGTCTGTACGCGACGATATCACGGCCAGACTGGCGGCGATCCAGGCGGGGATAAACCAGTACATCATCAAACCAGTCAGTGTGCCGTATATAACCGATATGCTGATGGAGCTGTCTACCGGCAGTCCCGAGCGCGCCTACCGTGTGTTGATACTGGAACAGGACAGGGGGCTGGGCCGGTATTACGGTACGGTGCTGGAGCAATCCGGGTTTAGTGTCACCGTGATTGATACACCCTATAACCTGATCCAGGCCATCAATGAAGGCCGGCCGGAACTGTTGTTGCTGGGTGATCAGGTTTGTGATCACAAGGGTTATGACCTGGCCCGCCTGCTGCGGCAGGACAAGAATTTTTCTTCCATCTCGATACTGCTGATGTCATCGGTTATGCCTGCAAGACGCGAGCAGCTGCTGCTGTCCTCTGGAATTGACGACATCCTGCTGAGGCCACTGCTGCCTGAACAACTGGTGACCGCTGTGAAGGCACGCGCCTCGCGGGTCCGGAGTCTGGCGAGTGTGAATACCAATATGCTGACGACCCTGCGGGATTTGCAAAACCAGCAACGTGCGATGAATCAGCATTTTGCGGTGTGTGTAACGAATCTTGACAGTGAAATCATCTATGTAAATCCGCGGTTTGAGTCGATGACCGGGTATACGCAACAGGACCTGCTGGGCAGACACCACAGGATTCTTTTTTCCGAGTCAGTCAACCGTGACAAACTGAAACAGCTATACACGGAACTGGGCCGGAATAACGTCTGGCAGGGAGAACTCTGCGGACAGCGCAAGGGCGGCGCACCTTACTGGACCCTGCTGACACTGATCCCGTTTCTTGATGACCAGGGACGGCCTTACCAGTACGTCGCCATCTTCAGCGACATTACCGCCCGCATCAAGATGGAAAAGGAGTTGCAGCTGGCGAGGGACAATGCCGTCATGGCCGACCGGGCCAAGTCCGAGTTTCTCTCCAGCATGAGTCATGAGTTGCGTACACCGATGAATGCTATCCTCGGGTTTGCCCAGTTATTGAAAGAGGGCAAATACGACAACCCGGGGAAATATCACCAGTACCATAACGAGATATTCAAGGCGGGACATCATTTGTTACAGCTGATCAACGATGTGCTTGATCTGGCGAGGATAGAACAGAACGAACTGAGTGTGGACATCATCTCGGTGCCACTAAAGGACATACTGCAGGAGTGTTGTGCGCTGGTCATGCCGCTGGCAGACAGCCGGGAAGTCAGCATACACCACGAGTACACCAGTGATGAAGATGTGGTGGTGCTTGCCGATCCGCTCAGGTTGAAACAGATATTTGTCAATCTGTTGTCGAATGCCATCAAGTATAATATCCATGGCGGGACAGTCCGGATTGAATGGGTCTGGCATACAGCCGATAAAATCCGTATCAGTATTACCGATACCGGCATGGGCATCCCGCCGGACCAGCTGGACAACCTGTTTCAACCGTTCGGCAGACTGGAGATCCACAAGCGGGAAGAAGGTGTGGGTATCGGCCTCGCCCTGAGTAAACGACTGGCGCACCTGATGAAAGGAGAAATCCAGGTAACCAGCAAATTAATGGAAGGTACGACATTTGTTGTCATCATGGAGGCTGATACCAGTCTGAAGAATGTCATACATGCTACCCGGACTGAGGATATTCCGCCATCAACCGGACATATACTGTCACCTGAATTCCGGATACTCTATATCGAAGACAGCCTCACCAACTATCGGGTGATGAAGGCAATCCTGTCACTCCGGCCAAACTACAGGTTGATCCATGTGGAAGATGCCGAGACCGGTATTGCGCTGATACATAATAATCGACCGGATATGGTACTGATGGACATCCAGTTACCCGGCATCAACGGGATCGCTGCATTCCAGCAGATCCGGAAAACCTGGACCCCGGCGCAGTTACCGGTCATTGCGGTGACCGCGTACGCTGACCAGCAGTTCCGGGAGAAAATTGTCCGGGCAGGGTTTGATGACTACATTACCAAACCGCTCATAGTCGATACGTTTTTATCCACACTTGACAGGTATGTGCCCCTGCCAGATGTGAACACTTGATAGATTCATTCACCTAAACCAACCAGACGGCAAAAATAACCATGTCCCAGCTTACAATCAGATCCGGAACCAGAATCGCCTTACTTGAGGACAATAAAACCGAGTCATTATTGCTCAAACATTATATTGAGTCCGTCGGGGGTATCTGTGATGTATATGAAACCGGTCAATCGCTGGTGCGTAACCTGCACAAGCAGCCCTGTGACCTGTTGATACTGGACTGGGAACTGCCTGACATTGCGGGTGACCGGATATTAAGCTGGGTGAGGGACAATATGGGCTGGACCCTGCCGGTGATCTTTGTCACCGGTCGTGATGCAACCGAGGATATTGTCTCCATGCTCGAGGCCGGTGCTGACGACTACATGGTAAAACCTGTCGACTACAAGGAGTTGACTGCCAGGATCGAGGCATTGATCCGCCGGACAAGTCGGCGCGAAGTATCCTCCCAGATTGTAAATGCAGATGTCTATGTGGTCGATTTCAGCAATCATGTAATTACCCGTGATGGTGATGCCATTACCCTGACACCGAAGGAATTCGAACTGGCGGGTTATCTGTTTCGCAATATTGGCGAACTGGTACCCCGCGACAAACTGCTGCGTGAATTATGGGGCTATGGTCCTCAGATCAATACGCGCACGATCGATATTCATATCAGTCGATTGCGCAAGAAGCTGCAGTTCACCCGGGAAACCGGCTGGATACTCACCTCAATATATGATCGCGGCTATCGTCTGGACTTTACCGGAATGGAACAACTGAAAGCATCCTGAAATAAAAAGTTCGCCTTTGTATCTGCTTTGTAACCGCGCATTACCCTGATCCATAACAGACCGCGCGCGATACCGCGGTCTCCCGTCAGTTCCGGCGTTGTTGCAACATTCTGTTTTTTACATTATTGAAACAGAATTGGATGCAGGCCGGTGTTATAGTTTATCCATGTCAAACCAGATTCTACTAAAGGCCTTCAGACAGTTATGAGTGCCCTGGCATTTCAGCATAATGAAGACAACACCGTCCCCTCGGAACAGTTGATCCAGGTACGGGAGACTGACAGTTGCCCGTTGATCGGGATGAGTCAGGCGATCCAGCAGGTAAACCGGCTTATCGGTTTTGTGGCTGACGATGATGCCAGTGTGCTTGTGCTTGGAGAGTCAGGTACCGGCAAGGAACTGGTTGCACGCCGGTTGCATTATCTCTCCTCCCGCCGGGACAAGCCGTTTGTGCCGGTCAACTGCGGGGCCATCCCGCATGATCTGCTTGAAAGTGAATTGTTCGGGCACGAGAAAGGCGCATTTACCGGTGCACAAAGCGGCAGGGTCGGGCGTTTCGAGCTTGCCCGCGGAGGCACGCTGTTTCTGGATGAAATCGGGGAGATGAGTCTGCCCATGCAGGTCAAGATCCTGCGCGTATTACAGGAACGGGTCTTTGAAAGGGTCGGCTCCAGTCGCAGTATGACTGCGGATGTACGTATCGTCGCTGCTACCCATCGCAATCTTGAACAGGAAATCGAGGCAGGAAACTTCCGCGAGGACCTGTTTTACCGTATCAATGTGTTTCCGATTGAAATGCCGCCATTGCGGGATCGCACGGAAGATCTGCCGTTGCTGATCAACCAGTTCTGCCTGCAATTACAAAAGGAAAAAGGCGTGACCATCCGCTTTTCCCGGGCGGCCATGTCGGTATTACAACAACATGCCTGGCCAGGCAATATCCGCGAACTCGGCAATCTGGTCAAACGACTGGTGATTTTATATCCAGGTCGTACCATTGAGGTAAACGATCTGCCACCGAAATACCGGCCTCAACCATCGAGTGTGATTGCCAATGTATCCGGATATACAGTTGACGAGTCAGATGGACTGCAACTGGATATGCTCGATGCCAGTTTTCTGGCAGAGCCGGAGCCGACCTGCGATGTTCCGGAATCCTGCGCCAGTTACCCGGAACAACCTGCCCAACATGAGATCAATACGCTCGGTGAGCAGGGCGTGGACCTGAAAAGTTATCTGGAACAGATCGAGCAG
This sequence comes from Klebsiella pneumoniae, assembly GCA_945878555.1. Taxonomy (GTDB): domain Bacteria; phylum Pseudomonadota; class Gammaproteobacteria; order Eutrophobiales; family Eutrophobiaceae; genus Eutrophobius. The sequence goes on from CAMDWI010000024.1 coordinate 32,584, forward strand.
TCACTGATACGCCAGGCACTGGACGAATCCGGTGGTGTTGTCTCGCGGGCTGCAGACATGCTCAATCTGCGTCGGACCACGCTGGTAGAAAAGTTACGTAAATATGGCGTCAACCCGGAACAGACGCGCCGGAAAATTGACAACATCCTCTCCACACTACAGTAAGTTTCTGTTTATCCAGTAAAAATAATACACGGCACGGTTCTTGCCAGTAGTGATCCAGTAGCAGATTACTGGAGCCATGAAAATGCAGAACCAACTGGAAATCAATACACGCCTTGCCGATCGCCTCTGCGAACACAGCCTTGCCTGGTTCATAACGATCCGGAACAGCCTGCAACAGGTTTGGCAATCGGTGTTCCATCGCAGGACTGTCAGTACTGAGGCAAATGCAAAAACCGTCGACTCAGCGCGTGAAGTACTGCAAACAATGCCGGTCGGTGTTGTATTGCTTGATCACAGCGGTGTAGTGAGTGAAGCGAATCCCGCCGCAATCGAATTACTGGGGCGGGAACTGCAAGGGGTGATCTGGCGCGATGCCGTCCAGCAATTGTTTGTGACTGACGGCGATAATGATATCGAGGTCCGAACCAGTAACGGCCATTTGCTCAATGTAACCACGTATGCATTGCCGGGCAAGGGTGGTCAGGTCATCCTGCTGACCGACGTGACCCGCATCACCGTGCTGCGTGCTGAATACGAACATGTGCAACGTCTGTTTTCCATGGGCAATATGCTGGCGAACCTGGCACACCAGATCCGCACACCACTGACCACAGCGATGTTATACAACTCGTTGCGTACACCAGCGCTGGAGGACAGCTCGCGCCGCAAGCTGCAATCGAGCCTGCAACATCTGGAACGACTGGTGAACAACATGTTGCTGTTTGCACGCGGCAAGTCCATGCAGAGAAAAGTGGTCGATGTGATCGGATTGGTCACCGAGGTAAAGGATCTGACAGCACCACTGGTGGAAAAACAGGGATGCCGGGTGAATATAATCAATCGTGCCGGCAAGGCCTGTATCCTGGCCAACCGTGATGCCATCATTACGGCCTTGCAGAATCTCATCGTCAACGCCGCCCAGGCCTCTGACAGTGGCAGTGAAATTACCATTGATATACAGCACAGTGCCGGTCGACTGGAAATCAGTGTACGTGATCGCGGTCACGGCATAGCCCCGGAGGTGATCCCGGGTATATTCAATCCGTTTTTCACGACGCGATCGAATGGTACCGGTCTTGGTCTGGCCGTTGTACATTCAGTCATACATTCGCACGGTGGCGAGATACAGGTTAAATCAGCGCCGGGTCAGGGTACGGTATTCAGTATCGTCCTGCCGGAGGTCGAGGCGGTCACTGTCGCCACGGCAGATCCTGCCGACATTGCGGCATAGGATGATCGCCATGAATCATTTGCCGGTACTGGTTATTGAAGACGACCACGAACTGCGTGAAGCACTGGAGCTAACCTTGCAGCAGGACGGATTTGCTGTACTTGCAGCAGACAATGCAGAAACCGGTATGGATCTGCTGACGCAACAACCTGTGGGCATGGTTGTGACCGATGTACACCTGCCTGGAAAAAACGGTTTGATGTTTCTTGAACACATCCAGCGCGGTTTTCCCGGGTTACCGGTACTGGTGATCACGGCTTTCGGCACAGTGCATGATGCAGTGGACGCGATGCGCAGCGGTGCGGTGGATTATCTGGTCAAGCCATTTGCACCTGATGTGTTGATCAGAAAGGTTCATGATTTCATTATTCGTAGCGAGGATGATGCCGGTGAGTTTGTCTCGGCAGAGCCCTCGGTGCGCGAGGTGTATGCACTGGCAAGCCGGGTTGCCCCGACAGATGCCACCGTGATGATCAGCGGTGAGTCGGGTACCGGCAAGGAAATCCTGGCGCGCTACCTGCATCGCCATTCCAGCCGGTCCAGCGGACCTTTTATCGCCATCAATTGTGCCGCCATCCCTGAAAACATGCTCGAAGCCATGTTGTTTGGCTATGAAAAGGGGGCGTATACCGGGGCCACCCAGTCGACACCGGGCAAGTTTGAACAGGCCCAGGGCGGCACCTTGTTGCTGGATGAAATCACAGAGATGGATCTCGGTTTGCAGGCAAAGTTGCTGCGGGTGTTGCAGGAGCGTGAGGTCGAGCGACTGGGTGGACGCAGTCCGGTTACGCTCGATGTGCGTGTCATTACCACGACTAACCGCAAGCTGGCAGACGAGGTTGCGGCCGGACGTTTCCGTGAAGACCTGTTTTTCCGCCTGAACGTGTTTCCGCTGGTGCTGCCACCGTTGCGGCTAAGAAAGGCCGACATCGTCCCGCTGACAGAATTTTTGTTACGCAAACATGCCATACGTGGCGGTCGCCCGGTACCCCGGCTGTCCGAATCTGCGAGTCGCGCCCTGTTGCAATATGAGTGGCCAGGCAATATACGCGAGCTCGACAATAATCTGGTTCGTGCACTGGTGCTGCAACGTGGCAGCCATATCGAAAAGGAAGACCTGGGTATGGACCCGGTCCCGGTGAAGGACTACAGCGCCGAAGCAGAGATGATCCTGGCGGCTGAGTCACTGGACGGCAATCTGCGCTCGCATGAACAGTCTCTGATTCTGGAGGCACTCCGGACCGAAAGGGGAAGCAGAAAGTCCGCTGCCGAAAGACTGGGTATCAGCCCGAGGACACTGCGTTACAAGATTGCACAGATGCGCAGTGCAGGCATACCGATAACAATCTGACCATCGTTGACAATACAGGTAAGCAACCATGAATGATATAAACCGGATGGATTTGATCTCTGAACTGAACCGGATGAGCGCGGCGGCCCGCGGCGAGCAGGCGGTCAGTGGTGGTGAAGGCATGATGAACCGTGACTTCATCGAGATATTGCAGAATTCGGTCAACCAGGTGAACAGCACCCAGCAGAGTGCGGCCCGGATGGCAGAGGCCTTTCAGACAGGTGACCCGGATATAGCGATATCCGATGTGATGATTTCGTCACAGAAATCCAGTATCGCCTTCACCGCAATGACCCAGGTACGCAATCGTCTTGTTTCAGCGTACCAGGAAATCATGTCGATGCAGGTCTGACAGGCCTGATTGCAAAAACCCGGCATTTAACTCACAGGAATAAAACGCGTATATGGCACAGTCTTCCACAGGTATGGATTCGTTCCTCGCACCGCTTGAAGGGATGTCACAACTTCCGATCCTGCGGCAACTGGGTTTGCTGATAGGCCTCACCGCCTGTGTTGCCATCGGTGGTTATCTGGTGCTGTGGTCACAAACACCCAATTATTCGATGTTACTTTCGAATCTGGACAGCAAGGCCCAGTCCGAGGTGATCGAGGAACTGGCAAAAGGCAACATCCGTTATCAGGTTGATACCGGCTCGGGCATGATCATGGTCCCTGCGCGTGATATCCATAATGCCCGCCTGATACTGGCCAAGGCCGGCCTGCCGAATGCCGGCGAGGGCGGTTTTGCGTTTCTCAAAAATGATCAGGGCTTCGGTAGCAGTGAACTGATGGAGACGGCGAGGTTCCAGCATGCGCTGGAAAGCGAACTTGCCCGCTCGATCCAGGAGATCAGCCTGGTTGAATCCGCACGTGTACATCTGGCCATACCCAAACGGTCGGCATTTATCCGCGACAATGACCAGACCTCGGCCTCGGTATTTCTGAATCTCTATTCCGGTACGGAGCTCGACAAGAACAATGTCGCGGCGATCCGTAATCTGGTCGCAGCGAGTGTGCCCGGGCTGGACCCGGGTAATGTGACCATCGTCGATCAGATGGGACGGTTGTTGTCCACACAGACTGATATGAACGGTACTGGCCTCGGTACAGATCAGTTTGAATATACGCGCAAACTGGAACAGATCTATGTAAGCCGGATTGAGGCCCTGCTGACACCGATCATCGGACCTGGCGGTGTCAGGGCGCAAGTGGCACTGGATATGGATTACTCCGTGACCGAGCAGACCGAGGAGAGTTTCCGGCCGGATGCGAAGGCGGTACGCAGTGAACAGGTCGAGGAGGACCGCAAGGCCAGCGATGCGGCAACACGCGAGATCCCGGGCACGCTGTCTGAAGTCCCGCCGCAGAATACGGCAGCGACCGACCCGGCGGCACCTGTGCCCGACCCCGCGGCTGCCGCAACCGCAGCAACCGAGGCGGCCACGGCCGCAGATGCCACGGCGGCAAAACTGGCGGGCGAGAGCAGTGTGAAGACGATGCGTAATTACGAGATAGACAAGACCGTCCGCCATACCCGTGTCTCACCGGGCAAGGTATTGAAAATCTCAGCAGCGATAGTCGTCGATAATCGTCAACAACTGAATGCGGAAAGTGTCATTGAAAGGGTGCCGTTGACAGAAGAAGAGGTTGAGCGGCTGACGGCACTGGTCAAGGAGACCATCGGATTTGATGAGGCCCGGGGTGACAGCGTCAAGGTGTTCAACTCCTCGTTTGTGGTTCAGGCACCTTCCGAACCGTTACCGGAGTTGCCTATATTCAGACAACCCTGGGTGTGGGACATCGCCCGTCTGGCCATGGGCGCGGTCGGATTTATCCTGCTGGTCTTTGGTGTGGTCAGGCCGGTGCTGCGTGGGCTGGCAACACGCACGGTAAGACAGACCGCACCGGCACTGGCCGAGGCAGGTCCGGTCAGTCAGCTGGAGATGATGGAGGCACCGGCAGGCCAGACTCTGCGTCGCACGGGCAGTTATGAACAGGAGCTGGATATGGCCAAGTCAATCGTGTTACAGGACCCCAGGCGTGTGGCGCAGGTGGTCAAGACGTGGGTGACCAGTGATGCCTGATACACAAGCAGACAAGATACCGGGCATAGAGCGTGCGGCCATATTGCTGCTGTCGCTGGGTGAGCAGGAGGCCACAGCGATACTGAAACACATGGAGCCGCGCGAGGTGCAGAAGGTGGGTATGGCGATGGCGGCACTGGAGAATGTCCCTCGCGAGAAGGTGACCAGTATCCTCAGTCAGTTTGTTGATTCAGTCGAGAACCAGACCGGCCTCGGGGGCGACTCCCGGCAATACATACGCAATATACTCACCAGTGCGATTGGTCCGGACAAGGCCAGTGGTCTCATCAACCGGATTATGCAGAATACCGAAGCGAAGGGACTCGACACGTTGAAATGGATGGATGCGAAATCGATCGCCGATATGATCCAGAAAGAACACCCGCAGATCATTGCCATCGTGCTCGCCTATCTGGACGGTGAACAGGCGGCTGAAGTACTGGAGCTGTTTCCGGAACCGCTGAAGGTCGATGTGATCATGCGGGTGGCGACACTTGACGGGATTCCACCGTCGGCATTAAAAGAGCTGAACGATGTGATGGAAAAGCAGTTCTCCGGCAAGACAGGTGCGAAGGCATCGGGCATCGGCGGGATCAAGACAGCGTCTGGCATCCTTAATTTCATGGACAGCGCGGTGAATGCCGAACTGATTAGCAAGATCCGCGAGACTGATGATGCACTTGGCACCAGGCTCGAAGACAATCTGTTCATCTTTGAAGATATCCTCAAACTGGATAACCGCAATCTCCAGCTGTTGCTGCGAGAGGTTTCATCCGATGCATTGTTATTGTCATTGAAGGGTTCCAGCGAGGCGCTGAAAGACAAGATCTTCAGCAATATGTCCAGTCGTGCCGCCGAGATGCTGAAGGACGATCTGGATGCAAAGGGACCGGTACGGCTGTCCGAGGTAGAGGCGGCGCAAAAGGAAATCCTGCAGACAGTACGCAAGCTCGCCAGCACCGGCGAGATCGTCCTCGGTGGCAGTGGAGGCGAGGCACTTGTCTAGGGTCATCTCCAGGGCCAGCGGTTCCGAGGTCGAGTCCTGGGCATTGCAGCCCGTGGACGGCGATCACCTGAAAAACCTCAGTGCGATCACGGCCAGACAGATAGAACAGGTACAACAGCAGGCCTATCAGGAGGGATTTGAACAGGGTCGGCAGGACGGTTTTGCGCTGTCGGCCCAGCGTCTCGAATCCATACTCGCGGGGTTGGCAGAGCCGCTGGGTAAACTGGATGAGACGATCATGGACGAGCTGGCGGCGTTGATCATTGCCTGTACGCGCCAGTTGATCCGTCGCGAACTGCGCACCAATCCCGGTGAGATCATCGGTATCGTCAGGGAGGCGCTCGGCGTCCTGCCGGTTTCCGCACGCAAGATACGCGTGCTGTTACATCCGGAAGATGCCGTGCTGGTGAGGGAAAATCTCGGCTCACACTCGGCCGAACGCCGCTGGAGTATTGAGGAAGATGCCTCAGTCACCCGGGGCGGTTGTCGTGTGGTCACCGAAAATTCACAGATTGATGCCAGTATCGAATCCCGGCTCGCCGCCGTGGCGGCACGTATGCTGGGCAATGAACGCCAGGGGAACAACTGATGCCGGAGACCGCCGTTATGCCGATACAGGAAGAGGTCCGCAACCGCCTGTCACAATGGAAGCAGTCGCTGAACAAGCGGATTACCCTGACGGTAGAGGGCAGGATCACCCGCCTGACCGGGCTGACACTGGAAGCGGTCGGCTGTCAGGCCGCGCTGGGCGCACGTTGCATCGTGCGCAGTGATAATACACCGCCGGTGGAAGCGGAAGTGGTCGGGTTTCACGGCGAATCTCTCTATCTGATGCCGACCGGCAACATACGTGGGATGCAACCGAACGCGCGGGTCATACCGACCGATCGTGTATGCGAGGCGTATGTCGGTGAGAACATGCTGGGCCGGGTGATAGACGGAGCGGGTCAACCGCTTGATGGTCTCGGCAGTATCGGTGAAGGCAGACGCATGCGTCTCGATGCGGTGCCTATCAATCCGATGAAACGCACACCGATACGTGACAGTCTGGACACCGGCATACGCTGTATCAATTCCTTGCTCACGGTTGGCCGTGGTCAGCGCCTCGGTTTGTTTGCCGGTAGCGGTGTCGGCAAGAGTCTGTTGCTCGGCATGATGACACGGTTTACCAGTGCGGATGTGGTCGTGGTCGGACTGATAGGTGAACGTGGTCGTGAGGTGAAGGAGTTTGTCGAGAATATCCTCGGGCCGGAAGGTATGAAAAAGGCCGTCGTGGTGGTATCACCCTCGGACGAGTCACCGTTGATGCGCATACAATGTGCGATGCTGACTACGGCGATCGCCGAATATTTCCGGGATGAAGGCAAACATGTACTGCTGTTGATGGATTCACTGACCCGTTATGCCCAGGCATCGCGTGAAATTGCCCTTGCCATCGGTGAACCGCCGGCAACGAAGGGTTACCCGCCCTCGGTGTTTGCCAAGATCCCGCAGCTGGTCGAACGCGCCGGCACCAACGAGACACCAAACGGATCGATCACCGCGTTCTACACCGTTCTGGTCGAGGGGGATGATCTGGATGACCCTATCGTCGACACGGTCAGGGCCACGCTGGATGGACATATTGTGCTGTCCAGACATCTGGCCGATGCGGGCCATTATCCTGCTATCGATATCAACAAGTCGATCAGTCGTGTATTTACCGACATCGCCACCCGTGAACAGCAAAAGTCGGCGCGGATGCTGAAGAAGATATATGCCAGTTACGAACAGAACCGTGACCTTATCAATATCGGTGCCTACCAGCGCGGTACCGACCCGCTGATTGATAATGCGATCGAATTCCAGCCGCGCATACTCGATTTTTTACAGCAGGATTTTAACCAGTATGTTTCCTTTGATGACAGTATCAGTTCACTGAACCAGCTGATGCAGTCGATAAAACGTCAGGATTAATCAAGATGACCCGATCCGGAAAACTGAAACCGATTATTAATGTCGCCGAAATTTTGCAGCAGGGCAAGGCCCGTCGACTCGCGGCAACAACCGCGATCATCGTCAAGGCCGAGCAACGGATAGACCAGTTGCGCAGTTTTGATCAGGAATATAAAACCCGCCTGCGCCAGCAGCCAACGGCGGTACAACAGCCGGAGTGGTTACAGAACCAGACCCGCTTTTTCAACCGGCTGTTTGAGGCTATTGATCTGGAGTCCCGTTTTGTCAGCGAGGCGAAACAGACACTGGAACGGCAGAAAATGGAATGGCTGAGTTCACGCAACCGGACCGTCTCTTTGCAAACGTTGTCGGACAATTACCGGGCGGATGAACAGAAACAGAAACAGAAACGCGAACAGAAAATGCTGGAAGATTTTGCCAGACCGGGGCGTACCAAACCAGTCTGAGCCTGATACAAATAAAAACTGGCACACGAATTGCTCTGATACAGGTAAATACAGGAGGCAAGCAGGTGCCGGAAGGGTCCCGTAGCACAGACCCGCGCTGAAAGGCGTTTCCCGACAGCCACGTTCAGCCGCCCCGGTCTTCCGGAGCGGCAAAAACGGGCCAGGGCGGCAACCCGCTGCCGCCTGTCCCCGTGACTTGTGGATGAACTTAAGGAACATGTTTACAGCAGCAAATCAATCCGGTCTGATCAGTGGCAATGCGGGCATGCCTGTGCTGGACATGGCATCTGCCGGGGGCGGCGTGCCATCAACTATCGATCTCAGGCTGGCCGACAGTTTTAACCAGTTGTTGTCGGGTCTGCTCGGCGGTGACAGGCCAGACTTGGCGACGGAAACCGGCCAGGCGTTTCCCGTCTTTATGGAGATGGTTCAGGGCACGCCACTTCCGGCGGTGGCAACGCTGGTTACACCCACTGTCGAGACGGGCAACGGTGCGAACAGTCTGTTGTCACCTGCACCGGCCGTAGCGACACCCGGGTCCCGGCCTGCGCAGTCATCCGGTATAACTGCCGCAAGCGTCCCGGGCAGTGCAGACCCGATGGCACCGACCAGTCTGACCGCACAGGAGCCCGGACCGGCACCGCTTGATATCCGTGAATTGTTGACCCGACTCCGGCTCGACCCCGGTAATCCGGTCGTCCGCGACATGGCCGTACCCACACCGGGACAACCGTTGTCAGTGCATGAGCAGGGTACACCGGCGCCAGTAATGCATGATCTGGTCGATGATCGAATGATGGCCACGATGCGGGAACTGACCACCAATCTTTGTGCTATGAGTACACCGGTGTTATCTACACAGACCGGTGCCACCAGACTGGCGTTGCAGGACAGGGAGATAACCTTGTTACCGGAACGCGGTACGGTCGCCTTTACTCCCGAACGTCAACCCGTGCCGTCAACAACAACACCGGCCAGCACGATAGACGTGCCTGTCGATAGCAGCGAATGGAAACAGGTATTGTCCGAGCGGGTGGTATGGCTGGCCGGTCAGAAACACACCAGTGCCGAGATCCATCTGAATCCCCCCAGGCTCGGACCGATACAGGTACATATCAGCCTGGATCAGAATCAGGCGGCGGTGGAATTCCTGTCGCAGCACCATGCAGTGCGTCACGCCCTGGCAGACAGTGTCCCGCTGTTACGCGAGATGTTGAATCAGGGCGGGATACAGTTGCTTAATGTAAATGTGGGTGATTCGACTGGCCAGGGTCAGTCTGACCCACGACCAGGACAGGACCCGGCAGGTATGCCAGCCTACCCGATCTCAACCAGCGACCTGGACGGCGTGAAAGAACAGACGACTTCTCTCCGACGCATCGGTCTGGTCGATTATTACGCCTGATCTCCGCACTGCTGTCCCGTCCCCGGGGACAGAATTATGACACCTGCAACGACCAGCACCGCGTCAAGTTTTTGGCAGCGCTGTAGACCTGTTCAATAAGCGCTTGAATCTGAAGTCAATTTAACGTGTTTGCCATATGGCATGGGGATTGCAATCTGCTATGTAGTTCCCGTTACCCAAGGTGGATAGATAAATGGCAAACGCAAAGGCAGCAACAGGCGATCTCGCCGCGCAGGGCGCAGGCGCAAAGTCCTCAAACAAGAAATTCATCATTATTGGCGTGGTCGTCGCGCTGGCCGCCGGTGGCGGCTGGTACATGACCCAGGGCAAGGCCGCATCCGGTGAAGAGGCCGCCGCAGGTGAACATGGCGAGGCACCGGCCGGAGAACATGGTGAGGCCGGTGGTGGTTCCTCGGCACAGTATCTCACGCTGGACCCGCCGTTGATTGTAAACATCAGCCAGAACAGCAAGGCACGTTATCTTCAGGTCAGTCTCGATGTGATGGCCACCGAAACCGCCGCGATAGATGCCGTCAAGAAACACATGCCGGCAATTCGTAACAATCTGGTGTTGTTACTGAGTAACCAGCAATACGACTTGCTCAGCACGATGGAAGGCAAGGAGTCACTGCGTACCCGGATCCTGGAGCAGATCAAATCGACTATCGCGGCGAACGGAGAGACCGCCGAGGTGGAATCCGTCTATTACACAGGTTTTATCATCCAGTAACGTCGATGAGTACCTCAGACATACTGAATCAGGACGAAATCGACGCGCTGTTGCATGGCGTCGAGAATGGTCAGGTCGAGACCGAATCCGGTCGTTATCCCGAAGACAGTCGGGTGCGGTCCTATGACCTGACGGTGCAGGACCGCATTGTGCGTGGCAAGTTGCCGACACTGGAGATGCTGAACGAACGCTTTGTCCGGTTTTTGCAGGGGAGTCTTTTTAATATGCTGAAGCGGTCCGCCGAGATCAACGCCGCCGGTATCAACATGCTGAAGTATGCGGACTTTGCCAATAGTCTGGCCTTGCAGACCTGTCTCAACCTTGTTCGGGTCAAGCCATTACGCGGTAACGGTCTGGTTGTCATCGACCCGAAACTCTTGTTTGTGATTGTTGATGGATTCTTTGGTGGCGACGGACGTTTCCAGCCGGCACCTGAACAACGCGAAGTGACGCCAACCGAAATGCGTGTGGTCCGTCTGCTGCTGGATATGCTATTTCGCGATCTGAAAGAGGCCTGGGCACCGGTGTTGCCGGTCGATTTTGAGTACATCAAGTCGGAGACCAATCCGCAGCTTGCCAGTATCGCCAGTCCTGCCGAAATGGTTGTCGACATGCGCTTCCATATCCAGTTCGATGGCAACGGTGGTGAACTGTCGCTGACGCTGCCTTATTCAATGCTGGAGCCGGTACGCGGTCTGCTCTCTTCAGGTATCAAGAGTGATCAGCTTGATGTCGATGAACGCTGGACCGACTCCATGAAAGAGGAGATGAAGGGGGTCCGGGTCGGTATGAGTTGTACCTTGGCCGAGATCGAACTTGACCTGCGCGAACTCATCAGTCTTGGCGTCGGTGACATTATTCCGATCGATTTACCGCGGTCCGTGGTCGTTGATATCGAGGGTGTTCCCGGTTATCGCTGTGAATATGGTACCTACCAGGGTCACAACGCATTGAAAATTCTTGAACCGGTCCGTCGGGCCAGGGCCAATGAAAAATCCCAGTTACTCGCAAAATCACGATAAGCACAGCTACGGAGTAAATCAACATGACTGAATTGAATCCAGGAAACAATGGTTACAACGGGACGCACCAGGCACAGTCGGACCCGGTACATAAACGGGCCCTGTTCAAGAACCTGATGCCGGGCGAGGGTGGTGAGGACGAGGCACAGAATATGGAGGTGATACTGGATATCCCGGTCACCATCTCGATGGAGATCGGGCGGACCAGTATCAGCATCCGTAACCTGTTGCAGCTAAACCAGGGCAGTGTAGTTGAGCTGGACCGTTTGGCTGGTGAGCCGATGGATGTACTGGTCAATGGCACGCTGATCGCCCATGGCGAGGTCGTTGTGGTGAATGAAAAGTTTGGTATCCGCCTGACCGATGTGATCAGTCCTGCCGAGCGGGTCAAAAAACTGCAATGAATAACGCTTACGCGCAATACCGATCGCACGACCTGACAGCACTGGCCTATGCAACGTGGGTTGTACTCGCGTGCAGTTGTCTGGCAATGCCGGCAGGGGCGGCAACGAGCGCACCTGGCCTGCCGGATTTCGCTTCGGTACTGAATGGCCTGGTCATCGTGGTGTTGCTGATTCTCGGTTGCGGCTGGCTGGTTAAACGCAGTGGCAAGTTCAGTCAGGTTATGCAGGCAGATATTCGCGTATTGAGCAGGATCAATATCGGTCAACGTGAACGCATTGCCCTGGTCGAGGTAGGTCAGGTCAACATCCTGATCGGGATCGCCCCGGGTCATATCCAGACCTTACATGTGTTTGAACGGCCGGTACGCGATAACAAGTCTGCCCTGGCCGAGCAGGGATTTGGGCAACAACTGCACGAAGCCAGTGCGGGGAGCGTACGTTGAACAAGCGTGTACAAGCATGGGCTGTTTTGCTGCCTGGACTGTTCCTGTTCGGCGATACGCTGGCGGCAACCGGCATACCGGCACTGGTCATCAACAGTAATGTCGATGGTGTGCAGTCATATAGCCTGAGTATCCAGGTATTGCTGGCGATGACAGCGCTGACGCTGTTACCGGCGGCGATGGTGATGATGACATCGTTCACCCGGATCATTGTGGTACTGGCCATCCTTCGACAGGCACTCGGTACGGCACAGACACCGACCAACCAGATCCTGGTCGGGCTGGCGCTGTTCCTGACCATTTTTGTGATGTCGCCGGTGCTCGGTGTCATCAACGAGAAGGCCGTGCAACCGTACATGTCCGAACAGATGCAGGCAGAGGAGGCGGTGAAGATCGCGGCTGTGCCGATCAAACAGTTCATGCTCGACCAGACCCGGGAGTCCGATCTCGGACTGTTTCTGCGCCTTTCGGGAAACAACGATGTCACGCTGGCGACCGATGTCCCGTTCGTGGTAGCCGTGCCGGCGTTTGTCACCAGTGAACTGAAGACCGCGTTCCAGATTGGATTTCTGCTGTTTATACCGTTTCTGATTATTGACCTCGTCGTGGCCAGTGTACTGATGTCGATGGGCATGATGATGATGTCACCGATGATGGTTTCCTTGCCGTTCAAGATCATGCTGTTTGTGCTGGTGGATGGCTGGGGACTGATCATTTCAACGCTGGCGTCCAGTTTTTACATGGCATGAGGAGTATTGGCAATGACCAGTGAGATGACCATGACCGTGATGCGCGAGGCCCTGCAACTGATCCAGGTATTGTTGCTGGTCACGCTGATACCGGCACTGGTGGTCGGATTGCTGGTCAGCCTGTTCCAGGCCGCAACCCAGATTAACGAGATGACACTCAGCTTTATCCCGAAACTGCTGGTCACGCTGGCCGTGTTCAGTCTGGGTGGACCTTGGCTGATCCACCTGATGACAGATTACATGCGTCGTCTGATTGAAAACATACCGTATCTGATCGGGTGAATAATGGAATTCGATCAGGCCGAATTGACAGCATGGATAGGCAGCTACCTGTGGACATTCTGTCGTATCGGCGCGGCCCTGGCGGTTGCACCGGTCGTCAGTATGCAGATGGTTCCGGTCAGGGTCAGGCTGGTACTGGCGATTGCACTGACTCTCGTCATCGCACCACTGGTCCCGCCGGTCCCGTTGATCGACCCGCTCAGTCCCGCTGGCGTCATGGTCATCATGCAGCAGATCCTGATCGGAACAGCGATGGGGCTGGTGCTGATGATGGTCATCGGGACGTTTGTCCATGCCGGCCAGATCATCGCAATGCAGATTGGACTCGGTTTCGCCTCGATGATCGATCCGGCCAACGGGGTACAGATCCCGATGCTCAGCCAGTTTTATGTGATCACGGTAACCCTGTTATATCTGGCACTGGACGGACACCTGATGCTGATTGAAATGCTTGCCAACAGCTTCACGATACTGCCGATTTCAACGTCTGGCCTGGGTACGATCGGGATCAGCGAACTGGTCTACCACGGTTCGGCTATCTTTAGCGGAGGCATGCAGGTGGCGCTGCCGGCGATTGCGATCCTGCTGTTTGTCAATATGGCCTTCGGTGTGCTCAGTCGTTCGGTGCCCCAGCTGAATATCTTCTCGGTCGGATTCCCGGTCAGTCTGATCTTCGGATTTATGGCACTGTTATACAGCCTGCCGCAACTGGTGACCCATGTCGAGACGATGTTCGGCCACGCATATGACTTTATAGGTGCGATGCTGCGGACGGGGGCGATCTGATGTCGGAAGATAATGATCAGGAAAAAACCGAAAGCGCGACCTCGAGGCGTCTGGACGACGCCCGCGAAAAAGGTCAGGTCCCGCGATCCCGTGATCTGGTCACGCTGATGGTGGTCATGAGCGGACTGGTCATGTTGTACAGCTTCGGACAACAGATGAATGGCATCATGCTGCACTCGCTCGCAGACAGCCTGACTCTGCAACGGGAGCAGATATTTCGTGACACATTCATGCTGGAGGCGTTGCATGCCGGTGCAGTCGTATTGCTGCAGGTGGTATTGCCGTTTGCCGGCGTGCTGGCAGTCGCCGCTGTTGCCGGATCGATCATGCTCGGTGGCTGGATGTTTTCCGTCGATGCCTACACCCCCAAGTTTGAACGGATGGATCCACTTGCCGGGCTGCAACGGATCTGGAGCTGGCAGGGTCTGGTCGAACTGGTGAAGTCGATAGTGAAATTGCTGTTTCTCGGCGTGCTGGCCTGGCGTTTGTTCATCCATGCCTTGCCTGACTTCATCAGTCTGGGTACGGCCGAACCGATGCAGGCAATTGCCGAGGCCGGATTTTTTATCCTGCTGTTGCTGATTATGCTCGCAGCAGGACAGGTGCTTATCGTGCTCATTGATGTCCCGTTCCAGCTCTGGCACCACGCCCATGGCCTGCGTATGTCGAGGCAAGAGGTGCGTGATGAATACAAGGAGACCGAAGGCAAGCCGGAGATAAAAGGCAAGATCCGTCGTCTGCAACGCGAGCTGACCAATAACCGCATGCTGTCGGAAGTCGCCCGTGCCGATGTCGTCATCATGAACCCGGAACACTATGCCGTTGCCTTGTTATATGACCGCGACAAACATGCGGCGCCGGTACTGGTGGCAAAGGGTGTCGACATGGTGGCGATGCAGATACGCCAGCGTGCCATCAGTGCAGGTGTCCCGATTGTGACTGCCCCGCCACTGGCGCGCGCCATCCATGCGAGCACCCGGCTGAACCATACCGTGCCGTCCGGCCTGTTCCAGGCCGTCGCACGCATACTTGCCTATGTCTACCAGTTGCGAAATGCCGGGGCAGACAGGCCGTCTGTGCCACGAGAAGATGAATTGATCATACCCGAGGAATTGAGGAAATAAGCGATGACTGTAGCTGCTGCTGTC
>CAMDWI010000025.1 GCA_945878555.1 Klebsiella pneumoniae
GCAGGGATGGCCGCCGTCGGTAAACATTTCCCGGGGCATGGTCATGTGCGTGAGGACTCGCACGAAACCGTCCCGGTGGATGACCGCCGTTTTGAAGATATCATGATGAACGATGTCGTACCGTTCGAGCGCATGATAAGTGCAGGTATAGCAGGCATCATGCCTGCGCATGTTATCTATTCCAGTGTCGACAGTCGGCCGGCAGGATTTTCCTCAATCTGGTTGAAACAGGTGTTACGTCAGCAGCTGGGATTTCAGGGCGCGATATTCAGTGATGATATTAATATGGCCGGTGCCGGTACTGCCGGCAGTTATCCGGACCGTGCCGAGGCTGCCCTGGCAGCAGGCTGCGATATGATACTTGTGTGCAACAACCAGAAGGCGGCAATTGAAGTGATAGATACCATCCGGTCAGAGACAGATCCACCCTCCCAGGTGCGTCTGATGCGCATGCGGACGAACAGTGAACCGTTAACGTATACAGGGTTGAGGCAGGATCGCCAGTGGCAGGAGATATCGGCAATGGTTGCGGGTCTGGATACGGCTCCTGAGCTTGATCTGGGAGACGATGCAGTCCATTCATGAATTACTACACCTCCTCCCTGTTTCCGTTATAATTTGAATCTGTCTGCGGGCTTGGACCCACAATTTTGTCTTGTTGAAATCATAATGTAGCGCAAGTATGAATCTTGAATTTACAAAAATGCATGGACTGGGTAACGATTTTATCGTTATTAACGGCATGGATCAGACGGTGAACCTGACCCCGGGGCAAATCCGCGCCATGTCTGATCGTCATACCGGTATCGGTTTTGACCAGTTACTGTTGCTGCAGAAGAGTAGCGACCCTTCGGTGCATGTACGCTACAGGATATTCAATGCTGACGGAAATGAGGTTGAGCAGTGTGGTAACGGTGCACGTTGCATAGGGCGGTTTCTACATGAGAATGCGCTGGTTACTGGCAATGTCATCAGCGCAGAGACAGCCAGGGGGCTTATCCATATCTATCTGGAACAGGGTGATTCCGTCAGGGTCAATATGGGAGTGCCCCGGTTCGATCCTGCAGAGATACCGCTGCGTACTGCACAGCGCCAGCCGGTTTACCACCTCAGCTCTGCCGGGCTGGAAACGGATTTCTATGCACTGTCGATGGGTAATCCGCATGCCGTTATCCTGGTTGACGACGTAAAGACTGCCAGTGTCGAGAGTATCGGGCGGTTGTTCCAGGTTGACCCGCTGTTTCCCGAGAGTGTGAATGCAGGATTTTTACAGATTGTGGATCGTAAAAATGTCCTGTTGCGCGTATATGAGCGCGGCGCAGGCGAGACACTCGCCTGTGGTACCGGGGCCTGTGCGGCCGTGGTAGCCGGCATTCTGGCCGGCAAACTTGATACCGAGGTTTCAGTCGGTCTGGCGCGTGGGAAGTTATTAATTACCTGGCAGGGAGAGGGCTCAGCTGTATGGATGACCGGCCCGGCTGCAACTGTTTATGAAGGACACATAACACTATGAGTAATGATGAAACCGTTAACCAGGCTATGGATGACGCCGAATCAGTTTCCCGGTATCTGCTTACGCACCCGGATTTCTTCCTGCGCCATCCTGACGTGCTCAGACAGATCCAGGTACCCCATGGCAGTGGAGAGGCGGTTTCTCTGGTAGAAAAACAGGTGTCGTTGCTGCGTGAGCAGAATGAACAGACACAGAAGCGACTGTATGATCTGATTGAGATCGCCAGACAGAACGAGGAACTTGCCAGACGTATGCATGCGCTGGCGTTAACATTGATGGATGCTTCCCGTCCGGCAGAGATATTCACGACCTTGTATGAAAACCTGAGGCGCGATTTCAAGGTAGATCATGTCGCGGTCAGGCTGTTTGCGGATCCTGTTTCAGAGGATATACCGGCTGGCGGGGAGTTTGCTGGCAGCAGCACCGATACACCGGAATTTGCACAGTTCAAGACCATACTGGAAACGCGCATGCCAATCAGTGGTCGTCTGAAATCCCAGCAGCAGGTCTTTCTGTTTGGTCATGAAGGTAATGATATAGCCTCCGCCGTCATCGTGCCCTTGCATGGCAAGGGATGGACCGGTGTGTTATCGATCGCCAGTACCGATTCCAGCCGGTTTACCGAGTCGATGGGGGTTGAGTTGCTGGCAAACCTGGGTGAAATACTCAGTTTTATACTCAAACCATGGATACGGGAAAGCTGACGCCGGATATTTTTTCGTCGTTGCAGCCCGCGTTGTTACAGACGAGGCCTGCTACATGAATGAAACTGAACAGGCCAGAGTTCAGCAGTTTCTCTCGACATTGCATCACCTTGCCGCGAATACCCGCGAGGCCTACCGACATGACCTGCATTTACTTGTGCAGTACTGTGTCGCTAACCGGATAGCCGACTGGAGCAAGTTGGATGGCAGGCAGCTTGCTGCATTCATAGCCGCAAGACACCGGAATGGCATCGGTGGCAAATCCTTACAAAGAAATCTGTCGGCAATACGTGCATTTTACAGATACCTTGCCAGACTGAATCTGGTGAGCCGTAATCCGGCCCAGGGACTGGTCACCCCGAAAACCCCGAAACGTCTGCCGCGAACTCTGGATGTAGACCAGACCTGCCAGTTGCTCGAAATCAGTGAAAGTGATCCGCTGTCTATTCGTGACCGGGCCATACTCGAACTGATGTATTCATCCGGTCTGAGACTCTCCGAATTGACCGGCCTCAATACCGGCAGTATCGATCAGGCCGACGCGGTGGTCACTGTTACCGGCAAGGGTAACAAGACGCGCAAGGTCCCGGTAGGCAGACATGCGCTACAGGCGGTACAGGACTGGCTGGTGGTGCGTCTTCAACTTGCAAATCAGGATGAACCTGCGCTGTTTGTCAGCCCGCGTGGGACCCGGATTGGTCCGCGATCCGTCCAGACACGCCTGAAACAATGGGCGATCCATCAGGGGCTGGCTACCAGTGTCAACCCGCATATGCTCAGACATTCTTTTGCCACCCATATACTGGAATCCAGCGGTGATTTGCGGGCGGTACAGGAATTACTCGGGCATGCCGACATCAGCACCACGCAGATTTATACTCACCTCGATTTCCAGCATCTGGCGAAGGTTTATGACAAGTCACATCCCCGTGCCAAAAAGGTGCGCAAACCGGCATAAATGCCGATTTTGTACCCTTATCTGTCAGAAGTCCGACCGCTCACACAGGACAGGATGTCGTGTACAATAAAAACCCATTTTCAGTCAGGGATAAACAGGTGGAACAGTTCAGGGGTACTACGATCCTTTCGGTAAGACGGGACGGTCATGTGGTTATTGGTGGCGACGGGCAGGTCTCGCTGGGTAATACGGTGATGAAGGGCAATGCCAGAAAGGTACGCCGTCTTTATATGGACAAGGTGATAGCCGGATTTGCCGGCGGTACGGCGGATGCGTTTACCCTGTTTGAACGTTTCGAAGGCAAGCTTGAACAATATTCGGGCAATCTGACACGGTCTGCCGTTGAGCTGGCGAAGGACTGGCGTACCGACCGGATGTTACGTCGCCTGGAGGCTATGTTGTGTGTGGCCGACCACACAACCTCGCTGGTTATCTCCGGCAACGGTGATGTCATTGAACCGGAAGACAACATCATGGCGATTGGCTCCGGTGGCAGTTTTGCCAAGGCGGCCGCCTATGCACTGTTGATGAATACTGACCTTGATGCAAGGCAAATCACCGAGAAATCACTCTCCATTGCAGCGGATATCTGTATTTATACAAATCATTCGCTGGTGATAGAAGAGTTGAAATACTGATACAGGATTAGATATATGCAGGAACTGACCCCACAGCAGATTGTCAGCGAGCTGGACAAACATATTATAGGCCAGGACAGTGCCAAGCGGGCCGTGGCCATTGCGCTGCGTAATCGCTGGCGCCGGATGCAGGTACATGAAACGTTACGCAATGAAATCACACCGAAAAATATCCTGATGATAGGACCTACCGGTGTGGGCAAGACCGAGATCGCACGCCGACTGGCTCGCCTCGCCAATGCGCCCTTTATCAAGGTCGAGGCGACCAAGTTTACCGAGGTTGGCTATGTCGGCCGGGATGTCGAATCGATCATCCGTGATCTGGCCGATGTAGCGGTGAAAATGACCCGCGAACTTGAGATGGAAAAGGTGCGTACACGCGCAGGTCAGGCCGCCAGCGAACGGATCCTCGATATCCTGCTGCCACCGGCAAGATCGTACGAGGATACGGATGCTGATCGCACCAGCAGCACCCGGGAAAAATTTCGTGACATGCTGGAGTCCGGTGCGCTGGATGACAAGGAAGTGGAGATAGAGGTAAGTGTGCAGTCAGTTGGCGTGGAGATTATGGCACCACCGGGAATGGAAGAAATGACCAGTCAGTTACAGGGACTGTTCCAGAATATGGGTAATGCCAAAAAACGTTCGCGAAAACTGAGGATACAGGATGCATTAAAGGTGCTGACCGAGGAGGAAGCGGGAAAGCTGATCAACGAGGAGGAAATCAAGCTGCGTTCCGTGCAGAGTGTAGAACAGAACGGGCTGGTCTTTCTTGACGAAATTGACAAGGTGACCCGTCGCGGGGAGTCCAGCGGGCCGGATGTATCGCGAGAGGGTGTACAGCGTGATTTGTTACCACTGGTGGAGGGATGTACCGTATCAACACGTTACGGCATGATTCGTACCGACCATATCCTCTTTATTGCCTCCGGTGCATTTCATTTGTCCAGACCATCCGATCTGATCCCTGAATTGCAGGGCAGGTTGCCTATCCGGGTAGAATTGAACGCGTTGAAGGTAACGGATTTTATCAGGATACTGACCGAGCCGGATGCCTCACTGACTGAACAGTATGCCGCCTTGATGCGCACGGAAAATTTCACCCTGGAATTTGCTGATGATGGAATCGCCCGGATTGCCGAGATTGCCTGGCAAGTCAACGAGACCTCCGAAAATATCGGGGCAAGACGGCTGCATACCGTCATGGAAAAGCTGCTTGAGACTGTCTCCTTTGATGCACCCGCCAGTGCCGGCGGCAAGGTCATCATTGATGCCCGTTTTGTTGAAAACCAGCTGGGTGAGTTGATCAAGAATGAGGATTTAACGCGCTATATCCTCTAGTCACGGGATATCTTGCTGGATAAACAGGATGACACCGGGTAAACACATGATGATGAAATACAAACGATGCCCCATCCACTAGCCATCAGTCTGAAGACCGTATCGCGGGTTTTGACCGTGCGTTATGATGATAATAACGAGTATGAACTCGGCTGTGAGTATCTGCGGGTTTATTCCCCGTCTGCCGAGGTGAAGGGTCACGGACCGGGCCAGTCGATATTGCAGACCGGTAAGGAGAGGGTAAACATCCGTGAAATAGTGCCGGTAGGAAATTATGCGGTCCGGTTGGTATTTGATGACGGTCACGACAGTGGTATTTATACATGGGACTATCTGTACCAGCTCGGCAGTCGTAAACAGGAATTATGGACGGCCTACCTGCAGGCACTGGTCGCTGCCGGACATGAGAGGAAACAGGATAATGGAAACTGAATTTACAGATTTCGGCTATGAAAAAGTTCCGCTGCAGGAAAAGCAGAAGCGCGTTTATCATGTGTTCGAGTCGGTGGCACCACGTTATAACCTGATGAATGATGTTATGTCGCTGGGCATTCATCGGTTGTGGAAACGCTTTGCGGCACATGTCTCCCGGGTCAGGCCGGGCGCAAACATACTGGACGTAGCCGGCGGGACCGGTGATATGGCCCGTTTATATGCAAAACAGACCGGGCCTGCCGGAAGTATCATTATCTGTGATATTAACCGGGACATGTTAGTGACCGGACGCGATCAGTTGCTGGATGAGGGAGTATGCCGCAATATCCGCTGGACCCAGGGGGATGCCGAGGAACTGCCATTTGCTGCGAATAGCTTTGATCTGGTCAGTATTGCATTTGGTTTGCGCAACGTGACAGACAAACAGCGTGCGCTGGTCTCCATGTACGACAAGCTGAAATACGGTAGTCCTCTGGTAATACTTGAATTCTCCACGATGGTGCTGCCATTCCTGCGGGACCTGTATGATCAATACTCCAGTCATCTCATCCCGTTGATGGGCAAGTACATAGCACACGACGAACAGAGTTACCGCTATCTGGTAGAGTCTATCCGTATGCATCCGGATCAGGAAACTCTTAAACAGATGATGATCAATGCAGGATTTTCCCGGGTTGAATACCATAATTTGTCCGGTGGTATTGTAGCTGTACACAAGGGATACAAGATTTGAACATGGTCGCTGTTGAGCCGTATTCCGGAACAGCGTCGCCACTGGAACGGATTATCAACAAGGCGCTTGCGATGGATGAGCAGACGCGTGAAGCGCTGCTGAAGTACGCCGGCAGTGTAATCGCTGTTGTATTGTTAAACACCCGGCAAACCTTCTATATCCAGATTACCCGATCGGGGATTGTGATGGATATACCTGATTCAGCTGTTGCAGACGTTACCATACGAGGTACGCCGACCCAGTTGCTTGCTTATTTTATGGCGATGCAGCGGGATGAACCTGGACGGGCCGGCACGATCGAGATTACCGGTAACATTGCGCTGGCACAAAAACTGATTGGCATCGTCAAAAACATTGAACCCGACTGGGAGGACAGGCTGTCTGCCTGGACCGGTGACGGTATCGCCCATACTGGCGGGAATCTGCTGAGAAAGACTGTAAAACTCGCCGTCCATGCAGGCGATACGTTGAGGCAAAATGTCAGTGAATATCTGCGTTATGAGTCCGCTATTGTTGCTGAGCGTGCCGAGGTAAATGAGTTTATCCGATCTGTAGACACCTTGCGTAATGATGTTGAGCGACTGAAACACCGGCTCACACGCCTGCAATCGAAAGCGGGGGAGAAATAAAGCGATGCTGACCCCGGGACAGTTGCTGCGTCTGCTCCATATCCAGCGGGTACTGATCCGCTACGGTCTGGATGAGATTGTGTTTTCACTCAACCTGTTCAGACGTGTAAGACTGTTGCAGTATTTGCTGCCATGGAACTGGTTCAACCGGAAACGACTACCCAGGGCTGTCCGCTTGCGCCTTGCACTCGAGGAACTCGGCCCGATATATATCAAGCTCGGGCAATTGCTCTCCACCCGTCGCGACATGTTGCCAGACGATATCATTGCCGAGTTTGCAAGGTTGCAGGACAATGTTCCTCCGTTCCCGGGCGTGATTGCCAGGCAGATAATTGAAAATGCGCTGGAGTGTCGCCTGGACGATGTTTTCACCCGTTTTGAAGAGGTTCCCCTCGCATCCGCTTCAATAGCCCAGGTACATACGGCGACACTGAAAGACGGGCGCGAGATGATAGTCAAGGTTGTGCGTCCGGATATAGAAAAGATAATCCGCAGGGACCTCGGTCTGATGCATATCATCGCCGGCATGGCCGAGAATTATTCCGGTCAGATGCAGCGACTGAAACCGGGCGAGGTGGTGCGCGAATTTGAGCGGACGCTGATAGATGAACTCGATCTGATGCGGGAGGCGGCCAATGCCTCACAACTGAGGAGAAACTTTACCGGATCAACATTGCTGTATGTACCGCAGGTCGAATGGCGCTACACAGCACGCAACGTGATGGTCATGGAGCGTATAACCGGCATACCGATTAGCGATATCCCGGCGTTAAAGCTGGCCGGGGTCGATCTGAAGTGGCTGGCCGAAGCAGGCGTGGAAGTCTTTTTTACCCAGGTATTCAGGGACAGTTATTTCCATGCGGACATGCATCCTGGCAATATCTTTGTCAGACCTGCCACGAATGGTGAACCACCCCGGATTGTAGTTGTGGATTTCGGCATCATGAGTTCCCTGAGCGAGTTTGACAAACGCTATCTGGCCGACAATTTTCTGGCCTTTTTGAACAAGGACTACCAGAAGGTGGCAGAGTTACACGTGCAATCCGGCTGGGTGCCGGCCGGTACGCGTGTGGACGAATTCGAGTTTGCTATCCGGACTGTCTGCGAGCCGCTGTTTGATCGGCCCATCAGCGAGATATCGTTTGGCTCGCTGTTATTACGCCTGTTCCAGACAGCGGGCCGCTTTAATATGGTTATCATGCCGCAGTTGTTGTTATTGCAAAAGACGCTGGTCAATATCGAGGGACTCGGTCGTGAACTGTATCCGGATCTGAATATGTGGACCACGGCGCGACCGGTGCTGGAAAAATGGATGGGTTCGCGTACCGGATTGCGTGGTCTGTTACGGGGTGCCCGCGAGCACCTGCCATACTGGCTGGATCGGATGCCGGAGTTTCCAGGCAAGATTATGGATCTGGCAGACAAACTGAATGATGGACGTTACACCTTTGAATGGAACCAGGAAGAGTTGAGAAAACTCCGGCTGGAAATCGCGGAGGGTAACCGAAGAAATGTGATGTCAATAGTTGGCGCAGTCTTGTTGACCGGTTGTTTTATTCTTGTCGGGTTCAACCTGGCTCCGACGACACTTGCCAGTTTCAGGCTGCTGATCCCGCTGCTCGGAATTGCCGGTATCAGTCTTCTTTATTTTTCCCTGCGGCGCTGATCAGTCGACGGGTATTTCAGACCCGGTATTTATTGCTGGTCATCTATGACACAATTTCGACCCGAAGCCTTCGCCTTGTAGAGGTTCTTGTCCGCCTGTTTGATACAATCTTCCAGATTAGCGGCCGATCGGTATTCGCAAACACCCAGACTGACAGTGACCGACATAATCAGCTCACCGTAGAGGATCCGGTACTGCTCAAAGGCCTTGCGCAGACGTTCAGCCACCTGACGCGCACCACTGGTTGCAGTATCCGGCAGCAATACCAGAAACTCTTCTCCGCCCCAGCGTGAACAGACATCCTGACTGCGTAATACATTACGTATAATATCAGGGACCGCCATCAGGATTACGTCGCCAGCGTCATGACCATAAACGTCATTCACTTTCTTGAAATCGTCTATGTCGAAGATGATGATCGAGAAGGTGCCATTGTTCCGGCGCGTCCTGCCCACCTCCTGATAGAGCATCTCAGTCATCCTGCGCCGGTTGGGTAGCCGCGTCAAATCATCGGTATTTGCCAGATTCTGGTAATTTCTGTTCAGGCTGTCGGTTAACAGTTGTGCGCTGGTGCGTGCGTATGCATAGAAGAATGCGATGGCTGACACGGTCAGATAGACGGCAAAAAATCGTTCCAGGAACACCTGTGAATACATAGTGGGATGCAGGTTGAAATAACCAGAAAGCGTCAATGCCAGTGTGAGGATGAGCAGCGAAATAACGGCAAGAACACCGGCCCATAAACGTAGTATAAACAGGGCAACCAGGGGAAATACAAAGCACCAGAGAGGCCCGGTACCGGCGATACCACCGGTATAAAACAGAAACAGACAAAGCGAGCCCAGCAGCAGCACTATAATGGTTGCAGCGTGTCGGGTATTACCCGTCAGGCGAACATAAACGAAACAACCGACGGTAAGTATCGAAAATACCAGCAGAATACGGGCGTGAAAAGTCTGTTGCTGTACAAAAGCCTCCACAGCAAATACGCACAATGCAACCAGAGCAATCAGACAATACAGCGAAGGTAAACCAATCACGGTAATATGTTTTTTAGTACGCCATGCTTCCAGACCCAGGATCAGGTTGCCCTGTGTCTCGTCAAGTATGTCACTGATACGGGACGGTCTGTTAACCATAACCGTTGTCTCCTGATTTCATTCCAGTTGTACTGGCTGCCATCATTTTCTCCTGCCGGTATCGGCCAGTCAGTGTGGCAATATCTGATATCTTCAGCCTGACAGGGCGGTTAATTGAGTGTCACCCTGGGTGCTTCAATGGGCCGGTGATTATTCACCATGTCCCTGACGCTGATTAAGCGGACACCATATTCATGCAGGCGTGAAAGATTGGTTGCCAGTACACGGATGGTTTCCGGATGTGGATGACCGATAGCAATGGCGGACCCCTTGCGTTTGGCCACCCTGATCAACTCCTCGAACCTGGCGTCTATGTCATCCGCATTGACAGAGTTATCCAGAAATACATCACGACGCAGATAAGGTACATTTCGGACCCTGGCCGCCATCGCCGCAACCGAGTTGCCGATGGTTACACTGTCGATATAGAAAATATTCTTGACATCAAGATAGTCCATCAGCCAGCCCATTTTCTCCTTGTCTCTCGACAGCAGGCTGCCCATATGATTATTTACCCCGATGATATTTGGAACCGAACGCAGATTATAGATGAGGGTTGAAATGAACTGGATTTCATTCATGTCCTGTGTCAGTCCGCCTGGCCCCAGAAACCGGTTTTTGTCCTGGTCCAGAGCTTCCATAGGCATATGCAGGATGATGTCCTTGCCATTGTTAGCCGCTAGCTCAGACATTTTATGTGCCAGCGGTGAGTGCGGCATGATTGCATAAGCAAGCGGCCCGGGGAGGGCGAGCGCCTTGGCATCATCGATATGTCGATAGCCGATATCGTCAATAATTATACTGATGACAGGTTCTGATATTTGCTGGGCATGAACCGTCCCGGCAACGAAGCAAGTGACCAGCAGTAGCAGATATGACAGCAGTGGTTGTCCTTGTGAGGACAACCAGGACATCTTTATGTTATTCCGTATTCTTGCGGACAAATGCAAGTCCTTTGAGTACATTCAGGGCTTCGTACAGTGCATAGTCAGTCTGTGAAAGTGATTCCTTCACTTCTGTGGGTTTTGGTGGTACGGCATCCGGACCAGCAGTTTCGTTACCATCCATTGCAGGGTCCGGCGCGGACGGGTCCTCGTTGGCATCAAGCCCGTTGGACAGATGCCCGCTGAGATTGGCCTCGGTAACCGCCAGTGCATTCTTCTCCAGCATCTCTATCTTGACCTCATCGATGAGGATATCCGGCTCAATGCCGGAGGCCTGAATCGAGCGGCCCGACGGTGTGTAGTAGCGAGCCGTAGTCAGTTTCAAGGCGGATTCATTCAGCATGGGCAGGATCGTCTGGACCGAGCCCTTACCAAAGGTCTTCTGGCCCATGATGATCGCACGTTTATGGTCCTGCAAGGCACCGGCTACAATTTCGGATGCCGATGCCGAACCATCATTGACGAGGACAATTAACGGCGAACCTTCCAGCATATCGACCGGTTTGGCACTGAAGCTGAGCCTGGAATCACTGATTCGACCCTCAGTGTAGACGATCAGACCGTCCTCCAGAAACAGATCAGAAATTGCCACAGCCCCGTTGAGGATGCCGCCAGGGTTGTTTCTGAGATCCAGTATCAAACCGTCCAGATGGTTCTTGTTTTCCTGCAACAGGGTTTCCAGTGCGCGTTGTGCATCATTCGCTGTATTGGTCTGGAAGTTGGAGATACGTAGATAACCATAGCCAGGTGCAAGCGTTCTTGCCGTGGCGCTTTTTCGGGTAATGATGTCCCGGGTAATGGTCAGTGTAATCGGTTTTTCTTCGCCTTCACGCGCAATGGTGATGCTGATATCAGTGCCTGGCTTGCCCCGCATTTTTGCAACGGCATCATTCAAGGGCATACCCTTGACCGGTGTATCATCCAGTCGAATGATCAGGTCTCCCGCCTTGATACCTGCCTTCTGGGCAGGGCTGTCATCAATTGGTGAGATTACCTTTACAAACCCGTTTTCAACACTTACTTCAATTCCAAGGCCGCCGAATTCGCCGCTGGTCCCTTCCTGCAGGCTTTCGAAAGCCTCCTTGTCCAGGTAGGCCGAATGCGGATCCAGTCCTTCAAGTAATCCGCGAATGGCACTTTCTATCAGTTTGCGATCATTCACGTCCTCGACATAATCACTTTTTACCTTGGCAAATACCTCGGCAAAGGTCCTTATTTCATCAAATGGTATTGGTTCAGAGGTGTCAGGCGCAGCTTCCGCCGGGTTTGCAATGGCAGGGTCTTCGACAGGTATTTCATCCTGGGCATGTACCGGGGCAATGCTGTACAGGCAGAAACCGGCTGCCAGAAGTGTATGGTTCAGAAAAGTTTTCATAATCAGGTATGCACCACTGGTTTGGATTCGATTTTGTCGACAGATTCAGAAATGTCAGGATTACTGTTAATGTCCGCAAATCATCTGGTAGATTCTGTTCAAGCATACAGGTGCCAGACCGTTAATGACAAGCATTTAGTGTGGCCGGAGGCGGTATCAGCCCTTGCACCACTGATCGGGATTTAGCGGGGTGCCTTCCTGCCGGATCTCGAAATACAGGGCAGTTTCACCCTGGCCACCGGTATCACCCACACTGGAGATCTGTTCACCCATATTAACCAGGTCACCTGCCTTTTTTGCCAGGCTTTCATTATGACCGTACAAGCTCATGAATCCGTTTCCGTGGTCGAGGATAATCAGCAGTCCCAGATTGCGAAACCAGTCGGCAAATATCACCTTGCCCGGACCGACGGCGGTGACTCCGGTGCCCGCCGGTGCGGCAATGCGTACACCATTCCATTTCAGCTTGCCTTCTTTTTTCTCCGAACCGAACCGGGTGATAACTTTTCCTGAAACAGGCCATTTCAGTTTGCCTTTCAGCGTTGCAAACGACGGCAGCTCGCTGGCGAGATCCGGATCGGGTTGTTCGTTTCCGAGATTGTCGACGAGATTGGTCAGTTCCTGCTCATCGCGCTGCAGGTTTTGCAGTTCCTTGTCCTGCCCGTTGATATATTCCTGCAGACTGGCAACAATCGAACTTCTCGAATTCCGGTAGGCATCGAGTTGTTGCAGTTTTTGTATCTGTTCGTCCCGTAAGGCCTGTAATTCGGTGGTCTCCTGATCTATCCTGGTTTGCAGGGATTCCAGGTTCTGCAGTGTCATCCTGATCTCGGCTATCCTGTCGGATCGGGCCTTGTTGTAATAGTCGTGGTAGGTCATCATCCGGCCCATTAATGCCGGGTCTTCCTGGTTGAGAAACAGTTTCAGAAAGTCATGGCGGCCGGTCTTATAGGAGATCCTGAGCTGCTCGGCGAGCAGTTTGCGTTCGGACACGAGAATAACCTGTTGGGTTGCACTTTCCTGATGCAATTGTTCCAGGGTGATCAGTTTCTGTTTCACTGTTTCGGCCAGAGACAACAACAATGAGGACAATTCAGTGGCGGACTTTTCACTTTGTTGCAGTTCTGAAAGATAGGTGTCAACATCTTTTCGGGCGACACTGATTCTGGACTGGACATCACGAATCTGGGTACGGATAGACTCCAGTTCAACTTCCCGTTTTTCTTCCGGGTCTGTCTGCGCATGGACACTGTTGCAGATGATCCCGCCAAAGAAGACTAACAGGACAAGCCAGGGCGCATGCTGGCTCTGATGAGACTCACAGACTTCCAGACTAGCCGCCCGCAACGGCTCTCCTCGAACTCTCTTGCAGTCTGATCAGACTGCGCCCGGTCATTTCTGCTGGTTGGGCAAGCCCCATGATATACAACAAGGTTGGCACAATATCACACAGGGCTCCGGTTCCTGGCAGGGCCTGTGCTGCACGCCCGATATAGACAAAAGGCACAAGATTGGTTGTATGGGCCGTGTGGGGTTGCGCCTGGACCTTTTCAGTAATGTATGACTTCATCTGTTCCGCATTACCATGATCCGCCGTAATGAGGATCTCTCCACCGACAGCGGTGGCAGCATCAATGACCTGGCCGATACAGGTGTCCAGCGCTTCAATAGCCTTGACCGCTGCATCAAAGTTTCCGGTATGACCAACCATGTCAGCATTGGCATAATTGCAAACGATAATATCGTATTTGCCGCTGCGTATGGCAGTAACGAGATTTTCAGTCACCTCGGGTGCGCTCATTTCCGGTTTCAGATCGTAGGTAGCCACATGTGGGGACGGTATCAATATGCGATCTTCATTCGGGAACACGAGCTCCTCACCACCATTGAAGAAAAAGGTGACATGGGCATACTTCTCGGTCTCGGCGATACGCAGCTGGTGCAGGCCCAGTCCGGCAATATATTCACCCATGCCGTTCGTAAGCCTCTCGGGTGGGAAGGCCATCGGAAAATTGAAGTCCGCCTTATACTGGGTCATGCTGATGAATGCGTGCAGGTTGACCTTGCGCTCCCGCGGGAATTGATCAAATGCCGGATCAGTGAATGCCTGTGAAAGTTGTCGCGCCCGATCCGATCGGTAATTGGCGAAGACGATGACATCGCCATCCTCCAGCCGTACTGGCTGTTCTCCTAGCGGTACGATGGCCGTCGGTTTGATAAATTCGTCTGTCTCTCCGCGAGCATAGGCCTGATCTACTGCGATAAACGGGTCTTGCGCCTGGTACCCGGCCTTGCCATCGGTAATAATATCGTAGGCCAGACGGGTCCGGTCCCAGCTCTTGTTACGGTCCATCGCAAAATAGCGACCGGTAATACTCGCAAACCGGCCGCGGCCGAGTTCGCGCATTTTTACCTGTGTGTCATGCAGGAATTCTTCAGCACTTTTGGGCGGCGTATCACGGCCGTCCATAAACGCATGCAGATAGATGTTTTCAACGCCACATTCACAGGCAAGTTCCATCAGTGCAAAGATATGGTCCTCGTGGCTATGGACACCGCCGTTAGACAACAGCCCCATGATATGCAGGGCCTTGCCGGTTTTTGCGACCTCCCGAAAGGCAGGGACCAGCGTCGGGTTGCGGAAAAAATCCCCCTCCTCAATCGCCTGCATGATCCGGGTAAACTCCTGGTTGACGATGCGGCCGGAACCGATATTCATATGTCCGACCTCGGAGTTGCCCATCTGGCTATCAGGCAGGCCGACGTCTGTCCCGGAGGCACTGACCAGTGTGTGTGGATAGTTTTTCCATAAATTGTCCCACACCGGCTTTTTTGCGCTATGTATCGCATTAAAAAGTGTGTTTTCGGTATAACCCCAGCCGTCGAGGATGAGCAAAATACAGGGTCTGTGCGCTAGCTGCATAAGTTGTTTGTCAGTTTATGCCTGATTGGTCAGAAGGAATACGGGTAACGTCCTGTGCCAGCGGCCAGACATGGCCCAACACATTCGCTGAAAAGTGTATCATGAAATAAACCTTGTTCCGAGCAGGTTGACGCCAAGGGTAATGCGGAATGTGGTTTCCCACACATCGGCGTGCAGCCACAAATCGACATTTGTAATCGTGCTGATATGACGTATCATTCCCGGCTCGGGATAATCCCGGATGAATACGGCAAACGAGTTGATGCATATGGAACAATTAACAGAATTTATTGGCAATAACCTGATCTGGGTCTGTCTGTGGCTGGCCCTGGCAGCGTTACTGCTCTGGAACAGTTTTGGACATATTATCCAGGGTATAGTCCAGATCGAACCGATGGAAGCAACACGGCTGGTTAACCACGAACATGCCGTAATTATCGACATACGCAGTGCAGCAGATTTTGCGAATGGTCATATCCTGGATGCTGTCAATATCAGTGATGCTGAGATGAATGACAGAAAACAGGACCTCGAAAAATTCAGAAAAAAACCGCTGATTGTCTGTTGTCAGACAGGGGCATCATCGCCAGCGGTAGTCCGCCGGCTGAAGTCTGACGGCTTTCCTGCCGTGTTTACACTCCGCGGTGGATTAACAACGTGGCAACGGGCAGGATTGCCACTGGTACGCAGCTTGGAACAAGGAAAAAAGGTGACAGTAACATGAGCACAGAAGAAAAAAGTCTGGAAACGGAAGGCGCTGAACGTAGACAGGGGCAGTTTGCCATACAGAAGGTGTATGTGAAGGACGTGTCGTTCGAGACACCGAACTCACCGCATATATTCAAGAAACAGTGGCAGCCGGCGGTTAACCTGGATCTCGCGAGTACGGCAACTGTGCTGGACGATGCGAATTACGAGGTGGTGTTGTCAATTACCGTGACGGTCACGATGGACACCCAAACGGTCTACCTGGTCGAGGTACAGCAGGCCGGTATATTCCACCTGACAGATGTGCCGCAGGAAGTCATCGGTCGGATGCTGGCGACAGTTTGTCCGAATATCCTGTTCCCGTTTGCCCGAGAAACTGTTTCGGATCTGGTAACACGCGGCGGATTCCCCCAGCTCTTGCTCGCACCGGTCAATTTTGATGCCCTGTATTTGCAGCAACAACAGCAGAAACAGGCTCAGGCACCGGCACCGACCGTACAATAGTCGATAAACCCGCGTGTGAACGATGGACAATAAACCCCTGCTGGTCATCGGCGCCGGTTCCTGGGGCACCGCGCTGGCACTGGTGCTCGCGCGGAATGGTCATGCTGTCTATCTGTGGGATGTAAGCGAATCACACATCACTGCATTAAGAAATGACCGTGCCAATAATCGTCATCTGCCCGGTACCGCTTTCCCGGAGAATTTGTATCCCATCAGTCAGTTTGCCCCCTTGCCGGAGGGGATCATGGACATAGTTGTGGTTGTTCCGTGTGAGGCCTTGAAACCGGTACTGCTCAGATTGAAACCGGAAATTCACCCTGGAGTCAGATTGTGTCTCGCCTGCAAGGGATTTGAGTCCGACACGCTGACATTGAATCACGAGCTGGTCCGGCAGGTGCTTGGTGATGTGGCGGTTGCAGTCCTCTCGGGGCCCTCTTTTGCCCGCGAAGTGGCGGCCGGTTTACCGACTGCGGTAACGATAGCTTCAGCGGATGTTGCTACCGCGGGACACTTTTCAGCCCTGTTTCTGAACGAGACATTTCGTACCTACACCCATGATGACGTCATTGGTGTGCAAGTGGGGGGCGCTGTAAAGAATGTGATGGCGATAGCTGCCGGCATTGCTGACGGACTCGGGTTTGGAGCAAATACCCGTGCTGCGCTGATTACCCGTGGTCTGGCCGAGATTATACGACTGGGCACGGCAATGGGTGGCAGGCAGGCCACGTTTATGGGGCTGAGTGGACTGGGTGATCTGGTTCTCACCTGCACCGATGATCAGTCCAGAAATCGCCGGTTTGGCATCGCCCTGGCACAGGGGAAATCCCCGGATGAAATACGTCAGCAGATAGGCCAGGCGGTCGAGGGTGTATCGACTGCCAGCAGTGTTACCCGTCTGGCAAGACATTTCCAGGTGGATATGCCAATTTGTGAACAGGTACAAAAGGTCATAGAAGGCAGGATTAATGTACGCGATGCAGTGCATGAACTTCTGGCACGCAGGCCGGGGTCTGAACTCGAATAAACCTGTCAGGTTGACGGAGTCGTATGCGGCTGTACGACCGTTAGTAACTGGCACCCTTTCCAGTCACTACCTGGTAGCGACAACCCATGTCTGATCCCCGCTTGTTACTGGAGCGGTATTGCAGGAATTCCGACCAGTCTGCATTTTCCAAATTCTATCGTCAGCACGCGGATCGGCTCTGGCGCTTTCTGCGCGCGCGTGGTAGCAGCGAGGACGGGGCCTATGATTTATTATCAGAGACATTCGTCAAATTTATCCAGGTTGTCTGCAAGGATCTGCAATTCCCGGTTGCCCTGTTATACCGCATAGCCATCAACCTGCAGATTGATGAGCACCGGCGTCACCAGTCCAGTCCAGTGACATATGATAACGACGCGGATGCCGAAACGGCTGAAAACCCGATCCAGACCGCCGATATCCAGACCTGGACCCGTACGCTGGTAAAAAAACTACCGGAATCTGAACAAAACCTGCTGCTGCTTCGTTACTGGATCGGATTGACCCATAAAGAGATAGCAATTCACCTGGGTATCCCCGAGGGGACCGTGAGACGACAATGTGCAGAAGCGATAATAAAACTGAAACAATACTGGCAGGATGAGGCGGGATGAACAGATTTTCGCTACCGAGTGATGATCGTCTGGAACAGCTGCTGCGTGATTCATTTGAATCGATGCCCGGGCCGGATATGCGTCGACTGGATCAGCTGGAGCGCAAGCTGGTACGTACGGGTGTATCCACAGGTAAACGGCAGGTGAACACTTTGCCCTGGTGGATCGTTCTGTTACTGGGCGGCGGTATAGCGGCAGCGACCTGGTGGGCAGGTGACATGATCCTCGGTAATAGCAACAGGGTAACGGTAATGCAGCGCCAGAGCGGGCAAATTCAGGCAGTCGATGTACCTGCCGACAGTGCGTCACCCGCAGCCGATGCCCTGGAAAGTCAACAAACTGAAGGCGCAACTGAAAAAGAATCACCCGTGATATACCAGAGTGAAGGTTTATGAGACATACAATTAGACAGATTAAGACAGTAATGATGAGTGTGGTGGCCACCGTGTGTATGTCACTGGTGGTACCCGGGGCACAGGCAGCAGTGACTGTACGCAGTGCCAGCGAAAGTGCCTTTAACACGATTACGCATATCGGTGCGGGGACCTTTGATGATGACACCGGTTGTGGCGGAGGCAATGCGATTACCCCGACGACCCCGGCAGGTAATACGGATGACCTGCTTATCGCTTCGGTCAATGTACGTGAAAACGGTGCGACAGTGACGACCAGTGCAGGCTGGACCTCGATGTATAACGATCTCTATGCCGGGGGTACGGATTTCAGGGTGCAATTGTACTGGCGTGTGGCAGATGGTACGGCGAATGACACAATTACGCTGACCCAGACCGGCACCTGTGATGTGTTTGCCGCAAATGTTTCCCGGTTCCGGGGTGTTGATACGACCTCACCTGTACTGATAGCCCCGACTGAGACAAAGCAGAACACGGGGGACATAGATACACCGACCATAGATACCACCGGGTTTCCCAATGCAATGGTGGTGGTGTCAACATTTGTGGCGGATAACCGGACAGTTACCGAGGACAGTGCCTCAGGATGGGCCCAGTCTTTTGATAACCTTGACACAACTGGCAGGGACTGGGGTATGTCGCTGAACTATCTGTTACAAACGACCGCAGGTAACAAGAGTATCAGTGACTGGGACCTCAGTGGTGGTGGCAGTGACACGAATTACGGGATCATTTATGCGCTGCGACCGGCCAATGAACTGTCCAGTGGGCTGACCGTAAACGTGCCGGCAGGCACCACTATCGATGACATTATGATCGCGACTGTTGCAGTCTCGCCCTCCACACTGAATGTATCCACACCCGCTGGCTGGACCCTGGAAAACACGGTGACGCAGGGCGCAGGGTCGACCAACAAGCAATACGTGTATTCCAGAATCGTTAGTGGTGTAGAACCTGTCAGTTATAACTGGGGTATCAGTGGCACGTTGACCAGTACCGGTGCGGGTATAGCCGGTGGCATCGTCAGTTTCATCGGCGTCGATACGGCTGCACCATTTGATGTTACACCGACCGGTAATGTCACGGCATCCGCCACTACACACCAGGCCAATGCAATAGTTACAACGGTTGCTGATGTGATGGTGGTCAGTGCGCACAGTTTTGGTTCCACCCGGCCCTGGTTCGCGCCGGGCGGCATGACCGAACGTGTGGATATCTCTTCATTGTCGACCACGAATGCCGCTACGACAAATGCAGGAGGAATATCCCTGCAAATGGCGACGGTGATCCAGGCCGTACCCGCCTCCAGCGGAAACAAGACGGCAACTGTCGGTGGCGATGCGGACACAGGCGTGGGTTCACTGATGGCTTTGACGCCACTGGTGGCTACAGCAACCGTATTTGCGCAGGCCACGGGCGGTACAGCTATATCAGCAGACACCAATTCTACGACAGGCAGCGGCACTTATACCGGCCTCACTGGACTTGAAATCCGGGAAACCAGTACCGGTGGTATGCTGGCCGGTAACTATACCTTGACGGCACCGACCGGATTCGAGTTTGATACCGGTACCAATGTGACCATTGCGGTCGGTACGGTCAGCGGGGCAGGCACAGACCTGGTGCTGTCGAGTACCTCAGTTACGCCGACGGCCTCGACCATCACCTTTACCGTTTCGAGCCTCAGCTCAGGTACCCGGCTTAATTCACTGACATTCTCTAATCTGCGCATACGACCGACTGCAGACTGTCCATTGGCAACGACCGGTAATATCGTGTTCGCCACCGCTACGCTGACGACCATAACCAGCAGCGATGCCGGGACTCTCACCGAAGTCGTGGGTACAGCAGCGGAAATGTATACCATCATGCCGGGACAGACTGCTTATAGCAGTACCAGCTGCGGCACCGTCAGTGGTGCACCGTCTGACCAGTTTGAGGATCTGCAATTCAATATCTCAACACTGGTTGTGACAGACCAGTTTGGCAATATCCAGACCGGGTATGACAATGCCGGTGTGGCGATAACATACACCTATACCGGGGGTGGCACCTCGATCTACACCACACCGGTTGACTTTACTGATGGTTTTTCAACCACCACACTCGCGACCACCTTTGACATTCTGGCCGCCGGTGTGACCCTAACCTCAACTGCCAGCGGTCTGACTGGAATAGCCAGTTCGGCATTTAATGTCCTTGCGACCCCGGCATTACCGCCTGCTGTTGCAATCTACACGATGGAACAATCTTCCTGGACGGGAGCGGCCAACGAAGTACTGGATACCAGTGGTAATAACCTGCATGCCACAGCATTTAATGGTCCGGACACTTCCAATGCGATACCCGCCATCGGCGGTAACCCGGGGACCTGTAACTATGGTGTGTTTGATCAGGTAGATGACCTGATCCGGACTCCGGACAATGCCCTGCTCGATATTCCCACCACACTGACAGTCAGTACCTGGGTCTACGCATTCAACTGGCCGGGTAGCGGTCTGAAAACCATACTTTCGAAGGATGAGAATTATGAATTTCATATCACCGCTGCCGGAACAATTGACTGGTGGTGGGGCGGGGGTAGTCAGGAGCTGTTCTCAGCAAGTACGATTCCAGTCAACGAATGGCATCATGTGGCCATTGTTTACAATGCGGGTGTATCGAGTATCTATATTGATGGTGTGCTTGATGCAACGGATCCGAGCGACGGCGTGGGCACACTGACACTGAACGCAGATCCACTTGAAATCGCCGCAGACCAGGCATTTGCGGGACGTAACTTTGATGGCTGGATAGACGAAGTCAGGATCTATAATGCCGCCCTGTCTGGACCACAGATCAATTATCTGAAAAACCTGACAGCGCCCTGCACCAATCCACCTACATTCCAGGCCCGTGTAGCCGACTGGCATATGGACGGCCCGTGGGCCGGTACCGGTGATACCGTTCCCGACTTCAGCGGTAACAATTACAGTGGCACGACCACGAACTCTCCCGACAACCTCGGCCTGGTCTGTAACGCCGCAGACCTGAGCGCGAACAGTGCAACGGATTATATGAGCATGAACGTGAATGCGCTCGATAACCGGACAGACTTCAGCATTTCCACCTGGGTGAAAACACCGAATACCGGTAACCAGGCCTTGTTGTCAGGTGCAAGGGCAGGTCAGTTTAACGAACTGATCATGTGGTTCCCGACCAATACCACATTCCGCCCGGTCTTGCTTGGCAGTGCGCTCGGCGGGACAACAATAACAATTCCCAGTCTGATGGCCGTTAATCCGGATATATCGGCGCTGGATAATACCTGGCACCATGTGGTGTGGACACGCAATGGCGCGACGAATTGTGTCTTTGTTGATGGCACCTCGGCCGGCTGTCTTGCCGGTCAACCCACCGGTGCTGTCGGCATCGAAGCACTGATCGTCGGCCAGGAACAGGACAGCGTTGGAGGCGGTTTCAGTAATACGGAAGACTGGGAAGGTTATGTTGATGAATTGATGATCTTTAATGGTGTCCTCACCCTGGCAGACATCCAGTCCATCTATTACAACCAGCTTGCCGGGAATAATTACGATGGTTCGAACCGGAATTGTCCGGTGGTTCAATACAATATCAGTCATGATGGGACCGGTGTCAGTTGTCTGGCCGAGACCATTACCATTACCGCAATTGACGCGCACGGTGATGCAACAGATCCGGGTAATGTCACCCTCGCACTGTCAGTAATTCCGTTAACCGGATTACCACCGGTTCCAGCGAAAGGTACCTGGTCCTATCTGATCTCACCGTTGACCGGTACGTTGAGCGGAAATGGCAATACCAGCGGCATGGCCAACTTCCAGTTTCCTGGCGACGGCAGTACCAGTGTGCAACTGGCGTTCAACTATGCGGCACTCACGTCCGGTAACACGGCGGAAACGGTCAACTTCAATGTGATAGATACGAACAGTATCAAGGACACGCTGGACTTCAGTGTGATTACCGATCCGAATATTACCTTCAGCCTGACCGGCTTCCAGTTCTATAACTACGACAGTAGCAACGAGATTATCCAGACCCAGATTTCAGGCAAGCCATCGAATGTAGCACCGCTGGATGATCTGATCGCTTTGCGGGCGGTGCGGGTATCTGACACAAACGCCTCTGTCTGTGAGGCAGCTTTCCCGGCCGGATCCAGTATTACGATACCAATGGGGGCGGAGTGTCGCAACCCTGGCAGTTGCAGTGCACGGCAGGTCAGAATCAACTCGACCCCGATCGCTACAAATAATGATAACCTGACCCTGGGCACAAACAGCTATACGAATGTGACCCTGAATTTTGAAGACGACGGCACGGCCACCGGAATTACCCGGGCACCTTTGGTAATCAATTATCCGGACGCAGGCAAGATACAACTGCACGCCCGTTACGAGATACCACTGGCCGATGGAAACTCCCCACCGACGGGTCCAGGATCAGGCGGATTTATGTCCGGCTCCAGTCAACAGTTCATCGTGAGACCGTTTGCGCTGGCCATTACCGATATACTCGATGGTGTCACGCCAAATCCCGGATCCTTGCTGCACACAGACACAAAATTTGCGGCGGCCGGTGCTGATTTTTCACTCAAGGTGGGCGCATACCTGTGGGAGGCCAATGATGATGATGGTATCCCCTGGGGCACGGCATTTGACGGTATTCCGGACTCACGTACGGTTGGTATTTTTACGGAAGGCGTCAATATAACGGATAACACCTCACTGGTCGGTAGTGCGCTTGCGCCATCCTACCGCGCCGATGGAGTACTGACCGCTTCAGCAGTGTATGCCCCTTCAGGCGGTATACTCGGCTCATTGAACAATGGAGCTGTGGTCGCCGGTGAATTTAATGGTGCTGGACAGGCCCCACTTACCGATTTGCAATATATGGAGGTGGGCACGTTCATGATGACGGCCCAGTTCAATGATTATCTGGCCGATCCAACGGTGGATATTGTTGGTGCAAGTTACTGGAATGGCACGCTGGACAGCAGCAGTAATCCATCGGGGGCCATCGGCAGGTTTGTGCCGTATGATTTTGATGTCAGCCTGAACGCCCCGCAGTTTGCAACGCAGTGTACGGCCTTTACCTATGTTGGCCAGCCGTTTGGATTCCAGGTTAATCCGGAGATAACCGCCACAGCCAGGGCCAAGGGTGGCAGTACGACCGCAAACTATACCGGCAGCTTTAATCTACTCAGTACCGCCTCTGTCAGTTACCCTGGCGGTACCAACGAGGGATTCAGTGAAGGCAGTCCCGGTGTATTGGGTCTGGATACCGGCCTCATCACCGGCTGGTTACCGACGATTACCGATATGGGTACAGGCTCGGTAAAGCTGGCGTTCAGCTTCGGGGCGGGCCAGAAGATTGCGTTCAACCGCATCTCCCCGGTTGTACCGTTTGATGCGGAGATCAGTCTCGGCCTGAATGTGGTTGATCAGGATGGTGTGTTTTACGGAAACGGTTCGGGTACCAACATCAATCCGGCCAGATTCGGCAACACCGGTGCAGGACAGGGAATCGCATTCAGCACCGACAAGGATCAACGTTGGGGGCGCCTTGCGATCAATAATGCCTTTGGTTCGGAGCTGTTACCGCTGACGATGGGTCTGCAGGCTGAATATTATCTTGATGCGAGTTCCGGGTTTGTACCCAATCCGGATGATAATTGTACGCTGTATCAGGGCGCCAACAGCATAATCACGGATGCGAACGGTTCCGATACGCTGACGACAGCCGATGTTGCTGTGCAGTTACCGGCGACACCGACCGCGCTGGTTGGCGGCGTATCCGGCCCGGCAAGCCCACTGGTGGTCGGGGACAATGCGGATCCGGCTGTCGGTCCAGGCAAGACCGGTCCGTTGTTTATTACCCTGAATTTGTCTATATCAGGGTCTGCCCAGGACTGGTTGCAGTTTGACTGGGACAATCTGGACGGGCTGAATAACGGTCCCTATGATGCTAATCCCGTCGGACGGGCAAGTTTTGGCATATATAAGGGATCGCGTGATTTTATCTATATCCGGGAGCCATGGAATTAACCTGGCTTGAGTTTTTTCAAGGACAGTCACAAAATTGCAATTGAGGTGTATTTTTTACCGGTTTAACGAGAATATTCTATATATAAAACAGTAACATATAAAATCGGGTCACAATAAAGGCCGGTTTTTTGCCATAGCCTTGTTCTGCAGTAGATGGTCTGAGGCGTTTATATGCGGCAAATTCAACTTCAAATGTGACAATGTATTTACAAAATATGTTTGACAATCAATAGGTAGAGTGAAAAACTTAAAATAATTTCTACCTAGAAGAAGTCACGTTCAGATAATTGTGTCATTCAGCGAAGACAGGACAGTAGCAATGATCGGTCCAGCCCGGTGAGTGATGCGAATTGATATATGTTAAAAAAGCTGAGAAAGAAAATCCGACAGAACACGATTGCCGCCATTTGTCCGGGAGGGGAAGGTATTGCCCTCGCCCAGGTACGTCGTGAAAAAGATGTACCTCCGGTACTGGAGATGTGTTCATTCCTGTCGCGGAATGAAGGTAAATCTGACGACAAGATGTTGCAGAAAGTCACTACCGAATTTCATCTGGAACGAATTAACTGTGTCAGCATGATGGAGCTGGGCAGTTATAACCTGCTGATGGTCGAGGCACCGGATGTACAACCAGACGAGTTACGGGCGGCGATACGTTGGAAGATAAAGGATTTGATTGATTTTCATATTGACGACTCGGTGGTGGACGTATTTGAAGTACCCGATACCAAGGGTACGGGCAAAAACCGGATGATGTATGTCGTTGTTGCCCGGGCCAGTGCGGTAAAAAGCAGGATAGATCAGCTTGTGGATTCCGGTCTCAACCTGACAGTAATTGATATTCCCGAGTTGGCATTACGAAATATCGCCTCGCTGCTACCGGAAGATGTAGGAGGCGTGGCGCTTATCCATATCGGGCAGGACCGCGGCCTGATTACCATCACCCGACAGTCGACTTTGTATTTGTCCCGTCGTATCGACAAGGGCACCAGTTTTCTCCCGGGCACGGCAATGCATCGTGCTGATCCCGAATTAATCAACAGCTGGCTGGATGGCATCATCGTAGAGGTTCAGCGATCACTCGACTATTACGAAAGCCATTTCTCAAAACCCCAGGTCTCAAGCATAGTTATTACGCCATTGCCCGTAGAAATTGAAGGAGTGGCTGAGTACATTACCTCCCAGCTGGAAATTCCGGCAAGAATACTGGACGTCAATACTTTGATCGATGTGCGTCAGCCAGTGAACCACCAGCTTCAGGCCAACTGTATACTTGCCATAGGCGCGGCCTTACGCAAGGAAGGTATGGCACTGTGAACCAGCAGATTAATCTTTACCAACCCATATTCCGACGGCAGAAAAAGGTCTTTTCTGCCATAGCCATGTTGCAGGTTTGTGGAATATTCATGGTGGTATTTGCCTCGATATACCTTTACGGCCAGGCAAAACTGCAACCATTGCAAGAACAATCTACCCAGGTGCGCGCCGACATTGCAAAAATGAACGCACAATTATCAAAAATGGAGAATACTGCAACCGCAGAGTCTCCGAGTAAATTGCTGGAAAACGAGATTGCCAGACTGTCGGCAGATCTACAGAAGCGCCAGCAAATCAAGGATATGCTGGAAAGCCAGACCCTGGGTAACACAGCGGGTCTCTCGTCGTATATGACGGCCTTTGCCCGACAACATGTACAGGGGATGTGGCTGACAAAAATTACGGTCAGCAACGGTGGTCGGAATCTGGGTTTACAGGGTAAAACCCTCACGTCCGAGCTGCTTCCGCAGTACCTGACC
This sequence comes from Klebsiella pneumoniae, assembly GCA_945878555.1. Lineage (GTDB taxonomy): Bacteria > Pseudomonadota > Gammaproteobacteria > Eutrophobiales > Eutrophobiaceae > Eutrophobius. Next base: position 26,120 of record CAMDWI010000025.1, read on the forward strand.
AGGCTGGCTGGAGAGGATGTACTCAACGGGCTGTCATTTAATGTATTGAATTTGTCCCGCCCGGTAGACCCGGCAAACCCGCTTGAATTTTCGATAAGTACGAAATAGCCATGGATAAGCTCCGATACCTGATCGATAAAATTGATGCGCTGAGTATCCGGGAACGCGGAATTATTCTGGCTGCGGTCGTATTTATCATGTTTACGCTGTGGGACACATTACTGATGCGTCCACAGCTTGAAGAAAACAAAAAGTTGCTGGCGGAGCTGCAGATTAAAAGGGCCGAGCAATCAGCACTTAACTTCAGGATTCAGGGCATGATTCGTCAGGGGAGTGATGTATCGGGCGATACCAGTCGAGCCCGCCTGGCTGAACTGAAACAACAGCTGGCCGAGGTCGAAACAAGTGTCCGTAATTCGACCAGCCACCTGGTTGACGCCGATAAAATGGCAGCGATACTGCAGACGATACTCAGCAAATCCAGGGGACTGCAACTGATTGAAATCAAGGGACTGGGTGTTACTCCCTTACTTGCACCTGTGGCTGCTGTCGATCAGGGGCAGGTAGGTGATGCTGCCATGTCCGACCAGGAGCCGGTTGAGACCAATACTGCCTCGACAGAAACGGAATCAGTGGCCGTTGATGCAGTTGATAATGCCTATAAACACGGGCTTACGATTACGCTTGAAGGTGATTATTTATCAGCGCTGGCGTATATGCGTGAGCTCGAATCACTTGAATGGGGATTTTTCTGGGAAACGATAGAATATGAAGTGACGGAATACCCACGAGGCACGGTCGCAATTACTTTGTATACCCTGAGCTTGGGTAAGGAATGGATCGGGGTATGAAGCGAAAAATATTACCGTTGTTATCTCTGGCACTGCTGACTGGAACTGTGATTGGTCAGACAGAGATATTGCCAGACCCTACACGCCCCGTTGGGTATAATGAGATGGTGACAGTCCAGGAACTACCCGGTGAACTGGTTGAATGGAAGCTGACTGCGATACGCATATCCGGGGCGGAGCGTAGCGCCATTGTGAACAACAAACTCGTTCGTGTGGGTGAGATCATAGGTTCGGCAAAAGTGATTGAAATAGGTGCCGATGGGGTTACCCTCATGCTGAATAATAAACCTCTTAAAATACGTTTATATAGCGAAACCAGTATCAAAAACCCGGTCGTAAACAAAAGATAAAAACTGAGCCCTATGATAAAGCCATTATTCCAGCGTACATTAATCATCCCGTTACTCGGAGTGCTGGTGGCATGTCAGCCACAGGCTGTACGTGATGACATAATTACGGATGCAAGTGCCGTCCTCGGCGAATCTGCCGCACATAACGAGCAGCTGACGGAAATCCCCGAGAACGTATCCTCTGCGCTGATACCTTCTCTCAGTCTGGGAGCGACAGAACAATCTGCAACAAAGGTTGACGATAAACGCTTTGATATATCTGTAAACGGAGTACCTGCAGATCAGTTTTTCCTCAGTCTGGTCGATGGCACAGATTACAATATGGTTGTTCATCCGGAAGTGGTTGGTGCGATAACGCTCAATTTGCGAAATGTGACAATACCGGAAGTAATGGAGGCCGTACGTGATGTTTACGGCTATGAGTTCGTCAATACAGCTTACGGTTATCAGGTCCTCCCCGGCCGCTTGCGTGCACGGATTTACCAGATTAACTATTTGAATGTAGAGCGTTCCGGCAGTTCACAGACTTTCGTCAGTTCGGGCTCATTGACCCAGTCCGGCGGGAACAACAACAATAATAATAACAACGGCAACAATACCAACAACAATAATAATAACGACAATAACAACAATTCTTCGGGTAATTCCTCCGGAAATACGTCCAGCATGACCGGCACACGGATTTCAACCCGCCAACCGGAGTCTGTATTCTGGACTGAATTGCAGACCTCGGTCATGGCGATTGTTGGCGCAGGTGAGGGACGCAGCGTGGTAGTCAATCCGCAGTCGGGTGTGGTTGTTGTCCGCGCCTTGCCAAATGAGCTGCGCGAAGTCGAATCGTTCCTGACCGCCACACAACTGGTCGTGCAGCGCCAGGTGATACTGGAGGCAAAAATTGTAGAAGTTACGCTCAGTGATGGATATCAGGCAGGCATCAACTGGGCCGGACTGGTGACGCACAATAACAAGAGCATGACCATCGGCAATACCGGTGGTGGATCAGTTCTGGTGAACGAGGGTGGTCTCAGTGATATCGCTGGAAATACCGGAGTGCTTGATCCCTCCAACTACAATCCGATTGAGGGGACTGATGCCTCTGCCTTTGGTGGTGTATTTACCATGGCGCTGAACCTTGGGGATTTCACCTCGTTTATTGAATTGTTGGAGACCCAGGGAAATGTAAGGGTCTTGTCGAGCCCTAGGGTGGCCACAATTAATAATCAGAAGGCTGTGATCAAGGTTGGAACAGACGAATTTTTTGTCACTGAGGTGACCAATACCACAGTAACGGGTACAGCAACCACCGTAACGCCCTCGGTAACATTGACGCCGTTCTTCTCCGGAATTGCGCTGGATGTCACGCCCCAGATCAGCCAGGAAGGGATAGTAACGTTGCATGTACATCCCTCAGTCAGTGATGTAAAGGACCAGCAAAAGACGGTCACGATCGGGACACTGACACAACAGCTACCCCTCGCCCTCAGCACAATACGTGAGTCAGACAGCATCGTACGTGCGCGTAGCGGCCAGGTCATTGTCATTGGAGGATTAATGCAGGACAGTTCAACGAACCGCAGCGCAGCAACGCCGGGGCTGGGCAAGGTGCCTGTGCTGGGTAATCTGTTCAAGCAAAAGAATAATTCCTCGGTTAAAAGCGAGCTGGTTATCCTGTTAAGGCCGATTGTTGTTAACGACACGGACCAATGGGACGATTCAATTGATGCGTACTCCAGGGAACTTGAAAACCTGCGTTGAGTTTCAGCCTGCCCCAACGGTTCTGAATACCGGCGCGGCCGGTTGTTCGGCCAGGTAAGATCATGTATTTACAACACTTTGGTCTGAAAGAAATGCCATTTACCATTACGCCGGATACCGAGTTTTTCATGAACCGGGCCGGATATCAGGACGCATTAAACGTAATGTTGGTGGCATTACGCAGCGGCGAAGGATTTATCAAGGTGGTCGGTGAGGTGGGGGTAGGCAAGACCATCCTTTGTCGCAAACTACTGAACAGTCTGGGTGATGGTTTTGTAACAGCCTATATCTACAACCCCTATTTGCAACCGGATACCCTCTTGTTCTCGATTGCGGACGAACTCGGGGTTGATTATGAAAAAAACATAGGGCAGCACCATTTGCTGAAAAGTATAACTGACCGGCTTATACAGATTCACCAGGAGGGCAAACAAGTCGTGTTATGTCTGGATGAAGTACAGGCGATGCCCTTGCGTACCCTGGAAACGGTTCGACTGTTAACCAATCTGGAGACCGAAAAAAGGAAACTGTTGCAGGTCGTCTTGTTCGGGCAACCCGAGCTGGATGAATTGCTTGAACAACCGTCTATCCGCCAGTTAAAACAGCGCATAACCTTTTCGTATCATCTGTTACCCCTGAACCAGCCGGCGACGCTGGCTTACCTGCGCCACAGACTCGCTGTCGCAGGCTTGCAGGGCAAGGACTTGTTTGCACCACAAGCTGTAGATTATATGCACCATATTACGGGTGGCATCCCGAGACTGGTTAATATCGTCGCACACAAGGCGTTGATCGCCGCCTATGGCGAAGGTGACTATACCGTGCGTCTGAAACATCTGCGCGAGGCCTCAAGGGATACGATCAGGACGCAGAATATGAAGTCTTCACTGTTCAACCTGTGGTTACCCGTACATACCCGCTGGCTGTTCGGGGTGGCAGGGTTGCTGGCGCTGGTTTTTGCACTCTGGAGTGGACAGGTGACAGGATTGTTGAAATGAGTCTGATAAATAAAATGCTTTCTGATCTGGAACAGCGTCACAGTTACCAGAAGGACCATGACCAGATTGTGCTGGGTGGCCTGGCACCGGTTGTAAATACCGGTTTTTCCTCGCTTAAATTACCGTATCATTTTTTGATTGTATGTTTTTTTGTAATCGCCGTGCTCATTGCCGTTTACGGGTTCTGGACGAACCAACCCGCTCCGGCACCTGCCGTCGTGGATGCGTCATTACTATCCAGCAGCGCGATTCCGGATGTTATCAACATTGCGCAGACCGCTGGGCAAACTGTCATACCGGTTGAGCCCGTGCCTGTCACTGTCCCTGCCCTTAAGCTGGATCTTACACTGCCAAGCGTTGAAAACAACGAGATTGCCAACATCAACACGGCGACGGAGACAAGTCAGGTGTCCAGCGGACAGGATGCCAGTTTATCTGCCACACCAGGCGCTAGCGCAGTTCAGGATGAATACCTGCCGGCCATAGAGTATGTAGTACCAGCGACAGAATCCGGGTATGGGCAGATGGATATTCGTCCTGCAAGCGTGTCGACAGATCCTCTACTGGTTCAAATGGAAGAGGCAAGCGCATACTATGAGAGGCGCAATTTTGGCGAGGGCGATACAAAACTGGTTGCTATTCTGGAACAGGATCCGTTGAACGTTGAGGCCAGATCCCTGTATGCCAGCTCACTGGCAGACCGTGGTGAGACTGCCCAGGCCGGACAGGTGCTGGCGGCGGGACTTGAAATCAATCCGGCGAATGCGGCGTGGGCCAGGCAATATGCACATATACTGGTCGCAGATGATAAAGTGGTCGAGGCTGTCAGCGTGTTGCGCAGGTCATTACCGGCGCTTGAAAAGAATGAGCAGTACTATGCGTTTTATGCGGCGCTACTGCAAAGGATGACGCGTCATCAGGAGGCGGCCGACTATTATCAGTCTTTGTTGACGCGACAACCGGGCAACAGTCTCTGGTGGATGGGGCTGGCGATTTCTCAGGAAGCTCTGCAAAGTCCGGCACAGGCACTGGCCTCCTACAGACGTGCAATGCAGGGAAACAGCTTGAACCAGGAATTGAAACAGTACGTATCCAGACAGATTGGGCGACTAGAGAAAAGATGAATACGATAATCAGAAAGAAAATTCGGCTGGGTGACCTGCTGGTCGAGCAGAAATATATATCCCAGACCCAGCTGGAAAGTGCGTTGGCAGACCAGAAGTCCAGTGGACGCAAGCTGGGGCGCATCCTGATTGAGAATGGTTATATCAAGGAAGATGACATGCTGCAGGTGTTGTCGACCCAGCTAAAGATTCCGTTTATCGATCTGCTCCATTACAAATTCAAACATGAAATCGTCAAGCTGATACCAGAGATCCAGGCACGTCGGTTCAGGGCGATTGCACTGGCACAGGACACCGAAGGTCTGATGGTAGGTATGGCCGACCCGACCAATATTTTTGCGTATGACGAGTTGTCCCGTATCCTCTCCGTGCCGGTGCGTCTGGCGGTGGTCAGGGAAAGTGACCTGATGAAGACCATCGACCTGGTTTATCGCAAGACCGACCAGATATCCGGATTTGCAGAACAGTTGAGTGATGAACTGGCCGAAGGTGATATCGATCTGGCAGCGATGTTGTCCGCGGCAGATATTGCCGATGCCCCGGTGGTCAAATTGTTACAGTCCTTGTTTGAAGATGCTGTCCAGATCAAGGCATCTGATATTCATATCGAACCGGACGAATCTGTATTGCGAATACGTCAGCGTGTGGATGGCGTGTTGCAGGAGCATGTCATGAATGAAGTCCGGATTGCGCCATCGCTGGTACTCCGGCTCAAACTGATGGCCAATCTGGATATTTCAGAAAAGCGTTTGCCGCAGGACGGTCGATTTACCATCAAGATACAGGACCATATCATTGATGTGCGTATGTCCACCATGCCGGTGCAATACGGTGAGTCTGTGGTAATGCGCTTGCTGGACCAGTCCGGTGGCATTCTGGATCTGGACGATCTCGGTATGCCGGAGGATATACGTGCCCGCTTTGTCAATGTAATCAAGCGTCCCCATGGCATGATGCTGGTGACCGGACCGACCGGTAGCGGCAAGACAACAACGCTGTATTCCGCCCTCAGTCTCCTGAATACCGCCGAAAACAAGATCATAACGGTAGAGGATCCTGTTGAATATCGATTACCCAGAATCAACCAGGTACAGGTCAAATCCGAAATAGGCCTTACCTTTGCCCGTGTATTACGTTCCGCCTTGCGTCAGGACCCGGATATTATCCTCGTTGGTGAAATGCGTGACGAAGAGACAGCTGAGATCGGATTGCGTGCGGCGATGACCGGTCATATGGTGTTGTCTACATTACATACGAATGATGCCTTGAGTACGGTAACACGTCTGCTGGATATGGGGATCAAGACCTATCTGCTGGCAGCCTCGCTGCACGCCATTCTTGCCCAGCGTCTGGTCAGGCGGATTTGTAAAAGCTGCACCCAGGAATATAAACCGGACAACCAGCAACTGGCCTGGGTCAGGAAGCATGGCGCAGACAAGTATGCAGCGACGGTATTTCACAAAGGCGCCGGTTGTCCGCATTGCAACTATACCGGGTACCACGGCAGGATAGGCGTGTATGAATATCTTGAGTTTAACCAGGCCTTGAGTGAAGCACTGGCCAGCGGAGACAGTACTGCATTCAACCATGCCGCCATGAAAACCGAAGGCTTCAGGACACTGAGCAATGTGGCCCTGCAATACGCCTCTGAAGGGATAACCACACTGGAAGAGGTGCTAAGAATCTCGGCAGACGTTGAGGCACTGGCCGACCCGGAAAGCTGGCAACAGCCCAATAAAGTCAGTGTCTGATGCCTTATTTTATCTACAAGGGCAGGAGTGTCCGTGGTGCGCTGGTCAAGGGTGAACTGGAGGCGGCCACGATAGATGCGGTGGCCAACCAGCTTTCCAATACGGGAATCACACCTATTGAGATAAACGAGAAGGCTGCCAGCAACGATGCAGACTCGGTCATGTCGAAATGGAGGGCGAAACGCCCCAATCTGGATGACATCATCCTGTTCACGCGCCAGATGTATACGATGATGAAGTCAGGTGTACCCATCACCCGCGCCATGAATGGTATTATTGCCTCGACCCGCAATATATATCTGATGGATGCATTGAAAGAGTCGCTTGCGTTTCTGGAATCTGGCCGCGACATGGCCAGTTCTCTTGCCAGACATCCCGATATCTTCCCCACACTGTTTATCAGTATGGTCAGGGTGGGCGAGGAGACTGGCAGGCTGGACGAGTCGTTCAAACGTATTACGGCCTATCCGGAGCTGGAAAAGGAAACCCGGCAGCGTATCAAGGCCGCCATACGCTATCCAATATTTGTGTTTGTAGCAATCGGGATTGCCATGGCGGTAATAAATATATTTGTTATCCCGACATTTGCGGAACTGTTTGCCAAGGCCAATGTGGCCTTGCCCTGGCAGACGCGCCTGCTGATGGCTACTTCGGGATTTTTTGTTGCCTGGTGGCCAGTAGTATTATCGTGCGTGATTGGTGGCTCACTCGGTTTTAATTCCTACATCAAGACCGAAAATGGGCGCTACTGGTGGGACAAGCATAAGTTGAGGATCCCGATTATAGGCGGGATCTTGCATCGGGCCACCCTGGGCCGATTTGCCCGGGCCTTTTCGATGGCACTGACGTCGGGTGTGCCACTGGTGCAGGCGATGATGGTGGTTTCCCGATCGGTTGATAATGAATACATAGCTGAGCATATACTTAGCATGCGTAATGGTATCGAACGTGGTGAGTCCTTGACACGGACGGCCACGATCACCAACCAGTTTTCTCCGCTGGTATTGCAGATGCTTGCTGTGGGCGAGGAGACCGGCGAGGTGGATAATCTGCTTGTTGAGGTGGCGGATTTTTATGAACGGGAAGTTGATTATGATATCAAGAACCTCAGCGCCAGCATTGAGCCTGTCCTTATAATCGCAATTGGTATTATGGTATTAATACTCGCACTGGGGGTCTTTCTGCCCATGTGGGACCTTTCTACTGCGATAAAATAGAACTATGTATCTCGCAGGGCGATGGGCTGACCGCCAGCTATCCAGGCTAGAAATGGTCATGGTAGTAATTGTATTTGCACTGGTAGTGACATACTTTATGAGTTATATGTTGCGAATGTTTGCCATTGCAGAACGTAGTCTGCTGATGAACTCGGTTATCAACATCAATACCTCATTGCAATATCGGGCGGCAGGGTATGCTTTACGTGGAGACTATGGTGGGCTGGAGGGATTCAAGGGGCTTAACCCTTTTGCGCTGGATGCTATCGATCCGGGATGGCTGGAGAGTACGATGAAGTCAGATGTGGACGAGTCACAAAAGTTTGCAGGCAAGGTCTACCTGGGTGTGCCGCCAAACTATCTCGGTGAGTTTGATAATGTCAATCCGGACGATATTGAGGCGGGTAGCTGGTATTTTAATCTCCAGGCCCGGACACTGGTATATATGGTCAAGAACAGTGAGTATTTTGAAAGTAGTTTACCCGGACCCGACCGCGTGGAGTTTTATGTCGATGTTGATTATACGGACAGAAATAACAATAATCAGTTTGATCCTGCAGCAGATGAGTTCAGGAATATACGTCTGCAGGCAACGGGCGCGTATGATTGGCGAATCTAGAATCAGCTAAGGACGGGGGACAAGTATGGGGATGAACAACGAAATTCAGTTATGGGCTATCAATTCGATATTGTTGATCGGGTTGCTGATATTTTTTATCGGGGTCTGGATATTGATAATGCCGCACGGATTTCTCAAGGCGAGCAAGTCACTTGGCCGCTGGATTAGTACAGATTCTTTTTTTGATTCTCTGGACAGGCCGCGTTACCAGGAGCGCTTTATTTACAAACACCATCGTGTCGCCGGTGCATTGATAATAACCGGTGCGGTATATACACTTTTCATGATGTTTGAGAGGATCGATATCAGTATGCTTGTGTCGCAGTTACCACAGATTGGAAATCGTTTCTGGTCCGAGTGGTTATACGGGGCATTATATGCACTTGTCATCAGTGCGAACCTGCTGGCGTTACTGATTGGCCTGATCGTGCTGGTACGCCCAAGCGTGCTTAAGATTCTGGAGACGCATATGAATAAATGGGTAGTGACCGGAAAGGATCTGAAAAAGCTGGATAAAAGCCATGACATAGCGCTGGATATATTGCCGGGTAATCCCCGTCTGTTTGGTCTGGCAGTAGCACTTGGCGGCATTTATATAGTCATCAGTATGGCGATCATGTTGATTTAGGCAGGAAATCCCGACAAGTGCATCACAAATGTAAGTGAATTAACCATGGCGTACTGGTATCTGAACGGGAATAGACCTATAGTCAGGTGGTAGTTAAGAATGCAGTTGTCGTCGGGTGATGTATAATCAGGTCACCTGATGCAGAAATAATTGCCGGAGGGACCCGGTAGTAGTAAACAGGTTTCCGGGAGCAGGAAGTTCCAGGGCCGGTCGCTGCGGCGATGCGGGTTACGGGAATCAACTATATATCCAGGCCGCGGCCTGAAACATGAGGAAAAAGTAAATGAACAAACAACAAAGTGGTTTTACCCTGATCGAACTGGTGGTTGTAATCGTAATACTTGGAATTTTGGCAGCTACCGCTGTGCCAAGGTTCGTTGATCTGACAAGTAATGCTGAGATAGCGGCGTGTGATGGTGCAATAGGTGCGATAATGAGTTCTGCTGTGCTTCAGTTAGCTAATAACAATGGTTCTCCTGTCGCTGTCGCAACTATCCTTACTAATACTACACTCGATGGATTTTCAACGTCAGTTACCGGCGGTGTAGTTACTGTAACAGTTGGTACTAGTACGACTACTTGTGATACTCCCGATCTTATAGCACTGGACTTGGCGATCTAAGTAATTGTTTTTTAATTGTTAATATGACCACCATTAGCCATCCTATATGTGCTAATGGTGGTTTTTTTATGCCTGTTCAAAAAATAATGTGGTTGTCCCGGATGGAATGATCCGGCTCTGGTTTGCCATCCAATACCGAGGTGTATTTTAAATGTTTAAAATCCCTGTTATCAGTTATGTGGTGACTAGGGGGTTTTCATTGGTTGAACTGATTGTAGTCCTGCTACTAGTGGGCATACTTGCCACCTTTGCCGTCCCCCGGATGAATCTGGCCGGCTTTCGGTCCGCCGGTTTTACCCAGCAGGCCATCACCGCAATCCGCTTTGCCCAGAAACAAGCTATCAGTTCCGGTTGTAGTGTCACAGTCGAGATTGATACAGTCGATGCGGACATCTGTGAACTGAAATGGAACGGATGTGCTGGAAATTCTAATCTGACGAACCCGGCCTCGGGCGACACGGACTTTTGTGCCGACAGTACGCCGGAGGGTAGTGTCCCGGTAGTCAACTTCACCTTCGACCGGATAGGCTCGCCGACCGCAGCACAATCAATCACTATCGACAGTCGTACGATCACTGTCGAGGCCAATACCGGCTTTGCCCATGAATAACTACCGGTATCTTCCTGGATTCACCCTGATTGAATTGGTGATTACCATTATGGTTCTGGCCATTGGCGTGACTGCTTTTACGCAATTAATGAACGCAAGTACAATTGCCAGTGTCGACCCGATGGTACGCCAGCAGGCCCATGCGATTGCGCAATCGTATCTGGAAGAAGTGATGTTGAATTCTTTTTGTGACCCTAACCTGTCTACTGATTGCCCCGCATTTTGTACCGCAGCAAATATCTGTTCGACCTGTGGCGGGACGGCGAGTCCGGCACCTGCCGAGGCCCGGTCGGATTATGATGATGTCTGCGATTATAACGGGTTGACTGATAGCGGGGCGAGGAACCAGTTTGATGTTGCAATTGCTGCCTTGTCGGATTATGACGTAACTGTTACGGTCGATGACAGCGCGGTGACCTTGTCCGGTCTGTCTTCTGCGAGCGGCCAGGTAGTGCGTGTCGATGTGAATGTTACCCATGTGACAAACCCGGATATAGATGTAACACTGAGCGGTTACAGGACGAACTTCTGATGACTGTTACTGCTACTGTTCAATCTCCTCCTGCCCACAGGGCAGTCTTCAGAATCCAACCGATGCATGTGGGCAGACACAATCATGCCGACGGGTTTACCTTGATAGAAATGATCGTGGTAATCATATTGATCGGAATATTGTCGGGGGTGTTATACACGATCCTGCGTGGACCGATGCGGCAATATGTACAGGTTCAGCAACGCGCCGCGCTGGTCGATATTGCCGAAACAGCATTACAGCGTATGACCCGTGAGATACGACTTGCCCTGCCAAATAGTATACGTATCAGAACCAGTGGTTCAATTACCTCAATTGAGTTTCTGCGTACGCTTGATGGTGGTCGTTATCGTGATAAACCCCATCCCGCGGGAACGCCCGTGTGTGGTGGACCAGCCCCACAGGATGTGCTCAGTTTCAGCGCCAGCACGGATTGTTTCCAGGTGCTGGGTACTTTGAACAATCTGCCGGTCAGTGGTGGTGCGGGTGCGAACCAGACCAGTTGTTTACAGGGTGCTATAGACTGCCTGGTTATATTCAACACCGGCCAGATTGGAGCAAATGCCTACGACGGTGACAACATCGCTGGTATTGAGGCGGCAACGGCGAATACTATTACTTTTGATATTGCGCCCTTGACCAGATTCCCGTTCAAATCACCGAACCAGCGTTTCCAAATAGTGGATACGCCGGTCAGCTTCTTATGCGATAGCAGCAGCGGCGAGATACTCAGGTTCGATAATTATGATGTGCTTTCTACCCAGCCTATAGACCCCGGCGGAAGTGATTTTACAGACACGTCACTGCCCTCGCTTAACAGCAACCTGCTGGCAAATAAGGTGACTGATTGCGAATTCTCCTATACACCGGGCACGGCCTCCCGGGCGGCCATGGTGACGCTGCAGATCACAATTGAAGATCCTGATCTCGTCGGACAGGACGTGACCCTGTTGCAGCAGGCGCATGTGGATAATCAGCCATGACGATACAGCGAAAACGCCAGAACGGTTTCAGTGCGATGATAGTGATAGTTCTGATCGTGCTATTTTCCCTGCTTGGTACCTATATGGCATCCATGTCGACGATAGGGTCGCTGAATACTACCCAGTCAGTCAGCAGTATGCAGTCGTGGTTTGCCGCGAGCAGTGGTGTCCAGTGGGCCATCCAGCAGTCGTTGACGGCCAGTGATGGTGGATGCACTTGTGCGACGACCTGTTGTACCGGGATTAATGGACAGACCCTGAATTATTCAGAAGGTGGTCTGGATGGTTACAGCGCTACTGTCAGTTGCAGCGCCAGTCCGATGACCGAGGCAGGTTCTAATTATTGTGTATATAACCTGGGTGTTACCGGTACGAATGGCAGCAGTGTCCAGCAGATGCTGACTTCCAGAACCATATCACTCTCCATCGCCGACAGAAACGCACCTTGAATCAGCTGACGGTTTTGATCTCTGCAAAACCGCTCAAATTTCTCCAAACGCAAAGTGATTTTGTCGCAGGGCCTCATAAAGCACGACAGACACCGCATTCGACAGGTTAAGGCTGCGGCTGGTCTTTTGCATCGGAATACGTAGTACGTGTTCAGCATCAAACGTGGCCAGGACTTCTCCAGGTAAGCCACGTGTCTCCGGCCCGAATAAAATAGCATCGCCGGGCTGGTAGTTTATATCCGCGTAATTAACGGTACCCTTGGTGGATGCCGCATACAGGGCCGTCGGACGGATTTGTGTGACAAAGTCATCCAGGGACGGATATTCACTAATACGCGCATACTCGTCGTAATCAAGCCCGGCCCGTCTCAATTGTTTGTCTTCCAGCGTAAAGCCGAGTGGATGAATCAGGTGTAAGCCCGCGCCGGTATTGGCACACAGACGTATGATGTTGCCGGTGTTCGGGGGGATTTCGGGCTGGAATAACACAACATGAAACATGATGGGCATGAGCTCAATACAAACTGGAAGAGGCTACAGCGTAACAGTTGGCTATAAAGTGATCAATCGACTCCGGGACCATCGGGACATATAATGGACACACTATATTCCACGTAAATGCTGACTTTATGACACATACAGATAAGCAAGTTTCTCCGCTGGCACTGGATTTTTGCGGAATGCATTTTAATAACCCGTTGGTGCTGCTTTCGGGATGCGTCGGCTTTGGTGAGGAATACACACGTATCAAGGGGTTTTCCAACCGTGACGTGGGTGCCATCTGTCTGAAGGGTACGACCCTCGAACCCCGAATTGGAAACAAGCCTCACCGGCTCGCCGAGACCTACATGGGCATGTTGAACTCTATTGGCCTGCAGAACCCCGGTGCCCATGCAGTAGTACAGGATTATTTACCAAAACTGGATTTCAGCGAAACCCGCTTTATCGCAAATATCAGCGGATCGACTATTGATGAATATGCCGAGGTCGCCAGGATATTTGATGATTCGCCGATTGATGCCATGGAGATTAATATTTCATGCCCAAACGTGAAGGAAGGTGGCGTCCAGTTTGGTAATTTCCCGGAAATGTCGGCACGCGTCGTCGCAGCCTGCCGCAAGGCAACGAGCAAGCCGCTGATTACAAAGCTCTCCCCCAACCAGACCGATATCGCTGAAAATGCGAGATGTTGTATCGAGGCAGGCAGCGATGCGTTTGCCGTTATCAATACTGTCACCGGTATGGCAATTAACATCGCCACCCGCACACCTGTACTGGGAAACAATATGGGTGGGTTGTCCGGGCCGGCCATCAAACCGATAGCGTTGCTAAAGACCCATCAGGTGTATCAGGTCTGTAAAAAACACAATGTACCCATTATCGGCCAGGGCGGGATTACCACGGTTGAGGATGTGCTGGAGTTTATTATTGCTGGCGCGACGGGCATCGGCATTGGCACGGCGTTGTTTTATGACCCGATGGTTTGCAAGGTGATTGCGAATGGTCTGACCGCGTATTTGCAGGCCAACCGTATGCAACACATCTCAGAGCTGGTTGGAACCCTGAAACTGAATGGTTAAGGACTTCAAGCCTGGAGTCGTTTAAGAAAAACTGTCATCTCTTTCAGCGCCTGTTTATCCCCTTTTTTATCGGCAACCCGTATTCCATTTTTGTAGGCCTTGATGGCCTCATTGACCATGCCGGCCTTTTCCAGGGCCTTGCCATAGTTTTTCCAGGCGGCGGAGTACCCGGGATCCAGTTCTACGGCAATTGCAAAGTGTTCGGCGGCCTGATCATATTTTTCATGGCGCATAAATGCCTGGCCCAGGGTAAAGCGTAGCAGGGCGTTGTCCTGCCCGGATTGCAACATCGTTTCCAGAATGTTGACATCGACCATATAATCACCGTTATTGCTTCATTAGCCAGCATGCCATTACAAGGCACTTAGCATTCTAAATAGCTGTTATGAATTGGTGTACAGGTTAAATTGTCGTCATTCCCGCGCAGGCGGGAATCCAGTGATACAAATATACGCCTGTAAGGCGGATTTCTTCTTCTACTGGATGCCGGGTCAAGCCCGGCATGACGAATAATCTGCCTGGTACACCAATTCGGAACACTTATTTAGAGGAATGTTATGCCAACCTGGAACAGCCGTTCTACTTCAGGGACATTTTTCTTGTCGGCTACCAGCAGGATGACATGATCTTCTGCTTCAATCACAATATTATGGTGCGCAATCAGAACCTGATCGCCCCTGATGACGGCGCCTATGCTGGTATCCGGTGGCAGGCGTAACTCTCCTATACTCCTGCCGACCACACTGGATGAACTTTTGTCACCATGTGCAACCGCCTCAATGGCCTCGGCTGCACCACGGCGCAGCGAATGCACCATGACCACATCACCCTGGCGTATGTGGGCCAATAGACTGCCGATAGTGGCCTGCTGCGGTGATATGGCGATATCGATAATATCATTCTGTACCAGGTCCACATACGTGGCCCTGTTTGTTAAAGACATGACCTTTTTTGCGCCCAGCCGTTTGGCGAGCATGCACGATATAATATTTGCCTCATCTGCGTTGGTCAGCGCACAAAAAATATCAGTGTCCTCTATATTTTCCTCAATAAGCAATTCGCCATCAGCAGCATCCCCTTGCAGCACAATCGCTTTTTTGAGCGATTCGGAAGCCAGCCTGGCCTGTTTGGGGTCAATCTCAATTACCTTGACCAGGTAGTCATTTTCGAGTGATTTCGCCAGACTTAACCCGATGTTGCCACCGCCAGCAATCATGATGCGACTGATCGGCTTGTCCATTTTTATGATGGCTTTGAGTATGGTGCGTATGTCGCGGGTTGAGGCAATGATAAACAACTCGTCTTCATTGCGGATGATGGTGTCACCATCAGGTATGATCCCCTTACCTTCACGGAATATAGTCACGATCCGGTAATCAGTGCCGGACAGTTGTTCGGGTAACTGACGTATGCTTTTATCCAGCAGGGGGCTGGCGCGGGTCACCTTGATGGCGACCATCTGTGCCATCCCGTCTGCAAAATCCAGTACCTGAAGTGCACCAGGGAAACTGATTAGTCGCTCGATATACTTCGTTACCAGTTGTTCGGGATTGATAAGTACATCGATAGGTAATGCTTCCTGTGAAAACAGCGATGTATGTGCGAGGTAATCAATATTTCTTACCCGCGCAATCTTGGTCGGTGTATGGAACAGCGTATAGGCCACCTGGCAGGCGACCATATTGGTTTCATCGCTGTTTGTTACGGCAATGATCATGTCGGCATCATTGGCCCCGGCCTTTTCAAGCACCGACGGATAGGATGCCCGTCCCTGGACAGTCCGGAGGTCATATCGCTCTCCCAGAACCTGCAGTGATTTCTGGTTGGTGTCTATGACGGTAATGTCGTTAGCTTCACTGACCAGATTCATGGCAACCGATGTGCCTACCTGTCCTGCGCCCAGAATTATTATTTTCATAAACGGACGAGCAATCGGTGTTTAAAGGCAACCGGTTTCAACAATATCATGTTATGCAATGTTCGGGTGACATGCTCAATTTTTGATTTCAATACCGAGTGATTTCAGCTTGCGGTACAGGTGGGTGCGTTCCATGCCAACGATCTGTGCGATCTTGCTCACACTGCCATTGGCCTGTTTCAGCTGGTATTCAAGATAGGCCCGTTCAAATTTCTCCCGGGCGTCTCGTAACGGCAGATCAAAATTCAGCAGGTCATTATCAGCCCGGACAGTTGATTTCTCACCAAGCGCAGCTTCAACTTCGGACAGATCAATACTGTCAGCCTGACCCAGTATCAGCATACGCTGAACCAGGTTTTTCAGTTCACGGGTATTTCCCGGCCAGCTGTGACGACGCAAACGGTTCTGCGCCGAGGTTGTAAAGTGCCGGTATGTCAATTTTTCGGTATTGACGAAATAATTGACAAAATATTCCAGCAATTCGGGTACGTCTTCAAAATGATCGCGCAGAGGCGGGATAAGAATCGGGATGACACTGAGCCTGAAGAAAAGGTCATCACGAAAGCGGCCTTCCCGAATGGCATTGTCCAGTGGTTTACGTGTCGCGGCGATAATCCTGACGTCCATCGGCACCGGATGACCACCACCAATGCGGGTAATACTGCCTTTTTCAATCGCATTATGCAGTCTTGCCTGGCAATTGATGTCCAGATCGGCGATGTCTTTCAGGAACAGGGTACCGCCCTTGGCTTCGTCAATAAATCCGGTCTGAATATTACCGTCGGCAAAACGTCCGAAGATGGCGGCAGACTGATCCTCGGCCGCAAGTGCTGATATATTCACGCCGATAAAGGGCTCTGATTTCCGGATGCTGCGGTTATGTATGTAACGGGCGACAGATTCCTTGTCCGTACCGGATTCTCCGATAATCAGCACAGGCATTTCATGGCTGGCGACCCGGTCTATGGTCTTGCGCAGGTTCTCGATAGCCTCACTTTTTCCGATGATCTCGATCGGGAATGCACCATAGTTCTGTAATTTCCGGTTTTCACCCTGTAACCAGCTGGTCTTGATGGCATTTTTGACAGTTAATACGAGCTTGGCCATTGACAGCGGTTTTTCAAGGAAGTCATAGGCGCCAAGACGGGTAGCTTCCACAGCGGTTTCCACCGTTCCATGCCCGGACATCATGATAACCGGGGTATTGAAATCACGGGATGCGGTCCATTCCTTGAGCAGGGTTATCCCGTCGATATCAGGCATCCAGATATCGAGTAGTACCAGTACCGGTCTGACCCGTGCGATCGCGGCCTTGGCCTGGGTGCCATTTTCTGCAACGGTTACCTGAAACCCTTCGTCTTCCAGGATCTCCTTAATGAGTGTGCAGATATCTGGCTCATCATCAACAACAAGGATATTTCCGATATTCATATCATATCTCTTTGATTGATATTGTTTACATTAGTATGTTGTATTGCTGTCACGACTGGTAGCCTGATTATTGCACAGGCCCCCGGGGAATCATCATTATTTTCCAGCCAGACGATACCACCATGTTCTTCAATGATTTTCTGTACTATCGCCAGACCCAGGCCAGTTCCCTTGGGTTTACTGGTCACATAGGGCTCAAACACCCGGTCGATCAGTTCAGCTGAAATGCCTGTCCCGGCATCCTTGATCCTGATTTCAACAAAATCCAGTCCATGGTTGGACACAAAGTGGGTCTTGACCTTGATTACAGTATGCATATTGCTGGGCGTCGCATCAAATGCATTATGCAACAAATTGTTAAAAACCCGCCGGAGCCTGCCTGTATCCGCCTTGATGGGCGGCAGGTTTTCTGCAAGATCCATCTCGATGGTGCGGTCGGCATTCATCAGTGTACTGTATAAATCTACCACTTCCTGAATGAGCTTGTTCAGGTCGATATTTTTTTGTGAAATTTTCGGTGTATAGGCATATTCGGAGAAGGTATTGACCATATCCTTCATCGTTTCGACCTGCTGGATAATGGTATTGGTCAAGCGATCCAGCATCTCGGACTGTCCGGGATTCAGTGTATCAATATATTTCAGTCGCAGGCGTTCCGCCGCAAGCTGTATGGGGGTCAGGGGGTTCTTGATTTCGTGCGCCAGCCTTCTGGCCATTTCACTCCAGGCAGCATTTTTCTGTCCCTGAATCAGCGCGGTAATGTCGTCAAATACAGTGACATGAACGTTCGCCAACTCCTTGCCGGCTGTCAGCGATAATACCGTACCACTGCACATCAGTATCTGTCGGCCGCTGGTTCCGAACAGGGTAACCTGTTCACGCCAGTCTCCCTTGTTGTCTGCGCGATGATATTCGATGGTCTTTATCAGCGGTTCCAGATAGGGGAAATCTCGCTCAATTTCATCAAGCGTACGTGCTGACAGGTCGCCCATACTGACACCGAGAATCTGGGTACTGCTGATGTTTACAGTACGGACGTTATTATCCTGATCAATGACAAGTACACCTGACGATAATCGCCCCAGCACCGCCTCCAGATAGGCCTTTTGTGTTTCTGCCTCCATCTGGCTGTTTTTTGCCTCGTCTCTTGCAGTAGAGATTTTACGCGTCATTTCATTGAATGAGGCTACCAGGAATCCCAGCTCGTCATTGCCAGGTACCGGCAGCTGTTTTCCATAATTTCCTTCGGCAACCGAACGGGTGCCTTCAGCCAGGGCGCGTATGGGTGCAGCCAGCCGGTTGGCTGAATAAAAAGCGGCCCACAGGGCAGAGAAAATGCTGAATAACAGAACAAGGGTAAGCAACGAAACGAATCCCAGTTTTAACTGATCGCGGAGATAGGATAGTTCCTGATACTTCCCATAGGCAGTCTGGATATTCGTGGCCAGCGCATTGATGCGCGCCGTCATGGGAAACAGTGCCTGGATCACCCGCGGTTCATCATTTACGCTTGAGGGCGCAATATTCGCGACGGCCTGTATGGAAAATCCGGTATCGTCTACTGACGTCAGGCCGATATAGTTATTCCCCTGTTGAAGCTGGAACAGAATCGTTTCATTCGGTCGGTTGGGAAACAGATTGTCCGAGTCGGTAAAGCTGGAAGCGATAAAGTTACCCTGCCGGTTAATGACAGTAACCTCAATGGCGCCAAGCCGGTTGCGGTAGGCATCAATCTCGAATGGCATGACGCTATCAGGCTTCTGGCGGATCTCACTGGCAACCTGTTCCGTTTGTTTCAGGATTTCACGCATCCGGTCATTCAGTGAGATCTTGCTCAGTTCCAGTGAATCATCCAGTGCCTGCTCTACCCGCAGATCAAACCAGCTGTCGATACCCCGGTAGAGAAAGTCGAGTGAAAAGTAGTACAGAATCAGTACCGGTGTGACGGACAACACGGCAAACATGGTGACGGTCCGGAAAGTCATTCTGGAACCGGGAACTTTCTGTTTAAGCTGCTTGATCAGGTTGATCAGATTGGCGGTTATCAATACCACGAGTACCAGCAATCCCAGCGTGTTGAACAATAGAAGACCGGAAAGGTAGTCTCCAAAGCGGTCCGGACTCTGCAAGGCATCGCTCATCATCAGTAATGATGCGAGCATGAAGAAAAACAGTACTATCCCCAGCCCAAGGATCAGACCTTTATATTTGTTACCCGACTTATCTGATGGTCCATTCATACCATTGACTGGTCAGACGCCATTTGGGCGAAATATAGGCGAGTGGCTGCAACGGGAGTGGCAGTGTTGGAATTTTCAGTGAGGACATGATGAAGCAACGGTATGGGGCATCTGCTGAATATTCTGTCTGCTCCATTAATGGATAATTATTGATAGTACCCAGATATTGCAAGGCATCATCAAGTTCAGGCAGCGTTTGCACACTACCTCTGGAAAGATCAGTGACCAGATAATCATTACTGAGTGGCTGGAACTGGAGCAGGTAGTCCAGCCTGGTAGTTTTGACGACATCATCCCAGATCCAGGTACGTTCCCGGCGTAATTCAATTGTCACTTCAAAATGTAGCTGTATACCGTGATTGACCGCCTCAAGTACGCTGTCACTCAGATCGTATCGGATCATTGCATCCATCAGATAAACATTGTCCTTCATCCGACCTGAAGCATGCTCAATACTGACCCCGTCAGCATGGACATGAACGGACAACAACAGACAGATCAGTCCGGCGGCGAGAACGCTGAATTTTGATAAAACTGTTTTCATTGGCCGGAAATCTTGGTCATTAAAGCGTAATAGAATCCATCGGTTTGTTCGTGTCCCGGCAGAAGATAACGACCGTGGGCAGAGGCAACCCCCCAGGGCATATCTATCATTAATATCCGGGTATCATCATATTTATTGGCAAAAGATGCAATTTGATCATCGGATTCTTCATTTAAAATCGAGCATGTGCTGTATAACAGCCGCCCCCCGGGCTTCAATAATGGCCATACAGCCTCCAGCAAATCTGACTGGGTCTGGATGAACAGGGGTATATGATCCGGTTTTCTGAGCAACTTTATATCCGGATTTCTTCTGATAACGCCGGTGGCGGAGCAGGGGGCATCCAGTAAAATCCGATCAAAGGTCAGGCCGTCCCACCAGCTTTCAGTCTCTCGCAAATCGGCACATACCAGGTCTGCTTGCATTCCGATGCGGCTGATATTATCACGTAACAGGCCGATTCTGACCGGATCATTCTCAACCGAGATCAACTTTTGAAGGCTTGGTGTACGTTCAAGAATATGACAGGTTTTACCGCCCGGGGCGGCACAGGCATCAAGTACTCGCTGACCTGGCCTCGCATCAAGCAACTCTGCAGCAAGTTGTGCGCCGTAATCCTGAACAGAGACGTGGCCCTGATTAAAGCCGGGAATTTCATCCACGTTAATCGCGCTGGACAAGGTAATGCCCGTATCTACAAAACTGGCAGGTAAGGCCTCAATGCCAGTCTGTTGCAGCAGATGAATGTACTCAGCGCGAGTGTGATGTTGTTGATTCACTCTCAGTTGCAGGGGGGGATGTTCGTTATTTGATACTAGAATCTGTTCCCAGTATTCCGGCCAGGTATCACGCAAACGGGATATCAACCATTTCGGGTGGGCATACCTGGCCGATTCAGATTCCAGCACTTGCCGGTCTATTGCGTCGCGTTCGCGTTGATAACGTCGCAATACTGCATTGATAAGTTCACACGCCCAGTTCTTACCCAGGGCTCTCGCGGTTTCCACCGTGGCAGAAATCGCGGCATGATCCGGTATGCGCATGTAACCGAGTTGATATAAGCCCGAACAAAGGAGGGCAAGTATGTCAGTGTCTTTTGATTTTAGCGGTTTTTGCAGCATCAGGCCGGTGATGAATACCAGACGTGGATACCAGCGCATGACACCATAGCTTAATTCACGTGCAAGTCCTGCTTCGCGAGGGTCGTTTGACCTGACCAGATGTTCCGCAAGAGCATGATCCAGGTGTTTACGATGATTGATAACCGATTCAATCACTTTTGCTGAAATATATCTCGCGTCCATAGGGTTGGCTTTGCAGTAGGCTTTTTCTACTGCACTCAGCTGCGAGGTGAGGACCAGAAATGTGGATTACCGTTATAAAAATCACGGTAATCCAT
>CAMDWI010000026.1 GCA_945878555.1 Klebsiella pneumoniae
TGCCGGAATATTACCCTTCCAGACACGCTGTGAATACATCCATGTACGCTCGAGCGCCGCATCCATGCGGCTAACGGTCTGTCACGGTAATATTCCGGCACCCAATCTGAACTGTCGTGGATTTCGGAACAGTTATTTAGATAACCGCAGACTGCTACCCAACGCAAATCACGCTGCGTGAGCAGGTAATTTCGAATTATCTAACCACTTAGTGGATGGTTGCAGTATCGGCTACGTTGCTCATGATCCGTGTGACCCTGGTAGCAACAGACGCGATCGTCGTCGTATCCAGCATCAGCAATCTGCCCGCAATACTGTCTGACAGGTCTGTTTCGGCCTTGCCGCTGCCGTATCCTGTCTGATTGACCATCTGGTCGGCCAGGTTGACCACGCACAAAGGGCGAGACAAGGGATCGGTGCTCTCTATATCATTATGATAGCTTGCTATCGTTTCAAACTCTTCCGGCAGCTTCCAGCGCTTCAACAAGGCCCCACCAAATTTTGCATGCTGGCTACGTATCAGCTCCTTGATATCACCGGCATGTTGCTGATACAGGGATGGATTCCGGATCTTGATTTCGGAGATGATCTGGACCAGCAGTAACTTGCCAATATCATGCAACAGTCCCATTGTGAATACCTGTTCAGGAGACTCCAGCTTCAGGTTTTCAGCCAGCAGGAAAGAGGCATGGGCACAGGCAAGCGAATGCTGCCAGAGGTCTTTTAACAGGGTCTGATATTCGGGATCCCGGGTCACATACATCGAGCGGTTGGTGATGACCGATACATAGTTTTTGGTCGTCAACAGTCCCAGCCTGTTGATAGCGTCATCCAGCGTCCTGATATCACTCGCCCCACGGTAATAGGCAGAGTTTGCCACCCCAATCAGTTTTGAGGTGATACTGGCATCTTTCTTGAGGAACACCGCAATTTCATTAATGGGACAACTCTTCCTGATCATATCAGCCAGCGTCATATCCAGTTCGGGATAGACCGGCAGATTGATCTCTCCACGATTCAATATATCGGTGATTTCATCAATCAAACTACCCGTTTGTGCAGGCATGGCTGGCAGGTTCTCGAGGGTTTCCTCTGCTGCACTCGTCCCCGTATTCAACTCAGCTATACGCTGATTCAGGACAGCGACCTCCTGCCTCAGGCGTACTATCGTTTCCCGCATTTCGTCGCGTTCCTCAAACTTGCACAGTGCCTGGGAAATGGCGGGGATACAGGCCTCTTCATAGCCGCGGGTCTTGACCACATAATTATAGGCCCCGGCCCGGATCGCCTGTATCGCCTCAATCTGGCGTTCAAGCGGTGTTATGATCAGTACCGGGATATAGGTATTGGCGACCAGCGCCTTGATAAAATCCAGTCCATCCTTACCGGTAAAATTGCTGTCGACAATGACCGCCTGGCATCGTTCGACCAGATATTTCAGCGGTACCGGCTTCGTTATCAGGATGGCGTTGTATTCCCGGCCCATGACGGCCTTCAGCTTTTCACCTTCAATAAAGTTCGAATTGGCAATTACGATAGTGATATTATTCATGGAAATCAGATTCTTTCATCCTGTTTACTGAGTGGCCTAATCATTCCCGTGACGGTGTATATCCCTGCCCGCCGCAAGGTTACACCTCTGTATATATATCGACAAAAAACCGGTATCCTTTAGGCCTCAGTGATAAATTTTACAAAGTGCTGATAACGCCACGGGATAAAACGAGACATGCCTTCAAGAAAAACCCTGACAACACTGGCATTAATGACAGCACTGATGATTATCGGTGCGTTACTTGGTATATACACCAACCGCTTTTATCACCCTGCCCCGTCTGCGGAGTCTGTTCCCGGCCTGTTATGGCCCAATCCGAAACAGCTGACTGAATTTACGACCATCAGTCACACCGGCGAAACCTTCGGGCTGGAAAACCTGAAGGGGAAATGGTCTCTCCTGTTTTTCGGGTATACCCATTGTCCCGATGTCTGCCCGATTACCCTGACATTACTTGGCCAGATCCATGACCGGCTGGAACAGTACGCGAGCCCCGGCCTGCAGACTGTTTTTGTCTCGGTTGATCCGGTACGTGATACCCCGGAACGCCTGGCCGGATATATCGGGTATTTTCATCCGGATTTTATCGCGCTTGGCGGCTCGACAGATCAGGTCAAAGGCCTCTCCAGCCAGATCGGCATCGCCTCAAGTCATGGCGCCGTGGAAGCAGATGGCAGCTACCCGGTCAATCATTCCACCTCCATACTGCTGATAGACCCGCAAGCACGGTTGGCCGGTATATTCTCTGCTCCGCATGACGGAGAAACGATCATCAGTCAGTTCGCCAGCATCGTGGAATTTATCAACCGGCAAGACTGATATGTTTCGCCTGTTTGTCCTGTTGCTGTTGTTACTGTCTGCAAACTTGTCAGTTCGGGCGGATGAGGTGATCATTTCCGATACGTGGATCGCCGAGGGCCCGCCGAACAGCGCTGTGAATGCCGCTTACCTGCAGATTGAAAATACAGGTTCATCACAGGTAACTCTGGTGGCCATTGACGGTGCCGGCTTTGAGAAAATCGAGATGCACCGTAGTCTCATGGAAAATGGAATGGCCACGATGGAGCATGTCAGCCGTGTTGATATCGGGCCGGGTTCCCGGCAGGTTTTCGCGCCTGGCGATTTTCACTTGATGTTATACAATACCGGCAAGCCGCCACAATCCGGTGAAACCCGATCATTAAATTTGCACTTCGCGGATGGCACCAGTAGACAGGTCCATGCCGAGGTAAGGAAATCAACAGTGAATCAGCACCATCAGCACGATGAACATAGCGGAGAAGGTTCCGGACCCCTCGATCGGATCAAGGTGCTCTACCAGCATCTGCTGCCACAACATTTCCTGTCCGGCCTGATGTATCGGCTGACGCGGATCACCTGGGCACCGTTCAAAGACCGGCTCATCCGTCATTTTATCCAGCTGTACAACGTGGACATGTCGATTGCGATAGAACCAGCACCCGAAAAGTACCGTCATTTCAATGAATTCTTTACCCGGCCGCTGAAGGCCAGTGTGCGGCCGGTCGATAAAGCGGGCAATGCTGTTGTCTCTCCGGTTGATGCCGCTGTCAGCCAATATGGACGAATCAGCAACGGCAAATTGATCCAGGCAAAAAACCGTGACTACACGGTAGAGCAACTGCTGGGTGGTGATGCGGAACTGGCACAACGCTTTAACGATGGCGAGTTTATAACGCTTTATCTCTCCCCTCGTGATTATCACCGCATCCATATGCCCGTGACCGGCACACTGCAAAGTATGACCTATGTTCCCGGCCAGTTGTTTTCAGTCAGCCCCGCGACCACACGCGGGTTAGACAATCTGTTTGCCCGCAATGAAAGGCTGGTACAGATTTTTGACTCGGAGATTGGCAGTTTCGCGCTGGTGATGGTTGGTGCCATTTTTGTAGGCAGTATGGAAACGGTATGGGCCGGTCAGGTAACACCCGCAGCGGTGAGAACCCTGGACACGCGACATTATCCACTGGCAGGACAGCCCGAAATCCAGCTTGCTAAAGGCAGTGAAATGGGACGTTTTAATATGGGCTCAACTGTAATACTGTTGTTTCAGCAAGGCAGGCTGGACTGGGACGCGGCCATCAGTACAGACACTTCTGTCCGTCTGGGCCAGAAAATTGCGACGATTAAATAGACGACGCGAACGAGTAGCCGGTTTACTGGACGACGCCGAGTACCTTCAGACACAGCCCCATCAACATGCCGGGCATAAACCCGACCAGCAATACAGCAATACCGTTCAGACTGAGGATAAACCGCATCTGCTGTGAACCCTTGAACGCAATCATACTTTCGGGCTCATCAAAATACATCAGCTTGACCACGCGCAGATAATAGAAGGCGCCGATGACGGAGAAGATGACAGCTATTGAGGCAAGCAATACATTACCCGAGGCTATAACTTCTTTCACCACAAACCATTTCGACCAGAATCCGGCCAGTGGCGGCACACCAGCCATTGAGAACATCAGGACCAGCATGATAAATGCATACCAGGGACTGCGTCGGGCCAGACCCTTGAAATCATTCAGGCTGTCGGCTTCCATACCCTTGCGTCCAAGCAGGATAATCATACCGAAGGAACCCATGCTCATAATGGCGTAGATCAGGATATAGAACATCGAACCGGCATAGCCGTTCGGCGTACCACTGATCATGCCCAGCAGGAAGAAACCAACATGCGCTATCGTTGAATAGGCCAGCATGCGCTTGATATTGGTCTGTGAAATGGCAATGACATTGCCGGTCGCCATCGATAATAATGCCAGCACCATCAACATACCCTGCCAGTCTGCCAGCAAAGGCTGCATACCGTCCGCCAATAACCTGAAGGTCATCGCAAACGCCGCTATCTTGGGTGCACTGCTGATAAACAGGGTAACGGCCGTTGGCGCACCCTCATAAATATCGGGAACCCACATATGGAACGGCACGGCACCCAGCTTGAATGCAATACCCACAATAATAAACACCAGACCAAAAACCAGTAACAGGCTGGAGTTCGCATCGCC
Organism: Klebsiella pneumoniae; assembly: GCA_945878555.1. GTDB lineage: Bacteria > Pseudomonadota > Gammaproteobacteria > Eutrophobiales > Eutrophobiaceae > Eutrophobius. The sequence goes on from CAMDWI010000026.1 coordinate 4,585, forward strand.
ATTCTGTGCAATCCAGGCAGAGATCCCCTGTAAATCGAGTACACCGGTCACACCGTATAACATCGAGATACCGTAGAGCAGCATGCCGGAGGCCATCGCGCCGAGGACAAAATATTTCATTGCCGCTTCCGAGGCCGTCACCGGATGTTTATGCATCGCGACCATCGCATAGAGGGACAGCGACAATAATTCAAGACCGAGATAGATGGTAAGCAGGCTGGCTGCTGAAGCCATAATCATCATGCCAAGGACAGCGAACAATCCGAGCACAAAATATTCGCCGCGAATAATCTCGTGCTTCTTCAGATAATCATACGAATAGAAGAACACCACCAGGGACACCAGTGCTATCGCCGCCTTCAATACCACACTCATCGGATCAGTGACAAAATGCCCGGAGAAGGCAATTGTTTCCGTTGCCGGCGATAACCAGACGACCAGAAACGCCACAACCGCCAGCGTTGCCTGGGTAAACCAGTAGGTCAATGCCTTGTCCTCATCAACTATCACTGTATCAAGAATCAAAATGATACAGGCCATCGTCAATAAGACAATTTCAGGGGTCAGCAGGAGTATTTCCGGGATCATGACTGTTTAATGGTTAACCTGTTTTCGACTGCATTATATGATTGAACAGATATTCAATAGACGGATGCATCATATCGAATATCGGTGCCGGCCAGATTCCAAATACCAGCACGGCTATCGCCAGTACGGCAAGAAAGAAGGTTTCCCTGGCGTTGATGTCCTGCAATTCCGCCACGTGATCATTGGCTACATCACCGAATATCACCCGTTTATACATCCATAATGAATAGGCCGCGCCCATGATTAATGTCAGTGCGGCCAGAAATGCTATCCAGAATCCGGACTGGTAGCTGGCGAGGATGACCAGAAACTCACCGACAAAGCCGGAGGTACCTGGCAAACCGGCATTGGCCATAGTAAACAGCAACATGAATGCGGCAAATTTTGGCATGGTATTGGCAACACCACCATACGAACTGATCTCGCGACTGTGCATACGGTCATACAGTACGCCCACACACAGGAACATCGCGCCGGAGATAAAACCGTGGGAAATCATCTGCATCATCGCCCCTTCCAGCGCCATCAGCGAACCACTGTTGTCCGCGGTAGAGGCAAAAATGGAGAAGACGACGAAAAATCCCAGTGTGACAAAACCCATATGCGAAATGGAGGAATAGGCGATCAGTTTCTTCATATCGGTCTGCACCAGCGCCACAAAACCGATATAGACGATGGCAATCAATGACAACACGATCATGAATGTGTCGTAGGCCATACTTGCATCCGGCGCGATCGGCAGGCTGAAGCGGATAAAACCATATCCACCCATCTTCAGCATGATAGCCGCCAGCACCACAGAACCGGCGGTGGGCGCCTCCACGTGGGCATCCGGCAACCAGGTATGTACCGGCCACATGGGTATCTTCACTGCAAAGGCGAGGAAAAAGGCGATAAATATCAGCTTTTGTTCATTCAGCGACAGCGGCAAGGCATGCATGTCCGGAATACTGAAACTGCCACCCTTTGCATACATATAAAGCAGGGCAACCAGCATGAATACCGAGCCGAGGAATGTATACAGGAAAAACTTGATCGTTGCATAAACGCGGCGTGGCCCACCCCAGATCCCGATGATAAGGAACATCGGTATCAGCATCGCTTCCCAGAAGAAGTAGAACAGGATCGCATCAACCGCTGCAAACACACCATTCATCAGGCCTTCGAGTATCAGGAATGCCGCCATGAACTGTGACACCCGGGATTCAATCACGTCCCAGGCCGAGAGTATGACCAGGATTGTGGTGAACGTGGTCAACAGGATCAACGGCAGGGCAATACCATCAACACCGAGATGATAGTTGATTTTAAATGCCTCTATCCAGCTACGGTATTCGACAAACTGCAGGGCCGGTGTGGTCAGATCAAAATTGGCATAGGCCATCAGTGACAGCACAAACACCAGAATTGAAACCATCAGCGAGAAGACCTTTACGGTCTGTTCCTGGCGGTCACCAAGATACAATACCCAGATACCTCCCAGTATCGGGGTCCAGACCAGCAGGCTTAGAAACGGCAGGTTCAGATCCATATAAATTCCTGTTACTGCATGATTCGATGAACAAAAACTGCCAGCAGTACCAGTAACCCGATGATCATCGTAAACGCATAATCATACAGATGGCCCGACTGCAGTACCCGGATCCTGGCAGAGAACCAGCGGACCGCGTGGGCTGTTCCATTTACCAGTAATCCGTCAATAATCTTTACATCACCAATCTGCCATAACAGCCGACCCAGATTTCTCGCGCCGCCGGCAAACACAACCTGGTTGATATCATCCAGCCAGTACTTGTTCATCAACGCGCGGTAGATCAGACCGGTATGTGCCGCAATTTTTGCCGGTATGGCCGGTTGTTTGATATAGAGGAACCAGGCCACAAACACGCCGGCCATTGCCAGATATACCGGAGCCGCCTGGAATGAATGCAGGATAAAGGCGGTAATACCGTGGTACTCCTCGCCAATAATCCCTATCACATCATGTTCGGGGGTGACATAGATAGCATCAAGGAAATATCCGCCAAACAACATTGGCCCGATCAGGAATGCGCCTATAACGAGTGACGGTATCGCCAGCACCGACAATGGCACAGTCACGACCGCCGGTGACTCATGCAAATGTTCCTCGGTATGGTGATCCATCCGCTTCTCGCCATGGAACACGAGGAAGAACAACCGGAAAGAGTAGAGTGCGGTAATAAATACACCACTGAGCACCGCTACATAGGCCCAGTCAGCAAATGGCAGGTGCGAATGATGTACTGCCTCAATAATCGCATCCTTTGAGAAAAATCCGGCCGTGCCCGGGAAACCTATCAACGCAAGCGAGCCTATCAACGAGGTAATCCAGGTGACGGGCATGTGACGATATAACCCGCCCATCTTGCGCATGTCCTGCTCATGGTGCATGCCCATAATGACCGAACCGGCGGCAAGGAACAGTAATGCCTTGAAGAAGGCATGGGTGACCAGATGGAATATCGCCGCCGAGTAGGCCGATACACCGAGCGCCACTGTCATATAACCCAGCTGTGACAGGGTTGAATAGGCAATAACGCGTTTAATGTCGTTCTGCACCAGGCCGAGCAGACCCATGAAAAATGCAGTTATCGTTCCGATGACCAGGATAAACGTCAGTGCTGTCTCTGACAGTTCGAACATCGGTGACATCCTGGCGACCATGAAGATACCGGCCGTCACCATCGTCGCCGCATGGATTAACGCGGAGATCGGGGTCGGGCCTTCCATTGAATCAGGCAACCACACATGTAATGGCACCTGGGCCGACTTGCCCATCGCGCCGATAAACAGACAGATACAGATGACCGACATCAATGACCAGTCCGTACCCGGCAGGATCTGGACGGTTGCGGTCGCAAAGGCCGGCAACTGGGCAAACACCTCATTATAATCCAGCGTCTTGAACGTCATCACCACAGCGGCAATACCGAGCAGGAAACCGAAGTCGCCAACCCGGTTGACAAGAAACGCCTTCATATTGGCAAATATTGCCGAATCACGCTTGAACCAGAAACCGATCAACAGATAGGACACCAGACCGACCGCTTCCCAGCCAAAAAACAGCTGCATGAAGTTGTTCGACATGACCAGCATCAGCATTGAGAAGGTAAACAGCGAGATATAGCTGAAAAAACGCTGATATCCCGGGTCCTCGTGCATATAGCCGATAGTGTAGATGTGGATCATCCACGAAACAAAGGTGACCACTACCATCATCGTGACCGATAAACGGTCAACCAGAAACCCGACATGCAGCGACAAACTACCGGTAGTCAGCCAGGTATAGATCGTCTGGTTAAAGATTTCGCCGCCATCAAAAACGATATGCTTGTAAGCATACAGTGACAACAGGCTGGAAATACCTACGCCAATAATGGTGACCCAATGGGCACCATTCCGCCCGATAACACGCCCGAACAGGCCGGCGATAATCGAGCCGATCAGGGGTGCGAGTACTATGGCGAGATAGACTGATTTCATGTCTGTTGGCATCGCATCATCCCTTCAAGCTATCCAGATCGGCAACATTTATGGTGCTCCTGTTCCTGAACAGCACCACCAGTATCGCCAGACCGATGGCTGATTCTGCCGCCGCGACAGTCAGGATGAAAAACACGAATATCTGACCGTTGATATCATGCAGGAAGTGGGAAAAGGCGATGAAATTCATATTGACCGACAGCAACATCAACTCGATACACATCAACAGGATAATCACGTTTTTACGATTGATAAAAATACCGGCAACACTGATACAGAACAGGATCGCGGCAAGTATGAGTACATGGCTGAGTGTAATCATGGGGTCTTCTTCTCCGCCGCCATCTTGACCACACGTACGCGGTCCCTGCTCTTGACCAGTACCTGTTCATCCGGATTCTGCGTCTTCGCGGAACGTGCCTTGCGCAGTGTCAGACTGATGGCGGCAACAATCGCCACCAGCAGGATCGCGCCGGATATTTCAAACGGATACAGATAGTCGGTATAAAGCAGTATGCCCAGCTCACGGGTATTGCTGTAATCCAGCGGCGGCTCGGTCACCACATCCAGATGCGCTGCATCCAGATAGACTGTTTTAAGAACCATGCCCATTGCCACAGCCATTAATACGGCAACTACCACACCGACCGGGAGGAACCGGGCGAACCCTTCCCGCATCTTCGCCAGATTGATATCCAGCATCATCACCACAAACAGGAACAACACCATGACCGCACCGACATAGACCAGTATCAGGATGATGGCGAGAAATTCCGCTCGCATCAGCAACCAGATGGTTGCGCTGGCAAAAAATGCCAGCACCAGAAACAGGGCAGCATGCACAGGATTACGGACTGTTATGACCATGGTGGCCGATAACAGCATCACTGCTGCAAAGAAATAGAAGATGTATAGTTCAAACATAAATGGTTTTTTTCAGTTCTCTATAAGGCCGGGTTGCTTACCTGTACATTGCGTCCCTGGCTCGGGCTGCTGCAATCTCTTGCTCATACTTGTCCCCGTTTTCGAGCAGACGTTGTTTTGTCATCAGCAGATCTCCCCGCTTCTCGCCATGATATTCAAAAATATGCGTCTCCACGATTGAATCGACCGGACAGGACTCTTCACAGAATCCGCAAAAGATACATTTGGACAGATCGATGTCATAACGTGTGGTACGACGTGTACCGTCTGCACGTTGCTCGGAATCAATGGTAATTGCCAGAGCCGGACACACTGCCTCGCATAACTTGCAGGCGATACAGCGCTCTTCCCCGTTCGGGTAGCGCCGTAATGCATGCAGGCCACGGAAACGTGGCGACATGGGCGTTTTTTCCTCGGGGTAAAATATCGTGATTTTGCGCTTGAACAGGTATTTGCCTGTCAATTGCAGACCCTTGATCAGTTCCCACAGCAGCAGTCCCTGGAAATATTGTGTGACTTTGGTCATTTCGTCTCTCGTCGCCCGTTAATCGAACCAGGGTGGTATACCGGTAACCACCATCGCCGAAATTATCACAATCCAGACGATGGTAATCGGCAGGAATACCTTCCAGCCGAGGCGCATAATCTGGTCATAGCGGTAGCGGGGAAATGTTGCCCGGAACCACAAAAACAGAAACAGGAAAAGTGAAGTCTTCGCCAGCAACCACACGACCGAAGGTTCACCAATGACCGGCACACCTTCCAGAGGTGACAACCAGCCACCCAGAAACAGGATGGACGCCAGTACGGATATCAGCACCATGTTGGCGTATTCGGCCATAAAGAAGATCGAGAATGCCATGCCGCCGTATTCAACGTGAAAACCGGCCACAATTTCAGACTCACCTTCAGCAACGTCAAACGGCGCACGGTTGGTCTCGGCCACGCCAGAGATAAAATAGATGATAAACACCGGGAACAAGGGTAGCCAGAACCAGTGGAGGATACTGCCGCTCTGGGCCTGGATTACTTCACCGAGGTTCAGACTGCCTGCAGCGATCAGTACGCAAACAAGTGCAAAACCCATCGCAATTTCGTAGGAAACAATCTGTGCCGCTGAGCGGATAGCGCCGAGGAATGCATATTTGGAATTGGAGGCCCAGCCTGCAATGATAATGCCGTATACCGCAAGAGAGGTCAGTGCGAGGATATAGATCAGACCCGCATTGATATCTGCCAGCACCATCACATCATCAAACGGTATCACGGCCCAGGCGGCAATTGCCGGGGCAAACGACAGGATCGGCGCAATGATAAACAGTGTCTTGTTCGCACCGGTCGGGATAATAATTTCCTTGAACATCAACTTGACTGCGTCGGCAATCGGCTGACCAAGGCCCCACAGCGGATAACCCAGAAAACCGACCCGGTTCGGGCCAATGCGGCCCTGGATATAACCGATAATCTTGCGTTCCGCATAGGTGATATAGGCCACCATCAACATCAGCGGGGTAATGATCGCGACAATTTTAACGATGGAACCGGCAACAACCAGCGCCTCGTCCTGCAGGGATTCTGGCACAATGACACCGATTACGACCATCAGGATGTTCGTCTCAATCCACCCGAAAATTGTGCCTAATACTGTGCTTAACATGGGCGCCTATACTTTCCTGATCGTGATATCACTGAACCATGATCCCAGAACGGCAGTCGCCGGGTGGGCCGCATGGATTAAAACGGTATTGTCAGGCAACCTGCTGTCGACGAGACAGGCCATATCCAGCGTGACGCCCTGCTGTTCTACCCTGACCTTGTCACTACTGTTCAGACCGAGAGTGGCTGCGAGTGTACTGCTGATACGCACATTCGCATCGGCTACGTCCGCCGTTTCCTGCAACGCCGGTGCCCGCCTTACCAGCGAGTCGACTGAATTCATTGGTACTTCGGTAATACGGTAGACCTGATTACCAGATACTGGCAATGCATCCGGTTTAGCCCAGTCAGAACGGTTATCCGGTGTAATGCCAGTAATGAGCTTGCCAAGCTCAGAGCGGATTTCATCTATCGACTGGTAGTCCGTGCCAGCGATACCCAGATGATTAGCCAGTACACGTAACACCTTCCAGCCCGGGCGGGCCTCGCCCGGTGCACTGACACAGGCTGAAAATGCCTGTGACTGACCGGCGACGTTAACGGTCGTACCCTCATTTTCGGCATAAATGGCTATAGGTAATAATACATCGGCGTGTTTCAGTAACGAGTCAGACTTGTACGGGGTGAATGCAATCACAGACTGTGCCTGCTCCAGACCTTCCAGTACCAGGCGGGTATTTGCGCAATCCAGATCCGGTTCGATATTAAACAAGAGATAGTTCGACTGTTTCTGTTCAAACATACTGCGGGAATTCAGGCCCGGCTTGTCCAGCTTCTGTGCAGCGGGTCCACGGTGCGGAACGGCACCGGCCAACCAGGCACCGGCCTCGTTTGCGGCCTCACCAAGATAACCAAAACCTGATCCGGACAGTTCTGCAATATGCCCGGCCAGATAACGCAGCGTTGCATATTGTGGATGGGCGGTAAACAGATTGCCTGCCAGTATGGCGGACTGTTTGGCCGCGATCAGTTTGTTTGCTATTACACGGTGCGCATCCGCAACCGTCACATCATCCAGCAAGCGGCCAACATCTGCCTGCTTGCCGGAAATTTCACAGACGGCCTTCAATACAGCCGCGAACTCGCGCACCAGTGCCACCGGTCCGGCTATCAGTTTCGTGCCGATGCGGTAGTTAAAGTCATAATCGACCGGATTGATGACCATCACGTCCGAACCACGTAGCGCGGCCTTGCGTAAACGCAGGTTCAGAAGCGGTTGTTGCTTGCGTGGATTTGCACAGACCAGCAGTACGGCATCCAGTTTTTCCAGATCCGTAATGGACTGGCCCAGCGAGGGAAATACGGCATCATGCTGTGCATCGGAGAAATCCGTCTGATGCAGACGATGATCGATATTGTTGCTGCCCGCCGCACGGACTATTTTCTGTAATAACCAGGACTCTTCAGTTGTCGCTGTCGGTGAGACCAGCGCGCCGAGGTTGTTTGCTGCCTGCTTTATCCTGTCGCTGACCAGTTTGAATGCCGTATCCCAGTCACATTCGCGCCAGCTGCCATTTTCCTTCAGCATCGGTACAGTCAGGCGGTCTTCGCTGTACATACCCTCGTAGCTGAAGCGGTCACGGTCAGACAACCAGACCTCATTAATGTCTTCATTCTGTGCCGGGACCACACGTTTGACCTGATCGCGCTTCACATGGAAGTGGATATTTGAACCGGTACCGTCATGCGGTGCGACCCCCGGATACTGGGTCATTTCCCAGGTGCGGGCCGAGAAACGAAATGGCTTCGAGGTCAACGCACCGACCGGGCACACATCGATTACATTACCCGACAACTCTGACACCATGCTCTTTTCCACATAGGTGCCGATTTCCATATATTCGCTGCGACCGGTTGCACCGAGTTCACGCAGGCCGGCAATTTCCTCTCCGAACCTGACGCAACGTGTGCAATGGATACAACGGGTCATTTCCGTCTGCACCAGTGGACCGATATTCTTGTCTTTTACGACCCGCTTCTTTTCCTGATAACGAGAGACGTCCGAGCCATAACCCATGGCCAGATCCTGCAACTCACATTCACCGCCCTGATCACAAATCGGGCAATCCAGCGGATGGTTTATCAACAAAAATTCCATCACCGCCTTCTGCGCGTCCCGTGCATAGGCGGAGCGGGTCTGCACCTTCATACCGTCCATGACCGGGGTCGCACAGGCGGGTAATGGTTTGGGCGCCTTTTCCACCTGCACCAGACACATCCTGCAGTTGGCAGCGATTGTCAGTTTCGGGTGATAGCAAAAACGCGGGATATAGATATCGTTCGCATCGGTCACCTCGATCAGCATCTGTCCCTTGCGGGCCTGCAGCGGTTTGCCGTCTACTTCGATTGTAATTGTGTCGTTATCAGCCATTGCCTGTCCGCCGCCGGTTATGCGGCCTTGTATTCGGGACTGTCGATAATGCTGCGTCCCTTGTTTTTAATCATGTATTCGAATTCGTGACGGTAATGTTTCATGAAACTCTGTACCGGCCAGGCCGCCGCGTCACCAAGTGCGCAAATGGTCCTGCCTTCAATCTTGTTGGCCACATCGACCAGCTTGTCCATGTCTTCCATCACGCCCTTGCCATCGAGGATACGTTGCAGCATACGGTACAGCCAGCTGGTGCCTTCACGACAGGGTGTGCACTGGCCACAGGACTCGGCCGCATAAAACTGCGAGATGCGACATAACATCTTTACCATGCAGGTGGAGTCATCCATGATCACCACAGCACCCGAACCCAGCATCGAACCGGCCTGTTTGATCGAGTCATAATCCATATTGGCCTTCAACATCATCTCACCCGGCAATACCGGAACCGATGACCCACCCGGTATGACGGCCTTCAGCTTTCGGCCATGACGGATTCCACCAGCCAGCTCAAGCAGATCGGCGAACGGTGTACCCATCGGGATCTCGAAATTACCCGGTTTGTTCACATGACCGCTGACTGAAAAACATTTGGTACCACCACTGTTTGCAACGCCAAGATCCGCAAACCACTTTGCACCATTGCGTATGATGGACGGGGCTGAGGCAAAGGTCTCGGTATTGTTGATGGTGGTCGGTTTGCCATACAACCCGAAGTTGGCCGGGAATGGTGGCTTGAAACGCGGCAGACCTTTTTTGCCCTCGAGTGAATTCAGCAGGGCGGTCTCTTCACCGCAGATATAGGCACCCGCACCGAGCGTTGCATATATATCAATACTGGTATCCGAGCCAAGGATGTTGTTACCCAGATAATTGTTTGCATACGCCTCTTTCAGCGCATTTTCAAAGCGGGTAAACGGTTCATCCATAAATTCGCCGCGCATGTAGTTATAACCCACCTTTGTGCGCATCGCATAACAGGCAATCGTCATACCCTCAACAAGCGCGTGTGGATTAAAGCGCAGGATATCGCGATCCTTGCAGGTCCCCGGCTCACTCTCGTCCGAGTTACACACCACATATTTTGGTCCTTCAAACTTCGCGGGCATGAAACTCCACTTCAGACCGGCCGGGAATCCCGCTCCGCCCCTGCCACGCAGGCCGGAGGCCTTCATTTCGTCTATGACCTGCTCCGGGGTGATCCCCTCGCGGATAATTTTTTTCAGCGCCTCGTAACCACCGACCCGGTGGTAGTTTTCGAGCGTCCACGGCTGGTCGACACCAAGCGTGGCATAACAGACCAGATTTTGTTTTATCTCAGCCATCAGTCCAGTTTGTCCAGGATTTCATCAATCTTCGCATTGGTCAGGTTTTCATAATAGACATGGTCGACCATCATCATCGGCCCACCACAACAGGCCGCCAGACATTCCTCTTCCTTCTTCAGAAAGATTCGACCGTCTGTTGTGGTCTCCCCGGTCCTGATACCAAGCTTCTTTTCTGTGTAATCAACGATCGCATCTGACCCTGTCAGCATGCAGGAGATATTTGTGCAGATGGAAACACTGTGCCGACCTACCGGTTTTGTTTCCAGCATCGAGTAGAAACTGGCCACTTCATACACTGCAATCGGTGGCATCTCCAGATATTCAGCAACTGCATCCATTAATTCGGTGGTCAAAAATCCGTTGTTGTCATGCTGGACTTCACGCAGCGCCGCGAGTACGGCAGATTGCTTGCGATCAGCCGGATACTTTGCCAGCCAATGATCAATCTGCTCACGGGCATGGTGGGACAATTTGCCCTTTGAATCCGTCACACTCATCTGTCCACCTCACCAAACACGATGTCCTGGGTACCAATGACCGCTACCACGTCTGCCAGCATATGGCCCTGGACCATTTCATTCATCGACGACAGGTGGACAAAACCGGGTGCACGAATCTTCAGACGATACGGTTTGTTTGCACCATCGGAAACCAGATAAATACCAAACTCACCCTTCGGATGTTCAACGGCGGCATAACACTCGCCTTCCGGCACACAGTAACCCTCAGTGAACAGCTTGAAATGGTGGATCAATGATTCCATATCGTCCTTCATCTCTTCACGTGTCGGCGGCACCAGCTTGTGGTTGTCCAGAATGACCGGGCCCGGGTTTTTGCGCAACCAGTCAACACATTGTTTGATAATCCGGTTGGACTGACGCATTTCCTCTACCCGCACCAGGTACCGATCGTAACAGTCCCCGTTCACACCGACCGGGATATCAAAGTCAACCTGGTCATAAACTTCATACGGCTGTTTCTTGCGCAGGTCCCATTCCACGCCGGAGCCCCGCAGCATCGGGCCGGTAAATCCCAGCTGTAACGCGCGTTCCGGGGTGACCACACCGATACCTACCGTCCGCTGTTTCCAGATTCGGTTGTCCGTCAGCAGCGTCTCATATTCATCAACGCAACCGGGGAACCTGGCGGTAAACGCCTCAATAAAATCCAGCAGTGAGCCCTGGCGGATCGCGTTCAGATCGGCCACGTGTTTTGCATTCTTCCAGGCCGAGGTCTGGTATTTTGGCATCTCGCCGGGCAGATCACGGTAGACACCGCCGGGGCGATAATACGTGGCATGCATACGTGTACCGGAGACCGCTTCATAACAGTCCATCAGGTCTTCGCGCTCACGGAAACAATACAGGAACATCGTCATTGCCCCGATGTCCAGACCATGCGCACCCAGCCACATCAGGTGGTTCAGGATACGGGTAATTTCGTCAAACATGACGCGAATATACTGGGCACGGATCGGCGGGGTCACGCCCAGCAACTTCTCGATCGCCAGTACATAGGCATGTTCGTTACACATCATGGAGACATAATCAAGCCGGTCCATGTAACCGATACTCTGGTTATACGGCTTGTTTTCAGCCAGCTTCTCGGTACCACGGTGCAACAGGCCGATATGCGGGTCTGCACGCTCAATGATTTCGCCGTCCATCTCCAGCACCAGGCGCAACACACCGTGCGCCGCAGGATGCTGCGGACCGAAGTTCATCGTCATGTTTCTGATTTCAGGCATTCAATCTCGACTCGGTAATCGTGGGTTACGCTTAATTCTGGTTCTGGTTATTTGTTCGGTGTCTCAAAACGGTCATCATGGCGGATGACCTTCGGTACCAGCACGCGGTTCTTGATCGTCACCGGCTGGTAAACCACACGTTTCTTGTCCGGGTCATAACGTACCTCGACATTGCCTTCCAGCGGGAAGTCCTTGCGGAACGGATGGCCGATAAAGCCGTAATCTGTAAGTATACGGCGCAGATCCGGATGGCCTTCAAACAGGATACCGAACATATCAAACGCCTCACGTTCGAACCAGTTTGCACACGCCCAGATATCGACAACAGAATCAATCCGCGGTGGCATCCCATCAAGAAATACCCGCACCCGCAGGCGACGATTATGGCTGACCGACATCAGATGATAAACAACCGCAAATCGTGCCGGCTTGTTCAGATGTTCATCATGGACATTCTGGCTGACACCACGGCTGAAGCCTGTTGTGGTGGTTTCCTGGGTCTCCCAGTCGGACTTGCCGTAGCGCTGGTAATCAATGCCACACAGATCAATCAGTTGTTCGAACTGGCAATCCGGGTTTTTACACAGTGTACCCAGGACCTCTATCGCATGATTCTGCGGTACTTCCAGTGTCAATTCATTCCGGTAGATATTTGACGAGCCCAGCTTGTCACCGAACAGCCCGGACAACAGTGTTTGAAATTGTAACAACGATTCCGACATTTTCCGGTTGTATTCCTAGGCGGAGATAATATTGACTTTGCCGCGTTTAATTTTTTTCTGTAGCTGGATGATTCCAAACAACAAGGCCTCAGCTGTAGGCGGACACCCCGGTACATAAATATCCACCGGCACTATCCGGTCACAACCACGCACGACTGAATAGGAATAATGGTAATAACCACCGCCATTGGCACAGGAACCCATTGAGATGACCCAGCGCGGTTCGGGCATCTGGTCATACACCTTGCGCAAGGCCGGCGCCATTTTGTTGACCAGCGTACCGGCGACTATCATTACATCGGACTGGCGGGGACTTGGACGGAAGATAATGCCGAAACGGTCCAGATCGTAACGGGACGCGCCCGCATGCATCATTTCGACCGCACAACAGGCCAGACCAAACGTCATCGGCCACATAGAACCGGTCCTGGCCCAGTTAACGAGATTGTCAAACGAGGTGGTGACTATCCCCGGTTCATGGATTTTCTCATCTACTCCCATTCCAGAGCACCTTTACGCCATTCATAGATAAAGCCGACCACGAGTACGGCAAGAAAGATCATCATCGCCCAGAACCCGGCAATACTGACTTCACGCAGCGCCACGGCCCAGGGCAGGAAAAAAGCGATTTCAAGATCAAAGATAATAAACAGGATGGCAACAAGGTAATAGCGTACATCGAACTTCATACGGGCATCTTCAAACGCTTCAAAACCGCACTCATACGGTGACATCTTCGCGTCATCATGGCGTTTTGGCCCAAGTACATAGCCTATAACAAAAAACGCCGTACCCATCACCACTGTGATGATCAGGAAGATCAGTATTGGAACGTAGTTTTCAAGCATTTCGTTATTCTAAACCTGTATCCGTATCCGGTTTAAATAAAAAACAGACCACCTGGATTACCAGGGGCCAGACGTGATGGGCGGCATTATAGCCGGAAGACCCGGGGCTGTCAGCGAAATGATGTGTAAAATTTCATCTGAAATATCAGGCATCAGGATCGCGCTGATAACGGTACGGCGATGAGAATTATTATCGTCATCCGCATGATGATAAGATTCAGTGACCACATAACCCGATACTGGTCTCACCTATCCTCGCCAATGACAGTGCTAATTGTCCTTACGACGCGATTTGCGAACCGGATATACTGCTCTACGTGTGCAAATGGACCGGCACGATGCAGCACGACTATCATTTTATTCATCAACTGGGAGAACTGGAATGACTGTAGTAAATCAGGACCTGGCAGGCCGTGTCGTACTGGTCACCGGCGCATCGCGTAATATTGGTCGCGCAATTGCTCATGCCCTGGCACAGGCTGGGGCTAACGTTGCCGTACACGCGGTCAGTGACCGTGTAGCAGCCACGGAAACCGTACGTCTGGTCGAGGCCGCAGGAGTCAAGGCGATGCTGGTCATGGGCGATTTAAGTGACCCGGCCATCGCGCCACGTGTCATTGATGAAGTGATTGCCGGATTTGGTAGGCTGGATGCGCTGATAAATAACGCCGCCATCCGTCCGGAGCGGGCATTTGCGGAAATAAGCTTTGCTGAATGGCGTCAGGTTATGGGTGTCTGCCTTGATGCGGTGTTCCTGACCACACAGGCTGCCCTGCCACACATCAGTAAAAGTGACCGCGGGGCCATCATTAATATAGGCGGACTGACCGGGCATACCGGGGCCGCCCATCGCGCCCATGTAATCAGTGCCAAATCGGCCGTGGTCGGATTAACGAAGGCGCTGGCACACGAACTGTCAGCACAAGGTATTACCGTCAATTGCGTTTCGCCCGGTCTGATCGATACCTTGCGTGCTGATGGCAGCTCCCCGCATCACCATGCCAGCACCAAAAATCTGGTCCAGCGCCGTGGTCGCCCGGAAGAAGTGGCCGATATGATTACGTACCTTTGTAGCGCACAGACCCGCTATATCACCGGCCAGACCATCCATGTGAATGGTGGGGCCTATTTACCCTGAACATACATCTGCAGTTCAGGATTAAAAAACTGATTATCAGGCCTTCGATGCCAGCGCCGCCTTCACCCGCGCGGCGGTCAACGGTGCCTTGCGGAAGCGGATACCGGTTGCGTCAAACAGTGCATTGGCGATCGCTGCCGGGGTCACTCGTGTTACCGGTTCGCCCGCGCCCATTGGCCCGAGCTCGGGACGATTGATCTTTACGATTTTCACTTCCTCAGGCACATCAGCAGCCTCAACAATCGGATAGGTCGCCCAGTCAACCGAGTGGACTGTCTTCTCGTCAAACTTCACCTCTTCAAACAGCGTACGACTGGTCGCCTGGATCAGATTGCCTTCTATAGTGCGGTCCAGCGTGAACGGATTGATGATCAATCCATAATCCGAACCGACGAAGAATCGGCGTACCCAAATGCGTCCTGTTTGCGGATTGACTTCAATCTCTGCAATGACCGCATTGACTGCACCGTTACGCTGTGCGTAGGAGATGCCCATACCTGTCAACACGCCTTTCGCACCCGTTTTTTTACGTGCAGCGGTTCGTGGCTCCCACTTCGCCAGTTCAGCCACTGCCTTGATCACATCGGCATCACGCGAGTCAGTTATGTATTTCAGACGGAATGCAACCGGATCCATACCGGCGGCGTAAGCCATCTCATCAATGAATGATTCAGATGCAAAATGAATCTCGGCACCGTACGGGTCCCGCAGGTGCGAGACACGTAACGGCGAGGCCATTTCCCGTAACGGTTTGATGGCATCCCAGCTGTAACGCTTGTTGGCAAAGCCGTAAGAGTTTGCCGGCTCGGACATCGTCCAGTTGCGCTTGCGCGTGTGTCCCAGCAACTGTCCGGCCAGGGTCTCGCTCGGGCTGTGTTCACGTGAACTGACATCCTGACGTGAAAATCCTTTCAGATGGAAATGCCAGGCACTGGCCGTGCCGTCCTTGTCCACAGCGGCACGCATACGGATGACCGAGGCCGGGCCTTTCGGGTCCCAGGCAATACCTTCATTACGCATCCACTGCACGCGCACCGGCGCACCGACGGCCTTCGACAAAACAACTGCATCCAGCACACCATCGGCAGAATCGGAACGTCCGTACGAGCCCGGTCCCGGACCCCAGATACCACGCACCGGGACCTGTTTGCCTTCTTCCAGCGTCAGCCCCATCATCTTTGCAGAACAGGAGGCGGTGTCATAAAATTTCTGTGAATCAGTCCAGACCGTACCGCCGGTGGCGCTCAATTCGGCCATACCCAGTGAGGGCGCCATACGCGCATGACTCTGGAACGGCCATTCATATTCCACATCCAGCAGATTGGCCGCACCGGTCAGTGCAGTATCGACATTACCAATGTCCTCTACCACCTCGGACTTGTCGGCCGGTGCCTGGCGGATATGGTCATGTAACTTTTCCCAGGTGGTCGGGAAACCGCCTTTGGATTCGTCCCAGGTCACCTTTAATTCACGTGAGGCACGGATGGCATCCCATTCCTTCGGTGCCACCACTCCGACAAAATCCTTTTCAACCACAACCTGGACACCGGGGATATGCGAAACCGAGGCCTTGTCTACCGAGACCACGGTTGCACAAGCCACTGTCGGCCTGACCATGCGACCATGTAATACGCCGGGCACACGTGCGTGTGAGGCAAAGGCAGTCGAGGGTATGATCTTGCCACTGATATCCTTGCGGAGCACCGGGGTACCGACGACCTTGTAGTTCGCCGGGTCTTTCAGTTTTGCGCGACTCTTCAGACCGAGCTCGTTTCCAAACTTACCATTCCATTCGAGCGGCACATTAAATAGTTTGTCACCGATGATCTCGCCATAACTGATTGACTTGCTGTTATCGCCCTGGTCGTGGATAACACCATCGGTCACAGCCAGCTTGTCTATTCCGACATTCAATTGTGCAGCGGCCTTCTCCAGCAGGACCAGACGTGCCTCGGCGGCGGCCTCACGCAAGGCGACACCGGAATCACTGACGCCGGAGCTGCCACTCGCGCCACCCTGATCGGCCATCACCCAGGTATCACCAAACACAACGGTGACACGGTTAATATCGACATCCAGCTCTTCAGCCACCATCTGGCTGATCGCTGTATCTACACCCTGGCCCATGTCCATCTTGCCCCAGTAGGCAGTGACATCACCTTTGTTGTTGATGGCAATCCAGGTATCCAGTCGCGTGGGATCCAGTGTACGTGCCTCCGGAAATACGGTCAGGTCTTCCGCTGCCAGCAGCGCCCGTCCCGGCATACTCATACCCAGCACCAGCGCACCACCACCGCGTATTGCATTCAGCAGCAGGTCGCGTCTGGCAATTTTCAGATCATTCAAGGTCTCGATTATCATGATATGTCCCCCCCGGCCATTTCATCTGCGGCGCTGCGCACCGCGCGCAGGATCGCCATGTGTGTACCGCAACGACATTTCAGCCCGGCCAGCGCATCACGAATTTCTGCATCTGTCCGTTTCGGATTTTTCTCCAGAAACGCAACCGAGGTCATGACCCAGCCATTGATACAATACTGGCATTGTCCGGCCTCGGACTTGATAAAGGCCTTCTGGACCGGATGGGGATTTTCAGGAGTGCCTATGCCGTCAAGTGTTCGTATCTTGCCCTTGATGGCAGAGACCGGTGTACTGCAGGAGCGTATCGCCACACCGTCATGGATAACAGTACACGCACCACACTGTGCGAGGCCGCATCCGAATTTCGGGCCTTTCAGCTCCAGATCATTCGTTAACGCGTACAGCAAGGGCATGTCCGGTTCAGACTCAATCTGATGGTCTGTACCATCCACGTTAATCGTATATTGCTTCGCCATGGCAGGAGCTCCTCAATCGGATTACTGGATATTATCCAGTGTAACCCGAACTTGCGGGCATGCTCAAGGAATCCTTGGTTGCAGACGGGTTTACCTTAATTGCGTTTTTTGAACAATATGGCGTCCAGGCTGAGCGGACCCGGGCCATAGGCAAACAGGACCATAAACACCAGAAAATACACAGTCGCGAGTTCACCACCATTAAATGTCGGGAACCAGGCGGCATGCGAGGACAGATAAGCCATCACCATCAGGACCGCGGTTAACAGGGCGGCAGGCCGGGTAAACAGGCCCAGAATAACCAGAATACCGACATAAAACTCGATAAATCCGGCTATCCAGAGCATATTGATACCGACATCAATACCAAAGAAATCCTTGCCGCCAAAAAATGGTTGTACCTTCTCACCGAAGGTTTTTGCATAGCCATGCCCGACCACCATCATCAATCCGGACACGATACGCATCAGATCCATCGATACAGTCTGTAATTTTACAGCTACGCCATCCAGTCTGGAATTCAGCTTGCACAGAATCACGCCATTCTCCTTTTATTAAATCCTGATTGTGTACCCTAGTATTGGCTTTTTTAGGCATTGAATCAAATTGACTGATCCGGCGCCAGTGTAAACCGTACACAGCATGCACAGTATTTGCACAATTGATAGGCCAAACGGTTCTTGCGCCAAATTGCCAGAGGGATTGAAATTCCATTACTATACAAAAAGTGTCAACTATCACAGGGTCGTTACCCTTAACCATTCGGGATAAAATCATGAATCAACTCGATAAAATATTGTTAGCCTGTTTATTGTCCCTGCCGGCTGCACTGGTGCACGCGCAAATGCCGAAGGATTTAAATGCAGCTATTGCAGAGATGGCCCTGGAAGAACAGGAACCGGCGGTCAGGGATGTGCCCGGATGGCGCAAACCGGACAAGGTCTATATCAACTTTTCCGCGTATGGCCCCAAGGATGAATTGCCAATGATGCTGGAGTCTGCGCAAAAGGCGGTCGGTGATGTAGAGATTGTGCAGATTGACGGTAAGCCGGGCGAGGATATCATCAATAACGTCGAGGCGATGGTTGGACGCTGCAATCCGGACATACTGGCCACGGCACCAAAGCTGCGCTGGTTCCAGCATTCCTCACACGGTATAGAGGACTGTCTGAACCCGACAGTAGCCGCACGCGATTTCATCATGACCAATGCCCAGCATACCTCCGGGCCACCGATTGCCGAACATGTCATCGCGATGATGATGATGCTGGGACGCGGATTGCATGTGTTTCATTCCGCACAGTCCCAGGGCGAGTGGATCGACCGCAATATTCCCTACCCGATTATCGAGATCGGCGGCAAGACCATGCTGATAGCCGGTCTGGGTGGCATCGGTACCGAGGTCGCCCGCCGTGCCCATGCGCTCGGTATGACGGTGCTGGCCACCCGCAATTCGAGCCGTGAAGGTCCGGATTTTGTTGAATATGTCGGGCTGTCGGATGAATTGCTGGAGCTGGCCAAACGCGCTGATGTGGTCGTCAATGCACTGCCGCTGACCGATGAGACTCACGGTCTGTTTAACAAGCAGTTTTTTGATACGGTGAAGAAGGGTGCCATCTTTATCTCGTTCGGTCGCGGCGAAAGCACCGTAACCGCTGACCTGATCGCCGCACTGAAGGACGGCCGGATTTCAGGTGCGGGACTGGACGTCACCGATCCGGAACCTCTGCCACAGGGACATGAACTGTGGAAACAACCGAATGTGATCATCACGCCGCATATGGCCTCAACGACCGATCAGGGACGCTGGAGACGCTGGGTCGTCGTGCTGGAAAACCTGCGTCGTTATGTGAACGGCGACAAACTGCTCAGTGTGGTAGATAAAAAGCGGGGTTATTGATTAGCGGATTGATTACGGGGGTGGTGTGATTGCACCACCCCCACATCGGGATTTGTACAGTAAGATTTATTTGTTGGTCTGTTCCTTCACCAGCTTCGCAAACTCCTCTCCCGGCATGTATCCCTCATACATATTCGTATTGCTGAGGAACTGTGCAAATTCCGGATGGGCGACAACCTTGACCATCACCTCATTCAGTTTTGCGACCACGTCGTCCGGCACATCCCTGGCCACCATCAGACCGCGCCAATGCTCGGTCACAATGTCGTATCCCTTTTCCTTCAATGTCGGTACAGCATCATAGGGTGGGAAACGGGTCTCGGTCGCCAGCGCGAGTACACGCACCTTGCCGGCCTGGAAGTGCGGGTTCACCTCACCCGGGTTCGACACAACCGCATTAATATGCCCGCCAAGCACGGCCACCACCGGTTCACTCCCGCCCTTGTACGGGATATAGTTCAGGTCGATACCGGCCGCTTTTTCGAAGTCCATCACCAGACCTTCGTCTACTGACTTCACACTGAAACCACCCATCGTCAGCTTGCCCGGGTTTGCCTTCGCATATGCGATCAAATCTTCAATGGTGGCAAACGGACTGTCAGCTCGCACCGTCACCACAAACGGGTCACGTACCATGCGACTGACATATTTGAAATCATCAATGGATAACTTGCCTGACGGATCCGGAAACAGCTCTGTCATGCTGCGGGTGTTGCTCATGATCGTATAACCATCCGGCTTCTGGTTTTTCACATAACTCATCGCTACCATTCCGCCTCCGCCTTCGCGGTTGACAACGGCCATTGGTTGTCCGAGATATTGCTCACTGATCTTGGCAATCACACGTGCCATCAGGTCATGGCTGGATCCAGCACTCGACCAACAAATCAGCGTGATCGGTTTTTCAGGATACTCCGCCCGTACTGCACCCGCAGTCAGACCAAGCAAGATCATCACACAGACCAATATTGTTTTCATCTTCATAACACCCCTCCGCTTCTTGCCTGGTTTACTCTATTTATGTCCGGTCTGGATTAACAGCGCCAGTTCGGATGCGTCCGCCATGTCGAGTACGGACTGGCCACCCTTGATCAGTTTCGCGATCCGGTCGGCATCCAGTACACCGTCACAACAGGCCAGCACCTTGTCGGCCAGTTGTGCGTCGGTCAACGGGTTTTCCGGACCGCCGCGATAACGCTCGTCTGCCTTGCCGGAGACTGACCTGCCGTCCTTCAGCTGAATATGGATGCCGGATCGCATTTTGTCAAAGCCCATCGCCTCAATCTCCGGATCAAAGCGGGTCTGCATGCGCTTCTGCATATTCTGCATCGCCTCGCCCTGCACAAAACTGTCTTCAAACTCCAGTTTGCCCGCCTTGCGATTCAGTGCAACCATAGACAGCACCGCCTGCAGGGAGAACTTCGCCTCCAGATGGTTGCTGGCAATCGGATACCGGATCGGATTGAGTATGTTGGAACCGGCGTTGATGATGACCTTCTCGATCTGATCCGGCTTGATATCATTCTCTACGACCAGTTTCACCATCAGGTCGATGGTCGGGTGGGTCAACACACCACACGGGTACGGCTTGATACTGACACCCGGTTCAACTATCGTCCACGGCTTGCCAAAATCTTCACTATTGACCTTCGACTCGGTCACACCACCGCCCTGCACCGCGAAATAACCCCATGGCCCGTCCAGCGACTGCTTGTCGGCGGTATATCCCTTGTGCGCCAGTATGGCCGCTGTCACGCCATTCTCACAGGCACGGCCAACGTGTAATGGCTTTGTCATCGTACCGAAGTTACAACGTATACCTGCAGCGAAGCTGGCGGTGATACCAATACCATTACGTAATTTCTCGCCCTTCAGACCAAGCAACTTTGCAGCGGAGGCAAACGCACCGAACGTACCTACAGTGCCGCTCGAATGAAAGCCGCGCTTGTAATGCTGGGAGTACATCCATTCAGAGATCTTGCACTCGACTTCAAAGCCGGTCAGAAAGGCGAGCATGAAGTCCTTGCCGGATACGCCACCTGTCTGTTGCGCTATCACCAACGCGGCTGTCAACGCCGGGATGGTCGGGTGAGTCAGCAAACCATACACATGGTCCGGGTCCTTGCTCACCTGCGAATCATCCCAGTCATGTGCATGGCCGGCCGTACCGATAACGCGGGCGGCCAGTGCAGCGGGTACTTTGGTATTGCCATGTCCGAGTAACAAGGCGTCGGGTCTGCCACCCTGTTCAGCAGCGAGTTCAGCCAGCATCGCTGCGGTTTCATGATCAGAGCCCGCTACAAACAGGCCCAGACCGTCGAGCAGACAACGCTTGCCGATTGTGATTGCTTCGGCCGGGATAGTGGCAAAGGTAGTGGACTCAATAAAACGGGCGGCACGTTCGGTAATCTGGCTATTCTGGGGGACAACGGCATACTGGTTTTGCTGGATTGACATGATCGGACTCTCTGGCTTGTTCGGTTAAAGGTTAAACAACTGGCTTTGCCAGCCAACGTAAAAACAACGGACTGAGCAGGGACAAAGCTGCCAGGAAGAGCAGCCCGGCACTGATAGGATGGCTGACAAAAATCATATAGTCACCATTCGAGACCATCAGCGCCCTGCGAAAATTCTCCTCCAGTATACCACCGAGCACCAGCGCCAGGATGATTGGGTTTACCGGAAAATCTATCTTGTTGAGGATATAACCCAGCACCCCGAAACCCAGCATGATCCACACATCTACTATACTGTTACTGTAGCCATAGCTACCGACGACAGACAGTACCGCAATGACCGATAACATCAACGCCTTCGGTGCCGAGATGATCTTGATCCATACCGGCACGCCGATGATTCCGAGTATCAGCTGGAACAGGCTGGAAACTACCAGTGCGGCGAAGATACCGTAGACAATGTTGGCATTGGTCTGGAACAGCATGGGTCCCGGCTGGATATTATGTAACATCAAGGCTCCGATCAGGATGGACGTCGTTGCCGAGCCAGGTATCCCCAGGGTCAACAATGGTACCAGTGCGCCCCCAACAACCGCATTATTGCCGCACTCGGGGGCCGCAATCCCCTCCAGCGACCCCTTGCCAAACATCTCCTTGTGTTTTGAAATACGTCTGGCCTCGTTGTAACAGATAAAGGAGGCAATCGTCGCACCGGCACCGGGTAAAACACCGATAAGTGAACCGATGATAGATGACTGCAGGTATACCTTCCATAAGCCGGCAAGCTCCCTTAACCTCGGCATGGCAAACGACATGGTGACAGCCTTGACCCGATCCAGGCCTTTTTCGATATCGATAAAAACGGACGACATTGCAAACAGTCCGATCAATGCCGGGATCAGGCTGATGCCATCCATCAACTTGGGCACACCAAACGTGTAGCGTTCCTCGCCGGTAAATCCGTCCAGACCAATTGTGGCAATAAACAGGCCAATAAACATAACCAGAAAACCTTTCAGCAGGTTGTCACCGGCAAGACTGGAGATAATCGCCAGACCAAACACGGCCAGCGCAAAATATTCCGGGGCACCAAACGACAATGCGACATTGGCGAGCGGTTCGGAAAATGCAAACAGTACGATTGCTCCGGCGATACCGCCGATACTGGAAGCGACAACAGACACCGTCAGCGCAATACCCGGCTTGCCCTGCTTTGTCAGTTCATATCCGTCTATGACCGTTGCTGCGGCCGAGGCAGTCCCGGGTGTGCCGATCGCAATTGCGGTAATCGAACCGCCATATTCTGCTGCCTGGTAGATGGATACCAGCAATAATATGGCAATGATTGGGTCCATACCGAAGGTGAATGGCACCATCAGGGCGACTGTGGTCGAGGCGCTCAATCCCGGCAAGACACCACATATAATCCCGACAACTACACCCACACAAATGGCCAGCATCGCCGGCAGCGTGGCAATAGTAGAAAAACCAAGCAACAGGTTCTCCCACATACCTCAGTCTCCCAGCAATCCAGTTGGTAACGGTATCGCCAGCGTCTCGACAAACACACCATACAACAGGGCGGTGATTACAAACACACTGATCGCTGTCAGTCTGTAGTTACGAAATCCCGCCAGCAGCGGTAACACAAAAAGAAACACTGGCGTTATGATAAAAAAACCGACGGGTTCGACCAGGGCGATATACAAGGCAGACAGGAAGATAACCGGCAGTCCACGCAATACCATCGGCCCCCCCCGGGATTCGCCGGACACGGGACGGACTACCAGTGTTATAGACAAGACTATTATAAAGATCAGCACTATCCTGGGGTAAGTGGACGCAGAGATAGCGCCCGCTGAATCAGGCGGGGCCATCTCACCGGTCAGCACATACATCAGCACGGAAAGCGCGATCACAATTACGGCAAACAACCGGTCGGGATGGTGTAGCTGGTTCCATACATTCATTACAAAAAAGCTCCCCTGTCAGTACGAGGTATCGACTGGCCTGATAATTCGGTATTTGTCGCTGTCCGGTTGCCATGTCTCAGGCCACAAATAATGATCTGTGGACAGCAGTAAGGTGGCCGTGTTGCCGGGTTTTATTTTATTCTATATTCTCTAAATTAGTAGTTCTTTTAATCTTCGCAGCGAACGCACAAATTCCAGAGTTAATAGTGCCCTGATTAATGGAGAGTTGACCATGCGTACCTGTCATGCCCAGCGCATCATCTTTTTCGTTCTGTCCATGCTAGCCAGTGTCAGTGTGCTGGCTCAACTGACCAATGCACCGGCCCGCAAACCCGACATCTTTTATTTGCCTACACCGCCCGAGGTCGTCGATGCGATGATGAAGGTCGCCAATGTCAGCCAGGATGATATTGTCTACGATCTTGGATCCGGTGACGGGAGGATCGTTATTGCCGCTGCCCGCGACTATGGTGCCTCCGGCGTCGGAATCGACATAGACCCGGCACTGGTCAAGCAGGCCACTGAAAATGCCATACAGCAAGGCGTCTCTGACAGGGTTCGCTTTATCGAGGCCGACCTGTTTACGGCGGATATCAGTGAGGCCACGGTCGTCACCCTGTATCTGTTGACCGAATTGAATACCCGATTGATGCCGAAACTGCTGGCCGAACTGAAACCAGGTACACGCATCGTCTCCCATGCATTCCTGATGGGCGATTGGGTACCGCACGAAAGACTCGATATCAATGGCAATATGGTTTATTACTGGGTCGTGCCATTACCGGATCCCGCGAACTAAATAACGGCCCCCATCCAGCTGCGGATTTCCAGCAACCGTCATAATGGCGAACGCCAGTATCCAGTCAAACATTCATAATGCAGGCATAACCTCGACTGTTGATTTACCTGATTAACTTTATTGTGCTGTCTGCGATAACTACCTGGCACATCTCCTCCACCCGTCATACTGGCGAACGCCAGTATCCAGTCAAACATTCATAATGCAGGCATCCCATCTACCGTTGATTTAACGGTCTGATTTTGTCATGCTGCGTTTAATTCTTACATCACGGGTGGGGCTTTAGATGTCACGTCAAAATACTGGAATGCTGGCCGGTCTGGTTGTATTTGCACTCATCGTGTTCATGCCGACACCGGATGGGATGCCTGTCACAGCCAAATACACCGCCGCTGTGGCAGTTCTGATGGCGGTATGGTGGATGACCGAGGCGGTACCGATACCGGTAACATCCTTATTGCCAATCTTCCTGTTCCCTTTGCTGGGCGTTACCAAGGGCACCGATGTCACCCTCGCCTACGCCAACAATCTTATCTATCTGTACATGGGCGGATTCCTCATTGCGGTCGCGATGGAAAAGTGGAATCTGCACCGACGTATTGCACTGCACACCATCCAGATCATTGGCATTACCCCGGATCGCATCGTGCTCGGCTTTATGGTGGCGACCGGGTTCCTGTCGATGTGGGTGAGTAATACCGCGGCGGCAATGATGATGGTGACAATTGCGATGGCCGTCATCAATCAGGTCAGTAATGAAATCAACGCAACCAAATCAGGCACTATCGACACCCGTCCTGGTCATTTCAATTTTGGTGCATCACTGATGCTTGGAATAGCCTACGCCGCGTCGATAGGTGGCGTCGCCACGCTGGTTGGTACGCCCACCAATGCCGTATTCGCCGGTATCGTGCAGAGCACCTACGGCACGTCGATCAACTTTCTCGAATGGATGAAGATAGGCTTTCCACTCGCATTTATTACCCTGATGATTGCATGGTGGTTCCTGGTCAAGGTGGCCTTCCCCAGCGAGATATCACAGCTACCTGGCGGCAAGGAAACCATCCGCAAGGAAATCACGCTGCTGGGCCGCATGGGTAAGGAAGAAAAAGTTGTGTTTGCCGTATTTGGCAGCGTGGCAGTGTTGTGGATACTACGCGGCTTTATCAAGATAGACGCCTTCAGGATGGTAGAGGACTCCACCATCGCCATCGCCGGTGCATTATTACTGTTCCTGATACCGTCCAACTTCAAAAAACGTGAATTTGTCCTCGACTGGGAAACTGCCGTCAAAATCCCCTGGGACGTATTGCTGTTGTTTGGTGGTGGTTTCGCACTGGCCGCCGCGTTTGCCGACTCGGGCCTGACCAATTTTCTCGCAATGAAATTGACCGTGCTTGAAGGTGCCAGCATTTACCTGATCATTCCGATCATCATCACGCTGGTCATCTTCCTGACAGAACTGACCTCAAACACTGCCACCAATTCGATCATGCTGCCGATCATGGGCGCACTCGCCCAGGCAATGCAGGTACACCCTTATGGCCTGATGGCCGCGACGACGCTGGCCGCCTCGTATGCGTTCATGTTGCCGGTGGCCACACCACCGAATGCCATTGTCTTCGGCACCCGCTACGTCACCATCAAACAGATGGTCAAGGCCGGGTTCTGGTTGAACCTGATCAGTATCGTATTGATATCGATCGCCGTGCTGTTCCTGCTACCAGGCCTGTGGGATATCGATTTGTCCACGCTCCCGGCAGAGTTTGTGAAGTAAAGGCCAGGAATGTCCCTGCCATCATTTCACCGCACATTTCCGGGTCACTGACGTGACCGATCACCTTGCCTTGTCACAATAATTCATCCCGGCGATGGACCTGCTCACCCAGGCGCTGCTCGGTGCCACCACCGCCCAGTCAGCCGCAATACCACAGCAGACCCGCATCGCCCTCTCCACCGGCGCACTCGCCGGTCTGCTACCCGATGCCGATGCGCTGATCCGCAGCAACTCCGATCCGCTGCTCGTACTCGAATACCATCGCCATTTCACCCACTCGCTGTTGTTCATCCCGTTCGGTGCCGCCATTGTTGCCACACTGATCTGGTATTTCTATCGTGCACAGATAAGCTATAAACAGGTATATCTGTATGCCCTGCTCGGTATCGCACTCTCTGCCATACTCGACGCCTGCACCAGCTACGGCACCCACCTGCTCTGGCCGTTCTCCAATGACCGTATCAGCTGGAACCTGATCGCGATCGTCGACCCGGTATTTACCTTGTGCCTGCTGATACCGCTAATCATAGCCGTCCGTCGGAAACTGCCGAACCCCGCACGCATCGGCATGTTGCTCGCCGCAGGCTACATGTCACTCGCCGCCGTACAACACGACCGCGCCACCACGATAGCAAATGCACTGATCACCGAACGCGGACACATAGCCGAACGCCACCTGGTCAAACCGACGATGGCGAATATTCTGTTATGGCGTTCGGTTTACATCAGCGACGGCAGGATCCACGCCGACGCCGTCCGTGCCAGCGTCTTCAGCGAAAACAAGACCTACCCCGGTGACAGTGTCCCCTTGTTGATACCGGAACAATTATCCTCAATCCCGCCGGATAGCCGCGCCGCTCACGATCTGAAACGCTTCGCCACATTCTCCGACGGCTGGCTCGCCATCGACCCATCGCAACCGGAACTCGTCGGGGATGCGCGCTATGCGATGTTGCCGAACAGCAATGTGCCACTCTGGGGGGTATTGATAGATCGAAGCGACCTGGACAAGCCGCTGCAATTTGTAACCAATCGAAGTCTTTCCAGCACAGGACGGGATCTGTTTATGCAGATGCTGACGGATAAATAGTTTTTGACAGCTTATCTTGTTCATAAGCCTGACGTCGAACCTCAACGCATCCAGAATCAGGCACGCCCATTATTTATCCTTCCCCACCCGGGCCAGGAGCTACATATCATTAAAAAGGGAAGCCAGAATTACCCGGTATTCAGAAAGGGACATGCCGGGTTTATGACCGTTGTTATTACATACGGCGCACTGAACTATTCTGATATAAAAATCATGAAAAGGCGCACGCTGGATATTTGACACAGACTCCGTTATTGTAGGCCAACACATTGATTAAACGGGAGTTTGTCAAATGGCTGCCAAGTTTACATATAAGATACTATCTTCCATATCGCGCCCTATCACTTGTTAGGCGTGCGGCATGACTGATAGCGCTAGCAAACCTCAAGAACCCAGTACCAAGCGTGACTCGCTCGGCATCTGTCTGCTCGCTCTACTTGCGGTCCTTCTCGTTGCTGCATGGGGTTTTGGCATGTCCACGGAAAGGCCGAGCCCGCCTGGGTTGGGGCCTGTCTTCATGGGACTCTTTCTCTTGGTACTCGGCGGCATGTTTTGGGCAAGCTACTTCATTGCCACCCGCTCCCCGGTGCTTGGATGGCTTCTCAACTTTGCGTCCGGTTGGCCCGGAGCTAAGACCCCAAAAATGGCGTTCTTGTGGGCACTCGTTGCCTTTATCAGCGGCGTCGGCGCAATCACCGCCGGCCTTGGAATCCCGCTGCTATGACTCGCCCGCCTAACAGCACGCCGCACCCGGACGCGCGCATCAGCGCCGTGCTTTGCAGAGCTCACCGAGCGCGCGCCGGTGCGCGTGAACGTTAAATGCCCGTTACAACAAAATCAAGGGCAGAGACAATATCATTTCTACTAGATTCCGCTGACCCAATCGCCTTCTTTAATATGCTACGAGGCGCACTCGTGATTTGATGGCTTAGTAAGGCGTACCCTTTATTTTTAATCTTTATTGTGGGGCATAGATTCGTCGGGTAATTCTTATTGGCATTTTCGATTGGTGTTAAAGGAATTACCACTCTGCTATTGAGGGAGTCAAGGAGATTGCTTTGAACATCTATAAAATAGGGGTAGGTTTTCTTGCTGGCCTTGTCTGGATTTATATAAATGGTAAATTGCATTGTCAAAATACCCTGTATTTATCTGAAAAGAGTCCATTTTTCTCAACTAACTCATTGCAAACCTGGATCGCATCACGATTTTCAGCTATCCACTGTTGGCGCTTTTTTTCCCTTACTCTTTCAGCCAGGGCCTGCTCTAAAGTAGCTGAAAGGTTAATATTCAAACTGCGGGCTTCTGCCAGTAATTCTTTGTTTATGCTTAGATTAGTGGCTTTCTTTGGCGGGTTTCTGTCATTGATTGGTTGCATTTTTATAATCCTCAACATAAATCATGCGCATGAGTAATACGCATCATCGTAGAGAATGGCATTTAACAAGTCAAGCAAGCGGCACCCGCTGGCCTTATGGCCCTGGGCCTCCGTCCTTGCGGGAAATACCAGGAGCAGCATTCGTTTTACGCTACATGAGGCCGGGGATCAGTAGACGCTGATACCAACCCGTTATTTGAACCGGATAACTATAAACGGTGCCGGAATGAATTGCTCATTCCGGCACCTTGTACCTCTCATTTAATAATCTTCCAGCTCCCGTCCTCTTGTAAACAGGCCGTGCCATAGATCTGTTGCGTTCTTCCAGATACATTTGCTTCCGTGTAATACTCGCGGCAGTGTTGTTCTACAGGACCGTTACTGGTTTGTTGAGGGGCATATTGTTCCTGCTGCCAGTCTTCGTCACGAATTACACGTGTGTAACCCGGCGCATAACCCAACGATTGTTGAGGATAGACAGGCACAACAACCTCACGGTAGTAATACGGCCGGTAGTCATGCAGCACAACCCGCGGCGGTGCGGGCCGGTAGTAACGCGGGGTGCGGTGCGAGTTAATATAGACCGGATAGGTTGATATCCTTACATCAACATTGAGTCGGCGACGTGAGTCATCATACCGGTCATGTTGCGAACGTCGATTATCTGTATAACGGGGCTCGCGCCGATCATCCCGATCATGTCGTTCTCGTCGGTCATGCCGATCTGCTTGTTGGCTGAGTGAACTGCAATAGCGGCTATTGTTAAAACAATCCCTGGAACCCTGCTCGTGTTTTCTGTCGGGATCAGCGACTGCTGTTCCCACCATCAGGAATGCGCCTGACACGATTAATGCAACCGAACTGCCGAAACGTTTCATAGTGACCCTCTCCTGTTTCAGGACGATTTACCACTGAATATAAGTAGTACGCTTATATAGACAGGCCGGATCCGGCGTTGTTGCTAATCCGGCAGGCGTTCCGAAAAATATATATTCGGGCAGTTTGAAATACTCTGGTCTGGAGCTGTTACTAACACCTTCTGTTTCCGGAATAAATCCTGTACGCGACGTCAGAGCGGATTTTCTATAATATTCCGCACAATTAACCTTTAAAAACCCTAAAAACAACAAAACCTCCCCATGTCGAACGACCTCCTTGCCCTGGCTGCCGCAACCTGTTGGGCGTTTGGTGCGATGCTATCGGTCAATCCTGCAAGACAGTTGGGGGCGATTGCGTTTACGCGCTGGCGCATGTTGATGGTGGGTACGATGTTGTGGCTGGCAGTCGCAGTTTTGGGTAGGTGGCAGGCCGTTTCATTTATGGATTTTGGCCTGATCGCGCTCAGTGGTTTTATCGGTATCTTTATCGGCGATACAGTCAATTTTGCGGCGATGAACCGGCTCGGGCCGCGACGGTCTGGCATGCTGTTTTCGACCAATGCCCTGTTCAGCGCGCTGTTTGGATACGCCATTTTTGATGAACGCATGAACACGCAAACGGCGGCCGGCGCGATTTTGACGATAACCGGTGTCATGATTGCGATCATGTATGGCCGACGCAAAAGCGAGGACCATACCTGGGAGCTGAATCAGGGCCACCACGGTCTGGGCATCCTGTTTGGGCTGCTGGCAGCGGTTTGTCATTCGGTCAGTACGATGATAGCCAAACCGGTCATGGCCGGAACGATGGACCCGGTGCTCGCCTCTGCCATTCGGGTAACCGTTTCGGTCTGCGGTCACTTTGTGCTGCTCTGGTCCGGGGTCGGTCTGGTAAAACCGGTTACTGTTCCAATGCGACGAGTGCTGGCACAGACCGCCCTGAGCGGCCTGGTCGGCATGGCACTCGGTATGACCTTTCTGTTACTGGCGCTGCGACTCGGCGATCTTGGCATGGTCGCGATCCTGTCCTCGGTCACTCCGATCCTGATATTGCCCCTGTTGTGGATATTCCTGCGACGGCCACCGGCAAAGTGGGCCTGGTTCGGGGCGGTGCTGTCGGTTATTGGAACTGCACTTATCCTTACCCGCTAGAACTTCCAGCCTGATTTTTACATCATGGAGATCGAGATGCAGAACTCGTTTACTATCAACCGTGTCAAACTGGCTTTATACTGCTGTCACAATTTGCGGGTAAATATTTACTACTAATTCGAGGGGCGGGTTCATGATTGATTATCACAACAGACGGACGTTTCTGAAAACAGTGTCGGCGGCCGGTCTGGCCGGTTTGTTTCCGGTAACCGGTTTCAGCCAGGACCTCGC
The DNA here is from genome assembly GCA_945878555.1 of Klebsiella pneumoniae. Lineage (GTDB taxonomy): Bacteria > Pseudomonadota > Gammaproteobacteria > Eutrophobiales > Eutrophobiaceae > Eutrophobius. Next base: position 35,882 of record CAMDWI010000026.1, read on the forward strand.
CGGCACCATCATCAAACGGGCTATCCCCGGCACGGGTGAGATGATGCCACTGGTCGGACTGGGCTCATCAGCCGCCGTGATGCAAATACTCACCGACGGGCCGGCAACGATCACCGGCTTGCTCGAAGTAATGGTACAACTGGGTGCCTCAGTGATTGACACCGCACCGCGCGAGCCCGCCATCGACGAGGCCTTTGGCAAGTTGGTTGCGGATGTCCGCTTCAGGGACAAACTGTTTGTGAATACCAAGATAGGCCGCAACCGCGCGATGAACCTGCGCTCACTTGATAAACAGGCGGGTATTGATCAGATTCGCCAGATTGAACAACAATTTAACAGACGACCCACGGACCTGCTACAGATCGACAGTCTGCTGGACATGGATATACACTGGCCTACCTTGCGTGATGCGAAGGCGAACGGTGAGGCACGTTATGTCGGTGCGACCACCTCTGATACCGATGGTCATGAACCGATGGAAGCGTTCATGAAACGTGACAAACCTGACTTCGTTCAGGTCAATTTTTCCCTGCTGGAACCCGACGCGGAGCAACGTATCCTGCCACTGGCACAAGACATGGGTATAGGCGTCATGATCAACAAGCCTTTTGGTGGCGGTGATTTCTTCAAACGTGTCAGCGGCCTGACACTGCCCGACTGGACCGCCGAGATCGATTGCACCAGCTGGGCCCAGTACAATCTGAAATATATCCTGGGTCACCCCGCCATAAATTGCGTGCTGACAGAAACCACAAAAACAAAAAATCTGGAAGAGAACCTGCTGTCTGCCACCGGTCGCCTTCCGGATGAGGCCATGCGTAAAAAGATGAAGGCCCATTTTGATTCGGTAGCCAAGGCTTAGACATACAAACATACACTGTAAAGGAACGAGACCCATGTTAAACAAGCACACCCGTAGGGAATTTATTAAAACCGCATCCGCGCTCGGTATGGCCGGCATGCTGCCCGTTAACAGCTTCGCACAAAACACCGGTGCCATGATCACGCGCGCCATTCCCGGTACGACGGAAATGCTGCCAGTGATCGGTTTTGGCTCGACGGCGGCGGTCAGATTGATAGTCCAGGACGGTCCGGCACAGATGACCGGACTGCTGGAGACGATGGTCAAGATGGGCGCCCGCGTGATTGATACCGCTCCGAGGGAAGCGGAGATTGATGAGGCTTTTGGCAAGGTGCTGGTATTACCGCAGTTCAAGGGCAAGTTTTTTGTGACGACGAAGATTGGGCTGAATCGTTTTCTGGATGTGAGAGAGGTCGACAAGCAAGGTGGTATAGGCCAGTACGAACAGACGAAGAAACTGTTCCAGCGCTCCCCGGCGGATCTGATCCAGGTCGAGAGCATGACCGACATGGACCTGCACTGGCCGACGCTGAAGGACTGGAAAAACAGCGGTGAGGCGCGTTATATCGGCATCACCACCTCGGCCACCGCTGACCATGAGCGTATGGAAGGATATATGAAGAGCGACAAACCTGACTTTATCCAGGTAAATTATTCGCTGCTGGAGACAGAAGCGGAGCAACGGGTGCTGCCGCTTGCACGTGATATGGGTATAGGCGTATTGATCAACAGCCCGTTCAACGGCGGTGAATTTTTCAAACAGGTGAAAAGTCACGACCTGCCGGAATGGGCCGCAGAATTTGATTGTACCTCCTGGGCGCAATTCAACCTGAAATATCTGCTAGGCGAGATGGCGATCAACAGCATCCTGACGGAGACGACCAAGGTCAGCAATATGGTCGACAATCTGAGTGGCGGCATCGGTCGTCTGCCGGATGAAGCCATGCGCAAGAAGATGAAGGCGCACTTCAATTCTCTGGCGAAGGCATAATAATACTGCTCTTGTTGTAACCTTCCGGGTCCCCGGATCCGGAAGGTTGTATCCTGATATGAACTTCCGGGTCCGCCTGATTTTTCCGCTGTCACTTTTAATGCTGTGCGTGTCGTCAGGCCTGGTGCTGGCACATACACCGGTACCCATGAAGAATGTGCCTGCGGTGGTTCTCGCAGCAGTCCAGCAACGCATGCCGGGACTGCTGGTCTCCGAGGCCAGTGTTGATGTGGAAGGTGACCTCGTCCTGTATGCCATTGCCGGTACGGCCAACGACCAGGAAATCGTCGTGGAAGTAACTGCCCAGGGGACTGTGATCCAGATCCTGGATCGGCAGACCTATGAGGAACATGTGGACTAACTGACCGTCAGTCGTCGTCCCTTCTATTATCGCCCGACCTTTCCCGACCTCCACCATCGTGATCCGGTTCATCGTGCGCGTTGCGGTGACACTCCACACAATTGTCGAAATCGCTTATCCCCTCTTCCTCGTGTTCCCGGCGTATTTTGGCCTGGGTGTGTTCGTGGCAGCCATAACAGGTAAATTCCGTGTGGACATTGTTCACATGACAGGTGACACAGGTGGTGTTGTGATGCTTATCCAGCTCGAAGAACTCGTCATGATCAAACGTGGCCGGCGTCCAGGCAGTGGCGCTATGACACTGTGTACAGTTTTCAGTCAGGTTTTGATGTACTTCGTTTTTCGGTGCGACATGACAACCGGAACACTGTTCCCGCGTCTCGGGTTTGAGCAACTGATGTGAAAACGGGTGGGGATTGTCCGCGAGCCGGGTGCCGGTATGGTCGGCATGACATGCCGTACAGTCCTGTTCGGTCAGGTCCTGATGAAATGGCACGCGCATCTCAGGTTCAGCAATCGTTTCACCGGCGGTTGTACGTATACCAATGTCCTCCACCACATGACAACTGACACACCGTTCCGCTGACGCACCAAAAAATGGAGTGTGGCACGCAAAACAATCATCTGTCAGATCCTGATGCGCGGGACTCAGGTCACCCGGGCTGATCATCTGATGCGGATATTGGAACGCGAGGACAACCAGCACCAGTGAGGCAATGGCGACTACACCGAGTAGCCAGCGGTATTTCAATTCCAGCCCCAGAATAAAAGTATGGAAATAATGTGGGTCAAAGCCAGCACAGCAAATGCGAGAGTGATCGGGTAATGGATGACACGCCACTGTTTCACTGTGGCCACCATGAGGCTGTCCCAGTGCAGACGGTCGTCCTGTTGCTCTGTGGTCAATCCCTCCGCCTTCAGCTGGGCACGGGTATCCTCCAGTCGCTTATGGGCCCGACGCAACAGAAACTTGCCGGTCAATCCACTACCCACATTCAGCATCATCGCGCCGATAGCAAGCCAGGGCAGCCAGGTGTTAAAGTGAATCCCGGCGTGTACCAGTATCAGTAACGAACCTGCCCAGGCGAGTCGTTCATGCCAGCGCAACAGCTTCACCGGATTACCGGAATGGATGACCTTGCGTTTGCGCAGCGAATAACCAAAGGAGGCCAGGATCATCAGGGTGCCAGGAATACCCAGATAACGACCGACCCAGACGATATCAAACAGGTGTAACAGGGCATCACACAGTATGGCCACCAGTACCAGCGCCACCAGCGAGAGGTAAAACGGGACAACTTCCCTGCCAAACAGGTCTGCCTTGATGTCATTCACGGGATACAAGGTAACAGAAGCTGACACTGACATGTTGATCTATATCATGGACGGCAAGTTTACAGGCCAGTGTGTTAGCAGACAGGATCCAGGCTTCAATTCCGGACTGTCTCTTTTAAATCAAAATGCTATAAGAATATAATTATATAGTATTGTTAGTTATTGTTTTAACCAATAAACTTCGTCGTTTGTCCAAATCCGGGTCAGGTATCCAGGGGAATGAAGCTTCGTAATCTTGATTTAACCAAGAACGCCGTCAATGAAGAGCACCAGCAACTGGGATTGCCTCCGATTGAAGAGGCGGTTGCGCATCCCGGGGAGCATCCGATCCTGAGGTTGTGTGTCTGGCTGGCGGCTATCATGCTCGTGGTCGCCGTTGCTTACCTGTTACTGCGTCTTTTCAACTTCACCGGCAGTGTGATGGCGGCCGAGGCACTGGTGCTGGAGACCTTGTCGAGCAAGGTGTTCTGGAGCGCCGTCGCAGTCGGGGTGGTGGCGCAAACGATAGACGGTGCGCTCGGGATGGCCTATGGCATCACCTCCAATACATTTCTGCTGGCCTCGGGTGTCTCACCGGCGGTGGCAACCGCCAGTGTCCACATCGCTGAGGTCTTCACCACAGGGGTATCCGGTCTGGCCCATGTGCGCATGAAAAATGTAAATGCGAAACTGTTTTTACGCCTGCTTATTCCCGGCCTGACCGGCGCGATTGCCGGCGCGTTTCTGGTATCTTCAATCGACGGTGACGTGCTCAAACCGATTATTTCAATCTATCTGCTGATCATGGGTCTGTATCTGGTCAGCAAGATCTTCTACCATTACAAACCGACACAGGAAGAACCAAAACATGTCGCCAAACTGGCGTTGTTTGGTGGCTTTGTTGATGCCGTAGGTGGGGGCGGCTGGGGCCCCGTCGTCACAACCACACTGGTAGGTTCCGGTCACGACCCGCGAACTACCATAGGCTCTGTCAATTTTGCAGAGTTTTTCCTCACCTTTGGCAGTGCAATCGCCTTTTCCGTACTGGTAGATGATGGCCCCTGGCCTATCGTGACCGGTCTTGTTCTCGGCGGTATGTTTGCTGCACCACTGGCCGCGTATCTTACCCGCCATGTCCATGCCAAAAAACTGCTGGCAATGGTGGGTATACTGATCGCCCTGGTCAGCGCCGCCAATCTTTACAGCTGGCTCTGAGATGAACAGCACCCGGACTGCCACGGCAGATGCCTATGCACTGGTTGAAACGGGACTGAGCGAACAATGGTATTACGGCCGCGAGATTATCCTGTGCTGGTCCTATAGCAAAACCGGTATAGTATTTCTATCGGTACCCTATTACCTGATTGGTGCCTTGATCGCGGCGGAGTCGGGAGACCCTGACGAGGCCCCGGACATCAGCATACGCGAAATCCTGCGCGGCTCACGTTATGCCAGCGCGGCATCACTAGCCAGAATAAAACAACTGGATGGAATACACGAAAATTCTGTCATTTTTCCAGAATCACTCAAGCACGGCGATATAGACACGGATGTCATTGATGAACTGATGCGGCGCTACAGTATCAGTTACGTGGAAAACCATGCGGTCGCGCTGTTTGATATCGTCGGATTCTCCCGATACACCCCGTTTGAGCAGGTGACCTTGCTTAGCAGCCTGTCCTATTCAATCAATGCGGCCTACTACAAGCTGCAGAAACAGGACATTAAAGTCAATTTTGCACGGACGACCACGGGTGACGGATTTTATATCTGGACCAAGGAGTTGACGATTGAGAACAACGTTAATCTGTATAACCTGGTACAGATCATTCTGGCTGACAATGCAATCGCACATACCAAGTCGTACGGTCATACCGCACCGGTGCTGAAAACGGCGTTTCATATCGGGAATTACTACGAGTTCCATCAGCCGGAAGAGTTACAGCCCACACCTTACAGTTACATCGTCGGTGATGTGACGATCGAGCTGGCTCGCATTATAGAACATGCGATGCCAGGACAGATACTGATTGGGGACTTTAATTGTGACCTGCCCTCCCCCGATAATCCGAACCAATACATCCACGTCGACACGATCAACTTCATCGAGATACTAAAACAGAAGGTCAGTGGTCTGAAAGGTATGTCAATCTCCGAAAAGGAGATAGCCTCGATAGTCTGTTATCTGACCGGTAAACGGGTGGATGATAATGAGTTTGCCATTTCGCGTTACCAGGTGATCGACAAGCACGAGACCAGTCGTATGGTCTATAACGCCAAGGTGAATATCTACCGCAACGACCAGCCACCCATCTTTCTCGGCATCCAGGAAGATGAAGTGTACAGCTCACCGAAGTTCAGCCGGGTCTGAAACCCCGCTTTATCCATAATCTTTCCATTTTACTATTTATAATCCAGGCCCAGGATCGGCTATCATTACCGTTTTTGCATGCAAGTAATTCCGGAGGGGGAATCAATGAAGTTAGAGCAAGTCCGTTTTATTATCCTGCTGGGTCTGGCAGTCGCCATCCCTGTTAATGCACAACCGGCCCAACCGGTACCCCCTGCCACCTCGCAGGACGCCCAGATTGTTGATTATCCTGCCTCCTTTTTTGAACGTTACCAGCCGCGTACTGCGCTCGATATCGTCAACCAGATACCCGGCTTCGTCCTGAATAACGGGGACAGTGAACGCGGGTTCGGCGGTGCGGTGGGTAATGTCATGATCAATGACCGTCGCCCGAGCGCCAAACAGGATCTGCCCTCCCAGATTCTGGGCAGGATCCCTTCAAACCAGGTCGAGCGGGTGGAACTGATCCGCGGCCAGGTCCGGAACATTGATCTGCAAGGTCATACACTCATCGCCAATGTCATTCTGCGTACTGATGCGCCGGCCACCGCACGTTGGGAATCTTCCATGCGTTATAACTTCTCGGTTTTTCCACCTACCTATGACCTGGGAGTGTCGTTGTCAGACCGCTGGGGCGACATTGAATATAACGCCGGTATACGCGGCCGCAGTGGCAGCAATGGTGATGATGGTACAGACCGGGAATACAACAGCGCCGGTGTGCTCAGCGAAACCACGTTCGACCGCTTCAACAATCGCGCCTACAACGGTGCCGGTACGCTGAATGCATCCACCTGGCTGGGTGAAAACTTCGTCCGCCTGAACACGGAGCTGTTCGTCGAATCACGTGATACCCACCTGGGCTCCCATATCACCCCGCAGTTGCCCGGCAATGACCCCGGCCGGGAGGCAACAAATGGTGACATCATGCTGAAGCGCTATGAACTCGGTACTGATATTGAGCGGCTGTTGCAAAAGGACCTGCTCGGCAAGGCCATCCTGTTGTTCTCCTACAAGGACAATGATGTACTGGACGATGAACTGATCTTTGATACAAATGACCATGTCACCTTGCAGACCATTGCGGATACAGAAACGGTCACCACTGAACTTATCACCCGTTTCGAGTTTGACTGGGCACGCTGGGCAGACCACGCCCTGCAGGCCAATTTTGAGCTGGCCTATAACCAGCTGGAAAATGCCCTGTTGCAGACTGAAAATACCGGCACAGGCGCTACCGAGGTCATCGTTCCGGGTGCGAATACAACAGTCGAAGAGACCCGTGGCGATTTCATGTTGCAGGACACCTGGACATTGGGCGAGTTTGAAGTGGACATGGGCATCGGTGGAGAAGTCTCCGAGATCTCGCAGAGCGGAGATGCCGAACAAAAGCGTGACTTCTTTTTTATCAAACCGCTCGCCATGCTGACCTATTCACCGTCAAAAATCTCACAGACACGATTGCGCGTGTTACGTGAGATCGGCCAGCTGAATTTCAGCGAGTTTGTCAGTACCGCTGTGTTTGAGGACAATGATCTCGCCCTTGGCAATCCGAACCTGCGCCCGGAGACTACCTGGATCAGCGAGATCAGCCATGAACGGCGTTTCGGGGAGGTAGGAGTGATCACACTGACTGCGTTCCATCACTGGATTACCGACGTGCAGGACCTGTTACCCATTACCGACGAATTCGAAGTGCCCGGTAATATCGGTGATGGCCGGCGCTGGGGCCTGGAACTTGAAGGTGCAATGCCGTTGACCTGGCTTGGTCTGGTGGGCAGTCGCCTTGATGTGCAATTACGCTGGCAGGATTCTTCGGTCACCGATCCGGTCACCGGACAATCCCGGGTATTGTCGTCGGTCGTGGGCTTCCCCCGCCCGTTCCCGTTTCGCGATGAGCTGGAGCTTATTGGTGTCATAAAATACCGGCAGGATTTTCGCGAGGCAAAGGTGTCCTGGGGTGGCGATGTACGCGAGCGCCGTGAACGTCCCCGTTTCAAGGTAAATGAGATCGAGATTCTGGACGAGGGTACCGATTTGAATCTTTTCGTCGAAACCACACGTTACTTTGACCTGAAGATCCGCCTCGAAGGCCAGAACCTGTTGAACGTCAACCAGTCACGTGACCGTTATCTGTATGAGGGCCTGCGCGACCTCAGCCCGATCCGCCGGACCGTATTGCGGGACCGCAATGACGGGACGCGATTCTTTATCTCGGTCAGTGGTAATTTCTAGATAAGAGATCCAGATTCCAGTAAAGATCGGGATCAGCCGTCTGGCTATAATTGTGAAAGACCGTTAGCCGCATGGATGCGGCGCTCGAGCGTACATGGATGTATTCACAGCGTGTCTTGAACGATTATAGCCAGACGGCTGATCTACCAAGGAATCGTGTTCTGTTATACAAGCAAGACTTCTCGCCAGCCTATCTGTGAGTTAATCAGATAAACCTTTGTGCAGGTTTTTAAATCTTTGAGCAGTATGGGTCGTTCTACCAGGCGGCCCTGCTGCATCAGGTTAGCGCGGCAGGTACCCGGCCGGACACCATTACCGGATGGCGGGGTGTAATAGACCCCGTCAATATCAACGACCAGGTTGGAAGTGGCGGACCCGGTTACTTCCCCCCGGGTGTTCCATAACAGAACCTCATCCACACCCTCAACAGTGCTGATGAGCTCATCAAAATGATCACGGCGTGTGGTGCTGTGATATATAAAGATATTGTCAGTATCGACCGGCTTGCTCGCAGGTGACGCCCGCACCGGCCGCCGATCTTCACTCGCCGGTTTTGCCATCATGTTGAGGACGCCGTCACTATGCAGCTCGACCCGGACGAGACTGTCGCAGGTCAGGTTTTTCACCACATCATCCAGCTGCGCCAGTATACTTGCCTCATCGTAAGCAAATGACAACTGTTCGGCTGAGGCATTTAACCGTTGCAGATGCTCGGGCAACAACCAGAATCCGCAACAATCTTCCCATAAAATCGTTTCAACCAGGGCAAAGTCTGTCTGCTCGCCGGCGGGAATATTGGTCTTGTCCTGTAACTGTGACACAGTGAACTCCTGAATATGGCGATCTCTGAAAGTAATATATCAGGGGTCCTGTAACTGCCCTGCCCGCCTGTAATACTGGCGGCGAACCCCGAACGTGCCCTTGCCTAAAGCAGGCATTGCCCAGATTACAGCAAGGCACGAAACAGACAACTGAAAAATATTCCATCAGGCTATTGTCAGCCGAGGTTTAATTCGATAGTTTCTGTCCGGATAATCAGTTAAATACATTCGGGGAAGGGGGTCAGTTAATGTCTGTCGAAATTTCTGCAATAGTGGGTCTGGCAATCATGTTTATTATCGCCACGGCCCTGCCGATCAATATGGGTGCGCTGGCATTTGTAGGCGCGTTTATCATCGGTATGCTGGCAGAAATGCCTACAAAAGATGTGTTTGCCGGATTTCCGGCTGATCTGTTTGTAACGCTGGTCGGTATCACCTACCTGTTTGCCATCGCCCAGAAAAACGGGACGATAGACTGGCTGGTACATAAGGCCGTGTGGCTGGTACAGGGGCGTATCGCGGCAATGCCCTGGGTTATGTTCATCGTAGCCGGGGTTTTGACCAGCGTCGGTGCGGTCAGTCCGGCAGCTGTTGCCATCATCGCGCCGATCGCGCTCAGCTTTGCCTATAAATACCGTATCAGCCCG
>CAMDWI010000027.1 GCA_945878555.1 Klebsiella pneumoniae
TACAAACAAAAAAGCCCGACATTTCTGTCGAGCTTTTAAGAGCCTCCTATCGGGATCGAACCAATGACCTACTGATTACAAGTCAGTTGCTCTACCAGCTGAGCTAAGGAGGCTTAAATTGGTTTGCAAAAGTAACCGAATTAGGTTAAAATGCCAAACCTAGCTTGAAAAAAATTACTCTTTTTTCAATTTTTCTATTTCCGCTTCTGCCTGTGAAATCTTTTTCTCGACTTCAGCCCTTAGCTTATCTGAGTTTTTCGACTTAGCAAAAAACTCTAAGTTATTGGTTAACACCGCGATATCATTTTCTAAGGCCTGGATTTTTTTACGAGCATCAGGGCAAACAACAAGGGCGTAAAGCCACCGTTGGAAGCAATGTCGAGCCTTGCTCCATTATCAAGGAGTAGTTTTACAATCTTTGAATGACTGCCTGCCGCTGCCCACATCAAGGCTGTCTGGCCCTTTTTGTTCTCCCTGGCATTGACATCTACTTCGGTGACGCCGCCAAGCAATGCCTGTACAGCATCAACAGCACCTGTCCGGGCGCAATTCACCAGTACAGTTTCACCCGTAGATAACTTCGCATTCGGACTTGCTCCGGCCTTCAACAAGAGCTTGACCATTTCGGTACTCCTGTTTGTACAGGCCAGCCACAGCGGTGTTACCCCGTATAAATTTGCCTGGTCTACAACCGCACCCGATGCAAGCAACAACCCGGCAATTTCACGATCATCCCAGTGTACAGCCCAATGCAGCGCCGTTGTCCCGTCGGAATCAGCTACATTTACGTCAACTGACTCACCCAGCAACGATTTTAGATCGGAAATATTCCGTTCTTTTGCCAACACGATAATTCCGGTTTCCGGATTTGCATTTGTTATTGTCGGCATGGACGCCGAAATCAATACCGGGAGTAATAATGCCTGCACACACCTTTTAATATCGCAAATCATAAGCATATCCACATGGAATTATGGCTGAAAGTTTATTTATACATCGGAAAGCAGGTTCTGGTTACCGTTACTGTCACCAAATTTTTCTGCATGTATACCCAGTTTATCCAGCAGACTCAGATGCAGGTTAGACATGGGCGTCTCCTTTGCGAAACGCAGATGCCTGTCACCCGCGAGATGGCCTGAACCACCGCCAAGCAAGGCTATCGGCAGATTTTGTAATGAGTGTTCGTTACCATCACTAATACCACTGCCAAACATTACTATGATATTGTCCAGCAGGGTCCCGTCAACGTCTGGTGTGGACTGTAGCTTGTCGAGATAGTATGTCAACAACTCGGAATGATAATAGTCAATCCTGGCGACCTTTTCGAGCATCACGGGGTCATTGCGGTGATGGGACAATGAATGATGCACGTCCGGGATTCCGATTTCCCTGTAAGTACGGTTGTTCTGTTCGGGCCCTGTCATCAGGGTGATCATCCGTGTCATATCTGACTGAAATGCAATTACCTGCAGATCAAACATCAGCTTGAGATGAGCTGCATATTCAGAAGGCACGCCTGCGGGGCGTTCCATTGAGGGCAGCTCACGGGACGACTGCTGCTCCGCAAGCTGGATTCGACGTTCGACTTCCCTTATGCCATCGATATATTGCGTCAGCCGTGTACGATCCTCGGCACCAAGCGTACCCAGCATCTGTGCAGCAGATGCTGATACAGAATCGATAATACTTTTCTCATCCTGCATCCTGGCAAGACGGACAGCGGAATCAGTGCTCGAATTATTACCGAATAAACGTTCAAAGACCATCCGGGGTCGATATTCAATCGGGAGGGGCGTAGTGGGTGAACGCCAGGAGAGCGTATTCAGATAGGCACAATTCCATCCTTTTTCGCAATTACCTCCAATTACTTCAGCATTGTGCATACCCAGTTCCAGCGATGCCAGCTGAGTATATTTGCTGAATTCTTTCGCAATGATCTGATCGATGGATATATCAGTACGACCTTCCCGCAGCGGACGGACGCCGGTAAGAAATACCCCTCCTGCCCGTTCATGAGGAGCCACTTCTCCATCACCAGGCAGGGGACTACCCACTGAATTTTGAAGGCCGCTGATGACCAGCAAGCGATCCTTGTATGGCCTGAACGGTTCCAGTGTATGGCTTAACTCAAAGGCCTTGCCTTCCTTCTCCGGGGTCCAGTGCGCCATGTTTTTACCATTCGGAGTATAGATAATAGACATTCGTCGTGGTCTGGCGGTTTTCGACTGCGGTGCTGCAAATGCTGGAATCATCGCATCCAGAAACGGCAGGGCAAGAGTTGCCCCGGCACCACGTAAAAATGAACGTCTGGGTATCGATTTTTTGAAAACCATCATGGATGTGTCCTCCTCATTTGAAACGGGGTGCTTTCTACAATTGCGGTAACCAGCGACTGCAGTCGGTATTCATCCGGTGCCGCCTTTTTGACAATCGATCGTATGGCGGGGGCATCTGTATGGAGTATTTCCCTGCCAAGTGCGTATGTGAGCAGTTTTTCAACCACAGTCAACACAAAATCCTGACTCCGCTTTTGCATTAATACTTCCTTCATTTCCCTGGGCCCCTGGAATGCGGTGCCATCAGGCAATGCACCCGATGAATCTACGGGTGAACCTGAGGCGGCATCAACTGTTCTCCATCTTCCGACAGCGTCATAATTTTCGAGGGCAAAACCCAGTGGATCCATAACCTTGTGACAGCTGGCACATACCGGGTTTGCACGGTGCATTTCCATTGCCTGCCTCATGGAAAGCGCCTTGCCCTGTTTGCGTTCCTGAAGTCCCGGTACATTGGGCGGTGGCGGCGGTGGCGGTGTACCCAGAATATTCTGCAAGATCCATTTCCCGCGTATCGTAGGTGCCGTCCTGTTTGGATAGGAAGTAGCCGTTAAAATACTCCCCTGACTGAGTATGCCTCCACGGCGATCGTCTGCCAGCTGAACCCGCCGGAAATGACTACCGTATACATCAGGAATCCCGTAATGCCTGGCCAAACGTTCGTTAATAAATGTGTAATCCGCGTTTAACAGCTCCAGCAGTGGACGATTTTCCCGCATCACATATTCAAAGAAATACTCGGTTTCCTTTTCAAAGGCCTGTTTGAGATTGTCATCAAAGTAGGGAAATATCTCTCCATCGGGGAACAAACCTTCAAGACTACGCAAGGCCAACCACTGGGAAGCAAAACTGTCAATCAACGTCCTGGAACGCGGGTCTGCGAGCATACGCGCCACCTGCTGTTTTAATATCTGAGGCTCCCCGAGCTGGCCTGATTCGGCCACATCAAGCAGTGTCTCGTCAGGGATACTGGCCCAGAGGAATAATGCCAGGCGCGTAGCCAACTCCAGATCACTTATCTGGAACATTTCTCCCGCTGCCGAGCCTTCCGGCACCTTTTCCATGACAAAAAGAAATTCCGGACCTGCCAGCATGCGCTCGATGGCCAGACCAAGGCCTCCATTAAACCCGGCCTTTGCATATCTCCTATTGAAAAAATCCATCAGTACTGATATCTCGCTGTCTGAGGGTGACCTACGATAAGCGCGCCTGGCGAGATCGGTCAGGATTTTCTTCGCACATATCTCATCATTCACACCATCGGGTTGACACACAAAAATCCTGCCTGAACTGGTTGCTTCAGCTGTAGCTTGCGCAGTCTTGTACGGGCCACTGATTTCCAGTGAACGCACTCCGGGCAGACCCCCCTTATATTGCGAATAATCAATGACCGACATTTGTGCATAGAGCGGTTCTTCAGGGATCGTTGCCTCTTTTAAAAAGGCAACGGATACTTTCTTTGTGCCCGCTGTAGCAAAAAACCGCAGATTAAGTATATCGTCTGCGAATCTTTCATAGTGTTCCTGTTCAACATCCCCCTGGGCCGCAGATGAGAACACCCAGGCTGACTCCCCTTTCTTCTCACCACCGATATAAAAATCCTTGGCCAGTTCATTATCAATGAAGACATCCAGCCGGTGCTGATCAATGAGGCCGCGTATATAGTCCCGCGAGTTACGTTGAAAACGGACCTGAATTTCATATTCACCGTCAACCGGGAAGTGATGCTGGACCGCAATACCACCACGGGAGCCAAACGGGAGCTCTTCATCCATCCGGTCATCCTGCATCAGGGACTGGGGCAGATTATAAATATCAAACACCGGACCCATGCCTGGATCACCCAGCACCTGTTGCTGAATCTTGCGGGCTACTGCAATGTATTTTTCGACAAGTAGCGGTGATAACGTCAGGACACCACCAACATTGTCGAAACCGAGGGAAGTATCATCCGCCGGAAACTGATCGTCGAAATTGAACTCGACTCCAAACAGATCCCGAACCGCGTTGCTATACTCATAACGGTTAAGTCGGCGGAAGACCGGTTTTCCCGGGACAGGGTATATTTGTGCATGCCTGTCGAGTTCTGACTCAAGATAATCTGAAAGACTGGTGTATGCAGCCTCGTCTGGCCGCGGCACTCCGGACGGAGGCATCGACCTTGCGTTGAGTTTCCGCAAGACCTTTTCCCATATTTTGGCACCCTCATCTATCTGATCAAGATTGACAGCTTGGAGGGACAAACCTGCAGTACGCATTGCATCATTATGACAACCGACACAATAGCTCTGCAAAATCGTGTTGTAGGAATTGATATCAGGACGTGCAGGTTCTTGTTGGGCCAGACAAACGATGATGTTGGCAAACATCACCATACCGACCAGAACCTGACCAGATTTATGACGAAACATATTGCCCCCTCTGCTACTACATTAAAGTATAGCACCCGACAGGATTCGGATACGTATTATAAACGGCAAAATAAGGATGATGTAACCGGGCTAATCCGGCCTGCGTAAGTTACAGCATAATTTCAGTCGCCCCCGCATCACTCCCCTGCAGGGTCATGACTACCAGAGCTATTGATCTAGAATAGAATTCAATTACTGACTCTTGTTATCCTTCCCGGATTTTTCATCCTGCTTTTTCTGCTCAGCCCGAATTGCCTCCATTTCTGCGGTAACCTCAAGATCAAGCTCAAAGCCACCCCGGCCCAGAATGCAGGTTCCGACGGGAGGTGTGACAGCCTTTGTATCATCTGCTCCCAGTGACTTGAGTATTTCAACAGTTTTCGGACGCAACAGATTACGGTACGGAACTCCAACCACATTTGTGCCACTTGCCATACTTAATGGCGTACGGCCACAACCATTTTTAACATTAATTGCAGCGCCCTTTTCAACCAGAAAGCGTATAAGATTATTGGCACCACGAAAGGCTGCCGAATGTAAAGGTGTCCAGCCGGTAGCCGTTGCCTCATTAATATCTGCACCCAGTTCCAGCAACCTGCCAACAGCCTTGATTGCGTACTGCTCGCCCTCCGGAGAGAAATCATTTCTTCTTCCCATGCCAGCTGCGGCCATCAATGGTGTGCCATTACCGAGGATCTGGTTATCGTCTCCATTGACTTTTGTTTGTTTCGTAAAAACCGCGTCGTTGATTGCCGTTTTTGTCAGCGGGTTGGCGCCGTGCTCCAGTAACATTTCCATGCCGGTAAAATCGTGGGATGCGCTGGCCAGCATAAAAGGTGTGGCGCCAGTCAGATTAAGCAAAGGCAAACGGTCAAGGCGCAGCTGTGGTGGAGGATATTTCATCCTGGCATTTACATCTGCGCCTTTGGCCAGCAATGCCTCGGCAAGCTCATACATATTGCTACCGGGCAAAAATTTGTTAAAGGGCTTGGCCTCAACAAAGAAGATCCCGATTTGATTCAATACACTCTTTGCCGCCTCTCTCTCTTCATCCGGGGCTGATGCAAAGGGTACACAGTAACCGCCATCTGCATAACCACAGATTAGTCTGGATGCCACAATTTCATAACCATGCAGGACCTTGAGACCGTCACGCATGGCATAATGCAGGGCTGTCATACCATTGGCATCGGTCGCATTCGGGTCGGCTCCCTGTTCCAGCAGATAAAGCGCAATGTCTTCGTGGCCCCACGCGCTGGAAATAATCATTGCCGGGCCATCTTCTACGGAACTCTCATTAATCCTTGCGCCCGCATTAACCAGCAACCTGACAGATTGCATATCACCCGTTCTGGCTGCGAACATCAACGGCGTGTAACCACCTTGAGGTACGCTTGAAACATTACCGGCATAACCTTCAAGGATCATCGGCGAAAAATCATGTTTTTCCTTCAGCCTGAAGGTACTGGCATGTACATCCGCGCCACTTTCTATAAGCGCACGCGCAACCTCGGGAGATCCAAATGAAATTGCCCACATCAACGCTGTCTGTCCACGTCTGGGCTCACTTGCATTTACATCGACACCATTTTTCAGTAACAGGTCGACAATACTGATCATCCCTGTCCGTGCGGCAGTCATCAACGGGGTTTCGCCGGTCCACATACCGATATCAGGATCGGCACCTGCCTTCAGTAATGTAGAAACCATTTCCGCGTTTCTATTCCTGATCGCCAGAATTAGCGGGGTAACACCGAGATCGTTACCGGCATTAACATTGACCCTGGCTGCTATCAACTGTCTGGTTACTTCAAGATTTTCCCAATATACAGTCCATGCGAGCACGGTTGTTCCATCTGCCTGGGCCTCGTTAACATCACCCTTCTGTTCGATTTGTGCAATGAGCGTAGCCCAGTCTTGCGTTTTTGCCGCGGCCACCATCGATTGTTGTGCACTTGCATCGACCATCCCGAAGGATACTGCCAGTACCAGCGAAAGCGCCCCTGACCAGATGGTTTTGCCACTGATGCGATCCATTAAAAATTCCCCTGATTTCAATTATGCCTTGAGCGTCAGATCCAGCGCTCCTGATGACAACCCCAGCTCACCACCGAAGGATTCTGTCGGAATCCCCAATGTATTGAGCATGGTAACGTGTAGATTGGACAGTGGCGTACCCAGTTTATATTCGATGTGACGCCCGCCTTTGACCAGACCACCGCCACCACCAATCAACGCTACAGGTATATTCCATTGATTATGAATATCACCATCACCCATACCTGCACCGTAAACCATGATGGAATTATCCAGTAGCGTTGAGCCGTCAGCATCCCGGGTAGCCGCCAGCTTGGTGAGGAATTCCCCGAAAATTTTGGCATGGTAAACATCAATCTCGCCTGCCTGGCGCTTTCTTACCGGGTCTCCACGATGGTGGGTAAGCGGATGATAGGGATCCTGATGTCCCAGCATTGTATAGACCATTTCACTGTATTCACGCGCAAGCATGAATGTGAACACCCGGGTCATATCGGTCTGAAATGCCAGCACCAGCATGTCAAACATCAACCTGAGATGATCTTCATGAGCGGGAATGCCGACAGGTCGCTGCATATCCGGCAGTTCCATCGCAGTTTTTGCCTCCGCCTTCTGGACCTGCACCTCAACTGTACGCACTGCATCAAGGTATTCGTTCAGCTTGTTGCTATCGTCAGCACCAATCCGCTTGTTAACGCGTAGAGACTCGTCCCGGATAAAATCGAGAATACTGTATTGCCTGTCGATTCGCTGTTGACGGGCCTTTGGGTCCGTACCACCATCACCAAACAGGCGTTCAAATATTTCACGCGGGCGGTGTTCCATCGGTAATGGTGTAGTGGGACTGGCCCACGAAATGGTATTCGTATAAGCAGAGCTGTAACCACCTGCCGACTGGCCTGCCAGTTCAGCGGCATTCTCAATACACAATTGTAACGATGACAGCGGTGTATCCTGACCGAGTTTATCAGCCAGAATCTGATCAATGGAACGGCCACAACGTATCTCGCTCAGGGACTCGTTCGGCCGCATCCCGGTAAGAAACATCGAACTGCCGCCAACATGTCCACTGAGCGTTTCCAGATCACCATTATCAAGATTGCTCAGCACCAGCAGCTTGTCCCGGAACGGTTCCCAGTTCCTGAGGATATCTGTCATTTCATAATCTGCGCCTGCCGCTAGCGGACGAAAACGTTCCCGTATTATTCCATTCGGTGTGTAAGTGTAACCTACCCGAACAGGCATCTTCGCCTCGGCGGCAGAGGCCAGGGCCGGTATCATGGCATCCAGCATAGGCAAGGCAATTGATGCCCCAATCCCCCGTAAAACCGTGCGACGTGGTATGGCCTTTTTGAAGATTATCATGGGTTAGTCCTCCTCATTCTGAACGGAATACTATTTACGATTCCGATAACGATATCGGAGAACCGATAGTCGCTATTTCCGGATTTATGAACGATGTCACGTACGGTTGCCATATCGTAATATTGCAAATCCCTGCCCATGGCATAGGTCAACAGTTTTTGCGTAAATGCACTGGCGATTATTTTTGGCTTTTGCAACAAGGCCTTCTGCAACTCAGCCGGCCCCTGGAATAATGATCCGTCTGGAAGCATTCCGGATGAATCTATAGGCTGTCCGGCATCTTCAGTTCGCCATTTCCCGATAGGGCTGAAATTCTCCAGTCCGAATCCGATGGGATCCATACGATTATGGCAGACAGCACAGACGGGATTGGCGCGGTGCTTTTCAATTGCCTCACGCATGGTGAGGGCTTTTCCTCCATCATCCTTTTCCTTTAATGCAGGAATATTCACGGGAGGTGGCGGGGGTGGCGCAGCAAGGATGTTCTCCAGTACCCATTTTCCACGCAGTACCGGAGACGTGCGATTTGGATATGAGGTAATAGACAGAACGGCCCCCTGGGTCAGCAGCCCCTTCTTGTTTTCATCTTTAACTGTTACCCGACGAAACTTGTTCCCGTATACATCGGGTATTTCATAATGTCGCGCCAGCCTCTCATTAATAATCCTGTAATCTGCGCGAAACAGGTCGAGAATCGAACGATCATCCCGGAAGATACTCGCAATAAACAGCCCGGTCTCGGTCTGAAAGTCCTGACGCAGGCTTTCGTCGAAATCAGGAAATAACTCGAGATTTTTTTCTATATGCGGCAAATTACGTAACAGCAACCATTGCTCTGCAAAATTCGTGACCAGCGTTTTTGATCGTTCATCCTTCAGCATTCTGTTGACCTGCTGACCCAGTACTTCTGGATTACTGAGGCGGCCATTTTCGGCAAGGGTCAACAGCTCATTATCCGGGATACTGCTCCACAGGAAAAAGGACAGACGGGAGGCCAACTCAATATTACTGAGTTCATAATTGGTGTCCCTGGCAACATTCACGGGATCACTTTCAATCCGGAACAGGAAATCAATATTGACCAGCAGCCCCTCAATCGCCAGCTGGATCCCGGCATCAAATACGCCAAATTTATCCAGTGCAGACTGGTATAACCTCATCAATGGCTGGACATCTTCTTCAGTGACCGGACGTCGATAAGCACTGCGGGCAAGATTTGCCAAGATTTGTCGGGCACATGCCTCCTGATCGGATGGCCCTTTCGGTGTACAAACAAAGATTTTTTCACGACTGAGGGTGTTGCCAGGCCCCTGGGACTTGAATGGACCTGTAATAGTTATATTACTCACTGATGGCTCAACCCATGCCCTTTCATATTCTTCCCTGATTCTTGCCGTAAAATAGTTATCATAGTTTCGCGGGGGGATAGGCGATTCCCAGGCAAAGTTTTCTTCCAGAAATGCAACCTGAACCTGGTGATCGCCTGCCTTGACCGGAAGGCGAATCTTGAGTGGTGCATCAGCCGTCCGTTCATACTGTGCCTGATCAAAATCCGGGGGGACCTTGTCCGCACCGCCATTACCCAGAGCAAGACCGTTATTTTCTCCACCAACCGTGAGGACATCTACGCGTTTACCATCTATACGAACCTCTATATAGCTGGGTTTACCCATACCGACTACCAGACTGGTGTCATCTGTTCTTAGCAGGCGGACATTGAGTTCATACTCACCATCCAGTGGAAATCGATGGTCAACCGCAATTCCTCCCCGGGTTCCAAACGGCAAATCCTGACTCATACGGTCATTTTGCAGCAGATAGGGAGAGACGGTGTACTGATGACTGTCAACGGCAATATTCGGGTCACCGATAGCCAGCTGGCTGACCTGACGCGCAACAGCCAGGTATTTCTCCATCAGCACGGACGATACAGAGAGCAAGTCACCGAGATTATCAAAACCACCGGAATTATCGGGTGGTAACATCTCGCCACCATCGATATTGACACCGAGCAGGTCACGCACAACATTTGTATATTCGGTCCGGTTCAGTCGGTGTGCCGTTACTGTCCGGCCTGCATTGGGCCTGGCGGCAACCATTGCATTCAGGTTTGTTTCCAGATGGTCAGCAAGGGAAATATAAAAATTTTCGTCAGGGCGGGGCAACCCCACTGGCGGCATCGAGCGGGTCTGGAGCTTAAGCAGTACCTTTTCCCACAATGCCGGATTGTCGCCGAGATCGTTCAGGTTAGCCTTGTCCAGCGCCAGATTTGCGGTTTTTAATGTATCGTTATGGCAGGTAACACAGTATTGATCTAGTACCTTGCGGTAAGATGAGACATCGTTCTGGGCGAACGTTGAGACAAAGTGACCCAGACCCAGGACCAGAATCGAAAGTTGAATATATGACTTTAACCTTTCCACCTGTAAGACCCCCCCCGAGGTCATCAAACTACCCTGTTTTTTGCCTGCAATAAATTTCTGAACTCATTCAGCGAAACCAGAAACGATGGGAAATCACCGGTATTTGATTATTTAAACCAGATATTAATACACACATTATCATGTGTGGCTGCTGGCACCAACAAAACCTTTCCCTGTTTACAAACCGACATCGGTTACCCGATCAAATTCAACCTGGCTCCTGTGCAGCATGTGCACCTGCAATATACCCCTGGGTCACACAACGGCCCTGACCATGCTGGCTGGAACCGCCGGCGGATTCACCGCCGCAATACAGACCGGGGATCACCTGTCCGCGCACGTCCATGACCTGGCATTTCATATTGATGCGCAGACCCACATAACAATCATGCAGCACCGGTGTCGCCCATGCCGCGTAGAATGGCGGTTTTTCGATCTTGTATTTCACATTCGGACGTTCAAAGTCTTCGTCCTTGCCTGCGTCGACAAAGCTGTTGTAACGGGCGACTGTCTCTTCCAGGTATTTCGCCGGCATGACCGGTCTCTGGTAGGGATTGTCCTTAATCTTTGCACTGAGTTCAGCCAGCGTATCTGCACTGAAGAAAAATTTGGGATCGGTGGCGGGGGGTGTCAGGTCCCAGCCCTCGCGCTTGATAGACTCGGAATCAAAAATAGCCCACACCGGCCCCGCCGCGAAATCCGGTGCCTCTGACCCTTCGTTCGGTGCCAACGCTGCATCCAGAAAATTCTGCGGCTGGTATTTAATCCGCATCGGATTGCGCCAGTCATTGGGTACGTAGGGCATCAGTGAACCAAAGTGTGTCCCGTAGGCCCAGCTATCGGCGTCTTCACTGTAGAAGCGTTTGCCCACCTGGTTGACCAGGATTACGTCGGACCAGTCATCAACATCCAGACCACTGGCGCGGGCGAACGGGAACAGGATGCTCTTCGGTACCCATTTCACATAGGTGTACTGGCAACCGATGATATTGCGTTTACGAAAATATCCGTTGCGTTCAAAGGCCGCGTTGAACAATCCGCCAAGTGCTGCGCCGATGGACATGGCGGCTATCTCGCCACTACCGTCCTGGTTGGAATACAGACCGGCAGCCAGCTGGTACACATCGGTCATGCGTGAATCATACATGCGACGGAAATGTTCGTTGCCTGTACTGCCTCCAGTCCCGATCACTATCGCCTTTTTGGCCCTGACCGTGACCTGTTCCTGGGTCATATTGATATTACCTTCCGAATGAAAACTCTTCATCGGTTCAGTCTGGCCTGGCAGGTAACGTGGACGGTAACTTGCCTGAACACCAAGAACCCTGCCGGTTGTTGGCGTTTCCCGGTAGATAATATCCATATGGTAGTTCAGCAGGAATTTTATCCCCTTGCTGCGGGCAGTCCGTTCGAGTGGACGGTATATACCAGTACCACCATCACCTCGCGGGCTTTCTGCACCTGGACCACCGTCGTATCTCACTTCATGTGCACGAAATGCAGACAGGCCTGTTGCATGTGCACCTTCCGAAGAGGGATGGATCTCCTCGAACTTGACCCCATTGGCCTCCATGTAATCAAACGTCAGCGCGCTGTTATCTGCGAGGGCACGTTGCACCGCACGATCATTGTAACGGTATTCAGGCATACCGGTAGTTTCAACGACAGACCAGTCGGTCAGATCACGGAAGAAGGTATCCGGATCATCCTTGACCCCGAACTTCTTTTGCAGACGGGTACCACCACCGAGCTGAATGGTGCCGCCATTCATGACACCATGACCGCCCGCGTCATAATTAGCCTCGACTATCAGGACAGAAGCACCCGCATCATGCGCACGCAATGCGGCAAGAAGTCCGGTAGGCCCCGAGCCGATGACAACAACATCTGCCTCAAGATCCCAGCTGGTCGGTATATTACAAATGTTCGGCTGGACCTGCGCCTGTACCTGCTGTGTCGGCAGTGTCGCACCACCGACCAGTGCAGCGGCACTGGCACCTGCCCCTCTTACAAAATCACGACGGCTGATCTTGCTGCTTTCATCTTTGTCCTGACTCATCTTCCCCCCGATTGTAATTTGAAAGGCCTGTCCGCAAATGTGTCTCCGTTATCAGCGCACACTATACGTTGTGAAAATTGAACTATACCCCCGATTTTGTCAAGCTGGATGCAAACGCTTCTTATCCAACAGCGGTGCGCCTTGATTTCTGATTATTAAGCAAACCAGGTGCTGCATTACATGGTCCTGATGTGCTAGTCTTAACCGTATATTACTGCTGTAATAATTTATCAACGCGAGTGGGTGGGGGGAAATCATCCAATGTTAAAATCCGTTCAAATATATACAGCACTGGTGCTGTTTCTGTATGCCAGTTATTGTGCTGCGCAACAAACTCCCGTCACGGAGAGTGGTTCTGAACATGGCAAGGTCGTCGGCACCTACTGCCTGGGCTGCCATAATGATGCGATTAAAACCGCAGGTCTGTCACTGGAACAGGCCAGCCTGAGCAATCCGGGTGAATCACTGGTCATCTGGGAAAAAGTCCTGCGGAAGTTACGCTCACGGACGATGCCCCCTGCCGGCATGCCGCGCCCGGACGATGCCACCTACAATGCATTCGCAGATTACCTGCAAACCAGTCTCGATCAGTACGCCTTGGCCAATCCTTATACTGGCAAATCCACCTTGCGGCGCCTGAATCGCACTGAATACGTCAACGCTGTACGTGACATGCTCGCGGTTGAAATCAACAATCCAGATGACCTGTTACCAGCGGATGACACGATGTATGGTTTTGACAATATCGGAGAGGTGCTCACCCTCTCCCCGCTACTGACTGAGCAATATATCGGGGCTGCGCGCAAGATCCGCCGTCAGGCCATCAGCGACAAGGAGATGCAACCGGTTTTCGATTTCTATACTGTCTCCGGTTACCTGATGCAGGAAGAACGTGTCAGTGAGGAGCTGCCATTCGGCTCACGCGGTGGAATTGCCATACATCATAATTTTCCGCTGGATGGCGAATACGAAATCCAGGTCGAGCTGCAAAAGAATTCGCGTGAATACATCCGTGGCTTGACGGAACCACACCAGCTGGATATCCGGGTGGACGGAGAACGGGTCAAACAATTCACCATCGGTGGAGAAGTACATGGCAAGTCCGCCGGTATCTTCTCAAGCGGGACATCAGGTGATGTCGAGCAGGAACATTATGAACGCACGGCCGATAAGGCGCTGAATGTGCGCTTCCCGGCGCGCGCTGGCTCCCGACTGGTAACGGTTGCCTTTATGAAAGAGACGACTGTACCTGAAGAACCTCTATACCCGGCCCATACGCTGTATGACTACGCGCAGTACAAGGGTGGTGAACCGGCCGTTCGCACGGTTGCGATTGGTGGTCCTTACAACGCCAAAGGATCGACTACCACAGCGAGCCATGACCGTATCTTTGTCTGCAAGCCCTCCAGCATAAATGACACCGACTGCGCCCGGCGTATCCTGTCCACACTCGCACACCGTGCATACCGTCGCCCGGTAACCGATCAGGACATGGAAGACCTGATGGTCTTTTTCAAACAGGGTCAACAGGAAGGTGATTTCGAAACCGGCATTGGTATGGCGATAGAACGTATCCTCGCCGGCCCCGAATTTTTGTTTCGTGTCGAAACAACACCCGCCAGCGTCGCCGTTGGGGAGATCCACAGGATTACCGATCTTGATCTGGCAACACGACTATCGTTTTTTCTCTGGAGCAGTATCCCTGATGAGGAACTGCTTGCAGTCGCCGAGGCTGGCAACCTCAGCAAACCCGATGAGCTGAAAAAGCAGGTGTTGCGCATGCTGGCGGATCCCAGGTCAAAGGCGCTGGTAGACAACTTCGCCTCACAATGGCTGAACCTGCGTAACCTGAATGCCGCACTGCCAGACGGCACACTGTTTCCGTATTTTGATGAAAACCTGCGTCTGGCTTTCGGGCAGGAAACACGTCTGTTCTTTGAATATATCCTGCGCGAGGATCGCCCACTGCTTGAGTTGCTGAACGCGGACTATACCTTTCTCAATGATCGCCTCGCCCGTCATTATGATATCCCGGGCGTGTATGGCAGCCACTTCCGCAAGGTCATGCTGAAGGACGGTACACGGGGTGGCATACTTGGTCAGGGCAGTCTGCTGACGGTGACTTCCTATGCGAACCGTACCGCGCCAACAATACGCGGCAAGTGGATACTGGAAAATATCCTCGGTGCGCCCCCACCGCCCCCACCGGCGAATATCCCGGGCCTGAAGGATAAAAATGCACAGGGCAAGATCCTGTCCATGCGTGGTCGTATGGAGCAACACCGCGCCAATCCGGTTTGCGCAAGCTGTCACAAGGTCATGGACCCGCTCGGCTTCGCACTGGAAAACTATGATGCCATTGGCAAATGGCGGACAGTTGATGCCGCATCGGGATCAGCAATTGATAATTCCGGTGCGTTACCTGACGGCACTAGCTTTGCGGGTATGGCAGAACTGCGCGAGGTATTACTGCAAAAACGCCGGGATGATTTTGTACTGACTGCAGCCGAGAAATTGCTGACTTACGCGATTGGTCGCGGTGTCACCTATGCGGATGCACCTGTCGTACGCGAAATCCTGCAAAAGACCGCACCTGATGAATACCGGTTGTCATCGCTGATTATGGCAATCATTGAGAGTTCACCTTTTCAGACCCGGAGGGCAACTGGCCATGATGATATTTAAAAAATCCTTACCGCGCAGGACGTTTCTGCAAGGACTGGGCGCAACTGTCGCGCTACCTATGCTTGATGCAATGACGCCGGCCCTGGGCAAGACCATCGATGCCCCTAAACGGTTTGCCCTGGCATATGCGCCCAACGGTATGAATATGGAGTTCTGGACTCCGGCAGCCACCGGCAAGTCATTCGAGGTTACCCCGATATTGAAACCACTGGCTGCCCATCGCGATCAGATGCTGTTCATCAGCGGCCTGAACAACAGCGCGGGTGATGCGCTGCCAGGTGAGGGGGAGTCTGCACCTCACGAACGCGCAGGCGGTGTATTCCTCACCGGCGTGCATCCTCTGCGCGAGGGTAATACCGGCACCTCTATCGACCAGATTATTGCCCAGCATCTTGGCAAACAGACCCAACTCGCCTCACTGGAACTGGGCCTGCACAATACCGACACGGTCGGCAATTGCGAAAAGGGCTGGAGTTGTGCCTACCGGATGACCTTGTCCTGGCGTACACCTACAACACCATTACCGATTGAATACCGTCCCCGGGCAGTGTTCGAACGTCTGTTTGGCGACAGCAGCAGTACCGACCAGGCTGTCCGCCTTGATCGTATCCGCAAGGAGAAGAGCCTGCTGGACTCGGTCACGGAAGCCACGGCAAGAATGATGCGTGTTGTTGGCCCTGAAGACAAATCCAGACTGGTTGAATATCTGGACGGCATGCGTGATGTAGAACGACGTATCCAGATGGCGGAAAAACAGTCGTCCCGCGAGATCCCCTCGATAGAACGACCTGCCGGCATCCCACCTGTGTTTGCCGATCACGTCAAACTGATGTTTGATTTGCAATTACTCGCGTTTCAAACCGATATGACACGGGTGATTACATTCATGATGGGCCCGGAACAGAGCAACCGTACGTATCGCGAGATAGGAATTGCCGATGTACATCATTCGCTGTCTCACCACCAGAACGACCCGGAAAAGCTGGAGAAGATATTCAAGATTAATGTCTATCACACCGAGTTGCTGTCCTATTATGTAGACAAGCTGAAGGCGACACAGGATGGTGACGGATCTTTGCTCGACAATATGATCCTGATGTACGCCAGTTCGATGAGCGACGGTAATGACCACCTGTTACAAAACCTGCCGGTTGTCTTGCTCGGTGGTGGTTCCGGCAAGCTTCAGGGCGGACAACATCTGCGCTTCCCTGCGGAAACGCCGATTTCAAACCTGTACCTTACCCTGCTCGACAAACTGGATATCCCGGTCGAGAAGTTTGGTGACAGCACCGGTCAGATCAACCTGCTGTCCGGCGCCTGAGTCTGCTGACAAAATTGCGAGCCCTGTAGATTATGAAGATATATTCAAGATTGTGTAGCTCAACTCTGATACTGATGTCATCGATCGCAGTCGCGGGAGAGGACATGCAACTGATCGACGCGGCCCGCAATGGCAACCGCGATGCAGTTCAGTTATTTATTCAACAAAATGTCAACGTCAATCTCGCAGCAGCAGACGGTACAACAGCGCTACACTGGGCGGCACATCGGAATGATAATGATCTGGCAGGCCAGTTATTGAAGGCGAAGGCAAAGCCGGATGCCGCGAATGACTATGGTGTAACACCCGCCTGGCTGGCCTGTACCAACCAGAATGCTGACCTGGTCAAAAGTCTGCTGGATGCCGGTGCGAATGCCCGTGCCGCGCTGTGGACCGGCGAAACGGTACTGATGAAATGTGCACAAACCGGCACGGTCGATGCGGTAAAGGCATTGCTGGAACACGGTGCCGATGTGAACGCAAGTGAATCGAAAAAAGGCCAGACGGCATTAATGTGGGCAGTTGCCGGTAAGCATCCGGAAATCACCGCCATGCTGTTAAAAAGTGGCGCTGACATCCATGCGAAATCGGTCGGTGGTTTTACCCCATTGTTATATGCGGCCCGCTCCGGTGATACGGAATCGACCCGCTTGTTGCTGGATGCCGGTGCACAAGTCGATGAAGCAACCGGCAAACATGGCACTGCACTGGTGATAGCCAGTGCCGGCGGCCATGAGGAACTGGCAGTGCTGTTAGTAAAGGCCGGGGCCAACCCGAATGCCGCAGATGAGGACGGTATCACCGCCCTGCATCATTCAGCCCGCAACGGACTGTCTGCGCTGAATGGTGTCCGTTATGACGCCTCCTATCGCATACGTCCTCCAAATATGTTGAACCTTGCCCGCGCCCTGCTTGAAACCGGTGCGGATCCAAATGCGAAGATCAAGAAATCCCAAAGCAAGGGTCCGGATGGTAGCCCGTTTGAAATGGCCGGGGCGACCCCCTTGTTACTCGCGGCAATTTCAGCAGATGTGAAGCTGATGACACTGATGGAAGACTTCGAGGCAGACCCCAGGCTTACCGGTCCGGGCGATATTACCCCGCTGATGGCTGCTGCACGTGCCGCTTGCACCGGATCCTGTGCGTTTGCCGGTGGCAATCATGCCAGCCCGGAAGAAATAGACATCGCACTGAATGCGGTCAAGGCCGCTGTCGAAATGGGTATTGATATTAATGCCAAAAACAGTGACGGCCAGACCGCCATGCACATGGCCGCTTTCACCGGTGCGGATGCAGTAGTCCAGTATCTCGCCGATCAAGGTGCCGACATCAATGTGAAGGACAAATACGGAGAAACTCCGTGGAGCATGGCCTCCGGTATCAGCCCGGTATTGCGGTATCGCGGACTGTATGGGACCCATGAGAGTACCGCCGCGCTACTGGTCAAACTCGGTGCGACCACAACCAGCCGGGACTCGATGGATCCAAACGCCCCGCCACCGCCGGGTCAGTAAATCTGGAATCAAAAGGGTCAGTGTCGATACTGACCCTTTTTTATTCATCCTTTTGATTCAATCATGAGCACATCTTCCGGATTCACCCTGTTAGAGCTGGCCATCGTCATACTCGTAGCAGCACTCGTCATCGGCACAGTCACACCCGTCTATCTTCATATTATCGACAACAAACGTATAGACCTGGCTATGAACGAGATCAGCGGATTTCAGAAGGAAATCGACCGCTTTGGGCGCAAGAATGCACGATTTCCGGAGACACTGAATGAGTTGTATCCTGTCGCACCGCTGGACCCGTGGGGCAATCCGTATCGCTATACCAATATCCGCAATGCAACTTCATCGGGCGCAATCAACCCGCGGACCGATAATAACCTGAAGCCGCTGAATGCGGATTATGACCTGTATAGCCATGGACCTGACAGTATCAGTCTGTCACCGGTAGCGGCCAGCGAGAGTCGGGACGATGTCATACGCGCAAAAAACGGGAATTACATCGGCGTCGCCCGGGATTACAGGTAAGCACGATTACTGCTGTGTGACCCTCGCCAGATTCAGGCTGTCCGCCACCGCACGAATGACATGGGTTTCTATCAATTCATCAACGGCACGCCGATGCGCGCGACGCGCCGGATCGGGATGGCTGGATGAGGTTGTAACGACAACCAGATCGAGATCCGGCACAAGTACAATAAACTGGCCACCAAATCCCCAGGCATATTGAACCTCAAACCCGGCCATCTCGTGTATCCACCAGCCGTAGCCATAAAAGCGGCCGTGTTCACGGGTCGATTCAGCATGGCGCTGCAGTGACATCTCCACCCACTCGGCCGGGATGACCTGTTTACCTCCGGATTTCCCGCCGTCCAGATACAACTGTCCAAAGGCCAGCATTTGTCTGGCCGTCATCTCCATATCATTACCACCAAAATAAATCCCCTGCGGGTCCTTCGGCCAGGCAGAGAGATGAAAGCCCAGTGGTTGTGCCAGCACCTTGCGCGCAAACTCCAGTGTGCTCATACCGCTCGCCTGGGTCAGGATGGCTGATAACAGGTGGGTGCTACCGGTGCTGTATTGCATCAGTGTCCCGGGAGGTGCCTGCAAAGGTTGTTTCAGCGCATAACTTATCCAGTCCTTGCTCTGGACCCAGGCGCCGTAGTTACGACTGCTGGTTGATGCAAGACCTGCCTGCATCGTCAAAAGATCGCGCACGGTAATCTGGCGTTTGGCTATCTCTTTATCATCTGCCAGCCGGTCCGCAAAATAATCGCCCAGTGATTTATCCGTACCACTGATATGCCCGTTGGCTATCGCAATACCGACCAGTGCTGAAATAATACTTTTCGATACAGACTTTACATTGACCACCTTGTCGGGACCGCTGCCGTTAAAGTAGTGTTCAAGAATAATTTCCCCGTTATAACTGGCCAGCAAACCATACAATCTCGGCATCGTGGCAGCCACACTGACAGCCGTATCCAGTCTGATTACAGCGGGAGTAACCGTCTGTGCCTGCACGGTCAAAGATAATAATAATGTCGCCAGCAGCAGTCTGATTGTAAATGTCATATTTTTCATATTGCAGTATCACTTTCCCGGTAAGATTACTTTAATTGATAATAGCGGCGGATACCATCATGACTAATACCGGTGTACGTTATACGCTGCTGATCCACGGCGGAACAGTTACCAATCCGGAGAGTGTAACGCCCGACCAACTGTTGCTGTTAAGACAGATTGCAACCGGGGGCGGCGCCCAACTGGCGGCCGGTGCCACTGCACTCGACGTCGTGGTACAGGCGATCACCCGCATGGAAGACAGTGGACTGTTTGATGCGGGTAAGGGCTCCTATCTGAACCAGGCCGGGTTCGCCGAGACCGATGCCTCGCTGATGGATGGTTTTACCGGGCGGGCCGGTGCCGTTGCGGTGATGCAGCGAATTAAAAACCCGATCCAGGCGGCCCGCCTCGTGATGGAACAGACCCCGCATGTTTTTTTTGCCGGGCCGGAGGGGGAGCGGGTATTGATAGGTCTGGGGGCCGTGGCGGTGGATGACCCGGGGCGCTATTTTGTACCTGTCGATCAGGAAGCCGCCAGACCCGCCACTGAAGGTACTGTGGGGGCCGTCGCGCTGGATCGGCATGGAAACCTCGCCGCAGGTACCTCAACTGGAGGCACACGCGGTAAACTTCCGGGCCGTGTCAGTGATTCCTGCATCATAGGTGCAAGTACGTTTGCCAATGACCGCTTTGCACTGTCTGCCACCGGCAAGGGTGAGTATTTTATCCGCCGCACGGCAACCCATGCGATTGCGATGAGTGCAGGCCTGATCAACATGTCGTTAAAGGATGCAACCAATCATATGGTCCATGACCTGATAGGTGGTACCGACCTCGCCAGCGGTGCCATCATTGCCATCAGCCATGATGGCGAGATTGTCATCAGTTCGAATGTATACGGAATATTACATGCGTATACAACCGAGTCGATAGCTCCGACAAGTGGTGCCATCGAGCCGGTAAGACCTCGTTAATTCGCCACGCTGATCGCCTTCGCCTCGCCGGTCAGCTCCAGTATATGCATGCCGGTACTGTTTCGATCCACAATGTAGATATACCCGCGATCATCGATCTCGACATTATTTGTTTGCACCGCTGTCTTGCAGCGGCGCTCACCATCCACATTCAGGCAACTCGGCGTGGTCTTGTCCGTGGTGGCCGGAATGTAAAAGCCAACCTCTTCAGGCGCATAGGGATTGCGTATATCCACTGCCCGCACACCGGCATTAAAGTAGGAGATGAAAACGATCTTTTTGTAGTACATCGGGTTGGTGGATTCGTTCACCGCATGTGGTCCGAAACGCCCGCCTCGCTGGCAAAAATCACCATCGGCTTCACGCACCTGGTAACTCGAAACGCCCATCGGTTGTTCCGGCAGGGTGATATCCAGTATCAGTACCGCATCGCGCGATTCGGTACATTCATTGCGGGTCGATTCTGAGGGGACAATCAGAAAGTCCCGTATGCTACCTTCGATGTTGTCACTGTAATCGGCTATCGGCACACCGAGTACCGGGAATACCGTATGTGCTCCATAGTTCGGGGCGAGATAGTAGCGGCTGATCTCCGGCGCTTCCAGATTTGCCACGGTCGGTTCAGCTTCGCCGTTTAACAGGCGATCACGATCGACAATCTGGATGATGCCATCGCGTGAAGAGCCATAACCAAAATAGACACGGTTATTCATCACAATCGGCCCGTGCAGATCGGTCGGAACCGGTTCCAGTGTCGAACCGGGTTGTTGACCGGGGATACCATAGTTCCGGATCAGACGCGGATGGGCAGGATCAGACAGGTCATAGATACGGGTATATCGCGAACGCCAGTCCTTGTCACCGGAAACAACATAGGCGATACCGGTATCACACTCCCACCAGTTTTTGTGCACACTGTCGATATCATCTGCCACATTGATAACAAACTTCGGCTCACGTGGATTGGTTACTTCCCAGAGTTCGTGCCTGCTGCTGCCAAAGCTGCGCAGCAGATATGACCGCTTGTTCAGCGTACACACCCGGTTCATCTGTGCGCCGCTGCCCTCACGGTTGGCCTCGTCGGCACTGCCGGCGATATGCGCGAGTGTTACCGGCTTACGCGGGTCGGTCACATCAAGGATAATGGTGCCGTTCGCCTCGATTTCACCACTGACATCATTGAGCAGTTTGCCACCGATCAGACCGATATAGGCAATCCAGCGATCTCCCTGTTTCACAATCTCCGGCTGATACGCCGGTCGTCCTTGCAGATCGTGGAATCCGACCAGCGCCATATTGCGACCTTCCTCACCGTGCCCGCCGGACTGTTGGTCTGCCACAGGCTGGCCCCACAAGGTGCATGGAAGTACCAGCAACCCTGCCGCCAGTAACATGTTATGTATATTCATAACTGTCCGCTCAACCATGACTAGCGTATTGCAATCGGTGCCACAGCCGCGCCGGTCGCCCCTTTCAGTTTGAGTGGCTGCATGACAAAGGCAAACTCATACACCCTTGCCTCGGCCAGTGCCTGTAATTCCATGTTTTCCACCATATAGATCCCGTTCTGGATCAGCAGCATCGAGTGTATCGGTAGCTCATCGCGTTCTGCAGAGCGAAACTCGATACAGCAATTGTCCGCACCGACGGTCATAACCTGTTGCTCAACCAGAAAGGCACCGGCAGCGATACCGATACCGGGATTGTCCGAGCCGTAGAGGCGATTGTCATTGCCACGATGTTTGCCCCAGCCGGTATAAAACAGTACGGTATCACCCGGCTGCAATGTCACTCCCTGCTTTTGCAACGCCTGTTTGAGATCTGTATCGGTAATTTCATAATTCTGCGGCAGGATGTCCACACCCTTGAACGCCGCGATGTCTATCAACACACCGCGCGTGATCAGTGAACCGACATTTTCTATACCCAGCTTTTTGAAGCCATTGCGGGTCATGATGTCCTTGTACTGGAAACAGTTGTAAAAACTCTCGCCGTACATCTGGTGGGCAAAACCGT
The DNA here is from genome assembly GCA_945878555.1 of Klebsiella pneumoniae. Classification (GTDB taxonomy): domain Bacteria; phylum Pseudomonadota; class Gammaproteobacteria; order Eutrophobiales; family Eutrophobiaceae; genus Eutrophobius. The sequence goes on from CAMDWI010000027.1 coordinate 22,702, forward strand.
CGAGCTGGGTGCCGACCTGACCGAGCTCGGTGATTACCAGTTCCTCGTGAGAGACGCGTTTGTCCGGGACAGGGATGGCCGGTTTGGGATAGATGTTGAATACACGACCGCGATTGATGTAAGACTCACCCGGGTCTGTCGTCAGTACCTCTCCAAGTTCAAACACCTCACCGGTTTTGACGAGTTGCATGGCCGCCAGCACCGACTGCGGTGTCATCATGTTCGCCGCCCCGCGCTGGTCGCCTGCGCCCCATTTTGAGGGACAACGCTGTGAATCGGGTGGCATATGCCAGTCCTGTGCATACGCAGACATACAGCAAAACAATAAAACCAGCAAACACAGCACTTGTCTCATACATCCCCCCTGATTGGTTACGATGATTATCCTACACCATAATCCGGTGGCAAATCCTGACCAGAATATGAAAAATATCTGGCACCAGTATGAATGTAGATCGATATGGACGAAAGGCCGGTCGACCCATCGCATCGACCATTGTTGTATCTGCCATCATCCGCTACATTAAGCGTCAGCATTACAGGAGTTCGATATGGATGTAACAACAGCGGGCATTGCCCTGGCGGGTGGAATCGGGTTGTTCCTGGCTGGCATGTGGTTGATGACCGATGGTCTTAAACTTGCTGCCGGCAATACGCTAAGAAACCTGCTACGCAACTGGACCAACACCCGTGGCCGTGCGCTCGGCGCCGGTTTTATGATTACCGGGATAGTCCAGTCATCCAGTGCGGTGACGGTTGCCACAATAGGTTTTGCCAACGCCGGCTTGCTGACGCTGGAGCAGGCGATATGGGTCATCTTTGGCAGTAATGTAGGCACGACCATGACCGGCTGGATAGTTGCCCTGGTCGGTTTCAAGCTGGATATGGAAGTGCTGGCCCTGCCGCTGGTTACGATAGGTATGCTGATCAGGCTGACCGGCTACAGCACCCGGCGCATGGCCGTCGGCCAGGCCATCGTCGGGTTTGGCCTGTTTTTTCTGGGAATATCGATCATGAAGGACGGATTCATCGAGCAACTTGGTGGTTTTACAATGCCGACGATGGAGACCGGGTACGCTGTCTCTGTGCTGGTCTATATTTTAATCGGCATGCTGTTAACAACGCTGATGCAATCATCAAGTGCCGCCATGGTCATTACGCTCGGGGCGGCGGAGACTGGAATGATACCGCTATCAGCTGCAGCCGCAGTTGTGATTGGAACCAATCTCGGCACAACCACCACCGCAATACTTTCGGTATGGGGCGCTACCGCCACCGCAAAGCGTGTTGCCGCAAGTCATGGTCTGTTTAATCTCATTACTGCTGTCGCCGCCATCATCATCCTGTTGCCGATGTTACAATTCGTCGCCTGGTTGCAGGCACTGATGGATATTGCTCCGACACCGGCGCTGACACTGGCCCTGTATCACACCACCTTTAATTTGCTTGGCGTATTATTGATGTGGCCACTCAGCAAACATGTGATAAAGATGTTGAACGGCTGGTTTGTTGCCCCATATGAATCGGCAGGCAAACCTCAATTTATAGACAATACCTCGCTCGAAGTGCCTGCGCTCGCGGTGGATGCGCTGATAAAGGAAATGAAACGGGCACAGCAACTGTCACTGACGTCAGCAAGAAACAGTATAGTACCGGGCAACAGCCAGAACACCTTGTCTGGTGGGAAACACTCTCTGGAACAATTGCTGGAAGCCATCAGTGGTTTTATTGCCAACCTGGGCCGCAAGGATTTGCCGGACAATATTGCCAACTCGCTGCCTGTATTAATCCAGCTGGGCCATCTATATCTGTTGCTGGACGAACTCGCGAGGGATGCTGCCACACTTGGGGAGAAGGTGCAGATAACAGATCAGACCATGCTGAATATGGTCGCATCCTTTCGGGAGCGTGTTATCCACGTACTGGATGCGGTCACACCTGAATTGAGTGCAGACGATCTGGCGGCGGCTGTAAGAAAGCTGGAAACTGTAATTGAGGACTACGACGGTCTGAAGTACCAGATCCTCAAAGCCGGCAGTTCCGGCCAGCTGGGCATGGTGACTGTTGATGCCATGTTGCAACAGTCCTTATTGTTAAGGCGAGTGGCAAAACTCGCTGTAAAGGTATCCAGGCGCCTTTATGAACTGCGCGCCCGGATGTCAGTGAACCAGTAACGGCAGCCCGTTACACACTGGCCCTCATCACTGTCTATTTATTCAGTTCTGTCTTCAGTTTCCCGATACTTTCCTGGACATGGCCGGTGGCTTTTTCAATCTTGCCTTTGGCTTCCAGTGTCGGATTGCCGATAACCTTGCCGGTTGTTTCCTTGATCTGGCCCTTGGCCTGTTTGATTTGGCCCTTGAGAGTATCCTTGTTCATTTGAGTCTCCTGTGAGTGTATTTACCAATCCGTACAGTATCGTTTGGCAGGTTTCAAGCAGGACTGGAATCACCAAGGTGTATCCTGGCATTATCAGTCATGACCTGTTACCGGCGCGCGATGCTGCACCTGTTTACGAGTGTGCAGATGTCCGGAACTGGAATCTGTGCGGTATGGCACACACAACAAATATCAGGAATTACAATAACAGCGAAATTCGACAATTGCGGATTTTGCATCCTGCTATAACTTGCAGGAACCCCGGGGCAAATATTTACAAGGATATGTAAAACATCAACCATTAACTGCTTCGCCCGGCAGATACTCCAGCATCCCTGCACGGGCAATAAATGAATATACGGTCTCCAGCCCGGTACCCTCCTTCAGATTGGTAAAAACAAACGGTTTGTCTCCACGCATCTTTTTCGCATCGCGGTCCATCACCTCCAGCGAGGCACCAACATACGGTGCAAGATCAATCTTGTTGATGATGAGCAGGTCGGAGCGGGTAATACCCGGTCCGCCTTTGCGCGGGACCTTGTCACCGCCAGCAACATCGATTACGTACAGTGTGATGTCGGCGAGTTCGGGGCTAAATGTGGCACTGAGGTTATCGCCTCCACTTTCAATCAGCACAATATCAAGATTACCAAACCGCTGCGTCAGTTCATCCACGGCAGCAAGATTCATCGAGGCGTCCTCGCGGATGGCCGTGTGCGGGCAGCCACCGGTCTCTACCCCCAGGATACGATCCTCGGACAAGGCGTTGTTTCTGATCAGAAACTGTGCATCCTCCCGGGTATAAATATCATTGGTCACTACCGCAATATGGTGATGATCACGCATACGCTTGCACAGGCTGTTCAATAACGCGGTCTTGCCGGAGCCAACCGGGCCACCGACGCCGACGCGAAATGGTTGTTTGATCTGATCCATAGGTCCTTCCTTTTCTTATGATCGGAATAGTCGTGAATATTGTGTCTCATGGCGTACACACGCCAGCGTAACCGCGGGCAAGAGGGCACCGATGGCATCATCGTCAAATAGCAGTCCCTGGGTGGCGGTATCCGTGAGCGTCGTTAATAATTCGCCTAGCAGCGTCTGCCCGGTCAGTTGTCCGACCGGCATCAGCTTTATGGCGGCAAGTACCTGGTTTTCCGCCCAGCCCCAGACATAGGCCAGTGCGGCCTCGTGTACCGGGATGTGCCAGTGACGGCTGGCATACGCATAGGCACAGACATAACTGACATTATTATGGCCGAACAGCGTCAAGACAGAAGGTGGCGTCAGACCGAGGCCCAGCAGCAGGTTCCACAGCGCCATACCACGCACCTTTTCCTCGTTACGCACTTCCATCGTCTCGCGACTCGCGATCAGGTAACTGTTCCAGTGGGTCAGTTGCTCACGATCATCCTGTTGCCAGGCCTGGTACAGGCGCTGGAACAGCGGGACATCCACGCTGCGGAGGGTAGAGTGCAATACAGCGGTCAACCAGTCCTGTAATGACTGTCTGTCTTTGACCCAGCCAGCCTCAACCGCCGACTCCAGTCCCTGTGAATAGGCATAGCTGCCGACAGGTAAGGATGGACTGGCCAGTTGCAGCAGTCGCAGCAGGGCAGTTGCATGTCCCGTCACCAACGGAGAGTTCTTATCCGTGATCATGGACGGGTCCACTCCGGTGATAAGCACCCGGCTCCGGTTCAAACGGGGCCTGCATTGTTTCCACCCTCAGACCCAATGCGCGAACCATATCATCCAGCACATGGTCATGCAGATACCGCACAAAATCCGGACCAAACTGCAAGGGCACATGGCGATTGCCCAGATGATAACTGGCGCGGTTTAATAACAGCGGGGTATCGGTGCTGGCAGAGGACACGGTCTCACCGGCCGCCCTGACCTCCACGATAGTCCCGTCCTCGGCACGCAACAGATCACCCTGGTTCAGTACCGTCCCACGTGGCAGGAACAGGCCGACCTCAATGTTGCTGTCGGTTGTCACCCGCAATCGGCTCCGGGTGCGTTGATCATAGGACAGCGTGATCGTATCGGTCACCGCACCAGACTTATCCGCCAGTCTTTCAACAAAACGCCGCATCAGAACAGGAAATAGCGCTGCGCCATCGGCAGGATCGTCGCGGGTTCACAGGTCAACAGTTTGCCATCGGCCCGTACCTCATAGGTCTGCGGGTCGACCTCGATCCTTGGCATATAGCCGTTGTGGATCAGGTCGGTCTTTTTGATCCGGCGGTTATTACGCACTATGCCAATCCTCTTCTTCAGACCAAGCATCTCCGGTATGCCGTTTTGAAATGCAGCGGCCGACAGGAAGGTCATATTGGTCTGGCCAAGCGCCCCACCGAACGAACCAAACATTGAGCGGTAATGTACCGGTTGGGGTGTCGGGATCGAGGCATTCGGGTCGCCCATCGGGGCGGCGGCGATCATGCCGCCCTTCAGGATCAGACTCGGTTTTACCCCAAAGAAGGCCGGCCGCCATAACACCAGATCCGCGAGTTTGCCGACCTCGATCGAACCGACCTCATGACTGATACCGTGGGTGATCGCCGGATTGATCGTATATTTGGCGATATAACGTTTTACTCTGAAGTTATCGTTGCGTCCCGCCGGATCGGATTCCAGGCTGCCACGCTGCACCTTCATCTTGTGTGCAGTCTGCCAGGTGCGGATGATCACCTCACCAACACGGCCCATCGCCTGTGAGTCCGACGAGATCATCGAGAACGCCCCGAGGTCATGCAGGATGTCCTCGGCGGCGATGGTCTCGCGACGAATACGGGATTCGGCAAAGGCCACATCTTCCGGGATAGACGGGTCGAGGTGATGACAGACCATCAGCATGTCCAGATGTTCATCTACCGTGTTGACTGTGTACGGCCTGGTCGGGTTCGTACTTGAGGGCAGTACATTCGGCAAACCACAGGCCCGGATGATGTCGGGCGCATGGCCACCCCCGGCACCTTCGGTATGATAGGTGTGTATGGTCCGATCCTTGAACGCTGCCAGCGTATTCTCGACAAAGCCGGATTCATTCAACGTATCCGTGTGTATCACCACCTGCACATCAAATTCATCGGCCACATTCAGACAGTTATCAATCGCCGCTGGTGTCGTACCCCAGTCTTCATGCAACTTCAGTCCGATGGCACCGGCGCGGATCTGTTCGGCCAGTGCCTCAGGCAGACTGGCATTACCCTTGCCGAGAAAACCGAGATTCATCGGGAACGCCTCAGCGGCCTCGAGCATACGATGGATATTCCACGGCCCCGGTGTGCATGTCGTCGCATTCGTGCCGGTCGCCGGTCCCGTGCCACCACCGAGCATCGTGGTCACACCGGACATCAAGGCCTCCTCGATCTGCTGCGGACAGATAAAGTGGATATGTGAATCAATGCCACCGGCAGTGACGATCAAACCCTCACCGGCGATCGCCTCGGTCCCGGGACCGACAATAATATCCACACCCGGTTGGGTGTCCGGATTACCGGCCTTGCCTATCGCATGGATACGGCCATTCTTGATCCCGATATCCGCCTTGATGATGCCCCAGTGATCAATGATCAATGCATTGGTGATTACCACATCGACCGTCTGTGCGGAGACATGCTGTCCCTGACCCATGCCATCACGGATCACCTTGCCACCGCCAAACTTTACCTCATCACCATAGACGGTGCGGTCTGCCTCGACCTCGATCCACAATTCAGTATCGGCCAGACGCACACGGTCACCGGTGGTTGGACCGTACATGTCCGCATAGGCCTGCCGGCTGATGCGGATCATGCCTTGCCCTCCAGCTGGCCCATGACCAGACCATTGAAACCGTAGACCTTTCTGTCACCGGCATAGGCGACCAGCTCGACGCTGCGTTTTTGCCCTGGCTCAAACCGCACTGCTGTTCCGGCAGGAATATTCAACCGATAGCCCCGCGTAAGTTCACGATCGAATGTCAGCGCTGTATTCGTTTCATAAAAATGGTAGTGCGACCCCACCTGGATCGGCCGATCTCCTGTATTGGCCACAACAACCGAGACGGTGCTGCGTCCCTGATTAAGTTCAATCTCGCCTGCTGCTGTAATAATTTCACCCGGTATCATCTGTCCACCTCACACTATCGGATTATGCACGGTCACCAGTTTGGTGCCGTCCGGAAAGGTTGCCTCAATCTGCACCTCCGGTATCAATTCAACCACGCCGTCCATCACATCCTGTTTACCCAACAGGCTGCGGCCATATTCCATCAGCTCGGCCACGCTGCGACCATCGCGCGCGCCTTCCATAATGGCGGCGCTGATATATGCCATCGCCTCCGGATAATTCAGCTTCAGACCGCGTGCCTTGCGGCGTTCAGCGAGCAGTGCCGCCGTAAACAATAACAACTTGTCTTTTTCCCTCGGTGTCAATTCCATACTATGTCCTTATGTGCTCCAGATCCGCGGATGATAGGCGGGTTTGTTGATGATGTCCGGGCGCAGAGAGTCCCGGATTTGTCTGAAATAGTGTCTGGCCTGCTCCACATCGTCACCGAGATAGCGGCATACGAGCAAATCATCCAGCAGCGTAATACCGGTGTTCGGGTTGGGCGGTGCAATGTGATCACGTAGATGCTGGACCTGGCGTGTACTGACCGGTGTGGCCAGCATCGTCGCGAATACCGGCTGGGACTGCATGCCCCAGTTTGCTGTCAGCATCGGGTCACCCCCGGGCAGGCGCAGGCGTTCAACCAGCAGAGCTTGCTTGTCACGCCAGACCTGATTGCGAAAAATTGTCTCCCCCTGACCATACACCTCTTTGCTTGCAGGTCGACCGAGGCAGACGATCTCCCAGCCTATATATCGTGCACCGGCAGACAGGTTTAGTCGTGTGTCCAGTGTGATCCAGGCACCATCAAATATAATCGACTCCTGCGGAAACCACTCCAGTGAGGCGCCAGCGGCTACAGTCAGAGTCTGCTGTTGCAGGGCGGGTTTGTTGTTACTGCGATAAAACTTCGTGGCGCCGGGCGTGGTAATCAGTGCCTGCGCACCGGCCTCAACATTTATATGTACCTGCAGCCGATCGCCACCGACGACACCGCCGGGCGGATGCAGCAAATAGACATGACACAAGCCCCCTTCAGGATAAAACGGGCGTTGCACCGCCAGCGGTCCACGGGCAGAGCGCTGCCTTAACAGCGTGCGACCTTCCTCGGCGACAAACCCTAGCCTCAGCTCGGCCTGCCAGCCAGTGCCTGCATAATAGTTCGTATCGACGGCCCCGGAACCCATGTTCACCCCGACCAGACTCCCTGTTAATAACGGCCTGACTTCAGACAGTCAGGTATTGCGAGACGAGCTCATCGCTCAACTGATCTATCGAACCTGCGGCCACATTCCTGCCCTTGTCCATAATACAGAACTTGTCACCTACCCGCCTGGCAAATGGTAACTTCTGTTCAACCAGTAATACCGTCAGACCCAGTTCGCGGTTCAGCTTTTTAATAATGTCACCAATCTGCTGGACGATGTTCGGCTGTATACCTTCGGTCGGCTCATCCAGGATCAACAGTTTCGGCTCCAGCACCAGCGCACGACCGATCGCGAGTTGCTGCTGCTGCCCACCGGACAGGTCACCGCCACGCCGGTGCAACATCTCCTTCAGTACGGGAAACTGTTCAAAGATAAAGCCCGGGATCTCGCGCGAGCCTTTTTTGCGTACCGGCAGACCGATCTCCAGGTTCTCGCGTACAGTCAGCTGCGAGAAGATCTCGCGTCCCTGCGGCACGAACCCGATGCCCAGATACGCACGCCGGTGTGCCGCCAGTTTACTGATGTCCTGTCCGCCAAAATCGAGTTTGCCGCTGCGCACTGGCAACAGGCCCATCACACATTTGAGCAGCGTGGTCTTGCCGACGCCATTACGGCCCATCAGACAGGTACATTTACCCTCTTCGATATTCAGACTCAGGTCCCACAGCGTGTGACTCTGCCCGTAGAACTGGTTTACGGATTCAATGTTTAGCATGGCTATTCCCCGAGGTAGACCTCAATCACACGTTCGTTATGCTGGATTTCATCCATTGTCCCTTCGGCGAGCACACTGCCCTCATGCAGGACCGTGACCTTGCGGGCAATCGAACGCACAAACTCCATATCGTGTTCTACCACGACAACAGAATGCTGGCCTGCCAGCGAGATCAACAACTCCGCCGTCTGTTCGGTCTCCTGATGGGTCATACCGGCCACCGGTTCATCTATCAGCAACAGACGCGGGCGCTGCATCAGTAACATACCAATCTCCAGCCACTGCTTCTGCCCATGCGCGAGATAACCGGCCTGGAGCGTGCGCTGGTTCACCAGCCCGATGATGCTGAGCACTTCATCGATCTGCTCAGTCTGTTCCCTGCTCAGACGGGAAAACAAGGTGGCCCACACTGCCTTTTTCGTATACAAGGCGAGATGCAGGTTCTCGATGACGGTCAATTGTTCAAATACGGTTGGTTTCTGGAACTTGCGACCGATACCGGCCTGGGCGATCTGTGGTTCACTCAGTCTTAACAGGTCGATATTCTGTCCAAAAAATACGGTACCGGTGTCCGGGCGGGTCTTGCCGGTGATCACATCCATCATCGTGGTCTTGCCTGCGCCGTTCGGGCCGATGATGCAGCGTAACTCACCGTTTTCGATGTACAGGTTAAGCTGATTGATCGCCTTGAACCCATCGAAGCTGACGGTGACATCTTCCAGATAAAGGATATTACCGTGTTTGATCACCAGACCGGATTCGTCTGTCTGCGGCACACTGAAATCCGCGAAGCGCTCTGTGTTGTGCATGGGGGCGGCCTGCTCAGACATCTTTCACCTTCGCTGTTTTTTTCATCTTCAACAAACCGACTACCCCTTTGGGCAGGAACAAGGTCACCAGGATAAACAGTCCACCGAGCGCGAATAACCACACCTCCGGCAGGCTGGCGGTCAGATTCGTTTTTGCATAATTGACGAGGATGGCACCGAGTGAGGCACCATACAACGATCCCCGGCCACCGACCGCCACCCAGATCACAACCTCGATTGAATTCAACGGTGAGAACTCTCCCGGATTAATGATACCGACCTGCGGCACATACAAGGCCCCGGCGATACCGGCGATAATGGCGGAGAACACGAATATCCATAGCTTGAAATATTCAACCCGATAGCCCAGAAAGCGGGTGCGATCTTCCGCATCACGTATCGCGACCAGCACCAGCCCGAGTTTCGAATTCACGATGGCACGGCAGACCAGATACATAAAGACCAGCGTGATGGCAGACAAAACATACAGGCTGACGCGGGTCGCATCGGCCTGCAGATCAAATCCAAGCAAGTCCTTGAAATCGGTCAGGCCATTGTTGCCACCAAAGCCCATCTCATTGCGGAAGAAGGCGAGCAACAAGGCATAGGTCAGTGCCTGGGTCATGATAGACAGATACACACCGGTCACCCGCGAACGGAATGCGAGCCAACCGAACACAAAGGCCAGCAGGCCAGGCACCAGCACGACCATCAGCATCGCAAACCAGAACTGATCAAATCCGTGCCAGTACCACGGCAACTCGGTCCAGTTCAGGAATACCATAAAGTCTGGCAACAAGGGATTGCCATACACACCACGTTCCCCAATCTGGCGCATCAGATACATGCCCATCGCATAACCACCGAGCGCAAAGAAGGCACCGTGTCCCAGACTGAGCACACCGCAATAACCCCAGATAATGTCGACAGCAAGCGCCAGCAACGCATAGGTCAGATATTTGCCTATCAGCGTGACGGTATAGGTAGACAGGTGCAGCGCGGAGGTCTCTGGCACCAGCAGGTTAAACACGGGCACAAGTACGCAGGAACACAGGATAACCCCGACAAATATCTGTCCGGCCTTCTCGTCTTTCAACAAATGTGATATCAGCATCTCAGTTCTCCACCACACGGCCCTTCTGCGGGAACAAGCCACGCGGGCGTTTCTGGATAAACAGGATGATAAAGACCAGGATCAGGATCTTCGCCAGCACTGCACCGGCATACGGTTCGAGAAACTTGTTCACCACACCGAGAGACATGCCGGCGATTAACGTGCCCCACAGATTACCGACGCCACCAAACACGACAACCATGAATGAATCAATGATGTAGGCCTGGCCGAGATTCGGACCAACATTGGTCAACTGACTGAGCGCCACACCGGCGATACCGGCGATGCCCGAACCGAGACCAAAGGTCAAGGCATCCACCCGCCCGGTACGGATACCCATACTCATCGCCATATTGCGGTTCTGCGCCACCGCCCTGACCTGCAAACCGAGCACGGTCTTTTTCAGGATCAGCAATAGCGCCACAAACACAAACAGACAGAAGACAATGATATAGAGACGATTCGCGGTGACTGCCAGCGCACTGTTGATATCGATCGTACCGCTCATCCAGGCCGGCGAACTGACCGAACGGTTCAGTGGTGAAAAGACGGTGCGTACCAGTTGTTGCAAGACCAGACTGATACCGTAGGTGGCCAGCAAGGTTTCCAGCGGGCGCCCGTTGAGGTGACGGATAACGCCGTACTGGATCCCAATACCGGTCAGACCGGAGACGATAAACGCCAAAGGTATGGCGATAAACAGCGAAATACCTATCTGCTGCGGAAACAGTAATTGCACGACATAGGTAGTATACGCTCCCAGCATAATCAGCTCGCCGTGCGCCATGTTGATCACACCCATGACCCCGAAGGTAATAGCCAGTCCAATAGCGGCCAGCACCAGCACCGAGCCCAGACTGAGGCCAAAAAACAGGGTCTCGGCAAACTGGTAAAAATCGCGGCGTGACTCAATTACTGCCAGCGCCTTCACGGCGGCCGCACGCACTTGTTCATCAGACTCAACAAACTTCCCGTCTGCATCCTTGCCGGTGATCCTTGCCAGCCGGTTATAGACCTCCGGCATCATCTGTCCTTCCAGTTTTGCAATCGCGGCGATGCGCCCGGCATTGTCTGCCTGTTCCAGCTGGATCAGTGCGATCGCGCTCTCCAGCGCGGCGATCACCCGGGAATCCTGTTCCTGGGTAAGTGCCTGATGCAGCAGTGGTTCGATACTGTCATCAAGGTCCTTGATTATGTCCTGTAGCGCAGACAGACGGGTATCGGCATCTATGTTGAAGAGACTCAGGCGGGCAATGGCGTTGCGCAACTCGCCGCGTAATTTATTATTGATAGTGATCTTTTTAAGGTCGGCACTGCCGGAAACTTCCAGCTTGTCCCCGCCGATAACGGTGCTGGCGTCATACAGCTGCTGTTGTTCGGTCGCAAATACCAGCTGGTCGGATTGTTTGTGGACGTACAACGTACCATTCAGCAGGTTCTTCAGTAAGGCCAGTGCCTCCGGACTGCCTGCCTCAACCAGTTGTTTGACGATATCCGATTTCTGGTTGAAATTGGCATCTTTTAATTCATTCACCGTGGCAGCGTAGTCACCCGTCTGGGCGTTTACTGTGGCAAACGGACTTGTGGTCAGTGTCAGTAGCAGCAGTATTATCAGCGTACTGGCATACTGCCCGGATCTGACCAAAACCTTTTTGATTAATTCTGCGATGTGCCTGTTCATTGTGTACCCGGCGCTGTTATAACTACATTCCATTAAAATTTCCCCGGCACCGTTGCAGGTGCCGGGGGAGTTTTACAGCTTCTTCTGTTCCCTGAAGATCCTTGTTATTCGTACTTCTGTCCGGAGCACTTGCCGGTGGTGATATCAAAATTACCGCAGCTGATTGGCGCCAGCCAGTCGGCCACCAGGTTCTTGCTGTCCGGCAGGAAATCTGACCAGGCATCACCGATGACGGTATCCGGGGTTGACCAGACGGTTTCAAACTGGCCATCTTCCTGGATTTCGCCGATCAGTACCGGCTTGGACAGATGATGGTTTGGATACATGACAGCCGTACCACCGGTCAGGTTCGGAACCGTAATACCTATCATTGCTGCACCTACCGCTTCCGGATCAGTCGTGCCAGCCTTTTCGACGGCCTTCACCCACATCTTGAAACCGATATAGTGTGCTTCCATCGGGTCATTGGTGACGCGTTTCGGGTTCTTGATAAAGGCGTGCCACTTCGAGATAAAGTCGGTATTTTCCGGAGACTCCATGCTCATGAAGTAATTCCATGCAGCCAGGTGACCTACCAGTGGCTTGGTATCAATACCGGACAGTTCCTCTTCACCTACAGAGAAGGCGACGACCGGTATATCTTCAGCGGAGACGCCCTGGTTGCCCAGTTCCTTGTAGAACGGTACGTTGGCATCACCATTGATGGTGGAAACCACGGCCGTCTTCTTGCCTTCGCTACCGAACTTCTTGATATCAGCAACGATACTCTGCCAATCGGAATGACCGAACGGGGTATAGTTGATCATGATGTCTTCTGCGGCTACACCCTTGGCCTTGAGAAAGGCTTCCAGGATCTTGTTGGTCGTACGCGGATAGACATAGTCTGTACCTGCCAGCACCCAGCGCTCGACACCCAGATCATTCATCAGGTATTCCACGGCGGGAATGGCCTGCTGGTTCGGGGCCGCACCGGTGTAGAACACATTTTTCGATGATTCCTCACCTTCGTACTGGACCGGGTAAAACAACAGGCTATTCAGCTCTTCAAAAACCGGTAACACGGATTTTCTGGAGACGGACGTCCAGCAACCGAATACGACTGATACGCCGTTTTTCTGGATCAGCTCGCGTGCCTTCTCGGCAAACAACGGCCAGTCCGAGGCCGGGTCAACGACCACAGCTTCAAGCTTCTTGCCGAGTACGCCACCCGCCTTGTTCTGCTCGTCAATCAGCATCAGCATCGTGTCTTTCAGCGTGGTTTCGCTGATCGCCATCGTGCCGGACAGTGAATGCAAGACACCAACCTTGATCGTTTCCTGCGCCTGAACCGAAGCCGCCATGCCAAGACCGATCAAAATACCGGCGGCAATGCGTAACAATTTTCTGTTTATCATGGGTTATACCTTTTTTTAATTTATTGATCTGGATGTATACGATTAAGTATTTGTAATCAGAACATGAACAGCGCTTCAAGCGCGATCAAAGTCGAATCGGTGCCGCCGACATCGACATTGTCCTTTCTGAACTCGGCCACGAGCAGCAGGTTGTCACCGACCTTGTAACTGGGTGACAGCGTGATGGCGCTGGCCTCGATGCCGCGGAAATCGTCCTGGAAGTCGTGATAGCGAACGGTGATACCGTAGGGACCCGAGGCGTAATTGGCCATCAACAGATAGCCATCACCGTTACCGGCGGCGCCGTAGTCGGCGTCACTGTACTCACCCGCGAAGGTGAAACCTGACACAGAATATGAAGCCCAGACGTTGATCACGTCGCGGTCTGTCTTGTCATCCGTGATGTAGAACAGCTTCGTGGTGAAACCTTCCACGGGCATCAGGGCCACACCAAGCTCGTAGCCCGGATTGTCGGTATCCCGTTCAAGCGGACCGCCGGCATAAGCGAATGCGTCATTGACGACGGAACCCATGATGGCGAACTTTCCGCCGTCGTAGTACGCCGACACGCCCTGCTGGTAGTAGCCGTAGAAGGAGGGGGCGTAACCGGTGCCGCTGTACTGGAACAGGCCGGTGGGTTCTTCGGCTTCCCAACCACTGTAGCTCAGGAAGCGTCCCGCTTTCAGGCTGAACTGGTCGTTGAATGCCTTGGTGATAAAGGCCTGCTCGACGAAGGTATCGTCTCCTGCACTGAGATCAGACGCGTTCTCGCCGTACTCGATGTCGACCTGGGCGGAAACGCCGCTCGAACCAGCAAACTTGAAGTCGGTCTCGAACTGGTCGATACCGGCACCATTGACAGTCTCACCACCGTCAGGATTCACAGAGGTGTACGACATGTCGGCAAAGCCGGTAACGCTGAGGCCCTGCCCGATCTCAATGTCGGCGTGTGCGGTTGAACTCAACAATAATGTTGCTAATGAATTTATTATAATTTTTTTATTCGACATCATAAAAATCTCCCAATAGTTAACGAACATACTTCGCACTGGGAATTTGCAATTAGGATGCCAACTACATTTTTTACAGTTTTACTGCATAGATATTCAGGTTTTTCGCTGAAGTAGCTTAGTAAGAGCAATTCCATTTGCACTGAAAAATGACAAGTCCATTATTTTTGATGCATTTCCGCATCATTATCGTGCGATGTTGTAAATTAAACTCAACAGTAATTTCTCGTGAATAGCGATTTCAACATCGGTTAACAATCATAACAATGCAGGCCATCCCTGCCACATCTATAACCAAACATCCTGCTACAGGATCTGCAATATCGGTTACCGAGTCTTTAACACAGTGGGTGCGCTCCTGTTCATATCAGGCCTGCATAACCAGTATTTGCAGCACTAAACACGGGAGCTATCCGGAATGACATGCGTGACACCTATGTGTGCTTTCGTACAGAAATATCATTGAGTTTTACATAGTCTTCAAGGAGGCCCTAGAACGTTCAGGAAGGTAGTGTAATGCATCTCAGACAGATCGGGTTCAGGAACAGTAAGCGTTCGAACCACACGTATATCCATCCGGAACCACTATCGTGAGGATTAACCCATACAAGTCTGTCCAGGCAGACAGCGTCGGGTTCCCATGGCGTCGCCTTGCACTGTTTGTAGCGATGGGGTGTGGTCTGGTTTCTTTACAAACCCGGGCCAATGGAACCGACCCTGTTATAGTTGAAGGACAAGTCAGCTTTTCCACCCAGGGCGAAACCCTGAGTATCACCAACAGCCCCGGAGCGATTATCCACTGGCAGGGATTCTCAATTGAGGCAGGTGAGACCACAAATTTTATCCAGCAATCTGCGGTGTCCAGTGTACTCAATCGCGTAACCGGGGCCGATCCATCCGTCATCCTCGGGACACTCAGTTCGAATGGCAGGGTATTCCTGATAAATCCTGGCGGTATTCTGGTTGGACAAGGCGCAAAAATTGATGTGGCGGGTCTGGTCGCTTCAACACTGGACATCAGCAACCAGGATTTTCTCACCGGTCGGCTCAGGTTTACAGCTAAGAGTAAAACAGGCACCGTCGAAAACCGGGGCAATATTTATACACCTGCGGGAGGTGCTGTTTATCTGATTGGGTCAAATGTATCCAATAGCGGCAACATCTATAGTCCACAAGGTGAAATAATCCTGGCCGCTGGCGACACCGTCCAGCTGATGGATACCAGTACACCTGGTGTCAGGGTCGAGATCACTGCCAGTAATAATACCTCGATCAATCTGGGTGAGCTCCTTGCCCAAAGTGGTGATATCGGTATATACGGTGCGGCCCTTCAGAATGCGGGTATCGTCAATGCCGACCAGGTCACCCATGATGCCAGCGGAAAAATTGTCCTGCGGGCAAAACAGAATATTACTATTGAAGCTGGCAGCCATATCAGTGCCAATGGAGTGCAGGGCGGGGAAATTTTAATCGAGTCAGAAACCAGTGCTGTACAGGTATCCGGTTTGATTGCAGCCGCAGGGTCAGAACTATCCGGTGGGACAGTCCGCGTGCTGGGTAACGATGTCAATCTGAATGAATCCACGCATATTAATGTATCCGGCAAAACAGGGGGCGGAACAGTGTTCATCGGCGGGAACTTCCTCGGGGCCGGCCCTGAGCAGAATTCACTGACTGCATCTCTTGATAATGATATTCAAATCAATGCTGATGCGACCCACTTCGGTGATGGAGGCAGGATCGCTGTCTGGTCTGATAACGATACATCAATAGGCGGCACCCTGACGGCACGCGGAGGGATGTATTCGGGTAATGGTGGATTTATCGAAACCTCTGGCAAACATCTCTTAATCAACAGCAGTACGCATGTAAATACGCTTGCTTATCAAGGAGAGGCAGGGACCTGGTTGCTGGACCCGCAAGATTTCAAAATTGATTCGATTGGAAATGGTGGCGATATTACAGGTATTGATCTGGGTGATGCCCTGGATCTGTCCAGTGTCGTTATTTTCAGCGACGACGGTCTGTCCGGCGTCAACGGCGACATCCTTGTAAACGAAGCCATCGACTGGAATGCAGCCACGACCCTGACGTTGAACGCTGTCCGGGACGTGACGGTAAGTGTAGGTGCCGCAATAACCGGGGAGAATGGAAGCGTGGTCGCGGACGCGGGACGCAATATTAGTGTAAATGAAGCTATCACGACTACTACGGGTAACCTGACATTCACTGCCACTGAAGACGTCAATCTGAATGCAGCCACGACGACGACCACCGGCGATATTTCATCAACTGCGGGAAATGATGTCAATATAGCGGCGTTCATGACGATCACGACGGGACAAATAACAGCGACTGCGGGTCATGATGTAACAGTCGGTGCCGGGATGTCCATAACCACCGGGGATATTGTATTGCGTGCCGATAATGATGGTAACGGGCCTGGCGCTGTTATTGGCGGCAGCGTGGACATAACCTGTGGCAGTAACTGCATAACCGTTACTGGCGCTGCCAACGTGCTCAACATACGCTTCAATCCGGTAGATTACACAACTACAGATGCGGAAATTCTGGCTTACGATTTAAACCTGACCGGTACAGGAACCCTGGACGCCAGGGCGTGGGTATTTGCAGAAGGAACAGATAAAGAGTATGACGGCGATACAGTTGCAGTCGTTAACAACCTCAAGCCGGACATCATTGATAGCGCTGATCCAGGGACATTAACCACGACTGGGTCTGTTTTTGATTCAAAGAACGTCGGGATTAACAAGCTAATCAATTTTGATAGTTACATTCTTACGGCCCCTGCGGCCTATGACCTCTGGCTTCCTTCAGGATCTCCTGAGGGTGGTCCTGGTATTACAACTGCGGACATTACACCCAAGGCGTTGACCGCCGTCGACTTGATCGGCTCGGTCACGAAGATCTACGACGGTGATGCCACCGTCACTAACCTGACCACGGCCAACTACAGCATCACCGGCTTCATCGCTGGTGAGGGCGCGACCGTCGGTGTGACGACGGGCACCTACGACAACGGCAAGGATGTCATCGACAACCCGGCCAACAGCCCCGTCACCTCGACCAGTCTGGTGATCGGTGATTACACCCAGGATGTCGGGACGCTGTTATCGAACTATGACCTCTCGGCCATCACCGGCGTCTCCGCACTGGGTAACATCGGTGAGATCACCCCGCTGGCACTGACGGCTGTGGATTTAATTGGCACGGTCACCAAGATCTACGACGGCGATGCGACCGTGACCAACCTGACCACCGCCAATTACGACATCACCGGCTTCATCGCCGGTGAGGGCGCGACCGTCGGCGTGACCACCGGCAGTTATGACAACGGCAAGGATGTCATCGACAACCCCGCTGGTAGTCCGGTCACCTCGACCAGTCTGGTGCTTGGGGATTACACCCAGGATGTCGGTACGCTGTTATCGAACTATGACCTCTCGGCCATCACCGGCGTCTCCGCACTGGGTAACATCGGTGAGATCACCCCGCTGGCACTGACTGCGGTTGACCTGATTGGATCGATTACCAAGATCTACGACGGTGATGCCACCGTGACCAACCTGACCACCGCCAATTACGACATCACCGGCTTCATCGCCGGTGAGGGTGCCACCGTCGGGGTCACCACCGGCAGCTACGACAACGGCAAGGATGTGATCGACAACCCGGCGAACAGCCCGGTCACCTCGACCAGTCTGGTGCTTGGGGATTACACCCCGGATGTCGGGACGCTGCTATCGAACTATGACCTCTCGGCCATCACCGGCGTCTCCGCGCTCGGCAACATCGGGGAGATCACCCCGCTGGCGCTGACCGCCGTCGACCTGATCGGCAGCATCACCAAGCTCTTCGACGGCGATGCCACCGTGACCAACCTGACCACCGCCAATTACGACATCACCGGCTTCATCGCCGGTGAGGGTGCGACCGTCGGAGTCACCACCGGCAGCTACGACAACGGCAAGGATGTCATCGACAACCCGGCCAACAGCCCGGTCACCTCGACCAGTCTGGTCCTCGGCGATTACACCCAGGATGTCGGGACCTTGCTCAGCAACTATGATTTAAGTGCAATCACCGGCGTCTCCGCGCTCGGTAACATCGGCGCGATCACCCCGCTGGCACTGACTGCGGTTGACCTGATTGGCGCAGTCACCAAGGTGTACGACGGCGATGCGACCGTCACCAACCTGACCACCGCGAACTACAGCATCACCGGCTTCATCGCCGGTGAGGGCGCGACCGTCGGCGTGACCACCGGCAGTTATGACAACGGCAAGGATGTCATCGACAACCCGGCCAACAGCCCGGTCACCTCGACCAGTCTGGTGCTCGGTGATTACACCCAGGATGTCGGTACGCTGTTATCGAACTATGACCTCTCGGCCATCACCGGTGTCTCCGCGCTCGGCAACATCGGCGCGATCACCCCGCTGGCACTGACGGCTGTGGATTTAATTGGCACGGTCACCAAGATCTACGACGGTGATGCGACCGTGACCAACCTGACCACGGCCAATTACGACATCACCGGCTTCCTCGCCGGTGAGGGTGCGACCGTCGGTGTGACCACCGGCAGCTACGATAATGGCAAGGATGTCATCGACAATCCGGCCAACAGCCCCGTCACCTCGACCAGTCTGGTGCTCGGCGATTACACCCAGGATGTCGGGACCCTGCTCAGCAACTATGATTTAAGTGCAATCATCGGTGTCTCCGCGCTCGGTAACATCGGCGCGATCACCCCGCTGGCACTGACTGCGGTTGACCTCATCGGTAACATCACCAAGGTGTACGACGGCGATGCGACCGTCACCAACCTGACCACGGCCAACTACAGCATCACCGGCTTCCTCGCTGGTGAGGGCGCGACCGTCGGTGTGACGACGGGCACCTACGACAACGGCAAGGATGTCATCGACAACCCGGCCAACAGCCCGGTCACCTCAACCAGTCTGGTCCTCGGCGATTACACCCAGGATGTCGGGACGCTGTTATCAAACTATGACCTCACTGCCGTTACCGGTGTCTCCGCGCTCGGTAACATCGGGGCGATCACCCCGCTGGCACTGACTGCGGTTGACCTGATTGGCGCAGTCACCAAGGTGTACGACGGTGATGCCACCGTCACTAACCTGACCACGGCCAACTACAGCATTACCGGCTTCATCGCCGGTGAGGGCGCGACCGTGGGGGTCACCACCGGCAGCTACGACAACGGCAAGGATGTCATCGACAATCCGGCGAACAGCCCGGTCACCTCAACCAGTCTGATCCTCGGCGATTACACCCAGGATGTCGGGACCTTGCTCAGCAACTATGATTTAAGTGCAATCACCGGCGTCTCCGCGCTCGGTAACATCGGCGCGATCACCCCGCTGGCACTGACTGCGGTTGACCTGATTGGATCGATTACCAAGATCTACGACGGTGATGCCACCGTCAC
>CAMDWI010000028.1 GCA_945878555.1 Klebsiella pneumoniae
GTGGACCAGCCTGCTGCTGCCCCCGCGAACTGAAATCACAGGTGTATGCCGGGCAAGATCAGGATTATTGGTGGTACCTGGCGTAGCAGAAAGCTGGATGTAGTCGATGCGGTTGACCTGCGGCCCACGCCGGATCGGGTCCGGGAGACCCTGTTTAACTGGTTACAACCTTATATAGAGGGTGCACAGTGCCTGGATCTGTATGCAGGCACCGGTATCCTCGGCTTTGAGGCACTGTCGCGTGGTGCCGCCACGGTAGTGATGATCGATAACAATGCTGCCGTGGTAAAAAACCTGAAGACCCAGGCGGAGAAGCTGGCCGCCACCGGGGCCGAAATCCACTGCACCGATACGCTGCAGTGGTTATCATCCTGTACCCGCCGTTTCGACATCATCTTCCTGGATCCGCCGTTTTCCAGAAACCAGTGGGGACAGATCATCGGGCAGTTGTTAAACTGTGGTTGCCTGCATGCCGGGACACTGTTGTATGTGGAGGCGGATCAAGATATCAGTTATGACGATGTACGCTTGCAGTTGTTAAAATCCGGCAAGGCCGGTATCGTCCAATTCAGATTGTATAAGTGCAATGAGAGACAGACATAATGAACATTACTGCGATTTATCCCGGAACATTTGATCCGATAACGAATGGTCACACCGATCTGGTCTCGCGTGCGACCCGCCTGTTTGACAGGGTGATCATCGCAGTAGCAGAGAACACCAGCAAGAAACCGGTATTTTCGGTGGATGAGCGTGTGGCCATGGCCAGAAATGTCATAGGCAATATGGAAAATGTCGAGGTATGCAGTTTCAGTGGTCTGGTAACCGCGTTCGCACGCAAACGCGAGGCCAGGGTGATCATCCGCGGTCTGCGCGCCGTTTCCGACTTTGAATATGAGTTCCAGATGGCCGGTATGAACCGCCAGTTAAATGCCGAGACCGAGACCGTGTTCCTGATGCCGTCGGAACACCTGAGTTATATCTCCTCCAGTCTGGTACGCGAGGTTGCCTCGCTTGGAGGTGATGTCAGCAAGTTTGTGCACCGGGACGTGATGGAAGCGTTGCGTAACCGGCTGGTAATGAAGTAGCAGTCCGGTGATCTGATGGCACTGCGAATTACCGAAGAATGTATCAATTGTGATGTGTGTGAACCGGCCTGCCCGAACAAGGCCATATCTGCCGGTGAGGAACATTATGAGATCAACCCGGACCTGTGTACCGAGTGTATCGGTCATTATGACGAACCGCAGTGTGTGGCGCTGTGTCCGGTTGACTGCATCCCCCTTGATGAAAACCTGAATGAATCCAGAGATGAACTATATGAAAAATACCGTCGGCTTACAGCCGGTCACACGCGCTGATTTTGTGATGCGCTTGTCCCGTCTGATCAGTATACCACTGCTGCTGGTGGCTTCAGCGCTGACACTGGCAGCCGATCTGCCATCCAGTGCCGGTGTCGCCTCCGCCCACCCGCTGGCAACAGAGGCCGGTATTGAAATCCTCGGCAAGGGGGGTAATGCCTTTGATGCGGCGGTCGCGGTCAGTGCGGCCCTTGCCGTGGTTGACCCCTCCGGCTCTGGCCTCGGTGGTGGCGGGTTCTGGTTATTACATCGTGAGAGTGATGGTAAACAGGTGATGATCGACGGCCGCGAAAAGGCACCGGAATTCGCACATGCACGCATGTATCTGGACGAGAACGATGCGGTCAAGCCGCGCGCCTCGCTTGATGGACCGCTGGCCGGTGGCATCCCCGGCATTCCCGCCGGTCTGGTCTACATCGCACTGAACTACGGACGTCTGCCGCTGGCTGAAACGCTGGCGCCGGCGATACGCTTTGCCGAACACGGCTTTCCGGTGACCCGGGGCCTGAAACGCTCGATAGAAGGACGGTCAGAAGTCATGTTGCGCTACCCGTCCACGGTGGCGGTATTCCTGCCGGAGGGCAAGGTCCCGGATCAGGGGCAGTTGATCATGCAGAAGGATCTCGGCGCCACCCTGAGGTCGATAGTCGAACATGGACATGCCGGGTTTTACTCAGGTGAAGTCGCGGCAAAACTGGTGCAGGGCATGAACCAGAATGGCGGCATCTGGACACAAAAGGATCTCGATCAATACACGGTGCTTGAAAGGGCGCCTCTGAAATTTACCTACCACGACATTACCGTCGTCTCGGCCTCACCGCCATCTTCCGGCGGTATTGTCCTTGCCGAGGCACTGAAGATCCTGGAACATTTTGACATGAAATACATGAACCGGGCGACCCGCGCCCATCATGTGATTGAGGCGCTTCGGCGTGCGTATCGGGACCGGGCCGTGTTTCTCGGTGACCCGGATTTTGTCAAAATACCGCTGGACCGCCTGCTGGATCAGGATTATCTGGATGCACTTGCACTGACGGTAGACCCGGAGCGGGCGACCCCGAGCGACGAACTCGGCGATGTACCAGGCTCCGTCAAGGCCGGGGAGTCTACGACACACTTTTCAATTATTGATACCGAGGGTAACCGCGTGGGTGGTACGCTCAGTATCAATCTTTCATTTGGTTCCGGGTTTATCATTCCCGAGACCGGTGTACTGGTTAATAATGAGATGGATGATTTTGCCATCAAGCCAGATACACCCAACGCTTACGGTCTGATTGGTAATGATGCAAACGCGATTGAACCTGGCAAGCGTCCGTTATCAAGTATGTCACCGACCTTTGTCGAAACCGGTGATCGCATAGGCATACTTGGTACACCAGGAGGTAGCCGTATTATCTCGATGGTGATGCTGGGGATACTCGATTTTGCTGAAGGGGAACTGCCGGAGTCCTGGGTTGATGTGCCACGTTTCCATCATCAGTTTCGTCCGGATCAGGTCCAGCATGAGCCTTCCGCATTTACTGCCGGGGAGAAGCAGAGTCTGATCCAGCGTGGTCACAAGCTGAATGAAACGCGGCGTGAGTATGGAGACATGCATGCGGTCATGTGGGACAAGGTCAGCAACACGGTGTATGCGGCCTCTGATAAACGGGGCGAGGGTGCGGCACGCCTTCTTCCAAAACCCTAGACCTACCCGAAACTGGCGTCAAACAATCCTGACAGGCGGAACTGCTGGTTGTCGGCCTGGCGACCCCGATCTGTTTGTTCAAGACACGCCGTAAATACATCCATGTAGGCTCGGGTGCCGCATCCATGCGGCACACGGTCTTTCACAAACAGATCGGGGTCGCCAGACCGGATTTGTTTAATGGTGGCCTGACCCATCACTTGCTGTTCATTCAGTGCTGACATTGTCCACAATAATACGTTGCCCGCTGGTTCATTACGATCCTGTGAATCGGCTCTTTACAAATCCGGCATGGTTCGTCTTTGCGATCATATACATTCAGCGTCTGCTGGAAATAACCGGGATTGCCCTCACTGTTCACAAAATCACGCAGCGTGGTACCGCCCATTCGAATTGCGCGTTTCAGCGTTTGTTTGATACAGGTAACCAGATTGTTATAACGGGGCAGTGAGACTTTATTTGCCGGGGTGCCAGGCCGTATACCTGCAAGAAACAGCGCTTCGTTAGCATAGATATTACCGACACCAACGACGGTGTGACTGTCCATGATAAACGTCTTGATCGCCTGGTTGCGTTTGCGTGACAGCGTATGCAGATACTTGCCATTAAAATTGCGTGACAGGGGTTCGGGGCCGAGGTCGCGGAGCAGTTTGTGGTGTTCGGGATCATCTGTGGTCCACAGGACCGCACCGAAGCGGCGTGGGTCGTGCAGGCGTATACACTGGCCGGTTTCAAACTGCAGGTCAACGTGGTCGTGTTTTTTATACGGAGTTCCCGCTGGCACGATACGGAGACTGCCGGACATACCCAGATGTAATATCAGCCAGCCGTGTTTGAAACGGACCAGGATATATTTCGCACGGCGGCTGACTTCCAGCACGGTGTGGCCGCGCAATATTGAGCCGAGTCTGGACGGGACCGGCCAGCGCAGACGGGCGTCACGCACCGTGACTCGGGTGATGACATGCCCGAGGATATGCGGGGTGATCCCACGACAGGCGGTCTCGATCTCGGGTAGTTCAGGCATCGCTCATTCTGCTACCGTTGTTGTGAGTCCAAGTACTTCGGCTTGTGCTGCGGGCAGGTGATAAACCAGACCGGTATCCGGACGTAACAATTGTACTTCAGTGGAACTCATGTGTACGCGGAACGGTATTTTATCGCCGTTCGTTGTTTCGAGTAGCAGCTCGGAGCCTGATACTGTTGCATCGTCAAGGCTGACCTTGTCGGCCTCAAGTTGTTGCCAGCGTGTGAGCAGGGCAGGGTCGGTGATACTGCGTGCCGGGTCGGACAGGGTGACGCTGACCGGTTTTTCCATATCACTGAGCAGGCGTTTGTCGACGAAGAAGCCTGTGTCCTGCAGTAATTGCTGGTAGAGCGTATCTTCAATCAGATGGATGGTATTGTCGTGTAATAAATAACGACTCTGATCCAGCGGGTTGCTGTCACCAAACCGGAACAGCTCATTATCAAATGCCAGGGTGACAACGCTATTGTTGTCTGTCAGTCCGAGGGCGCCAGGGTCGGCGTTGACTGTGGCGATGCTGTAGGTCTGTAATAGCGACAACAACGAATTGATGCGGAAGGGATTTGCCCGGGCCTGGACCGGACTGACCATTTGCCATGTCGTACCTGATTTTTGCAGCAGCAGGTCCGGATTGCCGGGACGGCCGAGGTGGATACGATTGACCGTGGTCGGATCGATAGAGCTGACGGCGAGAGGCGGCGGTAGCGGTGGTGCCTCCGGTTCTCCCAGCAACAGCCAGGAGCCCAGCGCGGCGACGGCAAGCAGCAATAAAACATTCAGCCATAGTCTTGCGTGCATGAATATCTAGCTGCGTTTACGCTGCCACCAGAGTGCAAGCCCGATCAGTGCGAACAACACCGGCAGTACCAGCAGGAAAAAAATGCCGATGATGCCGATCGTGATCGGTGACAAGGTCAACTGTGTGTCTGTGGCGATACGTGCCGGTATCTCGATCTGGTCGGCATCATTGCCGAGCCAGCTGATCAGACGTATTCCCAGGTCCAGATTGCCGGCATTGTCGAGAAACTGGTTTGACACAAAGTCGCCATCACCGATGACTACCACCTTTTGGCGGCTCGTCGACTCCGTGTCCTTGCGTTGTAATACCAGACCGAGTGTGAGCGGACCTTTTTGTTCCGTCGCCTGATCAAACTGGCTGGTGTTATCGATTGCACCGGTCTCCAGCCAGGTATGATCGCCG
Source organism: Klebsiella pneumoniae (assembly GCA_945878555.1). Lineage (GTDB taxonomy): Bacteria > Pseudomonadota > Gammaproteobacteria > Eutrophobiales > Eutrophobiaceae > Eutrophobius. Next base: position 5,280 of record CAMDWI010000028.1, read on the forward strand.
GTGCCCAGCAACGTGGCATAAGCCCAGTTGTCATTCGCCGTGGTGAGCAAGGCAGCCGCACGTGGGAACAGTGTGGTCAGTCGAAAATCCTTCAGTGCGTCACGATTACCATACAGACTTTCAGTCAGCATCGTGATGGACGGGTCATTGATGCCAATAAGTTGTCCGGCCACATCAACGATCGTGCCGTTCGCAATCTGCACACCCAGATAGGCAGCCAGTTCCTGGGTCAGGGCAGTTTCACCCGGTTCTGTCAGCCACAGCAGATTACCGCCCTGTTGTACATACTGTATCAACAGTCGGCTCTCGCCAGGCAACAGGGCGACCTGGGGACCGGCCAGCACCACCACGGCGGTGTTGTCCGGTATTGCGCTGACCTGTGCGAGGTTCAGCGGCCGGATCCGGTATCCGCGATTCGTCAGGTGTTTGCCCCAGTCGCCGAGGTCATGATTGGCCGCGCCGGCCGGGTCACGCTCGCCGTGTCCTTCGATAAAGGCAATCCAGGTTTCCTGGTTGCGCGCCAGTCGCAGCAGCGCGTTGACCAGCTCAGCCTCGTCTGCCTTACGTACATGTTCGGTCCTGCCCTGGTACTGGATGACCAGTTCGCCATTGATGCTGATACCCAGTTGCCTGACCTCGTCGGGCACGCTGTCCGGATTGACAAAGCGATAGTCGATGTCCGGTTTTACGCGACGGAATTTATCAATAAAATTACTGACACCCTGCCGCAGGGTCGATTGTTCGCGTGCATAGGACACGATCGAGATCGGACCTTCCAGCTGTGCCAGAACTCGTACGCTGGCTTCGGCGAGTGTATGTCGGCCGTTGCGGGTCCAGTCGACTACGATGCTATGACGTGTGCTGGCCCAGGCAAGTAGCGCGGCCAGTATCAGTAACAGCAGCAGGGTGAGCAGACCCTGGAGTCGATACGCGCTAGTGGTTTTAGGTCCGGACATTGATATGCTCAGTGCCGTGTACGCATCGCATCCATACGCCAGATAGCCAGCAGCAGGAAGGTGACAATGATGATCAGGAAATAGGCAAGATCACTGCTGCGAAATATACCGTCGGTCAGCGAGGTGAAATGTTGCAACAGGGACAGATAGGTAATGACCGTGCCGCCGTTGCTGCCATCACCGCTACCGGCCAGATGACTGGTCCATAAAAACAGCAGCAATGCCAGTGTGCACAGGGCCGCGATCGGTGGTTGCCGGAACAGTGTCGATATAAACAAACCCGCTGCCGTAAATGCCGCGAGCAGCAGCGCCATACCAAGCAAGGCGGCAACAAATTGTCCGTAATCAAGTACCGTGCCGGCCATCAGGCTCGCAGGAATCAGGCTGACCAGGCCCAGCACCAATAGCATGAACAGGGACATGCCGAGATATTTGCCGAGTACCAGCGCAGTCGCCGTTACCGGTGATGACAATAACAGGCGTATCGTACCGGTGCGCATCTCCTCACTGAATAAACGCATTGTCAGAAACGGCGTGATCAACAACATGATAAGTCCACTGCTCTGGTAAAAACCCGCGACTACGATTGCGGTCAGCCCGGCTCCGCTATAGGCGTCAGTCTGTCCGAGATAACGCGACAGGAACAGGTAGAACAGCAGCGCATGTATAAACTGGACGATGGCAAGCACAGTCCAGGCAAAGGGTGAGCGCAACAGACGTCGCAGTTCAAACAGTGCGATATGCCCGATCATGCAGCACCTGCGACCGGTTCACGCGTCAGTTGCAGATAGGTCTGTTCCAGACTGTGATCGAGATTCGCGATCTGACTGTCCAGCACCACACTGCCCGCATTCATGATGAGCACACGGTCGCCCAGACTCTGGGCCTCGGCCAGCATGTGGGTGGACAGGATGACACTGTGTTCCCTGCCCATCTCGCGTATCAGTGTGCCGATTTCTATCATCTGGTTCGGATCGACGCCGGAGCTGGGTTCATCCAGTATGATCACCTCCGGTGCATGGATGATCGCCTGTGCAATGCCGACCCGTTGACGATAGCCCTTGGACAGGTTGGCGATCACGCGATTACCCACGGCCTCCAGGCCACATTGATGCTTGCAGTCTGCCATACGTACTGCAAGATCGGCGGAGGTGATACCGCGCAGTCGTGCGCAATAAAGCAGATATTCATCTACGGTACAGTCTGTATACAGCGGGGGTTGTTCCGGGAGATAGCCGAGACGCTGTTTTGCCGGCAAGGGCTGCTCGACGATGTCAAAGCCGGCGATACTGACCGTCCCCGCACTCGCGGGCAGCACGCCACACAGGATCTGCATCAAGGTGCTTTTCCCTGCGCCGTTCGGGCCGAGAAACGCCACTACCTCACCGCGCCGGATGCTGAAACTGATGTTTTCTATGGCGCGGCGTCCACCGTAAAAGCGGGACAAATGGCTGGCGGTAATCAGGGGTTCATTAGTCATTAGCCGTTATTATCAGGATCATGCAACCAGTTGCAACCAGAGACTGTCTGAATCTGTGCGGGATACAGATCATAACCCGGAATCATGGTGATACACGACGGCTAAAGTGCACCTTACGGGGCGCAGAAACACACTGCAGTGAATGGTGGCGTAATCACCTGTATTTATCTAGAATGGTCGAAAAACGGCATACGCCAGCAATCGCGACGCCCTTGATGTTGCCAGATTTCTTTACGAGGACTTTCCATGTTTTACGATCTGCCTTTATGGGCATATATATTGATCACACTGGGACTGACCCATGTGACCATCGCTTCCATCACGATTTTTTTGCACCGGCACCAGGCGCACCGTGCGCTGGATTTGCATCCACTGGTCAGTCATTTTTTCCGGTTATGGTTGTGGATGACAACCGGTATTGTGACCCGTGAATGGGTGGCTATCCACCGCAAGCATCATGCCCGGGTCGAGACCGCTGAAGACCCGCACAGCCCGCAGCAGTACGGTATACGAAAGGTATTGCTCGAAGGTGCCGAGTTATACCGTACCGAGGCGAGAAATGAGCAGACGCTGAGACAATTCGGGCACGAGACACCGGATGACTGGCTGGAGCGCAGGATTTACAGCGGCCATTCCTACAGCGGTATCGTCGTTATGCTGATTATCAATCTGCTGTTGTTCGGTTTTGCAGGCATCACCATCTGGGCCGTGCAGATGGCGTGGAGTCCGGTGTTTGCCGCCGGCATTATTAATGGTGCCGGACACTGGTGGGGATACCGTAACTTTGAACCGGCCGATGCCTCGACCAATATCTTTCCGATAGGTGTGCTGATCGGTGGTGAAGAATTACACAATAACCACCATGCCTTTGCCAGTTCCGCCCGTTTTTCATCCCGATGGTATGAGTTTGATCTGGGCTGGATGTATATCTGTCTGTTACAGGCATTTCGTCTGGCACGGGTCAGGAAGCTGGCACCACGCCCGGTACTGGATTACCAGCGTGATCTGATCGATGTCGACACGTTGAAAGCGGTGGTGGCAAACCGGTTGCACGTGATGTCGCATTACGCCTCGACTGTCATCACCCGTGTATGCCGTGAGGAAAAGGCAAGGGCAGACGTGACCGGCAAGCGGATGCTCCGCCGTGCCCGTCGTTTGCTGATCAGACACCATATGATGCTGGATGATACAGCGCGCGCGCGCCTTGATGCGGCGCTGGCCGAGAGTAATACTTTAAAAGTGGTTTATGAATTCAGCCAGCGTCTGCAATCGATCTGGCAATTGAAAACCGCAAGCCAGGAGACATTGATCCAGTCATTGCAGGAATGGTGTCACCATGCCGAGCAGACCGGTATAGAAGCGTTACAGGAATTTTCGAGGACGCTGAGGGCGTATCGCTTGCAGGAGGCGTAAAACGACAGACCCTGCCAAGGCAGGGTCTGTTTGTTGATTATTTGATCTTTGCTTCCTTGTACATCACGTGTTTACGCACAACCGGATCGTACTTGCTCATTTCCATCTTGTCCGGCATGTTGCGTTTGTTCTTCGTGGTGGTGTAGTAGTGCCCGGTCCCTTCAGAAGAAACCAGCTTGATCTTTTCACGTGCGCTTTTGGCCATGATTCGTTCCTTATACCTTGATGCCGCGTGAGCGGATATCAGCAAGCACGGTGTCTATGCCGTTCTTGTCGATGGTCCGCAGGCCATTGCTGCTGACACGCAGACTGACCCAGCGGCTTTCGCTTTCTACCCAGAACCGGCGATCATGCAGATTCGGTAAAAAACGGCGTTTGGTTTTATTATTGGCGTGGGAGACATTGTGCCCGTACATTGGCTTTTTCCCGGTTACCATACAAATTCGCGACATCGTTGCAATCCCAGTCTTGATTAAAAGAGGGCGGATTTTACATGGATTGACTGAATCCGCCAAGCTGATCCTGAGTCCGGAAGCGCGGATCCGCTCCAAAACCGGGGAATCCGGGCGCGAATCTCAAAAAAACCCTTACCAATCAATCCTGTAAATTTTTAAGACGACCCCGCAGATGATCTGCCAGTCGCAGGGCGAGTGCGATCAGGCTCAAGGTCGGGTTGGCGGCCCCTGCCGTCGGGAACACCGAGGCACCCGCCACATACAGGTTGGCGATACCGTGGACCTGACTGTCCGGCGTGACAACACCCCGTTTCGGGTCCCGATGCATACGGGTTGTACCCATATGGTGCCAGCCGCCACTGAGAAAGTCAGGCCAGACACTGTCGTCCTGCCCTATCAACCAGTCCAGCAACCGGATACGTCCCAGACCGCTGCGGCCGGTCTCGCGAGCAAGGATCTCGCATGACCGGCGGATCGAGCGTTTGTCCAGTTCGGTCAGCTGCCAGTGCAATGCCGCACGGGGTACACCGAGCGCGTCTGTTTCGGCAGACAGGCTGACACGCGAATCCGGGTTTGGCGATTGTTCATGGCGACAGGCCAGCTTGAACAGCTGAAATGTGGACAGCGTCGCCGGGGCCGGTTCAAGCGGTTTTGCCGCAGGTGGTGCAGTCTGCTGGTCCACTGTTTCGGGTGCTGGGGCAGGCGTATCCGAATACTGTAATAACACCTCAGCGGGAAATTCCTGAAAGGTGCCACGCGGATTATTACCTACGCCACCCGGACTCAGGCTCACTGTGCCATTAAGCAAGTGGTTACTGCGCTGGGCGGTCCGGCTCAGGGCCAGCTCCCCCCGTGATCGGGTCTGACCATAATTGAGCAGATACATCTTCAATGGTTGTGGTCGTTGCAGGGCCAGTTCGGCCACCGGCATCTCGACATGTTCCATAAAATAACGCCCGACCTGATCATGGTCGTTGCCCAGCCCGGCCTTGGCCTGGCGGTTGGCGGCCAGGAGCAGGCGTGCATTCTGGATAGAGCCGCAGGCGAGGATATAGTAGCGTGCCCGGACCCGATGCTGCCGACCGGTCAGCGTGCGGACCTGTAGACCCGAGACCGCACTGATATTCTCATTTGTCTCCATGTCGCAGACATTTGCGTAGGTATACAGGTGTACACCTGGTGAGTTGACGATGGCATCACGATAACGGGTGCCGAAACGGGTAGGTGGACTGAACTGCCACATCTTCGTTACGACCTGGCGTTTGTCATACGGTAGCCGGACCACATCGGGGTCCTGATCCTCCCAGTAGTCTGTCTCATATTCATATGGACCGAGTTCGACAATTTGTTGGGCACGCCGGTAATACGGGTCCAGTTGCCGGCGCGTAATAGGCCAGCCGCTGTGCGGTACCCAGGCACGTTTCTGGAAATCGATCGGGTCGAGTGGCGCACAGAAGCCGGCCCAGTGGCCGGTGGTACCACCGAAATAATGCAGGCGGGCCGCCTGCAAGGGGTAATACGGTTTGCCGGTGATATCGCCGCGATAGAGATCCTGCATACCGGCCTCCAGATTAAAACCACCCCCTTCGAGCAGGATAACCCGGGTGTTACTGGACGATACCCATTCAAGCGCCATCGCGATGCCTGCGGCGCCCGCGCCGACGATACAGACATCGCCTTCAATCAGGCTGTTGTCCGCAAGTTCCCGGGTATCTGTGTGCATATTGCTTCAGATGTCCTGTAGTGTACAAAGCGCACATTGTCTGGCTTCTGTCCGTGCCAGTACCCAGCCATCCAGCAGCACGGTATCGCCCCGGGCGAAGTCTGACATGACCAGGCTGTTAAGTTGGTCCTGCAGCCCACTCGTGGACTTCACCGACAGTTGGTTCAGGCTGTCCTGTAATATCCGGGTCAGAGATGCGACATTCGCCTCTTCAGGAAAACGGCTCTGGTAGGCAAGGCCCAACTGGTGGATATAGCGACGATCGCCAAGAAACGACAGCAGCTCAGCGTGTGTGTATGCCTGCGTGCCTGCGGACAGCCGCGTTGCCACCGTCATCGCCAGCAGGGAGGCCGAGGACTGGATAAAATCCCTGCGTTTCATCGGTCTACGGTCGCCCGAAGCCAGGCGCACACAGGGTGGCACAGGACTGGACGAATTGACAGGGAGACAGACATAAACATTGATAGTGATTATATTGGATCCTTGATGCCTCGTGCCAGTTATCCTCTGCCGCCTCAGAGCAGGCCACGTTCAGCGAACGACACCGATTCACCATCACCAATAACAAAATGATCCAGTACCCGGATATCGATCAAGCCAAGTGCATCGGACAACCTGCGGGTGATGTTGCGGTCTGCCTGGCTCGGCTCGGAGATGCCGGACGGGTGATTGTGGGCGAAGATGACGGCGGCGGCGTTATGAAACAGACAGCGTCGTACCACCTCGCGCGGGTGCACACTCGCCCCGTCGATCGTCCCTGTAAATAACTCCTCAAACGCAATGATGCGGTGTCGATTGTCCAGAAACAGGCAGGCGAATACCTCATAGGGGTAGGCGCGCAGGCGTGAGGTGAGAAAATGGCGTGTCATTTCCGGACTTTTCAGCGGGGCGTCGCGTTTCAACGTTTGTTCCAGATAGCGTCGGCCCAGTTCCAGCGCGGCCTTAAGTTCGACGTATTTGGCAGCGCCTACGCCGGGAAAGTTGCACAGATCGGTCTGGCCGGAGTCGAGCAGGTTGCGCAGGCTGGTGAAATGGTTGAGCAGGTCCCGCCCCAGATCCACGGCGGATTTTCCACGCAGTCCGGTACGCAGGAACAGGGCGAGTAATTCGGCATCGGAAAGACTGGCCGCACCACGGGCCAGCAATTTTTCACGGGGGCGCTCAGCAACGGGCCAGTCGGCTATCTTCATGGGGACCTCCTTGTCCTTGGGATTTCAGGTGTAAATATACAACTTTTTTCCCATGCGTATACTGAGTTGTTACAAAATTAGGGTAAACTTGCCCCATGAAATCCTTGTCACACAAACGCATTTTGCTCGGAGTCAGCGGCGGTATCGCCGCCTATAAAAGTGCCGATCTGGTCCGGCGCCTGCGCGAGCAGGGGGCGGAAGTCCAGGTCGTCATGACCCAGGGTGCAGGTGAATTTATCACGCCATTGACCTTCCAGGCCCTGTCCGGCCGACCGGTCTATACCCGCTTGCTGGATCACGATAGCGAGGCCGGGATGGGCCATATCGCGCTGGCACGCTGGGCCGATGTCATTGTTATTGCCCCGGCGACGGCCAATGTGATTGCCCGGCTGGCCCAGGGACTGGCGGACGACCTGCTGACCACACTGTGTCTGGCGGCTGACATCCCCTTGTTGATTGCCCCGGCGATGAACCAGCAGATGTGGGCGGCGGCGGCGACAACAGAAAATGTGGCCACCTTGCGCAGAAGAGGCGTTGAGATTTTAGGTCCGGGCACAGGCGAACAGGCCTGTGGTGAGACCGGTGCCGGTCGGATGCTGGAGCCCGCCGATATTGTCCAGGCCGTGCAAAACCGGTTCCGCACCGCGTTGTTGTCAGGTACGCGTATCGTTGTCACTGCCGGTCCTACCCGTGAGGCAATTGACCCGGTCCGTTTTATCAGTAACCAGAGTTCAGGCCGGATGGGGTTTGCGCTTGCCCATGCGGCGATGGAGGCCGGCGCGGATGTGACACTGGTCTCCGGGCCCGTCAGTCTGGAGCCACCGGACAGGGTCCGTTATATTACTGTGGAAACGGCCGAGCAGATGCAGGCACAGGTGCAAAACCGGATGGGCAGCATGGAGATATTTATCGCCGCCGCGGCGGTTGCCGACTATCGCTGTGTCAAGGTCGCCCAACAGAAGATCAAGAAAGGCAGCAGCCGAATCAGCCTGGATCTGGAGAAAAATCCCGATATCCTGGCGATGGTCTCCGCAGCCAGCAACCGACCTTTTACGGTTGGCTTTGCCGCCGAGACCGAGTCGGTCCATGACAATGCGATGCTCAAGCTGAAAAACAAGGGCCTCGATATGATTGCGGCCAACCAGGTCGGTAACGGTCTGGGTTTCAATACCGAAGACAACGCACTTGAGGTGCTCTGGCACGGTGGCAGTATCTCACTCGGCAGGCAGTCCAAGGACAAGCTTGCGCGCAAACTGATCCATCTTGTCGCTGACAGGTTTCATGAAAAAAATTCAAATCAGACTCATTGATTCCCGGCTCGGTCATGAATTTCCGTTGCCCAACTATGCAACCGACGGGTCTGCCGGACTGGACCTGTGTGCCTGTCTCGAACAGACCGTGACGCTGTCCCCGGGCGAGACGCTGTTGATTCCGGCCGGGTTTGCGATCTACATTGCGGACCCGGAACTGGCTGCCGTGATATTGCCGCGCTCTGGTCTCGGCCACAAGAAGGGTATTGTGCTCGGTAATCTGGTCGGCCTGATCGACTCGGACTATCAGGGCCAGTTGTTTATCTCCTGCTGGAATCGTGGTCATGAACCGGTAGTTATCACGCCGGGTGACAGGATCGCCCAGCTGGTGTTTGTCCCGGTTGTCCGGGCACAGTTCGAGATGGTGGAAAGTTTTGAAGAGAGCCGGAGAGGGGCCGGAGGATTCGGCCATACCGGTATCAACACGAACCAACAAGGATAAAAACATGGTTGAAGGTCCAGTATCGAAACGGCGGTTCAGTCGCAGGCAGGTAAGGCAGGCCACTATTGCGGCTGCCGCGGTCATTACGGTACTGGTGATCGCCACGGCTGGCTGGTTCATGTTCAGCGCAGGTATGCAGTCAAACATGGAATCAGACCAGCAGCAGATTGAGGCAGATGCAAAGTCACAGGCGAAGGTGATTGCCACGTATTTCAGCACCGTGAGTTCCGCCCTGACTGAATATGCCGGCAGCGACAGCACGCGAGCGCTATTCGAGTCTGCCGATACCGCAGCGCTGGCACTGGAGGCCGAGTCCGCAAGCAGCCGTTTCCCCTCAGCATTGAAGGTCCGGCTGTTGTTACCGGGTGGTTACGAGCTGGATAACACCAGCAAGCCACCACTGACCTACGGCTCGCTGGATATCCTGGGCAAGGCCGAGCGGTCGACCGGGTCGATTGCAGCCGAGGTGTTGCTGTTCGGTACGGACAACCAGCATATCGTGCTGGTTGAACGGGTCAAGAACGTGTCTGACCAGTTGATGGGTATTGTCCACCTGAGTCTGGATGTTGCACTGCTGGACCAGGCACTTGCCGGTGTGGTACCGGGGGCGGCCTATGTTGAAGTCAGACAATCGACATCGGGCGACCCGCTGGTGCTCGGACAGAAGGGTGACTCCTCTCTGAAGTCGGGCGATCCGTTTACCACGTCTATTGCAGGCACCTTGTGGACACTCGCCTACTGGGGCGAAGGTTCAGGCCTGTCGATGGGTGGTAGTAGCGAGAGCGGTAGCGGGATGTTCATTGGCATGATGGCCCTGGTTTTGATCCTGCTTGCAGCGGGAGCACTGGTTGTGGTGCGCAGACGCGGCCCCACTGTCGCCACTGCCGAAGACAAGCAGGACATCAGGTACAAGGGTGCGATACGCGCCATCATGGACGGTGCCCATCCGGGCATGGAAAAGCTGATAGCGAATATGCCTGAGAAGGGCAGTGCTGCCGTGACTGACGTTCCAGGGATTTCAAAAGGTATGATGGGAGATGATATAACAATGATATTGAAAAAAGAGGATTTGAAGGCCGCCATGGCAGGCAATGAAGCAAAGGCCCCTGTTGCAAAGGCCGCCCCGGTTGCCGACAAGGAGCATGGTCACAACGGGATTAACATTCCCGAGGTTATATTCCGTAAATACGATATCCGGGGCGTGGTCGGCAAGACCTTGACGCCGGAGCTGGTCCGGATCATCGGCCAGGCCATCGGCAGTGCGGCAGACGCGGCCGGTCAGAAGACTGTCATCGTCGGACGTGATGGTCGCCTCTCCAGTCCTGATTTTGCCGAGAGCCTGATCAAGGGCCTGCGTGCTGCGGGCCGTGACGTCATTGATATCGGTATTGTGCCGACACCGGTCCTGTATTTCGCCACAAACCATCTGAAGTCGAAAAGTGGCGTCATGATCACCGGCAGTCATAACGGACCGGAATACAACGGTCTGAAGATAGTCATCGCGGGTGACACGCTGTCAGAAGAGGGTATCCGCTCCTTATATAACCGCATTATTAATAATGACCTGGTCAGTGGTGAGGGTGGAATCGATACGGCCGAGGTGATTGGGGACTACATCCGGCGTATTACCGACGATATTCCGGTTGCGCTTGGCAGGGCGTACAAGCTGGTCGTCGATTGTGGCAATGGTGCGGCAGGTATTGTTGCCCCCGAACTGTATCGTGCACTGGGGCATGATGTGATTGAAATGTACTGCGATCTTGATGGCCGGTTCCCCAACCACCATCCGGATCCGGGTGAGCCCAAGAACATGCAGCATATGATCGATCGGGTGCGTCAGGAAAAGGCGGATCTCGGCTTTGCGTTTGATGGCGATGGCGACAGGCTCGGTATCGTTGATGCAGAAGGCAACATCATCTGGCCGGATCGGCAGATGATGGTATTCGCCCGTGATGTGCTCTCGCGTAACAAGGGCGCGCCTATCATCTTTGACGTGAAGTGTACCAGCCACCTGCGCAAGGCCATTGAAGCCAGTGGCGGCAAGGCGGTCATGTGGAAGACCGGGCATTCACTGATCAAGAGCAAGATGAAGCAAATGCAGGCCCCGCTCGCCGGTGAAATGAGTGGCCATATCTTCTTCAAGGAGAGATGGTACGGATTTGATGACGCCCTCTATTCCGGCGCGCGCATGCTGGAGATCCTGCTGAATGCGAAGATGAAGCCGACCGAGTTTTTTGCGGCCATCCCGGAGAGTGTGTCCACACCGGAACTGAAGATCGATATGCCCGAAAGCGAACATGTCTCGTTTATGCAGACGCTCGAATCGAAACTGTCGTTCAAGGACACGGAAGTGATCACGGTTGACGGATTCCGCGTCGAGTTCAAGGATGGCTGGGGTCTGATTCGCCCGTCAAATACGACACCGTGTCTGGTCGTGCGATTCGAGGCAGACAACGAAGCGGCGCTGGAGCGGATCAAGACCGGTTTCCGCGAGTTGTTGCTGTCGATAAAAGCGGATCTGAAGATCCCGTTCTGATAACCACCAACTTCACTACCGGTAAGATCAGATGCCTATCCAGTCACAGGAAATCCAGAAATCGAACAGGGCGGTAGAGATCGCCTCGGTCCTGACCGAGGCGCTGCCCTATATCAGACGTTTCAACGACAAGACGATTGTCATCAAGTACGGTGGCAATGCGATGACGGAAGAACACCTGAAAAACGGTTTCGCCCGTGACGTTGCCCTGATGAAGGCGGTCGGTATGAACCCGGTCATCGTCCACGGTGGCGGTCCGCAGATCGGCGACTTGCTGAAACGACTGGGCAAGGAATCCGAATTCATTCAGGGTATGCGCGTGACCGACAACGAGACGATGGACGTGGTTGAGATGGTGCTGGGTGGCCTGGTCAACAAGGAAATCGTCAACCTGATCAACCGCAACGGCGGCAACGCAGTTGGTCTGAGCGGCAAGGACGGCGACATGATACGCGCGCGCAAGATGACGCTGTCACGCACAGCGCCGGAATTGAAAGAACCGGAGATCATCGATATCGGTTATGTCGGTGAAGTGGTCAGGATCAACACGGCCGTGATAGACATGTTGATACACGGCGATTTCATCCCGGTCATCGCCCCGATAGGCGTGGGTGAAGACGGCCAGTCCTACAATATCAATGCTGATCTCGTGGCCTGCCAGATCGCCCGCGACCTGAAGGCGGAGAAGCTGATCATCCTGACCAACACAACCGGGGTGATGGATGCCGCTGGCAATGTGCTGACCGGCCTGACCCGCGACCAGGTATTAAAGTTGATTGAAGAAGGCGTAATCCACGGCGGTATGTTGCCCAAGATCCATGCATCACTCGATGCGGTAGAGGCCGGTGTGAATACCGTGCACATTATCGACGGCAGACTCGAGCATGCCGTGCTGCTGGAAATATTTACCGACCAGGGTATCGGGACCCTGATTAAACGTACCTGAACCCGGACCCCTGAATATGACCACGATTAAACGACCTGACCGCCGCCAGCATATATTACAGGTGCTCGCCGAACAGCTGGAGGTTCATCCCGGTTCACGTATCACCACTGCCGCGCTGGCGAGGGCTGTCGGGGTTTCCGAGGCCGCGTTGTACCGTCATTTTGCCAGCAAGGCCAAGATGTTTGAGGCGCTGATCGATTTTGCCGAGGAATCGATCTTCAGTCTGATCAACCGGATCCTCGAACAGGAGACAGCAGCAGATGCCCGTTGTGATCGCATCGTTCGCCTGTTACTCGGCTTCTCTGAACGCAATCCGGGTATTACCCGTGTCCTGCTCGGTGATGCGCTGGTCGGAGAAAATGAAAGACTGCGGGTGAGAGTGGTCAAGTTCTTCGATCGGATCGAGACGCAGCTGAAACAAATACTGCGCGAGGCTAACCTCGGTCAGGGAGTACGTGCCAGCGGTTCGATTGATGCGACCGCCAACCACATCATGACGCTGATAGAGGGCCACATGAGCCGCTTTGTCAGGACCAACTTCGAGAAAAAACCAACCGCGTTTGTAGACGAGCAGTGGCCGGTGTTAAGGCAGGGGTTGTTTCGGTTGTAAATTATAAGCGGAGACGACAGTTAGCCTTGTACATCAATTTATATCAGGATAGCTATTTTGGATTCCATGCCACATCAGCTGTCTGGTTATAATCGTTCAAGACACGCTGTGAATACATCCATGTACGCTCGAGCGCCGCATCCATGCGGCTAACGGTCTTTCACAATTATAACCAGACAGCTGATTCCCGACTGTAGTGCAATCTGGAACAGTACTTCAGAGCGACTTCAGCTTTTTAAACCGCTCGATATTGCCAGCATACTCCTTGCCGGTATCTTCATGTTCCTTGCGCTTCTCGGCGATGTAGTCGTTGTTGTTCTTGATCTGACGGCGCAGTGATTCGATATCTTTCAGCAAGGCCTCGTTTGGTGTATTGCCGGAACGTTCTGCGTCCGCGGCCGACTGGATACGTTTATCGAGGTCGGCCTGGATTGTTTCAGTACGTTTCTCTGCCAGTTTGATACTGGAGTCTATCGCCTTCAGTCGCTCGTTACGCACGAGTTCAATGTCCTCGACCGAGCTGAATGTTTCCAGCAGGATCGTGTCTGCCTTGGCCTGCTCTTGCTGTTTACGTTTTTCCTCGGCCTGGGAGGCGGCCTGCTTTGCCTCGACTTCCATTTCAGCGTCTGTCTTCGCGCGTTTCTGCTCTTCCTTGATCAGGCCCTGCTTACTCAGTTCCTGATGTCCCTGCTGCGAATATTCCGGCGGGACCTTGTCTCCACACTCCTTCACGCCATCCTTGTTGGTCCAGCATTTGATTGCTGCATGGGACGACAGGCTGAGGCCGCCGAGCATCAGTGTAGTCAGTATAAACAGTACACGGGTCGTGGTAGTTTTGTTCATGGGATTACAGATCCACCTGAATGAGGTTGTAGTTGTGTGTAATTATAGTACCCAAAATTGCTGCACTTGACAGCAGTTCAAAAAACTATAATCAGGCCAGCCCGTAGTTGCGCCGGTATTCTTTAATCTTATCAAGATATTGCGACAATTCAGCCGACCCGGACAGATATTCGGTCAACGCGTCCAAACCTATGATACTAATGACCGGAATATGCCAGGTTTGTTCAATCTCCTGTATCGCCGAGAGCTCGCCCACGCCCTTTTCCTGCCGGTCCAGCGCGATGATAACGCCTGCCGGAATGGCCCCGGCCTTTTTAATCACCTCAACCGATTCCCTGACCGAGGTGCCGGCGGTTATGACGTCATCTATGATTAACACCCGCCCGGCCAGCGGTGCGCCGAGAGTGATACCGCCCTCGCCGTGGTCCTTGGCCTCCTTGCGGTTGAAGCAGTAGGGCAGCGAACGACCGTACTCCTTGTGCAAGGCAATTGCCAGTGTGCATGCCAGCGGAATGCCCTTGTAGGCGGGCCCGTATATCATGTCGTAACTGAGGCCAGAGGACTGTATCGCTGCGGCATAAAACTCACCCAGCCGGGTCAGGCTTTCGCCGTCATTAAACAGGCCACTGTTGAAGAAATAGGGACTCAGGCGCCCGGACTTCAGGGTGAACTCGCCAAAGCGCAATACGTTTTTCTCAAGGGCAAAGCGGATAAATTCGTTCTGATAGTTATGCATAATTTTGATGGTTATATCGTCGGGGTCAGCCGGGTTTACGGCATGATAGAATAACGCAGACCACGAATTTAATACAGAACAGTACACACACCACAACCACGAATGGAAACACTGTGAAAATCATCAGCCTGAATGTTAACGGCATCCGCTCCGCCTACCAGAAGGGATTTTTTAACTGGCTGCACAAGCAAGAGGCTGACGTCGTCTGTCTGCAGGAAATCAAGGCCGAACAGTCGCAACTGTCCGAGCATATCCTGGCGCCCGCCGGTTATTATGCCTGCTGGAACAGCGCTGAAAAGAAAGGCTACAGCGGTGTTGCCGTGTACTCCCGTACCGAACCGGATCGGATAGAGGCCAGACTGGGCTGGCACCATGCCGACACCGAAGGCCGCTATCTGCAAACAGACTTTGGAAAGCTGTCCGTCATCTCGCTATACCTGCCCTCTGGATCGTCCGGCGAGGAGCGCCAACAGATCAAGTTTGAGTTTATGGAACAGTTCATGCCGAAGTTAAAACAGATGCGCCGCAAACAGCGTGAATTCATTATCTGCGGCGACTGGAACATCGCCCACAAACAGATCGACCTGAAAAACTGGAAGGGCAACCAGAAAAACTCCGGCTTCCTGCCCGAGGAACGCGAGTGGATGACGCGCGTGCTCGACGAGGCCGGTTTTGTCGATGCGTTCCGCGTGGTCAACCAGCAACCCGACGAATACACCTGGTGGTCCAACCGTGGCCAGGCCCGGGCAAAGAACGTCGGGTGGCGGATTGATTACCAGATCGTCACACCGGGATTGAAAGACCTGATCAAGGGCGCCTCGATCTACCGCGACGAGCGATTCTCAGACCATGCACCGTTGATAATTGAATACGACTACAAGCCCTGATCGGGGACTTTAAAACAACCCGGGACAGGCATAAGATGACGTTTCAGGCCCGTCGCCTTTTGTTGTTGTAGCAGATGTACTGCAAGATTCAGGAAATAGACAAATTTTCAATGGAGCAGGTGTCATGCTAAAAATACAATATCCAACAGATCTAACCCATCCGCCTGCCAGGTTTCGGGATGAAGTCGTTCATAAACGCCTCCTTGTGTTTTGTAATATTTCTGCACGGTTGTCTCGTTATTTAGTAGATAAGCGTGCAGCCAATGCACGGTATAGTAGAAAATTAACGTGCAGCGACCCTGTCACGTTAATACATAGTTAGGCGATCACATGATTCCAGACTGGAGTGAAATTCTTTCCTTCGTTAAAGAGTCGTCTAGGACGTTCTTTATTGTTGGAGGTACCTGCTTGCTCCTTCTGTTCTTCTCGGAGAGTCTGGGTACTGAGAGCATTCGAGATGCTACTAGACCGGTGCTGGTAGTGCTTCTGATCGTATGTGGTTTAGGGATTGCGTACTCCATTGGTGAAGGCGCCATTAGAAGCGGTCGACTCATCATTGATGCACGAGCTCGCAGAAGGAATACGATTCGTAGGCTGAGCATGCTTACGGAATATGAGAAATTTATTCTTTCTGCTTACTTCAAGGAAGGAGTTCGCAGCAAGAGCCTCGATTCGAACGATGGCAGTGTGGCAGAACTACATAGAATTGGGGTCATATTTCAATCCACACCTTACATGGATTGGGGATCACATTGTAAATACAACGTCACTGATTGGGCTTGGGACTACTTAGCGGAACATCCAGAGTTACTAAATGAAAGCGCCTAACAAAGTCTTGCAGACGGACAAATTCATAGCGTCATGCCTTTTGCAAAAAGCGCAAAAGCCACGCCACTATGACTTTGCCGCTGAGGAACGGCGTTATGCGGCTTGTTCTGTCTCGGCTTGACATACTATATAGAATATACATACCATATATAGTATGTGGATAATCTTTGAGCACAGACGGGTCGCCAGGAGTCTGGCAGCAGCTCCAATAGAAATATCCAGGCGATACGAAAAGTGGAAGGATATCGTAACTATCTCCGGCCCTCAGGGCTTAAGAAGTATCAAGGGCCTCCATGATGAGTCCCTTTCTGGAAAATGGGCTGGCTATCGCTCCTCCAGGCTCAATTTACACTATAGAGTCATTTACAAAGTGGAGAGAGACCGGGTTTTAATTCAAGTGGAAGAAGTTACTCCGCACGACTATCGGAGAAAATAATATGAATGAATATGTCAAAGCAAAGCGACAGATCGAAGTTTCCGTAGGCGAGTCTGTACGGATTTTGCGCGAGTTGCAGGAATTAAGTCAGAACCAATTGGCGGAACTGGCTGGCATTCCCCAGTCCACTATTTCGGCAATCGAAAATGATCGGGTGCAGCTTGGAGTAGAAAGAGCCAAAGTGTTGGCAAGAGCGCTACGTTGTCACCCTGCTGTGCTTGTTTTTCCAGGATGGAATGTCGAGCATGAATCAGCCGCATAACAAACAGAAAATGAGGGTCAGAGTTACGATGCCATCCTGTATCCAGGATGATCGGTGAGAATCTGGGCAGTTCACTAAAGCAGCTACCAAAATAGTATCAACTCGTGACAATTGACATATATGCAATATATGCATAATATGCATATATTGAGTTATGGTCGCCCACTTCGATCCAGGAAAGAATTCAGCCAACCTTAAGAAACATGGAGTTTCACTGGCGGAGGGTGAAGGCGTACTTAATGATCCTCTCGCGCTTACGATTGAAGATGACGCCGCCGCGAACGAACAGCGATTCGTAACTGTGGGCATGAACGTGTTTGGATCACTCATGGTCGTGGTTCATTCCCCTCGTGGTGATGAGGCACGGATTATTTCAGTACGAAAAGCAGACCGGAAAGAACGGAGAGATTATGAAGAAGGCCTATGACTTTTCCAAAGGCAAGCGTGGTGCAGTAATCCCCACAACCGGGAAAACGCGTATCACGATATACATTAACGACGCTATTCTGGAGCATTTCAAGACGCAAGCGGAAAGAACCGGTAAGGGTTATCAGACGCTAATTAATGAAGCACTTGGTGCGTCTGCTGGTCTGACCGAAGAACCCTTGACCCGCGAGATGGTCCTCCAGATTGTCCGTGAGGAAATGGCTACTTACAGGTAGGAATATCCGGAACCCGTTGGTTGCGGGTCTTGTTGAGACAACTTTCGGGCCAGAATCAGACCAATAACCCTGAGCACAGTGGTCACGAGGTGGCAAATTCGTATCAGGGCTTTTATACTTACAGTACACAATTAAACTCGCGCACATAGACGTGAGCAGAGCCACCTAACTCAACCAGAGAAACCATATGATTACGCAAATCCCCAGACTCGTTGTTTTCATTTTTACCATGGCGATCTTCCAGTCAGCACTTGCCCAGAGTATGAAACCGGGCGAGGGTGGCAGTGTGGTCCAGGGTGGCGCAGGCACGTCCGGCGTTACACAGGACTCCACCGGGCTTGCACACTGCGACAAACCGATGGGCGCACTGGCCGTAGTAGAACCACAGGATGCGGTCACGGCCGCCCTGAGCAGCTACAGCCTGCAATCACCAGTCAGCGTGATCCGCATGATGGTGCAACAGTCGAACTGTTTCATAGTGGTCGAACGTGGTCAGGGCATGCAGAACATGATGCAGGAACGGGCGCTGATGGAGTCGGGTGAGTTACGTCAGAATTCCAACATCGGCGGTGGGCAGATGGTCGTGGCCGATTTTATTCTGACACCGTCCGTCGTGTTTTCAGATAACAATGCCGGCGGAATCGGGGGTGGTGTCGGTGGCGCACTTGGTGGACTGATAGGTGGGCGTGCCGGCAGTGTGATCGGCGGCATCGCCGGAGGCGTGAAGTTCAAGGAGGCGCAGACCAGCATGCTGGTGTCCGATGCACGCTCGGGTGTGCAGGTGGCCGCAGCAGAAGGCAGCGCCAAAAAGGCCGATTTGAACCTTGGTGGGTTCATGGGGGGTAGCGGTGGAGGTGGTGCGCTGGGTGGTTATGCCAGTACCGCCGAGGGCAAGATGATTGTCGCCAGTCTGGCCGATAATTACAATAATATTGTGAACGTAGTAAGGAATGACCCAAGTCTGCAACGGGATGTAGGCAGTCTCGCGCAGGAGGCCGCGAAGGGCGGTACCACGTCAGCCGGTGCGGTGTTTAATGAAGGCGATGTGCTGTTACCAAAGATTAACAATATCAAGTTGATGGCCGAGGCCGCAGACAGCGCCAAGGTCGTGACCACGCTGGAAAAGTCCGATGAAATGATATTCATGGGTCAGGAGCAGGCCGGGTATGTTCTAATCGAGTCCGGCAAGGGTGCAGGCTGGGTGAAAAAGGTTTTGGTTACGCGCTAGTCATCCCGGCACATTCTGATAGTTATTATGAGGTACAAATAAATGAAAAATAAACAATGTCACCTCGCTTGTGTTGCTCTGGCACTGGCCATGACGATTGCAAGCCACCCTCTGGCAGCGCAGTCGGCAGGTGAAGAATGGGAATATCAGGGCAATATCGACATGATGGGCATGAAAATGCCCATACCTCCGACCAAACGTTGCCAGAATCCGGCAGAGGAAAATATCACTCCACCTGTGGATAGTAATTGTGAGGTCAAAGACGTCATGACCGAAGGCAACACGACCAACTTCAGGATTGTTTGCGGTGAGCCCGATCCGATGGAAGGCAGTGGCACCACCACCCACACAGACGATAAAGTGGATGTCAGTTACACAATGACAGCAGAAGGCGCCGTGATGGCATTTACGATGACGGGCAAAAAGCTGGGTGCTTGTACGCTGTAGAGGTCCGCAGGAGCCCTCCTGGTACAACCAGACTAGTTGGTAAAAAATTCCTGCTGGAATGTCAGCGTATACGCATTGCTCTCGCCTTCCGGCGTCACGCTGATATTGAAGTTTAAAGTCTCACGATCGGCGACCGGGATCTCGGCGATGTAATAGATGGCACCTTGATCACTGATCTCCTTGATCTCAAGGTTCTTCAGCTGGGCACTCAGGTTCGTGGCAGAAGCAACCACGGTGGCGCGGACCGGTTTGGTAGTGGTATCAAGTACCTTTTTTAATACCGAGATATTCAGCAAGGCACGGCCCTTGCTGCGGGTGATGTTGTAGCCGCGGGCGACCTCTGCAGTCAGCATGTCTGTGGTGAACGTACTGTAGTGGATCGAATAATCGCCAAAGACCTTGGCCTGCTCGGCATTCGCGCCTGGCACGCTCGCCAGCATCAACAGACCCAACACAATCGAAATATATCTGACCATGATTCATCCCCCGGTAATGGATTACAGCGTCGTGTCCTGCCTAATATAACAGACTAACCGGTCAAGGGTAGAGACAGTTTATCCAGCATGTGGGGAAACAGAATGGGTCAGGACCAGGCCTTGCCGAGATCCACCAGTGGATTGACCAGCAGGATCACCGCCAGTTGCAGTGCGACAAAAACCAGGATCGGCGAAAAGTCGATTCCACCCGCCGGTGGTAACAACCGTCTGGCGCGTCGCAACAATGGTTCGGTCAGCTTGTACAGTATCACGGTCGCCGGGTTATACATGCCCGGGTTGACCCAGCCTATCAACACCTGGATAAAGACGGCGATAATAAACAGATAGATAACCCGGTGCAGGATCAGGGCGATGCTGGTTATTATCAAACCGGCAAATGCCGGACTTTGTCCGTAGGTCGCTAGACTGACCAGAACAACCTCAACCACCTTGATCGTCAGCATCAAAACCAGTGATGACCAGTCTACACCCCGGTATCCCGGTATAAATCTGCGCAGGTAGCGCAACGGCGGGTTGGTCAGGCGGACCAGAAATTGCGAGATTGGATTATAAAAGTCTGCACCGACCAGTTGCAGCAGGTAGCGCAGCAGGACAGCGAGCAGATACAGGTCAAAAACTGTACTGACCAGGAAGACAAATGCCTGTGAGAGATACCCTCCGCTCATTTCAGGTCGCCCAGCGTGGCGGCCAGTTCTTCCGAACGCCGCTTTGCGGCCGACAGGGCGTCCATGAATACCTGTTCCAGCTGGCCCTGTTCGATCAATACCTTCAATGCCTGTTCAGTCGTGCCGCCGGGCGAGGTTACCTGGCGTCTCAGCGTCGCGGCATCAACATCGGATTCCAGCGCCATCTTGGCCGCACCAAATGCGGTCTCCAGTGTCAGCAGTCTCGCCTGTTCCTGCGGGAGACCCAGCCGGACAGCGGCCTTTTCTATCATCTCCATCACGAGGAAGAAATAGGCGGGACCGCTGCCTGACAGCGCGGTGACCGTGTCCATCGCCGCCTCGTTGTCCAGCCATATGGCCAGCCCAACCGAGCGCATGATCGCCTCGGCGAGGTCGCGCTGACCGGGGGTAACGGCGGTGTTTGAATAGAGGGCCGAGGCACCGGTCCGGATCAGCGCCGGTGTATTCGGCATCACCCGCACGACGGGATGTCCTGCACCCAGTAGTTGTGCCAGGGTGGCAAGGCGTATACCGGCCGCAATCGAGATTACCAGCTGGCCTTCATTGATATGGCCATACAGGCGCGACACGGTGTCCCCGAGAATCTGCGGCTTGATCGCCAGCACGATCACATCGGCGTCGGCGACTGCCTGGATATTGTCTGCAAATATCTCGATGCCGTATCTGTCGGCAAGCGACTGTAACTTTACGGCGTCCGGATCGACGCCGCGCAAGGCGGCCGGGACATGACCATTGGCGATCAGCCCGCCTATCAGACTCTGGCCCATGTTGCCGCAACCGATAAATGCAATTCTGGTATTTTTCATGAATATTTGCCCTGAAAATCTGTAATTTTTTGCAAGTGTACCCGGGTTGTATGTTTATGTCTGCCGTGCACCAAAAATGGCGGTGCCGACCCTGACCACAGTAGAACCCTCGGCGATGGCCGCCTCCAGATCATCACTCATGCCCATCGACAGCGTGTCCAGTTGCAATCCTGTCTGGTTCAGTTGTTCGAGCAATATCCGGGTCTGGCGGAAGGCTTGCCGTTGTGCGTCAAACTCGTGAGTCGCTGCCGGGATGACCATCAGTCCTCGCAGTTTTAACTGCGGTAATGTCATGATCTCGTTGGCGAGTGCCAGCGTACCGGCAGGATCAATGCCGGACTTGGTGGTCTCGGCGCTGATATTGACCTGGATACAGATGTTCAGCGGTGGCAGATGCATTGGCCGGGCCTCACTGAGCCGCCGTGCGATCCGGACCCGGTCGACCGTGTGCACCCAGTCAAAATGCTCTGCCAGTTGACGGGTCTTGTTCGACTGGATCGGGCCGATAAAATGCCAGCACAGGTCGGGATCGGGCAATGCCATAATCTTGTCGAGGGCCTCCTGCACGTAGTTTTCCCCGAAGTGCAGCTGTCCGGCCTGTCTTGCCGTGAGTATTGCCTCTGCCGGGTGGGTCTTGCTGACGGCCAGCAAGCCGACCGAGTCAGGTGAACGGTTGTATTTCTGTTCCGCCGCCGCAATTCTGCCACGGGTTTTTTTCAGGTTTTCCGCGATATTTTCCATCGATTTATAGTAGGCTATTTTTCAAAAAATCAGTACTATACAGCTGTAACACCATGTATCCTTGAACGGATAATCAGACATAAATCTGCATCCACCCTGTCATCGTAACAGTATGCAGGCAGGCCGCAAGGGTCTATGGTCATGGTAGAACTTCTAGCTCAAACTCGAACCTGGAGATAGTGGATGGATATCGGCGAATTGCTTGCTTTCGGGGTTAAAAACCGTTGTTCGGACTTGCATCTGTCGGCGGGACTGCCGCCGATGATACGTGTCGACGGCGATGTACGCAGGATTAACGTTCCGGCGATGGACCATAAGGAAGTGCATGATATGGTCTACGACATCATGAACGACAAGCAGCGCAAGGATTATGAAGAGTTTCTTGAGTGCGATTTTTCGTTTGAAATCCCGCAGTTAGCCCGGTTTCGCGTCAACGCATTCAACCAGAATCGTGGCGCCGGTGCGGTGTTCCGTACCATTCCCTCGACCATCCTGTCGCTGGAACAGTTAAACGCCCCCGGTATCTTCAAGGACATCTCCGACTATCCACGTGGCGTCGTGTTGGTAACCGGCCCGACCGGTTCGGGTAAGTCGACCACACTGGCGGCGATGGTCAACCACAAGAATGAAACCGAATACGGTCATATCCTCACCGTTGAGGACCCGATCGAGTTTGTACACCAGAGCAAGAAATGCCTGATTAACCAGCGCGAGGTCCACCGTGACACACTCGGCTTCAACGAGGCCTTACGTTCGGCATTGCGTGAAGACCCGGACGTCATCCTCGTCGGCGAAATGCGCGATCTTGAAACCATCCGCCTCGCCCTGTCCGCCGCTGAAACCGGTCACCTTGTTTTCGGTACACTGCATACCAGCTCCGCCGCCAAGACAATCGACCGTATCGTCGACGTGTTTCCGGCCGAGGAAAAGGACATGGTACGGGCGATGTTGTCCGAGTCGTTACGTGCGGTTATCTCACAGACCTTGCTGAAGAAAAAGGGCGGCGGCCGTGTCGCTGCCCACGAAATCATGATCGGCACACCCGCCATCCGTAACCTGATCCGCGAAAACAAGATTGCACAGATGTATTCGGCCATCCAGACCGGTCAGCAGTTTGGTATGCAGACGCTCGATCAGAACCTGAAGCAACTGGTCGACAAGGGCGTGGTCGAGAGAAATGAGGCGCGTTCGAAGGCGTCCAACAAAGACAGTTTTTGATGTAACAGGCGGGGTCTAGCGGAGAGCAGCAATGGAGAGAGAACAAGCCATCAAATTCATGCGGGACCTTCTCAAGCTGATGATTGAGAAGAAGGCCTCGGACCTGTTTGTCACCGTCGGTTTCCCGCCAGCGATGAAGATCCAGGGCAAGATGACGCCGGTATCGAAGACGGCGCTGACCTCGGAGAATACCAAGGCAATGGCCTATGCGATCATGAATGATCGCCAGTTGAAGGAATACGAAGCCACCAAGGAATGTAATTTCGCCGTTGCCCCGGCCGGCATCGGTCGTTTCCGTGCCAATGCATTCATCCAGCAGGGATGCTGCGGTCTGGTCATGCGTGTGATCGAGACCGAGGTGCCGAACATGGACAAACTGCGATTGCCGGACGTGCTGAAAGACGTGGTCATGGTCAAGAATGGTCTGGTGATCATGGTCGGTGGTACCGGCTCGGGTAAATCGACCTCACTGGCGGCGATGATAGATTACCGCAACCAGAACAGCTACGGTCACATCATCACGATTGAAGACCCTATCGAATATGTCCATCCGCACAAGAATTGCGTCATTACCCAGCGCGAGGTCGGTGTGGACACGGACGACTGGGAAATCGCACTGAAGAATACACTGCGTCAGGCACCCGATGTCATCCTGCTCGGTGAAATACGCGACCGCGACACGATGGAGTTTGGTATCGCCTTTGCCGAAACCGGCCATCTGGCGATGGCGACGCTGCACGCGAACAGCTCGAACCAGGCGCTCGACCGTATTATCAACTTCTTCCCCGAAGAGCGCCGTACCCAGCTGCTGATGGATCTGTCCCTGAACCTGAAGGCGATTATCTCCCAGCGACTGGTCCGCGCACCGGACGGCAAGGGCCGCCATGCGGCGATCGAAATCCTGCTGAACTCACCGTTGATCTCCGATTTGATCCTGAAAGGCGAGGTCCACGAGATCAAGTCGATCATGGCAAAGTCGAGAGAGCTCGGTATGCAGACGTTCGACCAGGCACTGTTTGACCTGCAACAGGCGGACAAGATCTCCTACGAAGAAGCACTGCGCAATGCCGACTCTGTGAACGAGTTGCGACTGAAGATCAAGCTCGAAGGCAAGGATGCAAAAGCGAGTGACAAGCTCGGCGGCCTTGAGCATCTCAGTCTTGAAGAGGACGAGGAAAAGTCCGGGATGATGAAATAGCCCTGCCAGCACTACCTGTCTAACCAATACGATTTACCGGAGAAATGACTGAATGGATATACTTCCCTATCTGAAACTGGTGGTAGAGAAGGGCGCCTCTGACCTGTTTTTCACAACCGACGCCCCGGTCAAGATCAAGCTTGAAGGCAAGGCCACCTCGGTAGGCAAGACCATACTCGACGGCAATATGACGAAGGCGGCTGCTTACGGCATCATGAACGAGCAGCAGATCAGGCATTTTGAGGAAACAATGGAATGTGATTTTGCAATTCCAATGCCGGACGGATCTGCCCGCTTCCGTGTCAACGTATTCAGACAACGCGGCGAGGTCGGTATGGTGTTGCGCCGCATCCCCAGCGAGATCCCCACGATCGAAAAACTCGGTGTCCCGGACATCCTGAAGGACCTCATCACCCACAAGCGCGGGCTGCTGCTGATGGTAGGTGCTACGGGTTCAGGCAAGTCGACCACACTGGCGGCGATGATCAATCATCGTAACGAGACCATGTCAGGCCATATCCTGACCATCGAAGACCCGGTTGAATTCAGTCACCCGAACCGCAAGTCGCTGGTCAACCAGCGCGAGGTCGGTGTAGATACACTTTCATACCAGGCAGCATTGAAGGCCTCCTTGCGCGAGGCACCCGATGTAATACTTATCGGTGAGATACGCGACCGCCATACGATGGAGGCCGCCCTTGAGCTGGCGAATACCGGCCATCTGGCCATCTCGACATTACACGCGAACAATGCGAACCAGGCGATGGAGCGTGTGATCAATATGTTCCCGCACGAGTTGCATAAACAGTTGTTCATGGATCTGTCACTGAACCTGCGCGCCGTCGTCTCTCAGCGTCTGGTGATGGCGGTCGACGGAAAACGTTGTGCCGCCATCGAGATATTAATCAATACCCCGCATATTGCTGAGTTGATTCTGAAAGGGGAGATTGACGGTATCAAGGAGGCGATGTCGACCAGTGGTCAGCGCGGTATGCAGACGTTCGATATGGCGTTGCACAACCTGTACAAGGAAGGCAGGATCGAACTGGAAGAGGCCTTGAGTAATGCCGACTCCCGATCCAATCTTGAAGCGAAGATCAATTTTGGCTAGATCCAGTAACGAGTCCACAGTTAAACCTGATACAGGTTCTGGTCAATTATCTGAATAATCCGGCAGGGGAATATCCATGAATATACACAACAGTTCACTGAACTGCATACTGGTGGTGGGCCTGGTGCTGACTGCTGCGGGTGTACAGGCACAAACAGTGATGGATGAAATCACGGTCACCGGTATGCGTGATGATCAACAGCTGGGAAAGGTCCCGGCGGCGGTCAGTGTGATTGGAGAGGATACCATCCAGCTTGGTCAACAGCAGCTTACACTGGATGAATCACTGTCCCGCGTCCCCGGCGTGTTTTTGCAGAACCGTAACAACTTTTCCCAGGCACAACGTATCTCGATCCGGGGATTTGGCGCACGTTCACCATTTGGTATACGTGGTATCCGGCTGATCATTGATGGCATACCGGCCACCCTGCCGGACGGTCAGGGCAACGTCGACGAAATCGACCTCGGCTCTGCCAGTCGTATCGAGATCATCCGCGGTGCCGCCTCTTCACTGTATGGTGCCGCCTCCGGTGGCGTGATAAATCTGTTTACCGAGGACGGACCGGCACAGCCTTATGTGCAGGCGCGTGTATCTGCCGGTGAGTATGGTTACCGCCAGTATCAGCTGAAGGCCGCCGGTCAGTATCAGCGCCTGAATTATGTGGTCAGCGGTTCGGACCTGGACCTTGACGGTTACCGTAACAACTCGTTTATCAGCCGCAAGGTGTTGAATACGAAGTTACGCTACGATATAGACACCAGCTCGGATCTGACCGTCAGCATCAATCTGCTCGATATTCCCGATATGGGTGACCCCGGTGCGTTGAACCAGACCGAGGTGGATACCGATCCGTCCCTCGCGAGTCCGACCAGTCTGAGCTTCGATGGCAGCGAGGGTCGCAGCCAGCAAAGACTCGGTCTGTTGTATCGCAAGCAGTTTGGTGAACATCATGAAGTTGTACTCCGGAACTATTACACACAGCTCGATTTTGAAAACAAGCTGACGTTCGCTGGTGGCATCCCGCAGAGCAACGGCGGCCAGGTCGAGTTCGATCGTTTCTTTGTTGGTCTGGGTGGTCAGTACAGTTACACCCAGGACGTGCTCGATTACCGATTCCGCTTTATCACCGGGTTTGAAACCGACTTCCAGACCGACGACCGGCGCCGCTATATCAATCTTGCTGGCGGCAATCGTGGTGTGCTGACTCTCGATCAAAAGGAAAAGGTTTCCAGCAAGGGCGTTTATGCACAGACCGAGTTTGCCTTGCTCGAAGACGTGCAGCTGACACTCGGCACCCGCTATGACAAGATTCGCTTTGAGGTTGATGATTATTTTGACCTGAACCGTTCCGGTGATGATTCCGGCAGAAGTGATTTTGATCGCTTCAGTCCACGCGCCGGTCTGATGTGGGGCCCGTCAGATCATCTGAATATCTACCTGAATTATTCAACCGCATTTGAAACCCCGACCACAACCGAGTTTGCCAACCCTGACGGTGGCGGTTTTAACCCGGATTTGACCACCCAGACAGCGGACAGTTATGAGATCGGCATGAAGGGTGGTATCGATATGGTGGTACCCATTGATTACGAGGTGGCGCTGTTCCGTATCGATATTGATGATGAAATCGTACCCTATGAGGTCGACGGGTTTACCGGCCGGACTTTCTACCAGAATGCAGGCACATCGACGCGTGAGGGCATCGAGGCGGGTGTCAGTGCACAGCTGATGCCGGTATTGACCGCGAGTCTGGCCTGGACCTATATCGACGCCAGTTTCAGGCGCTTCCGTACTGCCACGCAAAACCTCGACGGCAAGACCGTTCCGGGTATCCCCGATCAGCATCTGCATGCAGAGCTGCGTTATGATAACGAGGCCGGCTGGTTCAGTACGATAGACCTGTTGTATGTGGATAATTTTTATGCCGACAATGCCAACCTGGTCAATATTGATCCTTATGCCGTCTCAAACCTGCGCTTTGGCTATCAAAAGCAACTCGACAACTGGCTAATCTCGCCGTTCATGAGTGTGAACAATCTGTTCAATGAGGATTACAACTCGAACGTACGTATCAACGCTACCTTCGGTCGTTACTACGAACCGGCCCCGCTGCGGAATGTGTCAGGTGGTGTCACAGCGCGGGTGACATTCTAGGCCGTGAACCCTTCGCACTGGACTATGACAGGCCGTCATGCTGGCGCACGCCAGCATCCAGTCAAGCCAGCCGCCGCAGGCGACATCAGGTTAAACAACATTTTTTTACTGGATTCTGGCGTACGCCAGAATGACGTATAAGGGGATCCGGTATACTGATTGCGACGTGTCATCCATGCTGCAGAATGCCAGCATTCAATTACCACTGAATCGTTATAATCCGTCATTCTGGCGTACGCCAGAATGACAGGGGTGGAGCAAACCTGAGTCGAAATTCCGGTATGTTGTCGTTATTGAGAAAAGAAAACCGTCGAGGCCTCAAACACTGGCCCGTCAACACAAACCCGTTTCATCGCCTTACCCGATTCAGTGCGGACCTCAACCGTACAGCCGGCACACCCGCCCACGGCACAGGCCATGTGTTCTTCCAGTGAAACCTGACAGGGGATATTAAAATCGGCGGCCACACGGGCGACGGACTTCAGCATCGGTGTCGGACCACAACTGTAGATCTCTACCTCGCTCAAATCCCGTCCCGGTGCAGATAACCAGGCCCGGGCGAGATCGGTGACATAACCCTGGTAACAGCCACTGTAGCCCTGCAGACTGGCAAGACGACAGGGGATGCCCCAGTCTTCCATCAGCGGCATCGTCGCTATTACGCCTTCCGGCATGCCGTCGATCATGATCTGCGAAGGCATGGTGGTAAACGGGAAAGGCACTTCGGAACCGGCCAGCATTAGTGGTTTGCAGTCGGGCGCTGTCTTCTTCATATGTTCGGCCAGATAAACCATCGGTGGTATACCAACACCGCCACCGATTAATAACGGAAACCGGCGGTAGCCTTCCATCCGAAACGGCACACCGATAGGGCCGAGTACGCTCAGCTCGTCTCCGACCCGGCGCCTGGCCAGCATGCCGGTGCCGAGGCCGTGTGCCTTGTAGAGTATATCGATCCAGCCTTTGGTCGCATCCGCGCGCATGATCGACATCGGCCTGCGCATCGGCAAGGCCTCATCACAACGCAAATGGACAAAGTTTCCCGGCTTCGCGTCACGTGCGGTCTCGGGACTGTACAGCCGCAGGATGTACTGGTCACCGGCAAAGGCCTGGTGTGACAAAACCTGTGCCTGTTCAAGATTGATTGTATTACGGGTATCGGGATGTTCCATTACTACTGACCTGTCAGACCTGTACGGGAAACACAGGTTTTCCGTTTATAAATGTGTGTGTGACCTTGCCCATCATCTCCCAGTCGGCAAACGGGGTATTTTTCCCTGCGCTTTTCAGTTCGGCGGGTTTGACAGTCCAGGCGTGGTCCGGGTCGATGATGATCAGATCGGCGGCATTACCGTGATGCAGCGTACCTGCCGGCAGCCCGAGGATGCGGGCCGGGTTCTCGGTGACCTTCTTGAGCGCCTGCAACAAACCCAGTTGTTTACGGGCGACCATATCAAGCATCAGCGGTAATAACATTTCGATGGTGGAGGCACCGGGGCGGGTCAGGTTGAACGGTGCTACCTTGGCGTCTTCGGACAGGGGGTGGTGATCGGAGCAGACCGCATCAATGGTCCCATCGGCCAGTCCCTGTATCAGCGCCAGCTTGTCCTGCAGTCTACGTAACGGCGGGTTAAGGTGACAGTTCGCGTTATAACCGTCCACATCGTGTTCGGTCAGGTAGAGGTGACAGATATCCACATCGGCTGTGATCGGCAGGCCGAGTTTACGCGCGGCGGCGATCATATTGACAGCCTTCGCGGTCGACAGCCGACAGAAGTGCGCACGTACGCCGGTCTGTTCAACCAGCAGCAGTGCGGTGCTGACGGCGACGGTCTCGGCGGTTTCCGGTATCGGCGTCAGGCCAAGCCGGGTACTGATCTCACCTTCACTGATGACGCCCTGGTTACGCAGTGAATGGTCTTCCGCGTGGATGAACACTGTCAGTCCGGTACTGGCCGCATATTCAAACGCACGTCGTAATATTTCATTACTGGCCATCGGCTGGTTCGCATTGCTGACGGCGATACAGCCGGCCTGTTGCAAGGCATACATCTCGGCGAGGCGTTCGCCCTTCAGGCCATGGGTCAACGCGCCAATCGGATAAACACGCGCCTGATCTGCGCGTGCCGCACGTTGTCTGATTAATTCTACGACGGCCGGTGTGTCGATGACCGGGCTGGCATCGGGTGGACAACACAGTGAGGTAATACCGGCACTCGCCGCCGCAGTGGTTTCACTGGCGATACTGGCCTGTACCTGGCCGGGTTCGCCGAAACGCACCGACAGGTCAACCAGACCCGGGCAGACCCATTTGCCGCGTGCATCAATAATCCTGTCTGCCTTGAAACCGGCAGGAACCTGTCCGACGGCGGCGATGCGACCGTCTTCAATACACACGCTACCCACCTGGTCCAGACGGCTTGCCGGGTCGAGGATGCGACCGTCAGTTATCTGTATTTTCATCGTTCTTCACTGATCCGGAGATTGTGCCCAGCGCCATTGCCATGACCGCCATGCGTATGGCGATACCGTGGCTGACCTGTTGCAGGATGACCGACTGGTTGCTGTCAGCGACAGCGGATTCTATTTCGATACCACGGTTGATCGGGCCGGGGTGCATCACGATCGCATCCGGTTTGGCCAGCCGCAGTCGCGCCTGGGTCAGACCGTAACGACGGAAGTATTCGGACTCACTGGGGATGCTCGCACTGTTCATGCGTTCCTTCTGCAAGCGCAGCATGATGATCACATCAACGCCCTCAAGCCCGGTTTGCAGGTCGTCCAGTACACGTACACCAAGTCTTTCGATGTCAGCTGGTATCAGTGTCTTCGGCCCGACCACGCGTACATCGTTGACACCGAGTGCCTTCAGCGCATGGATGTCAGAACGTGCGACGCGTGAATGTTTGATGTCACCGACGATCGCGACGCGCAAGGTTTCGAACGTGTGTTTGTGTCGACGGATGGTAAACATGTCCAGCATCGCCTGCGTCGGGTGGGCGTGTTGACCGTCACCGGCATTGATGACACTGACGTGTGGCGCGACATGTTCAGCAATAAAGTGTGCGGCGCCGCTGCTTGAATGCCTGACCACAAACATATCGGTGTGCATCGCTTCGAGCGTATGCAGTGTGTCCAGCAGTGATTCACCCTTGCTGGTCGACGAGGTAGCGAGGTTCATGTTAAGGACATCGGCAGACAGACGTTTCGCTGCGAGTTCAAAAGTGGTGCTGGTGCGTGTGCTTGGTTCAAAGAACAGGTTGATGATGGTCTTGCCGCGCAGCAGCGGTACTTTTTTGACCGGACGATGGGCCACACCGGCAAACGATTCGGCCTGATCCAGTATCTCGATCAGTAATTGCCGTGACAGGCCTTCTGTCGTCAGAAAGTGTTTGAGCCGACCATTAGCGTCCAGCTGGATGTTAGTGCCCGCCATTATACCTGCCTGATCTCAAGAGCCAGTGGTTCCGGGCCGTGCAGTTTAGCATGTTCGTCCGCGCCCAGCGTCAGCGTTTTACCGGCGATATCGGCCTTGATGGGTAATTCGTGACCGGAGCGATCTATCAACACGACCAGGGTAATGCTGGCCGGTCTGCCAAAATCAAAGATTTCATTCATGGCCGCGCGGATGGTACGGCCGGTATGCAGGACGTCATCGACAAGCACGATGTGCCGGTCTTCCACCGCAAAGGGCAGGTTCGATGGCGTCACATGCGGGTGCATCCCGATCCGGCTGAAGTCGTCACGATAAAAGGCAATGTTCAGTTCGCCTGGCGGGACAGACTGGCCGAGACGCCGCTGGATCTGTTGCGCAATCCAGTAACCGCCGGTATGGATACCGATAATCAGTGGATCAATTCTGCCGGTGCTGTCCAGCAAAGCCTTCAACCTGTCCGTGATCTGATCCAGCAGACGGTTTATCTCTTTGTCATCCAGTTTCATTCGTCCCTATAACCTGCGGTTTGTTGGCGGATTGTAGCATTTTTCTCGACCGAAACCTGATTTCCTGACAGCCAGGTTTCGAGTATGACCTGGGCGGCAACCGCGTCGACATTTCGCGTGGATTTCATCCGCGAACGCGCCTCGTGGCTGGACAGGCGTTCATCGGCCGGATAAACCGGGAGACGATAGCGATGGCGCAACTGGTTCATGAAATGTTCAGCAGCGCGGGTGGTAGTCTGGGTTGTGCCATCCATATTCAGCGGATAACCGACGACGAGAGCCGCCGGGTTCCAGGATTTTATCATGCCGGAAATGGCGTCCCAGTCCGGTACGCCCTTGTTCACATTGACAGTTTCGAGTGGGCTGGCAGTACCGGTCAGTGTCTGGCCTACGGCAATACCAATGCGTTTCCTGCCGTAGTCAAGACAGAGCAACGTCAGCGTTGAATTCACGCATGACCTATCTGGGAAGACAGATTATGCAGCTTGAAACCGAGCTGTGCCGCCGCAAACTCCCAGCGTCTGTCGTACGGTGTGTCATAGATGATGTTTGCGCCGGATGGTGCATTCAGCCAGCAGTTCTCCATCATTTCCTGTTCGAGCTGGCCGGCCTCCCAGCCTGCGTAACCGAGTGCAATAAAACATTTGTCCGGGCCGGTCCCGTTCGCAATCGCTTCGAGTATGTCGCGCGAGGTGGTCACCTGCACATGTTCACTGACGCGTATGGATGATTGCCATCCGGTGTCGGGCTGGTGGATCACAAAGCCGCGATCAGACTTCACCGGTCCGCCGTTGAATACCGGTATGTCCTTAACCATGCTGTTGCCCGTCGGCAGGTTCATCTGGGTCAGTATCTCACCGAGGTCCATGTTCAGCGGGCGGTTGATCACAATACCCATCGCCCCTTGATCATCGTGTGAAAAGACATAGGTAACGGTCTGGGAAAAGTTCGGATCGACCAGACCGGGCATGGCAATCAGGAACTGGTTGGTCAGGTTTATCGGTTTTATGTTCATGTGGCAATGTTAACTTTGGAACCGCCAGAAAACTACCACGTTGAGGAAAAATTTCCGGGCTGTCGCAGATACCCGTAATTTCCCCTTAATTATCATCTGCTTGAGTGTATGGTATTGCCGATGCCGATCCTGACAGCTAACGGAAACCCTGTGCATCGAGGAACTGCCAGGTACGGGTGATATGCAGGATATCGGTTTCTGACTTGATATCATCGGTAAACGGAGAATACGGTGCGGCGAGTTCGACGATGCGCACAGCGGCATCGTCCAGCAGTTTGTGACCGGACGATTTGCGGATAATGATATCGTCGATACTGCCGTCCGGTTTGAGGCCGACATCCAGGATCAGGCTGCCGGACAGGCCTTGTTGTCGTGCGGCCTCCGGGTAGTTCAGGTTGCCGATACGTTCTACCTTCGAGCGCCAGGCCTCCATATACGCGGCATATTTGTATTCACGGGTACTGGCCGAGATAAATTTCTGGCGTGGTCTCTGGGAGCGGGATTCCAGCCTGCGGTCGATCTCGGCACTGAGCGCCGCGATCTTCAGACTGTTCGTTACCAGTGTACTTGCGCTCGGCAACTTTTCCGGTGTCTGCGGTTGCGGTTCAGCCTTGCTGGCCGTTTGCTCCGTGTTTTCGCGTTTGTCCTCGGTTTTTGCCATCTCCGGCGTGTTTCCGGCGACGACCAGCGTTGATCTGTCTGGATCAGAGGGCGCAGGCGGCGGTTTGCTGCTGGCCGGTGGCGGGGCAGTCAGTTCGGCGGTATCGCCCGGAAATGGAGAGGGCAACGGCGTGGCCGGGTTGACCTCTTCATCGGTATCACCGCCCCCTTGCAGGTTCGCCTGCGCCAGTTTTTTTGCCTCTACGGGCGCCTCGCTCTTCGACTGCACCAGGATGATTTCCATCATCGACAGATCCGGCAACAGGTGATCTTCGCTGGTGAAGGTGACTCCGAGCACAAGAACGGCATGGATGATCACCGCCAGACACAGTGTCATGACCAGGCGGTCCGTCGGTGTGATAACGGGCCGGGCGGCGGCAGGGGTATTTGCGGTTGCCTCGGACATCGGCGGATTATAACCGCTAATCAGCGGTGCTGATCAATGCCCACGCCGGGAAGTGAACCTGGCTGCAATCGTGTCGATCAGCTTGCCGGCGATATCAATCGAGTAAATCTTTTCCAGCTCGCGGATACAGGTCGGGCTGGTCACGTTGATCTCGGTCACGTAATCACCGATCACATCAAGACCGACAAACATCAGGCCGCGTTCACGCAAGGTCGGGCCAACCTGGGCACAGAGCCAGCGGTCACGCTCACTCAACGCCACACCCTTGCCGGTGCCACCGGCGGCCAGGTTGCCACGGTTCTCGCCTGCCATCGGTATGCGTGCAAGCGCATAATCGACCGGTTCGCCGTCGATCAGCAGGATACGTTTGTCCCCCTGGGCGATCTCGGGCAGATAGCGTTGTGCCATGATGTAGCGCTTGTGACTGTCGGTCAGCGTTTCGATAATCACATTGGTGTTCGGGTCGCCGTGGGTGACCTTGAACACCGACTTGCCGCCCATGCCTTCGAGCGGTTTTAACACCGCCACGCCCTGCTGTTTGATAAAGCCGAGCAGTTGTTCATGATTGCGGCTGACCAGCGTGGGCGCGATACACTGCGGGAAGTTATTGATAAACATCTTCTCGTTCACATCACGCAGGCTGCGCGGGTCGTTTACCACCAGCAGGCCGGACTTTTGTGCGAGTTCGAGTATATAGGTGGTATAGATGTATTCGATATCAAACGGCGGGTCCTTGCGCATCAGCAGCGCATCCAGTTCCGTCAGCGCAATCGTGGACGACTGATGAAACGTGAACCAATTTGATTTATCATCCTGTACAGTGAGTACACGGACTTGCGCCCGGGCCTCGTGGTCCTCAATAAACAGGTCCTTCTGCTCCATATAACAGAGCTCCCAGCCACGTTTGCTTGCCGCGAGCAGCATGGCAAAGGTACTGTCCTTTTTTATGTTGATCCCGTTTATGGGATCCATGACGACGCCGAGTTTCATGCCAGACACAGTATTCTTTATAGGTAGTAACGAACAATAGTGTATCCACAAGGACCGGGAAAAGATATGTTTTGCACGGATAAACGATGTCACACACCAGCCTGCGTATAATTACCCGCGAAAGTCCGCTTGCGATGTGGCAGGCCTGCCATGTCCGCGACAGACTGCAGCAGATCCACCCGGCGCTGGATATCCGCATCCTCGGGATCACCACGGAGGCCGACCGGTTTCTTGATTCGACGCTGGCCAGCCTCGGCGGCAAGGGGGCATTTGTGAAGGAACTCGAACACGCCTTGTTGCACAATCATGCCGATATTGCGGTCCATTCAATGAAGGATGTCACGGTCGACCTGCCGGACGGGCTGGCCATCTCTGCGATACTGATGCGGGAGAACCCCGGTGATGCATTTGTCTCCGGTAAATATGACAGCTTGCAGTCGCTGCCTGATGGCGCCGTGGTCGGTACCTCCAGCCTGCGGCGGCAGTGTCAGTTAAAATTGCTGCGTCCCGATCTGGTGCTGAAGGATATTCGTGGCAATGTCGGCACACGCCTTGGCAAGCTTGATGGCGGTGTGTATGACGCGCTCGTGCTCGCCAGCTCCGGTCTGATACGTCTCGGCCTGGAACAACGCATACGCCAGCAGCTGACTGCAGAGATGATGTTACCGGCGATAGGTCAGGGCGCGCTCGGTATTGAGGTCCGTGCAACCGACACACGCACACGCGAACTGATCGCCCCGTTAAACGATTCCGACACACATCTTTGTGTCAGCGCCGAGCGCAGGGTGAACAAACAGCTGAATGGCGGTTGTCATGCGCCTGTCGCGGCCTATGCAACGCGGCAAGGGGACACCGTCTCATTATCCGGTCTGGTAGGTCATCCGGACGGTTCAATCGTCGTGCGCGCCAGTGTGTCTGGACCGTATCAACAGGCGGACAGTCTTGGAGATGAACTCGGTCAGCGACTGCTCGACCAGGGCGCAGGCCGCATACTCGAACAGCTCAGGTTACAGGCCCCGGCATGAGTGGTGTGTTGAACGGGTGCAA
>CAMDWI010000029.1 GCA_945878555.1 Klebsiella pneumoniae
CGGGGGCAATATAACATCCATAGCGGGCAACGGCGGGTGGTACGATACGCGCACCAATCCGCTCAAACCCGGCCTTGTCCAGATTGGCAAATTTGGAGTTTACCTTGTCATGGTAATTGGTAAAGCCGCCCTCCATGACATGATTGTCACTGAGAGCGAATGACAGCAATACGGCCTTTTTGACCCACTGGTTAACCGTCCAGTTACCATCTATCTTCTCGGCGACGCGGATGCTGCCGTTATCCAGACCGGCCATGACCGATGCCACGGCATCCCTGATATCAGCGCTGGCAGTTTTCGCATTCAGGCCGGTACGATTTTCAAAGGTCTGGTTGATAATATGTTCCAGTGTAGTCATGAAATAATTCCCTTATTTGCTTATGTTGTAAATCAGATGATAGATACGGTTTGCAGCCTCAACACACTCGTCCAGTGATGCAACCAGGGCAATACGAATTCGCCGGGTGCCAGGATTGACGCCATCCACCTCCCGGGCATTAAAACTGCCAGGTAATACGTGTACATTCTGCTGGACTATCAACTGGCGCGTGAATTCAATTTCATCTATCGGTGTCTCGGGCCAGAGATAAAAACTGGCCGGGGGACTGTGTACTTTCATCACCGGGCCAAGTATTCCGAGTACAGCATCAAATTTATCACGATACAGTTGACGGTTTTCAATTACGTGCGTCTCGTCATTCCATGCAGCAATGCTGGCTGCCTGGGTGTATAGCGGCATGGCACAACCGTGAAAGGTCCGGTAGCGATAGTACAGATTAATCAGACTACGGTCACCCGCAACAAATCCGGATCGCATCCCCGGCACATTCGAACGTTTGGACAGGCTGTGGAAGGCCAGACAGCGGCTGAAGTTTGTTCTGCCTGCGGTAATACAAGCCTGCAAAATACCCACAGGCGGGTTGTTCTCGTCACGATAAATCTCCGAATAACACTCATCGGCAATAATTGTAAAATCATAGCGATCTGCCAGGGCGAATAACATGTCATATTCAGACTGCTTGATAGTTTCTCCCGTGGGGTTATTCGGGGAACACAGGTACAGCAGTTGGGTTTTTTCCCAGATCTCTGCAGGAACGGTACTGTAGTCCGGCAGATAACCATTGGATTCGGTTGTGTTGACAAACCAGGGTTCTGCGCCCGCGAACAGGGCAGCCCCCTCATAGATCTGGTAAAACGGATTACCAGTGACGACAACCGGATTGGGTTTGTCGGTATTAATAATGCAATGTGCTATGGCAAACAGTGCCTCACGTGTACCAGTGACCGGGATGATATCCGTTTCGGCGTCGAGGCTGGCTTCTGGCAGGTGGTAACGTCGGATAAGCCAATCTCTGATCGTCGCCCTTAATGCGGGAATTCCCTTGATTGTCGGGTATTTTCCTGCATCCGCCAAATTATTTTGTAATTCTGCCAGGATAAACCCCGGCGTAGGGTGTTTTGGTTCGCCAATAGAGAGGTTCAACGGTGGCAGGTCGGCCGGGCGCAGGTTTTCCCGTAGTCGGGCAAGTCTTTCAAATGGATAGGCTTGCAACTTGTGAAAACCAGGGTTCACGGTAAGGATGACTCTAAGGGAAACAAGAATCGCAGTATAAGTGCTAAGGTGATATTTCTCCATCCATGTCCGTATTAAATGCGGTTTTTGTTGTGTTATGCTTGCATTCTTTACATGCCCGGAATCTTCTGAATATTGAGGTCTCGCCTGAGTCAGCGAATCTGGTTTAGCGCTGACCTGCGCGCAACTGGTTCTTCAGTGACAGAGGGGCATATTGAATTCGATAAATAACAATCCAGAGTAAGTAATATTAAAATTGTATGAACAGGAAATTTAATGTCGCAGTTGTTGGAGCCACCGGAGCCGTTGGCGAAACCATGTTATCCATACTTGCAGAACGTGACTTCCCCGTGGGGAAAGTGCATGCAGTTGCCAGTAGCCGTTCTGCAGGGGAAAAGATTGAGTTTAAGGGGGAGGATCTTGTCGTTGAGGACCTGGCGACGTTCAACTTTGCCGGTGTTCATATCGGCCTCTTTTCGCCAGGCGCGTCAGTATCAGCCATCTATGCCCCGATAGCGGCGGCGGCTGGCTGCGTCGTTATCGATAATACCTCGCAATTCCGTTATGACGCTGATATTCCCCTGGTCGTACCGGAGGTAAATCCGCATGCTGTGGCGCAGTATACTAACCGCGGTATTATTGCTAACCCGAATTGTTCTACTATCCAGATGCTGGTAGCGCTGAAACCGATACATGAGGCTGTTGGCATCGAGCGCATCAATGTCTGTACCTATCAGTCAGTATCCGGGACTGGTAAAGAGGGCATCTCCGAGCTGGAACAACAAACAGCTGCCTTGCTGAACGGTCGCAAGATTGAATGTACTACCTATCCAAAGCAGATAGCATTTAATGTTTTACCGCATATCGACAGTTTTCTGGAAAATGGTTACACCAAGGAAGAAATGAAAATGGTCTGGGAAACCCGCAAGATTCTTGAGGATGAGTCGATACAGGTTAATCCTACAGCAGTCCGGGTCCCGGTTTTTTATGGCCATTCCGAGGCTGTTCATATCGAGACCCGTACCAAGATCACTGCTGCGCAGGCCAGAAAATTACTTGAGTCCGCGCCGGGTGTGGTCGTGCTGGATGACAGGAATAACGGTGGTTATCCGACGGCCGTTACCGAGGGGGCAGGGACCGATCCGGTCTTTGTAGGACGAATTCGCGAGGACATTTCGCATCCCCGGGGTCTTAATCTTTGGGTAGTATCCGACAATGTTCGCAAGGGGGCTGCATTAAATAGTGTTCAAATAGGCGAAATTTTGGTAAAAGACTATTTGTAAACTATAGTTAAAGGGTAATTGTAAAGCAGCTTCGCAAGTGTTGGTGTTATGCAGAATGGGAAGACAAGCCTGTAATGTTGAAAAAAATCAAAAATTACAATGAGTTAAGGTTAATGTTGAGGCGATGACTGTGTTCGGGGTTTCTTTTAAGGTTTTGTTTTAAAAGAGAATTTTAGAGAAATTATTATAATAATTATGGGAAAAATAACGCTGAAATATCTTCTGTGTATAATTTCACTGTGTTATTTGACCACAGCTCAGGGGGTTACCCTGTCGGATATTGAAACGAGGTCATATCTTAATCAGCCGCTGAATGCCCGAGTCAATATCTCCAATGCGAGTGAGTCAGAACTGGAAGACCTCGAAACAGGCTTTGTTGAGTCGAATACGGGCACAGGTCAGGGCGAAATACGCCTGAATGCAGAACTGGTGGATGACAGTACTGGACGTTATATCCATATCACCAGCAAGGAAACTATACGTGAACCTGTGGTCACATTCACGCTGGAGCTGGTCTGGCCCGCAGGCAGATTACAACGCGAATATTCGTTGTTGATGGATCCGAAGAATTAATCCGGGGAATAAGGAATTATAGAATGATGCGCAAATTTGTATCAGTTATATTGCTGTCGGTATTTTCTGCGGGGGTTCTGGCCCTCGGTCTGGGCAATATACAATTGAATTCGGGGCTGAACCAGCCGTTTGACGCAAGGATAGAATTGCTTTCGCCTACAGCCTCTGAACTCGATAGCCTGTCAGTGTCACTAGCAACTGTGGAGGCATTTGAACGGGCCGGGATAGACAGGGCGTTTGTTCTGGGATCATTACGTTTTGAAATACAACAGGGCGACGCAGGCCAGGATTTTGTACATGTCACATCACGGGAACCATTGCGTGAACCCTTTCTTAATTTTTTAATTGAGGCAAGCTGGGCAAACGGCAGGCTGTATCGCGAATACACCGTTTTGCTGGATCCGCCCCTGTATGATCCCTATGCGGGACGCCCGATAACAGCGAGTTCTGCATCTGATAACAGTGCAGGAACCGATACGGCTTCCGAATCAGCATCCGCAAACAATAATTCTTCAGTCGAACCAACCGAATCAGGTTTTTCCGGCAACGAAGTCGGTCCGATTGCTGCGACTGAAACCTTGTGGTCAGTGGCGAGCCGGGTCAGACCCGACAGTTCAGTCACTGTAAACCAGATGATGCTCGCCTTGTTCAGGGCAAACCCGGATGCTTTTATAGGAAATAATATCAATGGTCTCAAGCAAGGCCAGATACTACGTGTGCCTGAACTTGGTGATATAAATTCAACTTCTTATGAGGCTGCTCTGGAGGAAGTTCGTTCGCAAAATGCGTTGTGGGAAGATATACGTGGTTCGGTTGCTTCGACACCGGTAGAGAGACCGGTTTCGACCTCTTCTGAATCTGTCAATCAGGCTACTACCTCTAACTCTAATCCGGTCTCGGCCTCAGCTGGTGCTGGGTCAGAATTACGCCTGCTTGCTCCAGGTGAACAGGGCGCAGTCGCAGGCCAGGCAGCCACCGCCGCAAATGCGGATGCAGGCCTGGGCTTGATGAATGAGCAGGTCGAATCACTGACATCTGAAAACTCCGAATTGCGGAGTCGCTTGACAGAGTCAGAAACCATTATTGAGGATCTCAAACGTCTCATCGAATTAAAAGATGATGAACTTGCCACACTGCAACAGCAAATGGGTGGAACACCGGCAACAGCAGAAAGTACAGCTACGGTTACAGAAGTGGTCAGTACAGATGAACAATCGGACGAGACTGCTCCCACTGACGTGACGGATTCTCCGGTGTCAGCGGATGCAGAGATTGTGACTGAGGAGCCTTCGGCTACGTCGGACGCTCAGGTAGACGAGGGCGTCACGGAACAGGCCGACACCACCGCTATGGTGGAAGAGCCAGCGGACGAGCCGGTTACTGAGGAGGCTACAGCTGAACCCGATGTCCAGCCGGTAGTTGCAGAGACACAGGCAGATACCGGATATGAGCCGGGGCTGGTAGAACAGATACTCGGGTTTGTCTTTGGTAATCTCCCGCTGGTAGGTGGTGGACTTGTAGCGATTCTCCTGCTTGCAATGGTTCCGTCGATACTCCGCAAACGTAAGGAGGCTGCCAGCGAAGCAGACCAGTCAGCCCAGATAGCATTCCCTGATTTCAATGCTGCCCAGACTGGAACAGATGCGGCAGATGGCCCGCAGATGGATTTCGATCTTGACAAGGATGCGGAAGCTGATGCGGCGGTACCGGCAGACCAGCTTGCGGACGCTCTTGAGCCCCAGTCTATGCCTGTGGAAGTTGCAGCTGAAGCCCCTGAAGTTGCCGAAGAGGATCCACTCGCTGAAGTAAATGTGTTTCTTGCCTATGAACATTTTGATTCAGCCGAAGAATTTGTGCGTGATGCTATTTCCCGCCAGCCAGCTAATCTTGATTTTCACAGCAAACTACTGGAAGTATTTTACTCGGCCGGTGACAAAGCCAAATATGAAGAAGAGGCCAGGGTATTGTATGACCTGGTAAGTGGTTCAGGCCCACATTGGGACATGGCCACAATAATGTGGCAGGAAATGTCACCCAATCGACCCTTGTTTGCCGAGCCTGCAGAGGGTGAAGACGATGTGCGCGGTGATGTTTCGTCTGGCGGAGGCATTGTAGATCTTACTGCTGATGATTCATCAACAGATGATGCCGGTCTTGATTTTGATCTCGGTATGACGATGGATGTCCCGGCATCCGCAAGCAAGGGATCCGGTGATGATGATATGCTTGATATCACGGCGGGTTCTCAGGATATGCTGGATGTTACTGCCGCAGTTTCTACCGGGCCTGATGATGAAGATATTCTCGATGTTACTGCTGCGGTTGGCCTTGAGACCATGCAGGAAAGACCTGCAGACGATATGGATATCATGGATATTTCCACGTCTGGAACAGATGATTTACTTGATGTAACAGCACATTCGGATATGGAGGCAGGGCAGGATGAGGACGTGCTCGATATCTCGATGAATCCGTCCGCTTCGGCTGATACGCCGGAGTTTGACAACATGAGCAATACAGGGAGTTCCGACGATAATCTGCTGGACTTTGATATCGGTGGTCTGTCTGCAACGGAATCTGAAGCGGAGGACGCCCTGGCGCTTGATGAAAATGATGGTGGTATTGAACTGGATTTTGGTACAGAAGAACCGGCAGAAGAGGGTAGCCTTGAATTATCGATGGATACTGCCAGCAAGGACGATGATGGTGGATTGAGTCTTGATTTTGAGACTGACAGTGAGTCAAGTGTGGATGAGGATAGTCTGGATTTATCAATGGATCTTGATGTACCTGGCGGCAGCAATGGCGGGCTTGAACTGGATTTTGAAAGTGATGACTCTCATCCAAAATCCGATGTGGCATTTGATCTGGATTTGGCCATGGAGGACGAATCATCACCTTCCTCTTCGGTTGAGATAGATATGGATATGGACAGCACTGTAAAAATTCCTAAAAGCAGTGTGATGTCTCTGGACAGTCCAGAGCTTGATAATGATGATGATGACGATGAAGGCGACCATACTGTATTTGTCGCCAGGACCAATGACGCTGGTGAGCAATCAGCAGATGATGAAAATGCGACAAAACTGGATCTTGCCAAGGCCTACGTCGAGCTTGGCGACAGCGACAATGCCAAATCAATACTGGAAGAAGTCATCGCCGAGGGCAACCCTGCCCAACGTCGTCAGGCCCAGGAATTGATGACACAAATCGCCTGATACGGTTATAGCAGAAGTACCACCAGTCTTGTGCAGGTCGGGACTGATAATGGCAGAATCACGCGGTATTTGACTGCTTTGATGTAATAGCTACGATGAGGATTGCAGCAGGGGTCGAGTATTGCGGAGCAGATTTCTCCGGATGGCAGTCACAGTCAGGCCAGAGGACAGTTCAGGTATGTGTGGAGACTGCAATTTCCGCTATAGCGGATCATCCCGTTCAGGTGCAATGTGCTGGCAGGACAGATGCCGGCGTACATGCGGTACATCAGGTTATCCATTTCGATACCACAGCGCATAGAGAGCCTCGGTCATGGGTGCTTGGAGCTAATACAAAATTACCCTCTGATATCAACCTGTTGTGGGCGCAGCCGGTCGCAAACGATTTCAATTCACGATTTTCCGCACTGTCCAGACGCTATAAATACCTCATACTTAACCGACCGATCAGGTCGGCATTAAACAGCCGGATATTGACCTTTGAACGTTACCGACTCGATATAGACCGGATGGCAGAGGCTGCCCGGGATCTGGTCGGGGAGCACGATTTTACCTCCTATCGCGCTGTCTCTTGCCAGGCCAGGACGCCGGTCAGGCAAATCAACAGACTGGAGGTTTCCCGTCAGGGATCACTGGTAATAATCGATGTTGAAGCAAATGCATTTTTACATCATATGGTAAGAAACATTGCCGGTGTATTGATGACTATTGGCAAGGGAGATGAACCTGCAGGATGGGCAAAGGAGGTGCTACAGGCAAGGGA
Organism: Klebsiella pneumoniae; assembly: GCA_945878555.1. Lineage (GTDB taxonomy): Bacteria > Pseudomonadota > Gammaproteobacteria > Eutrophobiales > Eutrophobiaceae > Eutrophobius. Next base: position 7,411 of record CAMDWI010000029.1, read on the forward strand.
CAGGACGGCAGGGGGGGTCACAGCCCTGGCGGATGGGCTCTACCTGATGGAGGTTTGTTATGAGGAGAGATTTGCCATTCCCCGACTGGAAAACAGTTTGCAAATACTTGACCGATACGGATTGTTATATTGAGACTTCAATAGTCTGGCGGGCAAGTTGACCTATAATATTAGCTATACCCCCGCAACGATAGATTCCCTGTATAATTTGAATTTATACGAAACGAGCGCCTGTACCAGAGGAATAATAGAGTCCTGCCATAATGAACAGAGTCCGGGTAAAGATATGTGGTATTACACGTCCTGGTGACGGGGTTGATGCTGCCAGCGCGGGTGCAGATGCTATTGGGCTGGTTTTTTACAATAAAAGTACCCGATCTGTCAGCATAGAAACTGCAAACCGGATCATTCGGGAATTACCGCCTTTTGTTACAAAGGTTGGTCTGTTTGTAGATGCGGTGCCCCAGGAGATAAGATCGGTGCTGAGTAATGTCGATCTGGATATGTTACAGTTTCACGGTGACGAACTGCCAGAGCACTGTGAACTTTTTGGCAAACCCTGGTTGAAGGCGATAAGGATGGTTCATGGAATAGACCTGCAGCACCAGGCAGAGCGCTATAAAAACTGCACCGGGCTATTGCTGGACAGCAGTGTACCAGGACAGGCCGGGGGCACTGGTCATGTGTTCGACTGGGACATGGTTTCCCCCATTGCACTAAAGCCATTGGTCCTGGCAGGAGGACTGCATCAGACCAATGTCCAGCAGGCAATTCTTCGGGTCAGACCCTATGCCGTGGACGTCAGTAGTGGTGTAGAATCAGCGCCGGGCATCAAGGATATGGTTAAAATGACCGGATTTATCAAGCAGGTCAGGATTGCAGAAAGTGCATAACAGGCAAAGATTAATTGATTTGATAGCAGAGTTTAAACTGGATCGGCGTGATATTGCCGAAATACTGAGTGTAGGACGGGAAACTGTTGATCACTGGTTATTATCCGGTGAATCAAAACGGCATGAGGAAATCCCGGAGATGGCCATTGAATTGCTGGAATATAAACTTGGCGCCAGACATCCTGACAGGGATAAGCCGGATGCTGATGTCTGATTTCAACATTAACAAACCAATAAACTGAAATATTACAGAATCTATGAACTGGCTGAACAAGCTATTGCCATCAAGGATTAATACGAATGGCATTAATCGTCGTACCGTACCCGAAGGTATATGGACCAAGTGTTCCGGTTGTAACGCGGTACTTTACCGCGCGGAGCTGGTAAGGAACCTTGAAGTATGTCCAAAATGTTCACACCACATGATGATACGTGCCCGCCCTCGGCTGGAGCAGTTTCTGGATGAGCAGGGTCGGACTGAAATTGCTACCCATGTAAAACCTCTCGACAAGTTCCGCTTCCGGGACAGCAAGAAGTACAAGGACAGGCTGCTGCAGGCACAAAAAGCGACCGGTGAGGACGATGCCCTGATAGTAATGTCAGGTACGGTCAAGATGATACCGGTAGTTGCTTGTGCGTTTGAGTTTGCATTTATGGGCGGCTCCATGGGGTCCGTGGTGGGCGAGCGTTTTGTGCTGGCCGCTGAGTCCTGTCTTGAGAAAAAAGTTCCCCTGATCTGTTTTGCGGCCAGCGGTGGCGCACGCATGCAGGAAGGATTGTTTTCATTGATGCAAATGGCCAAAACCAGTTCTGCGTTGGGAAAATTGCAGCGACAGGGTCTGCCCTATATTTCCGTACTGACGAATCCAACAACTGGAGGTGTGTCTGCCAGCCTGTCTACGCTGGGTGATATAAATATTGCGGAACCAAATGCGTTAATTGGATTTGCAGGACCCAGAGTAATCGAACAGACAGTCAGGGAAACACTGCCGGAAGGGTTTCAACGTAGCGAGTTCCTGCTTGCGCACGGTATCATTGATATGATTGTGCCGCGAAACCAGATGCGAGACAGAATAGCCAGCTTGCTGGCCATAATGTTACATAAACCCGCACCAGTCTAGGCATCAGTAACAATCTTATACCCGTGTGCCGATGAAACAGACAGAATCAACGGGTCGAGTCAGTCCGGTATTTGACGGTATCAACAGGTTCTACACGCTACAGGAATGGCTGGACTGGCAGGATAAACTCCATTTTACCGCCATTGAGCTGGGGCTGGATCGATGCAGAAAGGTAGCAGAACGGATGAAACTGTTGCCCGCTTCCTGTTTCGTGATCAGTGTTGCTGGTACCAACGGCAAGGGTTCTACTGCGGTAATGCTGGCGAATATTCTGCAGTCGGCTGGTTATCGTGTCGGCATTTATACCTCTCCACACCTGATGCGTTATAACGAGAGGATAAAAATAAACGGCCTGGCAGTGGAAGATGAGCTCTTGTGTGCAGCCTTCAGTCGTATCGATCGGGCACGAGGCAATATTTCACTGACCTATTTTGAGTTTGGTACTCTCGCGGCGATGGAAATTTTCCGGAACCAGTCTGTTGATATAGCCATAATGGAAGTGGGACTGGGTGGTCGGCTGGATGCAGTAAATATGCTGGATGCAAATGTTTCTGTTATCAGCACGATAGATATAGACCATGTTCAGTGGTTGGGGTCCGATCGTGAATCAATCGGACGGGAGAAGGCAGGGATATTTCGTCCGTTGCGTCCGGCAATCTGTGCGGATCCGTCCCCACCGGCAACTGTAATTGAGACTGCCAGTCTGATTGGTGCAAACCTGTTCAGGGCCGGAGTGGATTATCAATATGAGTCTACAAAAGATGGTTGGTGGTGGCGATCGGGCATGACCCGGTTTAATCTTTTGCCCTTTCCGGGTGGCATGCAATACCAGATACAGAATGCGGCAGGTGTACTGATGGTACTACAGGCTATATCTGAATATTATCCGGTATCCCAACACGTACTCTGTGAGTCTTTACGCAATTTCTCTATGCCCGGCAGGTTTCAGCTGGTACCCGGAGAGGTGACATATGTACTGGATGTAGCACATAACCGCCAGTCGTTTGCCATGCTGGGGGTCAATATCAGTACCTTGCCGCCCACCGGCAAGAATTATCTGGTACTGGGTATGTTAAATGACAAGGAGCATGCCGCCTGTATCCGGGAGTTATCATCGCTAGTAAATGGCTGGTACCTTCCCACAATTGAAGGCTCGCGAGGTACATCTGGCAGTGATCTTGCTGGTATAATAGCCGCATCTGGATCAAAGACAGAGGTATCTGTATATGCCGATGTGGCAGAGGCAATTGCCGCGGCAGAATCTGTCGCCGTGGCCGGAGATAGAATCATCATTACCGGCTCGTTTATTACAGTCGGCCATGCAATAAGTTATCTGGGACTGGAAGTGTAAAACCGTGGAAAGACGACTTAAGGAACGATTGACTGGCGCTGTAGTACTGATGCTGCTTGCCGTGATCTTTATTCCGATGGTACTTGATAATTCTTCCCGACAGGATATAGACATTACCGAGACCAATATTCCGCCTGCTCCTGATATAGATTTCAAGTCCGATATGGTTCAGGTGGAAGAGCTGGCAGCCATTGAACCACCACAATTGCCGCTTGAACCAATACCATCTGCATCAACAATAGCGGAATCTGACACAGATACAGTATCACCTGAGACAGCCCCGGTGTCAGGCAGTGATACCAGTGGGATTCAAATGCAGACGGATCCGGTGGCTATCGCCCCAAACACAACGGAACCTGATCCGGTTGTAGCAACAAAACAGGAACAATCCACCGATGTTACCGATGTCAAACAGGCCATAGCTGACACCGCAACTGCACCAGCCCAGACGCCACCTGCCGATACATCTGCCAGGTCCATGTCCGCCTGGGTAATCCAACTAGGCAGTTTTTCAAGCCGGGAAAATGCAGAAAGTCTTGTAAGGCGCCTGCAGACCAACGGCTTTCCGGGCTATATTGAGCAGGTCAAAACAGGAACAGATATTGTGTTTAAGGTCAGGGTAGGCCCTGAGTTATCAAGGACACAGGCAGAAACTATCCAGAAGAACCTGAAAACACGGTTGAATCTGGATGCAATAATCCTGCGGTTTCCCTGATGGCTGATAAGGGATAAGATCTGCCATGTTGACCCTGTCGTCATTCGGAGCCGGTTTTGGAAATCATTGATATCCTGATTCTAGTCACCATACTGATCCCGTCGCTGGTCGGGGTGATTTACGGTTTTCTGAACATAATATTGTCTATCGTGGCATGGGTTATTGCATTTGGCATCACTGTTAAATTCAGCGCCTATTTTGCCCCGTTACTTTCATCCTATGTTGAAACTGAAGTACTACGCAACGGGCTAGCATTCATTGGATTATTTCTGGTCAGTCTGATGGTCCTCAGTGGGCTGGGTTATTTTATGGTCAAGTTGCTGGGACGCACAGGATTGACCGGTGCAGATCGGATTTTGGGCCTATTATTTGGCTCTGCGCTGGGTGGTTCGATCGTGGCAGTAATGATTTTTCTGGCAGGATTTACAGATTTGAGCAGGGAAGCATGGTGGCAACATTCCCTGCTGGTGAAACCTTTTGAGAGAACTGCAGTGTGGGGGAGGCAGTTTGTACCCGAAAATATAGCTAAATATCACCAGTATGGTGAAAACACTGTTGAAAACTAAGGCGGAAAACTGAATGTGTGGAATCCTGGGAGTAGTCGGTAAAAGTTTTGTCAATCAGACCTTGTATGATGGACTTACTATCATCCAGCATAGGGGACAGGATGCCGCCGGAATCGTGACCTGTGATAGTGAACGACTCTATTTGCGCAAGGACAATGGTCTGGTCCGTGATGTATTTCATACGCGCCACATGCTGAACCTGAAAGGTAATATGGGAATTGGTCATGTACGCTACCCGACCGCAGGAAACTCCTCCTCTGCAGAGGCACAGCCGTTTTATGTGAATTCACCCTACGGTATAACGCTCGCCCATAATGGTAACCTGACTAATGGGGAGCAGTTAAAGCGAGACCTGATTGATATTGAACGCAGGCACCTCAACACCGGTTCGGACTCTGAAGTATTGCTGAACATCTTTGCCTTTGAATTACAACGTGCTGCCAAACAACGCAAGGACCTGACGCCAGACGACATTTTTTCAGCGATCACCCGCGTACACAAACGCTGCCGTGGAGGTTATGCCGCTGTTGTGATGATTATTGGTGTCGGGATTGTCGGTTTTCGTGACCCGTATGGTATCAGACCAATTGTTTATGGTGAGAAACAGACCGACAACGGGACTGAGTATATTATCACTTCGGAAAGTGTCGGCATTGATGCACTGGATTTTACGTTTGTACGCGATATCGCGCCAGGTGAGGCCGTATTTATCAGTGCGGATGGTAATCTGGTTGCCCGGCAATGTGCCGACAATACCCGTTTGTCCCCCTGTGTATTCGAATATGTGTATCTTGCCCGTCCGGACTCCATCATGGACAAGATTTCGGTTTATAAGGCACGGCTACGCATGGGTGAAACACTTGCGGAAAAGATTTTACGGACCCGACCCGACCATGATATTGACGTAGTTATCCCTATTCCTGACACTGGCAGAACTGCTGCGCTCTCGCTGTCGCATGACCTCGGTGTCAAATACAGGGAAGGCTTCATCAAAAACCGGTATATACCCAGGACTTTCATCATGCCGGGCCAGGCCATACGCAAGAAATCAGTACGGCAGAAATTGAACGCGATTGATCTTGAATTCAGGGATAAGGTCGTATTACTGGTAGATGATTCCATTGTTCGAGGGACAACATCTGGTGAAATTATCCAGATGGCGCGTGAGGCCGGTGCACGCAAGGTCTATTTTGCCTCTGCCGCTCCTCCGGTACGGTTTCCGAATGTATACGGTATAGACATACCCACATCTACAGAACTGGTCGCCTATAACAGGACAGAAGACGAAGTAGCCGAGGTGATAGGTGCTGACTGGCTGATTTATCAGGATGTAGATGCGTTGGTTGATGCAGCACGGGCAGGGAATCCTGAAATTACTGAATTTGATACATCCTGCTTTACTGGTCATTACGTTACCGGAGATGTCAGTGCAGATTACCTCGCACACATATCGTTCATGAGAAACGATGACAACAAGAGCAAACGCGACAGTAATGACGAGATGGTGCTGGATCTTTCACACAACGGCTGACCGGCAAAGTATGCCGGTCAGCACGGTATTATTGCTATTTGTGGATTAGCCTAGCCAGAGACCGCCATTTACCGCCAGTTCAGTACCGGTAATATAACCACTGTTTTCGCTGGCAAGAAAGGCAACCGCATCTGCAATTTCAGCTGTTGATGCCAGTCTCCCGGCAGGTATCTGTTTGATAATGGCATCCAGCACGTCTTCACGTATCGCTGCAACCATGCTGGTCCTGACGTAACCCGGGCATACACTATTAACAGTGATACCCTTGTCCGCAAGCTCCAGTGCCAGTGAGCGGGTAAAACCTATCATGCCTGCCTTGGCAGTTGAATAATTGGTTTGCCCAAACTGGCCTTTCTGGCCATTTACCGATGAGATATTGATGATTCTGCCGTATTTGTTTCGTATCATTCCATTGATAAAATTGCGTGTGATATTGAAGACACTGTCCAGATTGGTATTGATTACCGCGTGCCAGTTGTCAGGCTCCATCTTTCTCAACATCGCATCTCGGGTAATACCCGCCGCATTGACCAGTATATCGATTTGGCCGTATTTATGTTCGATTTGCCCGGCAAAAAAACGGCAGGATTCAAAGTCGGCGACGTTACATTCATACACATCGACCTTTAACCCGGTGGACTCCAGCTCCTGTTTCCACGTCAGGGCCTTGTCCTTTTCTGCTGCTATATAAGTTGCAATTACGACATTTCCATCCGTTGCCAGCCGCTTGCAGATTTCCGTACCGATACCGCCGATTCCTCCGGTAACGATAGCCACACCTGTTCTCGTCATCTTGCCAACCTTTTCCTTTTTTGTTGTCCCCGTTCCTGTTGTTGTAGTGCCGCCCTTTCCTGCAGGCTGTTGCCTGGTCGTTATCCCCGTAAAATAACCGGTGTAATCATATGCCCTGGTGGCTGATTTTACGGCGGTATCAACAGATTTATACCATTGATTCAGCAGTTGCAGTTGCATCGAGTACACATTGCTCAGTATCGGGTACATGATTTTTCCCTGTCAGTTGTTGTGGGTTGAAATTATGATGATAGTGTCAGACATAAGGTGATCAGTTATCAGATTCCTTTTTACCGGGAGATATTCCGGAGGCTCTGAAAAAGTTGTTCTGGATCTGTTGCCACATTTCGATATTTTGTTTGGTCATCTTTTGCATGGCCTCCAGTGGGGTGGTGGCTACGGTCTGGCTGAGTCTTTCCTGAAACTCACGTTGCTGGGCTGTGAAAATTTCAAGGCTCTTTTCCAGGTAGCCGGAAAACACGTTCTGGTAGGCATTTCCGTAAAACCGGATTAACTGGGTAAGTGATTCAGTTGACAGTAAGGGTTCACCGTTGTGTTCCTGTTCTGAAATGATTTGTAACAGGATGCTACGGGTGAGATCCTCTTCTGTCTTGACGTCTTTCACACAGAAGGCCACACCATCAAGGACGAGCTGCTTAACATCGTCCAGTGTTATGTACTTGCTGATTTCAGTATCATAAAGACGTCGATTCGGATATTTTTTGATTATACGCATAATTCGCCCCCCCCTGTAATAGTCAAAATGAATTGTCCGTAGTACTAATGCATATACTGGCCGCCATTAATGGCGATATCTGCACCATTGATGTAGCCAGCATGATCAGAGCAGAGGTAATCAACCAGACTGGCTATTTCATCGACATTACCTGCGCGACCTGCAGGAATATTGGCAGGTACCGGTTGCCCGGATGAATCAATTGCGGCTATGAATCCAGGTGTAATTGTATTCACTGTTACACCCTTGCGTGCAAGTTCCTGTGCAAGTGCCATGGTAAAACCATGCAGGCCAGCCTTGGCGGCGGCATCATGTGTATGCCCCACCTGGCCCATACGACTGATGATAGAAGATATGTTGATAATTCTGCCGAACCCTCGCGTACTCATTCTTTCGGCCAGATTTTTGCAAATGTTGAAGATGGCATCAATATTGGTTGCCATCGTTTTGTCCCAGCGGTCCTTGTCCATAATATGGAACGGGCTGGCAGTCGATTCCAGTTCCGGACTGTTGACGATAATATCTATTGGCCCGACATTTTCTTCTATATTCTCAACCAGACGGACACAGGCATCAAAATCTGTGATATCTACCTTATAAGCTGTGACCTGGACATTCTCAGCTGTCAGGGTTCCCTTCCAATTATCAATGTTCTCATCAAGATAATCAGTGATTACCCGGGCGCCGGATTGCGCCAGCTGTTTACAAATGGCCGTACCAACCGGGGTAGTTCCGCCAAGTACAAGTGCAATCCGGTTATTCTGATCAATTTTCATTGTTATCTCTCCACTGCGAGTGCAACACCCTGACCACCGCCAATACAGAGGGTTGCCAGTCCCTTATGTGCATTTCTGCGTTTCATTTCATGAAGTAGTGATACAAAAATACGGCATCCGGATGCTCCTATCGGGTGTCCCAGTGCGATGGCGCCGCCATTCACGTTCACCTTTTCGCTGTCCCAACCAAGTTCGCGGTTTACGGATATGGCCTGCGCAGCAAAAGCCTCATTTGCCTCAATCAGATCCAGATCATTTACCGTCCAGCCTGCCCGGTTCAGACAGTTACGCGTCGCAGGTATCGGTCCTGTACCCATGATTTCCGGGCTGACACCCGCACTGGCATAAGCCTTGACGAAAGCCAGTGGCTCAAGTCCAAGTTCCCGCGCCCTGCTTTCCGACATGACAATCACAACCGCTGCACCATCGTTGATTCCTGAGGCATTTCCGGCCGTGACAGTACCATTCTTGTCAAATGCAGGCTGAAGTTTTGCGAGCGCCTCTGCAGTCACACCGGCGCGAGGGAATTCATCCTTGTCAAACCTGATGGGGTCACCCTTGCGCTGCGGTATAAATACGGGGACGATTTCATCCTGAAATACATTATTCTTGAGGGCGACTTCAGCCTTTTGCTGCGAACGTGCTGCGAATTCGTCCTGCTCCTGTCGGCTGATATTGAATTTCTTCGCAATATTTTCAGCAGTTATACCCATATGGTAGTCATTAAACGCGTCCCATAGACCATCTATGATCATGGTATCCAGCAGTTTCCAGTCTCCCATGCGCGTACCGGTGCGCGATTGTGGTAGAACATGGGGTGCCTGGTTCATGTTTTCCTGCCCGCCGGCGATGACGATACTCGCATCACCGCATTTGATTGCCTGGGCGGCGAGGTGAATTGCCTTTAGTCCACTGCCACAGACTTTGTTAATGGTCATACAAGGAACCGTATCAGGTAGTCCCGCCAGTATTGCAGACTGGCGTGCCGGATTCTGGCCACTGCCCGCTGTGAGGACCTGACCCAGTATCACCTCATCTATGCTGCCGGGCGCAATGCCGGTTTTTTCCAGCAGGGCCTTTATTACGGTAGCACCCAGTCGAGGTGCGGAGATGGAAGAGAGTGAACCACCAAATGTGCCAATAGGGGTTCTGGCTGCAGCAACTATGACGACCTTTTCTGTCATTTCAATTACCTTTTATAAAGTCATGAAATTTCATGTGGAGACCCGAATCTGTGCAGAGCAGAATCAACGTTGCAGTGCACAAATTATGCTGCATAGTAACAAAATCCATGCGCCGTTGCCAGCAAATGAATTTAGAACTCTGAAGAACTGTAGTGGTTATAACACCTTGATTACAAAAGACTAAGCGAGGGTAGGCTGACACGCCGGCAGAATACTGCCGGCGTCAGTTCAAAAATGGATTGCGCGTTTGTCGACGGCGAGGGCAGCCTCATGCATTGCTTCAGCCAGGGTTGGATGAGCATGAATTGTACGTGCAATATCTTCTGCACTGCCTTCAAATTCCATCGCAAGTACTGCTTCTGCAATCAGTTCTGATGCAGAAGGTCCCAGGATATGCACACCGAGGATACGATCCGTGCTGGCATCACTGAGGATCTTGATGAGTCCTTCGGCGTTGCCCATCGCATGGGCTCGCCCACTGGCTACAAACGGAAACGTACCGGTTTTGTACACAACACCCTGCTGCTTGAGTGTCTGCTCGGTCCTGCCTACCCACGCGATTTCCGGCCAGGTATAGATAATCCAGGGTATGGTTTCATAGTTGACATGACCGTGTTTGCCGGCAATACGTTCAGCGACGGCAACACCTTCTTCGGAAGCTTTGTGTGCCAGCATTGGCCCCTTGACCACATCGCCAACCGCATAGATATTGTCGATGTTGGTACGACCATGAGCGTCTACATGGATATAACCACGTTCGTCCATGTTAAGTCCGATATCACGAGCTCCCAGTCCTTCGGTATTCGGTTTCCTCCCAACAGCGACTATCAGTTTGTCCACTGTAAGCTGCTGCTTACCGTCACGGTTCTCATAGGTGACCGTGACTTCACGGTTATTAGAGCCCGTTCCAATTACCTTGGTACCAAGGCGTATATCCAGACCCTGCTTACGCAGGATTTTTTCAGCCTCGGTTGCGATTTGCCGGTCAACTGGTGGCAGGAATTCATCCATGGCCTCCAGAATCACGACCTCCGAACCAAGCCTTTTCCATACACTGCCGAGTTCCAGACCAATAACGCCTGCACCTATGATGCCCAGTCTGCGAGGAACATCGGTAAATTCAAGCGCCCCGGTTGAGTCGACCACAAGTTCATTGTCTACCGGAGCTGGTGGTATTTTCATTGGAACCGAACCGGTGGCAATAATTATATGCCTTGCAGCGACGTTGTAGGATTCAGTCGATTCGCCGGTAGTCGGTTTTATCTCGATTTGACCATTACCCCGCAATTTGCCATGACCCTGCAGCCACTCCACCTTGTTTTTACGGAACAGACCGGCAATACCCTGGGTCAACGTCGACACAACCTTTGCCTTGCGTTGAATCATCTTGTTTATATCCATGGTCACGCCTGACACATTGATGCCATGCAGTTTTGACTCATGTTTTAGAAAGCTGAAATGATGGGATGAATCCAGTAGCGCCTTCGACGGTACACAACCTACATTCAGGCAGGTTCCACCCAATGCCGGTTTTCCTTCATTATTCAACCAGCTTTCTATACAGGCGACAGAAAGCCCGAGTTGTGCTGCACGTATTGCAGCCACATATCCACCCGGTCCGGCGCCGATTACTACAACATCATAATTTTTCATATCTTTCCTTACGGTACCGGGTTACACCTGCAACAGCAAACGTGCAGGATCTTCGAGCATATTCTTGATGGTGACCAGGAACTGCACAGCATCACGACCATCAACAATCCGGTGATCATACGACAATGCCAGGTACATCATAGGTAGTATGACAACCTGGCCATCCACCGCCATCGGCCTGTCCTGGATTTTATGCATACCCAGAATCGCGCTTTGCGGTGGATTGAGGATCGGTGTTGATAATAGCGAACCAAAAATTCCGCCATTGGTGATGGTAAATGTACCGCCAGTCAGTTCCTCAATGGTCAACTTCGAATCGCGGGCCTTCTGGCCATACTCGACGATTTTGGTTTCAATCTGGGCAAATGACAGGGAGTCTGCATCGCGAATAATCGGAACTACCAGTCCTTTCGGAGCACTGACGGCAATACCGATATCATAATAGTTATGATAGAGAATATCCTTGCCGTCAATGGAAGCGTTGATAACAGGGAACCGCTTGAGAGCTTCCAGCGCAGCCCGGGTAAAGAACGACATAAATCCAAGTTTGGCGCCATGTTCCTTTTCGAACTGGTCCTTGTATTTTGCGCGCAGATCCATAACCGGTTTCATATTCACTTCATTAAACGTGGTCAGGAGCGCATTTTCATGCTGGGCAGACAGCAGTCTTTCTGCAGTACGTAGACGGAGACGTGTCATTGGCACGCGTTCTTCAATACGATTGCCTGCAAGCGTCACGGCGGGTGCAGTACCGGCAGGCGCAGGCGCTGTTCCGGAAGCTTTTGCCGGTGCTCGGGATTCCTGCGTCGCAGGTTTGTCCTTGTTCAGGTAGTTGACCACATCGTCCTTGGTCAGTCGGCCATCATTGTTTGCATCAGGTATCTGTTTTGCGTCCAGTTTGTGTTCAGCCAGCATGTTCCTGACTGCCGGACTGGTTTTCGGTTCCGCAGACGTTCCGGTATCTACCGGCAGGGACTGTTGCTGTGGTACGGCAGCTGCCTTTTTCGGTTCGGCAGGTTTATCTGCCTTGCCGGCGCCTGCTGTATCAATGCGAGCTATAACCTCATCACTGGAAACAGATTCGCCATTGCCTTTAACAATTTCGGCAAGGATGCCATCACTCATGGCAGCCACTTCAAGGGTAACCTTGTCAGTTTCGATATCAATCAGGTTATCACCGCGCTTGACCACATCGCCCTGTTTTTTATGCCAGCTGATAAGCGTGGCCTCTGAAACTGATTCAGCCAGTACCGGAACCTTAACGTCAACTATCACAAACTTCTCCTTTTCATCGTTCTTGATATTAAATTAAACAAGCGCCCTTTTATGTGTAGTTACCTCAAGCTTGTCCAGCTGCAAGGCATCCTGAATCAACTGCTTCTGTTGCGCCAGATGCAGCTTCATCGAGCCGGTTGCAGGTGATGCTGAGTAGAACCTGCCCGCATAACCGAAAGTGTGTTTCTCGCTCAGACAGCCGATCATCGTTCCGCGGGATTGCATGTAATACCAGCTGCCCTGGTTCTTCGGTTCTTCCTGGACCCAGACTACTTCGCGCAGATTGGGATAACTGTCAATCATTGCCTTGACCTCGGCAGACGGGAACGGGAACAACTGCTCTATCCTGGCAATGGCGATGTTCTGGATCTTGTTTTCCCTTCTGGATTCCAGCAATTCGAAGTAGATCTTGCCGGAGCAGAACAGCAGACGGGTAACATCGGCCTTGTTAATCTTGTCGCTCTCATCGATAACCAGCCGGAACTCACCGTTAATCAGCTCATCTACCGGAGAGGCAGACATTTTGTGGCGTAACAGGCTCTTCGGCGTCATAACGATGAGAGGTTTGCGATACGGACGTAATACCTGTCTCATCAGCATGTGAAACATCTGGGAAGGCGTGCTTGGTACGCAGACCTGCATATTTTCACGAGCACACAGTTGCAGGAATCGTTCAAGGCGGGCCGAGGAATGTTCCGGACCGGCGCCGTCATAACCGTGCGGTAGAAATACTGCCAGTCCACAATATCGGCCCCATTTCGATTCACATGAACTCAGGAACTGATCGAACACGACCTGGGCACCATTGGCAAAGTCACCGAACTGGGCTTCCCAGATGACCAGAGATTTTGGTTCCGAACTGCTGTAGCCATATTCAAATCCAAGTACGGCCTCTTCAGACAGTATCGAATTGATCACCAGAAAATTCGCCTGGCCTTCTCGAACATGTTGCAACGGGAGGTGTGTATCGCCATCCTCCTGATTATGAATAACAGAATGGCGATGGAAGAATGTACCGCGTGCACTGTCCTGCCCGGAAATCCGGACAGCATGACCGCCATCCACCAACGCTGCATAGGCCATGTTTTCAGCGTAACCCCAATCCATCAGGGCCTCGCCCTTACCCATCTGGATACGACCATCAATCACTTTTGCAACTGTCGGATGCAGTTTGTAATGGCTGGGATACCGGGTGATTGCACTGGTATATTGGGCTACTTTCTCTTTTGAAACCGTGGTATCAGCCTTGTCCCGCCAGGATGTGCCCTTGTACGGTGCGAAGTTGATAAGATGGGTCATGTTTACATTGGTCGCGCGCGGGCCGGCAACTGACTCGTTTGTATCAAGTGACTTGATGTACTCTTTCAGCATTTCTGCCGACGTTTCCTGCTGGATTACACCTTCACGGATCAGACGGTCGGAATAGTTTCTGCTTACACCAGGATGTTTGCGAATTTGCTTGTACATAAGCGGCTGCGTAGCGGCCGGTTCATCAGTTTCGCTGTGTCCCTGTTTGCGGTAACACACCATGTCAATTACGACGTCTTTCTTGAATTCATTGCGGAAATCCAGGGCCAACTTCGCAATAAACACCAGTGCCTCCGGGTCATCACCATTCACATGAAAGATAGGTGCCTGTACCATCTTCGCTACGTCGGTGCAGTAAAGAGTGGATCGTGAATCCAGCGGATCACTGGTAGTGAACCCTATCTGGTTGTTTATCACGATGTGCACAGAGCCGCCGGTAGAATAGCCTCGCGTCTGGGACAACTGGAATGTTTCCATCACCACACCCTGTCCGGCGAACGCGGCATCACCATGAATCAGAACTGGCAATACCTGATCGCGGGTGCGATCATTGCGTCTGTCCTGTCTCGCACGTACAGAGCCTTCTACGACTGGATTAATTATCTCAAGATGGGACGGGTTGAATGCCAGGGTCATATGGACAGGTCCCGCATCCGTCTGGATATCAGAGGAATAGCCGAGGTGGTATTTCACGTCACCGGACTGGATATCATCAATATCCTTGATATTGTTGTAGGCCTTGCCCTCAAACTCACCGAACAACTCGGCAGGCATCTTGCCAATAATATTAATCAGAACATTCAGTCGTCCGCGATGTGCCATACCAATGACAACCTCGGCGATAGTGGCTTTCGCACTTTCCTGCACCAGTTCATCCAGCAGCGGAATCAGACTTTCGCCACCTTCCAGAGAAAAGCGTTTCTGGCCAGCATATTTTGTGTGCAGATACTCTTCAAGAGATTGGGCTGCAATTAGCCTGTTCAATATGCGGCGTTTTTTTGTCTCGCCGAACATAGGAGTCGCCAGTGGTTCTTCCAGACGGTGCTGTATCCAGCGTTTCTGTTCCGTCTCATTAATATGCATGTATTCGGCACCGATATTACCGCAGTAGGTGGTCCGGACTATCCTGAGGATCTCCCGCAAACTGATTTCATTAGGGGCTGACAGCGAACCGGTATTGAATGTCCTGTCCATGTCTGCGTCAGTCAGATTATGGTATGCCGGGTCAAGCTCAGGAACCGGTGGACGTTCATTCTGGTTTAATGGATCCAGAGTTGCCTGCTGATGTCCGCGAAAACGGTAGGCATTTATCAGTTGTAATACAGATACCTGTTTCTGGTGATCGACGATCGAATCCACGCCCTGGCTGATTGTCACAGACCGGTTTTTAGCGGACTCAAGAAATGTAGTACGTACAGCAGAATGGGCCCTTTCAATCTGTGGTCCTTCCGTGTTTTGCTGTAGTGCACTGAAGTAATCACGCCACTCTGAGGATACGGAACCGGGGTCACGTAAAAAGTCCTCATACAGATCTTCTATAAAATCCGCGTTTCCGCTGTATAACCAGGATGGATTGCTATTACTCATATTGCGTCTCGTATTTACCCTAATTGCGGGAAAACTCCCGTTTTTTTCAAAGTTGTTGTAATTTTCCCTTTTTAAGAGGATTTCTCAAGAAGAAAATGCAACTATTTTAGTAGTCTGCACCCAGGTTGCATACCAGCTTCGGGCGATCAGAAATATTTCCCTGCAATAGTTGACATGTATCACTGTGCCGGTGCTGCATAAACCCTCACAAGGTCTCAAATACGAACCCCATGTCTTGGGAAATTGTCGAGCCGACATTCCGATTATCCACCAGGCAGAATAACTTGATGGTCTGATACTATTCTTCGAGGTTCAAGCTTACCGGAAAATGCAATAAAAGTCCTGTTTTAACCGGTATTTATAGACAAAATACTGTAAACGCTGTCTCTGGCCGGTTATCAGTTCACCGTGTCAGCAGGCAGTGTACCTTCCACCTATAACTTTCATTTCAACTGTTAGAACAGTGTCTTGCACGGTTTCCACCTGTTATCATATGCGGCCGTGTTAGATAAAACATCCGGTGAGCGGGGATGACGACGCCATCCACGCCCGGGAGTCGGCAAAAATAACAGGCGCCCAGCCCCGGTATTTGATTAGAATGAAAGGCCTGTGTTATAACCGGAATTATTCCTTAATAACTTACAAATCAGGAGAAATTGGCTGTATGAAATCACCAGTAAGAATTGCAGTAACAGGTGCGGCTGGACAAATCGGTTACGCTTTATTATTCAGGATTGCCGCCGGTGAGATGCTCGGCAAGGATCAGCCTGTTATTCTTCAATTACTGGAGGTAACCCCGGCCCTGAAGGCGCTGGAAGGCGTGGTGATGGAGCTGCAGGATTGCGCATTTTCAACGCTTGCGGGCGTAGTAACGACCGATAACCCGGATGTTGCATTCAAGGATGCGGACTTTGCTTATCTGGTAGGCGCCAGACCGCGTGGACCCGGTATGGAGCGCAAGGATCTGCTGGAGGCTAATGCCGCCATCTTCGGTGTGCAGGGCAAAGCCCTTAACAAAAATGCCAAACGTGATGTACGTGTGCTGGTCGTAGGTAACCCGGCCAATACCAATGCACTGATTACTCTTAATAATGCTCCGGACCTGAATCCCCGAAATATCACGGCAATGATGCGTCTGGATCATAACCGTGCGGTTGGACAGCTGGCAGACAAGACCGGTAAGAGCGTTAACGACGTACGTAAGGTCGTGGTCTGGGGCAATCACTCAACCACCCAGTTCCCGGATATCCACCATGCCACAGTCGCAGGTAAACCTGCACTGTCACTGGTTGATTCCGCCTGGTATGAGTCAGATTACATTCCCCGTGTCGCCAAGCGCGGTGCAGAGATTATCAATGCACGTGGCGCCTCCAGCGCTGCCTCGGCTGCCAATGCAGCCATAGAGCACATGCGTGACTGGGCACATGGCACAGCCAGTGATAACTGGGTCAGCATGGGAATTCCGAGCGATGGATCCTATGGTATACCCAAAGGACTGGTCTATTCGTTCCCGGTTACCTGTACCGGTGGCGAATACACGATTGTCCAGGGTCTGGAGATCAATGCATTCAGCCAGTCCAGGATGGACGCGACCCGCAAAGAGCTCGAAGAAGAACGCGACGCTATCAAACATTTGCTCGGTTAACTGAAGGACAGGGCGGATAGCAGGCGAGACGAACAGTGCTGGATCAGACAGACTTCTCCAACTCAAGTATTGATGCCGAAGGCTTTCGTGCGAACGTCGGTATCGTACTTACCAATAACACAGGACAGCTGTTCTGGGCCAAACGTATTGGTATGGACGCATGGCAGTTTCCCCAGGGAGGCATAAAACCGCGTGAGCCCCTGGAAAAGGCGATGTACCGTGAATTACGCGAAGAGATCGGACTGTTACCGGAGCACGTTCAAATCATAGGATGTACCCGTGACTGGCTGAGGTATGAGTTGCCTGAACGGTTTATCAGGAAGAATTCCCGACCGCTTTGCCGGGGTCAGAAGCAGCGCTGGTACCTGCTGCGTCTACTCGGTGATGAAAATGCTGTCAGGCTCGACCTGAGTGATAGTCCGGAGTTTGACAACTGGCGCTGGGTTAACTTCTGGGATCCAGTCGATGAGGTAATTGAGTTCAAGCGCAAGGTCTATTCAGCGGTTTTGTCAGAACTCGAACAAATGCTTAAACCACCCTCCGGGCTGCAACCCGGGCAATAAGGCGATTTAACGTCTAACCCGGGGCACCGGTACTTTTACACAGTAACCACCCGATATCTGACCAGGTATCGGGTGGTTACTGTCCTATTTTTCTTCCAGCAGACTGCGTAACATCCAGGCATTCTTTTCATGAATCTGCATCCGTTGCGTCAACAAGTCTGCGGTGGGTTCATCATTGGCCTTGTCTACCAGCGGGAATATGCTACGTGCTGTTCGGGTCACGGCTTCCTGGCCCTTTACCAGTTGTTTAATCATGTCTGTGGCCGAGGGAGTGCCAGTCTCTTCCTTGATGGATGATAATTCACTGAATTGTTTGTAGGAGCCGGGCGCAAACACACCCAGTGCGCGGATGCGTTCAGCAATGATGTCAACTGCTGTGGCCATTTCGGTGTACTGCAACTCAAACATGGTATGCAATGTAGTGAACATCGGGCCGGTGACGTTCCAGTGAAAATTATGTGTTTTCAGGTACAAGGTATAGGTATCAGCCAGCAACCGGGAGAGTCCTTCTGCGATCTGGATCCGCTGGTTTTCTGGTATGCCGATATCAATTTTCATATCTATGTTCCTCTATAATCCTGGTTGGTCAGTTTTATGCGAATATTATGATATATGCTGGAATCCCGATCCGGTACCGGATAAATTCAATCGACAGGATAAAAAAAATCAATCAAAGTCCCAAGGTATCATACAATCAGGCTAAATCATCAATAATGGCATCTTTAACTGGTCAGACAAACAAGCAGATTTTTTGGCATGCGTAACGCTATAACCCTGGTTTTAAATGAATTTTTCCGAATTTGCCTGCTGCAAAAGTGTCCGCAGGACCTGCCTGCCTCCCCGGTATTGTTCTGGCTGGTACTGTTCTGTTACGGTGCAATCAGTGCGATCCTGTTGTTGCCTACCCAGTCGCTCTACTTTGCCGTGTTGACCGGTTCTATTGAGGCAATCATGTTATTGCTGATCACTTGTGTATTTGTTTATCTTCGCAGTGTTCCCCGGCGCTGGTTACAGACCGGTACTGCACTGGCAGGAACCGGACTGATCTTCAGCCTGATTGCCGTCCCACTGTTTTACTGGAGGGTATTTTTTGAGATCACCACTGAAACACAGACCCTGATCGGGTTGCTGGTGCTGGTTCTGGTGATATGGAATATTGCGGTGATGACCCATATACTCCGGCACGCCCTGTCAGCCTCTTATATGCTGGGCATTCTCGGCTCAGTGACCTATATAACGTTGACCAGTCTGGTATTGCAGATTGTCTTACCAGTCGAGGGTGGCCTGTGAAAATTCATATACTCGGAATTTGCGGTACGTTTATGGGGGGAATCGCCCTTTTGGCCCGGGAACTCGGGCATGAGGTTGCCGGTTCGGATTCGAATGTATATCCCCCAATGAGTACCCAGTTACAGCAGAGCGGTATTACCCTGTACGATGGCTATGCCGCTGATCCTCTGGAATCGAACGCACCTGACATCGTCATTATCGGTAATGCCTTGTCCCGTGGCAATCCGGCAGTCGAATATGTATTAAATTCCGGGTTGTCCTATACCTCCGGACCTCAGTGGTTACTTGAACATGTGTTGGCAGGCAGACATGTACTGGCTGTATCCGGTACACACGGCAAGACAACTACGACAGCTATGCTGGCATGGGTGCTGGAATATGCCGGTAAAAACCCGGGGTTTCTTATTGGCGGCGTCGCGGAAAATTTTGGAGTTTCAGCTCGCCTTGGCGGCGACAGTTGTTTTGTTGTCGAGGCAGATGAATACGATACCGCCTTTTTTGACAAGCGCTCCAAATTTATTCATTACCGGCCAAACACATTGATTATAAATAACATCGAGTTTGATCACGCAGACATATTCGGCGATATAATAGATATAATTCGGGAATTTCGTCGACTAGTAAGGGTCGTGCCTGCGAATGGACAGATTATTCATAAACAGGGCGATCCACACATCAATACAGTATTTGAGTCAGGTTGTTGGACTCCGACCGTCGGGTTTGGCGCAAGCAATGCCGCCTGGCAGGCTCAGGCAAACAAGCCGGATATGTCTGGATTCGGGATAACCCATAATGGGCATGCGGCTGCCTCTGTTAACTGGGACCTTATAGGTCAGCATAATGCTGAAAATGCACTGGCCGTGATGGCGGCGGCGGCCCGCCTGAATATCTCCCCGGAGCTCAGCGCGGAGGCATTGGGGCAGTTCAAAAGCGTCAAACGTCGGTTGCAGCGACTTGCGGTCGTAAACGGCGTCAGTGTCTATGATGATTTTGCCCATCATCCCACTGCCATCCGGGTAACGCTGAATGCACTACGCGCCAGTGTCGGAAATGAGCGTATATATGCTGTATTTGAACCGCGTTCAAACACGATGAAAATGGGTACGCATCGGGACACTCTGGCCGGGGCGCTGGTAGAAGCAGACGAGGTCATCGCCTGTCAGCCCGAGAAGATGGCATGGGATTTACAGGATGCATTATCAGCATTGGCGAAACTTCATGTATTCACAGGTACCGCTGCGATTATCGACTATCTGCTAGGCCAGTTACGGCCCGGTGACCATGTGCTTATAATGAGCAATGGCAGTTTTGGTGGTTTACATAACGATTTGATCCGGCGGCTGGGCGGGCAACAGACCAACGGGGCTCAGGCACAGTAGTATTGCCTCTAGACGCTCACAGCTTGCGATTTACCTGCTTGTACCTATAAGAGATGCGTGATTGATGACAGTATCCGGAAAACTCTCATGCTACCTGTCCAGACACCCGGTGTTTACGGTAGCGCTTGGGCTGGGGCCTCTGCTCGCCGGTAGCACTACCCTGACTTCTGCTGTCATGCTTGGGTCTGGATTTATGCTGGTACTGTTGTTCAGTTCGGTCACGTTGTCAGTTATCCGTAATCTCGTACCTCATCAATTCCGTCTGGTATTCATCCTGATGATTACATCTGTCTGGGTGTCCATACTAGACATGTTGTTACAGGCCCATCTGTACCAGTTGCGTGCGATGGTCGATATTTATGTGCCCTTGCTGGCGATGAACAGTCTGGTGCTGCTGGTACTGGAGCAGGAAGCATTAATACATACACCAGTGCGTATGTTACGCAAGTCGATGATCGTGGCAGGATTACCCGTATTGTTATGTATGTTGACAGGTCTGCTGCGCGAACTACTGGTGTCAGGTACAGTGCATATCAGTATCACCTCCATTAACCATGCAGCCAATACGGCACTCAGTTTGCCGTTATTTGATTCGATTGCAGGTGCATTTATTATTGCAGGATGTTTGCTCGCACTTCTGGCTCAACCCGGGTCTGTCAGGTCGGCAGTTACTGTTACGATGCCATCGGCTGATACAGTCAAGGATCCGCTTGAATAAAAACAAACGCACTGCGATCTTTGAGGCGCTGGCCAGCCAGAATCCCGCACCCACGACCGAGCTGGAATATGCTTCGGTATTTGAATTGCTGGTTTCAGTGGTGCTCTCGGCACAGGCGACCGATATCAGTGTAAACAAGGCAACACGGGAGTTGTACAAGGTTGCGAATACGCCCCGCGCACTGATTGATATGGGTGTTGACCGACTGAAGTCCTTTATCAGGACGATAGGTCTCTATAATACCAAGGCCGAAAATATCATCAGACTGTGTGGAATTATACTTGAACAGCATGGCGGTGAGGTCCCGAACAATCGTGAAGCACTGGAAAAGCTCCCGGGTGTTGGCCGCAAGACCGCGAATGTAATACTGAATACAGCATTTGGCGAACCTACTATAGCCGTGGATACCCATATTTTCCGTGTTGCGAACCGGACCGGAATCGCAGCGGGGAAAACCCCGCTGGAAGTCGAGAAAAAGCTGCTGAAGAATGTGCCTGAACAATTCAGGCAGGATGCCCACCACTGGTTAATCCTGCATGGCAGGTACACCTGTACGGCCAGAAACCCGCGTTGTAATAGCTGTATCATTGTTGAACACTGCGAGTGGGGCGGAAAAAAGGATGCGCTGGATCATTTATCAATAGTCAGGAAAAGGCAGGCGTGATAGTACAGGATCGTGACAGTAGTCGGGGTGTATTTGTGCAGACCTGGCAGAAGTATCGCCGGGGTGAAATGCTGGGCGCACTTGAGCAGATCGTACTTGCCGTGGTATTACAACATCCGGAATATCACCGCTGGTTAAATGAAGATGTGCTGCACAGCGATTTTAACTCGTCTGGTGAGACGGAAAACCCGTTTCTGCATATGGGCATGCATATTGCGATACAGGAACAGATCAGTGCGGATCGTCCTCCGGGTTCTGCGTCCTGCTATCGTGACTTGCTGGAAATACAACCGGATGAGCATAAACTCCAGCACAGAATGATGGAGTGTCTGGGCAGGGTATTGTGGCAGGCGCAGCGGGATCGTACCATGCCCGATGAACTCTCCTATCTTGAGTGTCTGAGGAAACTGCGATAATGCAAAACAGCAATGTGTACAGCCTGTTTGATGATGACGGTGGTCATAGTCTTGACGACCAGCTGGCATTACTCGCAGAGGTCGTCCAGTCATTTGCCTCCTCACTGAATGTTGATGAGACGCTGTCAAATGCGATTGAGAAGTTTATCCAGTATTTGAGTGCCGAGGCGGCCTCAATTTTCCTGTTAAGCGATGACAGGAGGGAACTGGTGTGTCGTGCCTGTGCCGGCCCGGTGGATATTACCGGGTTGCGCCTGCCGGCCACAGCCGGCATCGTCGGCAAGACAGTGATGACGCGTACCAGTCAGTTTGTTCGTGATGTCAGGGTCGATCCCGATTTTGCACACAATGTGGACAAGGACACCGGATTTGAAACCCGTTCGATCCTGTGTGCCCCGTTGATGGTGCAGGACACCTGTATAGGTGCGCTTGAACTGATTAACAAGAAAATCGGTGATGGCCTGTTCGATAGGCGCGATGAAAACATTCTTGTCGCACTGGCCTCAGCTGCTGCTCTGGCTATTCACAATGCAAGGATGGCGGACAGATTGATAGTCCAGGAGCGGATGCAAAAGGAACTGGAACTGGCCCGCGAGATCCAGGAGGGGTTGTTACCTGCCCGTCCGGACATCCACTATCCTGTTCAGGGTATGAATATACCTGCACGTGAGGTGTCAGGAGACTTTTATGATTTTTTCACACGTTCAGATGGACTCATCTATTTCAATCTCGCAGATGTGTCCGGGAAAGGCATGAATGCGGCGTTGTTAATGGCCAAGGTCAGTAGTCTGTTACATCTGCTGGCGAGGGATATCAATGACCCGGGTCAATTACTTGCCCGCGTCAATGACGAAGTCTGTGAAACAGTGTCTCATGGCATGTTTGTAACACTGGTTTCCGGATTTATCGATCCGGTTACGCAGACCGTCAGTTATGCGAATGCCGGTCATCAGCCACCGTTATTTCACCACCGCGATGGCCGGTTTGAGGAATTCGGTGCGCATGCACCGCCAGTCGGGATCATAGCCGGGACGGAATTTCCGGTAACCACATTGTCTCTGGAGGGCGGGAGTCTCTACATTTACACTGATGGCGTTAGTGAAAGTATGGATGTCTTCGGTATCGAGCTTGGGGTAGCAGGACTGAAAAAATTGATAGAGTCGAAGCGTGCCTGTTCCAGTCGTGACAGACTCGAAAGCATAGTGGATGCTATACGCAGTCCCAATGCCATTCAACATGATGATATTACAATGGTGTTGATAGAATGCTGACAAAACCGGAAACAGAGTTATTGTTCAGATTGAGTCTGCCTGCCCGGGCAGAACGTCTTGCGCTGGTCAGGGCAATAATCCAGCGTACGGCTGAGTCCGCCGGTTGTAGTAACGAACTCTGCCAGAAACTGGTTATCGCCATCAATGAGGCGTGCATGAACATTATCCAGCATGCCTACCGTGGGCAAGGTGATGGTCAGTTTATGATTGAAGTGTCCCTGACAAAACAGGCCCTGTGGTTCAGGCTGGAAGATTATGCCGAACCGGTAGATCTCGACAGGATCAGACCTCGCGAACTGGATGATATCCGTCCGGGCGGCCTGGGGGTGCATTTTATCCGCGAAATTATGGATAGCTACCATATGGGGCATCTGGAACAGGGGAGCGGAAATTTTCTCGATATGATGAAAAATATTGAGTAAGCTGTGGATGGCGGCCTCTGTCAGCAGGTGGGGCAGGGGGTTTACCTGATAACGAACAGAAAAAAACAGGAAACGGGGATGAAATATAATACAAGAGAGGAGGCCGGCTATATCGTGGTTGAGCTGGCGGGGGATGTCGATCTGTCATGTTCTCCTGAGGCCAGGAAACAGATACTGCAATGTCTGGACGGTAAAAGTAATCTGCTTGTTGATTTGTCAGCAGTCAGCTACATAGACAGCTCTGGTGTGGCCAGTCTGGTTGAGGGCTACCAGACTGCGAGAAAGAAAAATGTTCGCTTTGGATTGATAGGTGTCAGTGGCCCGGCGATGAGCGTTTTACAACTGGCCCGGCTGGATAAGGTGTTTCCAATCCATGCGAGTGTCGGGGATCGGATACTCGCTGACAGTTAGGTAAATCTGGTCTTCCAAAATAAAAAACCGCCCTGAGGCGGTTTTTTATTTTATACCGGATACTCAGGTAGCTGGCCTAGCGTGCAGATGAAAACTCCATCTTGATACCCGCCAGCTCAATGAGGTCACTGTCCTTCAGTTGATAGGCCTTGGGACCAATCGGCTCCCCGTTTACCGTCGGATAACGTTTACCATCACCGTCACTTTCAATATGTGTCAGGAAATAGCCCTGGGGACGACGTGAAATAACCGCGACCTGTGTACCGGGTTTGCCGAGTGTAATCAGCGCCTTGGTAAGTTCCAGTTCCTTGCCTGCTATAGGTCCATTAAGCACGGTCAGTCTGCCAAGTGGCATACCGCCGCCAGGAGCCACAGCTGCAGGTGTAATTACCCTGGCTGGACCGCCGCCTGGAGCTGGTGCAGCAACCGGTCTGACCGGTGCAGCCGCGGCAGCGCCGGCGATTTCTGCCGCCTTTGCTGCGGCAACAGCAGCGCTGGCTGAGCCCGGCTTGATGATCATGGTTTTTTCAAACTCATCATCGTCGCTGGTAGCGTGCTCGTTTATATATTTGAGTTCATGCTTGCCAATGGCAATCACATCACCATTCTTAAGCGCATGTTTCTTAATCAATTTTCCATTTACATAGGTACCATTGGTACTACCAAGGTCTTCCAGAAATGAATCATCAAGAATAGTGATGATCAGCGCATGTTTGCCGCTGACAGCAAGATTATCAATTGGAATTTCATTTTCAGGCTTACGTCCAATTGTAATACGCTCCTGATTAAGTTCGTATTCACCCTGAACCACGCCATTTAAACTAAGAACTAACTTTGCCATTGGTAATATCCCAATCCCCTGACATCAAAAGAATCGATTTTTTATTTTTTTTATCAGACTTCTGCTGGTGATGGAAAAATCAGCAAGCACCCTGATAAGTACGACAGAAATATTGTCCTTTCCCCCGTTTTTGTTGGCCAACCGTACTAACTCATTGGCGCCTTGTGCAAGATTAGCACTATATTTACTTAGGGTTAAGTGAATTTCTTCATCATCTACCATATCATTTAATCCATCCGAGCACAGCATGTAAATATCTCCGGGATAGACGGTTTCCTCGGCAATATCAACCTGCACATCCGGTTCTATACCGATGGCCCGGGTGACCAGATTCTTCGGGGTATTTTTCTCGGCCTCTTCCCGGGTATACAGGCCGCGATCTATAAGTTCTTGAATTAACGAATGATCTTTTGTTACCTGGGAAAATTTAGTCTGCCGGATCCGGTATAATCTGGAGTCACCGACATGCCCCATCGTAACGATATTATTGTGGAACAGTACAACGACCATGGTCGTTCCCATGCCCTGACATTGCGGGTCAGCCTGGGCAGTATGGTAAATCTCTGAATTCACATGGATTATTGCGTTTTTGACAACACTAGCTTCATTGCTTAATCCGGTGATGCGATCAATAGCACCCCGTTCAATTTTTTCCAGTCCGTCAAGGATAAATTTATGGGCGGTCGTGACGGCAATTGCGCTGGCAACCTCTCCGGCCTTGTATCCACCCATACCATCCGCGAGTATAACCAGACCAGCGGAGAGATCACATAAGGTGCTGTCTTCGTTGTGCGGGCGGCGTTTTCCGACATCCGACACATCCGCAATTTCAATCTTGTCGGAAAGATTCATTTCAGCCCCGAGCCAGTGATCCGGGGTTCAGTCAACAACAGGGAAACACTGACCGTCGCGCCTGCATTTGACGTCTCTTGTACCCTGTCTTTGCTGTATGTGCACATGTTATTTTTATTGTATTTTATGTCTGCCAGGTTCGATCGAACAATCCTGCCCCGGGACAGGATTTATCTGCACTATCGGGCATAATAGCCTGATTTTATTAGGATTGTCCATGAATTAGTTGGAGTGCAGAGAGACGTATAAAACCGGAGTCCAACGCTGTCCCTATTTGGGGGGATAGATGCACCATAATTCTACATCATGGTTTGCGGTTGCAAGTGCTTTGGCAGTTTCCTGTTCGGAGAGTATATGCGGATTGTCTGGATCCTTACTTTCCTCATATATGTACCGGGCATTTTTCATTTCGGTCAGACGCGTGCGCGCTTTGTCACAGTTGGCCAGACGGGTCACGCGCGCAGCTTTTTCATCCGTGCGGGCCTGTTTTAATTTCTGTCTGTCTTCTTCAAATACATCGAGCAACTGGCGCTGTTGCTGTAGACGTTGTCCCTGGGTGGGATCCGGTGCAGGTCCGCTGGTGGTACTGATCTGGACGACCTGTTTGCCCTCTGGTCGATCGCCGTAATGAACCCTGCCCTGTTCATCCGTCCATTTATAAATATCAGCGGCTTGCAGGACGGGCAGGGTAACCACTGTAACTATCAGTATCAGCAGGCTTGACGCCGGTATCGGGTGGCGGTAAAGCGGATATCTGCCATGGCCAACTGGATTACGGCCATATTTTCGGGTGAAAAGAGACCCACCTTCCGGGGGGACGGCCGCAACATATTGTGCTGGTATTATTGTTGCCGGATCCATAACGTGCGGTTACAGACCGACCGCTATTACTTCTCGAAATGCTGGAACTTGTCTTTGACACCTTTCCAGTCGTCAGCATCCGCCGGGGCGTCTTTCATTTCGTTAATCACTGGCCAGATTCTGGACATTTCGGCATTCAGTGCGATGAACTTGCCCATTTCTTCCGGGACATCATCCTCTGACATGATCGCATTGACAGGACATTCGGGTTCGCAAAGCGTGCAATCGATACATTCATCCGGATCAATGACGAGCATGTTCGGACCTTCATGGAAGCAATCGACCGGACAGACCTCAACGCAGTCGGTGAACTTACATTTGATACAGGATTCGGTCACTATAAACGGCATGATATATCCTCGCTTTTACATATTAATCGCATTCAAACAGATACGGCATGGAGTATTTGTGGCTGTCCTGCAAGCGTATCAGCATTATAACTTTTTCAGATTGTACAGGATTTCGAGTGCCTGTTGCGGCGTTATCAGGTCCGGATTGATGTTTTCCAGTGCAACAACCAGTGGATGTTCACGGTAATCCGGCGCGGGAAACACGGCGCGTTCAGCAGGGTCCGGAAGGTCTGTCTCCATCGTCTCCAGACGTTTTCGGGCGTTTACTATAACCGATTTCGGTATACCTGCAAGCTGGGCAACCTGAAGACCGTAACTGCGACTGGCCGGACCCGGTTTGACACTATGCATGAATACTATCGTCTCACCATGTTCTACCGCGTCAAAATGCAGGTTGATGGTGGCGTCCAGCTGGTCAGCAAGTGCGGTAAGTTCGAAATAATGCGTTGCAAACAGTGTATAGGCCTGTATCTGGTTTGCCAGGTACCCGGCACAGGCCCATGCCAGTGCCAGACCATCATAGGTACTGGTACCGCGGCCGATTTCGTCCATCAGCACCAGACTGTGCTTGCTGGCATTATTCAGTATGTTTGCTGTCTCTACCATCTCTACCATAAACGTAGACTGGCCACTCGCCAGGTCATCATTCGCACCGATACGGGTAAATATACGGTCGATGGGACCGATAGTGGCGGATTGTGCCGGGACATAACTACCTATATGGGCCAGAATAACTATCAGTGCTGTCTGGCGCATGTAGGTGGATTTACCTCCCATATTGGGACCGGTAATTATCAGCAGGCGTTGCCTGTCATTCATCAACAAATCGTTGCTTATAAAGGGTGCTTCCTGGATCTGTTCCACTACAGGATGGCGACCGTTTTTTATCGTAATTCCCGGGGTCTGTGAAAATTGCGGGCGGCAATAATTCAGCCGATCAGCACGTTCAGCAAAACAGGTCAGCACGTCGAGTTCGGCCAATGCAGCGGCGGTGGTCTGGATGGAAACCAGGTGTGTCCGGATCCGTTGCAATACAGTTTCATAAAGAAGTTTTTCCCTGGCCAGCGCTTTATCCCGCGCGCCCAGCACCTTTTCCTCAAACTGTTTCAATTCATCGGTGATAAATCTCTCGGTAGTCTTGAGAGTCTGGCGGCGGTGGTATTCAATCGGGACGGTATCACTGTGCAAACGACTGATCTCAATATAATACCCATGTACCCGGTTGTAGCCGACCTTCAGGTTGGCAAGGCCGGTGCGCAATTTCTCGCGTTGTTCCAGGTCCAGCAGCCAGCGGCTGACATCGGTGCTGAGTTGCCGTAGTTCGTCCAGTTGCGGATCAAATCCGTCTGCAATCACTCCGCCGTCGCGCAAGGTCACCGGCGGTTGCTCAACCAGGGCGATATCCAGCCAGTCTTTCAACCCGGGTAAGAGATCAATCTGTTGATCCAGTTCGTGCAGGCGCGCGCAGGCCAGTGGCCGCAGGAACTCATGTATGGCAGGCAGCGCCGCGAGCGTATTGCGAAGCTGGATGAGGTCGCGTGGACGTGCCGTACCCAGCGCGGCCCGGGTCACTATACGTTCGGTGTCACTGATAGATCGAAGGCGTTCACGCAGCTCGCTGTAAATCCGGCCCTCCAGCAAACACGCCACGGCATCATGTCGTCGCTGTAATTGTTCGTGGTCGCGCAATGGCTGTACCACCCAGCGCCGTAGCAGGCGTCCACCCATGGCGGTCGTTGTTACGTCCATGATATTAAGCAAACTGTGCTGCTTGCGGCCGGACAGATCCTGCACCAGTTCGAGATTACGACGACTGATACTGTCGAGGGTAATCCCGTCTTCGCTGTGTTCAACTACAATCGGTTGCAGATGCAGGATGTCCTGGCACTGGGTATCCCTTGCATAATGCAGCGCCGCACCGGCGGCACAGATGGCATTAACCATACCATTAATATCCATGCCGGCGAGCGATTGCAGCTGGTACTGTCGCAGCAACAGTTCACTGGCCTGTTTGTGGTCAAAATACCATTCAGGACGCAACGTAACCCGACAGTTTACGGTGGCGTACAACTGCGGGTCTGCATTTTCACAGACCAGGATTTCAGCCGGACCGATACGTTTGAGTTCAGCGGCCAGCATCTCCGCATTTGCAAGTTGCAGCACCCTGAACCGGCCGCTGCCCAGATCCAGACTCGCCAGTCCAATACCCTGTTTGTCACAATGTAATGCCAGCAGGCAACAGTCCTGGTTCTGTTCCAGCAGGGCTTCATCAGTCACCGTTCCCGGTGTCACGATGCGGGTGATCCGGCGTTCAACCGGCCCTTTCGATGTGGCCGGGTCACCGATCTGCTCACAGATAACCACAGACTCTCCCAGTCGGATCAATCGCGCCAGATAGTTTTCGACCGCATGATAGGGAACACCTGCCATCGGAATCGGCTCATCGGCAGACTGGCCGCGTCGTGTCAGCGTGATATCAAGTAGTCTGGCTGCCTTGCGGGCATCGTCGAAAAACAGTTCGTAGAAATCGCCCATTCGAAAGAACAGCAACTTGTCCGGGTGTTGCTGCTTGAATCCGAGATACTGCTGGATGACCGGGGTATGTTGCTGGATTGTCGGTGAGGGGATAGACATGTCCGGGATTTTAACGATATTTGATCGTATTCGCTAACACTGGTTAAACGGGCCTAATTCGAACCGGTAGTCTGGATAAGTTCGAGTATTCCCTGCAGTATCTGTTTACCCTGCCCGGCGGTTGCCTGATCCTCCCCGGCATGCAGTTGCAGCTGCCCCAGACTCCAGGCGGACTGCCTCAACTGGATAATGCCCAGATTGTACCAGGCCTCTGCCATATCCGGTTGCAGGCGGATCGCCTCCCGGTAGGCCACAATGGCGGCGTCCGGCCTGTTAGTAGCCGCGAAGATATTGCCGAGCCTGTACCAGTGCAGCGCCTGTTGCTGGCCGGAGCGGATCAATTCCGAATAATACTTCTCACTGGTCAGCCAGTCGGTATTGGCATAGGCCGCACTGGCCAGCATTTCGGTCCTGACCCGATCCGTTTCTGTATTCTGCCGGACGACGGCGGTGCCCGGGGCACAACCGCTGAAAAGCAGTATGGTCAAAAAGGCGAACATAATCCGTATCATTGCAGGCGTGTCTCCAGGCTAACCGCACATGTTGTCTGGTCCGTATACTACCAGAACATTTTTCAATACAAGCGGGTGCGACAGCAAAACCTTAATCGGGTACAGGTCCCCGAAAATCGATCTGAACTTGAAAAAATATTGTAAAGTCACAACATAGGATACCTGTGTATGTATAACCAATGAGGAAACAGCAGCAATGAGTATAGAAGCAAAAAAGGAAACGCTGGGATTCCAGACAGAAGTACAGCAGTTACTGAGTCTGATGATCCATTCGCTGTACAGCAACAAGGAAATATTCCTGCGTGAACTGATATCGAATGCCTCCGATGCCGCCGATAAACTGCGTTTCGAAGCATTGCAGAATGCCGCCCTGTATGAAGACGATCCGGAACTGAAAATCCGTGTTGAATATAACAAGGACCAGAAAACAATTACGGTCAGCGATAATGGCATAGGCATGTCGCGTGAAGAGGTCATCCAGAACCTGGGTACAATAGCGCGTTCCGGGACCCGCCAGTTTGTGGAAAGGCTGACCGGTGATCAGGGCAAGGACACGAGGATGATAGGCCAGTTCGGTGTAGGGTTTTATTCCTCTTTCATTGTCGCACACAAGGTTGAGGTGGCGACACGCCGGGCCGGTGTGGCAGCGAATGAAGGCGTGTTGTGGGTGTCCACCGGGGAGAGTGACTATACGGTGGAGACGGTCGATCTGCCGAAACGTGGTACCCGGGTCACCCTGTATCTGCGAGATGAGGCCGTCGAGTTCCTGGATGGCTACCGTCTGCGTTCGGTCATCAAACGTTATTCAGACCATATCTCACTGCCTGTGGTCATGCCTGCGGAGGTTGAAGAACAGGGAGAAGAGACCGTCAACAGTGCCAAGGCATTGTGGTCGCGCAATAAAAAGGAGATTACTGAAGAGGAGTACAACGAATTCTACAAACATGTCGCCCACGACTATGAAAACCCGCTCACCTGGTTGCATAACAGGGTAGAGGGCAAGGTTGAATACTCCAGTCTGTTGTATATACCCGCCCGCGCCCCATTTGATCTGTGGGACCGTGACAAACGGCATGGAGTGAAACTGTATGTCCGTCGTGTCTTTATCATGGATGACGCTGAACAATTACTGCCGCCGTGGTTGCGGTTTGTGCGTGGTGTGGTTGATTGTGATGATCTGCCGTTGAATATCTCCCGCGAGATTTTGCAGCAGAACCGGACCATCGACGCCATCCGTTCCGGGGTAACCCGCAAGATAGTCGAGCTGCTGGCGGTCATGGCCGACAAGGAGCCGGAAAAATACAGCCGGTTCTGGAAGGAGTTTGGCAAGGTCATCAAGGAAGGTGTGATTGAAGACCCGGCTGACAAGGACAGAAAGCAGGAGCTTGCCGGTCTGTTCAGGTTTTGTTCGACCCACACGGAGGGAGATGAGCAGACAGTGTCATTGAAAGATTACGTATCACGGATGAAACCCGCACAGAAGGAGATCTATTACATTACTGCCGAGAATCTGCAAACAGCGCGTAACAGCCCGCATCTCGAAATCTTTCGTGACAAGGGTATTGAGGTGTTGTTGCTGACCGACCCGATTGATGAATGGGTTACCGGCCACCTGACTGAATTTGACGACAAACCGCTGAAATCGGTCATGAAAGGTGAGCTGGATCTGGGCGATATCGGGTCGACCGAAAACAAGTCGAAGCAAGACAGTACCCTGGACAGCCGTTTTATTACCCGCATCCGGGAAACGCTGGGTGATCGGGTAAAAGACGTACGTATCACCACGCGTCTGACCACCTCACCGGCCTGCCTGGTAGCGGCTGAACACGAGATAGGCAGACACTTGCAACAGATCCTGAAGGCCTCCGGACAATCGATGCCCGAGTATCGACCCATCCTGGAAATCAATGCCGATCACCCGCTGGTGATGATGCTGGAAGACAGGCTGGATGATGAGCGTTTTGCTGACTGGTCACATATCCTGTTTGATCAGGCCCTGCTGAGTGAAGGTGGCAAGCTTGAGGATCCGGCCGGTTTCGTCAAACGTATGAATGCAATCTTTATGGAGCTCGGTGACAGACAGGCCGATGGCTAATTAACTGTTCCGAAATCCTGTTCAGATTGGGCACGGGAATATTACCGTGACAGACCGTTAGCCGCATGGATGCGGCGCTCGAGCGTACATGGATGTATTCACAGCGTGTCTGGAAGGGTAATATTCCCGTGCCCAATCTGAACTGTCGTGGATTTCG
>CAMDWI010000030.1 GCA_945878555.1 Klebsiella pneumoniae
TCGATCCACAGGTGATAGCCATAACGGAAGGTGTCTTTGGGGGTAACACTGACAACCCAGCTGTCCCGACCGGCGATACGCTCGTTACCTATAGTGGAAAACTCGTAATTATCGGCCACCGCCTCGATCGACACGGGCAACTTGGTTGCAAAACTCTGGGCATGACTGCGCTCAACCATCACTTCCTGTGTATCCGGAAAAATACAGGTGACGGTCTGGTTGTTACGGATGATTTAGCGGGCAGGACCGGTCAGGGAGACAATCTTTTCCCTTTCGCCGTTATCATCGGCCTTGTGCACCATGTGCATCACATCCATCTGCTCACCACGGGTGAAGACAAACTCGCCCTCGTAGTTCAGCTTTTTGGTCGCATCGGACATGCGGTTGATCAATTCCTGGCTTGTGACTGACTCCACCTCTGCGCCGGACGAATCAGTCTGCGCCTGTAACAGGCTGGTGGAAAACAGCATTATCAGAAACAGTCTGATCATCTGCGATCAGTCGCTACCAGCCTGACGTGGGGAGTAAGTCCATGTACACCGGTATTGGACTGGTATTCGTTATGATTCAGTATGTAACGACTCATCTTGACGTTATTCACGCTGACCTGGTTCACATTCGCAGGCTCAAAATCCGGAGTCTGGATGACCTGTTGTACCGGACGTTCATCATACCCAGCAACCTGGACCGGGACGCCGACACGGTTTGCGGGCATCGGGGCCGGTAACGCGGTAGCGGCCATCGGGGCGGCCTGCTCCATCATCTGACCGGCCCGGTATTGCTGCACACCGAGGATAGCCAGTGCTGCGACAGTCGCGGCCACTGCCATGCCGGCGGCTGGCCGCAAAAATTCCGGAAATGATCGGGTCGGTGTAGGTGCAAGTATCGCCGGTTCGGCCTTGATTAATTCAGAGATACGCAGCGCAAGCTGTGTATCAGTATTCAACGGGGTATTATTGTGTATAACGTCGGAAATGATGTGGTAACGTTGCCAGCATTGTTTGATGGACCTGTCTTCGAGCAGTTTCTTCACCGCTAAATCGTCCAGTTCACCATCCATCAATGCAGAAATTTGTGCCTTGTTTTGATCAGTCATGGTTTTATGCTCAGTCATGAATTAACGGTTCCAGCAATTTGTCTATCGCCTCTCTTGCCCTGAAAATCCGGGATCGTACGGTGCCTATCGGACAATTCATCGCTTCAGCAATCTCCTCGTAACTCAGTCCTTCCAGCTCCCGCAGGGTGATGGCGGTGCGCAGGTCTTCCGGCAAATCATCAATTGCGCGGACCACCGTGTCCTGGATTTCCTTCGTCAGCAACAGATGCTCAGGGGTTGCCAGATCTTTTAGAGTATCACTACCGTCGATTTGTTCCATCTCGGATACATCAGCATCCATATCGGACGTCCGGCGACTGACCTGCAAGGCCAGAAAATTCTTCGCGGTATTGACCGCTATCCGGTACAGCCAGGTGTAAAAGGCGCTTTCACCCCGGAAGTTCGGCAAGGCGCGATAGGCCTTGATGAATGCATCCTGTGTGACATCCTGGGCATCGGAATGGTTCCGGACAAATCGGGATACCAGGTTAATGATGCGGGACTGATACTTGATGACCAGCAGATCGAACGCTGCCTTGTCCCCTCGCTTGACCCTTTCTACCAACGCCAGATCGGCCTCTGTACTACTCACATTCAATTCCTGAAAATTCGTTTACTCTGTTAACGCGGCAGCCCTGTCCGGGCAAGCCTGTAGCCGGATTGGTCCGGCCATATGAAATCGTATCTGTCATGGATCCTTGCAGCCTGTCCGTTATTTACGCCAGCTTGAGTGGCTTTATTTTTCCGGCGACGGGGTGGTCATACATCTATAAAAGTGACTGGAACGCCCGTCAATCATTTTTAAACTGCAATTCTGGTACATCAGTTATACTATCCCACTTCTTATGAGTTACCAATACCAACATGATGTCCTTATCATCGGCAGTGGCGCCTCCGGGCTGAGTCTGGCGCTGCAACTGGCCGAGGCCGGTAATACCCGCATCGCAGTGTTATCGAAGGCCGCTGTAAATGAGGGCGCCACCTTTTACGCCCAGGGCGGCATCTCCGCCGTGCTCGATAACCAGGACAGTATCGAATCCCACGTCGAGGACACCCTGATAGCCGGTGGCGGTCTGTGTGACCCGGCAATCGTCAAGTTCGTCGTGGAGAACGGCAAGGACAGCATCCGCTGGCTGATCGATATCGGGGTCAACTTCACCCGATCAACCGAGGCCGATGGCTATGAATACCACCTGCATCAGGAAGGCGGCCACAGCCACCGACGCATCATTCACTCGGCCGATTCCACCGGCCGGGCGGTTGAGACCACACTGGTCAGCCGGGTACGCACGCATGCTAATATCGACCTGTTTGAATTCCAGACGGCGGTTGACCTGATCCTTGGCAACAAGATTGGTCTCGCTGATAACCGCTGCGTCGGTGCCTATGTCTATGACCAGAAGGCGAACAAGGTCAATGTATTCCGGGCAAAGACCGTCGTACTGGCCACCGGCGGCGCCGGCAAGGTCTACCTGTATACGAGCAACCCGGATATCTGTACCGGCGACGGCATCGCCATGGCCTGGCGCGCGGGTTGCAGGATTGCGAACATGGAGTTTATCCAGTTCCACCCGACCTGCCTTTACCACCCGGACGCCAAATCATTCCTGATCTCCGAGGCCTTGCGGGGTGAAGGCGCTAAATTGCTACGCCCGGACGGCACCGAATTCATGCAACGCTATGACAGCCGGGCCGAGCTTGCCCCACGTGATGTGGTCGCCCGCGCGATTGACCATGAGATGAAACGGCTCGGTGCGGACTGCATGTACCTGGACATCACCCACCACAGTACTGACTTTATAATTGAACATTTTCCGGCCATCTACGCACGTTGTCTGCAACACGGTATCGATATCAGCAAGGTGCGTATCCCGGTCGTGCCCGCTGCACACTACACCTGCGGCGGCGTCGTGATCGACAAACACGGTCGCACCGATATCGACGGCCTGTATGCCATCGGTGAGGTATCCTGCTCCGGCCTGCACGGTGCCAACCGTATGGCCAGTAATTCTCTGCTCGAATGTGTCGTGTTCGCCCACTCGGCCTACAAGGACATCCGTAGCAAACTGGATCAGATTGACGTCCCCGCCGAATTACCCGCCTGGGACGAGACCCGTGTGACAGACTCAGATGAGGAAGTCGTCGTCGCCCACAACTGGGACGAAATCCGCCGCTTCATGTGGGACTACGTCGGCATCGTGCGCACCGGCAAACGGCTGAAACGGGCACAGAACCGCATTCGCCTGCTCCAGGGTGAAATTCATGAATACTACAGCCACTTCCGCCTGACCAACGACCTGATCGAACTGCGCAATATTGCCGTCGTCGCCGAATTGATTATCGAATGTGCACTTGCCCGCAAGGAAAGCCGCGGCCTGCATTACTCACTGGATTATCCGGTGCAGTCAGTTGATGAGACTGTGGTTAATACAGTATTGAAAAAGGGCGCTGCATCTAACTTCATACCCTCAAACAAAATCAATCGATACTGACCCTGAATCGCGGCGGATCGGAATCGGGCTTGTTTATGGGCACAGTCAGAACCTTGATATCGTTGATGTCAAAATTGCAATGTTTGGCCAGGATATGCCTTGCGGTCGCTTCTTGCGCTACGTCTTTGAGACGCACAAAAAATACAAGATGACCGGCATTGACGTGTTCTTCCAGATATTCAGCATCGCTCTGCGAAATGATCATGCCAATGACCGCGCCTATCGCACCGACCGCAAGAATACCAGCCGCAGCAGGAAGCATTGCGCCACCGAATACACCGGCAGTGATGACCACGCCACCAACCATCGTTGTACCGCCCATCAGGTATAGATTTCCCAACAATGCATGGATGGTATCCCCGACCGAGTCCTTGTGGACGAAGGCAATATTGGGGGCACTCTTCGTTCCGGAAAATTCATTGGTGGAGATATAAATGTCTCCCAATTGCTGTTTAACCGTAAACTCGCCAGCCAGCAGACCAAACTCGGTACGCTCGAACCCGGCGGCGAGCAGTTCGTCGATCGCCCTTTGCAAATCCTGCGTTTCAGAAAAAATACCGACAGCTTCGCGGATCGATAATGAACCATTTGTTTCCATGGGATTCTCCTGTCGAGGCAAACTGCTTTGCACGACAGAAATTATCACACTCGCCATCCTGGCCATCCGTACGCTACCGTACAAACATAAAATCATTATTTCGATTATTTCGTCTACGTACTTTTATCAAAATGCCGCTAAAGCTCGACCAGGACACCATCAACATTTGCCGGATAGAGTTCAATTTTTTATCTATTGACTCAACATCCCTGTCAGCTCCGCCTCATCGATGATCTTCACTCCCAGCTTCTCTGCCTTCTCCGCCTTGCTGCCCGGCGTGTCGCCGACGACCACATAATCGGTCTTTTTCGAGACGCTGTTACTGACACGGGCGCCGAGTGCGGTCAGTTTGTCGCTGGCCTCGTCGCGGGACAGCGAGGTCAGGCTGCCGGTCAGTACAAATACCTTGCCGTCGAGCGGGCGGGGTTTGTCGAGATTCGGTTGTGGCCAATGTACGCCGCAGTCCTGCAGACGGCAGATGATGGCGCGGTTGTGTTCCTCGGCGAAAAAGGCGTGGATGGTGTTGGCGACGACCGGTCCGACATCGGATACTTCAAGCAATTCATCAACGCTGGCATTCATCAGGCGTTCGAGTGAAACAAAATAGCTTGCCAACGTCCGCGCCGTGGATTCTCCAACCTCGCGGATGCCGAGTGCATAAAGGAAACGGTGCAATTCTGTTTTCTTGCTTTGTTCGAGTGAACCCAGCAGGTTGGCGGCAGACTTCTCTCCCATCCGCTCCAGTTCAGTCAGTTGCTCCAGCGTCAGTTGATACAGGTCAGCGACGCTGCGGACATAACCCTTGCGAAACAGTTGCTCAACCAGCTTGTCGCCCAGGCCCTCGATGTCCATCGCCCGGCGTGAGGCAAAGTGCAGGATTGCCCCGATGCACTGCGATGGGCAGAACAGGCCGCCCGTACAACGGGTGATCGCCTCGTCTTCCGATTTGCTGACGGCAGATCCGCAATCAGGGCATTGTGTCGGCATGATAAACGGTTGACTGTCCGTCGGTCGTTTATCCGGGACGATGGCAACAACCTCCGGAATCACATCCCCGGCGCGACGGATGATCACGGTATCACCGACACGCACGTCCTTGCGGCGGATCTCGTCTTCATTATGCAGTGTCGCATTGGTCACAGTCACACCGCCAACAAACACCGGATCGAGCCGGGCCACCGGTGTCAGCGCGCCGGTACGGCCGACCTGCACATCTATACCGAGTACACGGGTGATCTCTTCTTCAGGGGGATATTTCCAGGCTACCGCCCAGCGCGGGGCGCGTGAAACAAAGCCGAGTTGACGCTGATAATCGATCCGATCCACCTTAAAGACAACACCATCTATGTCATACGCCAGGCTGGCGCGACGTGCGCCGATTTGACTGTAAAACTGTTCGCAACCAGACAATCCGGAGACGATGGCGAGATCAGGCGAGATGGGCAGGCCCCAGGACTTCAGTTTTTCCATCACCTCGCTATGTCGCTGGTATGCCAGATCATCACTGTAATGGCCGATACCATAAGCGATAAACCGCAACGGACGTTGCGCCGTGATTGCCGGGTCGAGCTGACGCAGACTACCCGCCGCGGCGTTACGCGGGTTTACAAACAATTTGCCGCCCTGTTGTTGCTGACGGTGATTGAATTCGTTAAAGGCTGCCCGTTCCATTATCACTTCACCACGGACCTCCAGTGCGATTGGATAACCCTGCCCCATCAGGCGTAACGGTATAGACTTTATGGTGCGCGCGTTTGCGGTTACATCCTCACCCTTGTAACCGTCACCCCGCGTCGCTGCCCGAACCAGCAGACCCTGTTCATAGACCAGGCTGATCGCCAGCCCATCCAGCTTCGTCTCGGCAGCGTATTCTACCAACTCCACCTCCAGCCACTCGCGCACACGGCGATCAAAGGACTGCATGTCGGCCTCATCGAAGGCATTGGCCAGCGACAGCATCGGTACCTTGTGTTCGACCTCGTTAAACGTGGTCGAGGGTCCAGCACCCACGCGGCGGGTGGGAGAATCGGGTGTGATCAGCGCAGGGTATTGTTCTTCCAGTGCGACCAGTTCGCGAAACAGACGGTCGTATTCGGCATCGGGTATTGAGGGTTGATCCAGTACGTGGTACCGGTAATTGTGCAGGTTGAGTGACTCTGCCAGCGCCACCGCCCTGGCACGGGCCTGGTGCGGGACCAGGCTATCCGACATAGTTACTGATTTGGCGATTAAGATTATCTATAGCGGCCTGATCCAGCGGTTTGCGATCCGGTCCAAGCAGATTGGCGCCGAGCTTCTTCGCCAGTCGGCGCGTCATCTCCAGCATGTATGGAAAGACAATCTCGGGATCGTGTTCCATAGGCATTTGTGCAAATACCGACAGACCGCGTGTACTGAATGTATCCATCTCGTTTATTACAAAAAATCCGGGCTCATACATATTGACCAGACTGAACAGCGGATGTTTACCAGCGAGCTCGCCGCTGCCACGGTGGTGAAAGATATTCATCTCGCCAAATTCAAATTTCAGCGCTGCCAGTGCGGCCCGGATGTCAGGACCGGCAAGAACTTTACCTTCCGGCGCCACCAGAAACAGTGTGATCACAGTTAATTGAGGCTCACTGGTACTTTGACGACCCGCCGGTTCCCCGGCAAACGCATCAGATTGTTCAGGGATTGCGAGCGATTCGGAGATGGGCCTTCTTTTCGGTTGTACCGTCGGGTCGCGGGAGATAAAGATTTCGCCGGGGGCATCTTCGTCCAGATCCGGTTCAATATCGATAAAAAAACCGTCCATCTCGTCTATCGTGGTGGACAAATCCTCATCTTTTTGCGCAGCGGAAATGACCATGCCGCCATCGTTACGTTCATGATAGGCAGCCGGGCTGACAGTCTGACGCCGCGACTTTTTCCGGGACTGCATACGGTCCCAGAAGTAGATCGCCGCGATAATGGCGATACCGGCAATGATCAGGATTAGACGCAGATTGTCCATGATTAATCGTCGCTAGTATGCAATAGAGAGTTCAATAGTACCACCCTTACGCTAGGTTCGAGCAGCGGCGCATGCTGACGGCGTAAAATCAGGCCGTAGCGGCCATCTTGACGGCTTCTTCAATATCGACCGTCACCAGTCTGGACACACCCGGTTCATGCATCGTCACACCCAGCAACTGGTTTGCGATTTCCATCGTAATCTTGTTGTGGGTAATAAACAGGAACTGCACCTCGGACGACATCTGTGCCAGCAAGGAGCTGAACCTGCCTGCATTGGTATCGTCGAGTGGGGCATCGACCTCATCGAGAATACAAAACGGGGCCGGGTTCAGCTTGAATATCGAAAACACCAGCGCAACCGCAGTCAGTGCCTTTTCGCCACCTGACAACAGGTGGATACTGCTGTTCTTCTTGCCCGGCGGTCTGGCGACGATGCTGACGCCGGTTTCGAGCAGGTCGTTGCCGGTCATTTCCAGATAGGCCATACCACCACCAAACATGATCGGGAACATCTCCTTCAGGTTTGCATTCAGGCGGTCAAAGGTCTCCTGGAATCGGGTACGGGTTTCCTTGTCGATCTTCTTGATGGCGCTCTCCAGAGTGGCCAGCGCCTCGGTCAGGTCGTTGTTCTGGCGATCCAGATATTCCTTGCGCTCGCCAAGCTGGGTGTATTCATCAATGGCCGCCAGATTGATCGGTCCCAGCCGCTGTATCTTCTGTTCGGTGCTGGCGATACGCTCCTGCCACTCCTGCTTGTTAGCCGCGGCATCAATGGACTCCAGGATCTGGTCGGGCTGATGTTCGCCTTCCTGCAACAGTTCGTTCACCGTCTGCAAACGAACCTTGACCTCCTGCGAATCCAGTTTCAGTTTCTCCAGTACGACACGGTTTTCATCTACCGCCTGTTCCGCACCGCCACGCTGTTGCTCCCTCTCGCGTATCAGCATGTCTATCGTCTGCACCGTTTCACGGGCCTTGCTCAACTGTTTCTCCGTTTCGATGCGGACCTGTAATGCCGCCTCAAGTTTCTTTTGCAGGTCATCCATCGGTTCGTGGACCAGTTGCAGGGCCTTCTGCAGATCGGCCAGGTTCGCGGTCATATTGCCAAGCTGGATTTCATTGCGGCGTATTGCCTGTTCCAGCGAGGCCTTCTGCGAGCTCAACGACTCCAGTTGCAATGCGATTTCATGACTGTGTTCGTGGGTCGACTGCCAGTTCGTGCGCGCCTGTTCGAGCAGGCCGGCATGTTTCTCGCGCAATTCGATCAGCGTGGTCTTTTGGGATGCCAGATTGTCCTGAGCCGTGCGGGTGCGTTCCAGCATCTGCCGCAGATTGTCGGATTCCTGGCGGGAGGCGTCTTCACGCGACTCCAGTTTTTCCAGTTCCTCTGTGATCTGCTCGATGCGGCGGGCCAGCTGTTCGCGGCGCACCTTGATCTCGGCCAGCTGCGCCTGCGCCAGCGTCTGCTGGTTCTGCGCCTGACCGAGGCTGCTCTGCAGCTCCTGCTGTTGCTGCTCGGCGCTTTCCAGATCAGCGCGTGCCTGTGCCAGTTGCTGTTGCAGGTCAGCGATGACCGACAATACCTCAGTATTCTCTGCCTTCAACGCCTGGATCTTCTGTTCACGTAACAGGATGCTGTCTTCTGTTTTGGTCTGATGGATCCGGATCCAGCCGGGGCCGATCCAGATACCGGAGCGGGTCACCACCGATTCGCTCAGCTCGAGCTGCGGGTAAATACGCATTGCCTCCGCAATATCGTCAGCCAGATAAACGCGTGCGAGCAGATTATCTATCGAGGTGCCGGAGACGACCTTGTCTATCAACCTTGGCAAATTGCGGGCGTTCGCAGGGGCCGGATTTGCCGCAGCAGTAATCAGGCTGATATTGCCCTGGCCCCAGTTTGCCAGCGCTGCCAGGGCAGCATCAAAATTATTCACAATGACAGATTGCAGATTCTGATCCAGCACGGATTCGAGCGCCTGTGCCCAGGCGGGTTCGATGTTCAGTTTTTCCAGCAATCGCGGCGAGTCCTGCTCACCCAGCGTAGATAACCATGTATTAATCCCCGCCTGATTCAGACTGGTATCACCCTGCTGTAACGGGATCAACGCCGCCAGTGTACCTTCAAGCTTCTGCTGTTGTGTGCGCATGCCGGCTATCTTTTCTGTCAGCGTATGCACCTGATCACGGTAACTACGTACACTGGCAATCTTCTCATCGAGCATACTGCGATTGGCAGTGACCTGCTCTACCCGGCTGGTCACAGTCGCTTCCAGTTCCACGATCTGGCGATCCATACCTTCAATCTCGGCAGACTCCAGCTCTTCATTTAAAGTCTGGCGACGATAAACAGTCTGCTCCAGGTTTTCCCCCAGAAAGGTCAGACGGCTGTTCCCGACTTCTATCTGCTGTCTGAAACCGGCCTCGGTCTCCTTGAACGCATCCCATTCATCCTGCCACTTCTGCATCGCCTGCTCGGCCTGGTTCAGCGAGTCATAGGCCTTGTTGCTATCGCTCCGGTAATCATGCAGTTTCGGTTCCAGCTCCTTGACCCTGGCATCCAGCTCAATCAGCTTCTGCTGGTCCAGACGGTGCTGTTCCTCGGTCGTCTTGATCAGGTGCTGGACCTTGATAATGTCGGCCTCCAGTGCCGTGATCCTTTCCTTTGAATACTCTATCTTTTGCTCAAGCTGGGAGATGTCAGCGCCTATCTGGTAATAACCGGACTGGACCACGTTAAACGCCTCATTCGAGGACACCAGTTCTTCACGTTTCTTCTCAATCTCGGCCTCAACACTGCGCAACAGGGCAAGACATTCTTCAACCCGGGTCTCCTGGGTACGTGCCTTCTCATCACGCACCGCCACCTCGGCCTTCAGGTCGCGGTAGTTCAACGCAAGCAACTCGGCCTTCAGCTGGCGCTCTTCATTCTTCAGTAACTGGTAACGCTCGGCGGCCTTGGCCTGGCGCTGCAAATGGTTCAGTTGTTTACCCAGCTCGTCACGGATGTCCTGTAGTCGGTCCAGGTTTTCCTTGGTGTGGCGCATGCGGTTTTCGGTTTCACGGCGCTTCTCACGGTATTTGGAGATACCGGCGGCCTCTTCGATAAATACGCGTAATTCGTCCGGCTTCGCCTCGATCAGGCGCGAGATCATGCCCTGTTCAATAATGGAGTAGCCACGCGGACCAAGACCAGTGCCAAGGAATATCCCGTGGATGTCCTTGCGACGACAACGGGTACCGTTCAGAAAATACGAGGAGACACCTTCGCGATTGATCTGGCGCTTGATTGCCAGCTCGCTGTAGGAGGCATATTGCCCGCCTACACGTCCTTCGGAATTATCGAACACCAGTTCGACCATCGCCTGACCAACCGGCTGGCGTGCACTGGAGCCATTAAAAATTACATCGGTCAGCGATTCGCCACGCAGATGCTTCGCGGAACTTTCACCCATGACCCAGGTGACCGCGTCAATAATATTCGATTTACCACAACCGTTCGGTCCCACAATACCAACAAGGTTTCCGGGGACTATCAGCGTGGTTGGATCTACAAAGGATTTAAATCCTGACAACTTGATTTTGCGTAGGCGCATGGGGCGTAACGATACCGTTTAGAGGGGATTGGCACAAGAAGCAAATTGGCATCAATCCCTGATTAAATTATCTGTTATCAATATTTTTGTATTGCCAAGTATGATATTTTAGTGGTGTATAAAATCGCAATATCTGCTACGGAAATTTTTCATCCGGACCGGATGCCAAATCACCAGAAAAAGATTGACAGGACGACCGGCATGACTACGCAACCCTCGACCACACTGGACACCTTTGCCAACCCTGCGCCGGAACGCGACTATACCATCCACATGGAAATTCCGGAGTTTACCTGTCTGTGCCCCAAGACCGGTCAACCGGATTTTGCAACACTGATACTCGACTACGTTCCTGATCAACTCTGTGTCGAATTAAAATCCCTGAAACTGTACGTCTGGTCTTACCGGGACCAGGGTGCATTCCATGAAGCCGTGACCAATCGTATTCTCAATGACCTGGTCAAGGCGACCCACCCACGCTTTATGCGCCTGACGGCCCGCTTTAATGTACGTGGGGGAATCTATACCAACGTGACCGTCGAACATAAAAAGGTCAATTGGGTCACCCCGGTACCGGTGACCCTGCCCTGAGACCGCAGATGGCAGACTTTATTGCCGGTCTCCGCTATGCATTGTCCGGTTTCACGTTGCTGACACGGGCCGGCATTCGTCTGTATGCCTTGTTACCACTGTTGATCAATCTGGTCCTGTTTGTACTCGCTATAATCTATGGCGCCAGCCAGTTTAATGCGCTTTTGACGCGCCTGACGGAACAATGGGAATGGCTTGAATGGCTGGGCTGGTTATTGTGGCCCTTGTTCCTGTTATTAATGCTCGGGTTTGTGTTTTTCTGTTTCTCCATTCTGGCAAATATCCTTGCTGCCCCGCTGAACGGTTATTTGTCCACGGCAGTCGAGCGTCATCTGGGCAGCAAGGGTCCAGCAAACCTGACCTCGACTACCTCTGTCCCGCAACAGATACAGATGGAAGTACGCTCGGAACTGGTCAAGATGCGCTTTTTCTTTGTCCGTGGCCTGCCGTTGCTGCTGCTGTTTGTCATCCCGATCGTGCAATTGCTCGCGCCCGTTGTCTGGTTTATCTACGCCGCCTGGATGATCGCACTCGAATATCTGGAAGTCCCGCTGGGAAACCGGGGCCTGCTGTTCCCGCAGGTCCTCGGCATCGCCAGTCAAAACCGCCGACTCGTACTCGGATTTGGTACCGGCATCCTGTTGATGACGATGATGCCCGGTCTAAATCTGATGATAATG
Source organism: Klebsiella pneumoniae (assembly GCA_945878555.1). Taxonomy (GTDB): domain Bacteria; phylum Pseudomonadota; class Gammaproteobacteria; order Eutrophobiales; family Eutrophobiaceae; genus Eutrophobius. Next base: position 12,051 of record CAMDWI010000030.1, read on the forward strand.
CCCGTCGCCGTCTCCGGCGCGACCAAACTGGCGCTGGAAAGGCTGTCAGACTAAAATCCAGTTTGCCTAAAAGTGTCATTCTTGGTATATATCATCGTTTTATCCGGGTTTGGAGCTTATAAACATGGTTGCTAAAAAGAAAGGCGGTAAAAAGTCGGTGACGAAGAAGAAGCCTGTAGTCAAGGTGGTTGCCAAAAAGGCGACCAAAAAGAAACCGGTCAAGGTGAAAGCCGCTGCAAAACCGGTAAAACAGGCGACCAAAAAGAAACCTGTTAAAAAGCCGGTTGTGGTCAAAAAGGCGGCAAAAAAACAGAAGCCCGTCAAAAAGGCCATTGCCGTTAAAAAAGCACCAGCCAAACCGGTCGCAAAGAAAAAAGCACCTGTAAAGAAATCAGCACCCGCCAAACAGGCAATCAAACCCGTAACCAAAAAGAAAGCAGTCGTCAAGAAGGCAGCGGCCCCGGCCAAACCGGTCGTCGTAGCAGCTGCCCCGAAGAAGGCCGCCAGGGTCGAGAAGAAACCCGCAACTCCGGTTAAATCCGGCAAGGCCCAAATCCAGGAAATGAAGAACAAGGTATTCCGACGCTCACCCACTGATGTACAACCGTTCCAGCCGTATCGCGCTGAACATGGCGAGGAATATATGAATACGCCACAACGCGAACACTTCCGCAATATCCTGATGGACTGGAAAAAAGTCCTGATGCAGGAAGTTGACCGCACTGTGCATCACATGCAGGACGAGGCCGCCAACTTCCCGGATCCGAATGATCGCGCCACCCAGGAAGAAGAGTTTGCGCTGGAATTAAGAACCCGTGATCGCGAGCGCAAGCTGATCCGCAAGATCGACGAGGCCGTACTCAGTCTGGAGACCGGTGATTATGGTTACTGCGAGGTATGCGGTGTCGAGATCGGGGTCAAGCGTCTGGAGGCCAGGCCAACCGCGACCTTGTGTATCGACTGCAAGACACTCGACGAAATCAAGGAAAAACAGCTGGGGTAACACCCGCTTATCGGTCAGTCGCTGTCTGTGACTCACCAATTGTCCCAACCGTATACGGGCCGCTTCGCACCTACGCCGAGCGGCCCGTTGCATTTTGGCTCCATCGTGACGGCACTTGCCAGCTTTCTGCAGGCACGTACCCGGCAGGGCCGCTGGCTGGTGCGCATAGATGATCTGGATACTCACCGCGTCAAACCGGGTGCCAGTGACGACATCCTGAAAACATTACAGCTGTTGTCCCTGCACTGGGACGGACAGGTGCTCTACCAAAGTACTCGCCATGAGGCTTATCAGGCTGCACTGGAGGTGCTGCTGAATCAGGAACTGCTGTATCGCTGCGACTGTCCGCGCAAGGAAACGCGCGGCACGCCCTACCCCGGTACTTGCCGTGACCGTAATGTGCCCCTTTGTCACCAGGCGGCCTTGCGTATACGCACTGACAATACCATCATCCGCTTTACCGATCTGATCCAGGGTGACTATGCACTTAATATTAACGCCGACAGTGGTGATTTTATTGTGCAACGTGCCGATGATATCCACGGTTATGCGCTGACGGTCGTTGTCGATGATGCCTGGCTGGGCGTGACCGGGGTAATACGTGGCGCCGACCTGCTCGCCTCCACGCCCGAACAAGTATTGATGCACCAGTATCTGGGACTCGCAGTGCCGGCTTACGGACACGTGCCGGTCGCCACCGACGCGTCGGGCAAAAAACTGAGTAAACGTTATGAGGCCACCGATGCGCTGATGGAGTCCGACCCAGGCAGCCTGTTAATTCGGGCGCTGGAGTTTCTGGGGCAACAAGTGGATCCGCAACTGCATGTGGCTGACACGGCCTCGGTAATCGGCTGGGCGCTGGAGAACTGGGATATTGCCCGCGTGCCACGTGTGCAAAGCCTGCCCGGCAATATGGACATGCACTAACCCGTTCCAACGATTACTAAATAACAGTTCCGAAATCCTGTTCAGATTGGGCACGGGAATATTACCGTGACAGACCGTTAGCCGCATGGGCAAACGGCGGGTTAAGGAGCCGTTTGCGCCGTTACAGGGATGTAACGGCTGGACTTTCGAGCGGAGCGGGACGCGCAGCGATGAAAGCGGCGCTCGAGCGTACATGGATGTATTCACAGCGTGTCTGGAAGGGTAATATTCCCGTGCCCAATCTGAACTGTCGTGGATTTCGGAACTGTTATTTAGTCGCGCAGACCGGACGCAACACACCCGTAATTGGTTATTGAATCTTTTCCCGCAGCTCACAACGTTTCAGATAGGCCTGCCGCGAAATAGTGATGTCCTCAAGAAACCACTCCAGCTCCTTCATCTGCAAGGCCTGCGGGCCATCGACCAGTGCGGTAGCCGGGTCCGGATGAAAATCAACCAGCACCATATTCGCACCGGCGATTACACCCTGCGCGGTCGCATGCATGACATCAAGAATACGATCCGGGGACTCGGTGCGTGTGCCCACTGAATGGGAGGGATCGATACAGACCGGCATACGCGTCAGCCGTTTGACGACCGGCACATGCGCAAAATCGACCAGGTTGCGGTGCGGGTCACCGTAGTTCGTCTTCATCCCGCGCAGGCAGAAGATCACGTTCTGGTTGCCCTCACTGGCCAGATATTCGGCCGCGTTCAGTGATTCTTCCAGCGTAATACCAAAACCCCGCTTCAGCAGGACCGGAAACTGTTTCTGGCGGCCTGCTGTTTTTAACAGTTCAAAATTCTGCGTGTTGCGGGTACCAATCTGTAACAACACACCGGTTGGATTACCGGTCTGTTCGAGCGCGGTCTGGATCTCGTCGATATGATCATCATGGGTAATCTCCATCGCAATCACCTTGATCCCGTATTTGCCCGCCAGCTCGAACACATAGGGCAGACAACTTTTACCGTGGCCCTGGAACGCATACGGATTCGTGCGCGGCTTGTAGGCACCCATGCGCGTGCAGACCAGACCGAGCTGTTGCAAGGTCTTCATCATGATTTCGACATGGGTCGGTGTATCGACGGCACACAATCCGGCGAATATATTCAGACTATCCTGACCAAAGCGCACACCATTGTATTCAAAGTGACTGGGACGGTCATCGTCCTTGTGACGGCCGAGTATGCGGTATTCACGCGACACGCGGATGACACGGTCGACCACCTCAAATGCAGCAATTTCTGCCGCATCCAGCGGGGCGGTGTTGCCTATCAGATATAACTCGGTCAGCGTTTGCTGTGCACCGACCACCTCATGTGTACGTACCTGGATCCGTTGCAGGCTGTTGAGGTAACCCATCAGTTTGAGATATCCAGGCTGTTGCTTGTTCGTATCCGGGTGCAATAACACTATCATCAGTTTATCCCTTACGCGTTTGTTTCAATGTGGCCAGGCAGCGAGCCAGCGACTGTATATCGTATCAGCTATCCGGTTCAGCCGCCCGATCCGGGCCTGAAGATCATGCAACATCTCTTGCTCTGACTGCACACTTTCACTCACCTGCAATTCACCACGACTTTCCTCCACCCATTTCTCCACCAGTGGTGCGGTCATCTCGATATGGCACTGGAAACCGAGACTGTTGCCATACACAAATGCCTGGTTCGGACAGAACCGGCTTTGCAACAACGACGTCGCACCTGCCGGGATATCGAAGGTCTCGCCGTGCCAGTGAAACAACTCTGCTTCGTCCGGGACCCCGGCCAACCAGTCACGGGTGGCTGCATTATCGATTCGCGAGCTTTTGTGCCAGCCTATCTCGCTAACCGGGTTTGCATGCACACGGGCTCCCAGTGCCTTTGCCATCAACTGACCACCCAGACAATGGCCCAGCACCGGGATCCCCCGGTCAATGGCCTGCCGTATCAGTGCCAGTTCATCTGCTATCCACGGCAACGGGTCATTTACGCTCATCGGCCCGCCCATGAATACCAGTGCAGAAGCACCATATGGATTTTCTGGCAGGGGTTCGCCCTGATCAACACATATCATTTCAGAGGGAATTTTTTTATCACGCAGAAAATCGCCCAGATACCCGGGGCCTTCATGGGCGATGTGTCTGAATATCAAAACGGGTGCCATGTGTATTCCAGTGTGTCAGATAATCCGGATTATTTTACAATGAACTGCGCCACCCGTCGCTGTCCGGATGTTGCCGGCATCCAAAGCACCCCACTTACGTCATACTGGCGTACGCCAGTATCCAGTCAAACAATACACCGAAGGCACACTGAACATGATGCGCGCCTGCATACGACTGGATTCCGCGCTCTGCCAGTACACCCATGCATTGTATGACGACCCGAAGAGTATTTTCATGCGGGCAATAAACACATAAATGAAAATGACTGTTAATCAAATCAGTAATAATAAACCTGAAGATCACTCTCGCATCTCCAAAAACCTGACTATACTTTGTCCACCGGTTTTATATTTCTTGTGAACTTAATGTAAGGACACCCATACGCACACGCACAATCAGACTCCACGAACAGCCGCATTAACCCTCGCCGCCCTCGGCGTCGTTTATGGCGATATCGGTACCAGCCCGCTATATACCATCAAGGAAATATTTGGTCCTGCCACAGGGATTACACTGAACACAGCCAATTTGATCGGGGCCATCTCCGCTGTTTTATGGTCGCTGATGCTGGTCGTCACGCTGAAATATGTGCTGTTGATTCTGCGCGCCGATAACCGGGGGGAAGGCGGTGGACTGGCCTTAACGGCGTTGGCATCGAATGCCGTCAGAAGCAGACCTAACCTCCGGCACGGATTACTGCTGCTTGGCATCTTTGGCGCGACGCTGTTTTATGGTGACAGCGTCATAACCCCGGCAATTTCCGTCCTTGGTGCCATGGAAGGTCTGCAGGTAGTTGCACCGACTCTCGAACAGTTTGTATTGCCCGTGTCTGTCAGTGTGCTGATCGTCCTGTTTCTGGCACAACGAAAAGGTACGCATACGGTCGGCAAGTTTTTTGGCTCCGTCATACTAGTCTGGTTTCTGGTGCTCGGCTTTACCGGTATCGTACAGATCATCCAGCAACCTGACATCCTGAAGGCCCTGAATCCCTGGCATGGCATTCATTTTCTGTTTGAGCGCGGCCCACTGGTGCTGGCCGCCGTCGGTGCAATCGTGCTGGCATTGACCGGTGCCGAGGCACTCTATGCAGACATGGGGCATTTTGGTCGCAAGCCCATCCAGCTGGCCTGGCTGGGACTGGTGTTGCCTGCTCTCGCGCTGAATTACATGGGACAAGGTGCCCTGTTAATGCACGACCCCTCCGCACTTGAGAACCCGTTTTATCACATGTTTACCTCCTTCTGGTTGATCCCCGCGGTAGTACTGTCCTCCGCTGCGGCGATCATCGCATCCCAGGCGGTGATCTCCGGGGCTTATTCCTTGACCAAACAGGCCATACTATTGGGATTTTTGCCGCGTATGCAGATAGTGCATACCTCTGAACAGAATAAGGGACAAATTTACCTGCCTGCGGTCAACTGGATATTGCTCACGGCCGTCATTATTGCGGTAATGGCATTCCAGAGTTCGTCAGCGCTGGCGGGCGCCTACGGGATTGCGGTCACATTGACGATGGTCATTACCACCGTTATGACCTTTTTTGTCATTCGTCATGCCTGGCACATGCCTGCGGCGATATCGCTGGCGGCAACAGCGGTCTTCATCGTCGTCGATCTGTTCCTGTTCGCAGGCTGCATCATCAAGTTCTTTGATGGCGGCTGGTTCCCGCTGGTGATGGGCCTGATGATCTTTGGCATCATGACCACCTGGTCACGTGGACGTGCACGGCTGATCCAGAGCATCCAGAAGGACGGTATCGATCTGCTCCCGTTTGTGCAGAATCTGGATTTCAGTTCGGTCAATGTTGCGGAGCGCACAGCCATCTATGCCGTCGCGAATCCGCATGTTGTCCCCCAGGCCCTGTTGCACAATATGAAACATAACCAGGTACTGCACCGGAAAAACATCATCCTCACCGTACAGTTTGAGGAAGTGCCACGTATCGCAATTGAACAATGTCTTGAAGTGACGCGACTATCCGATCAGTTCTGGCGTGTGATTGTAAAACGTGGATTTATGGATGACACCAATATTCCTGAAATCCTGGAAAACTGTAAAAACCACGGTCTGGTAATCCCGGCGTTTGAAGCAACCTATTTTCTCAGTCGCGAGACCGTGGTTCCCTGTGCAAACGGCGGCATGATGCAATGGCGGGACAAGCTGTTTGCCGCAATGAGCCGGAACTCCAGCGATATCGCCCGGTTTTTCCAGTTACCGGATAACGGTGTCGTCGAGCTGGGGACGCGGGTGCAGATCTAGACCTGCAAGCCGGTATCAGACCGTCCAGGTCTCCCCGGCGCGCAGGTATTTCTTCAGATCACCCTTGCCCTGGATCTCCTGTGCGCTCGTGATCTGCTCTTCCAGCATGTCGCCATAGACCGGACGATTGATCGCACGCAACACGCCCATCGGCACCGGAAACTCCGGCATGTCGAGCTGGGCCAGCAGGTACGGCAGGGTCGGATTCGGTGAGGTCTCGTCATGAATGAGGATATCCGCCGGATTCACATCGGCAACATTTACAACGTGCGGCTCGATACTGCCATTCACCGAACGTATCGCAATCGCCTTCTGACCGTCCTTGCCAAAAATGACCGGCTTGCCATGTTGAAGCGGGACAGTAAATTCGAGCTGGTTCTTCTTGTCGGCAAACGCATCAAACGCACCGTCGTTAAACACATTGCAGTTCTGGAATATCTCGATAAACGCCGTACCCCTGTGGCGGGCGGCACGCATCAGCACATCACGCATCTGCGCACCCTCGGTCGCAATGGCACGGGCGATAAAGGTCGCCTCGGAGGCAATCGCCACGGACATAGGATTTAATGGCCGTTCCACCGTACCGTGCGGACTCGACTTGGTCTTTTTGCCGATCTCGGAGGTTGGGGAATACTGGCCCTTGGTAAGACCGTAGATACGGTTATTGAACAACAGGATCTTCACGTCGATATTACGACGCAGGCAGTGGATCAGGTGGTTGCCGCCGATACTGAGGCCATCACCATCACCGGTCACGACCCAGACCTGTAATTCGGGGCGGGTCAGTTTCAAACCGGTGGCGATCGTGGGCGCGCGGCCGTGGATAGTATGGAACCCGAAGTTATTCATGTAATACGGGAAGCGGCTGGAGCAACCTATACCGGAGATGAACACGATGTTTTCCTTTTTCAGTTTCATGTCCGCACAGATTTCAGGCATGACACGTTGCACCTGAGCCAGGATGGAATAGTCGCCACAACCAGGGCACCATCGGACTTCCTGATCCGAGCTGAAATCCTTACGGGTATATTCCGCTACTGCGCTCATAATTTCTCTCCGCGATCTTGCCTGTTAATCTATCGAACTGCCGGCAGCGCGTAACTTCGGCTGCTCCAGCATTTCATATATCCTGTTTTCAATCTCACCGGTCTTGAACGGTTGACCCTGCACCTTGTTCAGGCCAACTGCATCGACCAGATATTTCGCCCGCAGGATAAAGCTGAGCTGTCCGAGGTTCAGCTCGGGGACCAGTACCTTGTTAAACCGCTTCAGCACCTCACCGGTGTTCGCCGGTAACGGATTCATATAGCGGATGTGCGCACACGATACCGACAGGCCACGGGCACGGGCATTGTCGACCGCATGCCGGATCGCGCCCTGGGTGCCGCCCCAGCCGACGACCAGCAAATCTCCGGACTCATCGCCGTGGACCTGCAAATCGGGGATCGACTGCACCGCACCGGCAACCTTGTTCACGCGCAGACGTGTCATCAGGTCATGGTTGTTCGCATCGTAACTGACCTTGCCCGTGATATTTTCCTTCTCCAGTCCGCCGATCTGGTGTTCCAGTCCGGCCGTACCGGGGATAATCCACGGACGGGCACCGGTCTGCGGATCACGCGAATACGGCGGGATAAAACCATTCTCTCCGGTCGGAAAGCTCACATCAAAGCGTTTCAGTGATTCAACCTCGGGTATCCGCCAGGGCTCCGAGCCATTTGCCAGATAGCCGTCCGACAGGAAAAACACCGGCGTCATATACTGGACGGCCAGCCTGAACGCCTCGATCGCCATCTCAAAACATTCGCCCGGTGTACCCGGTGCAACCACGATGACCGGACACTCGCCATTACGGCCATAAATCACCTGCAACAGATCGGCCTGCTCGGTCTTTGTCGGCAGACCGGTAGACGGACCGCCACGTTGTACGTCAATGATCACGACCGGCAACTCTGCCATGACGGCCAGACCGATCGCTTCTGCCTTCAGTGCGACGCCGGGACCGCTGGTGCCGGTCAGACCGAGACTGCCGCCGTAGGACGCACCAATCGCCATACCGATCGCCGAGATCTCGTCTTCCGCCTGCACCGTACGCACCCCGAAATTACGCAACTTCGACAATTCATGCAGGATGTCACTGGCCGGAGTAATCGGATAGGAGGCATACATCAGCGGGAGGCCACAGAGTTCGGAGGCCGCGACAAAACCGAGCGCGGTCGCCTCATTACCGGTAATCCGACGGTACTCGCCCGGCGCCAGCTTCATCTTGCTGACACTGTAACGCGAGGTGAAGACCTCCAGCGTATCGGCAAAGTTGAAACCGGCCTGCAAGGCCAGTTTGTTCGCCTCGGCCAGCAGCGCCTTCTTGCCGGTAAAGATCTTGTCAATACGACGGTTGACCAGCTCCAGCGGTCGGTCGTACATCCAGCAGACCAGCCCGAGCGTAAACATGTTCTTCGTCAGCTCGGCCTGGCGTTTGCTTAGACCGACCGGCTCAACGGCAGCCACACACACGGAGGTAATTGGCAGATCAAACACGGAATAACCGGACAGGCTGCCATCCTCACGCGGGTCGGTCACATAACCGGCCTTTTTGAGGTCGGCCTTGTCGAACGAATCATGATTGAGGATAACGGTACCGCCGGGCTTTAATTCTTTCAGATGCACCCGCAAGGCCGCCGGGTTCATCGCCACCAGTACATCGGGATGATCTCCAGGCGTGTGGATATCAAACGAGGAAAAATTCAGCTGGAAACTGCTGACTCCGGCCAATGTACCGGCCGGGGCACGGATTTCAGCGGGGAAGTCCGGCAAGGTACTGATGTCATGCCCGACGATGGCCGAATTATCGCTGAACATCGCGCCGGTCACCTGGATACCGTCACCGGAGTCACCGGCAAAACGGATAATCACATTTTCGATCTCTACAAACCCCTTCCCTTTCGTCGTGGTCGTATTCATCGGATTGGCCCCCGGATCTGTCTCATTTGGCATGTCTTGGCTCGTTTACTCGTCTAAATGTTATTTTTTCCAATTTTAGCAATAACTCAGGATTAATTGCTAATATATTGAATACCTTTCCAAAATTGCTGTTTACGCTTTCCCGCAGGTGCGGCAGCGGCGCCGCGATACAACCCTCGGCCCGAGGGCGGACCTCCTACGCTATGCGGCCTTTTTCCCAGTAAACCTCTTGCCCACCCTCCTGCCGGGCCAGCGTCCGTGCCAGCACGAACAACAGGTCCGACAATCGGTTCAGATAGATGGCCGACTGCGGATTAACAGACTCGGCCCTCCCCAGTTCAACGACACGCCGCTCGGCACGTCGACAGACCGCACGCGCCAGATGACACTGACAGGCAGCCGCGTTACCCCCAGGCAGGATAAATTCCTTCAACGCCGGCAGACTCGCGTTGTATTCATCTATCGCCTGCTCCAGTGCCTGCACATACGTCTCGCGTACAAAGGTGTGACCGGGCATCGACAACTCACCGCCAAGATCAAACAAGGCATGCTGGATGTCAGTCAGCAGGCGGGCGATGTCCGGCGGCAGGCCGGTGCTGATCAATAAACCCAGCAGGCTGTTTAATTCATCCACATCGCCCATCGCCTCTATGCGCGGCGTGTCCTTGCCAACACGCACTCCATCACCCAGTCCGGTCGTGCCGTCATCACCGGTGCGTGTATAGATTTTTGTCAGTCGGTTACCCATGGCGGCTACCGGTAATCATAGTGCAGCGACAACATAAAATTTCGGCCCGGAGAGGGATACCAGGTCTCCACCGTGGCAAAGGACTGGCGGAAATCAAGCGCGGTATTCGCCGCATCACTGTACTGCCGATCAAACAGATTGTTCACCCGCAAGGCCAGCGTGAACTGATCCATCCGGTAGGCCACATTCATATTGCTGACCACATGCCCCGGAAGTTCTGCAAACGTATTCGCAAAATCACCGCCGAGCACACGGTCACTCACACCGACCAGCTCCAGCCAGCCACTCAGCTGCTCGACCGGACGGTAACTCGCACGCACACTCCCGCTGTGAGCCGCGACAAAGGTAAGGTCCGCACCGTCATACGGCCCGGTGACAAAGTGTGCATCGGTATAGCTATAGCTGGCGGCCACATCGAGCGAACGGGTGATGGCATAGCTGCCATCCAGCGTCACACCCTGACGCCGAGTATCACCGGTATTCGTATTCAGGAACAACAGCGGGTCAAACACAATCTCATCATTGATATCCAGCTGATAGACCTGCAGACTGGCGCGGGCCGCTGTCCCCTGCCATTCCACACCGATCTCGGACGACAGCCCGCTCTGGGTCGCGGGCAAGGCCACGGTTTGTCCGAATGCAAACAGGTCGGCAAAGAAATTATTGTCGGCCACCGCGGAATATTCATCCGCCGTCACAAACCGGTAGTTACGATCCAGCCTGCCAAACACCCGCCAGTCGGGCGTAAACTGCCACGCCAGACCGAGCTCCCAGGCATGCTCGTTATCGTCTATCTCCGTCCCCTCCGGCAGCGAACGGCCGAACGCGAGTGTATCGACGAGGATATCGTTACTGACCTCGCCATAACGGCCACCGGCAATACCGGTCAGGCTGTTGGTTAATGGCACAACGACCCGGGCATAGGCACTTTGCTGTTGCTGCGTATCATCGGTCAGACCAAAGTCAGACTGGATCCGGTAGTCGGTCGCAAACAGGTCGGCACCGACCGTCAGCAGTGCCTCACCGGACGCCAGCGGCAGCCGTGCATTCAGTCGCGGGGTAAACTCACGGTGACGACGCCCAGAATCAAACAGCCCCGGCATACCGCCCGAACTCAACTGGCCGGCAGTGTTACTGCGACGGCTGGTAAATTCGGCGAGCAACTCCAGACGGTCTGACAAATCCTGACGCAGTCCGACACGTCCTGCCCGCGTGTCTGTGTGGATGTAGTCGTTGGTATTCAACGCCTGCCTGCGATCCACTTCCAGTTGATCAATGAACAAGGGACCCGGTGCGCCCATCTGTTCCGCCTGTCCCTGCACCTCGACAAACAGCTGACCCGAACCATAATCATAGGCCGCCGTGGAAAACAGGTCGGTCAGCTGTAAATTATTATTGTCACGATAATTATCATTCAGCAGTCGCCGCGCACCGGCACGGTAACTGATCCCGTTGGCATGGCTGTTCTCGACCGACGCCGACAGTGATCGGTTGTCATAACTGCCATAACCGACGTGTATGTCGATGTCTGGCCCTGCCGGTTTGCGCGTGATTACATTAATCACACCACCGACCGCCTTGTCGCCGTATAGACTGCCGAGGCTGCCGCGGACGATCTCGATCTGGTCAATACTGCTGATCGCTACCGTATTCAGATCGGGCAGGCTGTTATCGGCATTGTTAAGCCGTCGCCCGTCGACCAGGATTAAGGTGTTCTGCGGTGCGGTCGCCGAAAATCCCCTCAAGCCCACACTCGCATCCGTGCCATCACCGAACAGGTCGGAGACCTCAAGACCCCCGTTACTGCGCAGCGCGTCCAGCATGTTCACCGCACCGCTGCGACGGATATCGTCGGCGGTGATCACGGAAATGGAGAGCGGCATATTCTTCAGCATCGATTCTGTACGTGTCGCACTGACCACTATGTTGTCCACTTCTTCTGCAATAACAGGGCTAGCGGCGTTAAAGGATAAAAGGCCCAGATACAAACTGGCCGGGACTAATTTGACGTATGACATACTGACCTCCTGCTACATGCCCTCACCCGGGCACGGATAAACATCGGAGATATCGGGAAGTCGAGGCAGATGTCGGTAACAGCCCGGCATCCGACCCTCGCCCGCCGCGATACCGGTATACAAGTCAGGCCTGTCTCCGGACTTGCAGGTCAGATACAACACTCGTATCCAGGATAAATCGCCTTCCCGTGTGTACACAGTGGCGTGTGATTTACCCATAACCTGCTCACCGTTGCGGGGGCAGTGTCGGCATGATCGCATAATGGCATGTCACCGACTTCCAGTTTAACCCCGGGAGACGCGCTCCCGGGGAACCTGAACTTGACGCGATTCTAGGTACAGCACTGCACAATTACAAGTGACATAATTGTCTTAGCTTATTCCAATATGCACTGGTCACCCCGGGACGAGAAGACTATAATCACCCGCGTTACAAGTTCATCTGAGGAGCGTTGCGATGGGTCCGTCCCACCAGGCTCAGATGGATCCCGAAGTATAACGGCGCTCGCTTGAAATTGACCGGGACACCGGCATGGGCGAGACAGGACCGATAACCACTCACCGCATGTCTGTTGTTACCCTGCTATAAACAACGTACACAGATACCGGACCATGCGCCAGAAAGAAAACATAAACGATGTGCTGACCACCCTGCTCGCCAGACGGATCCTGATCCTCGACGGCGCGATGGGCACGATGATCCAGAAATACAAACTGGAAGAGGCAGACTACCGCGGCGAGCGTTTTGCGGACCACCCGGGCAGCCTGAAGGGCAATAACGACCTGCTCACGCTGACACGTCCGGACATCATCAGCGCGATCCACGGCGCTTATCTGGATTCCGGTGCCGATATCATTGAAACGAATACATTCAACTCGACATCGATTGCGATGGCCGACTACCGGATGGAAGAGCTGGCCTACGAGCTGAACCGGGCCGGTGCCGCGCTCGCCCGTGAGTGTGCCGATAAATACACCGCCAAAAACCCGGACAAGCGCCGCTTTGTCGCCGGTATTATCGGCCCGACCAACCGCACCGCGTCGATCTCACCGGACGTGAACAACCCGGGTTATCGCAACGTGCATTATATGGAGCTGGTCGAGGCGTACACGACCGCGATCCGCGGACTGGTCGACGGTGGTGCTGATATCCTGATGGTCGAGACCATCTTCGACACGCTGAATGCGCGTGCCGCGCTGTTTGCAATTGATCAGTACTTTGAAGATAACGGCGTGTCTCTGCCAATCATGATCTCCGGCACGATCACCGATGCATCAGGCCGTACGCTGACCGGTCAGACCACCGAGGCATTCTGGAACTCGCTGCGTCATGCCAAACCACTGACCATAGGCCTGAATTGCGCGCTCGGCCCGAAAGAGCTGCGCCAGTATGTGGAAGAATTGTCCCGTATCAGCGAGGTCTATGTCAGCGCGCATCCGAACGCCGGACTGCCAAATGAATTTGGTGAGTATGACCTCGATGCGAAGGCGATGGCCGAATACATCAGTGAATGGGCCAACTCCGGCTTTCTCAATATCGTCGGTGGCTGTTGCGGTACCACACCGGTTCATATCAAGGCCGTTGCCGAGGCGGTTGCCAGCATCGCGCCGCGCAAATTACCGGAGATACCAAAATTCCTGCGCCTCAGTGGTCTGGAACCTTTGACCGTTGCGCCGGATGCCAACTTCATCAACATCGGTGAACGTACAAACGTCGCCGGTTCTCCGAAATTCCTGCAACTGATCAAGGAAGGCAATCTGGAGCAGGCGCTCGATATCGCCCGCCAGCAGGTCTTGAACGGTGCGCAGATTATCGACGTGTGTATGGACGAGGGCATGCTCGACTCGGAGCAGCTGATGCATGACTTCCTGTGCCTGATCGCCTCCGAGCCGGACATCAGCCGCGTACCGGTCATGATCGACTCGTCGAAATGGTCGGTCATCGAGGCCGGTCTACGCTGCATCCAGGGCAAGGGCATCGTCAATTCGATCAGCCTGAAGGAAGGCGAAGCAAAATTCATTGAGCAGGCGAAGCTGTGCCGACGTTACGGTGCTGCCGTTGTGGTGATGGGCTTTGATGAAAGTGGCCAGGCCGATACGACCGAGCGTCGGTTTGCAGTTGCGAAGCGCTCGTATGACATCCTCGTCAACCAGGTCGGCTTCCCGCCGGAAGACATTATTTTTGACCCGAACGTGTTGACTGTTGCCACCGGCATGGAGGAACACAATGATTACGCCGTGTCGTTCTTCGAGGCAACGCGACTGATCAAGGAACACCTGCCGCATGCGCTGGTCAGCGGTGGACTTAGCAATGTGTCGTTCTCGTTCCGGGGCAACAACCCGGTACGCGAGGCGATGCACTCGGCTTTCCTGTATCACGGCATCCGTGTCGGTCTCGACATGGCCATCGTCAATGCGGGTCAGCTCGGTATCTATGATGAGATCCCGAAAGACCTGCTGGAGCGGATTGAGGACGTGTTGTTGAACCGCCGTCCCGATGCAACCGACCGTCTGGTCGAATTCGCCGAATCGGTCAAGGCCGGAGCCGCGAAGGAAAGCAAGGTCGACCTCGCCTGGCGTGAGGGCACGGTGCAGGAGCGACTCGCCCATGCGCTGGTCAAGGGTATTGACGACTATGTCATCACCGATACCGAAGAGGCACGCCAGTTCTATCCGAAACCGATCGAGGTGATCGAAGGCCCGTTGATGGACGGCATGAACATCGTCGGTGACCTGTTTGGTGCCGGCAAGATGTTCCTGCCGCAGGTGGTCAAGAGTGCGCGCGTGATGAAAAAGGCGGTTGCGCATCTGATCCCCTACATCGAGCTGGAAAAGCAAAAAAGCGGTAGCACACAGACGAACGGCAAGATCCTGATGGCGACCGTCAAGGGTGACGTACATGACATCGGCAAGAATATTGTTGGTGTGGTACTGCAATGTAACAACTTCGAGGTGATCGACCTCGGGGTGATGGTGCCTGCGGAGAAGATCCTGCAGACCGCCCGCGATACCGGTGCGGACATCATTGGCCTGAGTGGTCTGATTACCCCGTCGCTGGATGAAATGGTACACGTTGCCAAAGAGATGAAACGCCAGGGCTTTGTGCTGCCGCTGATGATCGGCGGTGCCACCACCTCGCGTGCGCATACGGCCGTCAAGATCGACCCGCAGTACGAGGCCGCTGTTGTCCACGTGAAGGACGCCTCACGTGCGGTCGGTGTTGCCCAGAAACTGATCAGCCAGCAGACCCGCGCGGCCTATACGCAGGAAATAAAGACCGAATACGTCGGTGTGCGCGAACGCCATGCCGGCAGACAGCAGACGATCAACTGGCTGACCCTGGAAGAGGCCCGTCATAACCGCGTGGCGATAGACTGGACTACGTATACACCGCCCGTACCGAAACAGACCGGCATCCATGTATTAAATGATTACCCGTTGAGCGAGCTGGCCGAGCGTATCGACTGGACACCGTTTTTTATGGCCTGGGAACTCGCCGGGAAATATCCGCGCATCCTGTCTGACGCGGTCGTCGGTGATGCCGCGACCAAACTGTTCGCCGATGCACAGGCGATGCTGAAACAAATCATCGACGGCAAATGGCTGACCGCGCGTGGCGTGTACGGACTGTTCCCCGCGAATTCCATCGGCCACGATGATATCGAGGTCTATGTCGACGATACCCGCAAGGGACTGCTGGCCGAATTACACAGCCTGCGTCAACAGACGCAGAAACCGCCGGGCCAGCCCAGCTTTGCGCTCGCCGACTTCCTCGCACCGAAAGAAACGAACGTGAATGATTATATCGGCGCGTTTGCCGTGTCGACCGGCTTTGGCATTGATGAGCGGGTCAAACAGTTCGAGGCCGCGCATGATGACTACAGCGCGATCATGCTGAAGGCACTCGCCGACCGTCTGGCCGAGGCCTTTGCCGAGCGCCTGCACGAACGCGTGCGCAAGGAGTTCTGGGGCTATGCCGCGAGTGAGACACTGGACAACGATGCATTGATAGACGAGAAATACCAGGGCATCCGCCCTGCCCCCGGCTATCCAGCCTGCCCGGACCACACCGAGAAATCCCTGTTGTGGGAACTGCTGAAGGTCGAACAAAACACCGGCATCACCCTGACTGAATCGATGGCGATGTTCCCGACCGCCGCGGTCAGCGGCTGGTACTTCTCCCACCCACAGTCCCGATACTTCGGCCTCGGCAAGATCAACCGCGACCAGGTACATGACTATGCGCACCGCAAGGGCATCGAGATCCACCACATGGAACGCTGGCTCGCGCCTGCGCTGGGATATGACCCGGACAGTTAATAATGAGGCCCGCACCTGCGACTTCGGTCCGGGCTGATACGTGAGCAGGGTCTTCGAGAAGGTCACCATAAAGACGGGGGAAAACCCCCGTCTTAACTAGAGTTATGCAACAAACTGAAGTTTATTAGCGTAATCGCGACCGGAAGTGGGAGGGGGAAGTGGCTTTCCTTCCGTTTCATACAGGGTTATTGCTTCATCCACAATCTGACATAACTCATCGAATACTTCCTTCTCATTATGCCCATGGCATCCCCCGAAGATTAATCCCGGTGCACTACCGACATAGCATTGATCTTCTTCAGACCATTCAACGATTTTTACGTACTTTGCACTACTTTTCATTTTTTCGACTCCTCAATACGCCTCACGAATTAAATCTTACAACCACCGCTTTACTCTCGATTTGTACTCCTCAAACTCCCCACCAAACAGTGCCGAGAGCGCCCTCTCCTCCGGCACAATCTGGAACCGGTTGATATACAGCACAAAACCAGCCACACCAGGCAACGCCCACAACGAGGCAAGATAAACCGCCCACGCCAGCAGAAACAACGCAAAGCCGACATACATGGGGTTACGCGAGACCCGATAGATACCCGAACAGACCAGCGAGGTGGCCTTTTCCGGTTTAAGTGGATTCACGGTGGTTTTTGCCAGCCTGAATGAAACCACACCGGCTATACAGAAAAACACACCAATCAACGCAATGGCAGAGGCGGCTATAAGTTGTGATGAATCCCCCGCCGGTACCGTGGGCGTTGAAGAGGCTATACCCCACATTGCCAGACCAACAACAAGGGCGACTATCGGCGGTGGTATCCTGTTTTCGAGTATGCGCATATCAGTGATATAAACAGCCTGTCTCCAGTCTCCATAACATCAAGAGTATTCGTAAAATCAATAGATTGCCAGTGTTCGCCCCCGGCAACCTGAACAGAACAAGCATGAGGTGGCATATTTGCTAAAGGACTCTTATACTTTCCCTACACTCAACAACCGCCCGGCTCGGGCGCATCAGGAGAAACACCATGTTCCGTACCCTTACCCTTATGTCCGCCACTGTTGTTGCCCTGGCTTCATTTTCAGGTTTCACTCTGGCGCAGGAAGTTCCCGGTTATGTTACGGCAGCTGTTGCCGACTCTGGCCGACCGGCTGAACAGACCGCCGATGACGCCGTCCGCTTGCCCGCTGCAACCGTTGCCTTTGCGATGATTGAACAAGGCGATGTTGTAGCGGAAGTACGCCCCGGCGGTGGTTATTACACACGCATACTTTCCAAGGTGGTTGGTCCGAATGGCAAGGTCTATGCCGTAGAGAGCGCCGAGCGTCTGAAAGCCACACCCGACCGCATGGACAAAATCGCCGCGTTGTCAGCGACCTATCCAAACGTCAAGGTTGCCACCCCACCGTTCGCCGCACTGAACGAGATAGGCGAACCACTGGACGCCGTCTGGACCTCCGCCAATTACCACGACATGATCAACGGCCAGACCCCTGAAGAAATGGCCGCATACAATAAAGGTGTATTTAACGCCCTGAAGCCGGGCGGTATTTATTTCATCCTCGACCATGCCGCACCGGATGGCTCAGGTCTCGCGGCCACCAAGACAACTCACCGTATCGATGCAGCGGCCGTGAAGGAACAGGTACTCGCAGCCGGCTTTACGCTTGACGCTGAAGGCGACGCCCTCATGCGTGCCGCTGATGACCGCACCACGAAAGGTGCGTTCGAGAATTCCCAATTCATGCTGCGCTTCCGTAAACCGCAATAAGCAGGTCTTTTGTAAGAAACGGCGCGCGGGGATCCCTCGCGCGCCGGTAGTTTCGAAAATAATTTGCGGCATGAGCAGATGCAGCGATGAACGTTTTGTACTAGCATCCACAAACAAGCTTTTTCCCGGAACGACCCTGTAGACCCCGGGTTTCGTAACCATCGCGACGCCACCAGTCGAGTCCGCCCATCAGTTCTTTCACTTTAAATCCCAATTCCGCCATGTTGAGCGCACCTTTGGTAGAGCCGTTGCAACCTATACCATCACAGTAAGTGACATAGAGCGATTGCTTATCAAGATGAGAAGTGCTCTCGGCATTCATCAGGCGGTGAGGCAGATTAATGGCAGATGGGATATGTTCAATTTCAAATGCCTCGCTGGAGCGTGCATCGATTACGATGATGTACTCGCCCTTGTTCAGGGCTTCGAATAAATCCCATGAATCGATTTCGTAGTTGAGTTTATCCTTGTAATACTGAACCTGGTTTCTCATTGGTTTTCTCTAGACACGTTTATAGGGTTTTACCCCGATTTTACGGACACTTCAATGCAGCCTTATGATAGGCAAAAGGAGTGTTTATGTCGAAGAGAAGAAAGTATAGCCCCGAGTTTAAACGGGGAGTCGTTGACCAGGACCTCCAACCGGAGATCGGTTGTGCGCAGCTTGCCCTGGTGCTGGATATTAATGCCAACTTATTAACCCGTTGGTAACATGAAGTCGATCTTGAAGGTCGCAAGGCGTTTGGTAGCACCGGTAAACAAAGTAAACTTATCTTTTAATGAGGGCCTTATGAATTAATCTCAGCAATTATTCACTTGCTCTTGCCGACAAAATCTTGACTCCGGAAGACTCCAGCGGAGTTGCTCCTAATGATAAAAGCAGTCCTGCGGTATCACTGTAATACGTACGTGGTGTCTGGTCATAGTTATCTCCTATACCTTCTGTCACAATTGCATATGAAATACTTAACGGTGTTTGCCCAAATTTGTCCATAGTATTCATATTTGCACCATTCTTAATCAGAAATTCGATTATCTCGTTTCGGCCATGGTATGCCGCAGCATGCAACGCAGTCCAGCCAAATGCACCTACAGCATTTACATTGGCCCCCTTTTCTACAAGCAGCTTGGCAATTTTAGTCGCTGCTACAACTTCACTCTCCGGTACAGAATTCGCCGGATTCAACACAGCTCCTGCTGCCATCATTAATGCTGTTGTGTTTTGGTCAGTAGTAAGCAAGGGGTCTGCTCCGGCATCGAACAAGGCGATGAACCCATCAAGGTTGTTCCACTCTGCTGCCACCAGCAATGGCGTTGTACCATTCCTGGATATATTATCTGCTCCCACTTTAGAATTTATTAATCTGGAATTCGGATCGGCTCCATGCGCAAGCAAATCCTTGATTATGCTAACTACCGGCTTTGCAGCTGCATGGTGAAGTACGGCCTTACCACTCTTGTCTTTGGCATTCGGATCTGCACCACGATCCAATAGCAGCTTGGCAACCTTCTCGAATCCGCCGATACTGGCAACCATCAAAGGCGTCAAGCCTGTCTTGGAGTAAACATCATTTACATTCGCACCAGCATCAATGAGTATGTCAAGAATCTCCAGATTTCTATCACCGTGCCGGGCAGCGAATAACAAAGGAGTAAATCCGCTGTTTGATCGAGCATTGAAGTCTGCATTGTTCTCGACCAATAATTTCACAACCTCCGGATGACTCTCTGCCGCCGCCCACATAAGTGCAGTCTGCCCACTATTGGACTCATGCATGTTGGGATCAGCGCCATGTTCCAGTAGTAAAGCCACAGGCTCCACCCTTCCCCTGTTAGCAGCAGCCATAAGCGGTGTTTCTCCTGATAACAGTCCGGCATTAGGGTCAGCACCGGCCTTCAGTAGTTTTTCAATCACAGCGACATCTGCATTAGTAGAAGCCAGATAAAGTGCTGTGACACCATATTCGTTAGCTATATTTACTTCCGCCTCAGCTTTCAGTATAAGAAATTCTGCCATTTGTATATCATTGCGATAGGCAGCATGGGCGAGTGCTGTAGTTCCATCGTCCGCTGGCAGGTTGACATCTGCACCAGCCTCCACCAGGGACCGAACCGTATTCCAGTCTCCTTTTTTAGCTGCGTCCGTCAATTCATTGCCACCTGCAATAAGACTGATAGTGACCAGGCATGCTCCCAGATACAACTTGACTTTTAAAGTTATCATGATTGTTCTCTCTGAACTAACCTGACGAAGGCAACACTAGTTTTCCGGTGCTGTCACCCATGCTATCCACCTGGACACCCACCTTGTCCAGCATTGTCAAAAACAGGTTGTTCAACGGTGTGCCTTTGGGATAGCGAACATGTAATCCACCCTTGATTCCTGCAACACCACCGGCAAACAACAAGATTGGCAGATCCTTGAAAATGTGCAGATTACCGTCACTTAAAGCGCCTCCATAAAGCATAAGAGTGTGATCAAGTAACGAACCATCACCATCATTTGTAGACTGCAATTTTTCCAGATAATGCGCCAGCAATTGTGCGTGGAAGATATTGATCCGGATTGTTTTATTAATCTTTTCCTGATTACCTTGATGATGTGTGACCGAATGATGGGCATCGCCGAAGCCGAGTTCCGGGTAGGCCCGGTTGCTCATCTCATGGCCAATTTGAAAGGTACAGATTCGGGTCATATCGCTCTGCCAGGCGAGAATCTGCAGATCAATCAATAGTTTATAATAGTCAGAGAACTTGCTGGGCACACCAACCGGACCTGCAATTTCCGGCAGTTCCCGCTCATTCTGAACTTCGGCTATCTCTATCCGTCTCTCTATATCACGAATAGCATCAATATACTGATCAATCTTGCCACGATCCTCCGCATGTAACCGTTTTCTGAGTCGTGATACTTTTTCCATAACTGAATCAAGTATGCTGCGATTTTCCTGCAGACGGGCCAGCCTTACCTTGGGGTCAGTGGTACCGCTGTCTCCAAACATGCGTTCGAAGATCACCCGTGGACGGTTTTCCATAGGCAAAGGCGTTGTCTCATTCAGCCACGAGATCGTGTTGTAGTAGGCGCAGCTATAGGCAGATTCGCAAGAACCCACCACTTCAGATGACTCCATCCCTACCTCAAGAGAAGCAAGCTGTGTGTATTTCCCAAATTCCTTGGCCGCGATTTGATCTACCGAAATTCCCGCACGTATATCTGCGCCAGAGGTCATTTTTGCGTGTGTACCTGTCAGAAAGGCAGTACAAGCACGTGGATGATCCCCACCCAATTCACCTTCCAGTCTGCGGGACTCGTTTTGATCGAGGCCACTCAATACCAGCATGCGATCCCGAAATGGTGCTAACGGTTCGAGTATTGGCGTCAAATCAAATCCTGCACCTTCGATTGTCGGCGTCCAATTGTTCATGATGATGCCATTCGGAACTTCTATAAATGACAACCGTGTTGGCCGCGTACCTGCATCTGTTACCCCGAATACTGGAACCATCGCATCCATAAAGGGTAACGCCAGTGCAACTCCCGTCCCTCGCAAAAAGCTGCGACGTGGAATTGTTTTATTGAATATCATCATGGGTTACTTGCCTCCCTCATTTGAAAAGGAACACTGCTCACAATACCGGATATAATCGACGACCAACTATAATTACTGTCTGCACCATCCCGGCGAATTTTGCGAACGACAGGAAAATCCTGATAATCCACGCCTCGACCCAACGCATAGGTAAGCAATCGGTTAGTAAAAGTTTCCACAAACTGCTCCTTCTGGCTTAGCAAAATATCGCGAAGTCCCGTTGGGCCGTAGAATTGAGTGCCATCAGGTAGAAAGCCGGAGGCATCTATGGGTCCGGCCCCGATACTAATTGATTCACGCCATCGGCCCAGCCCATCAAAGTTCTCCAGCGCAAACCCTAGTGGGTCCATAACCTTATGGCACACCGCACAGGCAGGATTGGCCCGATGTAACTCCATACGTTCGCGCATAGTCAGCATCCTGGTACTGTTATCTTCTTTTAATGATGGAACATCCGGCGGCGGTGGCGGAGGAGGAGTGCCGAGTATCTGTTCCAGTATCCATTTTCCACGTATTGTCGGTGCAGTCCGGTTAGGATAGGAGGTCACAGTAAGAATACTACCCTGTCCAAGCAAACCTTTACGTCGATCATCCGTGATCTTGATCCTTCGAAACTCGCTGCCATAAATCCCGTCGAGCCCGTAATGGTCAGCCAGTCGTTCGTTAACAAACGTGTAGTCCGAATCCAGTAAATCCACAACACTGCGGTCCTCGCGAAGCATGCTTTCAATCAGAAGTTCTGTTTCTTTTTGGAGAGCTTCCCGCAGATTTTCATCAAAATTCGGGAATGCAACCGGATCTGGCAACACCCGTCCCATATTACGTAAAAACAACCATTGACCTGTAAAATTTTTCGCCAAAGCCTGAGAACGCTGATCAGCCAGCATTCTATGCACCTGTTGTTGCAAAATGGCAGGGTCTTTGAGTTCTCCGCGCTCTGCGAGCGTTAGTAGCTCCTCATCAGGAATGCTGCTCCACAGAAAGAAAGACAACCGTGAAGCCAACTCCAGATCACTGATCGGGTAAGAATTACCTGGTTTCACATTGGACGGGGCAAACTCCATACGAAACAGGAACTCCGGTGAAACCAGGATACTTTGAAGTGCCATCCTGATACCTGTCTCAAAACCTCCAAGTGCCTTGCCTTCTTTATAAAGTTCAAGGAGGGAGGGCAGATCCTCTTCTACAAACGGTCGACGGTAAGCCTGCCGTGCCAGTGATGAGAGGATTTCCTTCGCACAGACTTCTTCGGACTGACCAGACGAAGGATAACAGACAAAAATCCTGTCCCGGCTTGCCGTCTTTCCCGGGCCTTTCGCATTATACGGGCCAACAATTGAAATATTGCCTACACCTTCAAAAAAAGAGGGTTCGCGATTTCTTGCAGAGACTGTGTTGTAACTTTCCGGTTCACCCTCCGGTTTGGTTATGTCCCTGATAAAGGTTGCTGCTACTGTATGGGTTCCTGCCATGACCTGAACACGCAGTTCCAGATGGGCATCCACTGTTGGTCCATCACCGTGGACCTCCGCGTTTCCCTGGTCATCGGCAGCAATGGTAAAACGTTCAAGCTTTTTCTCATCCAGACGTATATCTAATTGTCGATCCCTATCTCGACCAAGAATCTCGCCGAATCGACCTGTTTGTAGCTGTACCTTGATCAGGTACTCTCCGTCAACCGGAAAGTAGTGACGTATCGCTGTCCCTCCACGGGAACCATAGGGGAGGTTTTCACTCATTCGATCCTCTTGCCTTAGAGACCGATTCAGGTCGTAGGTTTGGAAGGACGGGGGAAGAGAGGGATCTCTTTCTCCGATGGCAAGGCGACTTATCTTCGCAGCGGCTAATAAATAACGTTCCATCAGGAATGGAGATAACATAAGCGCATCCGCAATATTATCAAAACCGTAACCAAGATCGTCGGCCGGGAGCAATTCTGTACTGTCGATCTCAAGTGCCAGCAAATCACGAATCACATTAGAATATTCAGCTCTATTGAGCCGATGCACAGCCGGACGGCCTGGCTTCGGATGAGATACCGCGATACTGTCAAGGCCATTTTCAAGGTAAGCAATCATACCGTCATAGGTGGACTCATCCGGGCGCGGCATACCCCCAGGCGGCATCTGTCGTGTACGCAACTTACGCAGGACTTTCTCCCATATCAGGGCGTCCTTGCCCAATTGATCCATGTCTGTTGCATCCAGCATCAGTCCTGCCGTTTTCAGAGTCTGGTTATGGCAGGTCACACAGTAACGATTAAGTGTTTCACGATGAGAGGTGGCCGCCAGACTCAACTCCGCTGCTGATGTTGATTGCTGCGATGCAGCAGATACCAGCCCCATAACAACCAACATTATTCCGAGATACTTCCATACCAGGTAGTGAATCTGCTTGCGGATTATCATCAATATCTCCCGGGTAAAAAACCATAGAAATTCGTATCACCTATATTTGCAGAATGTCCTTATATGCAGGATAAAAGGCTACTCAAAATAGATTAATACGTACTCGCATACCATAGTAGGCTTCCTGACCACGGCTTGGGCCGAAATACCCGATAGCATATGTCCGAGAGTCTCCTAACGTAGCCGGATACCATTGGTCGAGTATATTTTTGCCAAAAATCTCAACCATATATCGCCCCGTTTTGCTAGCCACACCTACAGTAAAGTCAAGCAGTCCATAACCATCAAGAAATATAGTCGGGTCTTGATTAGTATCAAACTTCATACCACTTGTATACATCCATGCAAGGTTGGCATAGCCATCAAGACTATCCGTTATCGGTAGACTATAATTACCCTCCAGTCGATACTTCCATTCAGGCGACAGATCGGTTTGTAACCCGTCCAGTGATTGCAAAAATTGTGAGCCATTGGGAACATTACAGCCCTGAGCCGCCGTTTGTCCAGAGTAGCAATTGAACACTCCTGATGTATATTTGGAGTCAAGGTAGGTAAGAGACCCTGACAGTCTCAATTGATCCGTGACCTGAAAAGCTATATCCGTCTCGACACCAGCAGATCTTACGTCACCGATATTTTGAAGAACGGTCCTGCTAGGAAACACCTCGGGAATGGTCGCATTCTGTTGAAAATCGTCTAATTTTGTTAAAAATGCAGCAATATATAGATCGAACTTCTCACCAAAACGACCCTTGAAACCTGCCTCAAAGGCATTGGCAATTTCCGGGTCCGTAAGAGCCTGATCTGGTAGAACATTAAACTCCATATCTGCACCTGGTCCCTTATACCCTCTTGCATAGGAGAGGTAATAATTTCTGTCATCTTGTGGCTGCCAACTGACTCCGATTCGTCCAGACAGGTTGGTCAGATCTTTCGATGTCATATAGTCGTAGGTTTTTGGTTTGAGGCGGACATCAATTAATGTGGGCACAGTGACCACATTAGGTACAACAACTACATGACCTGTCCCTCGAATGAATGTCAGATCGCAGCAGGCACCCGCAGCTGAGGAGATGTTTGTATTTGCGGCAGTACCGGTCATATGGGCATCTAATGATTCATCGGTATAACGAAGTCCAGCAAAGACCGAGATAGTATTGGTCAGTTGTTGAGTGATATCGCCGAAGACAGAGAAGGTCTTGTTATCAATCACGCTAGGACCTTTCGTGGAATCAGTTACCCGATCTGGAATCAAGTCACGGTTTAAATCCTGCAACCAGCCTGATGATTGCTGGCTGAAGGTTTCCTGAAGGTCATCGTAGAATCCACCAACGATTATCGATGTTGTTTCATCATCATAATGAAGCTGTACCTCCTGGGTAAATTGCTCAACCCAGGCTTCCATTTGGGGCACATCGGTACCATAAGACAAACCGCCGAAATTAGCCTGTTCACCTACGCAGGGGTCACCAATATCCTG
>CAMDWI010000031.1 GCA_945878555.1 Klebsiella pneumoniae
GATGCGAAGAAGCTGCCGCGGTTTCCCGAGTAGCCCCACCCACGAACAAAAACGGCCCTGAAGAGGTATCTTCAGGGCCACCAGTTTGCTCACTGATACTAGTAGTTAAACTTCACACCACCAAACACGGTATAACCGAACTTTTCATATTCAAACGGGCGACCAGGGCTGCCCTGGTAACGTTTGCCGGCCGAGTTGGTCAGATTTTTTGCCTCAACAAACACATTCCAGTTATCGTTCACATTGTAGCTGGAAGTGAAGTCGAGCTGGCCCCTGCCCGCCCAAAACAGATCCAGGTCGGCATCATCGGCGACCACATCAATCAGGTAATCGCTGCGGTCGGTATAGGACAAGCGTGCATTGAATCCATACTTCTCATAGAACATGGCAAAGTTGTATGTATTCTTTGATTGCCCGGCCAGCGGGAACTCACTGCGTCCGGCATAAGTTCTGCCGAGATCCATCTCTGCCTCGGTGTAGGTGTAATTGGCGGCGACACCAAATCCGGACATCCAGTCTGGCAGGCTCTCGAATTGCTGGTTCCAGTTCAATTCCAGACCATAAGCGTAGCCATCCGGTGCATTGAGTGGTTGTACCAGCGTGGCCGGTCCATCCCGGAAGCTGCCGTCCAGAGACAGGGTAAAGTGGTAGTTTGTCAGGTCCTTGTAAAACAGATTACCTGACAGCAAACCCAGCGGTTCCAGATAATATTCCAGGCCCAGGTCTAAATTGGTGGACATGGCAGGTTTCAGTTCCGGATTGCCCAATTCATATACAGGACGTAAAGAACCGGTATCGGACTCGACGATCCTGGGTACGATATCGCGGAAGTTCGGTCGCGATATGGCGCGGGTCAGGGCAGCGCGGGCAATCAATTGATCCGAATAGGTGTGGCGGATATTGATACCCGGGAAAAAGTCCATGTAGCGCTTGCTGGAAAGTCCCTCGGTAATTTCACCGGTGTCCTCGTTGAACTCCGGCGCAAAACCCTGCACGCGGGTATTCTCCACGCGCAGTCCGACCAGTACCTCGGTATCGCCAAACTCCAGCGTGGCCTGACCGTAGGTTGCATAGATGTCTTCCGTTACCTCGTAATCCGCAGTAACAGACTGTGACAGGCGGCGTGTTGCCGCTGTACGCGAAGTCGTAGCGGCTGAGGCAAGATAGGCCTTGGCCATATCTTCATTCAGCTTGAAGCCCAGGTCATAGTTATAATTGACCGAGGGTTCATCCGAGAGAAAGTTGACCAGTGCATCTGAGGGTGCCGAACCGGCTGCCCGATCACGCCAGCGTTCTTCATCTGCATTCTTGTCCTTGCCGCGCCATTTCATACCGAACTTCCATATTGCAGGTACGCCGGCGATGGATCCTGGTCTTTCGATGTTACCGGCGAGGGAAAACTCTTCTTCATCAGTGATATTATTGCGGAAGGTGTTTTCACGGAATGCAAAACTGTTGAATTGCAGATGTTCACCGGTTTGGAACAGCGAAATCACCGGCAGTTCCGGGTCCTGTGAGAAGTCATAGGAGATGTCCGGTCTGAGCGAGCTGCGCCAGAGGATTTCATCACGATGCGGATAGTCCTGTTCACCCAGCGAGTACGCAGCCGCGTAGTCAAAAGTGAACTCGTCCCGCTCATGCTCACCACCGACGGTTATCGTTGACAGCTGGTTCCGGCTTTTACGATGCCTGATCTGTTTTTCAATACGCGGGCGATCAAATGTACCGGAAAAATCGGTTGCTCCTGCTTCGAGTGTGCCTTCTTCCCAGAGTATTCCCAGGCGGTTACGAATCTCGTCATCGAGGAATTTGGCATAGGAACTACGTACATAGACCCTGTCCAGATCTGTTGGACGATAATCCAGTGTCCCGGTAATCGCCATTCGTTTACGGTTGGTATTATAATCCTTGAACAGCGACTCCAGCAGGCTCAACACTTCACCGCCGCCGGTGATATTGGTACGCTGCCAGACTGATTCCACATTGTCCACCTGGCGATCAGTTTCAGAGTAACTCGCAGAGACCAGCGCACCGAGTTTGCCCTCATTGAATATATCACTGAGCAGCAGGTTTCCACGCAGGTCATTACCACCATAATCATTATGGCTGGCACCGGCCATGCCGCTCAACTTTCTGCCACCAGAGTCAAAAGGTGACTGGGTGACGATGTTGATTGCGCCGGCGATAGAGTCAGCATCCTGTTCCGGGCTGAGCGATTTGGATACCTCGATCTGGCTGACGATGTCTGACGGAATTGTGTCCAGATCGATAGCACGCGTATCCGGGCTCGGTGAGGCCAGGGTCACGCCATCTACTGAAACAGCGGAGAACCTTGAAGGTGCACCGCGGACATTGATATAGCGGCCTTCACCCTGATCGCGTTCAATGGCAATACCCGGGGCACGTTGCAAGGCCTCGGCAATATTCGGATCCGGAAATTTTCCTATTGAATCGGATGAAATTACGTTGGTTACGTTATAGGCAGAACGCTGCTGGTTAAGCGCACGTGCTGTCGAGTCGCGTATGGCGGTACCCTTGATGATTACCTCATCAATATTGCCCACCTTCATTGAAACGGTAACATTCGAACGCTGACCATCATTCAGTGAGACGGTTTGTGTCTGGCTGGTGTATCCCAGGTAATCTATCTGCAAGGTGTGTGATCCCACCGGCACACCCGGGATAGAAAACTCGCCTTGTGCGTTTGATACGGTTTTCAGATTGAGCGTGGGTATGGATATCTGTGCCCCGGGAAGCGCATATCCGCTCTGATCTGCAATACGTCCAGCAATGGAACCGGTTGCAGTCTGTGCATGTGTCGAGTGATTAAATAAAACGAGTACAGTCGCCAGCAGCATAAAAGCCATTTGACGGACATAAAAGTGGGGATACATCATGATTTCTCCTGGTTAGGTCAAGATTGTCTTTGTGGCATTTACAAGACATGCGCACTTTGACCAACAAGGATTACAACATGATTAATTAATGTGACAATCCAGTGAAAGATGGTGACAGGACTATTACATCCATGTGCTGATTATTTGATACGTCGATAGGCGTTGGCCGAGTTCTGACGCCAACCATGATAGGGGTGGCGTCGGACCAGTTCGGATTTGCGAAATCCAGGTATCAACACGACACCGGCGACAAAGCCACCGATATGTGCCCAGAAGGCGACCCCGCCACCGGTGGCACCGATGGAGCTGAAACCACCCAACAGCTGTAGTATAAACCAGTAGCCCAGCATCCAGAACGCCGGTATGGCAAATGTGGTGATATAAAATCCGAAGATGAACAACATGTGTACGGTCACGCGTGGATACAACAGGATATACGCACCCATGACACCGCCGATGGCACCCGATGCGCCCACCATCGGTATGAGCGACGAGGGATCTGTGAAAACCTGAAGGCCGGCGGCGGCCAGACCACATAACAGATAGAAGACCAGAAAGCGCAAATGTCCCATCGAGTCCTCGACGTTATTACCAAAGATCCACAGAAACCACATATTGCCAATGATGTGCATCCAGCTGCCATGCATAAACATATGGCTGATGACCGACAGCCAGGATGTAGAGTCGGTGACTGTGCAATACAGTTCCGGGCCCATCTGGAAACCACTGCCGGTCGGGACCGATTGCAACAATTCACCGGGTAACAGTCCGAGCAGGCACACAGATCGCGACAAGGCCGGCTCTGCCCCGAGTCCTTGCAGGAAAACCCAGGCCAGTACATTCAGGCCGACCAGCAACCAGGTCGCCCAGGGTGTCAGAAAATGCGGGTTGTCATCGCGTAGAGGGAACATATGGCCATGCTATAACCGCGGTGCCGGGTATGGCAATGACATATATTGCAAGCGGATGTCCGAAGCCTTAACATTTCACACCTTTAAAACAAACAGGATGAAAAATGCCCAAGGCAAGTGAATTGAAGCGCGGTATGGTGATTGATTTTGATGGAGTGCCCCATGTTGTCAAATCGCTGGAGGCAAAGAGCCCTTCATCTCGGGGAGCGTCTACACTTTACAAGATCCGCTTCACCAATCTGAAGACCGGACAGAAGCGGGACGAGTCGCTCAAAAGCGATGATTACCTGAAAGAGGCCGACTATGTGCGCGAGCCGATCCAGTATTCGTACCAGGACGGTGAGAAATACATCTTTATGAATACAGAAAACTTCAACCAGTACGAGGTGAGCGGTGAGGTAGTCGAGGAACTGACAGGTTATATCACCGAAGGCCTGCAGGGCATGACCGCGTTGATTATGGACGATGTATTGTTAAGTATCGAATTGCCACAGTCGGTGGATATGGAGATTATTGACACTGTGCCTGGTATCAAGGGGTCTTCCGCCACCGGTCGCACCAAACCTGCCAGACTGGTCACCGGACTGGAGGTACAGGTCCCGGAATATCTGGAGGTGGGTGAGATTATCCGTATCAATACCAGCACCGGTAAGTTTATGTCTCGTGCCTGAAGTTGAATGACCAATCGTAGTGAGAATTATTTTACTCATTCAGGAAACTATATTCAGTAAATGGACAGAGATACATTTATCCCGACAACCTAACAGTCTATAATCAGGCGATACTCAATCAAGGGTATCCTTATGAAGCGTGATTTGAATGCAGTTACCTTGCGGGTCGTGATTTACTATGCAGTTACTGTAATCGGCATGCAGTTGTTGCTACATTACTTTCCCGAAACCCGTGGTTTTTTACCCGTTGGTGGAATTGACAAGCTGAATCAGGATTCCATCTTCAATCTTGCCAGTAATAATCCGGCGACAGTTGAGGTCGAGCAGGTGCAGGTCAGGGTACTGACCCTGTTACTGGCACTGCTGGGAACCGTCATTTTTACAATACCCTTGTCATGGGTTTATACGATTACCCAGCCAAAAAAGAAACATAAATATAATCCTATAATCGAGACGCTCTATTTACTGCCGATTACCGTGGCTGTCGTGGTTATTATTGTACAAAACAGTATTGCACTCGCATTCAGTCTGGTCGGTATAGTCGCAGCGGTGCGATTCCGGAATACACTGAAGACACCTTCCGATGCTGTATTTGTATTCGCATCTCTCTCTATTGGTCTTGCTGCCGGCGTATCCGAAATAGGTATTGCCGGTATCGGCTCAATGGTTTTCAGCCTGACTGCCCTCGGTCTGCTGCATTTCCATGTCGTCGAACTGGAAACAGTGCACGAAGATGGCGGGAAAAAACATCCATCAGAATACCCCCGGTCAACCACGGAGGATGCCGGAACGGTTAACGATAATAACCACCATGACTGAGAGAGTAGCCGGGTCTAACATATGAAAGTCCAGGTACACCGTATTCTGGTGTGTTTGCTTGGCCTGATCGCAGTTTTGTTGTTAAACCCCGGATATGGGGTTCTGGCGCAAGGAGTAGCAGTACCGTCGGCACCCCCGGCACGGCTGGTTACAATTTCAGACATCCACGGAGCCTATACCGAATTTGTCAGCCTGTTGAGGGCGGCTGATCTGGTCGACAGCGAATTACACTGGAGTGGAGGAGAGGCGCAACTTGTCATAATAGGCGATGTGCTGGATCGCGGTGAAGATGCCCGTCGTTGTCTTGACCTGATTATTAGCCTGGAACAGGAGGCAAAAGACGCGGGTGGCAGCCTGCATTTCGTACTTGGCAATCACGAAATCATGAATCTCGCAGGAGATCTCAGGTATGTGACAACTGCGGGCTTTGCAGCGTATCTTCCCGAGGAAGATCCCGAGGAACGCGCAAGGGCACGCCTGAGATTTTTCGAACAAAACCGGACTCGTTTTGCCAATGAGCAGGAGTCTGCAACCGTGTTTGATTCTGAGTATCCCCCCGGGTTTTTTGGTCATCGCAAGGTATTTGCTGCGGAGGGGAAGTATGGCAGCTGGTTACTCGGAAAACCCGTGATTAAGGTCATCAACGAATCTGCATTCCTGCATGCGGGTCTTGCGCCGGCATATATCGGGACAACTGTTGATGACATTAATGAAAAGGCGCATACAGAATTGTCAGGGTTTATACGCTATCGAGATGAACTGATGGCAGCGGGACTAATCTATCCGGAAACGCCGTTTATGCAATTGGCGACAGCGGCACAAAATGCAATTACTGAGCGGAACAAGATGGAAGGGACTGTCACAGAACCTTTACTTGAGACCAGCAGGCAACTTGATCGATTGATACAGATATCGGATCTTTTTGGCGGTGGTGGAGTCGCATGGTATCGGGGTATGGTGGCGTGTAATCCGTCAATTGAGGAGTCCCGGGTTATGTCAGCACTACAGACGCTGGGAGTAGATCGATTGATAGTTGGGCATACGCCGACTCATGAGGCGCGGGTGCTGGAACGGTTTGGTGATAAGCTGATTCGCGCTGATACAGGAATGTTGGCTTCCTACTATAACGGAAAACCTGCCGCAGTGATTATTGAAAAGGATGAAGTTTCGGTACTTTATCCTGAACCGCTGGAACTTGTGCGTCCTCAACCACAATCGCGGCAGGTGGGGATCCGCCCTTACCCCATGTCTGACGATGAGCTTGAGAGCCTGTTACTGACAGCAGAAATTATTGCACAGGGCCCCGCAGAGAATGGGAGTATCACCTTGACTCTGGGTTCGGGAACTGCGAGGTTTGAAGGTGAATTCATACCTGCAAAAAACAGTCGTGCCGGACGTATATTTATACCCGAAGTTGCAGCATATCGTCTGGATAAACTACTGAACGTCGATATGGTGCCGGTTGCAGTATTACGCGAGCTTGATGGAAAACCTGGAGCGCTGAGACTCCCTGCCGGAGCTTTGATGAATGACCTGCAACGTCATGAGCAAAATCTTGGCGCTGCAGCCTGGTGTCCGCTGGCAGACCAGTTCAACCTTATGTATATCCTGGATTCGCTTCTGGGAAATTCCGGCAGGTCACGTAATGAGATGCGTTATGATCAGGAAACCTGGCAGATGATCCTGACGGGTAATCATGACATTCTTGGGGTGAACAAAAAGTTACCTGCCTATCTGGCAAATGTTGATTTACTGATATCACCTGCCTTGCTGGATAACCTGAAGTCACTTGATGCGGACAGAATCAGGAATGAATTAGGTGATGTGCTGGACCGTTCTGCGCAAACAGCCTTGCTGGCGCGCCGTGACCTGTTACTGGAAATTGCAGCAGAGGAGTAAAATATGCTCCATTCCGGACTACGCAAGATCCTGTTACCTTGTTGGCTGGCATTGTCTGCTGGTTTTCCTTTCCAGATTGTTGTGGCCCAGTCAGATGTTTTCTCTTCTACTGATGTACTTGAATTAACGCTGGAATCCCCGTATTCAAAAATCAACCGGAGCCGTGGAGATGATCGTGAATATTTTCCTGCAACCATCAGATATTCCAGCAAGGAAGGAATCGAAGTTGCTATAGATCTGCGGATTCGTACCCGTGGCAGATCGCGTAGCCAGGAAGACATTTGCAGATTTCCGCCATTGCGTCTCAATTTTGATAGTAAAGGATTGCAGGGGACCATCTTCGACGGGGAAAACAACCTGAAAATGGTTACCCATTGTCAATTGCAAGAACGATATGATCAGTTTGTCTTGCTGGAATTGCTCAATTACCGGCTCTTCAACCTGTTTACAAACTTCAGTTTCAGGGTGCGTCAACTCGAAATCACCTATGTCGATACTGAAACCGGCACTCAATCGGGACCTCGGGCTGCTTTTATTATTGAAGATGAAAAAAAAATGATCAGCAGGATTGGAATGAGATTACACGAGGCAGAACGGATTACCTACCATGAATATGATTCCAGGTCGTTGAATATGGTTGAACTGTATCAATATCTTATCGGCAATACAGACTGGTCAGCGTTTCTCGTGCCCGCCGGGGAGAATTGTTGCCATAATATAGTTCCAGTTGTCAGGGACGATGGTCGCCTGATACCGATTCCATATGATTTTGATGCTACAGGGATGGTGAATGCTCCATATTCCATTCCTTCGCCAGTGTTGGGTATCCGTAGTGTCAGGGAGCGGATGTATCGCGGTTATTGTCATGAGCCGACTGTAGTGAATGAAAATATATCAGGATTTATAGCTCGTCGTGAAGATGTGCTTGCCTTGATAAAATCACAGCCGGGCTTCGATCAAAAAACGATCGATTACGCTACGGAATATGTCGGGCAGTTTTTCGATATGCTAGATGACCCCGTGCAACTGAAAAGTGAAATCAGTGATACCTGTCGAGGGTAATCCGGAGGAAAAATCTGTTCAAAACTTTCATCCAAAAAGCTGGAGCGGAGGATCGATCACTCCGCTCGTACTATAATTGTCAGTTTTAAGACCTACATGAGTGGTTTTTCTTCATACAGCTTGCGCGGTGTCGCAGGCGGCATCGTACGTTCCATATAGTCACCCAGATAACCGCTGACCTCCGGGTGGAAGTAGGGGATATGGTGCGAATGGCCCATGCCGGGGAACATCATCAGCTGCGCATTTCGGGTCATGCCATAGATATGCAGCGTACCCGGCGCTGCCCAGTTAACCTCACCGTCGACAAACAGGACGGGGATATCAAGCGATTTGGCAGCCAGTTCCATTTTCGGATCCGGATCATATACCGAGACCAGAATCAGTGTCCTGATACGCTTGTCACCGACAGCGGCAAGCAAGGCCGACCGCGACCCGCGCGCCTCGCCGACGATGGCCAGTCTTTCTGAATCGATACCGGGCTGTATCGCCAGGAAGTCTACCGCACCGATGGTATCCAGTTCATACGGGCTATCCAGCAGGTTTTCCCGGACCTCAAACACCTCCGGTGAATCATAGGACTGGCCCTGCATACTGTTGCCACGGCCACGCAATTCCACACTCAATACGGCATAACCCCGGCGTGCTAATTCCTCTTCATAATGCAACATGGAGTAGCGGTTCGAACGGGCCCCAGATATCTGGACGATGCCGGGTATCTTGCGATCAGATTTGCCCATATCGTCCGGGTAGCGCAGGTTACCGTGAATTTCCCAGCCATCACGCGTCTTGAACGATACGGCCTTGACCCTGCCGAGGTTACGTACCTGGTTTTCCAGCCAGACCATCAGGTTGTTTACTTCAATATCGGTCTGCGCCGGGCGGTCCAGGTTTGAATGGTTCAGCAGGTTCATGCCGCGCTCGGCGGCCACCGGTGCAAACATATGACTGTCGGGATTTTTCGAATTGACATAGACCTCGGTCATGTCCATCAATACAGGTTTATCGAGCAGACTGGCACCGACATAGATTGGTGTGTCGATACCCGCGAGATATTCCTTCGATTCCTTGCTCAGGTTATGACCACCGAGTAATACCAGCGCACGGGTCGGAACAATCACGGTTTCGCGCATGGCACGCACAGCCGGTTCGGCACTGAATTGCGGTGCGAGTATCCCGAGTCGCAGGTGGTCAACCCCGGGATATGTGGCAAGAAACTCCAGTGCACCCTTCACATCCAGATACATGTTCTCGGTCAGTCTGGTCGAAAAACTGTGTAACTCATCGCCGACAGGTTGATGACTGCCCATACTCTTTTGCCGACCACGCATATCAATCGCCAGTGTGGCAATCCCTGATTCTATCGGTAACCTCAGTGCCAGTTCGGATTCATTATCACCTGTATCCAGCCGGTCATGGCCCTCATCATGCAACATGACCATCGCTGCAAACGGGTTGTCCTTGTCAGCACCGATCGGCAAACGCAGTGTGCCGCTGATGGTCCAGCCATCATCCGTTTTATATTCGATTTCCTTGCTGATGTAGTGGTCCGCGGCAAACGTATCGCCGGTAATAATACAAAGATACGACAGCCCAAATGCCATTACCCAATGACGTACATGCATGATATCCCCCCGGTTATCGTTGATGTCCAGGTCAGTCTAGACTATAAATCGTCCCGGTGAAATGCAGGGACAAAAAATGTATTAGCAGCCATGTCCCTGCAGTAGACGGTATTACCGGTTGCTGAGGACGGGATAGTCCGTGTAACCGACCGGCCCCGGGGTATAAAAGGTGGACATATCCGGGCTGTTCAGTTCCGCGCCGGTTTGCCAGCGCGCTACCAGATCCGGGTTGGCCAGGATCGGTCGACCGACGGCCACCAGATCACATTTATCCGCAGCGAGATCCGCTTCGGCCCGGGCCGCATCATAACCGCCCGACAGGATCAACGTACCCTTGAACAGTCTGCGGAAGGTCTGTTTCATGCTGTCCGGTACCACAGGTGCGCCCATCGGTGAATGGTCAACCAGATGAATGTAGGCAACGCCGATATTGTTCAGTTGTTCTGCCAGCCAGGTGTAGTCGGCCTCAATCCCGTCATATAACGGCATATCATTAAACACACCGAACGGAGACAGACGTATCGCGACCCGTTCCTTGCCGATGGCAGCGATGGTCGCCCTGGCGACCTCCAGTACAAAACGACCGCGGTTTTCAATAGACCCACCATAGCTGTCTGTGCGCTGGTTTGAATTCGGGCGGAGGAACTGTTCAAGCAGATAACCGTTCGCACTGTGTAACTCGATACCATCAAATCCGGCTGTTATCGCATTGTTTGCTGCCTGTACAAATTCATTGATAGTGTGTTTGATTTCGGCATCCGTCATTGCTTGCGGAACCGGATGTGGCTGTGGCCCCTTTGCATCGGTGTACATGTCCCCTGCGGCAACAACAGCGGAAGGTGCAAGCACCCGGGCACCGGCAGGCAGGTTCAGTGGATGGGCAATACGTCCACAATGCATCAACTGCATGAATATTTTTGCACCTCGGGCATGTACGGCATCACTAATGGTCTTCCAGCCTTCAACCTGTGCTGATGAGAATATGCCAGGAATACGGGGATAGCCGAGGCCATTCGGTGAGGGTGAAGTGCCTTCGGTAATGATCAGGCCAACGCTGGCACGTTGCTGGTAGTATTCCTTCATCAATGCGTTCGGTAAATTGTCTGTTGCGCGGTTACGTGTCAGCGGGCACATGACCAGATGGTTTTGAAGGGACAGATGCTCCGGCCCGGTTTTCGAAAATAGTACAGACATGAAATACTCCTGATAAGGGGAAAAGTGAAGGCAAAGCGCGGTCTGGCCTGATTCTACGCCTAAAATCCGCCGCTGATGGTGAAAAATACGCGTGGTCCACCTTTCTGGTCGCGCAACTCCCGGGTACGGACGGCAGACAGTCCACGTTCACCTGAATAAACTGTGCGCTCCCGCAGTTCGTTAAAATCGAGGATATTTTCAAGATCGATACGCATCCTGATATCGAACCAGCGGGTGGTTTCAATAAAGGTGTTCAGCTCCGCCGTGTCATCGCTGGTTTCCAGTTCGTTCACCTTGTAGCGGTATTCATCTGCGCGGTCCTGAAAGATGCCGCCCCAGGCGACGCGGCTTTCCCGGAAGTCCTGTCTGAAGTCGATGCTGTAGACATAATGGTTTTCCACGACAAAAAAATCGGTTGTACTGTTGGTATTCCCGATAGAGGAAAGCACACGGTTTTCGCCGGTCACCGGGTCGACTACCGTTGAGTCCTGCAGTCGTGCTTTCAGTTTAAGGCGCGCACCGTTGAGGCCGGTCCACTGTAATGGTAAGGTGGATTCAATCTCGACACCCCAGCGCCGACCGTCACCGATATTGCCCGGTGCCTCGAAGCTGGCTGACAGCGGTAGCAGATCCAGGACATCGGTAATCCAGTGATGAAACAGCGTTACCTTGACCACGCTGTCCTTGTTAAAGTGGTGCTCATGGCCAAGCTCGGTCACCCAGGTGCTGGAGGGGCGTATGTCAGGATTACCCAGTGCCAGGTCATCGTCTTCAAACACGGTAGCGCTGATAAAATCGACCAGATTCAGCTGGGATACCTCACGGGCAACACGCAATCTCGTTTGCCGGCCCGGTTCCGGTGCATAGCTTAATATCGCCTGAGGTTTGAGAAAGAAAAATTCACGTTCCTGATCTACATCGCCGCTTTGTGTCAACGTCGAGGTCTCCGCACCAAGGCCATAATCCAGTTCAAACAGGCCCAGTGACCAGATGTCTTTCAACATGAAGTCACCACGTGACTCCTCGACGCGTGAATTGGCCCCGGGAACTTCGATATACACGGGACCCGTGCCGGTATCGTCCTGCTGATTGAATTTTCCGTCCAGCAGGTTGTAGGCCCATTCGCCGTTAAGTTGTATGGTGTGGTCTGCCAGCACGGCCCAGTCCAGTTCGGCACGACTGATCACCTCGGTAGTGACATTGTAGGTATCGGCCACCCGGTACAGCGTCTGTATCCCTGTTGAATCAACCACGCGCTGACTCTCGACGGTATCGTTGTATTCGCGGGCGAGCAAAAAAATCAGCTTGGCTTTCAGATCGGCGGACAGGGCGCGTTCAAAATCGATACCTGCTTCAAAGACAGGTTGTTTCGCATCCTTATCAATGGTCTGGATGCGAGACAAGACCCCGCTGGTCCGGGGTTCACGTTGCGTGGTCTGGTGCCAAAGGTGTTCTACCAGATCAATACTGGTATTCAAACGGACGAAGGTCTGTCCGAACCAGCGGGCGGCATTCAGATTACCATCGAGGAAGCTGTTACGGTTTTCGCGCTGGACGTAACGGACTTCAATCAAATCACTGACGCCGTTGTAGATCTCTTCAGTGCCAATATTGCCGACACGTGAGCGTCTGTAACCGATTCCGGTATTGTAGTCGATGCCTTTCCAGTTATGTGACAGTGAAATACTGGCCTTTGGTGTCAGGCCACCGTGTTCAAACGTCTTGCGGAGATAGGTATCCCACTGCACAGAGGCCGGGACGTCTCCGCGCAGGATGATATTGATCAGGCTGGACTGACCCTGCATATCAATCTCGCGAACCGGGCCGCGTATCAGTTCAATCCGATCAACGAGGGCCGCTGGAATACGTGCAAGGATATCCAGAGGCTGGTCCTGTTTGGCAGCGGGTCGCCGGTCATTGATCAGCAGGTTACCCAGTGCGTTGCTGTAACCCCGTGTACCGGCATTGTTTTCCAGACGAAACCCGGGCACCTGGCGTACCATGTCCAGCGCGGTCTGTGGCTGAAACTGGTCAAACCAGGAGTTCGGATAATTGACGACATTATTGTTGTCACTGGTGATTGCAGTGGATCCCGGGGTCTGGTCAGCAGTATCTTCTGCCATTGCCGAAATTGTCGCCACCATACCCAGCAGGCCTGCCAGAATTAAATGTAATGCTGCCCGCATGAATCTGTTCCGTTCCCTATAGTCAAAGTGTTGAGAGGGCCGGATTTATCGAGATGATTGTAATACCTCCCCTTAACAGGATTCCAGTATATTGAATTTTCCGGAGTGCGGTCTACCGCTTCTTTACAAAGACCAACAGGTCCCGTGCATGACAGATAACAATACAACAGACCGTTTTACCGTCTTCACCGAGGGTGATGCGCTCTATGATGATATGGTGATGGCGATCAATGCCGCCAGTGAAAGTATTGTCATGGAGAGTTATATCTTCGAAGCGGATGCTGTTGGTCTGCGTTTTATAGACGCACTCGTACAGCGTGCCCGTGCCGGTGTCAGGGTGAGAATGCATCTGGACGCATTTGGTTCGATGACTCTCGCATATAGCCCGGAGGTTGCACGTATCCGTGATGCCGGAATTGAACTGAAATGGTATAACCCCTTGCGCTGGTATACACCCCTGCGGTTTAACCGGCGGAATCATCGTAAACTGCTTGTGATTGATGACAAGAGCGTCTGGCTCGGTGGTTTCAATATACACAAGGAAAACTCGATGGCTGTGACGGGGCCGGATCGTTGGCATGATACCCATGTCCGGATAGACGGGCCTCTGGCGACCCAGGCGCGCATTTATTTTGATCGTTTGTGGCAGGATCATCGAGACTGGTCACCAGTATTTATCCGGCATGCTGATTCCATGCTGGTTT
This sequence comes from Klebsiella pneumoniae, assembly GCA_945878555.1. GTDB lineage: Bacteria > Pseudomonadota > Gammaproteobacteria > Eutrophobiales > Eutrophobiaceae > Eutrophobius. The sequence goes on from CAMDWI010000031.1 coordinate 13,966, forward strand.
CCAATCATAACTGGTTACAGCGCCAGCAGTTGCGACGGATGCTGGCCATGCGATTTCACCAGGCCCGTTCCCGTATCTGGATGTGCACTCCTTATTTCATGCCTGATCACTTTCTGCAGCGGCAAATGACACGGGCTGCAAGGCGCGGAATAGATGTGCGCTTGTTATTGCCGTATGAGTCTGACCGGCCAATAACGCAGCTTGTGGCACGCGCGACCTATGCTTCCTTGATGGCCTCGGGCATAAAGATATTTGAATTCGAGCCACGATTCCTGCATGCAAAAATTATTATTATTGATGATGACTGGAGCACCATCGGCTCCAGCAATCTTGATTACCGCAGTTTCTTTGTGAATTATGAAATCAATCTGGTTTCGTCCAGGCCTGATCTTGCGCGACAGCTGGGAGAAAATCTTGCAGCAGATATGGCACGTTCCATACAGATAACCCCGCAGGATATTACAGGACAGCGCTGGAAGTGGTGGCTGTTACGACAGGCGGGATCACTGCTACGGCGGATTTTATGAAGCAGGATTCAGTGCAGGGTCAGTAGCACACGAACCGGTCAAGCTGGTTGTTGATGCAATAAAGATTTCACCGAGTTATCAGTATGGGCCAGCAGGGCCAGTTTCAGCACGCTGGCATGAAAAAGATCAAATATACGTTTGTCATCAAGACCCAGACCTTGCTGCTGTGACATATGTCTGAAATCACGGAGTGCAGTGGTAAATAACTCGCCCAGATCCGAATGCAGCTGTTCCGGTGTGAGCCAGCCTTGCAAATACTCACCTGCGTACGTTTCCATTTGCGGGCGCAGGTTTTCCTCAAATTCGATCAGTGTACCGCGTATCGCCTGGATGAGGATTTCGCGGGTCATCGTTCGTGTGTGTGCCTCGATCAGGGCGGCGAGTGTTTTGCCCCGGTATTGCTGTTCCAGCTGTGTGAAATCCACGGAGTCTCCCGGCTTAATGATGGTCTATGCTGAGCATTTCACTGTTTCGATCAATGTGGGTGAACAGAATGCGCTGCACCATTGTAGTGACTCGGCTTAACGATGAACAGATCACGGTGGTATTTGCGAAATTAATGATTGACTGTGAAGGGTTTCTCAGTTTATTTTCCATATATGTCCTATACTTACATCAATTACTTAATTTAAAAGGTGAAATTGTGATGTACTTATCAACTATAAAACCGATCTTGCCCATCATCGCATTTAGTCTACTTGTTGCCTGTGGTCATGCACCTGAGATGGCAGACAATAAACGGCCCGAAATACTAACTATCTTTCCCGATGGTTCAATGAAACTGGAGGACAGATTGATACCTGCGGAAGATGTCGTGATCTATCCGGATGGTTACGGTGGTGAAAAGGCCGCCGTGAAGGTCAGACTGGAACCGTTACACCCGGCATTTTACCGGGACAGTATCGTCGTAAGACGTATTGGACCGACTCTGGTCACCAATAACTAGAACAGCAGTCCTCCAAACATGGCCAGCGACAACGCAGCCAAGGCATAGCGTTGTCGCTGGTTGAGCGGTTTGAGCAGGTAGCCTTCGACTGCGGCAGCCAGCAGTGTGAATGCTGCAGTGACCAGTCCCACTTGTAACCAGTAACGCGGATTTCCGAGATCGAGCGACAGCAGATCCGGGCACAAGGCGAACAGGAACGGCACAAGAAATCCGGTAAAGGCCAGTTTTACCGCCGCCCGGCCGGTTTGCATAAAATCACTACCAGCAATTGATGCGGCCGCCATGGCCGCCAGACATACCGGTGGTGTGATCATCGATAACACACCAAAGTAAAATACAAAAAGATGCGCTGCCATGTCCGGTACACCCGCTGTGGTGAGTGCCGGGGCAACCAGACCTGCCATCACGATATATACGGCAGTTGTGGGCAGACCGAGTCCGAGAACCAGTGCGGCCAGTGCAGTCAGAATCAACAGTAGATAGAGATTACCGCCTGCTTCGTCTACTACACCCAGGCCAAAAGTAAAACCGAGTCCGGTGATCGACAGGATAGCGATAATAATGCCCGCGATTGCAACCGCCGGGAGGATAGAGAGCATCCCTGAGCCCGTAGCATCAACAATCTCCAGCAGACGACTCCAGGTCGGGCGTGAAGGAGTGAACAGGGCGGCAACGACACAGATAGCCGTGGCAATCAGGGCAATCTTGTGTGGTGCAATTGCGGTGCTGAATAACATATACACCAACACAGCGACCGGAAAGATAAAGGGCCAGTACTGCCGCAAGGTGGATGCCGCTTGCGGCAGCTCGGTTTCGTCCATCGGGAGTATGTTCAGTCTGGCCGCACGGAAATGAACCTGCAGGAACAGTGTCAGATAATACAGCAGGGCCGGTAACAATGCCGCTTTTGCCACACTGGCATAGGGCACAGACAACGTATCAGCCATGATAAACGCGGCTGAACCCATGATCGGCGGCATGAGTTGCCCACCGGTGGAGGCTACCGCTTCAATTGCTGCCGCATCCTTTTTGCTGAATCCGGAACGGTGCATCAACGGGATGGTGACGATACCAATTGTAACGACATTACTGACAGCGCTGCCGGAGATGGTACCAAACAGCGTGGATGCAACAATCGCCCCCTTGCCGGCACCACCGCGTATACCGCGCATACCGGACAATGCCAGATCGAGAAACAGTTTGCCGCCGCCCAGACCAAACAAAGTCGCACCGAAAATAACGAATGCAAGCACCGTGGTGGTCACAACGGACAATGAGGAACCCAGCAGCCCGCTCGGGTCAAGAACTGAATAGGTAAACAACTCATACAGGCTGACCTCCCGTCCTTGCAACAGACCACTGAACTGGCTGGCCGTCAGTCCATATAACATGAATCCTGCCATTACCAGAACCAGTGCCCAGCCACAGGTACGCCGCGTGGTCTCACAAACGAGCATGATGGCGGAGACCGAGATAAACAATCCTTCCGGATTATCAAGATAACCTGTAGCGACAAGTTCCTCGAAGCGGATGGCGGTATAGGCAAACAGTAGCAGTGATGCAATAGCGAGTATACGGTCCGCCCAGCCCAGTGGCTGCCCCGTCTCGTTACGGTTTTTTCCTTGCCTGTTATAGACGACAAAGATGTCTGCGCCGACCAGGCCTAACATGACCAGGCCGATCTGTTCCTGCCAGAGTGCCAGGCCAAAAAACGCCGACGGCACATCCAGTATGAAGCCGGCACCGATCAGCAACAGCAGGGCGCGCAATAACAGCGACATAAACCGGACAGACATGGTCAATCTACCGTGGCAGGTTGATACCCTTCGCCTTGAAGAAGGCCAGGGCGGCCGGATGATACGGAAGCGGGCTGGCGGGTAAGGCCATTCTGTCAGTCGACCACGTTACAAACTCCTGGTTTTCCTTGACCAGATCGTCGTGTCCGTCCCACAGGACAGTCAGTACCTTGTTGACAGCTTCATCGCTCATATGGGTGCTGCCAACCAGATAATAATCGTACTGCAGAAAATGGGTGTCCTGATCCAGATCCGGGATCGAGCCTTTTGCCTCCAGACTGATGGACCCGGCATCAAATACCTTTTTCATACGTGCAACAGCCGGCGCAGAGGGGTCCAGTCCAAGATAACGAATGCCGATTTTTGTGCCGGCCTCGAGTATCGCCGGCATACCGGGTGTGGCACACAGGGCCACATCGGCGCGGCCCTCCGAAAGCGCCTCAACAGAGGCGACCGGGCTGCTGACCGGGACCAGCTTAATGTCCTGCCGGGTCAGGCCCATATTGGCCATCTGTGCCTCGGCGAGCTGTTCACAGGATTTGTGTGAAGAGAAGGCCCCGGTAACCCGTTTACCCTTGATGTCGGCGATCGTCCTGATGTCCGAGTCGCGCGCGACGATGACGCCTACAGTATTTGCATAGGCGTTCGATATCAGTCGCAGGTTTGGACTGGCCTTGCGAAACGGTGCCTCTCCACGTAAACCCTGTGTCGCATCGTTTGCGTTAATCAGTGCCAGCTGGGCTCGTCCGCTGTCGAGCATCGGTACGATGACCTGTGCCCCGCCATAACCCGCGACGATAGTCTTGTAGGGTGTAGTGCGGGTTATCGTTGCAGCCAGGGTCACGCCAACACGGTAGGCCATCGAACCGGCGGGCAGTGTCAGTAATTGCAGTGTGTCCTCGGCGGCAGCGAGATTGCGGTTTAGCGTCAGCGTGGACAGCAGTACAAAAACACATGACAGGGCGGTGCAGCGTTTGAACAATGGGTACATCAGCTTCCCCCGGATTCGATCCAGTTTACTATTGGTATGACGGGGCAGCGTATTGACTGGGTTTTACTGTGTCAACAGTTTTGCATGAAAGCGGGGAAAGTCGAACGCGGGGTGTGGGTGAAAACGCCAGAAGCCGGTGTTCCGGGGCTGTCTGTACAGCCCCGGAATAACCGGGCAGATGAGTGTACGTTCAGGCGAGTTCAGCCTGGCGGCCGGTACGCTTGCGCTCGTGTTCTTTCAGTTTTTTCTTGCGGATACGGATATTCTTCGGTGTGATCTCGACCAGTTCATCATCATTGATGAACTCCAGTGCACGTTCGAGAGAGAGACGCATCGGTGGGGTCAGAATGACGTTATCATCCTTGCCGGCAGCCCGCATATTGGTCAGCTGCTTGCCCTTTAACGGGTTCACCACCAGATCATTGTCGCGTGAATGCAGTCCGATGATCATGCCTTCATATACCTCGGTACCATGACCGATCATCAGCTGGCCACGTTCCTGCAGGTTGAACAGCGCATAGGCGAGTGCCTTGCCTTCGCCATTCGAGATCAGCACACCATTGGCACGCTGATTACGGATCGATTTTTTGTAGGGGCCGTAGTGATCAAATACGTGATAGATAAGACCGGTGCCAGCTGTGGCTGTCAGGTAGTCAGTACGAAAACCAATGATGCCACGGGCCGGGATCATATAGTCGAGACGGACACGACCACGACCATCCGGGATCATATTGACCAGCTCACCACCACGGTTACCCAGCATCTCCATCGCCGCGCCCTGATAGGTGTCTTCCATATCCACAGTCAGCTGCTCGTAAGGCTCGCAGCGTTCACCGTCTATGTCTTTCAGGATGGCCTCGGGTCTGGATACGCTGAATTCATAACCTTCGCGGCGCATGTTTTCGATAAGGATACCCAGATGTAGTTCACCACGACCGGAGACCCTGAACTTGTCTGGGTCATCTGTCTCCTCAACACGCAGTGACACGTTATGTTTCAGTTCGTGGAACAGACGTTCACGTATCTGGCGTGAGGTGACGTATTTACCCTCGTTTCCGTTAAACGGGGAATCGTTGATCTGGAACGTCATAGTCAGGGTTGGTTCGTCGACGATCAATGCCGGTAGCTTTTCCGGGGTGTCCGGATGGCACAGGGTGTCGGAAATGTTCAGTTCCTCGATACCGCTGATCGCAATAATATCTCCGGCGGAGGCCTTTTCGATTTCCGTCCGTTCAATACCAAGTAGCCGGTATATGGCCATGATCTTGCCACGTTTGATGGTTCCGTCCGCCTTGACGTTCGCTATAGTCGTGTTCGGCTTGATCTCGCCACGGGTGATACGACCAATACCGATCATGCCAACATAGTTGTTATAGTCTAGTGCGCTGATCTGGAGCTGGAACGGTCCGTTCAAATCAACAGCGGGCGGTGGTACATGTTCAATGATGGCCCGGAACAACGGCTCCATATTCTGTTCGATATGTTCCATGTCCTTACCGCTGTAGCCCTGTTTGGCCGAGGCGTAAATGACCGGGAAATCGAGCTGTTTGTCATTCGCGCCGAGCCGGTCAAACAGGTCGAAGGTCTGATCCACACACCATCCTGGCCTCGCGCCGTCACGATCAATCTTGTTGATGACGACAATCGGGTTCAGGCCGCGGGCCAGGGCCTTCTGCGTCACAAACCGGGTCTGCGGCATCGGGCCGTCAACCGCATCTATCAGCAATAGTACCGAATCGGCCATCGACAGCACGCGTTCTACCTCGCCGCCAAAGTCGGCATGTCCCGGCGTATCAATGATATTGATACGGTAGCCATTCCAGTCGAGTGCAGTGTTTTTTGCCAGAATGGTGATGCCGCGTTCCTTTTCCAGGTCATTGGAATCCATGACGCGTTCGGGCATGACCGCGCGGCTGTTGAAAGTGCCTGACTGGGTCAATAACTGATCTACCAGGGTGGTTTTGCCATGGTCAACGTGGGCGATAATGGCGATATTTCGGATTTTGTCTGTCATACGGGCCGTCTGTAAAAAGGTCGCGAATTATACATGATTCTTCATTTATATATATATCGCGACAGTGCCAGGTCTTAAAAAATATCCATCCGGATTTGCCAAAACCCGAAAAACTGGTCTATTCTGGGTTTGGGGCATGCAGTAAACAGGGGAATGGTAGTGTCTGGAGTGGTTCACGTAGTGTTCCTGCCGGGTGTGATTACCAGCTGCAAGTTCGCAATTTTTCCATTAGAAGGGGGGAGTTTTAGATGGGTAATGGTATTGTAAAGTGGTTTAATAATGCGAAGGGGTTCGGGTTTATCGAGCCGAAAGACGGTGGTGACGATATTTTTGTCCACTATTCAGCTATCAAGTCTGACGGTTATAAAACCTTGAGCGAAGGTCAAACAGTGTCCTATCAGGCCGAACAGGGCCCGAAAGGTTTTCATGCAGTAGAGGTAATGGTGCAACTGGAAGCCTAGACAGCGACCAGAAATCATCAATTAAACCCCGCTATATGCGGGGTTTTTTGTTAGAGTGGAATAACAGGCACGTATTGTCTGTTGACCTTTACCTTTTATTCAAAATCGGGGGCACTATCCAGTTTATGGCAGTCTGGGAACAGGTATTGCTGGGAGCAGCAGCGTTAATCATGCTGTTTTTGTTCTGGCCAGGGGTGAAAGCGGCAATCGCAAGAAGCCGTGCGGTTGAAAATCCAGACTGGAAATCAGCACTGATCCCGCTGGGGCTGGTGGTTTTGTTTGTGGTGTTGTTGATTGCTGTATCCCGAAGCTGACTCTCCGATCCCGCATCACTGCATTTTCAGGCCGATCTGCGTATAATCCGGCGTGAATCATGAATACAGGCAATTAGAGAAGATGGAAGCGGTATCCCGAAAAGAAGAATACGATTTTAACAAGCTACAGAAGCGCCTGCGTCGCAACGTAGGCTCGGCTATCGAAGACTTTAACATGATAGAGGAGGGCGACCGGGTTATGGTTTGCCTCTCGGGTGGTGCTGATTCGTATTCGATGCTGGACATCCTGCAGAGTCTGCAGCGGAGCGCCCCTGTCCAGTTTGAACTGACAGCGGTCAATCTGGACCAGAAGCAGCCAGATTTTCCCGAGCATGTGTTACCGGAGTATCTGCAAAAAATCGGCGTGCCCTATCATATCCTCGAGCAGGATACCTACAGTGTGGTCAAGCGGGTCCTCGAACCGGGCAAAACCATGTGTGGACTGTGTTCGCGGCTGCGCCGGGGGATACTTTACCGTTTTGCCAAAGAGCAGGGCTACACAAAGATTGCACTGGGCCATCATCGTGATGACATCATCGAGACTCTGTTTTTAAACATGTTTTACGGTGGCAAGTTAAAGGCGATGCCACCGAAGTTGCTCAGTGATGATCAGGCACATGTCGTCATCCGGCCGCTGGCATACTGCAAGGAGAGTGATCTGAAGCAGTATGCAGAGATCAAGGAGTTCCCCATTATTCCCTGTAACCTGTGTGGTTCGCAGGAACATCTGCAACGCAAGGCAATGAAGCAGCTACTGAATGAATGGAACCACAAGTATCCGGGTCGCGTAGAGACGATCTTTGCGGCAATTCAGAATGTTGTGCCTTCACATCTGGCCGACTTTAATACATTTGATTTCAAAAACCTGGGACGTACGCAAGCCGAAGGTGAGGTGGGTTCCAATATGGGTTGGTCGGACCCCCGGGGTTGAGCGCGATATTCACAGGGAAGGGAAACCATGGCTGAATTTACCCTGATACAGAAGATTATTATCTATTCTATACCGGTCATTTTCGCGATCACCGTGCATGAAGTGGCGCATGGATGGATGGCCAGCAGGCTGGGTGACCAGACCGCGAGAATGATGGGCAGACTGACGCTGAATCCTGTCAAGCACATCGATCCGGTCGGGACCATCATGGTACCGGTCATCATGCTGATGTTTACCCCTTTCATGCTGGGCTGGGCCAAACCGGTACCGGTCAACTGGCGCAATCTGCGTCACCCACGCCGCGATATGGCCTGGGTCGCCGTGGCAGGACCGGCCGCGAACCTGCTTATGCTGGTCATCTGGGCACTGCTGGCAAAGTTCATCCTGTTGTCCGGCACTGGCAATAGTGAGTATGGACTCCCGTTTATGGCTATGGCTATGGGAGGCGTACTTATCAATATCGTGCTGATCGTCCTTAACCTGTTGCCGGTACCTCCACTCGATGGCAGCCGGATAGTCAGTTCGCTGTTACCACCCCGTTCTGCCATCCTGTACAATCGTCTTGAGCCTTACGGACTGATGATAGTGCTGGCATTGATGGCTACCGGTATACTTGGGGACATCATGATGCCGGCCATTTCCGCGCTGCAATCTGTTGTTCAAGGACTGATATTCTGATCCATCGGGGAGTGTCCCGGACATGTCCACGTTCAGGCAGTGCAAAACGCTGACTACAGGCAAAATTCGCAGGATCTGTCGTCCCTTTGCCAGAATCAGTTATCAGACCGGGTCAAAAGACATTTGCCAAACGGGTTGGATGATGTAGCATTTTGCAGTCGTATCCGGGGAACCAGGAGATATCTCGCATCGTGAGCCATCACATATAAAAAAAATGAATATACCTCCAGATAAACAAAAATACGCAGATCTGATTCGTCAGTTGATACCCATCAACGAATTGCCGCAGGACGTACAGAATCAAATCATCGTCAAGGGCGATATCTTCGAATTAAAAAAGAAGGATCTGATATTTAACCAGGGCGACCGGGACAACTATTCGTACTATCTGCTGGATGGTGAAATAGAGCTTGAGGCCAACAAACAGGTTCATAACTCGATTGTTGGGAAGACTGATCGCGCCCGGTATCCGATGGCGCAGCTACAGCCGCGCCAGTTCTCCGGTAAGGCCAGGGTCGCTTCCACAGTGTTGCGCCTGGATCGTGATGTGCTGGACAAGCTGCTGGTTATGCACCAGAGCAAGAATGTGGCAGATGATGGACTGGGCGACGGAACCGGTATCGTCGAACTGGACGAGATTGACGGCGTTGATGATGAAGGCGACTGGATGACACGGATGTTGCAGTCGGAAATCTTTTCCGGCATGCCCACGGCAAATATCCATCAATTGTTCGGTCTGCTTGAACCCGTTGAGTACAAGACAGGTGAGAGCGTCATCCGGCAGGGTGAGTCCGGTAACCATTACTATATTATCCAGGAAGGACGCTGCGAGGTGTTGCGGCAGTCCATTCCCGGTGGCAAGGCAATCCGGCTGGCAGAACTACATCCGGGTGACAGTTTTGGCGAGGAGGCCTTGATCGCTGAAACCACGCGCAATGCGACCATCAGGATGCTGACCGACGGCGTGGTGGCGCAGCTCAGCAAGGAAAATTTTGTCACTTTGATCCAGAAACAGGTATTGAAAGCGGTCAGCTCCGGCCGTGCCGCCGAGATCGTAAAAGCCGGTGGCAAATGGCTGGATGTCAGGTTCAAGAATGAATACGACCGTAATACCATCGAGGGTTGTGAACATATCCCGATGAATATCCTGCGCCTAAAACTCGACAAGCTGGACCGGAATGTTCATTACGTACTGTTTTGTGATACTGGTGGGCGCAGTTCAACCGCCGCGTTTCTATTGACTGATGGCGGTTTTACCGCCAGTTACCTGGACGGCGGTCTGGTCAATCACCCGGAACTGGCCCCACCCGAGGATGTGACCCAGGCACCAAAGGTCCCGGTAGCACCTGCACCGAGGCCAGTAGCAGCCACGCCAACTGCACCTAAACCGGCGTCCGCGCCACCTGCTGTGAAACCGGCGGTAGCGGAACAGGTAGCCGCTGCACCCAAACCGGCGGTAGCGGAACAGGTAGCCGCTGCACCCAAACCGGCGGTAAAACCGGAGTCACAGCCACAAGTTAAACCGGAACCCAAACCGGTTCTTAAACCGCAGGCGCCACCGGTGCCACCAGTACCTGTCCATAACGAACCGGCTCCGCGGCCCGCACCCGTTTCACCGCCCCCTGCCGCTGCAGCGCCGGCAATCGCACCTGCCGATACAGCAAATGATGATGACGACGGAGACATGGACCCCGAGATTATGGCCACTGTACTGGAGGCCGAACTGACCCGGACCAACTTCCAGATTGAACGGGCCAGACAGCAGGACCAGACTGAACAGAAAAATATCGAGACAGCCAGACGTCTTGAACAGGAACGTGCCAAGATTGAAGAGGCCAAAAAGCGTGTTGAGGAAGATGTACGCAGGCTGAGACAGGAAGAAGAATCCAGACTGAAAAAAATGGAGCAGGAGGCCGCTCATCGGCTGGAGCTTGAGCGCAGGAAAATTGAAGAGGTTTATTCACGCAACGCCGAGGAGATGGAGAAGCTCGAAAGGCTCAAACATGAGGCGGAAGAGAGCCTGAAGCTGGAAAAAGAACGGATAGAACGCGAGGCCGAAGAGGCGCGCAAGGGTCGGCAGGATGTCGAGAAGATCCGTCAGGAACTGGAAGCTGCTCGCAAGGCGATGGAGCAGGAGGCAGAACGACGCAGGCTTGAGCAGGATGAAATGCGCAAGCAGATTGAAGCAGAGGCCCGGCAAAAGATCGAGATCGAAAGAGGTAAACTCGCCGAGCAGATAGCCAGAAATAATCAGGAGATGGAAAAGGCAAAACAGGACAAGGCCATTGCCGAGGCAGGCAGGGTGGCCGCCAGGCAGGAAGCCGAGTTGATGATACAGGAATACAAGTCACAGCATGAAAAGTCGCGTGCTGATGAGGAAGAACAGCTCCGTGCCGAACGCATGAAGCTCGAAGAAGAACAAAAAAATATCCAGAAGGTATTGCAGGAAATCCAGAAGACCCGTGCCGAGGCCGAGGCACTGAAACGTGCTGCCCTGGCGGAAGTGTCCGCATTGAAGGCCAGACAGTTCCAGGAGGACGTTACCCGCAGCGAGGTAGCACGTAACGAACTGAAGGACAAGATCAAACAGGCGCAGGCCAAACTGATCCAGGCTACCGAAAATGTAGTGAAAGTCCAGCAGGACGAGGAACAGGCCGTCGTTGCCAGAAAGGTCAACGAGGAGGACTTGCAGAAGAAAAAGGCCGAGGAAGAAACCTTGCGCAAGCAGCTGGAGGCCGACCTGTCCGAATTCAAGGAAGAGCTGGAGGTGCAGGAGCGGGAGTATGCGAATGCAACCACCCAGCTTGAACACATGCGCAGGATCAGGGAACGTGCCGAGTCAGCCAAAAAGGCCGCCGAAGATGCATCCCGCAACCTGTTGTCCGATGTCGCTTCTCAGCTTGGCGATAAGTAACCCCGATTATCTGATCGTTTGCAGGGTCAGGATTTCCTGGTAACCCGGTATGGGTGACGAACACTGGATGCAGCATGCCATCATGCTGGCAAAACGCGCCGCCGCTGAAGGTGAAGTGCCGGTCGGCGCAGTCATCATTGATAATGAAATAAACCGTATTCTCGGCGAAGGCTGGAACCAGCCCATCAGGATGGTTGATCCGGTTGCCCACGCTGAAATCTGTGCGATACGTCAGGCAGCGGCCAATCGTCGAAACTACCGACTGACCAATACCACACTGTATGTAACACTGGAACCTTGTGTCATGTGTGCAGGTGCTCTAATCCATGCGCGCGTTGGACGGGTCGTTTACGGTGCGGCGGATCCGAAGGCCGGTGCGGCGGGCAGTGTATTCAATGTGCTTGGTACGGACAGGTTAAACCATGTGGTCGGGTTGACAGCAGGTATTCTTGCCGCCGAGTGTGGACACCTGCTCAGTGATTTTTTCCGTAACCGGCGTGCAGAACAAAAAGCCGGCTGATAACCCTGCCACCCGATTCAGACCGCACTCCCCGACCAGAAAATGACCTGCTGGTTGCGGTAGATTTGCCAGCGACAGAGCGGGTGTTTTCCGGTGGCTGTAATCAGGCTGAACAGGCTGGAGGTTTCAGTATCGCCTTTCCCCGTTTTTTCGAGTACCTCTGCCACAACCTTGTCATCGCCCGGTCCTGCCAGTTCTGCGATGTTGAGGCCGAGAACTTTGCCAGCCTCCTTGCCAAGCAGATAGAGCAATGGCTGGTTGACCAGTCTGATACTGCCTGACAGGTTGGTTATCAGCACCGGCGTCCTGACCTGATCGAAATAGAGTGCCTTTTCCCGGAGTAACTCCGGCAGCGTGTCCAGTTGCAGGTTTAGTTGTTCGCGCAGCAGGCCGGCCTCCTGATTGGCGCTTTCCAGAAAGTCGAACAGTTTGCGGTTTTCAATGTCCTGTCGAAGTGTTGCAGCGAGCAACTGGTGATTTCCAAATACCAGTCTAACCAGCAGGATCAGATAAAACGTCGCCATCAGTCCCATAGCAAAGTGGGGAAAATCTGCTTGCTGATAAAAAAAGATGGTGAGTGGCATTAATATCAGCAGCAGATACGGTATAGCGGCGCCAAGCAGGGGCGAGAGTGACAGTAATACCCCGGCAGACATGCCGGCAATGACAAACGCGATAAACGATTCAATCCAGCCGACGGTATATTCACCGGGTATCAGGATCAACACCCCCCAGAGTGCGGCGGAAACATGCGTGCCGGCAAGTAACAGGTTTTTACAGGTTTCCATACGCCCGGATCCCGGTTTGCGGCTCCAGAACATGCTGACGATAAACAGGCGAACCAGGGTAATTGCGATCATGGCGGTCAGCCAGAGGATCAGTTCCAGCCGGGGAACATAGTCCTTGAGTACCAGAAATACCAGCACCGAGTTAACCAGCGTTATTGAATAGGACAGCGGCGCATTTCGAAACAATAACTCGATAAGCTGTGTCCTGGTCTGGCTTTCTGTGTCTGTGTTCACGGGTTGCATCAGCGGATCATACGGTATTTCATCGGATGTGTGCATGCTACAATCATTACAATCATCGCTGTCATCTGAAAATGGACATGACATGGACCGGCCTGCTAATCACAAACAATCGCTCCTTCTGGCTGAACAACTCGGAGCTCTCTTGCGGCAACAATCGCTGACACTGGTTACGGCTGAATCCTGTACCGGTGGCGGTATTGCGTGGACATTGACATCTATCCCCGGCAGTTCGCAGTGGTTTGAACGCGGGTTCGTTGTCTATTCAAACCGTTCCAAACAGGAATTACTCGGAGTCAGTGTGGATACGCTGGCCAGTTACGGTGCTGTCAGTACAGAGACCGCAGAGGCGATGGCAGCGGGTGCATTGCAAAATTCGGCAGCAGATATCAGTGTTGCTGTGACCGGTATCGCCGGCCCGGATGGCGGCAGTGCGGGCAAACCGGTGGGTACAGTGTGTCTTGCCTGGCAGCGTCGCTCCGGTCAGGCCAAAAGTGTGCAGGTCGGCTTCCCGGGCGACAGGTCCAGTGTCAGGGACAGCGCCATACAGCGGGCACTGGAGGGACTGCTAGACTTGTGCAGTCAGTCCTGAACCGGCAGATTATTTTTGCCAGCCACCCTTGCGCGTCATCTTTCCCCATTCCTGTTTGCGCCCCGTCAACCATTTATATGCACCCTTGATCCGGTAATACGTGTTGATTTGCCGGTAGCCCAGACATTCAAGAAAGGAGCAAGCAAACAGGATCGGGATATATTGCAGTTTTGAAATGCCCCGGAATGTAATCTCATCCAGTAACATTGAGGTAGTCGAGAGCAAGACCGACAGAAACATCGCAAACAGGAAAAAGATCAGTGCAATTTCGAAGCCGAGCTTTCCCGTTGCGAGCAGATAGAGTGTAAACAGATACCCCGTTAATTCAATAAACGGACTCATCCACTCGAACAGGATAAAAAACGGAAAGGCAATAAAACCGGTCTTGCCACTGTTTTTCATAAACAGTAATTGACGATTCAGCCACAGGCTTTCCGAAAGTCCCCGGTGCCAGCGCACACGCTGGGAAGCGAAGATCTTCATCGACTCGGGGACTTCAGTCCAGCAGATAGGATCAGGAATAAAGGAGATCCTGTAGGGAATGCGATGTTCGGCATGGTAACGATGCATCCGCACAATCAGTTCCATGTCTTCACCGACCGTGGCGCTGTCGTAACCTCCTGAGTCTATGACGGCCTTTTTCCGGAATACACCAAACGCGCCCGATATAATCAGCAAGGCATTCAGTCGCGACCAGCCGATACGCCCGAACAGGAAACTGCGCAGGTATTCAATCAGCTGAAACAAAGCCAGCAGGTTTGTCGGCAGCCCCTTGCTGACCAGATGTCCGTTCCTGACCACGCAACCGTTTGCAATGCGGATGGTTCCGCCACAGGCGATGGTCTCCGGTTCTTCCATAAACGGTTGTATGGCGCGTAGCAGGCTGAACCGTTCCAGGATCGAATCGGCATCTACACAGCAGAAGTAAGGATAGCGACTGATATTGATGCCTGCATTCAGCGAGTCGGCCTTGCCACCATTGTCCTTGTGGATCACCCTCAGGTTTTCCTTCAGGGTGGATTTATACACCTGGCGGACCGGTTTGGTGACCAGCAGGTTATGACATGATTCAGGAAAAGGCTCCAGCCTGAATTCGCGTATAAGGACATCCAGTGTCCCGTCTGTAGCACCGTCCACGACAACGACCAGTTCATATTCCGGATAATACAGCTGTAATAGTGACCGGATCGACGACACAATAGTCTGTTCCTCATTGTAGGCCGGGATGATGATGGTAATAGGAGGTTCATGACCAGTCATCAACGACTCATCATCATCGTCGCGTTTGGTATGCATATACTTCAGCAGGGTATTGAACGCGATAGCATTCAGGGTGAGATAGCTGCCGGCGGTCACCAGCATGTAAAACAGGAAAAACCAGAGCAGGGCTGACTCAAGCGTGCCAATTTCTATCATGGTGCCTGTTCTGCCATTACCTGGATGAGCATTTCCCGTGCCTGATCACTTGATAATGTGGTCAGCAACTTTTCAAACCAGATACCTCTGCCTGTTCTGGCGGCGACCAGTGTCTGGGCGGCGCGATATCTGACCCACCAGTCCGGATCTGACAGTAACGGTAACAACAACTCCAGGTCAGCCGGATCCCCGATACGGCCCAATGCCACAATCGCATGGATACGTAACCAGGCATGTTCGCTATAGAGGAAAGGGATGAGGTCATGCTTTACGCTGTTATCACCGATGCGACCCAGTGTCCGCAGGATGATACCCTGGACCTCCGGATCCCGGCTCATGTGCAAATGCCGGATCAGCAGGGGCAACAAACTGGCATCATCGGTATATTCAACCAGGCTGAACAGGTTGCGTGACTGCTGGTTGTTCAGCAGGTCTGTCTGCCTGACGATCAAATGCAGTATGTCCGCCCCGCCGGACTTGCTGACCTTGCTGGCGATATAGGGTACCCAGTGATCAAATTGCATCAGTGCTGATAATACGCAGTATTCGGCACGGGGATGACCTACAGCTACGAGTGCGCAGGTGGCCTCGATATTGATCAGGATATTGTTTGAATCAGCAGCCCGCAGCAGCGCCTCCTGACATGTTGGTGTATTAATCAGTCTGGCCGACTTGACCGCCAGCATCTGCTGCCAGACATTGCGTTGCTGCGAATTTATCTTACGGTATTGCAGTATCGACGAACAAATCTGGTCCAGTTCCAGTCTGACAGCGAGTTGATCCAGTCCTCCGGCACTCTGGTTGTCAATCTGTCGTCTGATGTCGTACCAGAGTTCCAGCATCAATTCACTTTCCCGTTTGTGCAGTATCGGCGGTTCATCCTGCTGGCCGGCAAGCCAGTTGAAAAGCACGGGGCGCCACAGTTCACGAAATTGTTTCTGGTATCGTCTGCTGGAATCCTTCCGGATACGCAATATCAAGGTATAACCGAGTAATATGATGATAGCGCTCATACAGACCATGATTACCCAGATTGTGATCTGGACGATCAGTGGTACGGAAGCGGCCAGCGCAAACAGTTCAGAAATAATAGTTGAGACCAAACCTGAAAAACTCCCTGTCAGTCCTTGCACGATCTTGCGGTTTTACCCAGGTCTTGCCGACGCTGTAGACCAGCCCAAGAGACGGGGTCATTCTGAACTCGCCCCAGACAACAGTGGTGTCGACCCGGGATGAGAGCAGTGTGTTCGCATCGGTCAGTTTCTCGATTTCCTCTCCGCCTGTATAGCCCAGCTGTATATTGGAGGAGGAGGGGAAGTAATACCCAATCTGGAGGCGGTGGGCCGTTGCCATACCTGCCGTATTCGAGTCGCTGCGGATAAGTGTATAGGCCAGGCGGTAGTCCGCGATATATTTCTCAATGGTGATGTCTGCCGTGGTGACATCTGCTTCGCGATAACCCGCATAGCCGATGCCTGCTATGCCACCCCAGCCATTCGAAAAGTCATGATTAAGTTGCAGTTGCAGTCTGTGTTCCGGGATGACGTGGTGATCCGGACTCCAGCCAGCGGCCAGCAGGATACCGGTAGTGTCGGCCAGTTTGTAAAAGCCGTTCAGCGCCCAGGCAAGATCAGACTGGCGAAATCGTTTTGTCTGCTGGACCTGAACGGCAAAACGATGGTCGTTTGGGGTATGTGCTCCAAACTCTGCCGTCGTTTCGCGCCAGTTTGCCAGTCCATTGGCGGGAAATTCCAGCTGGTTGGATAAAGAGACGTGGTAACCGGTGTTCTGCTGAACTGAGGATGTGTTCAGGGTGGCCATTGCCCACCTGGCAGTACCGAACCGGTCTGCCGCCGCGGCACGTACGATTTCTGCCTCATCCGCCTTGCCTGCCATCTGCAGTGCCTGAAACAGGGTGATGTGTATATCCTCGTAGTCTGGTGCAAGGGCGATGCCGCGTCGCAGGTAGGGGATGGCCTGGTCGGAATGTCCCTGCCAGTGCAAGGTCTGACCGATGCCGAGCAGATAGTCTGCATTGTCCGGATACTGTTCCAGCAATTTACGCCAGGTCTGAAGTGCGTATTCATAGTCTGCATTCAGACTGGCCTGACGGGCTGTGTTAAATAGTTGTTCCGGAGATATGTCTGCTGCCAACACATACAAGGGCAACAGCAGGTTGAAAACCAGTGCGGTCAGAAGGATTTTCAGTTTATCAGCGATACACTTCATGATGTTTGATTTCCGACGATGGTAATTATCCGTCTGATAAGCTCGTCGGGCCGGAATGGTTTGATAATATAATCGGTAATACCCAGTTCAAATCCGCGGTCAATGTTTTCCTGGCGGTCCTGGGCGGTCAATATCAGTACCGGGACCTGTTGCCAGCCCGGTTGGGAGCGGACCCGGATCAGGATGTCAAAACCGTCCAGAAACGGCATCATTACATCCAGCAGGATCAGCGCAGGAGCGGTCATCGATTCTATCTGGTTGACCGCCTGCTCACCGTCCACGGCACTTCTGACCTCAAACCCGGCTCGTTTAATCAGAAACTCCAGCAAGGTCCGGGTGTCCTCGTCATCTTCTACCACGAGAATTTGTGCGGATGAATCGTGTTTTTGCATGGTACAGGTCCGGGTGTTTTATCCTTTAAAGTCCAGATTTACGCTTGATGATTCTGCTATCATCCATCATGTAAGTCTATTGACTTTTCAGGTAAAAGTCCGTGATATTGAGCTCACACAGGCTGTTTTTTGCATTAATGCCCGACCCGATCACACGTGCGCGTCTGGCCTCGACAGTAGACGGGCATACGATAGCCCGGCAAGGGCGGGTTGCTGAAGAAAACCTGCATCTGACACTGCTCTTTCTCGGGAATGTGGACACGGCCAGATTACCGATTCTGAAGCGGGGGGCATCAGGTGTCAGGGCGACACCGTTTTCCCTGCAGATTGACTGTTCCGGCTGGTGGAAGGCTCCCCGGATATTCTGGTTGGCCCCGGGACAGGCCCCTGCGTCGTTACTGTTGCTGCACAAGGCCCTGGCCGGATTGGCTGTAGAATGTGGTATTGCGATCGAAATCTGGCCGTATCTGCCCCATGTAACGCTTGCACGCAAGGTGGATAAGCCTGCCGCAATCAAATTTGCACCGATACGGTGGCATGTCAGCGATTTTTGCCTGGTCGAGTCTGTCACCCGTTCGGGGTATGTTGAATATCAAATCATTCAGCGCTGGACACTTACCTGAACGGGATTTTGTGGGATAATCCGGATACAGTAAACCAATTCAGTGGAGATGAAATCAATGGATGAGAAAAAGAAGCAAGCCTTGAACATAGCCCTCGGCCAGATCGAAAAACAGTTTGGCAAGGGTTCAATCATGCGTCTCGGTGAAGACAGTGTAGTGCATGATGTCGAAGCGGTGTCGACAGGTTCGCTGGGGCTGGATATTGCCCTGGGAATTGGTGGTTTCCCGCGAGGTCGGGTGGTGGAGATCTATGGACCGGAATCGTCCGGCAAGACCACACTGGCGTTACAGGTGGCCGCAGAGATCCAGAAGGCAGGCGGCACAGCCGCATTTGTCGACGCAGAGCATGCGATGGACCCGAAATATGCGGAGAAACTGGGTGTAAAGATCGAAGACCTGCTGGTATCAC
>CAMDWI010000032.1 GCA_945878555.1 Klebsiella pneumoniae
CGAAATCCTGTTCAGATTGGGCACGGGAATATTACCGTGACAGACCGTTAGCCGCATGGATGCGGCGCTCGAGCGTACATGGATGTATTCACAGCGTGTCTGGAAGGGTAATATTCCCGTGCCCAATCTGAACTGTCGTGGATTTCGGAACAGTTATATAGTTGAGAAATCAGCTGTATTTTTGACAGTAATATCGACTAGAATTGTTCCAATATCAGGAACGAAGATACAGCGCCCCCCATGCCGATAACAAAAATAGATTTCTCCAGGCTGTTGAAGGAAATCACTGATATTGGCACGGCATTATCGGCGGAGAAGGATCACACACGACTGCTGGAGATGATCCTGCAGAAGGCCCGGCAGTTGACCCATGCGGACGGTGGCAGTCTTTATATCCGAACTGACGATAACCGGCTGAAGTTTGAAATCATCCTGAACGAGTCGCTAGGTATACACATGGGTGGTACCAGTGGCAAGCCTATCGATTTTTATCCAATCGCCCTGTACGACGAGTCAGGCAATCCAAATAACCATATGGTGGCGGCGCGTGCCGCCATCAGCAACCGCACCGTCAATATCGAAGATGCCTATGCCAGCAAGGAGTTTGATTTTTCCGGCACCCGTAATTTTGACAAGAAGACCGGTTATCGCTCGAAGTCGTTCCTGACGGTGCCGATGACCAATCATGAGAACGAGTTGATCGGGGTATTGCAGTTATTGAATGCGATAGACCCGGATACAGGTACGGTCACCGGATTCTCGGACCTGGATCAGCAACTCGTGGAATCGCTGGCCTCCCAGGCCGCTGTGACCATTACCAACCGTAATCTGATAGATGGGCAGAAAAAACTGTTCGATTCGTTCATCCAGCTGATTGCCGGTGCCATCGATGAGAAATCCCCGTATACAGGTGGCCACTGCCGTCGCGTCCCGGTGATCACCTCAATGCTGGCAGATGCGGTAACCAGCGTAGACGTGGGGCCGTTGAAAGACTATCGCATGACCGAGGAGCAAAAATACGAGCTCGAGGTTGCCGCCTGGTTACATGATTGCGGCAAGATTACGACACCGGAATATGTGGTAGACAAGGGTACCAAGCTGGAAACAATTTTTGACCGTATCCATCTGGTCGACACCCGCTTTGAAATTGTCAGACGCGATGCAATCATCCAGGCGATCAGGAGAAAACTTGAGCAGTCCGGTGTCCGCTACGATGCGGTGCTGGAACAGGATGAGCTGTTGCAGCAGGACCTGGGCCAGATCGAGGCCGATCGTGAATATATACGTCGCTGTAATATCGGCGGTGAATATATCTCGCAAGAACAGATCACCCGGATAAATAATATCGCTGACCGGTGCTGGCAACATTCCGGTGGCAGGACCGAAAAACTGTTACTTGAGGAAGAAGTGAACAATCTGCAGATAGGCAGGGGTACGCTGACCGTCAGGGAGCGTGAAATTATCAACAATCACGTCAGTGTGACTATCAAGATGCTCGAATCGCTGCCGTACCCCAGACATCTTAAACGTGTACCGGAATATGCAGGCGGACACCATGAAAAGATGGACGGGACCGGTTATCCCTATGGTCTGAAACGTGATCAGATGTCGATCCCGGCGCGTATGGTTGCGATCGCCGACGTGTTCGAGGCGCTCACCGCCAGTGACCGGCCTTACAAAAAGGCGATGGGTCTGTCCCAGTCGTTGACCATACTCGGCAGGATGAAACTGGAAGGTCATGTGGATCCGGACCTGTTTGATGTGTTCATGCACAAACAGATTTATCTGGACTATGCCAGCAAATATCTGAGCCCGGATCAGATTGATGTGGTTGATATCCGGTCCATACCGGGTTACAGGCCCCTGATTTGAAGGCCGCAGGGCCAACGGCAATTCCTCATCATGACTTCAACTCTCAAAATATTTCACAGTGACAATAACAGGCAGTAATCCGGTAACGGTTCGTGATTTGATCGATGATATAACCGGTCATTTTGAAAGTGCCGATCTCTGGTACGGTCACGGTACCGACAACGCATTTGACGAGGCTGTTTATCTGGTCTTTGCGGGACTGGGCCTGTCGTTTGATACCCCGGATGAACAGCTGGATCAGCAACTGGAGCCTGTCCGATGTGACCGGATCCTGCAACTGGCAGAATTGCGTGTGACAGAACGGGTGCCGGTTGCCTATCTGGTCAACAAGGCCTGGTTTTGTGGTCTGCCCTTTTATATAAATGAAAGTGTACTGATTCCGCGCTCACCGGTAGCCGAACTGATCGAGGAAAATTTTCATCCCTGGGTCCACGAGGACCGGGTCAAACGCATACTGGACATTGGTACCGGCAGCGCCTGTATTGCCATTGCCTGCGCTGCTGCCTTTCCCGATGCCATTGTGGATGCGATAGATATCAGCGATGACGCGCTTATGGTGGCCAGGGTAAATGTTGATGCCTATGAACTGGGTGATCGCGTGCGGCTGATTAAATCGGATTTGTACGAGGCGCTGGTGGGTAATAAATATGATCTCATCATTGCCAATCCGCCCTATGTGGATGCCGATGATATGAATACCTTGCCGGATGAATACCGGCATGAACCGCGTATGGCGCTGGCCGCCGGTGAGGATGGACTGGATCTGGTCCGCCGGATCATTGCAGGTTCGCGCAGGATTATGAATGAGGATGCTGTCCTGATCGTCGAGGTGGGTAACAGTCAGCAGGCGATGGAGTCGGCCTTCCCGGATTTACCACTGGTCTGGCTCGACTTTGAACGTGGTGGCGAGGGTGTATTTTTACTGACGGCAGCGGACCTGACCCCGTCACAGTGACGAATCCGTTTGCCGGAGAGTTCCGGTATATTGCCGCAGGCAAGTAGTACTTGCGGGAATGTCGTGACCCCGCACAGGACAAAATGGTCCTGCGACGTAACGAGCGACTGCAACAAAAACCTGCTAGAATACGGCGCCATGTCAGGCAATACATTCGGAAAACTGTTTACGGTCACCACCTGTGGCGAAAGTCACGGCAGGGGATACCTGTGTATTGTGGACGGATGCCCTCCGGGCATGGAATTGTCCGAGGCGGACATCCAGATCGACCTGGATCGGCGTAAACCCGGCAAGTCCCGCCACGTCACCCAGCGTCGCGAGTCGGATACAGTCATGATAATGTCCGGTGTTTTCGAAGGCCGGACTACCGGCACACCGATTGGGCTGCTCATCGAAAACGAAGACCAGCGCTCGAAAGACTACTCAAAGATCAAGGACCGGTTTCGCCCGGGCCACGCGGACTATACCTATTTGCAGAAATACGGGATAAACGATTATCGCGGTGGCGGTCGTGCCTCGGCTCGCGAAACCTGTATGCGTGTTGCTGCCGGTGCGATAGCAAAAAAATACCTGCTCGAGAAGGCCGGCATACTGATACGCGGATACCTGTCACAGATAGGGCCCGTGCGTATAGAGTTCCGGGACTGGGCCGGCGTCGAGGACAACCCGTTTTTCTGCCCGGACCCGGACAAGGTCGCGGAGCTTGAAGCCTATATGGATGCGCTACGCAAGGAAGGCGATTCGGTTGGCGCCCGTATAAATGTAATTGCCGAAAATATACCGGTTGGACTGGGAGAACCGGTATTTGATCGTCTTGATGCGGACATCGCCCATGCGCTGATGAGTATCAATGCGGTAAAAGGTGTCGAGATCGGCGCCGGGTTTGCCTCCATCGAACAGAAGGGCACCGGACACCGTGATGAAATGACGCCGGAAGGATTCCTCAGTAACAATGCCGGCGGCATACTCGGTGGTATATCGACCGGTCAGGACGTGCTTGCGAGCATTGCGCTGAAGCCGACCTCCAGTATCCGTCTGCCAGGTCGTACTGTAGACGTGAACGGTGACGCGGTTGAAGTAATCACGACCGGTCGTCACGACCCCTGTGTGGGCATCCGCGCAGTGCCGATTGCAGAGGCCATGCTGGCACTGGTACTGATGGACCACCTGTTGCGGCATCGTGCCCAGAATGCAGATGTAAAACCACCGGTACCCATTGTCCCTTCACGCATCGACTAGTTAACAGGCGCCCGAGCGTACATGGATGTATTCACAGCGTGTCTGGAACGATTATAACCAGACCGCTGATCTCGCAGAATGTCTGGTAAACAGCCTGATACCCGGACTCTTCAACGACATTCGTCTTTTCGTGCCATACCTGCACGCAATAACAATCCAGCCAGCAGAAACCCGGTGTTCGCCAGGCCGACCCAGCGTATCCAGTGGGGCACGGCGATCACATACAGGCCTATCGGCAGGAACGCGACAAAAAACAGCACCAGTAACATCGTGCTGTTGCCTTTGATCGAGGCAATCACAGCGAGCACACCAATCAGAATCATCAGAAATACCACCAGCAGACTGGCCGGTGAAAATGAGAACGGTGATGCCGGATCCCACAGCGCTGCAATCCATATCAGGCAGGACAGTGAGCCTGCCACCACGCCGATCAGCCGGCCGGTTAACAACGGCAAGCTGCTGTATTTGTTTCCGAACAGATCCATCGTCCCCCCGACTGGTCGCTACCCGTACTCGATCCGGTGATTACACCTGTGTAAGGTGCCTGTCCGAGTATAGCAGCAGTTAAACCCGGGCAGCCAGTTTATCCCTGTCCGCAGAGATAGCGTTTGTATTTGTCCGTCGCCAGACTGTGCAGGTCGACCACGATCAGGCCGTCGATACAGTTACCAAACTGAGGGTCAATATTAAAGTCCAGAAAGCTGACACCACCCGGTTCGCACAGATTGCTGTATTGCTTGTACAGGGGCGGGACTACCATGCCGTGATCACGCAAACTACCCTTGAGGATACGAAAGTCAGTTGTGATATCCCCGCTTGCGAATAAACCGGCAAGGTAGCGTTCCCTGTCCGGATGGATGCGATAGGGCAGACGCGCCCGGGCGGAAAATGAGGTGCTGCCAAAGTGTAGCGAGTAGTAATAGGTAATCATTTCTATCGCCTCGGCGGGATATTTCTGGCTGATAGAGACCGGGCCAAACAGATAGCGAACGTCAGGGCGTGTCCTGAGATACGCGCCGATACCATACCAGAGATAATCAAGTCCGCGGCTGCGCCAGTAACGCGGCTGTATAAAACTGCGGCCCAGTTCAAGTCCCGCCTGCAGCACCGGAGTAAATGAATCATCGAAACTGAATAATTCATTTGTATACATCTGCCCGCTTGCAACAAGCTCCGGAGTTAAAGAGGCGGTAGCAAACCACCGGTACGCACCGACGATTTCCAGTTCTGCATCATCCCATAACAACATATGGTCATAATGCATGTCATAGCGATCCATATCCCGTAACCGGCCGCATCCTTCACCGACAGCCCTGAAAGACAGCTCACGCAGTCTTGCAATCTCGCGCATCATCGGCGAGTCCGATACACAATGATGCAACCAGATCTGTTTGCCATCGGGTGTCTCTCCGATAAACTCACCTGATCTGACAGAAATACGTACCTGTTGTCTGTTCTCAGGCAGCGCAATCGGAGGCTCGGTTTTCAGCACTGGTTGCCGGTTCTTCCCCAGGTGATAAACGTGTTTGCGAAACAGCTGGGCTGCCACGGCCTGGTTTACCGGTAAACTGGAGTAGGTATCAAAATGTACAGGTTGGCCGATGCGGATCGAAATTACATGATTTTTCTGCTTGAACATTTCGCGTACCAGCCACAGCGTAGACAGTGGACGGCACAGGAATGTCAGTCCATAAAACAGCGATGAATTCCGGCCTCGCAGATGTACCGGGATGATGGGCGCGCGGGACATCTGTGCAATGCGCAGAAATCCCGGGTTCCAGCGACAGTCATACACGCCATTGGGTCCCAGTCGGGATACCTCGCCGGCCGGAAATATGATCAGTATTCCACCACCCGACAGAAAATCATAAATCGAACGTATACACCTGCCGGAAGTATTGCCCTGCATATTATTTACCGGTAACAACAGTTTGTGCAGCGGTGATATCTGCTGTAACAACTGGTTTGCCACAACCTTGACGTCCGGGCGGATTTCATGAACCATTTTCAGCAGTGCCAGACCATCCAGTGACCCCAATGGGTGATTGGCGACAATGACTGCCGGGCCGGAGGAGGGAATATGATGACGTTCGGTCATCCTCAACTGATAGTCAAACCGGAAATGGTCAAGTACCTGCTCGATAAAATCGATACCCTGGAGATGAGGATATTCGGTAGTGAACCGGTTCAGGTCATTTTCGCGCAAGATGCTGCGTAGAATCAGTCCCAGAACACCTGTCAGAAACGGCTGTTTGCCGAGGAGACCAGGAAGTTGCTGTTGCAGGATATGTTCGACGTTAATCATGGTCCGTTTCAACGTGTAATCGTGATAATTTTCAGGCTGAACTGTGAAAGATTGACGTCAAACCCGCGACATCACTGTGACATCTGCGTCAGAAGAAACATTGATGAATAAGGTGAAATAAAACCACGACAGAATAAATGAACCTGTCACAGGACGCCAAATCCAGTGCCGGGTAGTACAATTAAACGGCAGAGATACTAAACTCTGATATTGGCGCGAACCGCATCCGGAGAACGAACATGGATATCACCAGCAAGCAGTTACAACACCAGGAAGCGCTGGAGGCCACTGCGAGTGAAATTGCGTTACTTCTGGGAAAGCAGCAGATAGTCCAGGACCTTTCTCGCCGCCAGTCCACCAGTCAGAACCGGGATGTTCTGGATACATTATTGACCAGGCAACACGATGCAGAATTGAGGGCCAGACTGCGCAAGTTGCATCCGGCCGATATTGCCTATGTGCTGGAAGGCCTGTCACCCCTGCAGCGGGAACGATTATGGAACCTGATTGACAGCCGTGAACGTGGAGCGGTCATAGTCGAACTTTCTGCCAGTGTACGTGCATTCCTGCTCGCCGGTATGTCAGGACAGGAGGTGCAGCAACTGGCGGAAACCCTGGACGTGTCCAGGCTCGCGGAATTCCTGTTGTCGCTGGCACCTGAGTTGGCTGACAGTATCCAGTTGAAGCTTGAATCCACCCGGAATGTCCATATCCAGAACAATTCGGGGTTCCCGACAGACAGTGTCGGTTCGCTGATGGATCAGAACATGATCCGCATCAATGCAGACAATACACTTGCCAGTGTGATGATCCTGTTAAGGGAGAAACAGGACGAGTATCGCAGTTTCGACCAGATTTACATTGTTGCGGCAGATAACACCTATCAGGGTTGTGTTGATCTGAAGCAGTTGTTGTTCAGTCCACCTGAAACACGGATACGCGAGATTATGGAAGGTGACAGACTGGCATTTTATACGGATGATCCTGCCGTTAATGCTGTCAGTGCATTTGAGCGTTATGACATGTTGTCTGCCCCGGTACTGAATATCCATAACCAGGTGGTTGGAAATATCTCGGTATACAGTGTGATGGACTTCATGCACGAGGCACACGAAATCCAGCAACTCAAGTCGGTTGGTCTCAGTGAGGAGGAGGAGGTTTTTACACCGGTCTGGAAGAGCGCGAAAAATCGCTGGGTCTGGCTCGGACTCAATCTGATGACTGCATTTTTTGCGTCGCGTGTTATTGGTGTATTTGAATCAACGATCAGTCATCTGGTGGCGCTCGCAACATTGATGCCACTGGTCGCCAGTGTCGGTGGTAATACAGGTAACCAGACGGTGGCAATCATGATTCGTGGACTGTCGTTAAAACAGATCAACCGTGACAATATCTACAGTTTTTTAATCAAGGAAGCCCGTGTGGGCATGGTGAATGGTTTGATTTGGGGTCTGGCGGTAGCCCTGTTTGCCTACCTGTTCTATGGCAATGAGGTTCTGTCACTGGTGTTGTTGCTGGCCATGGTGGCGTGTCTGTTGATTTCCGCCGCTGCAGGGGTATTCATACCTTATTTGCTTGGTCGTGCAGGTCGTGATCCGGTGATGGGCAGCAGTGTTCTACTCACTGCAGTGACAGACAGCGCAGGCTTTTTTATCTTCCTTGGTCTGGCCAGTCTTTACCTCACCTGATTCTGGCAGGGCGCATCTTTGCAGGTTTGTCCGGATTGAGCGCTTGCCGAATCATGTCCATGGTTTCGTGTACAGAGTCACCTATAATCTCTTCCGGAACATTGCCGTGCTTGACGAGGCGTTCACGATTATCGAAACCATAGCTACCCATGATGATGGAGTCATAGCCGGTTTCACTGGCGGCCCGGTAGTCGCCAATTTCGTCCGCTCCGAACAGGGTGGCTATATAGCGGTCTGCTTTCATCCCTTCCAGTACATCATGCTTTTTGGCCCCGATGGGCACAGGTATAACAAAGTCCAGATCCTGTTCATTGACACCACTGTTGCGGAATACCTGACGGATGGTCCGCCCGGGATTATGAGTGAAGTTGCGACTGATAATACCGACATGGTATTCCGGATTTTCTATCAACTGGTTCAACAGCGGACTGAATTGCGGGTAAATTACTCCGTGTTCCATATAGGTGTCTGTCAGTCTGGCACGGATTTTTTTCTGTTTGGGCAGGGCATAGGAGACCAGATTGCCGAGAAACTCCTTGCCTCCGCCAATATACTTCAGGAATTTACGCCGGTGACGGAAGCGATCCACATCGCCAAGATCCAGACCAAGATCGTCAAAAGTTGTTTTCAGCATCCGGTAGGAGTCAATCAGAAAACCGTCAAAATCCAGCACGATCAGTGTCTGCTTGCGAATACGCGACGATGTCGGCTTACGTGCGGGTTTCACAGGTTCTACCGTGGTTATTCAGGGTGGCTTCATAAAACCTGACTGCCTTTTCTGCAAAGTGTCGTGCCGACCATGTTTTCGCATATTTCCCGGCATCCTCTGCCAGTTGTGTCCGCTTTTGCCGGTTGGTTAATACCGCTTCAACCTTTGCTGCGAATTCATACTTGTCCTCTGTGGAAATAATGGCGCCAGAACAATCGCGCAGTATATCGACGGTACCCAGTTCAGCAATGGACACCACGGGAACAGACTGTGCCATGGCCTCCAGCAATACCAGTCCCTGTGTTTCTGTGCGTGAACCGAATACAAAAACATCCCCCGCACGGTAACAATCCAGAAGTTCGGTTGCCCGATCGAGATTACCTACGAAACGTACATGGGGTTCCAGGTCGAGCTTTTTTACCATAGATATCAGATGGTCCTGTGCAGGACCTTCGCCGGCAATGATAAACAACAGATCGGGAATCGAACCACGCAATACATCAACCATTTGCAACAGAAAACCGATATTCTTTTCGTGTGCCACCCTGCCGATGTGTATCAATACCGGTCGTTCCTGAGGAATATCGAGTTTTTGCCTGAAGGAAAATCCATCTCCTGGTCTGTACAGGTCCTGGGACAGGCCGGTTGCAATCACTTCCACCGGACAGGACACACCGTGATACCCCAGAACTTCCTGCATGGCGGTGGATGGTACGATGACGGCGTTTACCTGATTACACTGGATACGGTTTATGAAGCGGGCCACACCCTTCAGCAGAGGCCTCGGTACCAATGGCAGATAATGATGAAAGTATTCCTCAAAATGGGTGTGGTAGGTAACCACCCTGGGCAGATCCAGTTTCCGGGATAATTCGATCCCGGCGTAGTGGGCTACGAACGGTGTCTGGATATGCAACAGATCGAATTTATGCCATTTCAGGTCAGTAGCCAGTGCACTGATATAACTCCGCTGCATGAACCGATCCTCCGGATCCAGCGGAACTGCCCGCGAAGGTACGCGTATTATCCAGTCTTCATGCTGAGTCTCTGCCCCGTATTGCGGAGCAATCAGGGTAACTTCGTGTCCGAGGTTGACCAGCTCATTGCGGAACGTTCTGATGGATGTTGATACCCCGTTGACCCGGGGAAAATACACATCCGATATCATCAGGATGTGCAAAGCGGTGTCCTTGTGACGTCATGATTGTGGATCATGGACAAACACTATGCGGCTGAAATATGACAGGAAGATGAAGGGCCCGATCAAACCGGGTCGATCAGTGCATCCTCATGATAAAACGGCTCCGGCTACGATGCGTCGCGATTACGATTACAAAGCAGCTCTGTCAGTGGCCCGGGTAAGCCCACCCCGTAACCTTGCGCATAATCAACCCCGATTTCCCTGAGCATGCCCTTGATAAGGTCATTTTCAACAAATTCCGCAATGGTCTTCATCCCCATAACGTGCCCGATCTCGTTAATCGATTTAATCATGGCATGGTCGATCGGATCCGTCGTGATATTCTTCACGAACATACCGTCAATTTTCAGGAAATCCACCGGCAGGTTTTTCAGATAGCCGAAGGAGGACAGACCGCTGCCAAAATCGTCCAGAGCGAACCGGCAGCCCAGCGCTTTCAGCGTGGAGATAAACTTGATCGCCCGGCCCATGTTTGAAATGGCCGCGGTTTCGGTAATCTCGAAACAAATCTTGCCATTTTCAATGCCGGAGTCTTTCATTTGTCCAACAATAAACTCAAGAATATCGGGGGCGGTAAGCGACTGGCCGGAAAGGTTGATGGAAAACATCCTGATCCGCTCGAGCATGTCAGGCGATTCCCTGAGCGCCTTGAACGCATGACCTATGACCCACATATCCAGCTTGGAAATCAGATTGTAGCGTTCAGCCGCAGGCAGGAACATTTCCGGCAAAATGATATTACCCTGTTCATCTACCATGCGCACCAGCAGTTCATAGTGCCCGGTGTCCGATCCGTGCAACGGTTCGATTGTCTGGGCATACAGACAGAACATGTCCTTGTCGAGGGCACGTTGCAGTCGGGCTATCCACTGCATCTCACCACTGCGTTTGACCAGGTTTTCATCTTCATTATGATAGATATGAATACGGTTCCGTCCGAGTTCCTTGGCCATATAACAGGCGGCATCTGCGTCCTTCATCAGCGCAGTCAGGGTAATGGAGTTGGAGATGATAGGAACCAGTCCGATACTGACACCGACCCTGAAGATATGTCCTTCCCAGACAAACTGGTAGTCCTGTATCGCCTTCTGCATCGAGGTCGCAACACGGAATGCATCGTCAAGTGAACAATATTCAATCAGCACACCAAACTCATCACCGCCCAGACGGGCCAGCGTGTCACGTTTCCGGACCATGGTCTGCAATACGGCAGTCAGCTGTTTTAACATTTCATCGCCGGCAATATGCCCGCAACTGTCATTTACAATCTTGAACTGGTCGAGATCCATGAAAAACAGGGCGTGTTCATCTGCCCCTTCATTGACTGTTTCGAGCAGCTTCTGCAGGCGTCTTTCAAACTCATGCCGGTTGACCAGTCCGGTCAATGAATCATGATTGGCATGATAGGTCAGCTTTTCCTCGGACTGTTTGCGCAGGATAGTGATTGCAGCAATCTTCGCCATCCGTTTAATCAGGTCGACCTGACCCTGGTCCGGTACATTCACCGCGTCAAAGTAGAGGGCAAATGTGCCCAGAACCCGATTATTTGCGCCGGTAATCGGTGTAGACCAGCATGAGCGTAGTCCGAATCTGGCCACTAGCATATGGTGGTTTGCCCACAACGGATCTGTTTCAATATCACTGACAATAACCTGCCGGTTCAACCAGGCGGCTGTGCCACACGAACCCGCCTGTGGCCCGATCTCGATCCCATCTATCAGTTTTATGTATTCGGCAGGCAGACTGGGAGCGGAACAATGCCTCAGCACTTTACCACCCTGTTCCAGTAACAATATGGATGCATACGCATCCGGCACCATCTCCTCTATCGAGATTGTGATCGCATCCAGGATTTCCTGCATCGAATATTCCTGAACGATCATTTCCATAAACCTGTTTTCGATACTGAGCAGGCTGGTGATATTTTCACGTTCCCGGATTTCCTTGTTCAGCTCACGGGTGCGCAGGGCTATCAGGTTTTCAGTTTGCAGTGTGCGCCCTGTCAACATCAACAGTCCTGCCCCCGCGGTTGCAGCGATCAACAGCCCTCCTGTCAGGATCAGCCATACCGTCCAGGAAGAATAAAGCGAGATGAATCCGGAGTCCGGTACAAATGTCATTTCCCACTGCTGGTTGGCTACAGTGAAGGTATAGGATTGCTCAAGATCAAAACCGGCGGGAGCCAGTTGCACGGGATTTTTATCCGTGAGATTGCTGTAGAACACTCTGCCCCGGTTACTGATGGAAACGGTTGTCCCCAGATCAGGCATGGAGTCCCTGAGTTGCGTCAATTCGTCCCCGATACGGAACACACTGGCCACCACGCCTGACAGGTTGCTGCAATCCTTATGCTCTACAGTTGAGGTACCCTTTTTATAAACCGGCGCGTAAAAAACGATACCAACCTTACCTGGGTCGTCCTGTACCAGATTAATAGGATCCGTAACAGATACCGCACCACTCGTGCATGCCGTAATAACAGCTTCCAGAACCGAAGGACGGTAGCTGATATCAAATCCCGATGTGTTTTCATTTCCGGCATACGGTTCAACATAATGGATCGGCAGATAAAACGGTTTGTCCGGTGCGGTGATGAGTTCGCCACCGTCGTCCTTGATCCGGATTGGCTCGCCGATGGCCATCTCAAATCCCGGCCGTTGTACAGCAGTGACCATCGGTATCCATTCCAGCGCCTGGATCCCGCTATGTCTGCGTAGTTTGGGGTGTGTATAGGCGGCAAATGTTTCGGCACTGATATCATCTGTTGTATCAAAATATTCTTTCAGATCGTAAGTCGCCTCAATATGCGAGCTTACCGTGTGCCTCAACTCGTCCATAAACCGGTTGTTGTTGTCCAGAAACTGCTCTTCTACAAACAGCATTTCCTGGTTGTTGGAAAATCGGAAGGCGATAAAGGCGACTATGACCAGGATACAAAGCGGTACTCCCACGCTGTTGATACGTTGTTTCCATAATTCGCGCGGTTTGGCAAAAACGCAAAACATTAGCGGGGCGAAAATGAGCACGCCAACAGTGTCGCCTATCCACCAGCGTGTCCAGGTCAGGCCTATGTCCGTCGGGGCAAGCACACCAAAAAACCACATTGTTGCTACGCTGATGGTGGCAGAGATCAGGCAAACTAGCGGGCCGGCCAGCAGGCAGAACAGGAAGATGGATCGTTCACGTAACAGTGCCTGGTCCTGATCCAGTATTCCTTGTACCAGCCTGGCCCCAAGCCAGGCCTGGAGTACCGCCGCGCCAGTTATGATAATACCTGCCAGTACAGAGGTGGTTACAGAACTGCTGCCAGCGATATCAATAAAGTACCCGGTTTGTATCAGTTGGCCGCCGATAAAAATGCCGGGAAGCACACGTGGGCCTGCGATGCAAACAGCGGCGAGGGCAATTCCGGCAGCAGGCCAGACCACTGTCGCATTGCCTGGCGGGATAGCCAGTAGCAGACCCGCCTGCCCCCCGAGAAAATAGCCGAGTGCCGCCAGCAGATTGGAATATAAAAGAAGTTTCACGCGATTATGAAATAGTACTGTTCAGGTACGATTTTCAGCCTGTGTGTAGCAGCTTTTTCAGATCAGGCTTGGTCACCTTGCCCATCGCATTACGGGGCAGGGAGTCTATGATCCGGATCCGTTTCGGTATCTTGTAAGCTGACATTTTTTGCTCACACCAGTTTTTTAATTGCTCGTAATCCAGACTGTTACCGGGTTTCAGTACCAGAAACGCTGTTACAGCCTCACCCCAGGTGTCATCCTCGACACCGATGACGGCACATTCGGCGACCGCGTCATGGGTCAACAGCGTTCCTTCAATCTCCAGGGCAGACAGCTTGTAGCCTCCGGACTTGATAATGTCGACGGAGGAACGCCCCATGATCCGGTAATAACCGGTCTCGATGACCGCAACATCACCGGTGCAGAACCAGCCCTCATGAAAACTTTTGGTCGTGGCCTCCGCATTTTGCCAGTATTCAAGAAAGACATTGTCGCCCTGGATACGGATCTCGCCGGGTATGTCCGGCTGGTCGATCGGTTTGTTCTGCTCATCAAACAAGGCAACGCTGACGCCCGGCAAGGCCAGGCCCACGGCGCCGGCACGGCGTTCACCGTGGTACGGATTGGACAGGGCCATGCCGATTTCAGTCATGCCGTAGCGTTCAAGCAATGTCTGTCCTGTCAGCGCCTGCCACTGTTCATATACCTTGACCGGACACGCCGCTGAGCCGGAAACATTCAGGCGCATCGCACCAAAACCGGCACAGATGGGCGCTCGCAGGTCGGGATCCAGAGATTCCAGATACTGGATCATCTTCACATAAATGGTAGGTACGGCCATAAATACAGAATAACGCTGATCACGGACCTCGCCGAGTATCGTCTCCATATCAAATTTTCCGAATAACGATACAGTCGCCCCGGCCCACAGCCCGCAACACAGTACGTTGATAATTCCATGCACATGATGCAAGGGCAGAAACAGGGGGATAGTGTCATTCTCGCGCCATGCCCAGGCCTCGATCAACGAGCTGATTTGGGCATGGATGTTTTTACGGGTACTAACAACACCTTTCGGCTTGCTGGTCGTCCCGCTGGTAAACAGGATCAAGGCCCGCCGCTCTGGCGGAAGTTGTGGCAGCGGGCGTTCAATCATCTCAGAAGCTGTATCTACTGACAGTAATTCTATATGCAGCGCGGTGCACAGCTCTGCCAGCTTTGCATGTTGACTGCTGTGGGCCAGCAAGCGCGTCACCCCGGCGCATGACAGGGCATGTTCAAGCTCAGGCAGGGCCGCACTCACATTCAATGGCACGGCAATGCCGCCAGCCCGCCAGATCGCCAGCAATGTCGTCACATACTCAACACTGGCCGGCATGAAAAAGGCGATACGTTCTTCATTCAGGTCGGCGCGCTCACCCAGCAGGCGTGCTGCCGCTGCATTGACCAGACTGTCCAGCCGGGCATAGCTGACCGACCGGGTGCCATCAATTAATGCAGTACGGTTGTTTTTACTGTCAAGTTGTTTGAACCACGAAGCCTGTCCGGACACGTTGTAATCCATTCTTTTTTTATACAGCGTGATGATATAGAGAGGACAGGCAGACTGCAATTACAGACAACGGTGGGCACAGAGGGCCGAAACCAAATAATATAGGGGATCAGCCGACCCGCTATTGCAGGTTTTACATCGCCCCTCTATTCTTTGGAGACTGATCCAGTCTGACAATCCGGGGGGATAGACCATGAACCATATTCGGTTACCTGCATTCATCATCATTATGGTGTTATTGCGGGGTATGGGCAGCAACGCCTGGTCGCAGGGGGTGCCTGCCGAACTGATAGCGTATCCCGAATTTGTATTCCATAACGGCCAGGTGCTGACTGCAGACCAGGACCGGGATTTCACGATTGCCGGGGCGGTTGCCGTGCGTGGGAACCGGATTCTGGCTGTCGGTGCCAGCGACAAAATATTACGTCTGGCCGGCCCCGAAACCCGGGTTATAGACCTGAAGGGCCGATCCTTGACGCCAGGTTTTATCTATAACGACGGCGATAACTCCGTTCCGGCGGGTGACATCCTGAAGGACAGCATGTGGGAGGGTCGCATACAGGCCCATCTGGGTGGCAAGACACTGGATGAGGCACTGGCCACCCTGTCCACTATCGTTGAAACCCACGGCAAACCAGGTGAGCCGCTGTTTATAAAATTGCAGGACCAGTGGGCTGGCAAGGTGATGCAGGACTGGAACCGCGCCACGCTCGATGAAGTGGCACCGGACAATCCGATAATTGTTTATCTGGATGCGAATCTGGCGCTGGCCAACAAGGCGATGATCGAACTGGCCATTCGCGAAGGGTTACCGGCAGACCATTTTCATCTGGATCGTGACGCAAGCGGCGACTATACCGGCTGGACCGGTGCCCAGGTCAGCGGATTCATCGGACGCGAGGTCAGACCCTGGCCGGAACCGGCCTGGTTTGATGAGGTGGCGATACCGATGGCGGTTAAATCACTGGCCAATTATGCCCGCCATGGTGTGACCGTGGCGACCGGGCATATGAGTGCGGCCACACTGACGATATTAAACCGGCTGTTTCACGAGCAACCGCAGGACCTGAAGGTGCGTGTCTATCCGGGACTGGATTTCCTGCGCCAGAACCCGAACCCGGAAATGTATCTGAAACGCATGGGTAATCTGGTCGATTTTTCGCTGGAAGATGCGCGCGGACCGATGGTCACCATCGTCGGTGCCTCGGTGGGGCCGCATACCGGCGCACCGGACGGCCCCATCAGCCTGTTGACGATACGGCCAAAGACAAACGTGATCCCGGTGTTGAGTCCGAATACAAACGGCTTCAACAGCTGGACCGCCCAGTCGTTTACCGGTCTGAAGCAGGAGGAGCTGACACCGGAACAACTGAAACAGACCGATTATTACAATATTATCCTCGCTCGCCAGCATGGCTGGAATGTGACCGGCATCCATAACATGGGCAGCGAAGGCATCCGGCTGGCGATGCAGGCCGTGGTTGAAGCCGAGCAGCAGGACAAACTCTATGTCAAGAAACTCTGGCGACCGCAGAGTTTTGATCACAACATCGAATGGGTACCCGAGGTGTATGAGTATTACGCCGCGCATCCCGTATTAAAGGACATCCTGCGGGTCGGTGTAAATCTGCGCATAGTCATCAAGCAACGCGATGCGGCCCCGCTGAACATCAAGGATGTGATTGAGGCCCAGTGGGGTATGGCCGGTCTGGAACGGATGGCGCCTTTAAACACGCTGCTGCAGAAAGGCATCCCGTTCCATATCGAAGGTACGGAGCCGGGTGATGAAGACGCGAGCCCGACCTGGTATATCCAGAAGGCGGTCACCCGTGTTGATCGGCATGATCGTGTCATCGCCGCGAACGAGGCGCTGGATCGCAAGACGGCATTTCTGGCACTGACACGCTGGCCGGCACGTTTCATCGGTGCTGAATCAGACATCGGTTCGATCCAGCCTGGCATGCTGGCGGATCTGGTCGTGTTCGATGGAAATATACTGGATGTACCGATTGAAGGGTTGGCTGAATTGCGGCCACTGCTGACGCTGGTCGGTGGTCAGGTGGCGTATGAGGCTGAAGGGCTATAGCGTTATAAATTTCTAGTTACAGATAATTATTTATCGGGGGTTGATATGCAATTTAGTTCTGAATTCCGCTTTATGGCGATCTATGGTAAGCCTGTCCTGGCCGCACTGACCGGCCTGTGTTTGTCTGGACAGATGCTGTTCCCAGTTCAGGCACAATCGGACGTGCCTGCTGAGTTAATCCATTATCCGGAGTTTGTCTTTCACAACGGTCAGGTGTTGACCGCTGATGCCGACAAGGATTTTACCGTGGCTGAGGCGGTTGCGGTGCGCGGCAATCGTATCTTCGCTGTTGGTACCAGCGCAGAGATCACGCGCCTGGCCGGTCCGCAGACACGGGTGATAGACCTGAAGGGCCGCTCACTGACGCCCGGCTTTATTTATAATGATGGTGATAATTCCGTACCTGCCGGCGACCTGATCAAGGACAGTCAGTGGGGAGGACAAATGCGTCCCCAGTTGGGTGGAAAAACCATAGACCAGGCGTTGGCCACGATGGGACATGTCATCGCAACAGAAGGGAAACCCGGTGAACCGATGTTCTTTAACCTGCAGGACCAGTGGGCAGCCGTGGCGATGAAATCCTGGAACATATCCACGCTGGACGAGATAGCGCCAGACAATCCGATCATGATTTATCTGGACAGCAGTTATGGCCTGATCAATACCGCCATGATTGAACTTGCGATCGAGATGGGATTTCCCGCAGACCATTTCCATCTGGATCGTGACAAGGATGGAAAATATACCGGTGTCTCCGGTGCGCAACTGAACGGGTTTGTCGGGCGCGAGGTTCGTCCCTGGCCGGATCCGTCCTGGTTTGATACCGTGGCCCTCCCGAACGCCGTCAAGTCACTCGCAAATTACGCACGCCATGGTGTGACAGTAGCCACGGGACACATGAGTGCAGCCACGATGACGGTGCTGAACCGGTTGTTTCATGAGCAGCCACAGGATATGAAGGTACGTGTTTATCCGGGCCTCGATTTCCTGATGCAGAACCCGAACGGTGAGATGTACCTCAAACGCATGGGTAACCTGATCGACTTCGCGCTGATTGATGAGCGGGGGGAAATGGTAACAATCGTGGGTGCGGCGGTAGGCCCACATACCGGCTCCGAGGACGCTGCGGCGAGCCTGTTGTCGATTGAGCCGAAAAAGACGGTCATTCCGGACATCAGCCCGAACACCCATGGCTACAATCGCTGGACAGCAGAATGGTTTACCGGACTCAGTCATGAAGATTTGACACCGGAGCAGCAACGGCGAACCGATTATCATAATGTGATGCTGGCCCGACAGCACGGCTGGAATGTGACCGGTATTCATAACCGTGGCAGCGAGGGTATTCGCCTGGCGATGCAGAATGTCTATGAGGCAGAGAAGCAGGAAAAACTGTATGTGAAGAAATTATGGCGCCCTCAGGGGTTCGATCACAATGTCGACTGGGTGCAGGAAGTTTACGATTATTACAATGCACGCCCGGAGTTGAAACAGATCATCCGCTTTGGTGTAAACCTGGGTACGGTCATCAATCAGCGCAATGCGGATCCGGTAGGCGTCAAGAATGTATTCGAGGCGCAGTATGGGATGGAGGGTCTGGAACGTATTGCGCCGCTGCGTACGATCATGGCAAATGGAATCCCGTTTCATATTGAGGGGACCGAACCGCGGGATGACAAACACTTTCCCACCTGGTACATCCAGAAGGCAGTCACGCGTATTGATGCGCAGGGCAGGGTGATTGCGGCGGATGAAGCGCTGGATCGGCAGACGGCGTTTCTGGCGCTGACGCGCTGGGCGGCGCGTTTTATTGATGCGGAGGATGTGATGGGGTCGATACAGCCTGGCATGCTGGCGGATCTGGTGGTGTTCAATGGGAATATCATGGATGTGCCGATTGAGAAGATCACGGATTTGAAACCGGTATTGACGCTGGTGGGGGGGAAGGTGGCGTATGAGGCGGGTGAACTGTAGGTCAGCTCTCTGGATTGTTGCTTCATATAGGCTGTCCGCATCCGTTACCGTTATGTCTGTTCAAGACACGCCGTGAATACGTCCATGTAGGCTCGGGTGCCGCGTCCTGCGGCACACGGTCTTTCACAGACATAACGGCAACGGATGCTGGGTTGTGGCTTAATGAATTCTGTCCGCATCCGTTACCGTTATGTCTGTTCAAGACACGCCGTGAATACATCCATGTAGGCTCGGGTGCCGCGTCCTGCGGCACACGGTCTTTCACAGACATAACGGCAACGGATGCTGGATTGTACCTTCTTGTCGGCTGTCCGCATCCTTGCGGTACACGGTCTTACACAACCATACCGGATTATTTTTTGTTATCGTGCTGATGCTTTGACAATAACCTGTCCAGGCTGTCGGCGAAGGCCTTGCGGTCGGACTGGTTCAGGGCGGCGGGGCCGCCGGTGTGGATGCCGCTGGAACGTAGTGTGTCCATGAAGTCGCGCATGTTCAGGCGTGCGCGGATGGTCTGGGTGGTATATAACTCGCCGCGGGGGTTCAGTGCGTGGCCACCTTTGGCGATGACTTCGGCGGCGAGCGGGATGTCTGCGGTGACAACCAGATCGCCGGTCTCTACCCGTTTGACGATCTCGTTATCGGCCACATCAAACCCGGAGGGGACCTGCATCGCGCGGATGTAAGGTGACGGCGGGACCCGTATCATCTGGTTTGCGACCAGGACCATTTCGATGGCAGTCCGTTCTGCGGCGCGGAAGAGGATGTCCTTGATGACGCCAGGACAGGCGTCTGCATCTACCCAGATTTTCATTATTTGTACCGGTTTGGATTGCACATTATGGGCTGTTTTTCAGGCATCATCGCTGTGTTGCTTGTCTTGCGTCAAGTCTGTGTGACTGGAGGATATATATAGTTAGGGTCGGGTACGGTATCCGTGTTCTAATGAGAACCTGTCTTCTGACAGGCGTCAGCTGGCACGTAACGAGCCGCAGGAGAGTGTCATGTCAGTTGAAATATTTTTAAAGCTTGATGGTATATACGGCGGTACCCGTAACTTCAGTCACAAGGGCTGGTCGGATGTGATCTCCTGGTCCTGGGAGATGCAGAGTAATCGCAGCTCTACGCAGAAGTCCGAAGGGGACAAGACGGGATTCAGGCAGATGACCATCGTCAAACGTATCGGTATGGAAAGTGCTGATATCATGTCGCTGTTTGCAGAGGGTAGAACCATTGCCTCGGCAGACCTGGACATAGTGCCTGTTGTGACCAAACGTGAGGCCAAACAGAAATACCTGTCTATTCATATGGAAGACATACGGGTCAAGTCTATCGTTACCGGCGGCAATGCGGCAGAAGAGTTTTTTAATGAGACCGTGGTTCTGCTGTTTGCCCGGGTCAGATATGATTTCAGTGTAAATGCCACCCTGGGTTCCGATATGCCTGCTGGCGAATTCCGCTTTGCGTGGGACATCAATCAGGCCAAGGCCTGGGAATAATCAAAATTCCCTAAAGTTTTCCTCAAACCCGCCGTTTACCTGAATAAAACATAAAACATGCGGGATCGTTTATGAGAAACAGGGAAGACACCATCGAATCAACTTCAGAATACCTCCGTCTGGCATTACCCTTCATGTCACGTTTTCGAATACCTATCACCCCCCGGAATTACGCGGTCTGGTATGACTATGTCTCCGGCAGGAATTTCCTGCTGAAACAGGAGATAGATGCGCTGCTCAACACTGACCGCATCGTGGATGAGGTCACGACCATACACCTGTACCGGAAATATATCGATCCGACCAACATGGAATGGATTGAGAAGGCACGAGGCAACCTGAACCAGGTGGCCGATCAGGTGGTGACATCACTGGACGCCGCCCAGGGCGAGGTCTCGAGATATGAACAATCACTGAACAAGTGCAGTACCGATATCAATGCTGAAATCAACCCGGACGAGCTGCGGGCGCTGGTCGCCAGCCTGGCAGACAGCACCCGGAAAATGAGTGAAGGCAATTACCAGCTGCAACAGAACCTGGAGGCCAGCCGTCGGGTTGCCGAGGTCTTGCGCACAGAGCTGGTGAAGACGCGGGCCGAGGCGACAACCGATGCGCTGACCGGCATGGCCAACCGCAAGGGTTTCGATATCATGGTCGATGAATTGCAAATGGACGGCAAGCTCGCCTCCACCTGTCTGTTTTTATGTGATATCGACCTGTTCAAGACCATCAATGATTCCTATGGTCATCTGATGGGTGACAAGGTCATCAAGGCAATCGCCGATATTATGAAAGGCCAGGTCAAGGGCAAGGACTTTCTGGCGCGTTTTGGTGGCGAGGAATTCATTGTGGTTCTGCCCGATACAGACCTGAAAGGCGCGATCACCGTTGCAGAATCCATCCGTAGCGCGGTTGAGGCATGCCGGATAGTCAGACAGAAGACTGGAGAGCCGATCCGGCAGGTCACGATTTCTATCGGTGTGACCCGGTTTATCCGGGATGAAGACATCAAGGACACGATCGCCCGTGCCGACTATGCCCTTTATCAGGCCAAGGAAAACGGGCGTAACCGGGTTGAACACACCCCGAGTATGCCGGAACTGAAAATAGTCAGCAGCCACTAAACGGCCGCTCCAGATTCCAGTGTGTCTGGATCTGGTTTCAGACACACTGGATCAGATCGTACGCCTGATCCTCAGCATACTGTTACCCCCACGTTGCAACTCGAAATCGACCTGCTCAATCGTGGCATGGTAGCCGGCGGCTTCCAGTGCGGTCAGTACCGGTTGCAGATACGGTGAGGTCTCCAGCATCAGTGTCAGCAGGGGAAAGACCCTGACCTCCGGTGCGATACGCAACATTTCCAGTATGGAATCCACATGGAACTTGCAATCCAGATGTGCCGAGTAGAGAAACAGGAAGTTTGAACACAGGGCCAGATCAAAGCTGTCGCCTGCAAACGGCAGTGTCGGCAGACTGGCAGTGATATACCTGCCGCTTGCCTTGCCCGCATCTAAATCCGCCACAAAACGCTCGAGCGCACCGGCACGACTTTCCCGCAGTGCATCGACATCGCGATGGTAGGACCATACCCAGTCATCCGGGGTGGCCCGGACCTGGTTGATGATGTTATCAACCACGGCATAGAACTGGCTTTCAATCTGCTGCGCACTGAACGCATAAAGCGGATCGACCGAGACGACATTCTTGCCAAGTGCTGTCATCTCACTATTGAAGCTGGACGGGCCGTCCGCGACGCTGATGATACGATGGTTAATATCCGGATCTGTCAGATTGAACAGATGCCGATATTCATCGAGTCTGCGCCCAAACGGCACGACCTGGTCCAGCTTCATCACCATAAGGTGACTCTACTTCTTCTTCTTTTTACCGGTGACCTTCTTTTTTGCCGGTGCCTTGACGACCTTTTTCTTTACGGCGGCCGGGGCCGGCTTTTTCAGTGCAGCGACCTTGGCCTTTTTCTTAGCCACCGGCTTTTTCTTGCCAGCAGCGCGGGCCTGCTTCTTCGCGGTCACCTGGATCTCGATCTTCATTGCCGCATCGGCGAGACCAGCGGCCAGCATCATTACCGCCGGACGAACTGTGCCAAAATATTTTTTCAGTACCGGGAAACACAGCTCGAACTCCGAGGCATTCGGCAGTACATAGGTGACGCGGACTACATCATTCATTGAAGCATTCGCCTGTTTCAGTGCAGCGGATATATTCTGCAGACACTGCTCGGTCTGCTCGACGATATTGTCGGAGATGGTCATCGTGGCGTAGTTGTAGCCGGTGGTGCCCGATACAAACACCCATTCGCCATCAACGACGGCGCGGGAATAACCGATCTCTGCCTCGAATTTTGAACCTGAACTGATAAGCTTGCGTGCCATGTTGTGCTCCCTGTTGTGTGTGGTGGTTAGAGTATGAAAACAGGATATTAATGGATCACGCGGCGGCGGGAAACAGTCTTTACAGACCGTCCTGACGGATACCCTGCCACAGTAGCGTGAGCGCGCCGATCACCACGACCGCTTCCATCACCCAGAGATGGATCTTCATCGGGATATGCGCCAGTAACTTGCGGGCGATAAACGCTCCCGGCGAGGTGCATAGCCCGACCATCAACCCGACCAGTGCCAGTTCCAGCGTCAGTCTGGACATGCTGCCAAACAGGATGATCTTGGTGATTGCCATGACCACGCCAATGATGCCGTCGGTTGCGATCAGCGCCATACCTTGTAGTCCGGCCGCCATCATGATCGAGATCAGGATAACCCCGGTACCCGCCATCCCGCCGTTGATAAAGCCGAATACGCCTCCGGCCAGACATTGTGTTGTCGGGCTGATCCGGTAGCGGGCGTTGTGCAGTATCCGACGCAGTGGCACGCTGGCGAGCAGGAACAGGCCGAGCAACAGCGCGACCCAGCGGCTGCTGAGCAGGGTATAACTGTATGCCCCCAGCAGACAGCCGGGTATGCCCAGTAACAGCATCAGGCGTGCATGCTGCCATTCGATATAACGCCGGAATGCCAGTACACGACTGAAGTTGTTTAACA
Source organism: Klebsiella pneumoniae (assembly GCA_945878555.1). Taxonomy (GTDB): domain Bacteria; phylum Pseudomonadota; class Gammaproteobacteria; order Eutrophobiales; family Eutrophobiaceae; genus Eutrophobius. The sequence goes on from CAMDWI010000032.1 coordinate 23,652, forward strand.
GGATCACCATTGACATCATCGGTATCACATTCGTGACGCCGACCAGCGGTGCGAGGAAGACCGGCAGTATCAGCCCGGCGCCATATCCGGCGATACCGCTGACCACGGAGGAGACAAAGGCGACCAGACAGACCAGCGCCAGCTGGGCGAGGTCAATATCGACGAGGTGAAACAGCGTATCCACGGTTCAGTTATACCCGGCTGTGATCATTCAGGTCTGCCAGTGCGGTGTCTCGGGTCATGCCAGCCTTGTGATGATGAGGTCCATGCGGGAAGTTTACAGCCAAACCGATAAATGTGGATACATCGACATGCGGCTGGAGTAGAGTGGCTGACAGGTATGCGAGGTGCATACTTCACACCCACCCGGAGGAGTCGCACCATGTCGAAAGAACGTAACAATACCCGAGAGAACCAGAAAAAACCGGCGATGACGCTGAAAGAAAAGCGCGCGACCAAGAAGGCAAAGAAGGACGGCAAGCCCGCATTCCAGCCGTTTGAGAAGAAGTAGTCCCGTCCGAATCTCGCCGCAGCTCCTGTGCTGCCCCGGACAAGAATTCTGACTTAACCGGGCAGCGCGCTCTTCTGATCTGACACGTAAGAATGTACTGTACGTGATCGATTTTTATTAGGTTATAATCCGGACATCAATCAGGGTGATGTCTCAGACAGGGGGGACTATGAAACGGGCAGGTGTATCAATTTTTGTATGGGCAGGTATCGCGGTACTCGGTGCCTGGGCCGTTGCCAATATCGCGATTTACCGCGAGGAATCGATCAACGCTATCTGGTTCATTGCCGCCGCTGTCTGTGTTTACCTGCTGGCCTACCGTTTTTACAGTGCCTGGATCTGTGCCCGTGTACTGACGCTGGACGAGACGCGCGCCACCCCGGCGGTGCGTTTCAACAATCATCGTGATTTTATCCCGACCAATAAATGGATAGTCTTCGGACATCACTTTGCCGCCATCGCCGGTCCCGGTCCGCTGATCGGCCCGACACTGGCCGCCCAGTTCGGTTATCTGCCTGGCACCTTGTGGATCCTGATAGGTTCAGTACTCGGCGGCTGTGTGCAGGACATGGTGGTGTTGTTCTGTTCAACCCGCCGTGACGGCCGCAGCCTTGGCCAGATTGCGAAAGACGAACTCGGCCCGGTAGGTGGCTGGGCGGCTATCTTTGGCACAATGATGATCATCACGGTCATTGTCGCCGTGCTCGGTCTGGTTGTCGTCAATGCGATGAAGAACAGCCCGTGGGCCACGACCACGGTGCTGGGGACGATCCCGGCGGCGATGCTGATCGGGTTGTATCTGCGTAATATCCGCCCCGGGCGGGTACTGGAAGGCTCATTCATAGGCATCATCCTGTTACTGCTCTGTGTGGTCGGCGGTGGCTGGGTGCATGGGAATGCCACGATAGGCCCGATGTTTGACTGGGACGCGATGACCTGTGCCTGGTTCGTTATTATTTATGGCTTCGTCGCCGCCGTGCTGCCGATCTGGCTGTTACTGGCCCCGCGTGATTATCTGTCGGCGTTTCTGAAGATAGGGGTGGTCCTGCTGCTGGCGGTCTCCATATTAATCTACGCACCGGAAATCAAGATGCCCGCGCTGACCCAGTTCGTCGATGGCACCGGCCCAATCTTTAAGGGCAATGTGTTCCCGTTTGTGTTTATCACGATCGCCTGTGGCGCCATCTCCGGATTCCATTCGCTCATCGCCTCCGGTACCACGCCGAAACTGATCAGCAATGAAAAAGATATCCGCATGGTCGGTTACGGCAGCATGGCGGTAGAGTCGTTTGTCGCCATCATGGCGATGATCGCTGCGACCACACTCGACCCCGGTATCTACTTTGCGATCAACAGCCCGGCCGGTGTCGTAGGCAAGGTCACCAGCGATGCGGTCGCGATGATCAGCTCCTGGGGCTTCCCGGTCACGGTCGCCCAGATGGAGGCACTGGCCGCCGAGATGGGGGAGAACACACTGTTTGCCCGTACCGGTGGTGCGCCGTCACTGGCTGTCGGTATGGCGTCTATCTTCAGCAGTACCTTTGGCAAGAACCTGATGGCGATGTGGTACCACTTTGCGATCATGTTCGAGGTATTGTTTATCCTGACCACACTGGACGCCGGCACCCGCGTCGGCCGCTTCATCCTGCAGGACTGCATGAAATATGTGTGGAAACCGGCCGGGGATATTTCTTCCTACCCGGTGACGATCGTCGCCAGCTTCCTGTTCGTGGCCGCCTGGGGCTATTTCCTGATCCAGGGTGTGATGGATCCGCTGGGTGGCGTCAACATCCTCTGGCCGCTGTTCGGTATCGCCAACCAGTTGCTCGCCGGTATCGCGCTGTCGGTCGCGACCGGCATCCTGATCAAGATGGGCAAGCTGCGTTATGTGTGGGTGACCGCCGCACCGCTCAGCTGGATAGCCATCGTCTGTACCTGGGCTGCCATTGAGAAGGTATTCAGCAGCGTGCCGCAGATCGGTTTTCTCGCCGGTGCGAATGATATGGCCGCGAAACTGGCCGCAGGCACACTGTCACCCGAGGTTGCCGCAGTCGCACCGCAATTGATCATCGGCCAGCGCATTGATGCCGTATTGACGATACTGTTTGCCACGATGTTGTGGATAGTGATCCTCGACATGCTCCGGGTAAGCTACCGCTTTATCCAGGGCAAACCGGTATTGCCATTGTCCGAATCGGCCTACGTCTCTGCCGCTGCGTTTGCGACGAAGTAATCACGATGCGCCGCCTGCTGCAACAGACCTGGAACTATCTCCGCCGCGTCTCCGGTGATGATGCCTATGAGCATTATCTGGCCCACCACCGGAACGCCCACGCGACCGAACCGCCATTAAGTCGCCAGCAGTTTTACCTGTGGCGACTGGAGCAAAAGTCTCGCGGCGTTAACCGCTGTTGCTAGGGTTTCAGAATATCCGATACCTCGACTGCCGGGCTAGACCTGTTTGGTGAGTGCAAGGCGTATCCCAAGAAAGATGAAAACAGCACCAACACTGCGACTGAGCCAGACTGCGGCATTACGCCCGACGCCAAGCGAGCCAGCACGCGCCGTAGCCCAGGCCAGGAAGAGACACCAAAGCGTGGCATTGAAATTGAAAACGGCACCCAGGAAAATAAAGGCGAGCGGCTTGTCGGGCGCAGATGGCTCAATGAACTGCGGCACGAAAGCCAGGAAGAACAGAGCAACCTTTGGGTTAAGGACGTTGGTAAGGAACCCCTGGGCGAAGATGGTGCGTAAGGGCACGGCGGCAATGACGCCCAGGGATTGAATCGGAGTCGGGCGAGTTCGAAGTAGCGACAGTCCAACATATATGAGATAGGCGGCACCCGCGAACTTAATGAAGGTGAATGCGACAGCGGAAGTCGCGAGAATTGCCGATAGCCCTAAAGCGGCAGCGAAGATATGAACGAAACAACCAGCGCCGATGCCGAGGGCAGCGACCACACCGGCCTGGACGCCCTGGGTAATGCTACGGGTAGCAATGTAGAGAGAGTCAGCACCCGGCGTGATGTTGAGCAGCAGGCCGGAGACAACAAAGAGGGCCAGATCGTGAGTGCCGAGCATGACAGGGCTAACGATTAGGGCCAGTGGCGGCGAAGCCAGTCCAACTGGGCCGCCTTGTTAGCATTCATCTGCTTAATGCCTTTAATACCGTTTTGGGTTCTTTTGCTACAACATTCAGCAATACTAATGCTGGACCTTGCGGTGTACGGTCGCCTCTCTCCCAATGCCGAAGAGTACTAACACTTATCCCGAATGCAGATGCAAATTCATTTTGTGACATGCCTACCTTTGCACGAATGTTTTTCACATCTACAGAAGTGAATTCATGGATAACAGCTTTGCTTTTCTTGCCTTTTGAATACTCCAGGGCTTCATCAAGCCCCCGTTTAATACTATCGAACGCTTTGTTCATACTACCCACCATATCGTTTTATGATTAGAGAAGTGATCTTTGCTAGTTGATTACGCTCGCCTTTGGAAAGATTGGATTGTTCACCCTTTCCAAATACCGTTAATAAAAATAGAGGTATAGTTTCGTTATGATAATAGTAAATGATTCGCACACCGCCACTTTTGCCTCTGCCTTGTGCAGACCATCGTAATTTGCGGATACCACCAGTTCCTTGCATGATATCGCCTGATGCCGGATGTTGCGCCAGATAATTGATAATACTTATCCGTTGTTCATCCGTGAGTAATTTGTCTGATCGCCTCTGAAATTCAGGCATCTCAACAATGGTTTGCATGGTCGAGAAGTGTAATCCAATGGATTATAGAGAGTCAATGCGAATTTTTATGAATGCTAACGGCTGAACTCACGGGCGGCGCTTTGCGCCGTCCGTGTGGAGTGATTTGATAGCAGAAATATCTTTTAGCGAACCAGATATGTACTTATGTATTACACTTGATACTAACGTCTGGTAAGGGATACCTTCTTCCGAAGCTTTCAATTGAACAGCTTTCAAATCCCGATTAGAAATCCTGATATTGATTCGTTTGTCTTTACGTACAGTATCTTTTGCAGCAGAGACAAGTTCAGCTCTGCGCTTTTTTGTAAGAACTGATTCAAAATCTCCAGCCTCAATTGCATTAAGAAGCTGCTTCTCCTCTTTACTCAATTTCACGTTCTTCATGCCTCATCTCCGAAGTAAATTTTGGTGAATTTCCTACTTGGAATAATAGTTTTAAGAAATATCTCGTTTTTACTTTCAACATAAGGAACTAGGTAAACATAACTCTCAACCGCTACTACGAAAATTCGCTGATGAGAGTAATCCTGGCTATTTGGGTGAGCAATATCGTCAAGTAGACCATTATTTTCAATATAAAAAACAATTTCCTCGAATGAAATTCCACGTTCAACAATTAATTG
>CAMDWI010000033.1 GCA_945878555.1 Klebsiella pneumoniae
AGTCTGTCCGCCTCCGTTACCGTTATGGCTGTTCAAGACACGCCGTGAATACATCCATGTAGGCTCGGGTGCCGCGTCCTGCGGCACACGGTCTTTCACAGCCATAACAGCAACGGAGGCTGGGTCGTTTCTTCTTGGAGGCTTAGTCGATGCCCTTTATAAAGTTTTCATCACCACGCGTGCTGCATTAATGGTTGCCTGGATGTGTTCATCGGTGTGTGCGGAGGAGACAAAGCCGGCCTCGTAGGCGGAGGGGGCGAGATAGATGCCTTGATCGAGCATGCCGTGGAAGAAATGTTTGAATCGGGGGACATTGCAGGCCATTACCTGATCAAACCGGCTGATCGTTTCCTCTTCGGTAAAGAATAATCCAAACATGCCACCGGATTGTGTCGTGGTAAACGGGATGCCGGTTTCACGCGCAACTTCGCGCAGACCGTCGAGCAGGTGGCGGGTGGATTGCTCGAGTGCTTCAAAAAATCCCGGTTGGGCGATTGCGTTCAAGGTGGCCATGCCGGCGGCCATCGCGACTGGATTGCCGGACAGTGTGCCGGCCTGGTAGACCGGGCCGTCGGGGGCGAGGTGGTTCATGATGTCGGCGCGTCCACCGAAGGCGCCGACGGGCATGCCGCCACCGATGACCTTGCCGAGGATTGTGATGTCCGGTTTGATCTTGTAGATCGATTGTGCGCCACCGAGGGCGACGCGGAAGCCGGTCATGACTTCATCAAAGATCAATAGACTGCCGTGTTTCGTGCATAACTCGCGCATGCCGTCATGAAAGGCTTGTGTGGCCGGGACGCAGTTCATATTACCGGCGACCGGTTCGACGATGATGCAGGCGATCTCGTGACCGATTTTTGCAAACAACTCGTGCAGTTGATCGGTGTCGTTATATGAAAGTGTGATTGTGTGTCTGGCGAAATCGGCGGGTACGCCGGGTGAGGTGGGGACGCCCAGTGTCAATGCGCCGGACCCGGCCTTGACCAGTAACGAATCGGCATGGCCGTGGTAACAACCTTCAAACTTCACGATCTTGTCGCGTCCGGTGAAACCACGGGCGAGGCGAATCGCGCTCATCGCGGCCTCGGTGCCGGAGTTGACCATGCGGACCTTTTCGATGTTGGGCATCAACCGGCATATCAATTCGGCCATTTCAATTTCTGCGACTGTGGGTGCGCCGAAACTGAGTCCGTTTGCGGCGGCTTCGGTTACCTTGCGTATCACCTCTGGAAAAGCATGACCGAGGATCATCGGGCCCCAGGAGCCGACGTAATCGATATACTGTTTGCCGTTGGTATCAAACACCAGCGCGCCCTGCGCCCGTGCAAAAAATATCGGGTCGCCACCGACACCCTTGAATGCACGTACCGGTGAATTGACCCCGCCGGGGATGACTAGTTGTGCCCGTTTGAACAGATTCATGTGTTTATGTCTTCGTCATTAGTTGATTGAATTGATGGATTACCGCTGCCGGGTCGTCTGCAAGATAGACACTGCTGACCACCGCGAGCAGGTCTGCACCGGCGTCGATCGCGGCAGCACAGTTTGCCGTGGTGATCCCGCCGATGGCCACGACCGGTACAGTATAGCGCTGTTTTGCCTGTCGTATTAAATCCGTGCTGGCCAGGACGGTGTTCGCCTTTGTGCTGGTTGGAAACAGGGCGCCAAACGCAGTATACGAGGCACCGTTAGCCACGGCCTGATCCGCTCGTGTGATCTCGTTATAGCACGATACACCGATCAGCCGTTGTTGCCCGAGTCGACGTCTGGCCTCTACACAGTCAGTATCCGCGCGTCCGAGATGGACGCCGTCACAATTAAGGTCGATTACCAGATCGATGTTGTCATTGATGATAAATGGCACCTGATGATCACTGCACAGTTTTTGCAGTTCAGTCGCCTGCGCCCGTTTCAGTTTGTAGTCAGTGGATTTGTTACGGTACTGCAAAGCGCTGATGCTGCCTATCACTGCCTGAGTTATCGCAAACATGTCTGCAAATGCCAGTCGCTCATGTTCGGTAATCAGATAGATACCCTTGTGCAAAAGGCGGGTCACGGGATCAATTATTCCTGAAAGTCCCGGTCGGGATGTTGCTGGTGTTTGCCTATCGGGTAACCGTGGGCCAGTGTTTGCCAGCAATACTGCTGTGCCGTTGTTACCACCTTGACGACATCGTTGTGCTGCGCCAGCTGTGCCGCAATCGCCGCGGCCAGTGTGCAACCGGAGCCATGATAGACACCCGGTAGTCGATCCCAGTCAAAATGTACGGGTTCTGTATCGGCGCGATACAGTGTATTGATAACGCGGTCGGTCTGTTCATCGGCGCCGGTGATCAGTACGTTACGACAACCGCGATCCAGAAGCACAGCCGCCGCCGCGTCCCTGTCTGCCTCGCCACTCAGGCGTTGTGCCTCTTTCAGGTTCGGGGTCAGCACGGTTGTCAGTGGTATAAGTCTCTGCATCAGACGGTTAATCATTGCAGCAGTTGCCAGTCCGGTTCCGACGCCAGCATGTAATACCGGGTCAAGCACGACGGGAAGGTCGGGGTATTGCGCTACAATATCCGCAATGACATCAACAAGATCGGCACTGCCTATCAGACCGATTTTGAACGCAGCAACAGGGATGTCGGCAAGTAATAATCTCGCCTGTTGGATAAAGTTCTCCGGCTGCTGCGGAAGCAGTGATTCAAACGCGCCGGTATTCTGCGCGGTCAGTGCGGTCAGTACCGACACACACCGTGCCCCATTCCGGTTGATACTCTCTATATCGGCCTGGATGCCGGCCGCACCGGACGGATCATGCGCGGAAAACGCGAGTATGATGGGAGGGTGCGTGCTGAAGGTTTTCATTGCAATCTATTCTACATGGTTAATAATCACGCGGAAAAAAATCAGGAGATCGTGACGTGAAAAAGTATATGTGTGTCATCTGCGGCTTTATCTATGATGAAGCCCTCGGCTGGCCGGCCGATGGCATCGCCGCCGGGACGCTCTGGGACGACGTACCGATCAACTGGAGTTGCCCGGACTGCGGGGCACGTAAGGAAGACTTTGATATGGTGGAGATGGATTGAGACCGGGGAGGTAAACCAGGGCTAAGTCCATTCAGAAAGTAGCAGCTACCCGCCAGGTTTGTGAAGGGCTTCGGGGGAGTGTTCCGCAGCCTCCCGCTATGCTTGTTCAAGACACGCCGTAAATACATCCATGTAGGCTCGAGTGCCGCATCCATGCGGCACACGGTCTTTCACAAGCATAGCGGGAGGCTGCTCCCGGCTGAAAGGACGGTGCCTCGGTTTAATAAATTGCGGATACTCTGGATGTGTTGGCAGTTCGGGACGATTTTGCCTGTCTATCGGGCAGCTTGGGAACGTTACCGAAACATGTAAGTTGATAGGGTCGTTGTGTTAGCGCCTAAATTGGCCTGACCACAGCGAGGATAATAATCGCTATCAGGATCAAAACCGGGGCCTCATTAAACCAGCGATACCAGACGTGGCTGTGTTTGTTACGGTCGTGTTTGAAGTCGAGCAACAGTTTGCCGCAGTAGATGTGGTAGATCACCAGCAGCAGTACCAGCCCGAGTTTGATGTGCAGCCAGTAACTGCCTGCATAGGCGGCCCAGCCCATCTGGCCGAGTGTGAGCAGGCCAAACAGGATGGTCAGTACGCCGCCAGGTGTGGTGATCCCGTAAAAGAGTTTGCGTTCCATGATCTTGAAGCGGTCGATACTGGTCTTGTCCGTGCTCATCGCGTGATAGACGTACAGGCGCGGCAGGTAAAACAGGCCTGCAAACCAGGTCACCATGAAGATCAGATGCAGTGCCTTTAGCCAGAGCATGTGGTCCCACCTGTTTCAGTATGGGCACAGTTCTGTACTTGTCCGTCGTTGGCAGAAACGCGAGTGGTGTCAGCCAGCATTTGTTTTATCCGTGTGCGTAGTTGACCGAAATCGAGCACGCCTGTTTGTTCCATCGCAATGCTGCCGTCCGGGGCAATCAGGAAGGAGGCCGGGGTGCCCGGTATGTCGCCGAATGCACTGACGGCCGCGCCGTTGATATCGAGTGCAATCGGGTAGGGTATCTGCATGTCGCGGCTGGTCTCCAGAACCCGGTTTGGTGGGTCGTAAGGCATGGCGACAGCGATGATCTCGAATCCACTGCCGGACAATTCCTGATACAGGGCGATCATTTCCGGCATTTCCTTGCGGCATTCAACGCAGGAGGTGGCCCAGAAGGTCACCAGTACCGGTTTGCCGGCCAGACTGGACAGGGCGAGCTGACGTCCGTCGAGCAGGGGGAAGGTGATATCCGGGGCGCGTTGGCGCAGTACACTGTCGGGCATCGTCATATAGACGAGCAGGGCGGCCAGTACCACCAGGCCCATACCAGCCAGTCCTTTAATCACTTTCTGCATCCGGCAATTATAGCGTTAATATCGCGGCAAAGGCACAAATGACCGATTTTATGGCAGGTTCTTCTTTTCCTTGCCGGGATCAACTCGTATCATACCCGCCACACTGGAAGGATGGCTTATATGATCAAGACTGGAATTGTTGGCGCAACCGGGTATACCGGGGTCGAATTGATGCGCCTGCTTGCACAACACCCGCAGGTACAGGTGGAGGTCGTGACCTCCCGGACCGAGGCGGGCAAGTCTGTCAGCGACTTTTTCCCTTCACTGCGCGGCATCATTGATCGGGTCTATGTTGAGCCGGACGTCCAGGCGTTGGCCACCTGTGATGTGGTCTTTTTTGCCACCCCGAACGGTACGGCGATGCAGAGTGCCCCGGCATTACTGGAACACGGGACCCGGATCATCGATTTGTCGGCCGATTTCCGGCTGAAAGACGTCGCCGAATGGGAAAAGTGGTACGGCCAGAAACATGACTGCCCGCAGCTGGTTGCCGAGGCAGTGTATGGATTGCCGGAGGTGAATCGTGAACTGATCGGCAAGGCGCGGCTGGTGGCAAATCCCGGCTGTTATCCTACTGCCGTGCAGCTCGGGTTTTTACCCTTGCTGGAGCAAAAGCTGGTGCATCCGGGTTCACTGATCGCCGATGCGAAGTCCGGTGTCAGTGGTGCAGGCCGCAAGATGTCGTTGATGTATCATTATTGTGAGGCGGCAGATTCGTTCATGGCCTATGCCGCGAAGGGTCACAGGCATCTGCCGGAGATCAAACAGGGCTTGCAAGCGGCCACCGACGAGCCGGTCGGGCTGGTTTTTGTGCCACACCTGTTACCGATGATACGGGGTATCCATGCCACCCTGTATGCGACGCTGATCGATCCTTCGGTGGACCTGCAAAGCGTATATGAAGAACGTTACCGGAACGAGCCGTTTGTGGACGTGATGCCGGCGGGCAGTCATCCGAATACCAGCTCGGTCCGGGGCACCAATATGTGCCGAATCGCCTGTCATAAACCGCAAAATGGTAATACGGCTGTCATCCTCGCGGTAGAGGATAATCTGGTGAAGGGCGCTGCAGGTCAGGCGATCCAGAACATGAATATCATGTTTGGTTTGCCCGAGACCACCGGTTTGCTGGCGGCGGCCTGTTATCCGTGAAGTTGTTGCGAGATAGTCAGTTCTGATGCCGCGCCTGATAATCAAGAGTCACCGGCCCTGGCAGGGCATTATTTCGGTTACTGCGCTCAGTGTGGTCATCGCCCTGGTCACCTGGCAGATGCTGGATACCAGTTACTGGCGCATTATCAGCTCAATGACGGGCAGGAACAATGATGAACGCACGCTGATAGACGCCAATCGTCAGCTGCTGGCTCAAAATCAGGACCTGAACAGCCGTCTGTTGATGCTGGAGCAAACTACCAAGGTCGACAAGGATACGGCAGCGATGCTGCAGACGGAAATGATCGCGCTGCAGGATCAGATCTATAAACTGAAACGCGAGCTGGAGTTTTACCAGGGTGCGATGGATTCTGCACGCAAGACGGTCGGCATGGACATCCATGGGGTCTATATTGAACCGGCCGGTGGCCGTAACCGATACCTGCTCAAACTCGTGTTAACCCATGTAGCAAAAAATGATACTGTTATGAAGGGTCGTCTGACTGTTACCATTGAGGGAACGCAAAACGGCGAGCAGCGGCGACTGGATCTTGGCAGCCTGCTGGATGACAAGACCGACTTTGGATTCGAGATCAAGAGTTTCAAACGGCTGGAGTATGAATTTGGCCTGGACGAGGATTTTGTCGCAAAACAGGTGATAGTCCGGGTCAATCCCACGATCGGGGGCGAACCCCCACTCAGCAAGACCTATGAATGGCCTATCTAACTAAATATCGGGAGCCTGAAACATGTGGGGCAAGAAGAAAAAACGTAAAACCACCAGGATAGACACGCTGGTAGGCCAGCACACCGTCATCCAGGGAGACATGAAGTTTACCGGTGGCCTGCATGTTGAAGGTGTGATCATGGGTAATGTTTTTGCGGTAGATGACGATGGCAGCTCGATGTTGCAGTTGAGTGATCATGGCCGTATTGAGGGCGAGGTCAATGTCCCCTATGTCGTGTTGAACGGTGAGGTCCGGGGAGATGTCCATAGCAGTGCGCATGTGGAGCTGTTGTCGAAGGCCCAGGTCACCGGTAATGTTTATTACAACCTGATTGAAATGGCCATCGGTGCCGAGGTTAATGGCAAGCTGGTACACATTATCCAGCCTGAGCCGCGCAAGGGCGCTCCGCGTACTGATGATGTATTTGATATACCCGAACAAGATACTTGAGCAAATCACTAGGTTTTTGGTTATACTGACCCTATCTACAGTAATAACCGATTCAGGGCAGAAGATATATGCAGACCAGTCATGAAACAGGCACCGGATACGTACCGGATCCGCTCAATTTTACCGATTCAGCTGTCTCCAAGGTCAGGGAACTGATTGAGGATGAGGGTAATGCCGGGCTGATGTTGAGGGTATATATCAGTGGAGGTGGCTGTTCCGGCTTCCAGTATGGTTTTACCTTCGATGAAAAGACCACGGACGGCGATACAGTTATCGAGCGTGAAGGCGTCCGGTTACTGGTAGACCCGATGAGTATCCAGTATCTGGCCGGTGCTGAAATTGACTACTCTGAAGGTCTGGAAGGTGCCCAGTTTGTCATTCGCAATCCGAATGCCCGCACTACATGCGGGTGTGGTTCATCCTTTTCTGTCTGAAGCAGATTTTACGGTCTTGAAAAAAAAGCGCCTCGGCGCTTTTTTTTTTGGGGGTCAGCAGGGCACCATTACGGCTCTTACTTTTTTGTTGCTGTTGATAAAATAGGGGAATATCATCGCAGACGGCAAGCGGGGCGGGCAGTTTTTTTGTCCGGCACCGGGAGTATATAATTCAGAACAGGCACTTAATTTCAGGGGAGGGGAAAATATGAAGATGTTCAGGACAATGGCAGTCTCGATTATCGTATCCATGATCGGATTAACGATGGTCACGGCCCAGGACGCAGAGAAAAAGGAACCAACAAAGGAAGAAAAGGCCGTGAAGGGCCGACAGGAATTAATGCACGTGATAGCGGCCCAGCGCGCTGTCATGCGTGACATGGCCGATGGCAAGCGTCCTACTGATGCGGTTGCGTTTACCCATGCCGCCCATGCGCTGTCCGCACTGGGCATGGTCATACCTGAGGCCTTTACCTTGAATGCGATTGTGGGCGATTCAACCGCCAAGCCTGATGTGTGGACGAATGCGTCTGACTTTGCCGCCAAGTCGAAGGCCCTGACAGACAGGGGTGCTGCGATAGCGGCACTGGCAGCGACGGATATCGAAGGTGCCAAGGCGATGGCAAAAGATATGAAGGAATGTGGGGGCTGTCACGACCAGTATCGTGTAGAAGACGACAAGTAATATTTTTGTGATTCGGGGCGGCAGGTGAGGTTACACCTGTCGCCCTTTTATTTTGTCCAAATCAGGGACTATAAATCGCCCCGAGTATGACCTTCCGACTTGCCCCGGTGACCGCCGGGAGATTGGCAGGTAGCTGCTCCAGCCTGCATTTAGCCAGCCATGCAAACGTAACCGCTTCAACTGCATCCGCACTCACACCGTACTGATCGGTAGGTACGATAGTCCGGTCCGGCATGTATTCTTTCAATCTTTGTAACAGGGCTCGGTTATGCATGCCACCGCCACAAACGAGCACTTCTGTTGTTACAGGGGCGTTCTGTGCGATCGCGGTGCTGACCGAACGCGCAGTCAGTTCCAGCAGGGTAGCCTGGACATTGGCAGGCTCAATCTCACGTCCTGTCATATCCAGTCTTGCCGAGAGCCAGCCCCTGTTAAAATCGTCCTTGCCCGTGCTTTTCGGCGGGCGTTTACTGAAATAGGGATCCGCCAGCATCAGTCCGAGTAATTGCGGGTCGACTTTGCCCGAGATGGCCCAGGCACCATCCACATCAAAATCCTGTTGCAGATGCAACTGGACCCAGCTATCCATCAGGGCATTACCGGGACCGGTGTCAAACCCGGTGATTTGACTTTCTGATCCTGAAGGTAACACGGTTATGTTTGCCATCCCGCCCAGATTCAGCACCACGCGATCCCGCTCTGCAGAGTGAAATCGCCATGCATGGAAGGCACAGGCCAGTGGTGCGCCCTGACCACCCGCAGCAATATCATTACGACGAAAATCAGCCACGGTCGTGATCCCTGTCCTGACAGCAATCCGGGCCGGGTCGCCTATCTGCAGCGTACGCGGGTAATTGCCTCTGGGCAGATGCAATACGGTTTGTCCATGACTGCCAATCGCGGTAATCGCCGCCGGGGTCAACCCGGACAGTGCCAGTATCGCATTGACTGCGTCCGCAAACAGTTCACCCAGGATAACGTCAAGCTCGGTAATCTGTTCCAGAGATGTCCGGACACTGACATTGCGCACAGCTGTCTGGACGGCGGTCGGGATCGGATATTGTCGATACTGAATGACGGCCAGATCATTTCCGTTGATTTCAACCAGCGCAGTATCAATGGCGTCCATGCTGGTTCCGGACATGAGGCCAATGTAATACACGATTATTGCTGGAGTGGTTCCACGACAGCCGGTGGTGAGTCCAGCAGATCAGGTTCCTTTAGCGCAATCATGACCGGCGCGGAATGGATCGTCTGTTTGTCCAGCTGGGCGAGCAGGGGGGCGGTGGACTTTTTGAAATCGGACATTAATGCCGAGGGTATCGATTCGGCCTTCGGGAACGGCAGCGTGAGTGGATTGCGGTGCACACCTTTTACGCGAAATTCATAATGCAGATGTGGGCCGGTGGCGAGACCGGATTGACCGACATACCCAATTGTTTGTCCCTGTTTTATGCGCATGCCCTTTTTCAGGCCTTTAGCAAATCTGGACAAATGGGCATATAGCGTACTGTATTCACTGCCGTGCTGGATTACGACGGTCCTGCCATAGCCTCCATTCGTGCCTGCCGAGACGATGGTGCCGTTACCGGCCGACTTGACCGGTGTGCCGGTAGGTGCGGCATAATCCACGCCTTTGTGAGCCCGTATCTTGTTCAGTACCGGGTGTTTGCGGCTGAGACTGAAACCAGAGCTGATACGGGTAAAGTTCAGCGGGGTACGCAGGAAGGCCTTGCGCATACTGTCGCCCGTATCGGCGAAATATTCGGTGGTGCCGTCCGGCATTTTGAATCTGACAGAACGGAATTTTTTGCCCTGATTGATAAATTCTGCCGCCAGTATCGGTCCTTCACCTACCTTTTGGCCTTCCTTGAACTGTTCCTCGTAGATCAGTTTGAATCGGTCGCCCTTGCGGATGTCCAGCGCGAAGTCGATGTCCCAGCCGTAAATAGCCACCAGCTGCATAATCAGGTTGTCTGACAGTCCGGCCTTCTGGCCGGCAATAAACAGCGAGCTATCGATGGTGGCGCTGGTCTCCAGCACCTTTACATCGAGGTCTATCTTGATCAACTTGCTGGTATAGGCGCCGTTTTCATGGTTGATTTGCAGCGTTGTGACCATATCCGGGTCGTATTCGAGCGTCTCTAACCGGCCGTCTTTCATCCTGAACCGGAGTTCCTGACCGGGTAACAGGAATTTCAGTGCACGTGTGTCCTGTCCGGATGTCATGATGGCGTAAAGTACGGCTGGTGAAATCTTCATCCGGTCGAAGATGATCGACAGGCTGTCACCCGAAGCAACCCTGATTTTTTGCCACTGATCCGACTCGGGAACATCTGCCTGGGCGCGTTCTGTGTTGAATGGCTGGCCTATGGGACGACGCTGTTTATTGATGTGGATATAGTTCAGGTTGGCAGCGACGATCTGTTCAGGATAGAGGCTGTAAAGGGCGGAATCCAGGTCCGGGTTATCAGTCCATTCGGAAGATGGCGACATGGATGATATGATGGTCACCGCCGCCGTTACAAAAAAGCTGGTGCAAGCCCAGATAAAACCACGCGGCCTCAGATACCAGGGACGGTCTGGAATCCAGCGGACAACCGGTTTATAGTCAGATTTTACATGGATTTTGTAAGTCACGATTTTTAATGAATAATTTTTAAGCAAACCATAGCGCCTATGGGCAAATTCGTCAATGCAGGAATGAATAAATCATGTTTTTAAATCAAACTATTTCGACCCCGTCACATCGCGCGGGAAGGGCATGCTCATGAGTATAAAGAATGATGCCATTGCCCTGCTGAAACGTGGTACAGACGAGATCATCCACGAGCAGGAATTGATAACCCGGCTGGAGCGTGGGAAACCGCTGCGGATCAAGGCCGGTTTTGATCCGACAGCACCGGATCTGCACCTCGGTCATACCGTACTAATCAACAAGCTGCGTCATTTCCAGCAACTCGGTCACCATATCATGTTCCTGATTGGAGATTTTACCGGTCTGATCGGTGACCCGACCGGGCGCAATGTCACCCGCAAACCGCTGACGCGTGATGAGATTAAGGCGAATGCGCAGACCTATCAGGACCAGGTATTCAAGATCCTCGATCCGGACCGGACCGAGGTCTGTTTCAACTCTACCTGGGGCGAGAAACTCGGTTCAGCCGGCATGATCAAGCTGGCGGCGCGATCAACGGTTGCACGCATGCTTGAGCGTGATGATTTCAAGAAACGCTATGCCGCAAACCTGCCTATCTCCATACACGAATTTCTCTACCCGCTGATGCAGGGTTACGATTCGGTGGTGATGAAGGCGGATGTAGAGCTGGGTGGAACGGACCAGAAATTCAATCTGCTGGTCGGACGTGATCTGCAGCGTGAGGAAGGCCAGGAACCGCAGGTCATCATGACCGTACCTATACTTGAAGGCCTTGATGGCGTGCAGAAGATGTCAAAATCACTCGACAATTACATCGGTATCAATGAACCGCCGGAACAGATGTTTGGCAAGGTCATGTCGGTCTCCGATGAATTGATGTGGCGTTATTATGACCTGCTCAGTTTCCGTTCTACAGGAGATATCGGCGGGCTGAAGCAATCGGTCACTGAGGGGGCCAATCCGCGTGATATCAAGATCCTGCTGGCGGAGGAACTGGTGGCCCGTTTCCACAGCCAACAGGCCGCCGATGCCGCGCGCGAGGACTTTATCAACCGCTTCCGCCATGGACAGATCCCTGAGGAGATGCCTGAACATAACTTCACCAGTGAGGCCGGGGGCAGCGGTATGGCCCTGGTCTCTGTGTTAAAGCAGGCCGACCTGACCGCCAGTACCTCTGAAGCGATCCGCATGATCAGCCAGGGCGCGGTACGGGTGGACGGGGAAAAGGTCAGTGATCGTGATGCCAGACTGTTGCCCGGAAACAGCTACGTGATCCAGGTTGGCAAGCGCAAGTTTGCGCGGGTAAAGATTACATAAGGCACAACCATGGTGCAGACCTTATTCTTTCATTGTGAATGGCGTCTCAGCCATTTAAACTTGCGCCTGTCCTATTAGGTAGAAAATCTCCATGTTAAAAAGACTCTTATGGGTATTGGGTGGTCTGTTCATTGCTTTGCCGATCGTTTTCAGTCTGGTCGGGATCAAGCTGATGCAGTTCAAGGCGATGGGCGATGCCGCCGCACAAATGGTCATGCCACCCGAGACGGTCAACGTTGAAACAGTCCGCGAACAGCCACTGGCTGACAGTATCTCTTCCGTGGGTACTGTGGTGGCGGTACAGGGGATTGTTGTCAAAAACGAGGTGGAAGGCATCGTTCGCAAGATCAGTTTCGAGGCAGGCACAATGGTGAATGCCGGTGATGTCCTGGTTGAGCTGGATACAGACATCGAACAATCGCAGTTGCGTCTGGCGGAGGCGACTGCCGAAGGTGCGGCCCGTATCTTCAAACGGGCACAGGATATCTATGCACGCAAGGGTATCTCCGAGGCCGATTACTCCTCGGCAGACACGAATCTGAAGGAAGCGAATGCACGGCTGGAAAACATTCGTGCAATGATGGCGAAAAAGGTTATCCGTGCACCGTTTGCCGGGAAGCTCGGTATACGCCGTATCAGTATCGGTCAGTTTCTGGACAAGGCCAGTGCGGTCGTGTCATTACAGAAAATTTCGCCGGCCTATGTCGAATTTACCCTGCCACAACAACAGCTGGGTTCGCTGGCAAATGGTCTGAAGATCATCGTGACATCCGATTCGTATCCGGGTGAGCAGTTTGAAGGTGAAATAACCGCGATTGAGCCTGACGTGGATGTCACGACACGCAATGTGATGGTCCAGGCCACACTGGCAAATGAAGACGGTCGGCTGATACCCGGGATGTTTGTTTCAGTAGAGGTGATACTGGCAAAAGCAAGTGTCGGTCAGTTTATCCCGGCCACAGGCGTGCAGTATGACCCTGCCGGCAATCTGGTTTATATTGTTGAAGATGCCGCCGGTAACGGCCAGTTGACCGTGCAGCCCCGTCCTGTGACGCTGGGTCTGGCTATGGGTGATTTTGTGCAGGTGGTTGAAGGCGTCTCTGCCGGTGAGCGTATCGTCTCAACCGGGTTGTTCAAACTGCGCCCAGGCATGAGTGTTGTTATTGATACCGCGCTGGCGCCGGAGTTTTCATTTACACCAACACCGGATAACACCTGAAACCCCTTTTATGATCACGCCGCGTAGCCACCTCTCATGAAGGCATTTACCGATATCTTTGTTACCCGACCGGTACTGGCGATAGTCGTCAACCTGATGATCATCATCGCCGGTTTGCAGGCCTGGAACTCGCTCAGTGTGCGCCAGTATCCACGTAGCGAAAATGCGTCGGTTACCGTCGCAACAGTTTATGTAGGCGCCAGCGCAGAGGTCGTGCGCGGGTTTATCTCAACCGCGATTGAACGCGCCATATCCTCGGTTGACGGTATAGATTATGTTGAATCAAAAAGCCTGCTCGGATTGTCGCTGGTCACCGCACGGCTCAAGCTGAATTATGACCCGACCAAGGCGCTGACCGACATCACCGCCAAGGTAAACCAGGTCCGTAATGAATTACCCGCCGAATCACAGGTGCCGTCTATCAGTGTGCAGTCTGCCGATTCCGAGTTTGCCTCGGCCTACCTGAGTTTTTCCTCCGAGGCGATGTCACAGAGCGAGATCACCGATTATCTGGTACGAACAGTACAACCACGTCTGGCCGCGGTGACCGGTGTGCAGAATGCAGAAATACTCGGTGCCCGCACATTTGCGATGCGGGTCTGGCTGAAACCGCTGGAGATGGCCGCATTAAATGTCAGTCCCTCGCAGGTATATGGCGCACTGGCATCAAACAACTTCCTCGCGGCGGTGGGCAGTACCAAGGGCGCGTTTGTCCAGGTCAACCTGACCGCGAATACCGACCTGCATACGGTCGAAGAATTTAAAAATCTGGTCGTCCGCGAACAGAACGGGACGGTTATCCACCTTGAAGACGTTGCAGACGTCGAGCTCGGTGCGGAGGATTATGATACCGAGGTGCGATTCAACGGCCAGACCGCCGTGTTCATGGGTATTTTCCCGTTACCGAACGCCAATACCATTGATGTGGTGGCACGTATCCGCGTTGAGCTGGATGCCATCAAGAAAGACTTGCCCCCGGGACTGGAGGCATCCATCGGTTATGATGCCTCCGAGTACATCAGCAATGCGATCCACGAGGTCGTGTTCACGATGATTGATACCTTGCTGATCGTCATCGTTGTCATCTTTCTGTTCCTCGGCAGTGTACGTTCGGTACTGGTGCCTGTCGTCGCCATCCCTGTGTCATTGATAGGTGGTGTATTCCTGATGCAATCGTTCGGGTTCACGCTGAACCTGCTGACGCTGCTGGCGATCGTACTCTCTGTGGGTCTTGTGGTAGACGATGCGATTGTGGTTGTGGAGAACGTGGATCGGCGTATGCGTGAGGGCCAGACCGCATTACAGGCCGCGCTGGCCGGTGCACGTGAGCTGATAGGGCCGGTCATTGCAATGACCATCACGCTGGCAGCCGTTTACACACCGATAGGTTTGCAGGGTGGATTGACCGGTACGCTGTTCCGCGAGTTTGCGCTGACGCTGGCCGGTGCAGTAACTATTTCGGGCATCGTCGCCCTGACGCTGTCACCGATGATGTCGGCAAAGTTACTGCGTGTATCCGACAAGGAAGAAGGTTTTTCCTGGTGGGTCAACTCGCATTTCAATAATCTGCGCGATTCCTACAGTCGCGGGCTGGATCGGACCTTGCACGCACGGCCTGCCGTATACACGGTATGGGCAATACTCAGCCTGATGGCGATTCCGATGTATATGTTTTCCCCGAATGAGCTCGCCCCGATCGAGGACCAGGGCTTCATGTTCGGTATCATCAATAATGCCGCGAATGCGACGGCGGATCAGAAGAGCCATTATGGCCGTGCGGTCGAAAATGCGTTTCTGGTCACACCGGAGCGTGACCTGACCTTCCAGCTGTTGCTTTCTCCGTCTGATCCGTTTGCAGCCGGCCTCGGTGTAGGTGGTTTCAGCGGTATGGTAGTAAAACCCTGGGACCAGCGTGAACGTTCGATGAAGGAGATCCTGCGTGAGGTACAGGGCCGGATGGCACAGATACCCGGCCTGCAAATCTTTGTTGGTATGCCGCCTGCCTTGCCCGGTGGCAGTAACTTCCCGATAGAATTTGTGATCACCTCAACTGAGGCACCTGAGAAGATGCTGGAGGTCGCCCGCCAGTTGCAGACGAAGGCGATGGAGAGCGGGATCTTCTATTTCCCACCCGAGATAGATCTGAAGTTTGATCAACCACAGTCAGAGATTGTGATTGATCACAAAAAGGTGGCCGATCTCGGACTCAGTAATGCCCAGGTGGGCTCCGATCTCGCCGCCGCACTCGGCGGTAACTACGTCAACCGGTTCAATATCGACGGCCGTGCCTACAAGGTTATTCCGCAGCTGGCCCGCAGTGAACGACTCAATCCGGAACAGCTCGGCGACATATACGTGACGGGCCCGAATAACAAGCTCGTTCCACTGAGTACCTTTGCCACGATCAAAAACACCACGGTCCCGCGTTCACTGAACCGTTTCCAGCAGTTGAATGCGATCAAGCTGTCCGGCATGACGGCCCAGCTGGATGCCGGATTAAAGGTACTGGAAGAGGCCTCGGCCGAAATCCTGCCGCCGGGATACAGTATCGACTACACGGGCGAATCACGGCAGTTGCGTACTGAAGGTGGTAAATTCCTCCCTGCGCTTGGACTGGCAGTATTGCTGATCTTCCTCGTGCTCGCCGTGCAGTTCAATTCGTTCCGCGAACCGTTTGTGATCCTGCTTGGATCAGTGCCGCTGGCGATGTTTGGTGCGCTGATATTCACCGTGCTGAAACTGCCCAATCCGGACATGCCTTACTGGACTGACGGCTGGACGACCACGATGAATATCTATGCACAGGTCGGTCTGGTCACGCTGGTCGGACTGATAGCGAAAAACGGTATCCTTATTGTTGAGTTTGCCAACAAGTTACAGGAAAGCGGTCATGACAAGTTTGCGGCGATCCGTGAGGCGTCCATCACCCGCTTCCGTCCGGTATTGATGACCTCGGTGGCGACAATAGCTGGACACTTCCCGTTGACACTGGTGGAAGGCCCCGGTGCGGCAGCGCGTAATTCGATTGGTCTGGTGCTGGTCGGTGGTATGGCGGTGGGGACGATCTTTACGCTGTTTGTGGTGCCTTCTCTGTATATGCTGATCGCAAGACAGCATGAGAAAGTCACCACCTAACAGACAGCGATACTAGCGGCTCAGCCAGGCCACCAGCATGCGTATCTGTACATCATTCAAACGTCCGGCGAACACAGGCATGACACCGTTTCGGCCATTGCGCAGGGTTTCGGTCAGGGCAGCATCATCGTTACCATAAAGCCAGGCAGCATCGGCCAGGTTCGGTGCACCCAGCATAATATTGCCCTTGCCTTCCGCACCGTGACAACCGACACAGAACTGGTTGTATATCGTTTTTCCGGGGTCCTCTGCTGTAGTAACACCCGTCGTTGAGCCCAGCGCTCGTATATAGGCTATGACCTGTGCTATCTTCTGGTCATCCAGACTCGCACCCCAGGCAGGCATATTTGCCTTACGACCCTGACGCAGGGTCTGTTCGATTTGCTCGGCCGTTCCACCCCATTGCCAGTCAGCATCCATCAGGTTCGGGAAACGATTGGCCATACCGCCACCTTCCGGCCCATGGCAACCCGCACAATTACGTTCAAATATCCCGCGGGCACTGTTCATCACAAATTCATCCTGCTGCAGTTCCGCGACAGACAGTGTAAGCACACTCTCGCGTATAGCATCAAAATCCTCATGATAATGCATGTAACTTTCTTCGATCTGGTGTCCCTGCGACCACTTCAGCGCACCGCTGAAACTGCCGAGGCCCGGGTACAGGATCAGATAGATAACCGTGAAGATCATCGCCGAGAAGATCAGCCAGAACCACCATAGTGGGGCAGGGTGGCTGCCTTCATTCAGCGTCTCATCCCAGACCACGTGTTCCTGTTCATTCGCATTTCCGGAGCCAAAATAGATGCTGAACAACAGCCATACCAGCCCGGCCATACTGACTACGGTAATGACTGTAATCCAGCCAGCCCAGAAACTTGTTGGCATATCAGCCATGATCTTGCTCGTCCTCCAGTGGTATACGTGCGGCATTCTCAAGCGGGTCGCGGGCTGAGCGTAATGAGACCATAACGACCAGAATTATCATGAACGCCATCACCAGCATGTCTCCGATAAAGATAAACCACATCATGGCTTGTCTCCGGGACCGTAGGCCGTGCCGAGCATCTGGATGTAGGCTATCAAGGCGTCGAGCTCGGTCTTGTCCGCCACCGCGGCCGTTGAGGCTTCTATATCTGCGTCGGTATAGGGATGTCCCAGCGTTTGCAGACCGCGCATACGTTCATCAATATCATCACCCGCATTCGCCATTGTTTCCGACAGCCAGGGATAGGCCGGCATGATCGAGGCGGGTATAACATCACGCGGATTGTTAAAATGGATCCGGTGCCACTCATCCGAGTACTTGCCGCCGATGCGATGCAGATCCGGACCGGTACGCTTGGAACCCCACAGGAACGGACGGTCATACACAAATTCACCGGCGCGAGAGTAGGCACCGTAGCGCTCCACCTCGGCGACCAGCGGCCTGACCTGTTGTGAGTGGCAAACGCTGCAACCTTCACGGATATAGATGTCCCTGCCGAGCAATTCCAGCGCGGAATACACCCGGGTGTTTTCTGTCGGTGTCATCAACGATTCCTGGTACAGGCTGGGAATGATCTGGACCAGACCGCCTATCGACGAGATAAACAGGATGCCGAAGATCAGCAGGCCAGCGTTTTCTTCCAGTTTTTTGTGGAGTGACAGACCAGTCAGTTTCATACGTGTGCCCCCTGTACGGCCGGCGGGCTGACACGCACAGTCTGTTTACCTGCCAGCGTCATCAACAGATTGTATGCCATCAATACGGCCCCGGTCAGGAACAGCAGGCCTGCAAACAACCGCAGCGCATAATACGGTGGCATGCTCGCCATGATGTCGGTAAAGCTGTAACGCAATTCGCCCATCTCATTCACGCTGAGCCAGAGGATACCCTGGGTCACACCGGCACCCCACATCGCCAGCACGTATAACATCGTCCCGGCGAGTGCCAGCCAGAAATGGATATTGGCGAGGCGCGTGCTGTACAGCGTGGTGCCGACCAGACGCGGTACCAGAAAATAGAACGTACCAAACGTGATCATCGCATTCCAGCCGAGCGCGCCGGAGTGTACATGGCCGATGGTCCAGTCGGTGAAATGGCTGATCACATTGACGCTGCGGATCGCCATCATCGGGCCTTCAAACGTGGCCAGACCGTAAAACGCGAGCGACAACACGATAAACTTCAAGGCCGGATCGGTACGCAGTTTCTTCGACGCACCACTGACCGTCATGATGCCGTTGATCATCGTTGCCCACGACGGTGCCAGCAGGATCAGACTCATCACCATACCAAGCGACTGTACCCACTCCGGTATCGAATGAAAGTGCAGATGGTGTGGCCCGGCCCAGATATAACTGTAGGTAAAGGCCCAGAACGCAATAATGGACAGGCGATAACTCCAGATTGGTTGCTCGGCTTGTTTCGGCAGGAAGTAATACAACATACCGAGAAAACCACCGGTCAACAGGAAGCCGACCGCATTATGGCCGTACCACCATTGCACAATCGCATCCTGTGCACCGGCATACAGCGAATACGACTTTGTCAGCGTGACCGGCAGGGCGAGGTTATTGACGATATGCAACATGGCCACCACGATAATCATCGCGCCATAGAACCAGTTCGAGATGTAAATCGGTTTGATCCGGCGTTTAATAATCGTGCCGAAGAACACTATCGCAAAGCAGACCCAGATGATGGTAATGGCAATATCAAACGGCCATTCCAGCTCGGCATATTCCTTCGAGGTATTCATCCCGGCGAGTAGCGAGACACCACCGGCCAGCAAGACCGCCTGCCAGCTCCAGCACATAAACGCTGCCAGTTTTGGGGCAAACAGGGGGACATGGCAGGTGCGTTGTACGCTGTATAAAGCGGTCCCCATCAGCGCAGACACGCCAAACCCGAAGATGACGACATTCGTATGGAACGGGCGGATACGGCCGAAACTGAGCCAGTACTGGCCAAAGTCTATCTGTGGCCATAACAGTTCTGCCGAGGCGTAGACACCGGCGGTCATGCCGATTACCGTCCAGATTATCGCGAAGATGACCAGCGTGCGGACAGTGGAGTCGTGGTAATACAGTGTTTTGGTATCAGTCATTAGTTATATCGCCATGGCCGGGCCGAGTCCCCGGCCCCAGAGTACTACGGTGAGTCCGAGCAGGCTGACCATCGCAACTAGCAGATAACCTATCAGCGAGGAAGCCATCAACATGCCCCGTTCCGGCGTGGTACCCAGCGCAATCGGTAGACCACGATACAGCAGATTCATGCTCCAGATCAGCGTGGGCACCAGAAAAAGCACGTTAATAAAGGCATGCGGAAAAAGATGAATCACACTGCCAACCACCAGCGGTGCGCCCACCACAGTGATCAGCGCAAAATGGGTCCCGAGTGCAACGGTCGCTTCGTAGGTCGTTGCCATCCACTGTGATACCAGTGCGGTACTGACAAAGCCAAACAGCAGCGTTACGTAATAGGCAATACTGATCCCAATCAGCGTCCCGGCAGGCAGATAAATCGGCTCAACCGCGCCCAGGCGCCAGCCAAACATAGTGGCCCCGATAAATGCAAACAGAGGCGGAATCAGACCCAGCCAGACCGCCAGCCGGAAAAACACCGAAGAGGCCGAAAGCTCGCTGTCAGCAACACCGCGCAATACCGCCATCGGATGAAACAGGATCTGGAAGATAAAAAATGGGTGGATTTTCAGGGTCATTATCTTATTCAGTATACAGAAGAACGCATCCAGCATTGTTAAATATAGCAGGCAGTATATCTGTTTGAAAACAGGACGGTTTGATCCAGATCAAGCGCTGACGCGCATAAGGTAAACACTTAGTTTCCAATCGGTAACATACCGGAAACATGAGGGTCATCAGGTAAATCGACTGCCCGGTGATGCAGAAGAAACAGTTTACGTATTGCGTTTGTCCTTCTCGGCCGACTTGATACCTCGACCAAAGCCCCGATCCTTCTTTCGTTTGTCGGCATAGGACAGGTTGTTGAACGCGGATTCTTCCTTGAGTTTACGAAAGTTATCCAGAGAGTCCTGGCTGACTTCGCCTGTCTGCACGGCTGTGAGGACGGCACAGTCTGGCTCACCAGTATGACTGCAATCCTGATAGCGGCAGCCGGACGCGAGCCCGGAGATAACGGCATAGTTGCTCGTTATGGCGCTTTCCGCCCCGAGGATGCTGAATTCACGCATTCCCGGATTGTCGATGACCAATGCACCACCTTCGAGACAGATCAGTTCACGACGAACGGTGGTGTGCCGCCCTTCGCCGGATCCGCTGACAGATCTTGTTTCCATCCGTTCATGGCCGATCAACTGATTGATGAGTGTGCTTTTCCCCACCCCTGACGACCCAACGAAGCAATAAGTCTTTCCTGGAAGCAGCCGCTGTTTGACAGCCTTCAGGCCGTCACCCGTCACATTACTCAAAGGTACTATCGGTGCGGTAATACCGATAGACCGAATCTCCGCTATTTGCGTAGCCAGCACAGCAGGAGTCACCAGGTCTGTCTTGGTCAGCAGAATGCAGGGCTCGGCACCCCCTTCCATCACCATGACGAGATAACGTTCCAGACGCTTCGGATTGAAATCAAAGTGGCAGGATTGCACGACCAGCACATAGTCCACATTCGCCGCAATCATCTGGTACTCTATCTCGTTACCGGCCAACTTTCTGCACAGCGAAGTCCGGCGCTCCAGCAACGTATGTATCACCCCGAATTTATCGCCGGACTGCTTCTCCACACAAACCCAGTCACCCACGCACGGCAGCTCCTGGTTCAGGTGATGCTGGTGTAGATAGCGACCCGACAACTTTGCCCGAAACGGGCCGCCTTGATCCAGCAGCAACATCTGATCACGATCAACCACCGCAACGCGGGCCAGAGTTTCCGATGGTTTGCAATTGGCCCGCTGCGCAAACCAGTCATTCCAGCCGAGTTCATTCAATGCACTGTATTGATCAACCATTTTGGTTTGATCAACCAATGCATGCACCTGAGACGGGGCATGATCGGGTAATAATTCTAGTGAGAGGCTGCAAGTTGATGTTGACTCTTCCCTGGTGGTTTCTATACAGATAGCAGTCAGATTACTTGATTACAGGCTTACGTTCGCCATAACCTGCAGACCAAAGCGACGCGACGAAATCGCGTTGCTTTTGTCTGACTACGTTGATGGCGTTGTTATGTTTCATCATTGGGAAGCAATAGCAACCTTTCGCTTCTCCAGACCCGAACCAGACTTACCGATGATACATTCCGCAGGTAAACCACACGAAACGGTGGATGGAGTATCTCCCGGATGTGTTCTTGATCAAACTCTGGAACCTTTCTGCCTGAGTCAGGATGATCACGCAACCTTTGCACATTTTTTAATATGGCATTTACAAATTTCTGGCCAATATCCGGCACACCTTGCTCCAGGTAATAAGTTTTAATCTGCTGGAGGTCATTCAGGGCAGCGCGGGCGATAATTATCTTCACTTACTCTGCGCCAAGTATTCTCTTCGCCTCAGCCAGCGTGATGGTATTACCTTCCCGGATGTCAGCGAGCCCTTGGGCAACCGCCTTGATGAATTGCAGCTCTTCCGCAGTTTTCTCGTAATCGTCGAGGCCTTGCACAATAGCAACACCTCTTCCTCTGCTGGTCAGCAGGATTGGTCTGTGTGTATCGTTCACCCGGCTTACCACTTTACCCGGGTTGACCTTGAGGTCGGATAGAGGAATGACATCCTGTGAGAATTTCGTTTGCATGCTAACGCCCTTATTGAGAACAGGGCTATTAATAGCACCTGTCTACAGGTGCTGTCAAGGAACCCGAATGCCACATGTAGGTGTATGTCTGGGCCTTAAGAAACAGAACGGCTAAGGCCAGTGGCGGCGAAGCCGTCAAACGGGGCTGCATTGTTATGACACATGTTATTTATCCGACACGTTTCAGTTTGTCGGCCATACGAGTCTGCCATCCTGGCCCAGTGGCTTTCCATTGCGCCAATGTTTTGGCCGGTAAGCGAATCGAAACGGCTACTCGGGGATTAGTTGATTTGGGTCGCCCTCTTGGCCTGAGCATTTCTTTGGCGGCAGCCTCGCCAAACAGTTTGGGTAATACTTCCCGTGCCGGGCGGGCATGTTTTAATGTCTTATCAGTCCACGCCGGATTGTCGCGGCTGATGCGCTCAGGATTCTGTTTTTTTCGATTCATATCTCATTACCTCACGTCGGTTAGCCTTCCGCAGACTGATGACATGTACCGAGCCTGCGCGGGGAGTGAACACCAGAACGTGCAGTCTCGATTCAATGAATCCGAGGGCTTGGAACCGAAGTTCTCCGTAATCTTCGCGCAGATCTTCAACAATCAACGCGCTTACCCACTCGAAATCTGCAGCACGTTCGAACGAAATACCGCGTTCAGCGATGTTTTTCTCGTTCTTGGCTTGATCGTAGCTGATGCTCAACTATTTATTGTATATACAGTAATATGGATGTCAACTACATGGGGCATGACAACAGAACTCAGACGTCCGCGTCTTTAGCGGACGTCTGGAGTGATTAGTCAGATACATTTATAGTATCCTTAGGAACATACAGATTCACTCCAAATTCAGCGTTGTATCTAGAAATTTCTTCTTCAGCCACGCTACTATATTGCGCAAATTCTGCACCATGATTACTCAGGCTTTCCATCGCCTTCATCTTTTCCGATACTATTTTTTCAATCACAGGAATAATTTCAGTTTCACTTTTGGTTCTAATACTCCTCAACAACGCAAGATTTAAGCGAATCTCAGATTCATCTGACAAATGTTCTGAAAGAACCAAAATTTTTAAGTTATTCCTTCCAATATAACGTTCCCCCACCCACAAACCAGCTCCAAACATCATAAAAAAGCAACCTGCGATCACAATGCTTGTTATGATTTTTTTCTTCATGTATCTAACGCAGAGCTAAGCAGCGAGCGAAGTCGGCGCAAGGCGCCGACGTAGCGAGTCGGCTTGAGTACCTTGTTGGGCGCGAGAGCAGCCGGGCCGAAGGAAAATAGGGTCAGTAGCCGAAATACGCTCTTTGAGATCTGCCGCGATTGAACGTAGATACGGACGACCAATGGCTACAACCTCTAGTTCTTTCTCGCTGAATCCAACGGTATTGTGTTCTACAGCCGACTGCAGCAGGCACAAGCCTTCCAGCGAATATGCGTCCAGATTCGATACTTGTGGGCGGATTGCAGCTATCTGCAAAAGGGTTGTAGCAATTGCCATTCTAAGGTTTTCGCGCTGCGCTTGATCTTTAATTTCTGACGATTGAGCGGCGTGAACAATTGCCGCAGCATGCTGCAGCAGGGCTATGCCGAACGCCAGATTGGCTCTTGTTGTGGCAATACTAAACCCCGCTATGGTTCCGATGGCAGCAGCTAAGATGAGAGCGGCTACGATACTCAGTTTACGCTTCATATTTGTTGTTCCGCCCAACGGCTAAGCCGACCCGACGCCGACCATGGGGCCAAATAAAAAAGCGCGGACTTTCCGGCGTCGGGTTGGGCGCATGGTTAAGTGTAGGTTGCATTCTGTGTAATTGAATTGTAAAAATCGTCAAAGACCTTTTTCTTTTCTTCAGTTAATCCTGGGATAGACCAGACTGTAGACTGACGAGCATTGTGCAAGCCAATGCGTTCTTCCTTTAAGTCTGCTATTACAGCAATAGAAACTACTGCGGATATCAAACGGCCTGAAGATAAATACTTTCTAAGGTGCCTTTCGTTACGATGCATAAAGCTAAGATTTATATTGCTTAAACCCTGCATCATTATCTTTTTATTCTTTGCTGAATATAGCGAATGTGCAGGAATTGTATCATCTATATTAATAGCGACTATTCCATAATCATAATCTCGACTAATCTGTGAGACCCCATTAGATAGTACTTTTTCGAAGTTTTTTTCATTGTGAATTTTTTTGCAAGCAATGCCAATCGAATTGCCTTTAAACTCCACAACAATATCTGGAGGCTCAGCTAGTTCGGCCTTAATTCCATATTTCCTCAATGAGTGTAAAAACTCGATTTCCCAAAGGAAGTCTTTAGCTTCTGATCGACTTCTTGATAATAAATCCAAGTTACCATTTATAAGCTTCCTTAAATGAAATAGAGCATCGCTATCGTTTTCAATTGTGAAAACGGAGTCAGAAATTCTATACATATGAAATGCTTTCCATAAAATAGAGTTGTCTACCTCTTTCTCTCCACATAGCCAGCAATCTGATAGTTTCTTCGCGCAATCTATCAAGTTAGCTAAGCTTGAGGTTTTCGGAATATCAAGACCTTTGTTTTTAAATAGCGTTTCAACGCGAATAGCTTTTTCTTTAATATCTAAAAATGTTTTTGATTCATCAAATATTGAGTTGGCCGAAATACCATTTGGGGTGAATATTCCTAAGGCGTTAACCTTCCAAGTGATGTTCGATACTTTCATCGAAGCGCTGATAGCGTTCACACTTAACGATTAAGATAACCGGCGCCGGCCACGGACGTATCCGAAGAAGGAAGTGCAGAACCCGGCGTTCGGTTGAGTGATTTGTTAAGTTTCATTGTTGGATTTCTCAAGACAAAGACCCCATCCAAAAAAGTAACCTACGCCACCAGTAATTAGCGCATAGATAGGTATAAAAATAAAAATTAGTCCAGCCGTAGATGCTCCAGTTTTTGTTTCGCCCCAATCAAACATCCAAGCTAAATGAAAATAGCCTGATAAGGCCATGCTGCCGATCAAGAACCCAATCGCACCCCATGTCTTTGCTTTACTATTAGTTTTTTTACTACTCATATACAGTACATATGCAATGAAAAGAGGCGTGCAATTCCAAACTGTAAAAGGATTAAGTGCAACACCTTCTGCCACATATATGAATATTGTCAGAAGTAAAATTATTACCGTAAAAGAATTGAATACTTTTTCCATGAAACTTAACGCCTGCCTCAGCGGAAAACCGGAGCGCAGCGTAGGTTTGTCCGATGAAGGCACTTGTTAAGTTTCATCTTCAAAGGTAACTCTATAAGAGATTCCATTTTGCGTGCCTTGTGGTTCAATAAAATATCCTGGCCCGGAAACTTTTGCTTCAAGTTTAGGCACAACTTCTAGAACAATGCCCCTAATATTGAAGTTATCATTCCCTGCTTTTAATTTTAGAGAATCAGTTGTTGTATCCAATTTCGGGAATGGAACTGTGTCAATATTACCATCCTTGGATTTCTCATATACAAAACAAGAATCTAGCGAATTTGAAAATCTTGCATTTTGAAGCATTAAGTCCCTCAAGTCTTTTGCCAACTCATCTAGATGTTTTTGGGTTAGGTCCATACAGAACTTGCAGTGTTGTTCTAATTTCCCGATGAAATCCGGTTTATTTGTAAACCAGACACTTTTGCTCTGAAATTCAAATTGAATAGGAATATAAACTGCATCCTCTTTTGTACGTTGAGGCTGGCTACTTGTGGCTCTGGAAAGCAAGATATGTACTGTTTGCTGCTCAAGCTCTTCCTCGCTATGAGCAACGCACATATTCCGTAGGTCAAGAATTTGCTCATGGCATTGGCGATCGAAGCCGGAATCTTTAAATAGGTATTTATCTGAAAAACCAGCGCGTGAATAATTATTTCTTGATGTTGTGAATACTTTTGAATAATCAGTAACAACTGCTCTAAAAAACGCAGACAAGGCCCATTCAGAATTAGCTTTATTGTGATGAGCTTTAAGTAATCCACAATGAGCGTGTGCGGACAAAAAAGCATCAAAAGCCCAAGTAAGCTGTTCTCCTTTCCGGATCAACCTTCTTGATTCTTTCTTGAATAGAGCTTGTGCGTCGAATTTACTCATAAGAACTTAACGTGCCGATGAGCGGCGCCGAAGTGCGCAGCACGGAGGCGTCCGCTCCATTGGCTGGTTAGATGGCAGGCCTTTCATACATTTAAATGCATGTGAAAGTGAGGGATCTCTCCGCCTGCCACTTTTCTTCTCCAGATCCGGAGCCATTCTCCCCCATGCTTCCAGAAACGTGCGCACTCATCGAAATAGCAATTTACCGCTTCCGTTTCGCCTGCCTCAAGTAGCCTCTTCGCCAGGCGCATGTTCGGACCGAAAGAAGCCAGCTGAGGAGAGCCTGGCGTTGTGCCAGCTTTTTCGAGATGGCTTTTAGCTAGGTCAATTGCGCCAGCTTCGAATGCTAGCAACCCCAAAGCGAGATTGGCGTTGTGAATGGCGTTTCCGTAATTCCAGTTTGCTGGGAATTTCTCGGCTAGGTCCAGCGCGCGCAAAGATGCTTCTTTCGCCTCAATTGGCGCTCCGAGTATCAGATACGCAAGAGGCGCTCGGGCCAATATGTAGAACTCATTTTCGTCGGACTCTGCGGAATCTAATTCTTTTATCGTGCGCCTTGCGGCGGCTTCTTCTTCGGCTAACATACGTTCAGTTGCAGAAAATGGCCACGGATCGGCTTCCATTTCCTCCTCGAAGGTCATTTCTTGGTCGGCTGCCATCTAACGATGGAAGTGAGGCGCGCGCGGCTGTACCGCGCGTCGACTCCAATCGATTGTTATTTGGCGCCCTTCAGATGAACTAGATATCAAAATGGCGCCCCCTGAATGGGTGGCGAAACCCATAAAAAACCGGGGCGCTGACATTGTTTAAATGCCTTACTGAAGCTATGAAGGTTGTCGATGGAGCTAGCTCATCA
>CAMDWI010000034.1 GCA_945878555.1 Klebsiella pneumoniae
CAGTTTATAACAATGACAAAGCTATCGGCGAGCCAGAATGTGGATAACGAACCACGGATTAGCTCCGTAGCCCGGTATGGTCGTGCAAGACCGTGTGCCGCATGGATGCGGCACCCGAGCCTACATGGACGTATTCACGGCGTGTCTGAAACGACCATACCGGGCTGCGGAGCCAGGGCGTGGCACGATTAAGTTTAAAAACATCAGGTGAAAAACAACAACTTGATAACAAACACGACCAGTACACTGTTCAGCACTATCCTGATCATCTTCTCCCCTTTAGAGATCGTCAGATGCGTCCCCAGCCACCCACCGATGGCGTTCCCTACACCCAGACAGGCACCTAGCGCCCACAATATTTGTACCTGCGAGGCAAACACGATCAGCGCGACAATAGTGTATACACCGGCAATAAAGACCTTGTGCATGTTCACTCTGACCAGATCCAGACCAAGCACCCGGTTAAGCACCGGCATGACGATAAAGCCGACGCCGACCTGGATAAATCCGCCATAGAAACCGACACCTATCATCAACAGATGACCGATGATCATGCGTTTGCGGGAAACTGCCTGTGCCGTGGCGACGTTGGAGTTGCCCTTGTCGAACGCCATGATCACCATGATACCGATCATGATGATGGCAAGGATGCGGTTGAACCAGACACCTTCGAGCTGACTGCCGAGATAGGCACCGGCGATTGATCCCGGTATCGTCATCATGGCCAGTGACAGGCTCAGTCGGAAATCAGAAAAACCCTTGCGGAAGAAGGTAATGACAGCGGCGATATTCTGGGTGAGGATACCGATGCGGTTGGTGCCGTTGGCGACCGGGCCGGGTATGCCCATAAACACCATCACCGGCACAGTCAGCAGCGATCCACCGCCGGCCATCACATTGAGAAACCCGGACAGGATGCCGAGCACGAAGATAAGTGCGCCTTGCCAGAGTTCCATGAACGTATCGAGCTTCGGTCAGTGACCTGTCAGACTAGACATTAAAACGGAACAGCATCACATCACCGTCCTGTACAACATACTCCTTGCCTTCCAGCCGCCACTTGCCCGCGTCCTTTGCGCCAGCCTCGCCCTTGTACTTTACATAGTCTTCATAGGCAATTACTTCAGCGCGGATGAAGCCGTGTTCAAAGTCGGTGTGGATCTTGCCGGCGGCCTGTGGTGCGGTATCTCCTACTGCAATCGTCCAGGCTCTCAGTTCCTTCGGTCCGGCGGTGAAGTAGGTCTGCAGGCCCAGCAAGTTATAACCGGCACGGATGATACGGTTCAGGCCGGGCTCGGTCAGTCCGAGGCTGTCGAGAAATTCTTTCTTCTCATTCTCTTCCAGTTGGGCGATCTCCGCCTCTATGGCAGCGCAGACAGGAATGACGGTTGCGCCTTCGGTCGCCGCAAGTTCGTTCAATCTGACCAGCCACTTGTTCGATTCGTTACCGGTCTCTTCCACATTGGCGATATATAACATTGGCTTGGAGGTGAGTAACTGCATTTCCTGGATCTGCAACTTTTCATCTTCATTCATCGGCAATGAGCGGATCGGATTGCCCTGATCCAGATGCGCATAGACCCGCTCCAGCAAGGTCTGCTGCTTCAGCGCGACCTTGTCGCCACTGCGGGCCGCCTTCTGTGCCTTTAGCAGGGCCTTGTCGACAGATTCCTGATCAGCAAGACACAGCTCGGTGTTAATCACCTCGATATCAGAGAGCGGGTCCACCTTACCGGCGACGTGAATGATATTGTCGTCATCAAAACAACGGACAACCTGTGCAATCGCGTTCGTTTCGCGGATATGGGCGAGAAACTTGTTACCGAGACCCTCTCCCTTGGAGGCACCCTCGACCAGTCCGGCGATATCGACAAACTCCATGTGGGTCGGGACGATCTGTTTAGATTTAACGATGTCCTGCAACACCTGCATGCGTGGGTCAGGTACCGGTACGATACCGACATTCGGGTCGATGGTGCAGAACGGGTAGTTTTCAGCCGCGATACCCGAACTGGTCAATGCATTAAACAAGGTCGATTTGCCAACGTTGGGCAGTCCGACGATTCCACATTTAAATCCCATATCACGTCCATTGCCGGTCTATATTGCCGGGCTGAATTGCGAGGTTATTTTTGTTCCGGCCGGGTTACTGCTGGAACCGGTTTGTTGATTGTATGTAATCTGGACATGGCCTTGTTCATCTCGCCATTAAGTACCAGAGGCATCACGCCGAGCGCATCACTCATTGCCGTGTCCAGCAGGCGTCGTTCCTCTACACCGGGCCTTTGCAATACATAATTATGTACCTGGCTACTGTGCCCCGGATGACCGACACCAAGACGCAGGCGGAGAAAATCCTTGCTGCCGATCTGTTCAATAATGTCTCGCAGTCCGTTATGACCACCATGCCCGCCGCCTTGCTTCAGGCGGACCACACCGGTATCGAGATCAATTTCATCGTGTACTACGAGGATCTCTTCCGGCTTGATATTGAAATAAGCACTGACAGCCTGGACTGCCCTGC
Source organism: Klebsiella pneumoniae (assembly GCA_945878555.1). GTDB lineage: Bacteria > Pseudomonadota > Gammaproteobacteria > Eutrophobiales > Eutrophobiaceae > Eutrophobius. The sequence continues at coordinate 2,525 of CAMDWI010000034.1, forward strand.
CGCTTTTATTCATAAATGTCTGGGGTTTCAGCAGCCGGTAATCTGTAGCGTCTGCTACCAGACGGGCGGTGTCCCCGTGGTATTTACGATCAGCGCTAAAGGAAGTCCGGTAATCCGCTGCCAATCGGTCCAGAAACCAGAACCCGGCATTATGCCGGGTTTCGGAATATTCTGACCCCGGATTGCCGAGACCCACTATCAGTTTTAGTGACGATGGCACAGCAATCCGGGTAACAGGTTTTTATGCGCCGGTCTTGCCTGGCTCAGCAGCAGGTGCAGCAGCGGCACCGGCGACCGGCTTCTCGGCTTCCTCAGCCTGTGGCGGCTGTACGGAGACGACGGCCTGATCGGCATCGCCACCGGAGACCAGAATTTCCAGCTCGACGCCTTCTGGCAGATTCAGATCTGACAGATGGATAGACTGACCGACATGCAGACCGGAGATATCCACTTCGATGTATTCCGGCAGGTCTTTCGGCAGACAGATGACTTCAAGCTGTGACATCAAGCTGTTAACCAGACCCTTCTCGTCCTTCACACCCGGGCTGACAGCGGCATTGATAATATGCAGCGGTACACGCATGGTGATCTTCTGGGACATGTCGATACGTTGCAGGTCGATGTGTAACAACTTCGGGCGGTACGGGTGACGCTGCAGGTCTCGAAGGACGACGTCTTGTACATCTGAACCCAGTTTCAGCGTCAGAATGTGAGAGTAAAAAGCCTCGTTTTCCAGATGGTGGACCAGATCATTGTGGTCCAGCTGGATGGAGACGGCCTCTTTTCCGGTTCCGTACAGGATACCCGGTACTTTGCCGGTACGACGTAAGCGGCGGCTCGCACCCTTCCCTACGTTCGAACGCAGCTCTGCATTCAGTTCAAAGTTTTGCATGGTACTACTCCTTGGATTTCAGGTTGATTTACCCCCCGACTTGCGACCAGACGGGGGCGGGGTGGCGATTATATGACTATTTTTGGCACTACGCAGGGGTTTTTATCGGTTTGATGCAGGAAAAACCGATGGATGCGGGCATATCCCGGGATAGGGGACCCGATTTAGGCGGATTAATCGATAAACATCGAGCTGAGCGACTCTCCACCGGAGATACGCCGGACACTCTCGGCCAGCATGCCGGCAACGCTCAACTGGCGGATCCGGGTACAGGCGGCGGCCTCGGGTTTCAACGGTATCGTGTCGGTCACCACCAGTTGATCCAGCACGGACTTTTCAATATTACTGATGGCCTTGCCCGACAATACCGCATGGGTACAGTAGGCAACAACCTTGATAGCACCGCGCTGTTTCAGCGCACCGGCCGCATTACACAGCGTACCGGCGGTGTCGACCAGATCGTCCACGATAATACAGGAACGGCCTTCCACATCACCGATGATGTTCATGATCTCGGATACATTCGGGTTCGGACGGCGTTTGTCGATAATCGCAAGATCCGCATCCTCAAGCCGTTTTGCTATCGCACGGGCACGGACCACACCACCGACGTCCGGCGATACTACCATCTGGTTCGGGTAGCGGTGCTTCCAGATATCGCCGAGCAATACCGGTGAGGCATAGACATTGTCCAGCGGCATATCAAAGAACCCCTGGATCTGGTCTGCGTGCAGGTCAACCGTCAAAACGCGATCCACCCCGGCGGCACCGATCATATTGGCCACGACCTTTGCAGTAATGGGTACGCGTGCCGAGCGCGAACGGCGATCCTGTCTGGCATATCCCATATACGGTATGACAGCAGTCACCCGGGCACTGGAGGCGCGCTTCATCGCATCAGTGATGATTAACAGCTCCATCAGGTTATTGTTGGTGGGCGCACACAACGACTGGATGATAAATATATCGCGACCGCGGACATTTTCCTCGATCTCGACAAAGATCTCGCCGTCGCTAAAGGTTTCAACAGAAATCTTGCCCATCGGCAGATTAAGACGGCTCGCAATATCGGCGGCCAGTTGCGGGTTGGCGTTGCCGGTGAACAGCATTACATTATTCAGGGACATAGGATCCTGTCTGTCTGTTGAATCTAAAAATTATAAAAGATTATGGCTGGGGTGCCAGGATTCGAACCTGGGAATGCCGGGATCAAAACCCGGTGCCTTAGCCGCTTGGCCACACCCCAATTCTGTTAATTGTACCGCGCTGTAATTGCCGGTCGTTTATTCTCTACCCGCCACTGTGGGCGAGCTTGTCCAGTAACGGGGACGTATTTAATCCCGGGCTGACAAATCCCTGCCATTTTGACGGCAGCTTTTCCAGTACCGCACGTGCCGAACTTTCTCCGAAAAAACGGCCGTAAACACAGGATCCCGTCCCGGTCAGCCGTGGAGTGACCCATCTGTCCAGCCATCGCGCCGGTGCGGCCACTTCTGGCCAGGCATGGAACACCGCCGACTGGCAGTCATTATGACCTGCTCCGGCGAGAAAGTCGCGTATTGTGATGGGTGAGGTATTGCGTGTCAAATCAGGTAAATTGAATGCCTCGGCCGTATTGACAGTAACGCCAGGATAGATAACAAGATACCAGCTGTCAGACAATGTTATTGGTACCAGTTTTTCGCCCACACCCTCGGCCCAGGCAGAGTGACCGTGGATAAAAACCGGGACATCGGCACCGAGTTGCAGCCCGAGCGTAGCCAGCGCGTCGACTGTCAGTCCTGTGCCCCACAACCGGTTCAGTGCAACCAGTGTGGTCGCTGCATCGGAGCTGCCACCACCAAGTCCACCGCCAGCAGGGATCCGTTTGTTGATCACGATACCGGCACCGCGTGTAGTGCCGGTTTTCTGTTTCAGCAGGTGTGCCGCACGGTAGATCAGATCCTGCTCGACCGGAACGAGGTCGTAGTTGCGTGACAAGGTAATCGCACCGGAGGCAGTTATATCAAACTGCAAGTCGTCACCAAACTGTAGCAGCTGAAACGCGGTCTGCAGATTGTGATAACCGTCCGCTCGACGGCCGAGAATATGTAAAAACAGGTTCAGTTTGGCCGGTGCCGGCCAGATATCAGGATGCATCAGGTAATGTCCATCGGTTGATGCCCAGACGCAGTCGCAATTGCTCACGTTCTACGGTCATTCTGGACGGTATGTCGAAACCACCTACGTTGGTATACTTTTCATAATGGATGTCCCAGCCATCCTGACGCAGGCCAGCCAGCCGACCGTCTGCATCAATGTCAATATTGTCGGGATTGCTGCCTGGATCAGGCAATCCCCTTACCCAGTAGACCAATGCGTCCACCGGGATCTCCCAACCCAGGTTTTGCTGCATCATCTGGTCTATGTCCTGGTTTTCAAACACCTGATTGTCAGCCATCTGCAGCCGGACCTGCTCCTTGTTGCCGACAATCTCCACAGTTCCCCTTCCCAGCGGTGCGACGATGCGCAGCTTGTAGTCGCTGTTGTCCTGCCACCAGTACAGGCTCGCACTCCAGCCTTCCTTTTCCAGTTGTACCGAGATCCGTCCGGCCAGCTCCCATATCGCGAGACTGCCAACTTTTTGCTGCTGTAATTGCCAGCTGGCCTCATTGCTGGCCTGAGGAACCGGAGCCGTCGTCGCGCATCCGACCAGTATCAGCATGACCAACAACAGCGGTAGCAATCTGGTTTTACAACAGTTCATCAGTGAAAGAGAATCCAGATTATGACCGTTATATCAGCGACTGAGACGCTCAATGACTTCCTGAAGATGGGTATTGTCCGGCGTGGCCTTCAACGCCGCGTCCAGGATCTCTTTTCCTTCCTTCTGGTTGCCACTGACCCAGAGCACTTCACCCAGATGGGCGGCTATCTCTGCGTCTGGCACCTGTTCATAGGCCCGGCGTAGATAGACAATGGCCTCATCCAGCTTGCCCAGTCGATAAAGCACCCAGCCCTTACTGTCGAGTATAAAAAAGTCGTCGGGCCGTAATGCAAGGGCCTGGTCGATCAGCTTCTCCGCCTCTGCATAACGGTCGGTCCTGTCGGCGAGTGTGTAGCCCAGCGCATTCAGGGCCTGTGCGTTCTGCGGGTCGGTCTCGATCACCTTGCGCAGGTCGGCCTCCAATATATCCAGCCTGTCCATTTTTTCTGACAGCATAGCCCGTGCATACAGCAGATCAGGGTCATAGCGGTTTTCCAGCGCAGCATTGTAGATCTGCATTGCCTCATCAGGACGCTTCAACTCCACCAGCAGGTCCGCCTCGGCCTGGATCACCAGAGTCGCCTGTTTTTCATTTTCAGTGCGGATAGACTTCAGGTGATTCCGGGCATCCTCCAGCCTGTCCTGCCGTGCCAGTGTCAGTGCCAGCCGGATCTGGGCGTCGAAATAACTCTGTCCTGACTGTACACCCTGATACCAGACAGCGGCCTTGACGTTGTCGCCACGATCTTCTGCGATACGCCCGAGATAATAATTGACCTCGTTGATCCGGTTACTGTGGCGGGTCAGCTGCTGGAAATATTTTTCTGCCTCATCGTTACGGCTGGACTGGAGATGCAGCAATGCCAGGGCGAACATAACATCTTCATTGTCCGGGTCCTGTTTGTTGAGCATTTCAAATTGTTCTACTGAATCATCAAAACGTCTGACATCGGTCAGCAAGCGCGCGTAAGCCAGACGCAGATCAAAACTGTCGGTCTGGTTTCCATCAAGCGCCTTTTCCAGCCAGGCCAGCGCCTCTTCAAATCGATCCAGTCGCTGCAGGATGGAGACGTAACTGAGCGCCACGGCCTCGTCATCCGGATTCAGGCTGTAGGTTTTTTCGAGCAGTTCCAGCGCACGCTCATATTCTCCCAGGATCGCGGCAACACGCGAGTAGGCAAACAAGGCCTCGGGAGAATCCTGTCGCTTTGAGGTGATCTTCTCCATCACCTGAAGGATTAAATCCTTGTCGGTCTCCCGCCCCAGCATGCTGGCTATCATCAACAACTTCTGTTCGAGGTCGCCATCGGTATAGTCAAGGATACTTTCAATGTGCAGTAACGAGGTTTCGACATCGCCGTTGCGTATGGCCATGACAGCAAGAACCTGATGCGGGTCCGGATTACGTGGATCGAGATCGACCCACATTTGTGCCAATTCTGTCGCGGCCGCATCGTCACGGGCGAAGACCGCGATACGGGCCGCCCGTTCAATAATCTTCGGATCGCCGGTTTCGCGGGCGAGTTCCAGATAGTTATCCAGCGAGACGTCAATATGTCCACGCTGACCGGCAAATTCGGCCTCAAGCAGCCGGGTCAGCAAGTCCTCGGTCAGGTCTATATCCGGACGTACCGGCTCGGCACGGATCAGCACCGGCTCAGGCGTAGCCGGTGCGGTGGAGACGGGTTCCTGTTTTACCACCGGTCCGCTACAGGCAGCCAACACCAGCATGGCGGGCAGCGTCAGCAGTTTTCCGGGACAACCTGAGAGGTTGAGCTTGCAGATCATGTTCCGCACAGTACCAATCATATATGTATCAGGCCTTTATCCAGTATGGACTATCGCAATAAAACAGGGTTCAGCTACGGTTACAGCTTATATCGGTTCATTCTACTGCAAGGCCCGGGATTTGTGACATGATCCGGCAAGCCTCTGGCAAGAATCAATCCAACAAGTTGATATATAAATGATTTATAATGACCGATTGCAAAATATAGCATAATTGCCATCAACTTCAGCCAGAATTATACCAATGACATTAATCGCCCTAGGCCTGAACCATACCACAGCTCCGGTGGAGATACGTGAAAAGGTCGCGTTTAGTGGCGAAATATTGCCCGGTGTATTGTCAGAACTGAAACAGCAACACGGCATCGAAGAAGTGGCCATCCTGTCGACCTGTAACCGCACCGAGATCTATTGTTCACTGGATCAGGCCAATCAGCAGGAATTGATGGACTGGTTGTCGCGTTTTCATAATCTGAAACTGCAGGACATCCGCCCGTTCCTCTACAGCCATCCCGACGCCAACGCGGTAAAACACATGCTGCGCGTCGCCTGTGGTCTCGATTCGATGGTACTCGGCGAACCCCAGGTACTCGGCCAGTTGAAGACCGCCTACAAGACGGCCGTCAGTGCGGGCAGTGTCGGCCAGTTACTCGGTCGCCTGTTCCAGCATTCGTTCCATGTGGCCAAGGAAATCCGCAGCAATACCGAAATCGGCAATCACCCGGTATCGATCGCCTTTGCCGCTGTCCGGCTCGGCCAGCAAATATTCGGCAACCTGAACGACCGCACAGCACTGCTGGTCGGCGCCGGTGAGACGATCGAGCTGACCGCCCGACATTTGCATGACAAGGGCCTGCAACGGATGATCATCGCCAATCGCACACTGGAGCGCTCGCAGCATCTGGCAAATGAGTTCTCCGCCTATGCGATCAGCCTTGATGATATCGCCGAGCATCTGGACGAGGCTGATATTATTATCACCTCTACCGGCAGCCCGGTCCCGCTGATCACCAGTGACATGATCAAACAGGCTATCCGCAAACGTAAACACCGGCCTATCTATATTGTTGATATCGCCGTACCACGCGATGTCGATCCTGCCGTGGGCAAGCTTGATGATATCTATCTGTATACGGTGGACGATCTCCAGGGTGTGATTGACGAGAACATGAAAAACCGTGAGCAGGCGGCCAAACAGGCCGAGGAGATCATCGACACGCAGGTCTCGCAATTCATGGACTGGATGTCGACGCTGGACACGGTATCAACCATCCGTGCCATCCGCGACAATGCCGAGGCTATGCAACAGGAGGTACTGGATGCCGCGCTGAGACGGCTACGCATGGGAGAGGAGCCGGAGGCGGTGTTACGCGAACTGGCCCGTTCGCTGTCGAACAAGCTGATCCATGCCCCCAGCGTGCAACTACGCAGCAGCACCCCGGACCAGAAGGACGAACTGGTACGCGCCGCACGCACACTGTTTGCCATAGCACCCTCCGGCAAGTCAGACACAGACAAATAAGCTGTACCCACCCATTAATCTACAGGAAACACGGATCACCCTACATGTTAAAACCGACACTGCAATTAAAGCTGGAAAAACTGTCGGAACGCCAGCAGGAGATCCATGGCCTGATGTCCGATGCGGGCGTCATTAAAAACCAGAACAGCTTCCGCGATCTGAGCAAGGAAGATGCCGAGATAAAACCTATCGTCGAGTGTTTTCACCTGTATCGCAAAAACCAGGACGCGATTGAAAACGCGAGAGAGATGCTGAAAGACAGCGACAGCGAGATCCGTGAGATGGCACAGGAGGAGTTGCAACAACGTGAGGCGGAAAGCACACGGCTCGAACTTGAGCTGCAAAAACTGCTGTTGCCCCGCGACCCGGCAGACAACAGCAATATCTTCCTCGAAATCCGCGCTGGTACCGGTGGCGAAGAGGCCGCCCTGTTTTCCGCTAACCTGCTGCGCATGTACACGCGTTATGCCGAACGGCGCAACTGGAAGACCGAGATTATCAGCATGGCAGAAAGTGATCTGGCCGGTTACAAGGAGATCATCATGCGCATCATCGGTGATGGAGCGTACTCGCGGCTGAAATTTGAATCAGGCGCACATCGTGTACAACGTGTGCCCGAAACCGAGTCACAGGGACGCATCCATACCTCTGCCTGCACCGTTGCCGTCATGCCGGAGGCCGAGGAGATCAGTGATACTGAAATCAATCCGGCGGATCTCCGCACAGACACGTTCCGCGCCTCCGGTGCCGGTGGACAGCACGTCAACAAGACCGATTCAGCGATACGTATCACCCATATCCCGACCGGCATCGTGGTTGAATGTCAGGATGAACGCTCGCAGCATAAAAACCGGGCGCGGGCGATGTCGCTGTTGAAGGCGCGTATCCTCGCCGGGGAACGTGAACGCCAGGAATCCGAGATCGCCGCCACACGCAAATCACTGGTCGGCAGCGGTGATCGCTCCGAACGTATCCGTACCTATAATTTCCCGCAAGGCCGCGTGAGCGACCACCGCATCAACCTGACGCTGTACAAGCTGGACGAATTCATGGAGGGCGATATGGACATGATCATCGACGCACTGATCAACGAATACCAGGCCGACCAGCTGGCCGCACTGGCGAACTGACACGGGACATGACCTTGCCGCTGACAACGACAGGCAGCAATGTCACTGTGGCGGACCTGTTACAGCGAGGCCGACAACAACTTGCCCATCTCGACTCTGCAGTGATTGATTGCGAAGTACTGTTATGCAGTGTGCTGAGACAACAACGACACTATCTGTTTGCCCATGCGGATGCTGTGATCAGTGCGGGCGAACTCGCGGATTTTAATTCGCTGATGACGAAACGTGCCTCCGGCTTTCCGGTCGCCTATTTGACAGGTAACCGGGAGTTCTGGTCGCTGTCACTGGAGGTCAACCAACACACGCTGATCCCCCGGCCGGAGACCGAACTGCTGGTCGAGCTGGCGCTGGAAGCGATCCCGATAGATAAAAACGCGTGCGTTCTTGATCTGGGCACAGGTTCGGGCGCGATTGCCATTGCAATTGCACGCGAGAGGCCGGCATGTACTGTTACTGCAATCGACATCAGCCTGCCGACACTCACCATGGCACAACAGAATGCGACACGGCTTGGTGTAGAGAATATCTGCTTTGTTCATTCTGACTGGTTTTCCGCCACAGTGGCACAACCGTATGATCTGATCGTTTCAAACCCGCCTTATGTCGAATCAGCTGATAGCGGTTTCATCAATGGTGAAATCCGTCACGAACCCCGCATCGCGCTGGATGGCGGCAGTCACGGGTTGGATGCGTATCGCCGCATCATACCCGCGGCAGTCGGATTTCTTGCCAGCGGGGGCAGATTGTTATTCGAACACGGCCATACACAGGGCGAGCCTGTCAGACAACTGCTGCACTACAACCGCTACCGCGATATACAGACCCGGCAGGACTACGCCGGTCTGGATCGGGTGACGCTGGCCACCTTGCCATGACAACGCCCAATACCGTCGGCTTTATCGGAAGACTGCTCCAGCAGGTACGCTCCAACATGGCGGCGATTGAGCAGGAACACCGGATCACCCAGTGCGGTTGGGACATTTACGTCCGCGATATCTTTGTCGCCCACCATCAGCAACACATCGCGCGGCGTGCAAACCAGAAACGCAAACCGTGGCAGCTAAGCATACCCACAGAAAATCCGGCACCCTGATTAACGAATACTTCTATACTGCCCGTATGCGTGACGAACAATTACTCAGATACAGCCGCCAGATTATGCTGCCGGAGATCGATGCCGAGGGCCAGTCCAGGCTTGCTGCGGCTACGGTGATGATCGTCGGACTCGGTGGTCTGGGATCAGCCGCGTCGATTTATCTCGCCGCCGCCGGTGTCGGGCATCTGGTATTGATTGATTTTGATACGGTCGATCTGTCGAATCTGCAACGTCAGATCGTGCATACAACTGCTGATATAGGAAAACCCAAGGTGGAGTCGGCCAGTGTACGGTTGCTCGCCTTGAACCCCGACCTGAAGCTGACATTGATCAACCGTCTGCTAGATGAGAATGAATTTGCCGCCCTGATGCAGGATGTTGAGGTCGTCATCGACGCCACCGATAACTTCGACACCCGGTTTGCATTGAACCGCGCCAGCGTGCAGACACGCACACCGCTGGTCTCCGCCGCGGCCATACGCTTCGAGGCCCAGATCAGCGTCTTCGATCCACGCCAACCCGACTCACCGTGTTATCGTTGCCTCTACGCCGAAGACAACCAGGTCGACGCCACCTGCACCGCCAACGGCGTCATGGCCCCGCTACTCGGTATCGTCGGCAGCATTCAGGCGAGCGAGGCGATGAAACTGATCATGGACATCGGCTCCACGCTACGGGGCAAGTTGATGTTGCTGGATATACTGAATATGGAGTGGCACCAGGCGAGGCTGGCCAGGGATCCGGATTGTCCGGTGTGCAGTACGAACGCCCGGAACATTCAGACAACCAGGCATCCGGCCTAAAGCATTACTCACCACATGGTGTGAATACACCCGCTGTTTATTGCTTCGACCCCGTCCACTCAAATTGGGTCGAGTCTGTATAATTTGTCCAGTACCCGTTAAAACTGCTGAAGTCTTCTGAAAATACCAGCACCGCCTTCCCTTCCCCGTATTTATCCGTCCATTCAAACGAATACGTCCGCCCTTCTACCAGCACTGCATTGGATATCGTACCGTCAACAATTTCCACCTCATCTTCCGCGGTATAGTTCCCCCGCAGCCTGCCATCCGGCAATACGATAAATGTCGTGACAACCGGGTCCATATCGTTACCGTTGTACACCTCGCCGGTATATCTGCCTGCCAGTTTGCTGAAATCGGTAACACCGGCTGCAAACGTAACCAGCGGGGTTAATAACAATGAAATCAGGATCTGTCTTAGCACTCTTCGAAATATCTCCACGACTATGGTAATCAAATTTGCAAATCGTTTTTTCATTGTAACTCTGCAAAGAAGATGACTCTAATTGTATTTGGTTATTAAATTCTATCAAAATCGAATCAGTATCAAGTCTCTTCTTCCCGGAATTGCTGAGGGATATCCTCTTTCTAGTTTGTATAGGAAATACTGATCGACCCAAACCCCAGGCCGCCGGGCTGGCCCTTGAATTCGTTGCTGCGGAACACGTGGGCGTACGAGATCTTGAAGGCACGGCGGACCCAGCTGGCGCCGATGATGAGATCACCGACGAACAACTCCTTGTCGACACTGTGGCTGTCACGGAAGGTATTGCCGTCAAGAAAGATGTCGCGGAACACGACGCGGCCGGAGGTCGCGATGAAGACGTGGGCGCTATACGCGTTCAGGTCGGTGCTGTATCTGACATCGGCGGTATCGGCCGGCGCATTCGTGTCGCCGCCGGGCCGGATCAGGGCGGTGCCGAAGTCAGTCGGCAGATTCCAGCCTGCACGCAGCTCGATGCCGCCATTCAGGTTTGTGTACACATTACCGACCGCGCCGCCGGCATGAACAATTGCATCGGCCTTCCAACGTCGGCTGAAATCGATGCGCGGGACCAGTCTGTATTTATGATCGTATACGAGCGCAAGTCCTGGCTCGGTACGGATCTGGTTATCCCAGCCATTGGCCTTCGGGATACCGCGAATCGAATGGACCAGGTTCTGCGCCTCGCGCGCCATAGACCACTTGCCGGTGAAGCCGCCCTGGATTTCAAAGCTGTCGAGTACACGGTAATTGCGGCTGTGAAAGGCAGCGCTGCCATATAACCATCCGGCGTAGGGACGGTCATCGACCACCAGTCCTGTTGCAACGGTATCTCGCGGCGTATACATCATCTGCCCTATCGACAGGGAAAAATTGCGCTGGCGACTTTCGTCCGCATGGAACGGCAACACCGAGGCAAACCAGCCCAGTCCTTCCTGCGGGAGTCCTTCCTTCTTGAACCAGGGCAAATCTTCAAACCACTCCAGCTCCGGCGAGATCCAGTTCAGCTTGATGCCGTTCGTATAAAAGCGATCGGTGCGATTAAACAGATCGTTTTCAAAGCGCAAGGTGAAGGTCCACGACTCGGCAGGCGGGGTATGACTCGCAAAACTATTCGTGCTGATACCAATGAGTAGCAGAAATAAAACCAATGAACGTCGATTCAGTATGATAATTGCATTGTTCCTGATAAAAGGTTGCCGGACACGATACCACCAATACTTTAGGCGAGGCGACAATTACAGCCAATGAACCCGCATCCATTGCCTGGCCGGACAGTGTGTAAAGCTACCCATCACAGCAGTCAACCGCAATTATGGGGCGGAGACATGGGTTAATTGCGTTAACTGTCCCCCGCTTTCCGTGCTCTACCATTCAACGATGTACTGGATACGGGTCCCCCAGCCATCGGTTTTATCACCGGCGTATGCATTATCCTCAAATGTAGCGTGACTGTAATTGGCAGACAGCCACAACCGGCCATTCAGATACCAGATGAGCGAGTAAGTCCAGGTATTCTGGCCACCGCCCTGAATGGCACCGTCGCTGAGATCAATGGTGTCGTAACGGGCGCCGACCTGCCAGGCACCCGGTCCACCTTCAAATACGGAGGTCTTGACCCGTAACAAGGTGTATCCGTCACCGCCGTAATAGCGCTCCTCTCCGGTAATGGTCCAGATACCGGCGAGGTAACATCCATTCAGATAGGAGCCGGGTTCCCCCGCCAAAGGTACAGAAGCACGTAAAACTGCACATTGCCCGTCCAGAGAGGTAGGGCCGATACTCACACCCAACTCTATACCAAACAGCGCCTCTTCATCAGCAACCTCGCCGGTATCAACATAACTTTCTCCTGTCCTCAGCATCGAGGTGACGCGGTAACGAAACAGTTCTTCATCCTTGTCAGCCTGACGCCAGCTGGCGTAACCACCAAGATGCAACAGATAACCTTCAGGCACAGGCGGGGCAATGGTGAATCGGGCCGAATACACGGGGCCCGCCTCCTCTACCACGTGTTTATCAACCCTGTCCTTCATGGCGCCGGCAAAGAAGGTCCAGTATTCACCTTCGTGAAACAGCCCGATACCCAATTGATTGCTCGGGGCAAAATCTTCCATCGCTGAGCTTTCCATGAATTCGCGATAAGACGGGTCCACTGCCTCGTCTATGGGATCCAGCAACCCGAGCATTACCCGGCCAATACGAGTTTCATAGCTGAGATAGATATCCCGGATATCCAGTTCGGCCTCATTGAATTCAGCCTTGAAATAATACCCGGTGTCTTCCAGCAGGTTCCCGCGGAACGTAAGGTCCGCCCTGCGCACGTATGCATCGTTCTGCCTGTTGTTATCCGTCGCCAGATCAGGCGGATCGATCGATTCAAAACTTCCATAGAGACGCACTCGGGAACGCAAAGTCGGACCCGACCATACCTCTTCCGCAGCCGTCGCATCACCCTTTGCCGCATCGCAATTCTCCATCTTCTCGAAGTCACACGGCTGGGCATTAACCGTCACAGGTAGTGGCAACGCAAGCAATACGATTCCACAAACAACAATTTGTCCGAGGAACCTGGCTGGGTTATTCAATTCTGCTGGTACCATTAATATTACCTGTCGGTTAAAAAAGTGACAATTTAGCACGACATACTGGTCAATGGTTATTCAAATAAGCTGTTCCATATCACCTGACTGATTTTCAATTCACAAGACCAGGCCCGGGTATTTCTGCTTCTACTCCAGGTCGACTGACATTTGGTTATCACTCATCATTCCGTATTTCCGGGTTGGGCCGGATTCAAAGCTGTGGTTCAGACCAGAGTTTTCCCCGCAAGGATATTGTTATGGGATTTAATAGCTTTGATTTCATCAGCCAATAAGTGTTAGCCGCATAACCCCGGTTCTGTAACTGAATCCGGATTTCATTTTATTCGCTTCAGACTATTGATACTATTATAAGTAATACCCATAGCCACATATCAGCCGGGAAAGATAATGTACTCACCCAGATCCTTTATGGTCGAAAATCCTGACTTTATACGGGAGTTTATATCTCAACACCCGTTTGCGATCCTGTTTTCTCCTGATGGCCATATTACCCATTTGCCTGTCAACAAATACAGCGATGGAAGATTGTATGCTCACTGTGCACGGGCTAACCCGCATGCCAGACTTGAAAATGGCACAGCTGTTACTGCTGTATTCAGCGGGCCTCATGCCTATATTTCACCGGACTATTACCTGACCGATTTCAATGTGCCGACATGGAATTACTCCGCTGTCCATTGTCATGCAATTATCAATTATGTTGATGATGCGGCTGAGTCATGGCGCCTGTTTAGTGAGATGGTGGCGATATATGAGGGTCCTGACGGCTGGCATCTGCCTGCTGAACAACGCTATCGGGATCTCCTAAGCGGCATCCGTTTCTTTGAATTTAGTCATCCAAAATTTGAAGCCAAGCTGAAATTTAACCAGAACAAGTCTGCCGAAGATGTCGCATCCGTCATTGCAAATCTACACAAAACAAACCCTGCAGCGGCAGGAATGATGCTAATGGCAAACAATGAATTGCGCGCAGATGAAACTGGAAATTAATAACCAGATTGGGGGAATCGAGTGGGTGAGAGTCGCAGAATTGTTCTCTCTGGTCGGCTGGGGTACGCGTAATCCCGAAGAAATCAAGACTGCCTTTCATAAAAGCAGCTTTGTTCGCTTCGCCTATGCGGATGATTTGCTGGTTGGATTCGGACGTACAGTGGACGATGGTCAGTATTACGCACTGATTGTGGACCTGGTTGTTCACCCCGACTATCAACGGCAGGGCATCGGGAGACATATTCTGCACGATCTGGAAAAATCTCTGACAACCTATGCATTTACCACACTTACATCGGTGCCAGGCAAGGAACTCTTTTATGAACGGCAGGGCTGGTTAAAACAGACAACAAGCTTTATATGGCCGAGGTCGGAAAAGCAGATGCTTGAAAATACCGGAGGCAAAGACAAATGAGAAACACTTGTCTCCAATGATTTTTTCTCTGAACATCACCGACACCATTTCTCAAGTTTATTTTTAACAGCCTGATGTACCCTCTCTTTATACTTAAAATAATTGTGGGTGGGGTTCAGAAGTCCGGGACAACTAGCCTGTTTAGTTATTTAAGTACTCACCCGGACTTGCTACCATCATCACAAAAAGAGACGCATTTCTTCGATAATGAAAAACTCGATTGGTCTAGTCCTGACTACAGTTTGTTACAATCATTTTATCCACATTCTGACACCAGACAATTACCGTTTGATATCACGCCAATTTATTTATTCTGGCCTCCATCATTGCGGCGTATATATAACTATAATCCTGCAATGAAGTTGATATTTATCTTTAGGGTCCCTATAGAGCGTGCATGGTCTCACTGGAAGATGGAAACCAGTCGTAATGCTGAAAAACTGCCTTTTCATACTGCCATTAGATCAGGTCGTGCTCGCTTAAATGGAATATCACTACTGGATCCCGCGTGGCGAAGATACAGCTATATTGAGCGTGGGCTTTATGCGTCTCAACTCAAGAAGCTATATGAAATCTTCCCACCAGAACAGATATTATTGCTTCGCTCTACTGATCTGTTACAGAATCATGTATATGTTTTAAAGAAAATTTCCGAGTTCTTGACGATTGAGGACTTCCCAAATCAACCGGCCCGAAACGAATTTGTAAATACAGATAATAATGCATCTCTATGTGATGAGGATATCAGATATCTACGTGATCTATTTTACGACGAAGTTCTCGAATTTTCGAAGATATCAAAACTATCCGTACATGATTGGTTAACCCTAAACTAAATCTGATATTCATTTAAAATACATGAATCGACCTAATATTTTGTTTATTGTTGCTGACGACCTAAACTCATGGATAGAACCGCTCGGCAGGCATCCCAACGTAAAAACACCGAATATCAATAAACTTGCAAGTCAGGGTACAATCTTTACCAAAGCATACTGTGCAGCCCCATATTGTAATGCTAGCCGAATGTCAGTATTTTCCGGCCTACTTCCTATCAATACGGGAGTTTATGACAACCAACCATTCTGGAGTCAGCCTTTTCGGCAATTAACTTTCCCCGAGTTACTACGTAGTTCTGGATACTACTGCATAGGTTCTGGAAAAGTTCTTCATGGTGTATTTGATTACGCTACAGCAACCAAGAATAAAATTCCTCACGCTTTATGGCGCGAGATTGAAAATAGATCGCATCTATGGGACGCATTCAACCCTAACCTGACAGAGCCTTTACCACCAAACAGACCCCTCAATCGCATGTTTGATTATGAGAATTTTAAGAGCGTTCATCCGTCGAATCACCACTTCGACTGGGGAATATTACCCCCGGAGCTAGAGTCTGACATGCCTGACGCAAAAACTGTAATGTACGTAAGTGATTTTCTCAAAAACCCCACTAGAGAACCATTTTTTTGTGCAGCAGGTTTATACAAACCACATTTACCCTGGCATGTTCCGAAAAGATTTTTTGACCTTTATCCTATTGATGAAATATCACTTCCCCTTGTGAAACATGATGACCTGATTGATGTGCCTGATATTGCAAAAAAGTGGGTAGGCACACCAGATGATCACAGAACAATTCTGGCAAATAATCAGTGGAGGCATGCAGTACAGGCATATCTGGCTTCAATTTCTTACTGTGATAGTATGATTGGGGAAATCCTCAGTAGTCTTGCATCATCAGAAGTTGCAGATAATACAGTCGTAATTTTATGGGGTGATAACGGTTTTCATCTAGGCGAGAAGCTGCACTGGCGTAAATTTGTACTCTGGGAAGAAGCAACCAGAATACCGTTAATAATAGCCCCAAACATCATACAAAAGACTGTGCCTAGGGTAAATGTGCCTGTAAGCCTTATTGATATTTTTCCAACCATTTGTGACCTTGCGAACTTATCAACTCTAAACAATTGCGATGGGGTATCTCTAACCCCACTAATAAACGGAGAATCCGGCACGAGAGGTTCTCCAGTTGTGATGACATGGAAAGAAGGCAATCACTCCATAATATCTGGTGATTGGCGATATACCCGTTATCTTGACGGTGGAGAGGAGCTATATGACCATCAATCTGATCCCTTTGAATGGAATAATCTAATTGGGAGCCATAACATTGAAAACACGTTATTCGAATTACGTATGCTTTGGGATAGGGCAACTTTAAAAAAAATAGCATAATATTTGGGGCGGAGACAGATGAGCATCACTAGTGTCCAGTCCTATTTGTGATATATGAACAAAATACGCGGCATACTGACAAAATGGATTGAGGCGAAGGGGTTCGGATTTATTCGTCCTGACTCTGGCGGCAAGGATGTTTTTGTCCATATTCGGGATTTTGGCACACTCAGTCGCCAGCCAAAGGTCGGTGATGTTATATGGTTTCAAGCGACGCAAGATGGGAAAGGTAAATATCGTGCGGCAGACGTAGCCGTTGAGGGCCTGCCACATCTGGCCACTGATATACCAGTGCAAAAGAAACGAAAATCGCCAGAGCGCACACCCTCTACAGGGCACTTTGGACTATTTCTGATTGTTTTATTTGGCTGTGTCATTGGGTTACTTACTGTGATTGGCAAGCTTGATGTAATTATCCCCTTTATTTATATCATCATGAGCTTTTGCACAATTATGTTGTACGCATTCGATAAGTCTGCGGCAATGAATAATCGTTGGCGGACTCCTGAAAACACCTTACATCTATTCAGCCTGCTGGGTGGTTGGCCCGGCGCATTGATAGCACAAAGCTTGTTTCGTCACAAATCCAGGAAATCTGGATTCCTGGTGTCATTCTGGATAACTGTAATTATAAACATCGGCCTGGTAATCTGGTCTATGACAGAACAAGGTCAATCAGCAATCAATCTGCTGCTTGACAGGTTTACCTGGTGATAAAATTCTGGGGACAGGTCACGGTTTTCTCCTGATGATTAAAACATCACCAAATTGCGGTATTAACAAGTTTGGTATTCGTGATTAATATTTTAATCATGCCTGATAATCTCAGGAACCGCTGTTGCAGGATGCAACAGATAACTGGCAAGGGAAAGCCTGCGTGCCAAAATACCAGTACACAGACTACTTTGAAAACGAGGTACTGAAAAAGCGTCCTTACCTCAGGAAAGAATGGTGTACGTACGTCATTGAAAATGCGGTCAAATCCAGTCCTCAGTGACTGAACCGATACCGATATTGGGCAGCCATCACGGAACTTGCTGGTAAATACTTGAGAGTCATTACCCTCGAAGATAGACTGACGATACACAATGCCTTCCCTGATCGAGGATACAGGCCATGAAGCTTAACTATTACCCTGAAACAGATACGCTTTATATCGACCTGTCAGAACGGCCCAGCACTGACAGCAAGGAAATATCTGAAGGTGTCGTGCTGGATTATGATGTTGATGGAAATCTTATCGGGATTGATATCGATAATGCCAGCAAGAAGGTGGACTTGAAAAGTCTGATTTTGAGTAAACTACCAGGCAAGGTTGAAACTACGGTTGCATGATCCCGGGGTGGTGACTGCCCAAGGTTTTTCATGGCAGATTTAATTCCGGGTAATTTGCGTATGAACATACAACTTTTGGTTCCGGAAATATCGCTCGAAGCTATCCAGTCCCGCAATCTGTGTGAGATCCCTGAGGCCATCAACCTGGAACTGGTCGAGGTGGGGGAAGATGGCAGGGAGCATCTGCTGGTCTCTGCCGCCGCAAGCGCGTGGCGGGAGCTGAAGGCAGCGGCGTTGTCAGATAATGTCATAGTCCATATTGCCTCGGCCTTTCGCAGCGTGGAACGGCAGGTGGCTATCGTGCGGCACAAACTCGATACTGGCATGCCCATCGAGGAGATCCTGAAGTCCTGCGCCCCGCCAGGCTACAGCGAGCATCACAGTGGGCGGGCGGTGGATGTGGCAACACCGGGGCACCGGGTGCTGGATCAGCAATTTGCGCAGACGGATGCGTATGCCTGGCTGGACAAAAATGCAGGGCGTTTCGGCTTTTTACTCTCGTATCCTCCCGGCAATCGTCAGGGCTTTCTGTATGAACCCTGGCACTGGTGTTATCACGCAATTGATGTGCCTGACGGGGTTGCCAACCGCACTGCGGCATAAATAGTATTTGACAGACGACACATAAAACTAATTATGATGTCATCACACAGTCGGCAGGCATAAGGAGATCTCATGCGCAGGATACTCGTACTTAACCCGAAGGGAGGGTGTGGCAAAAGCACTCTCGCGACGAATATAGCGGCGTATTTTGCGACCCAGGGCAAGCGCGTTGCGATTGCCGATCTGGATCCGCAACAATCTTCTGCTGACTGGTTGTCGCGTCGACCGGAATCCGCGCCGGAGATCAAACTGGCAGACATTCACGATGGCAAACTCGACGCCCCACGTCAGACCGAACTGGTGATCATTGATTCGCCGGCAGGACTGCACGGCAAGAAGCTGGTCAACTTTGTCCGCAGCAGCGAGACAATGATCATGCCGCTGATGCCCTCAATTATTGATATCAGCGCGGCGGAACGTTTTGTCGAGGAACTGTATTCGCTGAGAGAGCTGATCAAGCGCAAGATCAAGGTCGCCACAGTGGCGAATCGCGTACGCGAGGACACACTGTCTGCGGCGAAGCTGGATGAATATCTCAACAGTATGAAACTGCCCGGTGGCAAGAAGCTGCCGTTTATTACGATGCTGCGCAACAGCCAGAATTATGTACGCGCGGCGGAGCTGGGGCTGGGTATCTATGAATTCACGCCATCCAAAACCGCACATGACCGGGAGCAGTTGCAGCCGCTGATGACATGGTTGGCCAGCAGCCGGAGTGTGCCGGACTAGATTATTTTTTTGATTCCCGGTTAGTCGAGTATCAGCCGTCTGGTTATAATCGTTCAAGACACGCTGTGAATACATCCATGTACGCTCGAGCGCCGCATCCATGCGGCTAACGGTCTTTCACAATTATAACCAGACGGCTGATACGACCGAGTAGACGATTCAGTTATCTTGTCGATATTTCCAATGGCTATCAAGCGTGAGGTAGTAGTGCGCGTGTCGACTCACCTACAGTTTCATGCGTAATAGCAAGCGCCAGCCCATCACGAAAATATTTACCCGCGTTTGTCGTATCACCCTGACCCTGGTACATCGTGGCCAGTTCATAATTGGCCTCGGCACCCGGGTTCAGTCTCAGGCTCTCTTCGAGACAATGTTTCGCCCGGCCCCACAAGGCGGCACGTTTATACAGGCGACCGGCCGTCAGTAACAGCATTGCATCCGACGGGTGCGCATGCAGCAGCTTTTCGATAAAGGCGAGCTGTTTGCCAGCGTCCTTGCCCTGCACCAGACCATACAACCTGACCAGTCCGGGGTCACGGGATTCGCGGATCAGATCGCGCAACATTGGTTCGCAATCGGCCGTGTCTGCCTGTTTCAGTCTGCCGTTAACATAGATCTGCAACAGGTAACTCTCCTTGCGCAGCCTGACAGGTATGCTGTTCCAGATCGTATTCAATTCTTCCACACCCGAGGCACGGGCGGCGGCGGCGAGCATCTCTCCCCAGGCCTCCATCTGCCCGGCACGGATGTCGTAGATGGGCATGCCGCCCCGGCGCTCATACTCATTCAACAACTCCAGCATCTGTTTCCAGTCCTTCAGTCCGGCGCTGGTCTCCAGCAACATCGAGCGGATGAGACTGTTACCGGGATTGTCGGCGTTCAGCTTCTGCAAGGTAGCGAAGGCAAATTCGGTCTGCTCTTGTTCCAGCTGCAGTTCGGCCCTGGCAATTCCAATCGGCACCTCTGCGCCGTCCGGGTGGTTATTGGCGAGGTTCAGATAATAGTCACGCCTATCCATTGCGCCCTGCTCCTGTGCCGCCTTTGCGGCCCCGAGATAATTGACCACCGGGGTGCTGCTGAAACGGGCACCCTGTTTGAACGCCTGCTCGGCAGTCTGCCAGTCGCCCCCGGTCAGCGCGAGTATGCCACGTGACAGGTGATATTCGGCCTTGCCATGACGCCGTGACAACTGTCGTCGACGCCGGGCCTCCGGCATGCTGACGACAGCAGAAAAAATACGCGTCAGCACATACAACACCACAAAGGTCGCGAGCAACAGGAACACAAAGATACCGAGGCTGGTCTGCACCGCATAATCGGAAAACGCGAGCACGACCTGACCGGAGTCACGCGACAACAGCACCGCCGAGGCGACCGCGAGTAGCAGACCGAGCAGCGAATAAATGACCAGTTTCACGGGATAAGCGACTCCGCTTCCAGCGTTGCCCCGGGCATTTCGACCTCAGGCATGACCGCTGGCTGCTCCGGCGTCTCTGCTATCGCAGGCGCAGTCTCAACCGGGACTTCAATCGGCATATCGGCCGCCATAGCGCGTGACTTGATAAACACACGCAGGTTCTCCAGCGCGGAACTGATATCGGGTAATGGTGGTGCCAGTTCCAAGGCGGCCATTTTTTCCGTCGTCTGCAGGATGTTGCTGACCTCGCTGTTACTGGTATCAAAATAATCGTTCAACCAGCCCCGCACCTGTTGCAGGGAGATACGCAGATTCTCTGTGTCCTCGCGAACCACGGCCAGACGGGCCGATTCCAGTTGCAGCCTCAGGTTCTGGTAGAGAAACCAGGACTCGTTCGGTAACAGCGTCGCCCGACCGTTACTGCCGGTGCGGGTGATGACAAACAGGCTGCGAAACTCCTGCCACACCGCCTGGATCAGGCGTTGCCAGGCAGGCAAGGCAGTCGGGTCCACCGGTGTTGTCGGTGGCGTGGCCTCAACCACAGCGACCTGGTTCAGTGGCAGAGAGCCCACACGACCCGGCAGATCAGCCAGATATAGCGACAAACCGTCGATATCGACCGGTGCAACAGCACGTAACGCATCCATATCTGTTGCCAGCTGCGTCCGGGTCGCATCCAGCGCCGGGTCGTCCAGGCTGGCAAGACGTTGTGCAGCGGTTTCCAGGATGGTCAGCGATGTGGTCACATCACGTTCCAGCGTCAGCCGGTGTACGGCCATGATCAACAACTGTTCAACCTCGGCTACGGCCAGATCAGTATTGCTGACATTGATACTGCCGGACAGACGGCGCAGCGACTCTGCCGTGTCCGTGTCGGCCTGCTCCAGCATGGAGATACTGTCCCGCAGGTCGGCCTGGACCGCACCGAGCGCCTCCAGTTTGCCCTGTAATTCATCGATGCGCCGGTCACGCTCTGCAATCTGCCCGGCCAGCGTGGTATCAGATTTCAATTTGCTCACTTCACGCCAGCTGAGTATACCGGTACTGAGTGCCACCAGCGCCACCAGCAGTGCCAGCCATACGGTGGTGCTACCGGAGGATTTTGGCGTTGTGGCCGGCTTCGGTTCAGCTTTGCCACCGGTCGGTGGGGCAGCCGGTACGATATTGTTTTCTGTGCTCATTACTTCATTCACTCCACAGTTTGTCTGATGGCCTGTAACAATCCCTGGTCGGACTGTTCACTTGCCACTTTTGCGGGGGTGACAAAACCCGCCTCGCGCGCCGCCTCGGCAATCCTCGGGCTCATTACTACCAGGCGTTTATTGAACATTATCCCCCTGTCCTGATCCGCCGTCATCTGGATCAGGTTCAGCAGGCCCTGTTTGCTGGTGGCCACTATCACATCCGGACAGTTCCGGTGCCAGATGGCACCAATTTTTGCCCTCGCACCGGCCGGTTCAGACCGGGTATACACACTGGCACAACTCACCTTCGCGCCACGCGCCTGCAAGGTCTGTTGTATCAGGTCACGCCCGTCGTTACCACAGATTATCAGGATATAGCTGCCACGTACGCGGTCCTGTTCCAGCTCGGGCAGGTCGAGCAACTGTTCGCTGCCGGACTGCACTCCGGGAGAAACAACCTGATAGACATCATGTGCGGCGAGTTCCCGACGGGTAGACTCACCGACCGCAAGGACGATCTTGCCACGCATGTTCATCGCCAGATCACCGACAATCTTGTCAGCAAAGTGGACGGCATTACGGCTGACAAATATGATATGGGTGGCAACCACAAATAACTGCAAAAGCTCACGGCGGTTCAACTCATCGCTCAGTGTCAGTTCGAGCGTGGGAAACGGGATCGCCGTACCACCGTCATCCCGGATCAACCGACACAGTTTCTCACCCTGTTCATGTGGACGGGTCACCAGCACCTTGCACCCGTTCAACACTCCGCTCATACCGGGGCCTGCAACCTGAGCTGTTCGAGTATGCGTCCTGCGCCCTGGTCGAGCAGTCTCTGACCGAGTTCATCTCCAAGACTGTCCGCCTGTTGATATGGCCCGGACACACTGGCGCGCACGACGATTGAACCGTCCGGATGACCGACCAGACCGGACAGCGAGACGGTATCCCCTTGCCGCGTGGCATAGGCGGCGACAGGCGCATGACAGCCACCGTTCAGTTGTTTGTTCACCCTGCGCTCGGCGCTGACACACAGATGTGTGTCGGGATCATTTAACGGGGCAATCAGTTCGCGTGTGCGGGTGTCGGTTGCACGGACCTCTATACCGAGCGCGCCCTGACCTATCGCTGGCAACATCAGCTCTGCAGTCAGCTGCTGGCGTATGCGTTGTTCCAGGCCGAGGCGTATCAGGCCGGAGCTGGCGAGCACGAGCGCGTCATAAACACCACCGTCGAGCTTGCCGAGGCGGGTACCGACATTGCCACGGATGTCCTTCAGCACCAGATCGGGACGCAACAATTTTAACTGGCACTGCCGCCGCAGGCTGGAGGTACCGACCACAGCGCCATCCGGCAGCGACTGCAAGCTGGCATAGTTACCGGAGACAAATGCATCACCGGGGTTTTCCCGCGCCAGTATCGCCGAGATGGCCAGCCCGTCCGGCAGGTCTACGGTGACGTCCTTCATTGAATGGACCGCAATATCGGCATGGTTGTGCAACAGGGCATGTTCGAGTTCCTTTACAAACGCACCCTTGCCGCCGAGGCTGGCCAGCGTCGAATCCAGAAACCGGTCGGCCTCCGTGGTGATCCCGAGGATGCGGATATCCAGCCCCGGGTGGATCTGCTGCAGTCGGTCGCGGACATGGCAGGCCTGCCACATGGCCAGCGGACTTTCGCGGGTAATTATACGCAGGGTGGTGTCTGGCATTGTTTGTCCGTGCAAAACATATCTTTTCCCGGTCCTTGTGGTT
>CAMDWI010000035.1 GCA_945878555.1 Klebsiella pneumoniae
AGCTAGCTCATCAGCAACCTTCATAGCTTCAGTTGTAGCATGAAATTTAAACAATGTAATCACCCAATTTGGGGATGGTCTTTTCGTTTTCCACGTAATATGTTGTTGGCATTGAATTTAATTTTCAAATTAATTCAGCGCCACATAACGATTAAGCCAACCCGACGCCGGCCAAGGACATATCCGAAGAAGGAAACGCTGACCCTGGCGTCGGGTTAGGCGATTTGTTATAAAGCATTATTTAACTTTCCTTTCCTGCCCGTACACATTTCTTCAAGGCCAACAACCAACTCTTCTGCAGCGCGCGATATATAGACCAAGTTTGGCACTGATACGATTCCAGTCACGATATAACGAAGTTTATTGGAGGAATATGTAATATTAAGACCATGAATCGCTGCAATTTCTCTTCTTTCAAGTTTTACAACTCGCCCAAGCTTATGCGTTCTTGCTAGGGTCAATGTCTTGGTCAGATTATGGGATAGATTTTTTATTTCATCTAGTGATTTTCCTCTCTTAAGTAAGAATGCTTTCAGACTTAACTCAATCGCAATCCCATATAAATTCAACGTCGGAAAATATACTCCACTGGTCTTACGAATATGAGTATCTACGCAACGTGCTGCCAAAAGATAGTCAGCAGAAAACCTCCAGAAGCCATGTGGAGTTGAACGCGCGGGATCAGCAGTCATGGTTTATAACGATAGAATTGACCGGCGCCGGCCATGGACTTGACCAAAGAACGAGATACTCTCCCCGGCGTACGGTTGAATGACTTGTTATGAGGCAGCATTGCTTACTGATCGAATGACAACAAACGACCCGCGTAAATATGGCAAATACATCAAGATGATTGCTGTGCCAAAGATCGCGAACGCAATCCCCAGACTTCCAAATAGTCCAACGATTGCCGCTATGGGAAACAGTGTCGAAGCAATAAATTGGCACAGGACATCTAGCCAAAAACTATTACGACGAATCCTAAGTTTTTCTCCACATTGAGAACATGTTGTGTGGAACGGCCAGTGAGCATAAATCCAAGCCCAGCGCCTAATACTATCTGCGCCACATTCTGGACAGTGATCATTCATTCTTCTGCCTCATAACTATGTGCTAACCAGACCGCGACAGGTCTTGTTAATTTTTTATTATAGTGAGCCAGATTGGCGCGGTTATCGGCAAAATAACAGGATAACCCTGCGGAAATGTTACAGCTCGCGGGATAGGCCGCCAGATTGGCGCGGTTATCTGCAAAATATCTGTATAACCACGCGGAAATATTACAAAACATAAGGAGGTGTTTATGATGAATTTCGTGCCCATGCCGGGCAGCCTGCTGGATCAGGTAAGTGAGGTTCTGCGTTATTATCATTACGCCTGCTCCACTGAAATTCGTACGATTCTGGATATTCGTAACTGGCACTAAGCGCCATATTATTCCAGTAGCGGGACGTTTTAAAGTGCCACCACTGCATGTTTTGATGGCTTGAAAAACGCTTGTTTGAACTGGATTCCGGGCTCGGCTAGCGCCGACCCGGAATGAAGGGATCTTTATCCAGTCAGTCTTTTAGAGACTTCGACTTGTTGCTGTAATGCGGGATGACAAGCTAAAGCACGACATTAGTAATGCTTTAGCCTGCCAGTTTCAGTATCCGCTGATACTGTTCTTCCAGCTTGCCCAGTCCGTCGACGACCTCAGTCAGGCGGTCGCGCTCTTTCTGCACGACCGGGGCGGGGGCGCGGTCGGTGAAGTCGCTGTTGGCCAGTTTGGCGGCGAGGCGGTCGCGTTCGTTGCGCAAGCGGGTCAGTTCCTTTTCCAGTCGGGCTGCCTCGGCTTTTGGATCGATTAAATCAGCCAGCGGGACGAGCAGCGTCATCTCGCCTGCGAGTGCGATGACGGCGTCGTCATCGGCCTCGGTGACCTCGGTGATGCTGGCGGTCTTTGCCAGCGCGGTGATGTAGTGGCGGTTTGCGGCGAGCCAGTTGCGCTCAATGTTGTTGCCGCCCTTGACCTGCACGGCCAGTGCCTTGCCCGGGGCGATGTCGCGTTCGGAGCGGATGCGGCGCACGCCGAGGATGAATGACTTGACCCATTCCATCTCGGTCATCGCTGCGTTGTCGGTGGTGATATCTGTAGTCTGCGGGAACGGTTGCAACATGATTGTCGGTGCGGTCTTGTTCAGCAGTGGGGCGACGCGTTGCCAGATCTCTTCGGTGATGAACGGGGTGAACGGGTGCATCAGGCGCAGCAGAGTCTCCAGTACGTTCAGCAAGGTGTACAGTGTGCCGCGTTTGGCCGCGTCGGTCGCATCGGTGCCGGTCAGCGTGACCTTCGACAGTTCGAGATACCAGTCGCAATATTCGTCCCAGGTGAATTCGTAGATGGCCTGCGCGGACAGATCAAAGCGGTAGTTATTGATGCCCTGGTTGATGTCAGTCACGGCGTTGGCGAGGCGTGTGTTGATCCAGCGCTCGGCCAGATTGCATTCGCGATCACCCTGATGGATGTCCAGCGTGTTCGCCTCCATACACATCATCACGTAACGGCTGGCGTTCCATAACTTGTTGCAGAAGTTGCGGTAGCCCTGGATACGGGCAACATCGAAGTTAATGCCACGGCCTTGCGTTGCGAGGATCGCAAAGGTGAAGCGCATGGCGTCGGTGCCGTACGATTCGATGCCGTCCGGGAACTGTTTGCGCGTGGACTTCTCGATCTTCGGGGCGTCTTTTGGGCGCATCAGCCCGACCGTGCGCTTTTTCACCAGTGATTCCAGATCGATACCGTCAATCAGATCGAGCGGGTCGAGGATATTGCCCTTTGACTTCGACATCTTCTGACCTTCCGAGTCGCGGACCAGTCCGTGGATATAGACCTCGCGGAACGGCACGTCGCCCATAAACTTCAGGCCCATCATGATCATGCGGGCGACCCAGAAGAAGATGATGTCAAAGCCGGTCACCAGCACGCTGGTCGGATAAAACTGTTTTAGTTCTTTGGTATTGTCCGGCCAGCCCAGCGTGGTGAACGGCCATAAGGCAGATGAGAACCATGTGTCGAGCACATCTTCGTCCTGTTTCAGCGCGACCGTGTTGTCCAGTTTGTATTTGCTACGGACCTCGGCTTCGGTGCGACCAACGTATATGCCGCCCTGTTCGTCGTACCAGGCCGGGATTTGATGGCCCCACCACAACTGGCGGCTGATGCACCAGTCTTCGATATTGCGCATCCATTCAAAATAGGTCTTGGTCCAGTTCTCCGGGACAAACTTGATGTCACCGTTCTCGACCGCCTTGATCGCAGGATCGGCGAGTGGCTGGATCTTCACATACCACTGGTCGGTCAGATACGGTTCGATGACAGCGTTCGAGCGGTCACCGCGTGGCACCATCAGCTTGTGTGGTGCGGTCTTTTCCAGCAGGTTGGCGGCTTCGAGATCTGCGATCAGCTGTTTGCGTGCGGCAAAGCGATCCAGTCCACGATAGGCAGACGGGATCACCTCTGTTGCCGGATTGCTGATGGACTTGTCTGCCGTGTCTGCGACCAGGCTGGCGTCTTTGGTAAAGATATTGATCAGACCGTTAAACGGCAGCGCCTTTAGCGCCGCCGTGTCCTTGTGCCGTGTCCACACCGCATAGTCATTAAAATCATGCGCCGGGGTAATCTTCACACAACCGGTACCGAACAGCGGATCGACATACTCATCGGCGATGACCGGGATCTGGCGGCCGGTCAGTGGCAGTTCGAGATATTTGCCGACGAGTTCGCGGTAACGTTCGTCGTCCGGATGCACTGCCACAGCCGCATCACCGAGCATTGTCTCCGGGCGCGTGGTGGCGACGACCACATGGCCCTTACCGTCGACACGCGGGTAACGGATATGCCACATCGAGCCGTCTTCTTCAGCAGCGATGACCTCAAGGTCGGAGATGGCCGTGTGTAATACCGGGTCCCAGTTGACCAGTCGCTTGCCACGGTAGATCAGGCCTTCGTCATACAGGCGGACGAATACCTCCTTGACCGCCTCGGACAGACCGGCGTCCATGGTAAAGCGTTCGCGTGACCAGTCCATCGATGCTCCGAGCCGACGCGACTGGTTTGTGATTGTGCTGCCGGACTCCTCTTTCCACTTCCATACCGCCTCGACGAATTTTTCCCGTCCGAGGTCATGGCGCGACTTGCCCTGTAACCCGAGCTGACGTTCAACCACCATCTGCGTTGCGATACCGGCGTGATCCGTTCCGCCCTGCCACAGCGTCGCGTCACCGCGCATGCGGTGGTAACGGATCATCACGTCCATCAACGTCTGCTGGAACGCGTGGCCCATGTGCAGGTTGCCGGTCACGTTCGGGGGCGGCAGCATGATGCAATAGGGCGACTGTTCGCCGTGGGCGGCAAAATGGCCGGCCTGTTCCCAGTTCTGGTACCACTCGGCTTCAATCTGTTTCGGGTTGTAGGTCTTTTCCATCGTCATCAGTCTTTTTCAGCGTATCGCTCTTTAGTAATATCTGCAGCTCGTTCAGTATGCTTTCGCGCATATTGACCTTCAGCAGGTTGACGATCTCGTCCAGTTCGTGGGTCAGCTTCTGTTCCAGGTCGCCCGCGATCTGTTCGAGCCGCTCGTGTGTGGGTTCATCATCTTCTTCATTGTCGTCAAACGGCAGGTCCGGATAATCTTCCGGTTCGTCCTGCTCGAACAGGTCTTCCAGTATCGGTATGCCCGACGCGGTATGGACGACGCGCGACGGGCCGGGGTCTGCGGGCTCGCGGTGCTCGATCAACAGCGCCTCAAGCTCGTCTATTTTTTCGGTCAGCTCCGCTGGCGTCTTTTCGGGGTCAGCCATGGGCCTGTTCCGCCGTGATATTGTGGTTGAACAGCTCGTAGCCACGTTCGCGGTAGACCTTGTAGCGTTCACGCCCCTGTTCACGGCGCGAGGTCTCGTCGGCAATGATCTCGACGATGCGATTGTAACCATCAATATTGTCGGGCACGGATTCGGTCAGGTTGATCATCACATCGGTCTGTGGCGCCGCTGCACCCGGCCAGCCGATGAGGATCGGGGTGTCGGGTGGCGCATCATCGACGCAGGCATGCGGCAAAAAACTGATGTCCTGAAACGTCCATAACAGGTCGTCCAGTCTGGCCGCCTCTTCCCGATCCGTTGCCATGATATAAACGGTGTTGCCCTGACTGTACGCCTTGCCCGCCACCGTACAGGAAAATCGGGACGGCGCCGTGTTGCCGTTCAGGATGTAAAAGTCAGCGCGGGCCATCAATCTGCAGTGTTCAGGCGCAAGACTTATTTGTGCGAGCAGCGTTCAAGGATGTATTGCATCAACAGTTTGACCGGTCTGCCCGTGGCGCCTTTGTCTGCGCCGCTCGTCCAGGCGGTGCCGGCGATGTCCAGATGCGCCCAGCGAAACTTTTTGGTAAACCGTGACAGGAAACAGGCGGCGGTAATCGTCCCACCATCACGACCACCGATATTGGCCATGTCCGCAAACGGGCTGTCCAGCAACGACTGGTATTCGTCCCACAAGGGCATCTGCCAGGCGCGGTCGCCGGTATATTCACCGGCCGCGAGCAGGTCATTCGCCAGCGGGCTGTGGTTGCCCAACAGGCCGGTGGCGACCTTGCCCAGTGCCACGACGCAGGCGCCGGTCAGTGTGGCGATATCAATGACCACATCCGGGTTGTAGCGCTCGCTGTAGGTCAGCGCATCGCACAGGATCAGTCGGCCTTCCGCGTCGGTATTCAACACCTCGACGGTCTGGCCCGACATCGTGGTGAAGATGTCTCCCGGCTTCGTTGCGGTTCCACTCGGCATGTTCTCTACCGTGGGGATGACGCCGATCAGGTTGACCTGCAAGCCCAGCTCCGCGACCGCACACATGACGCCAAGTACAGAGGCGGCACCACACATATCGAACTTCATTTCATCCATTGCGGCTGCAGGCTTGATGGAGATACCGCCGGTATCAAAGGTCACACCCTTGCCGACCAGCACGATCGGCTTGTCATCCTTGCGCCCGTTGTAATATTCCATGGTGATCAATTTCGGTGGCTCGGCAGAACCGGCGGAGACAGACAGCAGCGAGTTCATGCCCAGCTTGCGCATATCGTCGCGTTCCAGAACGTTGACCTTGATGCTCTTGTAGGTCTTGCCGAGATGTTGCGCCTGCGCAGCCAGATGGCTTGGTGTGCAGACATTCGAGGGCCGGTTCGCGAGATCGCGGGTCAGACGGATGCCTTTGGAGATGCCCAGGCCCTCACGGATGGCGGCATCACCGGCGGGTAATTCACGGCGTGACGGTACCGTCAGTACCAGCCGGCGCAGTGATTTTTTCTCGCGTTTCTTCTTGCTCTTGAATTCGTTGAACTGGTACAGGCAGTGGTTGGTGATCTCGACGGTATGCCGGACCTTCCAGTGGATGTCGCGGCCCTTCAGGTTCAATTCGGGCAGGTAACTGACCGCCTCGGTCGCGCCGGTCTGGGCCAGTTGTTTGATGCTGTGTTCGGTGATCTTGCGGAATTTCGCGTCATCGAGATCACGCTCACGGCCGCAACCGATCAGCAGGACGCGGTCGGCCAGCAGGCCTGGAACATTGTGCAGTACCAGCGCCTGGCCGATCTTGCCGTCCATGTCACCTCGGCGCAGCAGGTTTGACAGGTGGCGATTGCTGGCCTCATCAATGGCCTTGGCCGCGCTGCCGAGGCGCCGTGGTTCGGATATACCCACGATCAGGCAGGCTGTCCGTTGTTTTTCTGGGCTTCCGCTCTTAATGATGAATTCCATGATCTTCTGTACTATCCCCGGATTGGTTTAATGTGTTTGTACCGTTATGCTTATGCAGTCCATATCGGGCAGGATCCTGCATATTTTCGCCAGTTTATCACGTGTATAGTCCTGGACGCATTAATGTAAATGAGCGGTCGCCAAATTAAAAGATGATACTTGAGCGTTACATCCAGAGGGAAATCCTGGCCAAACTTGGCTGGATTATGACCTTTTTGCTGGCGATCCTCGCCAGCAACCGCTTTGTCGATTATCTGGCCGATGCGGCCGCCGGTGATCTGCCTGCGAACCTTATCCTGCAAATGTTAGTGATGAAGATGGTGTCGATGTTGCCCCGGTTGTTGCCGGTGGCACTGTTGCTGGGCGTTGTGCTGGCACTGGCGCGTATGACGCAGGATCGGGAGTTGACCGTGGTTGCAAGCTCGGGCATTCCCGAGTCGTCAACGATCAAGACCATACTGAAACTGTCGATGCTGTATGCCGTGTTCGTATTTCTGATCACCTTTTTTCTGGCACCGTGGGCGGAGGCCGAGGTGCGAGCACTGACGCGGCGTGCCGAGGTCGAGTCCGATATCAGTGGTATTTCCGCCGGGCAGTTTCGCGAGTTCAGCAAGGGCGATATGGTTGTTTATGTGGAACAGTTGAACAGGCTGAGCGAGACGATGGCAGACGTGTTCCTGCAAATCCGTCAGGGTGAACAGCTGGCCCTGATCCGGGCGGCTGGTGCGAAACTGCATATGCAACCCGAGTCCGGCAGTCGTTATGTCATTTTTGAAAACGGTAACCGTTATATCGGTGAACCAGGTCAGGTCGATTATCAGATCACCCGCTATCGCAATTATGCGGTACTGCTGGAACAGGGCCAGCGTGAAACAGATCCCGGTTGGATGGAGGCGATTCCGAGTGTGCGTTTGATACAGTCCGACGAGACGCTGTATCAGGCCGAGCTGCAATGGCGGATCTCGTTTGTGCTAGCCGCCATACTGTTGCCGTTACTGGCATTTGCGGTAAACCGCTATGCCTCACGCGACAGTCGTTATATCTCCGTGTTTGTCTGCATCCTGATTTATCTGATTTACAGCAATCTGCTGGGGGTGTCGAGGACCTTGCTGAAGCGTGGTGATGTATCGGCCCATGTCGGATTGTGGTGGGTGCATTTACTTTTGCTGGTGACGATCGTGGCGCTGGTCAAACTGCCTGCGTTACGCGCCTGGTTTCGGCGCAAGCCTGCAGCAGATGTGGTGTAATCGACGATGAGAATACTGCGACGTTATATCAGCCGCGACCTGTTATGGACCACCATGCTGGCCCTGTTTGTCATGGTGGCGCTGTTTTCGTTTTTTACGCTGGTTGATCAGCTCGATGATACCGGGCAGGGTAGATACGGGGTCTTGCAGGCAATTGCCTATGTTGTGCTGACCGTCCCCCGTCTGGCGTATGACCTGTTCCCGATTGCGGCGGTCATCGGCAGCATGACCGTGCTCGGTATGCTGGCACGTAACAGCGAGCTCGATGTGATCTACACGTCCGGCGTGTCCCGGTTCCGGCTTGCCGCCCTGCTGGCAAGGTCGTCTCTGCTGTTGCTGGTCATGGTCATTCTGCTCGGTGAACTGATTGCACCCTATAGTGAAGAGAAGGCGCAAAATCTGCGGTCCCTGTCGCTGTCCGAGCAGATTACGATGAAGACCCGTTACGGGTTCTGGATCCGCGATGGCAACAGTTATGTGAATATCCGCAAGGTCCTCTCCGGCAACCGTATCGAACAGATTTATCTGTATGAGTTCGCCACCGACGGCAGTCTGCGCCGGAGCCTGTATGCCGGCAGTGCCGATTATGACAACGGTAAGTGGAAGATGCAGGACATCGTTGAATCGGTTATCAGCACAGAAAAAGTCGAAAATACCTCCCGCCAGTCTGCGACGTGGGAGTCGTTGCTTAACCCGGAAATCATTAATGTGGTCATCGTCCAGCCGCAGTATCTGACCTTGCCGGGGTTGATTAACTATATTGATTATCTACGCCTGAATCTGCAGGACACGCGCCTTTACGAACAGGCCCTGTGGGCAAAACTGGTCAAGCCGTTTTCGATCCTTGGCATGATCATACTGGCAGTACCGCTGGTGCGCGGCCTGGCACGCTCGGCCGTGGTCGGGCAACGTGTTTTTACCGGTACGCTGGCCGGGATACTGTTTCACCTGGCCAACGAGGTCAGTGTTAATCTTGGCGTGGTATACCAGATCCATCCGGCGATCAGTGTCATCGTGCCGACGCTGTTGCTCTACCTGCTTATATTGGCGTTGTTGCGTACCGAATAGGGGGGCTGAATAACGGTTTCTGAAATCCTGTTCATATTCGCTGTCTGGTTTATCTCGTTCCAGACACGCTGTGAATACATCCATGTACGCTCGGGCGCCGCATCCATGCGGCTTACGGTCTGTCACGAGATAAACCAGACAGCGAATATGAACCGTCGTAGATTTCGGGAACCGTTATTCAGACCCTGTAGAGGCCGGTCCCGGAGTAGCGGTCATGCATGGTCCTGCCTTGTGCATCAACCAGCGCCCAGAGAAACCCGCCGCCCAGCAATAACCAGGACAACAGCGCAAGACCGAAGTGCAGGCTGGCAAGACGCCAGTTGATCGTACCGCCAGTGGGGGTCAGCATCCGGATCTTCCAGGCACGCATACCCAACGTTTGCCCGCCATGTGTCCATTGCCAGCAAAAATACAGGTAGCAGCACATAATCAGGTAGAGCAGGTACAGGTAGTTACCACTGTGGATGGCATTGCCACCGGTAAACGGTAGCAGTGCGGCGGTGGCCACAAACAGGACGCCGGCCAGTAACAGACAGTCGTAGGAGATGGCCAGCAGGCGCCGGAACAGGCCGCAGCGAGGCAACGGATCAGAAACGTTCATTCATTCAGGACCAGATGTTTTATTCCTGCAGGCTATCGCTTACATCGTTAAATCAATATCGCAAGTCTAGCACGTATCGTGTGCCGATGATTGAGTATGGTACCGGAAATTAAGGTGCATTAACTCCTGTCCCTTTTGCTTGCTACAGTCCGGACAATTTATGCTAAATTGCATTCAACGATGTGTGCGGGAAAATGAATACCTTCTTCAAGATAGGCAGTTGAAATACAGGTCTGAAATATGGAAAAACTGTTTTCCAGGTTATGGCGCCAATATCCCCAGGTCCTTATAACCCTGTTTATAACGCTTGTGTTTCTGCTGCACAACACCGGTATCATGAGATCGGGATTTCTCGATCAACTGGAGAGCATCCTGTACGACTCCCGGATACTTTTGACTATGCCGGGTGGAGTTGATCCGAGGATCGTCATTGTCGATATTGATGAAAAGAGCCTTGCCGAAACTGGACGCTGGCCCTGGAGTCGAGACAAGCTGGCAAAGCTGGTCAATAATCTGTTTGACCATTATGAGGTTGCGATAGTCGGATTTGACGTGGTGTTTGCGGAACCGGATAACAGTTCCGGCCTGAAGGTTCTGGAGCAACTCGCACAAGACCAGTTGGCAAGTGTTGGTGAGTTTAACCTGCATCTTGAAGGCCTAAGGCAACAGCTTGATTATGATCAATTGTTTGCCAGTAGTCTCACAAATCGTCCTGTTTTGCTCGGGTACTATTTCAAACAGGAAAATGAATCAGGGGCAGAGTTGAACAGCGGTGTACTCCCGCAGCCGATCCTGACCAGGGAGGATTTTGCCAACCAGAATGTGGACACCGCCCGCAAGGCCACCAGCTATGGCGGTAATCTGCAGATGCTGGTCAGCGTAGCCACAGGAGGCGGACACCTTACACCATGGATAGATGATGACGGGGTCGTGCGCAGGGTCCCGCTACTATACGAATTTGAAGGTGACTATTATGAGTCCCTGGCACTGGCTGTCGCACGCAATATGTTATACGTCGATCAACTGGAACCTGAATTTGCCTCAACCGGCGATTACCACAAGGTTGAGTCGCTGAAGCTGGGGTATAACCGTATTCCGGTGGATGGTTATTTCCAGGCCTTGATCCCCTACCGTGGCTATCAGGGTAGTTTTCCCTATGTCTCTGCCGCAGATGTGCTTGGACAGCGCGTCCCGCTTGAGACCCTGCAGGATGCCATCATACTGGTCGGCACCACGGCGCCCGGCCTTTTTGACCTGCGTACTACCCCCGTCCAGAAGCAATATCCCGGAGTGGAAGTTCATGCCAACATTATTGCCGGGATACTGGACAATAAAATCATGCAGCAGCCGGAATATACCCGCGGTGCAGAGTTTGTGTTACTGCTCGGGACAGGGATTCTGATGGCCTTGTTGTTGCCATTGCTGACCCCGCTTTCGGCAACAATAGCTGCTGGCATACTGTTATCACTGGTGACAGGTATGAACGTGTATCTCTGGACTAACTACAACCTGGTCATGCCACTGGTTTCCAGTCTGGGATTGATACTGGTTTCCTATTTGCTCAGCATGACTTATGGCTATTTCAGTGAACTGAACAGGAAACGGCAAATATCCAGCATGTTCGGTCAGTATGTGCCCTCGGAACTGGTCGAAGAGATGATTGATAATCCGGAACTGGTATCGTTCAAGGCTGAAAGTCGGGTGCTCACAGTATTATTTACCGACATACGCGGGTTTACTACTTTATCGGAAACGCTCACGCCCGGTGAGCTGTCGATGTTAATGAACCAGTACCTGACGGCGATGACCCAGATTATTCATGATAATCGTGGCACTATCGACAAGTATATAGGCGATGCGATCATGGCCTTCTGGGGTGCACCCATGGCTGATAATAACCATGCCCGACACGCGGTGGAAACCGGACAATATATGCTGGAGCGCCTGAATGCCATCCGTCAGGATTTCCTGGAAAAGGGCTGGCCTGAAATTCATATCGGCGTAGGTATCAATACCGGATCCATGAGTGTCGGGGATATGGGTTCGGAATTCCGGCGGGCCTATACAGTGCTTGGTGACGCCGTCAACCTGGGGTCACGCCTGGAAGGGCTGACCAAGGCCTACGGGGTTGAGATAATAATCAGTGAATTTACCCGTGCCGAGCTGCCAGACTATGTGTGTCGGGAACTGGATATAGTCAAGGTAAAGGGCAAGGACAGACCGGTAGCGATCTTCGAACCACTCGCAATTGCAGCTGAAGTATCTGAATCAGAACAAAAGGAACTGGATTTGCACCATGCGGCATTGAAACACTACCGAAACAGGGAATGGCATCGTGCACAAGAAAATTTTATGCAACTGAAAGATGCCAATCCTGAGAAAAAACTGTATGCGATATACCTGGAGCGCCTGGAGTCATTCATGGCAAGCCCGCCGCCTGACAACTGGGACGGGACTTATACCTTTACCTCAAAATGACAGATGCAGATTTCAGCATCAGTCGACAATGGTCGTGAAAGGAAACGTAGGGATAGCAGGTATAGATGGTATCGCAGGTATAGGTATGCTAACGCTCGAATCTGTCGGTGTGTTTTTGAATCCGGCAACGCCGATAATCTCATCAGATTCATTTATCGAGTAGGCAATTCCGGCGTAGTCAGGTATTCCATCTGTTACCAAACCTGGGAACCCGCCCTCAATATAGGCCTCGCAATAAGGATAGCAGACACTTCCCACCACAGGGCTAAGGATAGTGGCCAGTACTTCGTTGTTTTTCAGCCCCATAGCGCCAGTATTGTCTATGTCGAGCAATCCAAAAACCGAGTATTCATTGATATGGTTGACCGTCATGCTCAGGCCGGCTTCGGCCGAGCTGAAATCGACGAAAATAGCACCGCTGGTAACGCCTGCGCCGATAGTTTTGCCACTGACAGAGGTGGATTGTGTGCCGCCGATAAAATTATAGAAACCAAATCCCGTTGTGATGGGTGCGCTGTCAAACGCGGGGCCGGTAATGATATGCACACTCTGGTTACCCGTCATCGATAGTCCGGTATCGGTATCACCTTTATCATTGACAACCAGAACATCACCGCCGGTCCACCGGAACCATCCGAAGTTGTCCACCATGGTAAAGTCGGCAACGCGGGCAGGATTCTGCTGCGCGTTGGCTATCTGCACTGGATTATTCGCTGCGACCAGACTGCGGATTTCGGTAATGGCCGCGGGGTTGTCCCCTGCCAGTACAGCGTTGAGATCTATGGTTGCCAGACCGCGATTCGAACTATTTGTGATGTCATCATCTTCAGAGAAAAGTGCCCCGACAGGTTTCCCGTCAGCATCAAAGAAAATACTCATATTCTCCAGACCACCGACATCTACGCCACCGTCTTCATCGTTCGGGTTAATATGTATTCCAACCAGGCCGGTCAACACCCTGGCTGAACCGGTTGCATTTCCACTGACCGCAACCCGCAGGCCGTCGTCAGTGCGCTGTTCACCGCTGGCTATAACTGTATTTGTATCTTCTTCTTTCCGAGATTCTTCTGCGATCGCCACACCTTCATCTATTGCAGTTACGCCGGCGACCTGGGCGAGGATTTCAATTGGTGCATTGATGTCTTTCACGAAGACACCGTTTCTGCTGGGGACGTCCCGGCTTTCAACGTTATTGGCTACGTAGGTGATACCTTCCCAGGTGTTATGGTACAGGCCATCCGTTCTCCCCGGACAGTCTCCCGCACATATACGCGTATTGTAACCGGTACCGCGGATTCCTATCGTGGCAACTGATGTATGTAATTTATAGGCTTCCGGATTGTCCTTGCCGATGGCACCGGTTACTGCACGGACACCACCTTTTACCAGGCGCATAGTGGCGCTTTCTGTGCCGTCCGCCGTACCGGCATAGGTGTATCCTTCTATCGTGAATTCCGATTCAGGTTGTACCGAGACAAACGCCCCGTCGATCATACTGACCTGGATCTTGCCATTACCGCTGACCAGTCTGTCACCGGCAAATACCTCACTGCCTTTCACCAGTGGACGGACGGTATTGGCGGCATCAACCGCTGTTGGTGTCCCGCGCACAAATACCACCTTACCGGCAAGATCCGCGGCCGTAGAGATGCCGGATAAGCCCAGGAGGATAAACATGACGGTGATGTGTATGTTCTTGATAACGGTGTTAAACATGATCATCTCTCCTGTTACTCAAAGTTGTAACGCACAGCGGCTATAAACTGCCAGCGTTTGAAGTCGCTGATAGGCAGGCTCGAATTGTTAAGTAGATACTGCACATCAGGCTTTATTACCCACTTGTCCATCAGGGTATATTCCAGTCCCGCATGGATAAAACTGAAGTGGTCTTTTCTCCGTTTCAGGAATAACAAGTCATCATCGCCATAACGGCTGTACTGGTAGCTGGCACCGCCAGTCAGGTTAAGGTTTTCCTGCAGGGTGTATTGGCCACCGGCACGAATACCAATAAAATTACGGCCAATTTCCTTGTACCGGCTGTCGCGTTCATCATCCATTCCGGCGAATAAACCGCCATAAACAACCGGAGCACCCTTGTGATCAAGCAGGCGCACCAGACCGACGCCGGTAGTGAACTGGTTTACATCCCGCGTTTCCTGTCCGGGATATTTTTGAACCAGCGCCTGGCCGAACAGGGAGATTTGCGTGGCCTTGTTTTGCATGTGCAGCCATTGCAGGTTTATGCCTGCCTGTCTGCGGTTGATATCATCATCAATTGCATAACTTTGAGCGAGCATGGAGGCTGTGTAAGCGTTCTGGCCTGATCCAAAACGTAAACCAAGCTGGCCATCAGCGGCGGCAGTGTCAAAATCGTGGTGGTGCCAGGTCTGGCGATAGGAACCCTTGAGGCTGCCAAACACACCGACGTCTTCATAGGCAGCCAGACCATTGGCGAAGCCGATGCCGGCATCCAGTTGATAAAATCCGCTGCTGAGTTCACGGGCAACTTCATCAAGGGTAAATACCAGGTTACCGAATGCTGGTATAGCTACAGAAGATGTATCGGTTGCACTATTGACGTTGGAATCATAACCACCGCTAGCTTCTACATAAAAATTGACGGAACTGTCCTTGCCGCTGATGCGGGTATCAATCTCGGTCAGGTAGGCCTCAATGGTTTTGGTTACTTCAGCAGAACCTTCGCGCGACTTGACGAAATTAAACTCTGCCCGTGATGCCTCGTTTTCCCCGGCCTCAAAATATGCCCGTGCCAGCTCCATGCGGGCACGTTGATTATCGGGTTCGATGGCGAGCACGCGTTCCAGGGCAAATACGGCCTGGGTCGGCTGGCCAGAATTGACTGCGGCGATACCCAGCAACAGGTCGTAATCCGGATTTCCTGCACGGAGTTCCAGTTGGGGTATCAGTAATGCATATGCCTCGGCAGCCTTGTTTTCGGCGATCAGTCGTTGTGCATGGTCAGTAAGTTCATCAGCGCTGGCGCTGCCTGAAAAACACAAAAAAAGAACCAGCCACTGCAACACTGTAAATCTCATGGAAATAACCTCTGGGTATTTATATATTATTTTCCGGGATGCTGGTGATACAAAAACCAGATCTAGATACTGAAGATAGTAGCACCAAATAAATGAGTCAAAAATGGCAGAAATGGCGCTCCC
Organism: Klebsiella pneumoniae; assembly: GCA_945878555.1. Classification (GTDB taxonomy): domain Bacteria; phylum Pseudomonadota; class Gammaproteobacteria; order Eutrophobiales; family Eutrophobiaceae; genus Eutrophobius. The sequence goes on from CAMDWI010000035.1 coordinate 15,369, forward strand.
TAGGGGATTCGAACCCCTGTTACCGGCGTGAGAGGCCAGCGTCCTAGGCCTCTAGACGAAGGGAGCGGAACACAGAATGACGCTATAATACTTGTGAATTCGATCAGATCATAGTGTGAATCGATACTGATTCTGCTGTATCGTATCGTCCACTATGTTATTTTCTGGAAAACCGTACTTGCCGGTGTCGTCGCCTGCACTGGCATTAGAGCCCTGAAACCGGCCCGATATACAGATAAAATATGATTAAAACAGGAAATGAAACCAGCAACGTCAGCCAGTTGCGGCCGCGGCCGCAGGTGATACCGCGCGCGGACCACAATATCTCCCGCAACCAGATCAGTGAAAATGCGCTAAAGGTGTTGTACCGGCTGAAGAATGGTGGTTATGGTGCCTATCTGGTTGGTGGCAGTGTGCGTGACCTGTTACTCGGTCGCGAGCCGAAGGATTTTGATGTAGCGACCGATGCCCGTCCTGATCAAATCCGCGAACTGTTCCGTAACAGTCGCCTGATAGGTCGACGCTTCCGCCTCGCCCACGTCAGGTACGGCGATGAAATTATCGAGGTATCGACCTTCCGCGCACACCATACCCCCGACGATGGAGAAGGGCAGATGGTGGAGGGCAGGATCATTGAGGACAATGTCTACGGCACAATCGATGATGACGCCTGGCGACGCGATTTCACTGTCAATTCGCTTTATTACAATATCGAGGATTTTTCGGTCATAGATTATGTCGGCGGAATGAATGATATCCGCGCCGGGCGTATCCGCCTGATCGGAAATCCGGATCAGCGCTATATCGAAGACCCGGTCAGGATGCTGCGTGCTGTCAGGTTTGCGGTGAAGCTCGGATTCCGTATAGATCCGGAATCGGAAAAGCCGATTTTCAGGCTGAACGAGTTGCTGAAAGACATCCCGGCGGCTCGCCTGTTTGAGGAATGTATCAAGCTGTTTACCGGTGGTCAGGCGCTGGAGACATTCGAGCAGCTCCGCCATTTTGATCTGTTCCGCCTGTTGTTTCCGCAGACCGATGCAGTGCTGCAACAGCAGGAAGGCGGCTTTCCGCATACGCTGCTGATACATGCCTTGCGTAATACGGACAGCCGGATCGCAGAAGGAAAACCGGTATCACCGGGTTTTCTGATTGCGGCATTGTTATGGATGCCGATGATAGAGCTTGCCCGCACCTATATGGAAAGTGGTTTGTCGGAGCTCGATTCGATTACGCTTGCCAGTGATGTCGTCATCTCCAAACAGGTACACAGCACGGCGATGCCACGCCGGTATACGCAGATGGCCAGGGATGTCTGGCAGATGCAGTCCAGGTTGCAACGGATCAAGGGCAGTCGTCCGCAACGCTTGCTACAACATCCTAAGTTCCGTGCTGCGTATGATTTCCTGTTGTTGCGCACCGAGGCCGGAGAGAATGAAAAGGAACTGGCTGACTGGTGGACGGCGTTTCTTGAAAATCCGGAACAGGTGCTCGCGCAGACGCAGGACAAACCGGCCGGTCCGCGCCGGAAAAGGCGCCGTGGTGGCAGGAACCGGTCGCGTAAGCCACAGGTTTGATGACGGTCGTATATATTGGTCTGGGCAGTAATATGGACCATCCGCAGCAACAGGTCACAACAGCGTTGACAGAACTTGCGTGTTTGCCTGATTCCGTGCTGCTGCGCGCCTCCACACTCTACCGCAGTGCTCCGCTGGGACCGCAGCAACAGCCGGATTTTATCAATGCGGTCGCCAGTCTGGAGACGGCATTGACGGCAGAGGCACTACTGGATGCGCTCCAGCAGATTGAACAAAACCACGCACGGGTCCGCACGATGCATTGGGGACCCCGCACACTGGATCTGGATATACTTTTATACGGGGATATGAGTATCAAGACGCAAAGATTGACAGTACCGCATCCGGAAATGACCAGGCGCAATTTTGTGCTTGAACCATTGCTGGAGTTAGATCCGCATATCGACATACCCGGCGCTGGACTTGCCATCGATTTATATCGGGGCTTGCAGGTTGAACCCTTGCAAAGAGTAGGCGCTTTATGAGCAAGGTCAGCCCGGAGTATATCGTGATAGAAGGCCCTATCGGTGTGGGCAAGACCACGCTCGCCATCCGTCTTGCTGACGCCCTCGGCACCGATCTGATGCTTGAGTCCGCCTCCGAGAATCCGTTTCTGCCAAAGTTTTATCAGGACCCGAAGTCCGCCGCATTACCGACGCAGTTACACTTTCTGTTTCAGCGCCTGCGCCAGATGGAGGCCCTTCGGCAGACTGATATGTTCAAACCCTCGCTGGTCTCTGATTTTCTGGTCCAGAAAGACAAGCTGTTTGCCAGCATTACCCTGAGTGACCATGAACTTGACCTGTATAACCAGATCTACAACAGACTCGCGCTGGATGAGGCGCCTGCGCCTGATCTGGTCATCTATCTGCAGGCAAATGTTGACGACCTGCAACGGCGGGTCTATGAGCGCGGTATCAACTATGAAAGAAATATCAATGAGCAGTATCTGAAGTCCGTCGCCGATGCCTATATTGATTTCTTTTATAACTATGATCAGTCTCCATTGTTGATCGTGAATACGGCTGATTTTGACCTGGCAAGGAATACCGGCAACTTCCAGATGCTGCTCGAATATATCCAGGACCTCGCGCCTGGCCGACACTATTTCAACCCGAAGGAATTATGAACACGACGGATCGATTGTCCCGGATTCGGGACATGAAAACGACAGGCAACAGGATAGTTTGCCTGACCGCTTATGACGCCAGTTTTGCACGTTTACTTGAGCAGGCAGGTGTAGATGTGATCCTTGTTGGTGATTCACTGGGTATGGTGTTGCAGGGTGGTTCAGACACATTACAGGTCACAATGCAGGACATGGTTTACCATACCGGCATGGTCAGACGCGGGCTACAAGAGACCTTGTTGATTGCTGACATGCCGTACAACAGTTATGCCGATGCGGCACAGGCACTGGACAATGCCAGACGCCTGCAGTACGAGGCAGGTGCCGACATGGTCAAGCTCGAAGGTGGCAGTGAGGTACTCGGGCAGGTCAGTGCAATAACCGGGGCCGGTATTGCCGTTTGCGGACATCTGGGTCTGCAACCTCAGTCGGTACACAAATACGGTGGTTACAAGGTGCAGGGACGTAACAGCACGGATGCTGAGCGTATCCTTGCCGATGCGCTAGCACTCGAACATGCCGGGGCCGCTATGATCGTGCTCGAATGTATACCGCGTGCACTGGCTGCAAGGATCACAGCGGCGCTGTCGATTCCGACGATTGGAATCGGCGCAGGCCCGGACTGCGACGGACAGATTCTGGTCATCTATGACGTGATAGGTATCTCGGGTTATATACCGAAAATGGCGAACGATTTCCTTAAACAGGGTGGAAATATTTCCGATGCTGTCAGACAATATGCCGAGGCTGTCAGGTCAGGGCAATTTCCCACAGCGGCCCAGAGTTTTGACTAGTTTTCCCACGTCCTTATGGCTTGCGATGTTATTAATTCCACCTGACACAGGTTCCTGCACTTTATGAAAACAGTATTTGATTTACCCGGTCTGCGCCGCGAGGTTGCAGGCTGGAAGCAACAGGGACTGCGTATTGCGTTTGTGCCGACGATGGGTAACCTGCATGACGGTCATTTGTCGCTACTGGATCGCGCCCGCGAGATCAGTGACAGGACCATCGTCAGTATCTTCGTTAATCCTATCCAGTTCGGCAAGGGTGAAGATTACGAGAAATATCCAAGTACGCTGGACGCCGACCGGCAGAAGCTGGAGGCTAATAATCTGGATCTGTTGTTTGCGCCGGATCTGAAGGAGTTATACCCAGGGGGTATGGATGTAGATACACGGGTCAATGTGCCCGGTCTGTCCACTATCCTGTGTGGCAAGTTCCGCCCCGATCATTTTTCCGGTGTCGCCACCGTGGTGACCAAGCTTTTGATTAATGTGACGCCCGATGTCGCCCTGTTTGGTGAAAAGGATTATCAACAATTACTTGTTATTCGCCGTCTGGTTTCGGATCTGTGTATTCCGACCACAATTATGGGAATGCCGATTATCCGGGAGTCTGATGGGGTGGCGATGAGCTCGCGTAACGCCTATCTGACAGCTGAGCAGCGACGGGTTGCACCGGTAATTTACCGCACACTGATAGCCGCTGCGGACAAGCTGCATAATGCAGGTGGTATCTATAGTCCGGTAGAAGCAGCAGGGATGCAGGCACTGGAGGCGGCGGGACTGCGACCGGAGTATTTCAGTGTGCGTCGTTCTGCCGATCTGGGTGTACCCGCTGCGGACGAGTCGGAATTATCCGTGCTGGTCGCTGCCTGGTTGGGACCCGCAAGATTGATCGATAATATACAGGTCACCATGTGACTACCTGATGCAAGGTCTATGAATAAACCAGCCAATCCTTCTGCTGCTGTTATCATTATCGGTAACGAAATCCTGTCCGGGCGTACCCGTGACGCCAATTTATCCTTCATTGGCAAGCGTTGTGATGAACTGGGTATTCGATTGCAACATGCCAGGGTCATTGAAGACGATGAACCGACCATCATTGAGACGATTAATCATTGTCGCCGTCATTATGAATATGTCTTCACAACCGGGGGCATAGGCCCCACCCACGATGACATTACCGCGCTGGCGGTAGCGAAGGCATTTGGTGTAAATCTGGTACGGAATTCCGAGGCGGTTGCAACCCTGGACAGTTATTATGCCCCGGGCATGCTGAATGAGGCCCGGCTGAAGATGGCTGATATTCCCGAAGGAGCGGCGTTGATACCGAACCCGGTCACAGGTGCGCCTGGTATTCATATCGACAATGTGTTTGTATTACCGGGTGTCCCCTCGATCATGCAAGCCATGTTTGAGGGCATCACTGACAGGCTGATCGGGGGGGCACCCATGGTTACCGTCAGTATCCGTACCAATCTGGCTGAAGGCACATTCGCAGCAGATCTCACCACAATTCAACAACAATTCTCCGATGTGAGTATTGGCAGTTATCCGTTCTTTCGTGTGGGTATGCCAGGAGTGAATCTGGTTCTGCGTAGTACAGATCCGGATCGTGTATCCGCCACCGAGGCCCTGGTGATTGCGATGATAAATAAACTGGGTGGAAAAATTCTGAATCCGGAAAGTTAGCCGGGCCGACTGTTTGAACAGTCGACCCGGGCTTGTCAGACCATGAGACCGAGAAATTGTCAGTTGAAGCCCGGCGGGGGGGGGGGAGCCAGACTTCAGTGTTAACAAAACTACAGACTACATAATCCTTGACTCATTATACCGTCACGATACCACCGGTAACGGCTACTGCAACTTCTGACACGGGTCAAAAAAAATAGTTCCGTGTATTAATTCTCGACAATTCGCCAGGATCCGTCCGGCTGGCGACAGGCCACACCATAGGCCTGCTCATTTTTGCCACCGATCGATACAGTCTGGTGGAATTCGCGGCAATAGCTGCCTGATTCAGAATACCCGTCCCGCACCGGTGTCACTGAACCTGAGTGGTTTTTTTGCGGGTTGTTCCAGGTGATTTTCTCTCCCAGTGGTGCGGTTTGCGCCCGGTTAATTGCCTCGTTGGTCTTCATCCGGTCAACCTCATCCATCGAACGTCCAATCTCACTGCCTATCAGCGAACCGATAAATACTCCTACACCTGTCGTTATCAATCTGTCGTTGCCGCGCTTGCCACCAAACTGGGCACCGAGCAGTCCTCCGAGCGCAGCACCTGTGATCCCACCGACTGCCTGGCGCTCGCTGTATGATCCTGAAGCACAGCCCGCGACCAATGTGCTTATCAACAACGCTGTAACAATTCTGGCCTGCATTTTCATCATCCTTCTCCTGTTTGTTCTGTCCGGTTAGACCCCGGACAATCATTAATAATCTACAAGTAACGCAACGAGGTCGGCGACTTCATCATTGCTCCTGCTGCCTATAACGATAGTCAGGGTGTATGGTTGACATAAATGCAGGCGTATTGTTTATGTATGATAAGCACTTGTCAGCGATAGATTTGTCAATCGTGAACTGGCTCTCAAAACTTCAGGGTACAGCTACTGAACTCGGGGGGCGGCGTCGGCGTTCAGACGGGATTTTCAGGTGTCTTGGGTGCGAGGTGACGTTCATCCCACAAGGGAACGCCAAATACATCATGAATAAAATAATGGGCGACCGGGACACCCAGGATCATTCCCCATAAACCGAAGCCATGATAGGCAACGAGCAGGATAATCAACACCAGGACGGGGTTCAGTTTCAGATGTTTACCGTAGATCATCGGATTCAGGACGTAGGCCTCAATGATATGAATGATGGCAATCATTACGACGACGCCTACTGCAAGCCCCAGCCCATCATCATTCAGTGCTACCAGTACCATCGGCGTGGTCGAGATAAATACGCCGAGTACGGGGATGAAACTGCATACGAACACTATCAGGGACAATAGTGCCTTTGACGGGATACCCAGTATCAACAAGCCGACAAAGGTCAGCAGGGTATTTACACAGGCTATCATTGCCTGCGCCTGGATGGCACGACCAACAACATAGGCAAACCGCAGTACAGGCTGGGCAGTCTGTTGGTAGAAATAACGTAAGCGTGAGTTGTCCAGACTTTTCATCTGCTCGCCGAGGCGTACGCTGTCAAACAGTATGAGAAAGCTGAACAGCAAGGCCAGCAGCATGGTAGCTGTACCGTGATAAAGGTAATTGATCATGACCGGCAGTTGTTCGCGGACCTTGGCCATCTGGTAATTCATCAATGAGGTAATAAGTAATTCCGCTTCCTTGTCATTGTAAAGTCGCAGTCTGGCCTGCATTTCATCATCACTGTTTCTTTTAATGCTGTACTGCACCTGGTCCATATCAGACAGGCCAATTTGTGACTGGAATACATCCAGCTGGCTGTCCACAGTTAATAGCGATCCTTCATCGAGCACGCTACGAATATAGCCATGCATGGAACGCTCGACGCCGGGATATTTACTGCCGGCATCCCGTCCCAGGTCGATAAGCTTTTGCCGGACTTCTCCAAAATTATTCAGGAAGATATTGGCTTCACCGATGACACTTGGCGTGACATAACGGATGAAACTACCGAGCATGATCAGGAAAATGAGATAGACCAGTGTCAATGAAATGCGATATGGCAATTTCAGACGTGTCAGGCCACTGCGTACAAGCGGTGTGGCGATAAAGGCGAGCACGAAGGTGATGAATATCAGACCGAAAAAGTCCCTGAGTAACCACAACAGGGCTATCAGGGTTATCCAGATCAACACCCTGCGGTTGGCTTCGTAAAACTTGTCCAGGCTAAATGTCATCGTACGCCTTGATTAAAGATTAAATGCCCGGTTCAGGCCAGATAAAATTGTGCATGGTTCGTGGGCATATCAGGGGCCTGTACTTGCTGCCAGCTTGCTGTTACGCATGGAAAAGACGAAGTAGAATACCATTCCGAGTATCAGCCACACGATGAACCTGATCCAGGTCATGTGGGGTAATGCAAACATCAGGCTGCTGCAGGAAACCACGCCAAGGACAGGGAACAATAATCCATACGGCGCCTTGAACGGGCGTGGGATGTCAGGATGCAGGATCCGCAGTACAATTACGCCCAGACATACCATCACGAAAGCAAACAATGTGCCGATATTGACCAGCTCGGCAAGTTCACCCAGCGGGATAAACCCGGCCGTGACGGAGATCAGTACTCCACTGATGGTGATGACCCGGACCGGCGTGCGGGTCTTGTCATTCACAGCTGCAAACACGGCTGGTAAGAGTCCGTCACGGGACATCGAAAAAATTACGCGGGTCAGACCATAATAAAGGACCAGCATAACAGTTGTCAGTCCGGCTATGACGCCAGTGGCAACCAGGGCAGAGGCCCAGTTGAAGCCCAGCAACTGCAGCGAGTGTGCAACCGGTGATGACACGTTCAGTTCTGTATAAGGGACTATGCCTGTCAGCAGGCCGGAGACAACAATATAAATGACTGTGCAGATGACGAGAGAGGAAATAATGCCGATAGGCAGGTCCCGTTGCGGGTTTTGTGCCTCCTCGGCGGCGGTTGATACGGCATCAAAACCGACGTAGGCAAAAAATACCAGTGCGGCACCAGCAAAGATTCCTACCGGTTTCCCGTCTGCATTTTCACCAAACCAGCCAAACGGCATGAATGGCGACCAGTTTTCCGGATTGACGTTAAATGCGGCTATCGCCACGAAGATAACAATGGTCGTCAACTTGACAAATACCATGATCACATTGAAGCGTGCACTCTGTTTCACGCCGATTATCAGCAGGACCATCAGTACCAGGACAATGGCCGCGGCGGGAAGGTTGACGATACCACCCATACTGGGGGCGCGGGTCAGCGCCTCCGGCAAACCTATACCAACTGCGACCAATGCATTCTGGAAATAGCCTGACCAGCCATTGGCAACAGCGGCCACTGCCACACCATATTCCAGCAACAGGTCCCAGCCGATTATCCAGGCAAATACCTCGCCGAAGGCCGCATAACTGTAGTTATAGGCACTGCCGCAACCCCCGATACTGGCGGATAATTCTGCATAGGAAAGTGCTGCAAATGCGCAGGCCGTGCCAGCCAGAATAAATGAAAGTACAACGGCTGGACCTGACTGGGTTGCCGCCGCGATACCAGTCAATACAAAGATACCTGTCCCGATAATCGCGCCGATACCCAGCATGGTCAAATCCATGGCGCTAAGGCAGCGGTTCAGGCCACTGTCGGCAAAATCCTCATGGGTGGTCATACGTTTGCGTAACAGGGCCTGCAGGAAGGTTTTTTTCATGGATGTATGTAACCTTTTGGGCTGATTTAGCGGTGGTTTTATCAGTTTAAATAAAGCGCAATTATTTTCGGGACTGCCAGACCTCGATATATCAGGACGGTTTAACATCCAGAAGCTAATATATAATCAATCATGCAGGTAAACTAGCAAATTTATCCCGGGGAATTTACGGATATGCCGCACTGGCTGACATTACCGAATTTGCTCGGGGGTCTCCGGTTTCTGCTGGCGTTGTCGATGCTGTGTCTGGCACTTGCTCACCAACCAGAAGTGTTTCTGGTGGTTATGGCGACAGCATTTATTCTGGATGCGATAGACGGCCCGATTGCAAGATATCTGCAACAGACCTCAGTCCAGGGTGCCAGGCTGGATACGCTCGCTGATTCATTACTCTATGCTGCACTGGTCATAGGTGTCTGGCAACTCTGGCCGTGGATATTTACGGAGCAGCGCCTGTTTATACTGATCGCCGCGTTAAGTATGATATTGCCTTTGCTGGTGGCGTTGCTGAAATTTCGAACCTATACCAGCTATCACACCTGGCTGGTCAAGTTTGCAACCGTATGTATGGCTTGTGGTGCGTTTCTGCTGATTCTTGATGGGCCTGACTGGCCATTTCAACTGGCGAGTATTATCAGCGCGTTTGCCGGGGTTGAACAAATTATTATTACACTGTTACTCGACAGG
>CAMDWI010000036.1 GCA_945878555.1 Klebsiella pneumoniae
GCTACTACGAAAATTCGCTGATGAGAGTAATCCTGGCTATTTGGGTGAGCAATATCGTCAAGTAGACCATTATTTTCAATATAAAAAACAATTTCCTCGAATGAAATTCCACGTTCAACAATTAATTGCTCATTCTTTTCCGCATTCCAGTTGTAGATCTTCATTTTCCAGAGGATAGCATGATTGTGTGCGTTTTGTCATCAATGTGAATCCCGCTAACGTCCATATTGACACATGCGTGTGAGCGAGGCGCTGAGCAAGTGTCGATCAACAACCGCCGGTTAGCCTGCAAATTTACTAACTCTTCTCCCGAACTTTGAGGCCAGGCGCACCGAGCAGGACATAGCCCTTCGTTTTTTCCTTTGATACTGGATCAGCATATTCCACCTCATACGCGGTTCCACTTTTCAACGATTCCGCACTTTCAATCGGGACTGTCACACCTGCTGGTAGCGTTCCAACACGCCTCTGACCTTCTGCCTCGGCACGCGCCGGAAGTATCCAGATCTCAACCGCTTGTGTCGTGGTCACCTCAAGCCCCGTATCGCAACCAGTCAAGGCCGCCATGGTAGCGATACCCAAAGGCAGAAAAAACGCGCGCATCATCAGGCTAACGATGGAAGTGAGGCGCGCGCGGCTGTACCGCGCGTCGACTCCAATCGATTGTTATTTGGCGCCCTTCAGATGAACTAGATATCAAAATGGCGCCCCCTGAATGGGTGGCGAAACCCATAAAAAACCGTGGCGCTGACATTGTTTAAATGCCTTACTGAAGCGATGAAGGTTGTCGATGGAGCTAGCTCATCAGCAACCTTCATCGCTTCAGTTGTAGCATGAAATTTAAACAATGTAATCACCCAATTTGGGGATGGTCTTTTCGTTTTCCACGTAATATGTTGTTGGCATTGAATTTAATTTTCAAATTAATTCAGCGCCACATAACTATGTGCTAACCAGACCGCGACAGGTCTGGTTAATTTTTTATTATAGTGAGCCAGATTGGCGCGGTTATCTGCAAAATAACGGGATAACCCTGCGGAAATGTTACAGCTCGCGGGATAGGCCGCCAGATTGGCGCGGATATCTACCCAATATCTTGATAACCGCGCCGAAATGTTACAAAACACAATGATGTCTTTATGGAGGATTTCGTGCCCAGACCGGGCAGGCTGATGGAACAGATCCGTGAGGTGCTGCGATTTTATCATTTCACCTGCTCCACTGCTTTGTACTATGCACACTGGATACGGCAGTTCTCGGCTTGAATTATGACCTCCGTTCCGGGACGCGAGCCAGGTCGGAATCAGGCCTTGATGCCATCTTATTCCTGTGTCGTGCAGATTTAAAGAGCCCCGGAATCAGGGGCTCAGAGTCTCATCCCACAGCAAGTCCTGAAAGTTGACGGGGCTTGAGTTCGGGGCAGACTGGCAGCTCCCTGGTCATAAGCGGGTCCGGCTTTTGACATTTACCGGGTATCCTTAGGACAATACTGCTAAAATTCCCGGAACTTCCGTACTCTGATGTCTATACACCATGTTGCAGACTGCACCTGATATTTTTTCGTATCGCCAATACTGGGCCAAACGGCTGTTGCCGGCTCCGGTATTGCCAATGTCGCGCGAGGAAATGGACGTACTCGGCTGGGATGAGTGCGACATTATTATTGTGTGTGGTGATGCGTATGTGGACCATCCCAGTTTCGGGATGGCGCTGGTGGGGCGCTTGCTGGAGTCGCAGGGCTTTCGCGTCGGTATAATTGCGCAGCCGGACTGGACCTCGGCGGATCCGTTCCGGGTGCTGGGCAAGCCGAAGCTGTTTTTCGGTGTGTCGGCGGGCAATATGGATTCGATGGTGAACCGCTATACCTCGGATCGCAAAATCCGTTCGAATGATGCGTACACACCGGGCGGTGCAGCGGGCAAGCGTCCGGATCGCGCGGTCATTGTTTATTCACAGCGTTGCCGCGAGGCGTATCCGGGTGTGCCGATCGTGATAGGCGGCATCGAGGCCTCGTTACGGCGTATTTCCCATTATGATTACTGGTCGGAGAAGGTACGGCGTTCCATCCTGCTCGACAGCAAGGCCGACCTGCTCGTTTATGGCAATGCCGAACGTGCCATCGTTGAGGTGGCGCACCGCATCGCCGCCGGGGAACAGGCACGGCAGATCCATGACCTGCGCGGTACTGCCTATGTTGCCGATGGATTGCCAGCAGGCTGGAGCGAGACGGATTCGACCACACTGGATCAGCCGGGTGTCGTCGATGCACATACAGACCCGTATGCGTTAACGCCGATGAAACCGGGTGCCGGTCGGCATGAGGCCACGGTAGCTGATACAAAACCCGTGCATTTTGAGCGCTACCATCCCAAAGATGAATCGGCCGATACGGTCGTACGTCTGCCTGCGTATGAACAATTAAAAGACGACCCGGTCCTGTATGCCCATGCGGCAAGAGTGATGCATCTGGAGACGAATCCGGGCAATGCGCGCGCCATCGTGCAGCGTCACGGCGACCGTGATGTGTGGCTGAATCCGCCGCCGATCCCGTTGACCACGCCGGAGATGGATCGCGTTTATGAATTACCCTACACCCGTCTGCCACATCCGGCCTACGGGCAGGAGAAGATCCCGGCCTACGAGATGATCCGGTTTTCGGTCACCATCCAGCGTGGGTGTTTTGGCGGTTGTTCGTTCTGTTCAATCACCGAGCACGAGGGCCGTATCATCCAGAACCGTTCCGAAGGTTCGATATTGCGCGAGGTCGAGACGATACGCGATACCGTTCCCGGATTTACCGGTGTGATCTCGGACCTCGGCGGCCCGACCGCGAACATGTATCGCATCGCCTGCAAGTCGCCAGAGATCGAAAGCAAATGTCGCAAGCCGTCCTGTGTTTATCCTGGCGTGTGTCCGAACCTCAATACGGACCACTCGGCGCTGATCCAGTTGTATCGCAAGGCGCGTGATTTGCCCGGCATCAAGAAGATCCTGATCGCCTCCGGCGTGCGCTATGACCTCGCTGTCAAGTCACCGGCGTATGTGAAGGAGCTGGTGTCGCATCATGTCGGCGGTTACCTGAAGATTGCGCCCGAGCATACCGAGCAGGGGCCGTTGTCGAAGATGATGAAACCGGGCATGGGTGCGTATGACCGGTTCAAACAGTTGTTTGATCAATATTCAAAGGAAGCGGGCAAGGAACAATATCTGATTCCGTATTTTATCGCCGCGCATCCGGGCACGACCGATGAAGACATGATGAACCTCGCGATCTGGCTGAAGCAGAACGGCTTCCGTGCGGATCAGGTGCAGACCTTCCTACCCTCACCGATGGCACTGGCGACCGCGATGTATCACAGCGGCAAGAACCCGCTGCGCAAGGTCACTCGCACCAGTGAGAATGTGCCGGTGGCGAAACAACTGAAGGTGCGCCGCCTGCACAAGGCCTTCCTGCGTTACCACGACCCGGAAAACTGGCCGATGTTACGCGCCGCGCTGAAACGTATGGGTCGCGCCGATCTGATTGGCCCCGGCAAGCGTTGCCTGATCCCGTCCTGGCAACCGAAGAGCGGCAGCAACACACCAATGATACAGCCCGGCAGACGTTTTCTGACCCGGCATACCGGTCTGCCTCCGTTACCGGAGGCCAATGTCAAACACCGCAAGCGCGGCAAACCCGGCAAGGACCAGTAACAATGCCACAGACCGGGGACGGCCATGGCCAATAAATCAATCTCGTTGGTACTCGGTAGCGGTGGGGCGAGGGGTATGGCCCATATCGGTGTGATTCGCTGTCTGCAGGAACACGGTTATACGATCCGTTATATCTCCGGTACCTCGATCGGTGCACTGGTCGGAGGGATCTATGCGGCAGGTAAACTGGATGAATATGCAAACTGGGTGCTGGAGCTGGATCGGACCGACATCATCCGCCTGCTCGACTGGTCATTCAGTCATGGCGCGTTATTCAAGGGTGACAAGATTATTGATGTGCTCGAAAAACTGATCGGTAATCGCAATATTGAGGACCTGCCCATCGGCTTTACTGCGGTCGCCACTGATCTCGACGGCGAGCGCGAGGTCTGGTTTAACAGCGGACCGCTGTTTGACGCGATCCGCGCCTCGATAGCTGTTCCGATGGTGTTTGAACCGGTGCGACATATGGGCCGATTACTGGTCGATGGTGGTCTGGTCAATCCTATACCGATTGCGCCCGTACTGAATATGCAGTCGGATCTGATCTTCGCGATCGACCTGAATGCCGCCGCAGAGGGCCATGTGAGCGAGCTGAACCAGTCTGACAGGGCTGCTGTCAGTGACAACGAATACCGGATAAAAATAATCAACTTCATCGAGAAGTTTCTGCCGACAGGTGACATCCAGGAGCCGGACAAGTTGCCGGGACTGTTTGATCTGATCTTGCGATCGATGGATGTGATGCAAACGACGATCGCCCGCTACAAGATGGCAGGGTATTCACCTGATCTGACTGTCAATATTCCGCGCGATGCCTGCGGCTTCTTCGAGTTCTACCGGGCGGGGGATCTGATTGATCTTGGTTATCAACGGGCAAAAGAGGCCTTGACCCAGTATCACGAGGCTATCGGGGTATGATGAAGATCTTTCGACCGGCGCTGGCCATATTCGGGATGACCATGCTGATGCTGTCCGCATTGATGTTATTGCCCGCCTCGCTTGCGCTGGTCGGATCAGGACCGAACAGCATGGTGTTCCTGATCACGGCGCTGGTCACAGCAGTATCCGGGGTTTTGCTCGCCTGGTCCAATCACAAGTCACTCCAGCAATTGAATACCCAGAAGGTCTATCTGATCACCGCGGTTAACTGGATTGGCGTGTCTGCCATAGCGGCGGTACCGTTTATATTTTCCAACCTGCACCTAACTATTGCAGATGCCGTGTTCGAGACAGTCTCCGGTATTACTACGACAGGATCGACAGTAATTGTCGGGCTGGACACGTTGCCGCAGGACATCCTGCTGTGGCGTTCCCTGACCCAATGGCTTGGTGGTGTCGGTATTGTGGCGATGGCGGTCATGATCCTGCCGTTTCTGCGTGTCGGTGGTATGCGCCTGTTCAAGACCGAGTCATCTGATATGTCGGGCAAGAGCACGCCACGGGTCAAGGTCCAGTTGCGGCTTTTATTACAGGTCTATTTTGTGCTGACCTTGCTCTGTGTACTCAGTTTCTGGTTTTCTGGTATGAACCTGTTTGATGCAATCAATCATGCGATGACCGCTGTCTCGACCGGGGGATTCTCCACCTATGATGCCTCTATGGGTCATTTTGCCAACTCCCCGGCCATCCTGTGGTCATCTACATTATTCATGGTGCTCGGTGGAATACCGTTTACAATTTATGTCGGTATGCTGATCAATCAGCGGATAACGTTACCGAAGGATACCCAGGTCAGTGTCTATCTGAAGATCCTGCTTGCCGCCGGACTGTGCATGGCGCTGTATATCTGGAACAACGGGACGATGTCCTTTTACGAGGCGCTTACCCATGGCTTTTTTAATACCGCATCAGTGATAACCACCACCGGATTTGCGAGTACCGATTACAGTTTGTGGGGCCCCGCCGCGGTCGCCATGTTCTTTTTTCTCACATTTGTGGGCGGCTGTTCCGGTTCGACCGCCGGTGGTATCAAGATATTCCGCTTCCAGCTGTTCTGGTTGTATCTGAAAGAACAGATGATCCAGTCGGTCCACCCGAATGCGGTGGTCACGCTGGAGTACAACAATCGCAAGGTGACCGAGGACATCATTTCATCCTCTATCTCCTTTATGTATATGGCCATGTGGAGTTATGCCATGTTGACCGTTATCCTTGCCTTGTGTGGTCTGGATCTCGTGACCAGCACCACCGGTGCATTGACGGCACTGATGAACGTCGGCCCGGGACTCGGTGAGATCATCGGCCCGGCGGGTAACTTCAGTTCACTGCCGGACACCGCAAAATGGGCACTCAGTTTCGGCATGTTGCTGGGCAGACTTGAATACCTGACCTTGTATATCCTGTTGACGCCATTGTTCTGGCGGGGTTGATGAGCGTAAATATTCGGTATGTGTATGATAATTATGCAGTTTCGAATGCAGGTCGGTGATTCTCCTGCGTTCAACCTGAAACAGCACCTTATCCTGAATCCATTTGATACCGGGAATGAAATACGATTACACTTGTACGATAACCTGTGTGGCGGACGAAAGTTTAGCCGTGACCAGATTCAGCATAATTGATCAGCGGTTTCTTATTTAATCAGTAAACTGGAGAGGAGGAGGATAGTATGGCAATGATGAAAGCGAGTGATTTTGATCAGGAAGTATTGGACCTGTTCAATCTTTATATACACAGCAAGATTGATCGTCGCGAGTTCCTGGCGAAGGTATCAAAGTACGCCGTTGGCGGTATGACGGCATTGTCGATCCTGGAGGCCTTGTCCCCGCGGTATGCTGAGGCACAGCAGGTCCCCGAGAACGATCCACGTCTGAAGACCGAAATGGTCGAGTTCCCGACCCCGAATGGTCATGGCACGATGAAGGGCCTGTTGGCAATGCCCGCAGGCGCTACCGGCAAACTGCCGACGGTCATCGTGATCCATGAAAACCGTGGTCTGAACCCGCACATTGCCGACGTGACCCGCCGGGTTGCGCTGGAAGGATTCCTCGCACTGGGTCCGGATATTCTGACCTCGGTCGGTGGCTATCCAGGTACCGATGACGCCGGTCGTGAATTACAGGCGAAGCTGGACAAGACCAAGGTGACCGAAGATTTTGTTGATGCAACAACCTGGCTGCATGAACACCCGATGAGTAACGGCAAGGTTGGTGCGGTCGGTTTCTGTTTTGGTGGCGGTATCGTGAACACGCTGGCAGTAAGGTTGCCCTGGCTCGCTGCAGGTGCACCGTTCTACGGTCGTCAACCGGCCGCAGAAGACGTGCCAAAGATCAATGCCCCGCTGATGTTGCATTATGGCGCACTGGATACCGGTATCAACGAAGGCTGGCCGGCATTCGAGGCGGCCTTGAAGGCAAACAACAAGAAATACGAGGCGTTCATCTATGAGAACTGCAATCACGGGTTCCATAATGACACCACGCCGCGTTATGACGAGGCCGCTGCGAAACTGGCGTTCCAGAGAACGATCGAGTTCTTCAAGAAGAACCTGTCATAATAATTGGTATCCAGCAGTAAGGTAGCAAACCCGTGGGGGGTGCAGTAATTCCGGGCTGTGGACATCCTGTTCACAGCCCGGTTCTTTAACGGGACATTCAATCTATGGAATTTCGCGACTACTACAAAATCATGGGGGTGGCGCGTGATGCCACCCAGGACGAGATCAAGCGTGCTTATCGCAAGCTCGCCCGCAAATACCATCCTGATGTCAGCAAGGAATCCGATGCCGAGGCCCGCTTCAAGGAAGTGGGTGAGGCCTACGCCGTATTACAGGATCCGGAGAAACGTGCCGCCTATGATCAGCTCGGTAGTAACTGGCAGGCCGGCCAGCAGTTTCGTCCGCCACCGGACTGGGACACCGGTTTTGAACACCGTGGCACCGGTCAGGAGCAGGTGGATCCCGCCGAGTTCAGTGAATTCTTTGAGTCATTATTCGGCCGCGCCAACCGGGGCGGGCCGCAGTCGCATACACGTGAGGGCTTTCAGTTACGTGGCGAGGACCATCATGCGAAGGTTCTGATTACTGTTACCGATGCGTACCTGGGTGCGCGGCGCACGATTACATTGCGCTCGCCCGAGATAGACAACACAGGCCATGTGTTTATGAAGGAGCGCAGCCTGAATGTGCAGATTCCCAAAGGCGTAAGCGAGGGGCAGAAGATCCGTTTGGCCGGGCAGGGGGCGCCGGGTAGCGGTGGCGCACCGGCCGGTGATCTGTATCTGGAAATCGGGTTTGAACCGCATCCGTTTTATCGCGCGCATAACCGTGATGTGCATCTGGACGTCCCGCTGGCACCCTGGGAGGCCGCACTTGGTGCGAAAATCAAGGTGCCGACTCCGGCAGGTTCAGTCGAGATGACTATACCGGCGAATACGCGGTCCGGTAACAAGTTGCGACTGAAGGGTCGGGGCATTCCCGGCAATCCTGCAGGTGACATTATCGTGGTCGCACAGGTCGTTGTACCTCCCGCTGTAAACGATCAACAACGCGAGCTCTACCGGCAGATGGCCGGTCAGTTTGATTTCAATCCACGCAGTCACTTCGGGGTCATTTCAGATGAATAACATCACACTGACGGGCAGTATGCTGGACGAACTGGACGGGATGACGCTGGAGGATCTGGCGGGGATCTGTTCGTGTAACACGGAATGGATAGTTGAGCTGGTGGCTGAGGGGGTTCTGGAACCCGGGGGTCGCGAGGTCGCCGACTGGCGCTTCACGGGCTCCTGTATGCTGCGGACGCGGACGGCCTTGCGTTTGTATCAGGACCTGAATATCAATGTGGCGGGGATTGCGCTGGTGATGGATTTGATGGAGCAGGTGGAGGAGTTGCAGGGGCGGCTGCGGGTGCTGGGGTCGTAGTAGTGACTCCGGGGCGTTACTGAAACTACGTTAATGATTGATTGTGTGCAAGCTGACCGTTTCGGCAACACGGTATGTTCGTTACAGACACGCCGTGAATACATCCATGTAGGCTCGGGTTCCGCATCCATGCGGCACACGGTCTTACACGAACATACCGTGTTGCCGAAACTTGATCGTAGCCCTTAATTCGTCATTCCCGCGAAGGCGGGAATCCAGTAGGATAATCTGCCAAGAGACGAAACTATCCAACTAATCTGGACGAAAAACCTCAATGGAAACCTGCAAACTGGGATCATGGGATGCATTTGTAGACAAGGTAGCCGGACTGACGGCTACAGCCAATGCGAGCACGCCCGCTCCATTATTCCGCGGACAGACCAACGCACACTGGGCGCTTAAAACAACGCTGGAGCGTTATTCGACCACGCGGTACTCCGTCCGACGCTATAACGATAGTCTGTTACGCATACAACCTTCACTCGCAACTTCTGGCCATCAGTGGCAGGAGCTTGCAGTGGATCTACCGGAAAATTATTCCCCACATCATCAGCCACCAAATTATGCGTTTATGTGTCATGTGCGTGAGCGTGGATTTCCCTCGCCATTGCTTGACTGGTCGGTGTCACCGCATATCGCCCTGTTCTTGGCATTCCGTCATGCTACGTTCGATGAAGAGGTGGCAATTTATGTTAGCCAGGGTGTGTCAGGCGATGGTGATACAAATGTGGTCAGCACGCCGGGTCCATTACTGACAGTTCATGGTGGTCATTTCATGCAGCATTGTCGCTATACACTGGCAATAAAAAAGATTAATAGCGAATGGTTTTATTGCCCGCATGAGGAAGCGCTTGCCCGACAAGGGGACAGTCATCCTGGCAGCACTCTCAGGATCACGATGCCGGGATATCTGAAGTACGATGTTTTGAAAAGGTTACACAAGATGGACATCAACGCATACAGCTTGTACGGCACGGAAGAAGGCCTGATGGAGAAGCTGGCGTTCACGGAGATTCAGCTATATAACGAAGCTATGATGAACACTTGAGAGAGTAAAAACGGGCTTAAGGGAAGGCTGTTGGAGTTGGTTTCGCCGTAGCGATAATGGCAAACACTGACCGTTTCGGTAACGATCTGGTCTTGTTTCAGACACGCCGTGAATACATCCATGTAGGCTCGGGTGCCGCGTCCTGCGGCACACGGTCTTACACAAGACCAGATAGTTCCCGAAACTACATTTTGCGTAGAGGTTAAGTCAGGTGGTGCGATTATAGAAATAAGGTGTTCTTGAACATCGCGGAGTTCAGATAATAAACGGTGACAGATTAAAATCAGTCTTTATATTCAGAAATCTAGATTTCCTGTTCAAGCGCTTCAAGTTGTTCCTGTAGCTCCATCCATTGTTCTTCTAAGTCGCCGAGGTCTTTCCGGTTGCTCACCTGTTGTTGCAGCAGTTTTTGCAGGTTGGTTCGGTTGTTGTCCTGGTAGATTTGCGGGTCGGCGAGCTGGCCTTCGATGCTGGCGAGTTCGGTGCGCAGCTTGTCCATCTGTTGTTCGAGTTTTTGCAGGCGGTTTTTGATCGGGCTGAGTTGCTGGCGGCGGGCGGCGGCGAGGCGGCGTTGTTCTTTCGGGTTGATTGTGTTTTTGCTGCCGTTGTCTTCGGTAGTCGCGTTTGTTGTTTCCTTGCGGGTCAGCAGTTTCTGGTAGTCCTCGAGGTCGCCGTCGTAGGTGCTGACGCGGCCGTCGGCGACCAGCCAGAATTCGTCGACGCAGTTGCGCAGCAGGTGACGGTCGTGGGAGACGATGATCATGGCGCCGTTGAATTCCTGTAACGCCATCGTCAATGCGTGGCGCATGTCGAGGTCGAGATGGTTGGTTGGTTCGTCCATCAACAGCAGGTTGGGGCGTTGCCAGGCGACGATGGCGAGCGCGAGCCGGGCCTTTTCGCCGCCGCTGAACGGCCTTACCGGGGCGAGCGCGCTATCGCCGTGGAAATTGAATCCGCCGAGGTAGTTGCGTATTGATTGTTCGGTTGCGGTCGGGGTCAGCCGTTGCAGATGGAGCGCGGGACTGGCGTCGAGATCCAGCGCCTCAAGCTGATGCTGGGCGAAATAACCGATGCGCAGGTGTTCGCCCTGTACCCGTTCACCTGAAACCAGTGGCAGTTCACCGAGTAACGTCTTGATTAAGGTTGACTTGCCAGCGCCGTTTGCACCGAGCAGGCCGATACGTGAGCCGGGGTGCAGATTCAGTCGCACGTTTTTCAGCAAGACCTTTGCGCCATAGCCAATCGCGGCATCATTCAGTACCAGCAAGGGATCCGACAGTTTCGGTGATTCCGGGATACGGAAGTTGAAAGGGGAGTCGATATGCGCGGAGGAGATCATCTGCATACGGTCCAGTTCCTTGAGCCGGCTCTGGGCCTGGCGCGCCTTGCTGGCCTTGGCCCGAAAGCGGGCGACAAACGATTCTATCTCGCGGATACGCTGTTGCTGTTGTTCAAACAGGGCCTGTTGCTGGGCCAGTCGTTCTGCCCGTTGGCGTTCAAACGCGGAATAGTTGCCCTTGTACAGGTTCAGTTTCAGATGTTCGACATGGACGATACAGTTGGTCACGCTGTCGAGGAAGTCGCGGTCATGCGAGATCAAGAGCAGGGTTCCCTGGAAGCGTTGCAGCCATTGCTCCAGCCAGATGGTGGCGTCCAGATCCAGATGGTTGGTCGGTTCGTCCAGTAATAACAGGTCACCGGGGCACATCAGTACCTGGGCCAGGTTCAGGCGGATGCGCCAGCCGCCGGAAAATTCATGTACGCGCCGGTTGCAGTCCTGCTGGGTGAAACCGAGTCCGTGTAATAACTGCTCGGCGCGGTAGTGTGCATTATAGCCATCAATATGTTGCAAGGCGGCGTGGATTTGCGCCACGGCATCGTGCCTCTGTTCGCGTTCGGCGACGATCAGTTCCTGTTCCAGCCGACGTAATTGTTTGTCGCCATCAATCACATGTTCAGTGGCACTGATGTCGCGGAACTCGGTCTCCTGCGCCATGTGCGCGATTCTTAACCGTGGCGGTAAATGGATATTACCGTTATCCGGGCCGAGTTCACCGAGTAACAGTTTGAACAGGCTGGTCTTGCCGGTACCGTTCGCACCGGTTATACCGATGTGCTGCCCGTCATGGATGGTCAGACTGGTGTTTTCAAGCAGGGGTCTGCCGCCGCGCTGCAGGCTGATGGATTCAATGACGATCATGGGGGCGAATTCTTGAAAAAGAGTCTGGATTTTCCGGATTTTACAAGCGTCAAAGTATAACGGTTACGAAGATTTACTGTTGTAAATAATCACATTGTGGAGGTGAATAATATCCGCTAGATTAACACACAACTGGCAGGTCCCTTGCCCCGGATCCCCGGAGCAGGTGGATGTGGACTATTCATCTTGCAGGAAGTAAATGATTTATGCGGCTGGTCACCTTTGATCCCTTTCGTACACTCGGTTGTCCCGATCTTCAGTACATTAAACCTGCACAATTGATGAGCCACCTCAGCGAGCTGGATGCGGCCGATGTGGTGCTGTTTCCGGACTATGCCGATGTGAATCTGATCGCCTTTGCGATGAACAAACCGATGTTCCCGAGCCTGTCGAGTTACCTGCTTGGCTTTAACAAGGTAGAGATGACGCGTGCGTTCCAGTTGCGCTTCCCGGCGCATGTGCCGGTGACCTTGATCCTGCCGAATGAACTGCGTTATCAGAAGCGTGTGCTGGAGAGTATGGATTATCCTTTTGTGGCCAAGCTGATTCGCAGCAGTATGGGGGAGGGTGTTTTCCTGATCGAGGCAGAGCATGACTGGCACTATTACTGTAGCAAGACGGACACGTTATATGTGCAGGAGAAGCTGGATATTGACCGTGATCTGCGAGTGGTGTGGATTGGGGATCGTGTTGTGCATGCCTACTGGCGTGTGGCGGCACCGGGCGCGTTTCACAATAATCTTGCCCATGGCGGGACGATTGAGCTGGACAATATTCCGCAGGCGGCGTTGACGCTGGTGGAGAATATTGCGAGGCGGTTCGGCATTGATTATGCGGGGTTTGATATCGCGATGGACGGGGACCATCCGTATATCTTTGAATTTAATCGTCTGTTTGGTCTGGAAGGGCTGAACCGGGCGAAGATCAATCCGGGCGAGATTATTCATGACTATCTATTACGGCGCTCGGGGATACAGCCGACGAGTGGGCCGGATTTGGTGAGGGCGGTTCAGGGGTAGATCAACAACAGAATGGCCTCGCCGGGCTGTGAGGTCTGCGACACGGTTGGGTTGTTTCAGACACGCCGTAAATACGTCCATGTAGGCTCGGGTGCCGCATCCATGCGGCGCACGGTCTTGCACAACCCAACCGTGTCACAGACCAGCAACTTTTGGATCAATGCCTTCAAGATGTCAGGCTGTCAGGTCAGAAACACCGTATGGTTGTTTCAGACACGCTGTGAATACGTCCATGTAGGCTCGGGTGCCGCATCCCTGCGGCACATGGTCTTACACATCCATACGGTGTTCCTGACCGTCAACTTTTAGATTAATGCCTGTAGGTGGGCCGCCACGCTGCGTCCGAGTGCGTGCAGTGCGTAACCTCCCTCCAGTGTGGATACGATTCTGCCTTTGGCATGGTGTTCGGCGATCTCACGTACCTGGGCGGTGATCCAGCGATAGTCGGCCTCGACCAGGCGGAAGTTTGCGAGGGGGTCTTCTATGTGGCCATCAAACCCTGCGGAGAACAGGATTAGTTCGGGGCGGAAGCTCTCCAGTGCGGGCAGGATCTTCTCGCTGACGGCAGCGCGATATTCGTTGCTGCCGGTTCCGGCGGGCAGGGGCACGTTTACGATATGTGCGGGCTGGGGGCCGGTGCCTGTATGCGGGTAGAACGGTGACTGGAAGCTTGAGCATAACATCACGGCGGGTTCGTCCATGAAAATTTGTTCGGTGCCATTGCCGTGGTGGACATCAAAATCGACTATCGCTACGCGTTCGAGTCCGTGGGCGTGCAGCGCATGGGCGGCACCGACGGCGACATTGTTGAACAGGCAAAACCCCATCGCGCGATGACGTTCGGCATGATGGCCCGGTGGACGTACGCTGCAGAAGGCGGCGTGATTCATGCCTGCCATTACCCGATCCACTCCAAGTACCACGGCACCGGCGGCGCGGAGTGCAGCATTCAAGGTGTGTTTGTTCATCCAGGTGTCCGGATCCAGTTCGGCGAGGCCCTGGTCAGGTGAGGTGCTGTAAACCGTGTCGATGTAATGACTGGCGTGTACGCGTGCCAGTTGTTCGCGCGTGGCGAGCGGTGCATCGAGCCGTGCAAGCATCGGATCCAGACGCAGTGAAATGAGGTGATCATTGATCGCGTCCAGACGTAAGGGACTCTCCGGGTGTCCGCTGCCCATATCATGCAGTCGACAATCAGGATGGGAGATCAAGGCGATGGTCATTGGTCAGTTCTTCCGGATAAGAATTAAATGAAGGTTACACTTGATAGCATAACATTACACTGACTGGACAGGCAGCCTGAAACACACCTTAAATCGTTTTGCCGACAGTGCCGGATGTAAGTACAATTAGATGTCCGATAGATTTTGCATCGGCCTGATTGTTACTCCATGCAAGGTTTATCGGGGATGTAAATACTGTGGTCAACAAGCGTACGCTCGGGCTGTATACCCTCACCGGTCTGGTCATTGCAAACATGATTGGCGCAGGTGTCTTTACCACCTCCGGATTTGCGATAGGTGATCTGGGCTCACCCATGCGGGTGATGCTGGCCTGGTTGATCGGCGGTTGTCTGGCACTGTGTGGGGCGCTCAGTTATGGCTGTCTGTCCAGACTGATGCCTGTCTCCGGTGGTGAATACCTCTTCCTTTCACGTTCTGTCCATCCGCTGGTCGGGTTTGTGGCGGGCTGGGTCTCCCTGCTGGCCGGTTTTACCGGTTCAATTGCGTATGCGGCCATTTCGTTTGAGGCCTACCTGCTTCCGGCCTCGTACCGGGAGCTGCTGCCAGCGAATACATTGGCAACGTTCGTCATCCTGTTTGCGGCGATTGCTCACGGTTTGCGTCTGCGCGAGGGGGCATGGTTGCAGAACCTCGCCGTTGTCACCAAGCTGGTTTTGCTAGCCGGGTTTTTCCTGTTTGTGCTGGCCGGTGAACCCGTTGCAGACTGGGACGGGGTTCAGGCCTGGCAAAACGGTACCACACCGGATTTCTCCATCTATACCTTTGCGATGACGCTGATGTGGATCTCGTTCAGTTATGCCGGTTTCAACGCGGCGATCTATATCGCAGGTGAGGCAGCGGACCCGCAGCGCATACTGCCACGGTCGATGGTATATGGCACCCTGCTGACGATGTTACTTTACCTGTTGCTGAATGCGATATTTGTATTCGCCCCGGCACCGGAGTTGATTGCGTATAAACAGGATGTGGCAGCGATTGCCGCCAATGTCATAGGTGGGGAACCGCTCACGCTGATGGTCAGGACGATTATTGCAATCGCCCTGTTTACCTCGGTCTCGGCGATGATGATGATCGGCCCGCGTGTGTATGCGCAGATGGCCGATGACGGCGTGTTACCTGCGGTGCTGAAATTTACCGGCGAGGTGCCGCGTGCGGCCATCCTGCTGCAGGCATTACTCGCACTGGTGGTCGTCTGGATCAGTAGCTTGCAACAGTTATTATCCTATCTGGGTTTCACGCTCGGTCTCAGCTCGGTCATGACGGTGGCCAGTCTGTTTGTTATTGTCAGGCGGGACGGACGCGGTACTGACTGTTTGCCCGGCTATCCATGGGCACCGGCCATTTTTATCGTCTTTACCTTGTTGTTCACCTGTCTGGGTGCGGTACGTGAACCCTGGCAGATGGCTGGTGCGGTGGCTACCATCCTGTCAGGCGCCGGTGTGTATTACCTGTTTCGGACCGGCAAATAAGCCGCTATTGATCCACCACGTCCTTGGCAAGGAAACCACCGGACTGTCTCGCCCATAAC
Source organism: Klebsiella pneumoniae (assembly GCA_945878555.1). Lineage (GTDB taxonomy): Bacteria > Pseudomonadota > Gammaproteobacteria > Eutrophobiales > Eutrophobiaceae > Eutrophobius. Next base: position 15,597 of record CAMDWI010000036.1, read on the forward strand.
TGCGCATACAACCCTTTAGTATTGATCAATTCTTCATGTGTGCCTTGTTCGATGATACGACCCTTGTCTATCACGACCAGTCTGTCCAGCGCAGCGATGGTGGACAGGCGATGGGCAATGGCAATGACTGTCTTGCCTTCCATCAGCGTGGTCAGGTTTTCGCGTATGGCCGCCTCGACCTCGGAGTCGAGTGCGGAGGTTGCCTCGTCCATGATCAGTATCGGCGCATTTTTCAGCAGCACCCGGGCAATTGCAATACGCTGGCGTTGACCACCGGACAGCTTGATGCCACGTTCGCCGACATGGGCGTCGTAATCGTGACGACCGCGTGAGTCCGCGAGCTCCGGGATAAATCCATCGGCCCTGGCCTGAACGGCGGCCTCGCGCATATCGGCCTCGGAGGCATCCGGTTTGCCATAGATTATATTGTCACGAATAGAGCGGTGCATTAATGAGGTGTCCTGGGTCACCATCCCGATATTCTCGCGCAGACTTTCCTGGCTTACGCGGGAGATGTTCTGTCCGTCAATAAGGATGTTACCTCCCTCCACATCGTAAAAACGCAGCAACAGATTCACCAGCGTCGACTTGCCCGCGCCCGAACGGCCAACCAGGCCCAACTTTTCGCCGGGACGGATCGTCAGTGTGAAATCATCCATCACACCGCTGCCTTTACCATAATGGAAACTGACTTGCTCAAACCGGATCTCACCTGCAGTGACCTGTAGTGGTTTGGCCTGCGGATGATCGGTAACCACATTCGGTTTTGCGATTGTGTTGATGCCGTCCTGAACGGTACCGATATTCTCGAACAGTGCCGATGTCTCCCACATGACCCATTGCGACATGCCGAACAGGCGAATGACCGGCCCGATGGCGGCCGCGATGGCACCGGCGGTCACGGCGGACAGTGTCCACAGGTGGATAGACAGGGCCGTGACGGAAAAGATTAGCATTGTATTGATAATCCAGACTGATACGACAAGTCGTGTAACCAGACGCATCTGATCATGTACGGTATCGAGAAACAACGCCATGCTGGCCTGCGCATAATCGGCCTCACGTTGCGAATGCGAGAACAGTTTTACCGTGGTGATATTGGTATAGGTGTCCACTATCCTGCCAGTCATCTCCGAGCGTGCATCTGCCTGCCGGGTCGAGACGGCCTCCAGTTTCGGGATAAAGTAATACAGGATGGAGGCGTAAAGTATGATCCAGACCAGAAGCGGAATGGTCAGCCGGAAGTCCGCCCCGGCGATCATGATAATCAGCCCGCTGAAATAGACGGCGACATATAACAACACATCCAGCAGTTTTAGCACGGTTTCACGCACGGCCAGTGAGGTCTGCATCAATTTGGTTGCCACCCGGCCGGCAAACTCATTCTGGTAGAAGGCCAGGCTCTGGCCGAGCAGGTAGCGATGGGCGCGCCAGCGGATACTCATCGGATAGTTGCCGAGCAGGGTCTGATGTATGAGCAGTCCATGTAAAAGGACGGCCGTTGGCAGGCCGATAACCACCATTGCCCCCCACCAGAACAGCTGCTTACCCTTGCCGTCGAGCAAACTGGCCGGGGTTTCCTCGCCGAGCCAGTCGATCAGGGTGCCGAGGAACGAGAACAGGGAGACTTCCATCACCGCAATCAGTGCGGTCAGGATGGCCATGAGCAGCAGGTAGGGTTCCATTCCCCGGGTGTAATAGCGACAAAAGGCATACAGCCCTGTCGGTGGCTGTCCGGTGTCAGCGGGTGGAAAAGGATCAATCAGTTTTTCAAAAAATGCAAACATGGGGCGGTAATCTGTCCAGACCGGCCGACCATTTTACCCTAATCAACGGCTAAAATCCGGCCCGTTTGGTCGCTATGGGGCAACGGCTTTGGCTACCATCCCTGCGGTCAAAAAGACGGTTTTGGACAGTAGAGTGGCGGTATAGCAGGATAAAGATACCCCCACCAGGCTCGCAAAAGTATTACAGTTTTTTTGAAGTCAGGGTATATAATGCGCCTCCGACGAGTTTTAACTCTATCTGCAGGAAATTCCCTTGATATTATGAAGTCTTCAGCCACGGCGATGGGTGTAATTACCGTCTGTGCAATCCTGACGGTGGGTTTGTGGGCAGCATTCAACCAGCCGGTGATGGAACCACCCTGGCCCGAGACATTACAAGGTATTGCATTTTCCCCTTACCGTGCTGATCAGGACGGTGTAGCCGGTATCATGCCAACAGCGAATGAGATAGATGAAGACCTGACCATGCTGGCGGGCAAGACTCATGCTGTTCGTACTTATACAACGGAAGGTGTATTTTTTGAGGTACCGCGCCTGGCTGCCCGACATAATATCAACGTAACCATTGGCGCGTGGGTAGACCAGCGCCTGAAGCACAATGAAGAGGAAATCGAGAGGGCGATAAGGCTCTCGACTCAGCGTAATGTTGTACGTGTCATTATCGGTAACGAGGTACTGTTACGTAACGATGTGCCGATCGAGACCATGATCAAATATCTGGATTATGCCCGTCGTAATATAGACAGGCCTGTCAGTACGGCGGAGACCTGGAGCACCTGGATGCAGTATCCGGAGCTCGCTGACCATGTTGATTTTATCGCGGTGCATATCCTGCCGTTCTGGGAGGGCCTTGATGTTGCCACTGCTGTCAGTTTTGTCGCTGAAAAAATGGACCAGCTGAAGGCGAGATATCCGGACAAACAGATCGTCATCGGTGAAGTGGGCTGGCCCAGTGAGGGTCGTACCCGTTATGACGCGGTAGCCTCCGAATCCAACGAAGCGCTGTTCCTGCGGCGTTTCTTCAAACTCGCTGAACATGAGGATTATATTTATTATGTGATGGAGGCATTTGACCAGCCCTGGAAGATCCAGATTGAAGGGGCGGTGGGTGCCTACTGGGGTATCTATAATGTCCAGCGTCAGCCCAAGTTTCCGTTTAATGAACCCCTGGTCAGGGTGCCAGAATGGCAATTGCTGGCGGGCATTACTGTCGTTATCGGGATTGTCCTGCTTAGTATCATCTATTTTACCAGCCGGACCGTGAATACCCAGGGCAAGACCTTTCTGGCGTTTATTGTCTATGGCCTGGTCACCATCTGTGCCTGGGTCATCTATGATTACACGAACCAGTATCTGACCCGCACCAGTATCGTCGTCGGTATCGTGCTGTTGATTTGCATGCTTGGCATCATCCTTTGTCTGTTGTCCGAGGCCCACGAGTGGATCGAGGCGCACTGGATCAGTGGGCGTCGCAGGACCTATAACAAACCGGCTGTTGATCCGGCCTTCAAACCAAAGGTGTCTGTCCATGTGCCGGCCTACAACGAGCCACCGGACATGTTAATCGAGACACTGAATGCACTGGCCGATATGGACTATCCGAATTTTGAGGTCATCGTAGTCGACAATAATACGAAGGACGAGGCCGTGTGGAAGCCGGTTGAGGCCCATTGCAAGCTTCTGGGTGACAGGTTCAAGTTCCATCATGTTGATCCGTTGACTGGCTTCAAGGCCGGTGCGCTGAACTACGCACTGCGTCACACCGCAGCAGACGTCGAGGTGCTCGCCTATATAGACAGCGACTATGTCGTTTCGCGCGACTGGTTGAAGGATCTGGTCCCGGCCTTCAGTGACAGCAAGATAGCGATCGTGCAGGCGCCTCAGGATTATCGCGATGCAGATGAAAACGCTTTCAAGGCGATGTGTTTTGTCGAATACCGCGGCTTTTTCCATATCGGCATGATTACCCGCAATGATCGCAATGCAATCATCCAGCACGGCACGATGACGATGGTACGCCGTAGCACCATGGAACATGTCGGTGGTTGGGCAGAGTGGTGCATCACCGAAGATGCAGAACTCGGGCTGCGTATATTTGAGGAGGGCCTCGAGGCACACTACACGCCGTCCAGTTACGGTCGTGGCCTGATCCCGGATACCTTTCTGGATTACAAGAAACAACGTCATCGCTGGGCCTACGGTTCAGTCCAGATTATCAAGAAACACATCCGTGCATTGTTTGTCCCGGGCAACAGCAAGCTGACCGCCGGGCAACGCTATCACTTTGTGGCCGGGTGGTTACCCTGGTTTGCCGACGGTGCCAATCTGGTTTTTAATCTGTTCGCCATCCTCTGGTCTGTTGGCATGATGTACGACCCGCTGTTTTTTGAGGCGCCATTAATGGCCTTTTCGATCTTGCCGATCACGTTCTTTGTTTTCAAAATGGCCAAGTTGTTCCACCTTTACCGGCAGCAGATCGGTGCAAGCATGATCCAGGTGTTTGCTGCGGCAATTGCCGGCTTGTCACTTTCGCATACGATCGGCCAGGCGATGTTGTACGGCATGTTTACCAACAATCAGCCATTCATACGCACACCTAAACGGTCAAATCCGTCTGCATTACTGAGCGCCTTTACCTCGGCGTATGAAGAGACACTGATGCTGATTGCGTTTGTGCTGGCGATATTGACGCTGAACTCGATACCGCGTGTGGACAGCCCTGATTTTCGCATGTGGATTGTATTGCTGGGTATGCAATGTATTCCCTATGCCGCAACCTTGCTGACATCGCTGATCAGCGTCTCGCCGATACCGGCCCGCTGGATAGGCCAGATCATCGAGAAAAAACCCGATTTGACGGTTGAGCCCAAAAAAGGCTAGTTTGATACCGGTATAAGTCCGGTATCTACCGGACATATCCGGTCATACGGGGGCGGAAATGCAGCAGTCCGGTAACACTGAGGCAGTAGCTTATGCGCAAATCCAGCTGGAGCTGCGCAATATCAACCAGTTGTTTCATTCGATGGACCCGTCGCCGTTTCGCGAGAAAGACCTCGACGTCAACGCGGAGGAATTTATTGTTTCCTGGGCCAGGGAATTGCCAGGCTCCGATCAGTTTTTGCTGAAAATCCATCTGCTGGAAGCGAGTCTGCCAGGGCGTGACGAGAAAGAAGTGGCTGACGCAGTCAGGAATTATTTTAATTACCGCGCTGAACAACTTGCCCTGCGCCAGCGTGAATTGCTGCGTGAAGGCTGGATGAACCTCGGAATCGGACTGACATTTCTGGCGTGCTGTCTGCTGCTGGCCCGCTATCTGCTGCAATTTGGTAGCGGGACGCTGGTAGCCATTGCGCATGAAAGTCTGATCATCGGTGGTTGGGTCGCGATGTGGCGACCGATGCAAATCTTCCTCTATGACCGCTGGCCAATTCGCCGTATGCAGACGCTGTATAGACGTCTTGGAAATATGGAGGTCAAGGTGGTGCCCAGGGAGAGCCCGTCACCTTGATGTCGCTGCGAAGTCTCGTGGGCTGACACGTAACAACTTTCCATTGGTATCATCCGTCAATAACCAGATATCACCTTCCGGTCCCTGTACCACATCCCGGATACGGCCGAACTGAAAGTCGAGCAGGCGCTCTTCCGAAATAACCCTGTCACCCTCCAGCTCCAGCCGCACCAGCAGACCGAACTTCAGTGAACCCACAAACAGATTGCCCTGCCAACCCGGAAAGCGATCGGCGGAATAAAACAGCATGCCGGACGGTGCAATTGATGGTACCCATTTATAAACCGGTTGTTCCATGCCGGCCAGATGTGTGCCTTCACCAATAGAGGTACCGATGACATAGTTGACTCCATAGGTGATCACCGGCCAGCCATAATTTGCACCGGGACGGTTGATATTGATCTCATCTCCTCCCTGCGGTCCGTGTTCATGTGTCCAGATCAGTTGTGTCTGCGGGTGTAATGCAATTCCCTGCATATTGCGATGGCCGTAGCTGTAGATCTCCGGTTTTGCCCCCGGTCGATTGACGAACGGATTGTCGGTGGGGACACTGCCATCGTCATTGATACGGATGAGAGAGCCCAGGTGCGTATCCAGTTGTTGGGCCGTCTGGCCACGTCCCTGTGAAGGTCGGGCGCCTCGATCACCCAGCGTGATAAACAACTTGCCGTCCGGTGCAAATTGGAGACGCGAACCAAAATGGTAGCCACCGTCCTGTTTGGGCAGGGCCTTGAAGATTACCTTTGTGTCTTTCAGTGTCATGTCATCCAGCGTGCCGCGTATCACCTCGGTACCATAATCACCATAACTACCACCGGTATAGGACAGGTAAAGCATATTATTGGTGGCAAACTGTGGATGTAATGTAATGCCGAGCAGACCGCCCTGATCTATTGCGTGAATTTCCGGTAGTCCACTTATGGACTGTTCGAGCAAATTGCCGTCATGGACACGTCGCAATTTTCCGCTGCGTTCGGTGATCAACAGGTCACCGCCGGGCAGGAAGGCCATCCCCCAGGGGTGGTCCAGTCCCTCGACGACGACATCGACACGAAAGGTGTGTTTTGCAGACGTGAAGTCAGCGGCCTGTGTGCCTATGCTGACCAGCGCCAGCAGTGATAAAGCGATAGTCAGTCGAAATGTGCACATGGTGTCTGTTCAGAACCAGCCGGGGACAATCAGGAGCAGCCACACAAACAAGGGTCCAACCGCCACCACGATGGCGCTGTAGATCAGCATCTGCCTGTAAAACCGATCCTTGTCCGTTCCGTGAGAATTGGCGACAACCAGGGCACCATTAGTCGAGAACGGGCTGACATCAACGATGGTCGAGGCAACGGCAATTGCGGACACTACGCCCACTGCTTCGATATTTCCTTGCAACAGAAACGGTACTGCGAGCGGTATGGTGGCACCCAGCACCGCCACGGAGGAGGCGAACGCGGAGACGATACCACCGATATAACATAATAGCAGCGCACCCAGCAGCGGGACGCCAATACTGGTCACGCTGTTACCCGCCATATCCACGGCGCCGACCTTTTGCAGCACGGCAATATAGGTAATCACTCCCGTAATCAGCAGCACGGTAGACCAGCTGACCTGATCAACGGCATTTTTCTGCTCATGTGGGGCGAGCAAGGCCAGCAAGACCGCGACCGATATTGCCACCAGGCCGACATTCAGGTCAAACGCGAGTGAACCGACACCGAGTATGACCAGACCGGCGAGTGTGAACGCGCGATGCGGGTTCAGGCCAGAGTTCAGCAGTTCCGGTTCGGATTGCTCCGGGTTAATCATCGCATTGGCCGCGCGTGTGGCACGGTGACCGCCAAAATAGAAAAAGATGATGACAGCTATCACAAAGTTTATGACGAGGCTGGACATGAACAGGGCGAACTCATTACCTGGCAAGCCCGCTGTCTTGACCACCTGGTTGGTGATACTGCCGTAGATACTGACCGGTGAAAATCCACCTGCCTGGGCACCGTGGATGACCATCAGGCCCATCAACAACGGGCTGATACGGTATTTATAGGCAAAGCTGAGCGCGATCGGCGCGATGATGGCAACGGCCGCCGGACTGACTGCACCGACACTGGTCAAAATCCCGGCCACGATGAACATGACCCAGGGCATGGCCGCGATACGCCCCTGTACCAGCCACACGGCCTTATGTACCAGCCAGTCTATCGTCCCGTTTTTCTGGGCGATGGCAAACAGGTAGGTGATACCGACCAGCGTTACAAACAGATCAGCCGGAAACCCGGCAAACACATCTTTTGTAGGCATTTCTGCCAGCATACCGATGATAAACGCGCCTACAAAGGCCAGCGCACCCATATTGATGGGCAGTGCCGTAGCGATAACAAACATGATTGCCAGACCCACTATGGCAGAAATTTCGACAGACATTAACTGACCCCCTTCCCCGAATGTATTTAACTGAATTATCCGGACAGAAACTATCGAATTAAGCTTCCGCTGACAATAGCCTTTTGGAATATTTTTCAGTTGTCAGTTTCGTGCCTTGCTGTAATCTGGACAAAGGACTGCTGGATGCAACAGCATGTCCGGGGTTCGCCGCCAGTATTACTGGCGGGCAGGGCACTTACAGGACCCCTGATATATTACTTTCAGAGATTGCCATATTCAGGAGTTCACTGTGTCACAGATACAGGACAAGACCAATATACCCGCCGGAGAGCAGACAGACTTTGCCCTGGTCGAAACCATTTTATGGGAAGATTGTTGCGGATTCTGGTTGTTGACCGAGCATCTGCAACGGTTAAAGGCGTCAGCTGAACAGTTTTCATTTGCGTACGATGAGAAGCGCATTCTGGCGCAGCTGGATGATGTGGTGAAAGACCTGAGCTGTGACAGTCTTGTCCGGGTCGAACTGCACAGTAATGGTGTCCTTAATATGATGGCAAAACCGGCGAGTGAAGATCGCCGCCCGGTACGGGCATCACCGGCCAGCAAGCCGGTCGATATCGACAATGTGTTTTTATATCACAGCACCACACGCCGTGATCATTTTGACGAGATCATCAGCACTGTTGAGGGTGTGGATGAGGTCCTGTTGTGGAACACCCGGGGGGAAGTAACCGGCTCCGCCACTTCCAACCTCGTCGTCGAACTTGATGGGGTCTATTATACCCCGCCGTCAGGTAATGGCGTCAGACCCGGAACCTGCCGCGCCAACCTGATGGAGCAGGGCCGGCTGATAGAACGCCCAATCCGGCTGGACGAATTGAAAGACTGCACAAAGGTGTATCTGATCAACTCACAGATAGGCTGGCGCGAGGTCGTACTTGTATAACTGTTCCGGATTCCCTGAGGGATCAGCCGTC
>CAMDWI010000037.1 GCA_945878555.1 Klebsiella pneumoniae
TTCGCCGCAGGCGACACATTTCCAGACAACGCTTTCTCTGACTGGTTTCCGGGCTCCGCATACGCGGCCCCGGAATGACAACTGCGACACCACCGCCAACCTCATCACTTCGTCATACTAGCGAACGCCATCGCACCCTGTCGTCATACTGGCGAACGCCACCCGCACCCTGTCGTCATACCGGCAAACACCACCCGCACCCTGTCGTCATACTGGCGAACGCCACCCGCACACAGTCGTCATACTGGCGAACGCCAGTATCCAGTCAATATAACCTTCGCCGCAGGCGACACATTTCCAGACAACGCTTTCTCTGACTGGATTCCGGGCTCCGCATGCGCGGCCCCGGGATGACGGCATATTGTTCATCGAGGGAATATTACCCCAATCAAAAATTTCCACTCAAGAAAAGTGTCACCCGCCATCCCGCCTGGCGTTCGCGTAAAATTCTGGATTCGAGTGGTGATATTTCACGCCCCCCTGTATAGATGTAGCGATCCCGTACTTCGTTATAATCAAGCAGGTTGCTGCCCTCGAGCCGCGTCTTGATTCCGAACCAGCGGGTGGTTTCGACAAACACATTCGTTTCAAGTCCTTCGTTAAAAACTTCCAGTTCATTGACCTTGAACCTTGGGCGATCGGCCTGCTCGGCGATGTCCCAGCCCCATGCCACCTTCGCCTGTTGAAAGTCCTGACGAAAGACGATATCGAACGCATATTCGTTTTCACTGTTAAACGGGATATTCGGCGGGCCGGAACAAAAGCCCTCGGATGTCAGCTGGCGTGACTGACCTGTTACAGGATCTGTGACGGACGAATCCTGCCAGCGGACCTTCATATCCAGTTTGGCATTGGCAATACCCAGCCAGTCCAGTGGCACCGTGCTCTCCAGCCGGATCCCCCAGCGGGTTCCATCACCGATGTTGCCGGGCACTTCAAAGTCATCGGTCAACGGCAGCAAATCTTCCACATCATTGATGCGGTGGTAATACAGTACCAGCGTGTAGACACTGTCCTTGCCCGGGCGCCATTCATTGCTTAGCTCGGAGATCCAGGTCCGTTCCGGTTTCAGATCCGGATTTCCCAGCGCAAGATCATCGTCTTCAAAGACCGAGGCACTGACAAAATCATTAAAATCCAGTTGTGAGACTTCACGTACCAACTGGGCCTTCACCAGATGCGACGCGCTGTGCGTCCAGGTCAGGCTGGCCTGTGGTTTTAAATAGGTCAACGTCCTTTCAAGATCAACATCGCCACTCTGTTTAATGGTGGATCGCTCGGCGCCGAGTCCATAGTCGAGTTGATAATTTGCCATCCGCCAGGTGTCCTTCAGCAGGACATCACCGCGTATTTCCTCTACTCTGGAATTGGCACCCGGTATGTTGACATCGACCGACCCGGCCCCGGTATCGCGCGTCTCGATCAAGCTGCCATCCAGCGTATTGAACGCGCCTTCCATATTCAATTGCAGTACATGGTTTGCGATGCCGGACCAGTCCAGCTCCAGCCGGGCAATCCCTTCTTTTTCGACAGTTTTTGTATGTGACTCCCGGTACAGTGAACGGCTATCGGGAAGCCTGACATTGGTCTGCCGGGTGATCAGCTGGCTGTTGTCCCGGGTAAATAACAGGATGCCCTTCGCTACCAGGTCATTACCTAAACTGCGTTCGGCATCGATTCCCTGCTCGATACTCGGGTGCAATTCACTGAATTTAAACGTCTGTAGTTCCGTGACTGCCCCGGATGTAACCGGTTGTCTGATCGAGATCAGCTCTTCGTGTCCCTTCACCCTGCCGATTTTGGTATTCGATTGCACAAAGTTATTTCCCAACCAGGTGGAGGCATTAAGAAAAATACCGCGTAAATTAAGTCCGGTTTCCAGCAAGTCATCATCACGTACCTCCACCAGTTTGCCCTCACCATCGAACACGCGCTCCGGCCCTTCTTCGCCACTGGTATTACGCCAGGCCTCAATACCCAGGCTGTAATCAATATCCTTCCAACGGTCGGTCAGAGAGGCGTTTATTAAACTTCTCAACAGCGACGTCGAGCTGTGCTGCAAGCTGTATTCCCATTGTACCGAGGCCGGAACATCCGCACGTAAGATGACGTTGACCAGTACCGTCTGTCCCTGCAGGTCTATCCCCCGGATCTGTCCCTGGATCAACTCGATCTTCTCAACCTGTGAGGCCGGTATCCGCGACAAAATCGAGGAGGGAGAAACCTGTTTCGCACTGGGATATTTATCATTGATCAGGATATTACCCACCGACTCCGCAAATCCCCGGATCGACAAACCATCATCAATCTGGAATCCGGGTATCTGCTCGACCATGTCCAGCGCAGTGGCGGGTTGATAACGGGCAAAAAATTCTGCGGGGTAACTGACAAGCTGCTCACTCGCTGACGGGACGCCTGGGGCGGCATTGCTTCCCACCGGATTTTGCTGTGCGTAAGACAGCGGACACAGCAGTACGGCAATGAACAGTATTGGTAACAGTTTATAAATTTTCAACAGACCCCCCGTCTATTTCGAATGTCTGGCGGACACAGTCCAACCAATATTCGCGAACTCAAAGGAGCGTTAGATTACAGAGGAAAGTGCCAAGTTAAAAGTTAATAAAAATGTCGTATACCTGGCCGCCGTCATACTGGCGAACGTTAGTATCCAGTAGGCATACCTGCCTGTAATTACCGCCATACGGCGGCTGAGGAACCCCCATCCTACCTTCCCCCAAGGGGGAAGGGGATACCGGGCTCCGCATACGCGGCCCCGGAATGATATCGATAGTCCGCCGTCATACTGGCGAACGCCAGTATCCAGTAGACAATCGTCGCCTCCGGCGACTCTATGCCCGGACTTCAACCGCGCTTGCGCACGTTATATCAGCCTCGTATGATCCGGTAACTTCATCTTTCGCTAACAGAGGGCCTATGCACAACATCACCAGTACCCTTTGCAAGAGAATAAGTGTACGGGCCGGTTACATCTTGCTAGCCGGCGTGGTCGGCTGGCATACCATCGCCATTGTCCATTCGCAGACAACACCTGCAACACCAGCCGCCCCCTGGGGCCAGGCGGCGCCATTACTGGAGACGGTCTCTGAACAGGCCGTGGCCCTGCTCGATGGAAAAATCTATACAGTCGCCGGCATAACCGACACCAAAGGCACGATCGCCACGGTGCAGGTTTATGACATAGCAACTGATACCTGGGCCTGGACCACCCCGCTGCCAGGCGCGGTCAATCACAATATGGCTGCGGCGGTCAACGGCAAACTCTACAGCTTTGGCGGGCAGACCGGGAGTGGCAATATCGGTTTCGTTAATTCCACCTTCGAATATGACCCTGCCACCCAACAATGGCAACAACGTGCACCACTACCCATAGCGCGGAGCGCCGGTGCGACTGCGGTCTTGAACGACAAGGTTTACGTGATCGGTGGACGTCCTCCACGGGGTAACGACTTTGCCGTTTACGATCCGGCAAACGATAGCTGGAATCGCCTGCCCGACCTGCCATCGCAACGCAATCACCTGGCCGCCGCCGCCATCGACGGAAAAATCTACGTCACGGGCGGACGTCTCGACGCCGGCAGCCGGAGCCCGCTGACCAATGTAATGGAAATATACGATCCTGTTACCAATACCTGGTCACAGGGACGGCCCATGCCCACCATACGCAGCGGCATGAACGGCGTCGCGGCCAACGGCTGCCTGCACGTGTTTGGCGGGGAAGGAAATGCGGACGCTGAAAACGGCATGTTTGTGCAGCATGAAATCTACAATCCAGTGACAGACAGCTGGACGAAAATGCCGGACATGCCAATACCCGTACACGGCGTCACCGGCGGCGGTTTTCAGAACGGATTAATCTACCTGCCCGGGGGTGCCAGGGCACGCGGGAATGACGGGCGTACAAATCTGTTGCAGACCTATCGTCCGACGCAAAGCTGCCACCAGTGATTCCATCAAGGAATAATTATCCATACCATTCAATCTTGCCACCGTCATACTGGCGAACGCCAGTATCCAGTCAATTTAACCGTCGCCGCAGGCGACACATTTATAGCCACTTGTATTTGACTCCGCCACCTCCCGATCCTAGACTGAACCACAGGATTGCAGATTCAAGCTGCAACCCAGGTCACGCATTAGCAGGGGACAATTTATGGCGAACAAACAAAGTGGTCGCAGACGGTTTCTCAAAACCAGTACTGCCCTGGGGCTGACCGCCGGGGTGATCAATACCGGTCTGGCTCAATCAATCCGCACGGAGGAGAACATGGCAAACGACACCCCAAAAGAACAGTCACCGACAGCGTCGGATCACAGCGGACACATCGTATCCCTGCATGCCGGATACGAGACCAACGGGGTCTATACGAATGCCTTCCTCGCCCGCCCGGCGGAAGGGACCGGTCTGCCCGGCGTGGTACTGCTGTCAGGGATGGGTGGGTTGACCTGGACCCAGCGCGAGATCACCCGCCGTTATGCACGTGCCGGTTTCGTTGCCTTGTCACCCGACTTCATGGGCGGAGAAATGCCAAGCTCGCGCAGCGGACGGCTGCTTGCAAAGAACTCTCTCGATATCAACGATGCCACCCGCCGCATCATCGGTGGCGCCGCCTTCCTGAAAAGCCTGCCCTGGGTCGGACAGGACAGCAAGGTCGGGATTATGGGTTTTTGTCTGGGGGGTGGGTTGGCCCTGCTGGCACCGGCACGCAGCGATGCATTCGCCGCCGCCGTCATCTATCATCAAAGCCTGTTTCCCGACGAACGTGAACTGGAAAACATCCATGTGAAGGTCATGTGTCACTACGGTACGAAAGATGAATCCACCCCGGCGGATGAAGTCGCCGCATTCACCAAGGCACTCGACCGCATGGACAAGACCTACGAATGCCTCTGGTACGAGGGTATGCACCACAGCTTCGCGCAGGTGACACCCGATGCCGATATCCCGGCAGAACAAAAGGCCGCCTCGGATCTCTCATATGAACGCAGCTTCAAGTTCCTGCATGCGGAACTGGCGAAAAAGTGAAGCAACCGACACATTTCCAGACAACGCTTTATCCAACTGGATTCCGGGCTCCGCTAACGCGGCCCCGGAATGCCGACTGTAGATCCGTCGCAAACTTCACCATTCCTTCAGAAAGTTAAAAGGGGTCGGAGACAAAAGCGAATCTTTCTCAACTGACTCCGACCCCATTAACAGAACAATTCAAGGCGGACACACGATGAAACCGAGACCGAAGCTCCTGTTACTCAGCCTGTTACTCGCCTGTATGACCGCGCCAATCGGGGCACAACCGTACCCGCCGAACGGGCCACATATACCCGCCATTAACCTGACCGGGGGCGGAACGCCACCACCGGAGCAGCCGCCGGTGCCCGGGCCGCGTGATGTCGCGTCAATGTGGAATATGGAGATAGCCGGTTACAACGACTTGCAGGGACGTTCCGCCTATCAGCCCGTCATCATTCATCAGGGTAGCCGCCAGATTGCCTATGTCGGCCACCATAATCAGGAGCCGCTGCTGAATCCGCTGACCGGACAGCTGGAAAAAAACGGCACCTCCATTATCGACGTCACCGACCCCGCCAATACAAAGTATCTCGCGCACATACCGACAGACATTAAACACGAGGACGGTGGCGCGGAGATGGTGCAGGTATGTAGCGGCACGGTCCTGCCGAACGGTAAGGACGGCGAATGGTACCTGCTCCGACCTGTCGCAAACCGGGCCCATGAGATCTGGAATGTCACTGATCCACAAAAGCCAGTGCACCTCGGCACCGTCGTCGACGGACTCGCTGGCACGCACAAGAACTGGTGGGAATGTGACACCGGTATCGCCTACCTGCCTGGCAGACGTGAGAACGACGGCTGGACCGGTCGCAACCATATGATGATCTACGACCTCAGTAATCCGGCCGAACCGCGCTATATTCGTGACTACGGCATGCCGGGCCAGCAGCCGGGTGCCACCAGTTACATCGGCCATGTCAAAGGTGGCGTTGGTCTGCACGGCGCGATCTCCGCCGGTACGGAGAAGAACCGGATCTATATGGCACACGGCACCGGCAGCAACGGCGTACTGCTGATCGTGGATCGGGAGAAGCTGCTGACCGGATTCAACGATCCGATGAAACCCACCGAGGCAGAAATGCGCGCACCACTGGTGGGCCATATCGTCATGTCACCCGATCAAGGTGGACACACCACGTTTCCCATCTTCAGCCAACCCACACCCGGCTTCCAGACCCATCCGCTGATGCGCAATCGGGACCTGTTACTCGTGACCTCGGAGGCAGGACGCTCGGATAACTGCGCGTCGAATTACCCGCCGGAACAATTGACCCAGGGACGCTCGGCTCCACAGCTGGCCTTCATCGTTGATGTGACCCACGAGCCCACCCCCTGGCCGCTGTCGACACTGCGGGTCCAGGAAGGCGACTTTTGCAAACGCGGCGGCCGGAACGGTGTGCACTCCTCGGCGGAATCGTTCTACCCGCCCTACTACGGCAAGCTGGCCATCATCGCCTACTTCAACGCCGGCATCCGCGTCTGGGACATCCGCGACCCGTTCGCCCCACACGAGGTCGCCTACTTTATTCCACCACCCAACCAGTACACGATCCCGACCTGCTCGAACGCCGAGACCCGCGAGGGCGGCGAGTTCGGCTTCGAATCGCCCACCAGCACCTGCCGGAAAGTCGGTGTGATCAACAACGTCGAGGTGGATGATCGAGGCCTGATCTACGGAACCGACCGCCCCGGTGGCGGGCTGCATATCGTCAAACTGACCGGTTACGCGCGGGACATCATTTCAGATCCGCGTTAATCCCGGTTTATTAGCGCCATCATAGGAGTGAACACGACCCACATCCTTAGTCCTCATCCCGGCGACCGCGACACACCCCCATCGTCATACTGGCGAACACCAGTATCCAGTCAACTTAATCGTCGCCGCAGGCGACACATTACTTTGAGTCAGTCGTTGCCTTCCGTGCGGATATGCAAAATCCCTCCGCAGTGTTTGCAGTGGACCGCATCGGCGTCATGCCGGTTCAGGCCGCAGGCGGGGCATTCGAAACGTACCTTGCCGGGCCGGAAGATGGTCTGGATCAGGCGCAGGAACAGGGAAATACCAAAGATCATAATCAGTACTGCGAGCAAATGGCCGCTGGATCCGATCAACGTAACATCACCAAATCCGGTGGTCGTCAACGTCGATACGGTAAAATACAAGGCCTCAATATAATTATTGATAGCCGGATTGGTCTTTACCTGGGCGACGTACACAATCGCCGTCACAATAAAAATGAACACCAGCAAGTTCACAATGCTGAAGATGATATCCTCATGCAGACGTACAAACGACGACTGTCTTCTCAACTCTTTCAATACCTTATAGGACCGTAGCAGCCGCAATGACCGCAGCAGGCGCAGGAAGACAAAATTCTCGGTCAGGCTGGGGAGTAAAAGTGAAAGTATCACGGTAATGTCGAGCAGGCCGTATGGGTTCAGCAGAATACGCGAACGCCGACGGGATATATACAAACGGGCGCCCAACTCAAGCAGGTAAAAAATACCGATGGCCAGTTCGATAATGCGTAACTCGTCCGTATGATTAAAAAACGACGCGGCCACGAAATAAACAATGCACAACAAGTCAACCGCCACCAATCCCATGCGGTAATGATGCGAATCCTTGCCGATGCCGTTATAAAGTTCATTTAACCGGTTGTATAACCGGGTCGGTGTCTTATCAGTCATTGCTTGTCCAATATACCGTAATTCACGCAACTGTCTAAAATAATAAAATCTGTCCCGTTTTCTGCGTCGCCAAACGACTATGGTAATTCAGATCCTGACCCATCGCATAGGTGCAAAGGACTACAGTCAAGGCGTCTTCTCCTGTTTCTGGAAGCTGCAATGTATATAGAGGAGGAGTTTTGGATGCGAGGGGTGCGTTAAAGTCAATAGCCTGAAGAATCAAGCTGACACTGTGATCCGCACCCGCTTATATCATTTACCTGGCGGAGCCAGGCTGGCCTTTCATACCTAATCCGGGTGCATTTAATCATTATAAATATTGGTAAATAACGTGTGACAGCGTATTATTTTCGCATGACAGCCCTTGGTTTTTACTCTGGCCCCAATTTAATCTGGAAGGAATAGCATGATGAATTTTTTTACTAGATTTGTGACGGTCATTTCAATCATCCTGATGAGTCCATCCATATTCGCGCAACAGCCTGGAAAGTCCGAGTCTGTAATCATCAATATGCTGGATGAGGACAAGCCTTATCATAGTGTCAGCCGGGAGGTATTCGAGAATCTGGGTTGGGACCTGCCCGATCAGGGCCGGACACTCAAGGCACTGGCCGACAAGACGCCGGGTTTCACACTGGATCCCCGCACACTGGAAGCACTGGATCCCGAAATCCTGGGTTACAAGCCAGACTGGCACGAGGTCCGCTATCAGAAGTACGGACTGGACTGGGACATTACCGGCCTGCATATGATGCCGGTCAATCCCGTAAGTGGCCTGCCCACGCTGGTGGTTATCCACGGCGGGTCAAATAATCTATATAGTTTCCTGCTTGATCCCCTGAATAAGCCGGGCCTGGTGCAATATCTGGCACAGAAAGTACCCGTGCTGCTGGTAACAATACCGGGAAATTACCGTCGTGGCGGCTGGCAGGAACCACCGGCACAGCGCGAAATGAGTTATTTGCTTGACGGCGAGATGAGTAGTGCAGAGATCAAGGTAAGAAATGCGGCCTATACGTTTCAACTGGTCATGGATGGCGTCGTGGAATTGATTGAGGAAGCCGTGGATGGGGACTTTGTAATCGTCGGCCATTCCACTGCGGGGGAACTTCCCTACATGCTCCATGGTTCCAGGCTGAAAGATCGTATGCATGGCCGGATACTGGGCTGGGCAACGGGTGGAACCTCGCACCTGAAATCAATGCAGGACCGCTGGGGATATACCAGCAATGCGGGTGAGTATCCACCCGTGGAAGAGGTTCGTTCCCGTCCCACGTCAGATTATGCCGGTGATTATATGGGGCCCTTGAATCCCGTCTGGGATGATTCAATGACACCGGCGGAAATTGCTGAACGCTGGATGGGTGAACTGGTCGCCCAGCGGCGCCCACGTATCAAACAGGTATTACAGGATCTGGAGAGACGCGGTGCAACGCCGGGTACGCGTGAGGCTGTTATCAGGCAGGTTCGAACCTACCTCGAGCAGGAGGGAGGCCGTTATAACGTGAATGTTGATGCAGTCCTTGCTGACCTCTTTGCCCCCATGCTGGCGCCCGTGACCGGCTACAGCAAGATAGTCCTGACAGCAGGCCAGATGGATACGGGCCATTGGACCAAAGACCACCCCGAAGAATCGAGCACCTATCAGGTGGTCCAGGAACTCCGGATATACAATCCGGATATTCAGGTGGAGGCGTTAATGTACGATCTTCCCCTGACCCATCAAGGGCATATTGAAAGACCCAGGCAACTGGCCGGGGCACTCTATGCCTCCCTGATCTGGTTGCTCAAATAGAGGCCGGACTGAAACCAACACCTTCCGGCGACACCAGGAGAAGCAACTGCTCGCGATCTTTAATCGTCAAACGAGTGACGCAAAGTATTGCAAGACCTGAGACCGCCACAGACAGGGCGTTTCAATATCGAGTATGGATACGCAGACAATACTGATTGTATCGGGTGCATTCCTGGTGTCCGCTTTTTTGAAAGGCTTTACCGGCCTGGGTTTTTCCACGATTTGTCTTGGTATCCTGGCCATGTTCATGGATCTGAAACTGGCCATCCCGCTGGTATTTTTGCCGTCTCTTTGCAGCAATATCATAGTTATGGTTCAGGCGGGCCATTTTTTTGAAGCGCTCAGGCGATTCTGGCCCCTGCTACTCAGTGCCTTGCCCGGCCTGGTCATCGGTATACTGTTGTTGGGCCACAGTGACAGCGACGGGCCGAAGGCCTTACTCGGTGTAGTGATGCTGAGCTACGGGATCTGGGCCCTGAAAAATGAAATCGTTCCCATCACGGGACGACAGGAAAAAATTCTGCTTACGCCCGTCGGTTTTATTAGCGGCCTCGTGAACGGTGTAACCGGATCCCAGCTGATGCCGATTATGCCCTATTTATTATCCGTAAAAATGGATCGGGATGTTTTTATCCAGACCATCAACTGCGCCTTTACCCTGAATACGCTGGTGATGATGGCAGGGCTTGGCAAGCTGGGGCTGGTAACATTGCCAGTCCTGTACCTGTCCGGGGCAGGAATTATCCCGGTAGCCCTGGGTATCTTTCTGGGTGGCTTGCTCCGCAAACGGATCACGGATGTGGTGTTTCGCAAGGCCGTGCTGGTGTTACTTGTCATCATGGGATTCAACTTGTTAAGGATGACTGTTTTCGGGTAACAACGTGGTCCCGGAATGACGACTACAGTTCGCTTCAAACCAACCACTCCGTCATAGCGTAAAAGGAAGGATTCCAGGGACGCGCAGAAAAATTCAGGCAACTCGTTTGCGCCAGGCGGGTAACGGTTTGGCATTATGGACACGCATGGCACGTTGTTTTGAATTCAATACATGCCAGACATCGTTTCCCTGTTGTGAATTCAGCCAGAATTCAGGTGTATTAGCGAATACAGTTGCAAGCATCAATGCCGTTTCCGCTGTTATGGAGCGCTTGTTGGTACAGAGTTCGTTTACCGTTTTGCGGCTGACACCCATTAAACCTGCCAGTTCAGCCTGGGTCAGATTATATGGCTGCATAAACTCTTCTGCGAGTATTTCACCAACACTGACAGGTTTACGTCTGGTTATATTCATAATCACTCTTTCCTCTACCGATAACTGTGATCGTCCAGATAAACATTCATGGCAAATCCACCCGGACTTTCCCAATCAAATACCAACCGCCACTGCACATTGACCTGGATTGAATACTTTCCCGTTAACCGGCCTTTGAAGCAGAGCCTGTTGATTATTCCGGACCCAGCATACGTATTGTGCCGTCCTGTCGGGAGGTGATCAGTAACTCGCCATCACGGGTCTGGCTGATCTGCATGTCTGCACGCTCCACGGTAGCGTTCATCCTGGCCTCGATCAATTCCCTCAACGTAACATAGGTGCGGTTGCCGTCGGCGTCACGGATATACAGCTGTACCTCTTCAATCGGCGCGACGCTACCCGGGATCCCGTCATCGGCCGCCTTCATGGCAGCAAGATCAGCCACAAACACACGGCCACGCACAATGTCCCCGAATACAAACTTGCCCCGAAGCTCGGGAATCCGTCCGTGGTAGGCAAAGCCACCGGTAGCCGCATCGCCTTCGCCATGGTCGTAGGCCAACACGGGATAGGTAAAAGCGTCCTGACGCTCCCCGCTCAGGATTTCCTCCGGTAATGCGTATACCTGGCTGCGCGTGCCATCCCGGTTCAATCCATTATCGAAATAACCCTCGCGCGTCATCCAGCCGTAATCTTCGCCTTCACGGACGATGTTGATCTCCTCGATATTACCTTCACCAATGTCCAGCACATAAAAGGTCCCGTCTGTCGGATCCCAGGAGAACCGCTGCGCGTTCCGGAATCCGTAGGCATAGATCTCGCCCAGCGTGTCGGGGTCGCCGTCTGCAGCAAACTTGTTGATGGCAGGAATCGTGTAATCACCCAGCCCCCGGGTCCCGCCGGATTCGCCGGGGCTGCGCGGATCGACCCGCAGCAGGGCACCGGCAATGCTGTCCAGGCGCTGTACCTGTGCGGGGTTGTCGCCATTGGGTCCCCCGCCATTGGCGAAACCAAAATCGGAAGCATGGATATAAAGCAACCCGTACTCCGGGTCCCCCGGTCTGGCCGTGGGGTTGAACCCAAGCTCACTCAAGGAGTGTCTCGCCGCGACCACCGCATTACCTATGCGCAGCAGCTCACGCCGGCTGCCCTCGAAGACATTCGCAGACGGGTTGGTGGCGCGCCATTCATTAATAATAAAATGATAGCTGGAATCATCCGGCTTAAAACCCGGCGGCACAAAGTGCGGCACAGCGGGATTGCGCATCGCACGCTCCACATGGGCCGTGTAGAACAAGCCGTTCCGGGCAAACTCCGGGTGGAAGTTGAAACCGGTAAGACCGGCCGAATTTCCTTCGTAGTATGTCAGCGGGAACAGCGCCCCGAAATCCAGATACAGTGCAGGCTGGTTGTCGCGATCGAGCAGGTACAGTAACCCTCGGGTATCATTGGCAAAGCGCCGGCCATCCGGAAGATCACGCACATAGTTGATGCGGGCATGCCCTTCGCGATGTTGATCCGAAGGATAGATCCGGCTGGTATCCGGCAGTCGTGCAATTTCCCGGATCTCAACACTCAAGCCCCGCTTGATGATGGGCTCGGGTATGGGATTACGCACCTGCCCGTACCCGGGACCAGACAAGGAAAATAACAGGACCAACAGACTGGTAACTCTCATCTGAATATACATACTCCCCCCCGGGCCGGACTGAAGACCTTACCGTAGCTGAATTTGCCGGTACTGTTTAACATCAGGGCCGGTTGGCCCCATGCAGACTGATAAAGTATAGAAGGTCTTCCAGACGACTGCCAGATAATGTGCCAAAGCGCGCTTGCGCACGCGACACACACTCAGTCGTCATACTGGCGCGCACGACAGACTTTCTCCGCCGTCATACTGGCGCGCACTACAGACTTTCTCCGTCGTCATACTGGCGAACGCCAGTATCCAGTCAACCAAACGTCGCCGCAGGCGACACATTTCCAGACAACGCTCTATCCAACTGGATTCCGGGCTCCACTAACGCGGCCCCGGAATGACGACTGTAGGTCCGCCGCAAACTCACCACTCCGTCGTCATCCTGGCGAACGCGACCCTCACTACCATCTTCCCGGCTACCCCGACACACACTCCGTCGTCATACTGGCGAATGCCAGTATCCAGTCAATTTAACCGTCGCCGCAGGCGACACCTTATTTTTTGACCGATCTCGCACCCTGTTTGTTAAGCCGAATACCATCGTCCTGAATCTCGATAATGCGCTGCTTGTAGAGTCTGCCGATGACTTTCTTGAAGGATTTTTTACTCATCCCGAAAAGCGACTGAATGATCTCAGGATCTGTCTTGTCGTGAACGGCGGCAAAGCCATCGTGCCGCTTGAGGTAATCAAGAACTGACAGGGTGTATTGGTCGCGTGTCTCCTGTTCCTGCCGGAGGGCGAGATCAATCTTGCCATCCGCTCTCACAAATTTAATAAACCCACGCCTCGATTGACCAAAACTCAGCCGTTCATGCACCTCATCCTTGTACAGCAATCCCCAATGGCTGTGATTGATAATCGCCTTAAACCCCAGCTCCGTGCTGTTGGCGATGATAAGGTCAACCGGCTGGCCCGGGGTGAAGTCGTGTGGTGCCTGATCATCAAGAAACTTTTCTATTTTGGACGAAGCAGTGATTCTGCCATCCGCATTGTTCAAATAGACATACACCAGATAGGATCGATCCACCTGCATCGGTACGTGTTGCTCGCCAAAAGGCACCAGCAAATCCTTGTCCAGACCCCAGTCCATAAACGAGCCGTAATCTGTGTTCTCAACGACTTTCAGGTAAGCGAATTCCCCCACCTGTACTTTGGGAATTTGCGTCGTGACGATGAGCCGGCCTTCAGAATCCTGATACAGGAAAACGGGCAGCTCATTGCCTGGCGCAAGACCCGGTGGGCAATATTTGGTTGGTAACAGGATTTCGCCCAGTTCTTCCCCATCCACATAGGCACCCTGCTCCGTTAATTTTACTACCTGCAAGGTGTAGGTTTGCCCGAGCGTCAGCATGATTGCCTCTTGTCATTATTCTGGAGGGGGTATTCTAATCCTTTCGTTTCGATTTTGTTCTTCTAGTTGGTGCAACAATTGCGAGTATTGAAGTCGTCATTCCGGCGAACGCCTACGACGCTCGGTCTAACTGGATTCCGGGCTCCGCTAACGCGGCCCCGGAATGACGCCGGGTAGCGTCCGGGCGACTAATGGAGACAAAGCCGAGCGACTTTTAGATTTGATATATGAAACATGACACCGTTATAAACGAGCGGTGTCCCTTCTTAACACATGAACCACTTACTATATATTTGCAACTGTTTGTCACTCATATACATAATAATAGAATCTAAATTTCTACTCTTAAAATGACCCACTGAACAATAAAGTTAATCGATGTCCCTTGGCGCGATCTCTAATCTCCTGGCGAGCGACGTCAGAGAGATTGCGCAGACCAGTATATATTGTACGATTTCTGCCCTCAGCCAGGTTGAGTATGTTTTCAGCATCGAGCCGGACTTTAATACCTCCCCAACGTGTCGTTTCAACGAACGCATTAAACTCAAGGCCTCGCTCGTCAATTCTATCCAGTTCATTGACTTTGAATAGTATACGCTCGGCCCGGTCCGCAATGTCCCAACCCCACGCTACCTGAGCAGCAGTGAAATCCTGCCGGAAGGCGATATCGTAAATATATTTATACTCGTCGGAATTGTCGCGAAAAGGGATAGCCACAGCCGTCCCCAGGGTGTTCTTTCCTGAAAGCACACGGTTTTCCCCTGTTACCAGATCCATGACCGAGGAATGTTGCCAGCGTGCCTTTATATCCAAACGTGCCCCCCTCAGTCCCAGCCATTCCAGAGGCACCGTACTCTCTAACTCTAGACCCCAGCGATTACCCTCTCCGATGTTCCCGGGCACTTCAAATTCGGACGTGAGCGGCAATAAATCCTGCACATCCGATATCCAGTGATAGAAGCCTGTTAACGTAGCCACGGCCAGTTCGCCAAAACGCCTCTCATGCGTGAGCTCGGCCAACCATGTCGTTTCCGGTCTGAGATCGGGATTACCCAAAGCCAGATCGTCGTCCTCGAATACCGAGGCGCTTACAAAATCATTGAAGTTCAGTTGCGCCACCTCACGAGCCAAACGCAGTCGTGTCTGTTGGTTCTGACTTGGAGAATAGGTCAACAGACTGTGCGGCTTGAGGTAGAAAAAGTCACGCTCCTTCTCGACAACTCCCGACTGTGAAATAGTTGAGCTTTCCAGGCCAAGGCCGTAATTCAGTACAAAGGGACCTGACGCCCAGGTGTCCTGAAGCTGGGTATCCCAACGAATTTCATCGACCCGGGTATTAGCGCCTGGCACCTCTACCACTACCGGACCTGACCCTGCGTCCTCGATCTGCATCAAGTTACTATCCAGCGCATTATAAGCCACTTCAAAATTGGCTTGCAGGGTGTGATCCACCCAGCCCACCCAATCGAACTCCAGTCGTCCTATGGCTTCTCTGGTTTCAGACTCGGTATCCGCATTTCTGAAGTACAGAGGTCGATTACCGATAGTCTCGACGACACGCTGGGAATTACTGCCATCACCGAACTGATTAAAAAACAGAAAAATGGATTTTGCAAAAATATTCCGGGACAGTGCCCGTTCTGCATCAACTCCCACCTCAAATTCCCTGAAATTTTGTTCCTGGTTGAAATCTTCATTACGGGATGCGCCACCCGCAACAGGTACGCGTAAAGAAGAGACGGCGACATCAATTGCTCTGCTATTAATTTTGGTATTCAGCTGGACAAACGTCTCGTCGATACTTGTTGATGCATTCAGATTCGCGCCTCCTTCATACCCGAGCCTTAAATAATCATCAAATCGCTCTTCTGTGAGGCTACCGTTTTTATTGTACACATTCTCTATACCTTCAAAACCGGTAACAGGTCGTCTTCCTGAAAGGCCCACATTGTAGTCAATATCCTTCCAACGATCAGACAATGAAATACTGAGCTCCGGGGATAACGGGGGAGCATAAAAATTCTTTTGTACTAACGCCTCCCATCGGACCGCTGCCGGGGTATCCTCATACAAAATGATATTTGCTACGACGGACTGACCCTGCAGGTCGATTCCTTCAACCTGACCTCGAATCAGATCAATTCGCTCAACGTAGTTTGCCGGGATACGACGGAGAATGGCTGAAAGTAAATCCTGCTTGGCACTCGGGCGCCGATTATTGATACGGATGTTACCCGCCGCATCACCGAAACCACGTAAATTACTACCGTCGTCCAGTTGAAACCCCGGCACCTGTTTAATCATGTCCAGGGCAGTGTTCGGTCGATATCGTTTAAAAAATTCAGCGGGATAATTAACGACTTCTTCCTGATTATTATCGGCAGGTGATGCCGACAATTTCTCGTCGGTTATCTGTGCCTCTGCTGGCATAGCAACCGTAACGATAAGGTTAATGGTGATTAGATAAATATAGAATGATCTACCAGTCAAACTGGAGACTAAACACTTGTAAAAATCAAAAATCTTGTTGGCAGAAGAAATCATAATTTCCCTGGCAAGGCTCAAGCCGGATTTCCTCAGGTTGGACAGGAACCGCCGATTATCCGCTCGAACATTTCGCCTGTTTCAGAGACCATCAAATGGTCAGTTTAAATTAATTCCCTGGCGGAGCTATCTGGTCCTCGGTGATGGGTTTAGCGCCTAATTCCAGAAGCAGGTTTGCGGTGTCTTCATGGACCCCGTACGATCCCCGAAGTTGCAGATCCGGGCTTATACCAGCGGCCATACTCCAGGGGGTTTCGCCAGCGCTGTTCCTGACATCTATTGTTGCACCGTGATCCGCAAGATA
>CAMDWI010000038.1 GCA_945878555.1 Klebsiella pneumoniae
ACCGATATGCTGGTCCGTTCCAGCGCGGTCGATCTGGTCATAATTGACTCCGTGGCCGCCCTGACACCGAAGGCTGAAATTGAGGGTGATATGGGTGACAGTCACATGGGTCTGCAGGCGCGGTTAATGTCACAGGCCTTGCGCAAGTTGACCGGTAACATCAAGCGCTCGAACACACTGGTTATCTTTATCAACCAGATCCGTATGAAGATCGGTGTGATGTTTGGAAATCCGGAGACGACGACTGGCGGTAATGCCCTGAAGTTTTACGCCTCGGTACGCCTTGATATCCGCCGTATTGGCGCCATCAAGAAGGGTGAGGAGGTTATCGGCAACGAGACCCGGGTCAAGGTGGTGAAAAACAAGGTCGCACCGCCGTTCAAGGAAGTGGTGTTCGACATCCTCTATGGTGAGGGCATCTCCCGCGAAAGCGAGATCATCAATCTCGGCTCCCAGCTGGAAATTATCGAAAAATCAGGCGCCTGGTACAGTTATAATGGCGAACGCATAGGCCAGGGCAAGGACAATGTGCGGATGTTCCTGAAAGATAACCCGCAGATGGCGCAGGAAATCGAGGCCAAGATTCGCGCAAAGTTGTTGCCGGATGTAAAGGCGGCAGTAGCCCGTGATGAAGAAGAAGAGGCGGATGCCTGAGCGGGGACCTGAAACAGGCGCGTGAGCTCGCGCTCGGCCTGCTGGCCCGGCGCGAGCACAGCCGCAAGGAACTCAGTGCAAAGCTGAAGTTGAGAGGGATTGAAGGCGAGCTGGTTGACGCTGTGCTGGAGCAACTGACGGCTGAACGACTCCAGAGTGATCAGCGATTTGCCGAAACCTACCTGCACAGCCGGATCCAGAAAGGATATGGTCCGGTCCGGCTGGAACAGGAGTTGTATGAGCGCGGGATTGAGGCACAACTGATACAATCCTGTCTGGATGGCCTTGATGCCGACTGGATGGATGTTTTACAGTCCGTCAGGCAAAAGAAATTTGGCCGGAACCTGCCGGCCGGATTTAACGAGCAGGCGAAGGAATCACGTTTTTTACAATACCGTGGCTTTACCACGGATCAGATCAGACACCTATACAAGAATAATAAAACCGATGACGAGTAACGAAATCAGAACTGCGTATCTTGAGTTTTTCCGCAGCAAGGGACATGAAATTGTCCCGGGCAGCCCGCTCATACCTGCGAACGATCCAACCCTGCTGTTTACCAATTCCGGCATGGTCCAGTTCAAGGAGCTGTTTCTTGGCAATGAGCAACGTGCCTATACCCGCGCGGCGACGGCCCAGCGTTGTATTCGTGCCGGTGGCAAGCATAATGATCTCGATAATGTCGGTTATACCGCACGCCACCATACCTTCTTCGAGATGCTGGGCAATTTCAGCTTTGGTGACTATTTCAAGCGTGAGGCGATACAGTATGCCTGGGAATTCCTGACCGTGGTGATGAAGATCCCGCAGGAGCGTCTGTGGATTACAGTATTTGAAAGTGATGATGACGCGGCAAATATCTGGTTGAAGGAGATCGGTGTCAGCGACCAGCGTTTCAGTCGTTGTGGCGAGAAAGACAATTTCTGGGCGATGGGTGACACCGGCCCGTGTGGTCCGTGCAGTGAAATCTTTTATGATCATGGGCCGGAGATCGCCGGTGGTCCGCCCGGTAGCCCGGATGCGGACGGTGATCGTTATGTCGAGATCTGGAACCTGGTGTTTACCCAGTATGATCGCAGCAAGGATGGCACACTGAAGCCCATTCCCAAACCCTCGGTTGATACCGGCATGGGTCTTGAACGTATTGCGGCGTTATTGCAGGGCGTACACAATAACTATGATATCGATACATTCAGCCGGATCATTGCGGCGATACGCGATTTGCCAGGCTTTGATGGCAACAAACATGACGTGTCCCAACGTGTTATTGCCGATCACATCCGTTCGTGTGCCTTCCTGGTCGCTGACGGTGTAGTGCCTTCCAATGAGGGCCGTGGATATGTACTGCGACGTATCATTCGTCGTGCAATCCGCCACGGTAACAAGATCGGGTTTACCGGTCCTTTCTTCCACAAGCTGGTCCCGGCACTGATCGAGGTGATGGGCGATACCGCTGCTGTATTGCGCGAGCGTTCCGATTTTGTACAGCGGACGCTTAAACAGGAAGAAGACCGTTTTGCCGAAACGCTCGAACATGGACTGAAACACCTGGAAGATGCGCTGGCAAGGATGTCCGGTGATACCTTGTCCGGTGATGTTATTTTCAAGTTATATGATACCTATGGCTTTCCGGTTGATCTGACTGCCGATATCGCCCGTGAACGTAATTTTAACCTGGACATGGCCGGCTTTGAGCTGGCGATGGAGCAGCAACGCACCCGTGCCCGTGCTGCCAGCAAGTTCGGCGTCGAGATGTCAGTCAATGACGGCTCGGTCAACTTCCAGACCACCTTTACCGGTTATGACTCGTTGGCCGGCAGTGCTGTGGTGACGGCCTTGTATCGTGACGGCGCCGTTGTGAATGAAATCCATGCTGGCGATCAGGCCGGGATCATTCTGGAATCAACACCATTTTATGCCGAGTCCGGCGGACAGGTCGGTGATACCGGCCAGTTGCTGGGTTCCGGTATCGTCTTTACCGTGACTGATACACAGAAACAGGGCAAGGCATTTGTCCACATCGGTAAACTGGAACAAGGTACGATCAAGGCGGGTGTCAATCTGCAGACTGTGGTCGACAGCGCACGCCGTCTCGATATTATTCGCAACCATTCCGCCACGCATTTGCTGCATGCGGCCCTGCGTCAGGTGCTGGGAAATCATGTGACCCAGAAGGGTTCACTCGTCGCGCCGGACCGCCTGCGCTTTGACTTCTCCCAACCGGAGGCTCTGACCGGGGAGCAGATAAACACGATCGAAACGATGGTTAATCGCAAGATCCTGGAAAACCGTGCCACACAGGTCCAGGTAATGGGACTTGAGCAGGCAAAGAAGTCTGGTGCGATGTCACTGTTCGGTGAGAAATACGAGGCCGAGGTCCGCGTACTGACGATTGCTGACGGATTTTCGGTCGAGTTGTGCGGTGGTACCCACGTCGGTCATACAGGCGATATCGGCCTGTTCAAACTGGTTTCCGAATCCGGTGTTGCCGCCGGTGTGCGGCGTATCGAGGGCGTGACCGGTCTGGCCGCCTTGCAATGGGTACATGACAGTGAGGCACGTATTACCCGTCTGGCGAGGATGCTGAAGGCCGACCAGGGGAGTGTCGAGGCACGTCTGGAACAGTTGCTGGATCGCGCCCGCAAGCAGGAAAAGGAGATCGAAAAGCTGAAGTCCACACTGGCCTGCAACAGCGGTGGTGATATGGTCAGTGAGGCCGTTGATATTGGTGGCATCCGGGTACTGGCAAAATCACTGGCGGGCACTGATGCAAAATCACTGCGTGATACGGTGGACCAGCTAAAAAATAAACTGGGGTCGGCCGCGATAGTGCTGGCCACGGTCGAGGGCGACAAGGTCAGCCTGATTGCCGGGGTCACCAAAGACGCCACCGACCGGGTCAAGGCCGGCGATCTGGTCAACTTTGTTGCCCAGCAGGTAGGCGGACGCGGTGGTGGCCGGGCCGATATGGCTCAGGCCGGCGGTACCGACCCGTCCGGTCTTGAAGCCGCGTTGCAACAGGTCCCGGACTGGGTAAAACAGAAATTATCTGCCTGATGCAGTTGTGATCCGGCCAGAATACGTTAGAATTTCCCGCTTTTTTACACTATACATAAATTTACTATGGCACTTATCGTACAGAAATACGGTGGCACCTCGGTCGGTTCAGTAGACCGTATCCAGGCAGTTGCCGACAAAATCATCGAGACCCGTAAACAGGGCCATCAGGTTGTGGTTGTCGTGTCCGCCATGAGTGGTGAGACCGATCGTCTGTTGAAACTGGCCCGCGACCTCGCGCCAAAGCCTGACGGTCGGGAGGTGGATGTCCTGTTGTCCACCGGCGAACAGGTAACGATTGCCCTGCTCAGCATCGCCTTGCAAGGCAAGGGTTATCCCTCGGTGTCGTTTACCGGGGCGCAGGTACACATCCTGACTGACAGCGCCTATAACAAGGCACGCATCATTGACATAGATGCGGCGCGTGTACAGAAGGCCCTGAATGCTGGCAAGGTCGTTGTTATCGCCGGCTTCCAGGGTATTGACAGCGATGGCAATATCACCACGCTTGGTCGTGGCGGCTCAGATACAACAGCAGTGGCAATGGCCGCCGCCTTGAAGGCAAGCGAATGTGCGATCTATACCGATGTGGATGGCGTGTATACCGCTGATCCGCGCATTGTGCCGGATGCACGTCGACTCGACAGGTTAAGTTATGAAGAGATGCTGGAAATGGCCAGCCTCGGCTCAAAGGTATTGCAGATCCGGTCTGTCGAATTTGCAAACAAGTACAAGGTGCCAGTACGCGTGCTTTCCAGTTTCAAGGAAGGCGCAGGTACATTAATTACAGATGAGGATGAACAAATGGAACAGGCGTTGATCTCCGGTATCGCCCATAACCGCGATGAGGCAAAGTTGACCATAGTGCGTGTGCCGGACCGTCCGGGTGTGGCCTACAGCATACTCGGCCCGATAGCCGATGCGAATATTGAAGTGGACATGATTGTGCAGAATGTCAGTGCCGAAGGTCTGACCGATTTCACCTTCACAGTGCATCGTAATGATTACGATACCGCCTTGAAGATCCTGGAGAAGACCTCGGCCAGCATCGGGGCAGGTGGTGTTACCGGTGACAAGAAGATTGCCAAACTTTCTATCGTTGGTGTCGGTATGCGTTCACACGCCGGTATTGCCAGCAGGATGTTCAAGGCACTGGCGGATGAAGGTATCAATATCCAGATGATCTCCACCTCCGAGATCAAGGTCTCGGTTGTGGTGGATGAGAAATATCTGGAACTCGGTGTGCGTATCCTGCATTCGGCCTTTGGTCTCGACAAGGACGGCAAGGCGGGTAGCTGACACGCTTCCGGTGAGCACCGGGCGTTTTCGCGGGTATTCGATGCTGAAAATACCGGCAAATGCAATTGAGGCATCGCATTGTTCCCTGATGTGTATAATTAATGATATAAAATATCGGTCACATTGGTTAAAATCGGAAGTTCAGGGACACTTGAGGAGTAATCGGCAATGTTGATATTGACACGCAGGATAGGCGAATCACTGATCATAGGTGACAACATCAATGTCACAGTATTGGGAATCAGAGGGAACCAGGTACGCATAGGCGTGAACGCACCGAAGGATGTTGCTGTGCACCGCGAAGAGATCTACGAGAAGATCCGTGGCGAAGGCGGTAATGAAGGCAAGAAGTCTGCCGCAGACGATGACTATGAAGTGGGTTGTCCTGAATAAGCAGTAAGTAAATTTAGCAAGTTTCACATTCTGGAATCTGAAGATTTCGGAGAGATGGCCGAGAGGACGAAGGCGCTCCCCTGCTAAGGGAGTATGGGTCAAAAGCCCATCGAGGGTTCGAATCCCTCTCTCTCCGCCACATTCCATTCATAATTAGCGATGCGCGTTATACCCGAATACGCTTCCCTGGATATCCGGAACCGACCAATCCAACCGGATGAGGCAATACAGCTCCATCCCTATCCAGCTTGATTCAATTGGCAGTACGTTTCGACATTAATTTGACCCCCGTGACCATTCATACCCGTGCCATACGCCCTCTCTCCGCCATACAGTCTGGAATATAACCAGCGTCACTTTCTTGAATCAAGGATGATTCAAGAATTCAGGACGTTACGCGATTGTCTAGCCAGTATCTCACCCCCTGATCAGTTCGATTTCTCATAAATATACCCGATTGTCTAGAATCGGGTTATGGCTAGTGGGAGTTACAGGTAAAGATTAACCAGCGAAACCGAAGAGTTGACAGTTGTCCATGGTCATTCAGCAGCTTGCACAACTTGCGGAATAGATCGAACGTGGTCCGATGTTACCGATTTAGAACTTGTTGAAAGAACGCCAACGCATAGACGCTCATATATATAGAAGCTATACCCGGCGATAAGTTTGAGACACTTGCTGATGATCGTGTCCTGGAAAGGGCAAAGGGACTGGTTGCGTTGGCCGATGAACTGGCTAATGATTTTCTTCATGTACGGATAAGTTTCCAGAAACTTAACCATAAGCTACGCGAGAATCTCGTCGAGAGTGAAGGCAGTAGAGGTGATGTACTGGATTCGTTGTTTGCCAGCGTGAATGTAATAGCCGAGTCAGAGCCGGGTCGTCCCTTTAAGGTAATCTACCGACTGCTTACTGACCGCAACAAAGACTGGAACTTGAAGTTGTCCTGGATATAATTTAAACCCATAAAAGAACAAATGTTGAATTAGAATCTGATAATTAGCTAGAGTAAAAACTGGCAAACACAAACTCTGATCGGTCATACTCCGACTAAACAAAGTGGGTTAATTTTTGATGCAAACAAATGGTGCATAATGTCCAGTGTACGTCTTCTTCTGGTTGACGATGACAGGCTTGTTCTTGCAACGCTCGCTAGGACGTTGCGAATTGCGGGTTACGAAGTTGAAATTGCAGGTTCTGGTGAAGAGGCACTGGAGGCCGTGGGTTTGACGAGTTTCGACCTTGTGGTGCTGGATATTCGCATGCCGGGACTATGTGGAATTGAGACAGCAGCTCTTCTACGTGCCAAGTTTGAAATGCCAATAATGTTTCTATCCGCGTATGGTGACCGCGAGTTGGTTCAACAAGCGATAAATGGAGGTGGAATGGGATATGTCCTCAAACCGGTTGATACACCCCAGCTCATTCCCGCTATTGAAGCTGCTCTGGCTCGCGCGCGAGATCTCGCAGACCTGCTTGATACCAAACACCAACTAGAGCGAGCGCTTGCCGGTGGCCGTCGTACCAACGTTGCCATCGGGATTCTGATGGAGCGCTTGCACATAACCGAGGCAAGAGCATTCGAGATCCTGCGCAACGATGCCCGCCACACGCGCCGCAAGCTGGAAGATTATGCCGGCGATCTCGTGGTAGCATTAGATCGTCAATATCTGCAATGATTACCTATGCATCTCGATAACACCGATCCGCTCATCGATCATGGGTTGGCGCTCGCGCGCGCTGTATTGACGATAGTACAAGCGTATGACCTTCCTGAAGTCATGCTAAATGTCCGCACTGTTGCGCGAGCATTGACCGGTGCGGACGGCGTGACGCTGGTGTTGCGCGAGGGGGAGTGGTGCCGCTATGCAGACGAGGACGCTATTGGACCACTCTGGAAGGGCCAACGCTTTCATTTGACCAGCTGCATTTCTGGCTGGGCGATGCTGCACGATGAGGCAGTAATCGTTGACCATATCTATACCGACCCTCGAATTCCTCAAGAGGCCTATCGGTCAACTTTCGTAAAAAGCTTGAGTATGACACCTGTCCGGCGCGGCGATCCCGTAGGTGCCATCGGCTGCTACTGGGCACGGTATGGCGGTGCTGATACAGTGAGTCTCCGAGTACAGCAAATCCTTGCAGACGCGATGGCACTTGCCTTCGAAATGATTGAGATGCGTCGCCGCCTTGCAGTGTTGCAGGTATCTGCGCAAGCCGGTTTTAGCGACGTGCTCACATCCCAGCAAGATGACGCATCCAGCTACCGCCTGCTCGTTGAACAGGCACCTGATGGTATCTTTTTGGCCGATGGTGAGGGGCGGTTTGTGGGTGTCAATGAGGCAGGAGCTCGCATGCTCGGCTACAGCCGCGAAGAAATCCTTTCACGTGGTATAGCCGATATCGTTGTACCCGAAGAAATACCGCGCATCCCGCTGGAAATTTCGCGTGTCGCTGGTGGCGCAATCGTGACTTCCGATTGGTATCTACTGCGCAAGGACAGGACGACATTCCCCGGCGAGGTTGTGGGACGGCGTCTACCGGACGGACGGCTTCAAGGGATACTGCGTGATGTGAGTGCACGCCACCGCGCGGAAACGGCACTACGGGAAAGTGAGTCTTTCAATCGGCAGACGCTCGAATCCATCCCGGGTATGGTATTTACCACGCGACCAGATGGCTATACTGACTATGTGAGCCAACAATGGGTTGATTACACCGGAGTTCCGATGACGGACTTTATCAGTGATCAGTGGCTTACCTTGCTACACCCGGAGGATCGAGTGCGTGTGCAAGTTGCCTGGCGCAATGCAGTGGAGGGATGCGAACCCTACGACCTGGAGTACAGAGTCCGGCGACGTGATGAAGTTTATGAATGGTTTCACGTCATGGCTCGTACCATCCACGATGAAATGGGACGCGTTGTGCGCTGGTTCGGCGTGGCCACCAATATTGAACGCCTCAAGCGGGCTGAGGATCAGCGGGTCGCCAATCTGGAACGACAGCGCGATACACTTGTGCGTGAGGTGCATCACCGCATCAAGAATCATCTTCAGGGGGTAACTGGATTGCTGCGTAGCGCGATGAACGACTCACCTCACATTGCGGAACCATTAGAGCGGGCAATTGCACGGATTCGCGCAATTGCGCAAGTGTACGGTCTGCAAGGTCGCAGCCACAACCACAACGCAAACTTGACAATAGCCGAACTGGTAGAGACGGCAGCCGAGAGTGCTACCGATCCTGTGCTCGTTGAGAGTTTACCTCCTGCAAGTGGATCATCCAGCGTCATCGTCGGAAACAATGCAGTCGCTACTGCCTTGGTCATAAATGAACTCATCACCAACGCCATTAAACACAGGGAGACAGCTTACCCTGTGCGGCCGATACGCGTGACCCTGAAAGTCGCCTCAGGTAGCATTAATATTGTCATCTGCAATGAACCCGCATGCTTGCCACAGGGATTCGATTTCGCCCAAGGGAAAGGGCTCAGTAATGGCCTCGAGCTGGTAACAGCCATGTTACCGACCAAGGGAGCAGAACTGGTGATACGACAGCACGGGGATGGAGTAGAGGCGAGCCTGACATTGCGAGAACCAGTCATAATATCTGCTTGATGAAAAGGAGATTGCTTTGTCGTGTAGTTCGATGCAAAATATACTTTCACTATTAGTTTGAGCAAACTTCTCGTCTTATAACGGGAAAAACTTCAGGCCGCGCCCCCGCCTGAGCGATACGTGCCAGTTGACTTGTCGCTATGCATTTCAGGGGGGGGAATGCCGGATCTACCAAATCAAATTGTCGTATTTTCTCTGGATTGTCGGCGATACGGGCTTGCCCTTTCTGCTGTGGAGCGAGTTGTGCGGATGGTGGACATCACTCCCCTCCCGCAAGCGCCAACGCTCATTTTCGGCATCATCAACGTGCAAGGCCAGGTCATCCCGGTAGTTAACCCGCGTCGCCGCTTTAGGCTGATGGAGCGAAACTGTGAACTCTCCGATCAGCTCATCTTAGCCCGTACAGCAAGGCGTACAGTAGCGTTCGTAGTGGACGTTGTAATCGACGTTCTCGAATACACACTTGAGGATTCTGTCAGAGCACAGGAAATTATTCCCGGCATGGAGTATATCAATGGTGTAGTGAAGCTGAGCGATGGTTTGGTCTTAATCCACGACCTGGATACGTTTCTTTCGCTGGAAGAGGAAAAAACCCTTGATGCGGCGATAGGAATCTCTTGAAATGGACATGCGGCGCAAGCTTAGCGATGAGCTACTAGCTGGTATGAGTGAGTTCGTTGCGCAGCACATCGGGCTGCACTATCCCCGCGAGCGTTGGCGAGACCTCGAACGAGGAATCGAGACTGCAGCTAGGGAATTCGGACAGCCGGATATGGAATCCTGTGCCCGAGCCCTCCTGCGCGTCCCCGTGACCTGTGCGCGCGTCGAGGTGCTCGCGAGCTGCCTTACCGTGGGTGAGACATATTTTTTCCGTGAGAAAAACAGCTTTGCCGCGCTTGAGGAGCATCTCCTTCCCCCGCTTTTGCATGCGCGCTGCAGCAAAGAGCGCCGACTGCGTATATGGAGCGCCGGTTGCTGCACAGGCGAGGAACCCTATTCGGTTGCCATACTTCTTGACCGACTGATTCCCGACATCAATGAATGGAATGTCACGATCCTTGCGACAGATATCAACCCGCGCTTCCTCGGCAGGGCCGCAGAAGGTGTATACAGCGAATGGTCATTCAGAGATTCGCCAGCATGGATTCGCGAGCAATATTTTACGCGTCGATACGACGGGCGTTATGAGCTGCTGCCGCGCATACGCAAGCGTGTGATTTTTTCTTCTCTCAACCTCGCTGATGATACCTTTCCGTCGCTCATGAACAACACCAGTGCGATGGATATCATTCTATGCCGCAATGTACTGATGTATTTCACTGCGAAACGAGCAAAACAAATAGTGGTGAACTTCCGACGTGCACTGGTGAGCGGGGGATGGCTCATCGTCAGTCCGACTGAAACCTCGAACACCCTATTTGCGCCTCTTGAGCCCGTGCAGTTTCCAGGGGTCCTGTTCTACCGCAATGCCGAAATGGCGTTGCAATGGTCTGCCGTCCTCGATATGCCTTGCTGCACACCTCAAGTATCATTTTTGCCGGAGTCGGTTTTGCCACAGGTGGAACTCTCGCAAGGATCAACGCCTATAGAATTCTCCCCCGCTCCCGCACACGTTCAGGACGTTGCCTCCGTGCATGCCAGTGCTGCACGCCGCTGTGCTGGAGAAGGCCGCCTGAGTGAAGCTATCGCATGGTGTGAAAAGGCCATCAATGCAGACCGCCTGAATCCCGCACATTACTACCTGCTCGCTATCATTCGCCAGGAGCAGGGGCAGGTAGAGGCGGCCACGCAGTCGCTCGTGCGCGCTTTGTATCTTGACCCGAATTTTGCGATCGCGCATTTCGCCCTGGGCAACATTCTCATGTCAGAAGGCCGGGCCAGTGAGGCGGACCGGCACCTGGAGAATGCGCTTGATGCACTTGGCACATACGCACAGGACGAGATTCTACTGGAAGCTGATGGGCTGACTGCGGGACGACTTGCAGAGATCATCGAGTCATTGCAGGCCAGTCGCCCGCGTGCCATGGCTGAGGACAGGGCGAAATGAGCACTGAGAAGAGTCAGCGCGTCACAGCGATCAACTGGGCCACCATCCACCAGCGCCTTGATGCCGCGCTCGCAGTCACCGAGCAGGCCTGGAATCCGGATGCGCAGACTACTGCGCGCATCCTGGAAGAGCGGGCAAGGACGTTGGCGCTATCAGGTCGGGAATCGCATGATGCCGATACGCTGGAAGTCGTGGAATTCATGCTGGCACACGAGAAATACGGCATCGAAACCGCCTTTGTCCGTGAAATCTACCCTTTGACAAATCTGACGCCAGTGCCATGCACGCCAGAATTCGTGCTAGGTATCGTCAACCTGCGAGGAGAAATCGTCTCGGTCATCGATATCAAGAGGTTCTTCGAACTACCGGAAAAAGGACTGACCGATCTTAACAAGATCATCGTGCTCCAGTCTGAATTGATGCGATTCGGAATTCTTGCTGACGCAATTCACGGCGTGCGCCGCATCAGGGTCGCCGACATCCAGCCGTCGCTGCCAACGCTTACAGGCATCCGCGAGCAGTACTTGAGGGGGGTAACTACCGAACGCATGATCATTCTCGAAGCTGGGAGGCTGCTGGTGGACGGCGACATCGTAGTGCTGGAACAGGTTGAGGTATAGAAACCTATGCATGCTATAACAATAACTATAAATAGTTCCGGATGAAAAATATGAAATGGTTTCTCAATTTGACGACGCGCGCCAAGCTGTTCGCCTGTTTTGGACTAATAATAGCCCTGTTGGCGTTAGTAATCGTCACTGCCTACAAGGGTATCACGTCAATCCAGGAATCGGAAAAAAGTCTGTATGAACAAGACTTCGCCAATGCGCTGGATCTGGTTACGATGAATGCCGAGCAAAACCGGGTGCGAGCGGGACTCCTTACCCTGATGTCGCTGACGCAGAGGTCTGAACAGGAAATCTGGCATGAAGACGTCAAGGAACGTGCCCAGGAGATTGGCGTGCTTCTGCAAAAGTTACTGGAACGCAATCGCGAGCGAGACGTCCTTATACGCAGGATCGAGGAAATAAAAGTGGTGCGAGACGCGTACCTTCAGACCAGAGAGACTCAGGTTATCCCGCTCATTTACGCCGGGGAGATCGAGCAGGCGAGAGGACTAGCGCTGGGAGTACAGGAGGAACGATACCGCAAAATGCGCAACATTGCCGAAGATCTGGGCAGGGAGGCTGTGCAGCAGGCGCGTACCGCCGTGGAGCAGTCCGAGGCGAGGGCGCATCGTGCGGTCGCGCTCTTTGCCGCCGTCGGCCTTCTGGCTCTCGTGCTGGGAGTTGTAATGGTGCGGCTCCTTGATCGTATCCTCGCCGCACCGCTAAAGATAGTTTCTGGCATCGCCGAACGGGTGGCAGGGGGAGATCTCACAGTTAGGGTGTCGAAAAGCGAGCGTACCGACGAGGTGGGAACGCTGATTCACGCGTTCAGTACCATGCTAGATAACCTGCAACAAATGACGCGGGATCTTAAGGAGGGTGTCAACGTGCTGTCCTCCTCCTCGGCCGAGATCCTTGCGACGACGACACAGGTGGCTGCGGGGTCGGCGGAGACGGCCACGGCGGTGAGCCAGACGACGGCGACGGTGGAAGAGGTTAAGCAGACGGCGCAGGTGGCGAGCCAGAAGGCAAAGTACGTTTCCGAGAGTGCCCAGAA
>CAMDWI010000039.1 GCA_945878555.1 Klebsiella pneumoniae
TGAGATTTTATGGCCGGAATGCAGGTTCCATCGTGTATAGCGAATGTACCCTGGAATCCTGCACCGATAACCTGGTGCGTGCAGGTTTCACATTCTATAACGGGACCGGACTTGCAGTAGCAGAAATACGGGACTGTGTTTTCAGAAAACTGCCCGTGCAGGACAAGACCCGGAATACACCTGCCTCATATCATTACAAGCTGATCCCCAGAAACCTGATAAATCCTTACTCACTTGCGCCGATTCCGGGGGCAGATGACATAATAGAAAAAATCACCCATCTGCCATCACGCGAGATACTTGTGGTCAATGAGCGTCTGGTTAATGAACAGGTAGCGCCATTATTCGACGCGCTTGCGTCAGCGATTGCAGAACAGACCTTGCGCGACTTTGGTGCTCATCTGGGCCACTTTACAATTGAATCACTACTGACTGCGTCCAGGATTGATCCGGAATTCCGGACCTACATCAGCTACCTGCTGGTTCTGCTTGAACAGGACGGCAAGGCGGTTTGTCATGACGGTCAGTGGAAATTGCTGGATTCACTGGAGTTGGATGATCCGGTAGCAATATGGCGATCGATACTGGCAGATTATCCTGCCTATATTAACGTGCTCCGGTCTACAGCCAGTAACAGTTTCAGGATAAAGGATATCCTTACAGGAAATCATGAAAATGTTGGCGCTCAGGAGATTTCCTCCAGGTCGATTAGTGAAGCCCAGGGACCAGGTTGTCTGCAACAGACCCTCTTGCGATATATCATCAGAACTCTGTTGTCAGAATGGCCCAAAGCTACCAGACGCCTCCGTATTGCCGATGTCAGGAGCAGCCAGTCTGCGGTGATCAGTGACCTGATCACGACTTTACCCCCGGATTTTTGTGACTACGAGGTCCTTGCCCTGGATGATCTGTGCGTAAGTCAGTCTGAGGAGCTTTACAAGAATTGTGTTAATGTCAGTGTCAGCCGGTTTGATCCTGCCAGAAACACGACACAGCCCAAGTATCGAGAAGGCGAGTTTGACATCGTACTTATCCTGGATGAATTACATAACTGTGCCGCACTCGGTGAGATGTTTGCACAGATGACATCTTTGCTGGCTTCTGGCGGCATGTTAATGCTGCTTGAAAAGAGACCTGACCGGATTACTGACATGAACAGGGGACTGGTGAATCCGGGATGGTGGCACCGATCCACCCAGGCGGACAGGCCGGTTTCCAGTAACCTGTATCCGGAAGACTGGATATATCTGCTCGAGAATTCCGGATTTGAAGATGTAAGATGTCCGGGTGAATCACTCGTGAAAGACAGTAATCGCTACCTGATACTTGCCCGCCGTCCTGCCAGACAGGTCAAGGAATCATTAAAGGTGGCAGAACCGACTTCTGCGTTATTAATCGCCGCCGCAGAGGGTTATTCACTTGACCTCGCCAGGGCATTAAAATCTGAACTGTCTCGTGAAGGAATCCAGACACTGCTCGCACCCGGACCTGGCAGGACGGCAGGACGGACAGAGTCAGCCACGCTGGATCTGCTGGGGCCTGATACTGCAGACCGTCTGGCTGCAATAATAGACCCGCATAGTACCTTGCCGCTGAAGATACTTTATTTGTCTGGCCTCAATGACAAACCAGGTGAACTGGCCTCCGCTGATACCGCCGAACAGGTCAGTAACAGTAATATGAGGTTGCTCAACCTGGTTCGGTCATTGGCATCCATGGAACTGAAAAGCAGACCGATTATATGGATCGTGACATCCGGGGCGCTGGGTGGCATTTCTCCTGGATCTGCCAGCGATTCCAATCCTTACCAGGCCGGTTTATGGGGTGTGGGTCGGGTAATCCGCAATGAGTACCCGGACATTGATTGCAGGATGATCGATCTGCAGACCACCACATCGATAAAAAATATGTCCAGATTACTGGTACAGGAAGTAAGTATGGCCAGTGATGGGGAAGAAGAAGTAGTCATTCTTGACGGTGCCCGAATGGTGGTTCGCCTTGAACCGGTTGTAATGGACAGTATCACCACAACTGCCACTACTGATGCCAGTTATCTGACATTTGTGCGGGCCGGCAGCATAGACAACCTTGAATGGCACAGTAGCAAACGTCGATTACCCATGGCAGACGAGGTTGAAATCGAGGTAAGGGCAACCGGACTGAACTTCCGGGATATCATGTTTACTTCCGGTCTGTTGCCGGTAGAAATGCTGGAAGGTGGACATTCCGGGGCGACACTGGGTCTGGAGTGTGCCGGGGTGGTCACCCGAGTCGGTTCAAATGTACGAAACCTGGTGGCTGGGGAAGAGGTCATGGCGATGACTTCCTCCTGTTTTTCCAGCCATGTAATCGCGTCAAGATATTCCGTCATCAGGAAGCCAGCAGGGTGGAGTTTTGAGGCAGCTGCGACGATCCCTACGGCCTTTTTCACGATTTATTATTCCCTGCACCATATGGCCCGGTTGAAACCGGGAGAGAGAATACTGATACACGGTGCTGCCGGTGGCGTAGGTCTGGCAGCGATTCAATACGCCCGGCATTGTGGTGCAGAGATATTTGCAACGGCAGGAACACCTGAAAAACGTAAATTCCTCGAATTACTTGGCGTAGATCACGTAATGAGTTCACGTACGCTGGACTTTGCTGACCAGATCATGGCTATTACCGCAAACCAGGGCGTGGATGTCGTCCTGAATTCCCTGGCGGGTGAGGCCATGGCCAGGAATTTCAGTGTGATGCGCCCGTTCGGTCGTTTTATCGAACTGGGCAAACGTGATTTCTATGAAAACACCCGGATGGATCTGAAGCCGTTCAGAAACAATATCAGTTATTTCGGTGTTGATGCAGACCAGCTACTGGCGCATGAACCGGAGCTTTCACATCGACTTATGGGTGAGGTGGTCACCTTGTTCAATGAGGGTGTGTTCAGGCCGCTTCCCTATACGGCTTTCACTGCAACAGATGTCCAGGCCGCATTCCGGTATATGCAACAGTCCAGACATATCGGCAAGGTTGTCGTCACCCGGTCACTGAATGGCATGTCAGTGCGTAACACGGCTACACATGAACCGTTGATACTGAATCCAGAGGCGAGTTATCTGATAACCGGCGGTATGAGTGGCTTTGGACTGGCGACAGCCCGATGGCTCGTAACCAGGGGCGCCAGGCATCTGGTACTTGCAGGCAGGAGTGGACCCCGATCTGAAAGCGCCGATCGCATTATTGAAGAATTGGCAGATCAGAATATTGATGTAAGGCTGGTGCAGTGCGATGTAACGGATGCGATCAGGATGCAGACAGTGCTGAATGAAATCCAGTCATCAGCGTATCCATTGAAAGGTATTGTACACGCAGCGATGGTGCTGGATGATGCCGCAATCAGGAACATGGATTTTTCAAGGATGCATAAAGTGGTCGCACCCAAAGTACAGGGGGCCTGGAATCTGCATCGATTGACTCTTAACTACCCGCTCGATATGTTTGTGCTGTTCTCCTCCGCGACCACCTGTCTTGGAAATCCGGGGCAGGCAAACTATGTGTCGGCAAATACCTTCATGGAATCACTTGCCCGCTTCAGGTTACAGTCCGGACTTCCGGCAACAGTAGTTGCATGGGATGCAATAAACGATACCGGTTATCTTGCCCGTAACGAGGTGCTCGCCAGCCGGCTGTCAAAACGTGCAGGACTCGGTGGCATATCATCATTGCAGGCACTCAATATGCTGGAAAAATTGATTGTGGAAGGCAGGACGGAATCGATCGTCATGAATGCGAACTGGGCGACACTGCGCCAGGCCTTGCCATTGCTGAATTCAAATTTGTACAGGAATATCATGCACGGTATTGCCCAGGATGGAGAACTCGGCAGTGAGGATATGTCGGACCTGTTAGCCAGATTGCCAGACAACGAGAAACAGCCGGTTATTGTCAGCTTCCTCATACGTGAAATCGCCCGTATTCTGCAGACCGCCGAAGAAAAAATTGGCCATAATTCCACTATACAGGACCTGGGAATAGACTCGCTGATGGCCATGGAACTTGCGAGTACTATAGAAGCAAGAATGGATATCAGTCTGCCAGTAATGACACTGGCTGATAACGTGACCATAGATAATCTTGCCTTGCGAATTGTCAATTTGCTCAATCCTTCTACCGATCCGGATGCGAGCCATCTGACACGGATTGTAACCTCACTGGCAAAGATACACGCAGAAGACATGTCGGCAGATGAGATTGAATCAATCTCCAGGGTAGTCGACAGTGAAGACAATAAACCGCTGCGCCTGATTCAATGACAGACCTGAACAAGAATCTGTTCGGACTGTCTTCCGAACATAAACAACGACTTATCGAGCGTATGCGAAATCGGGCTCGACCGCAAATTGATGAGATCAAGTCGGAAAGTCCGGAATTATCGGTTTTGAGTCCGGACGTGCAAAAGGATTACTACACAATCGAGGACTTGCCTGGATTGAAACAACTGCAAATCCAGGCGACGGCCGCAGAAATATTCGGTATACGCAATCCCTTCTTTCGCTGTCATCAGGGCGTTGCCGGCAACAGCACGATCATTGAAGGGAAAACACTGGTAAATTATTCCAGCTATAACTATCTCGGTCTGAACGGTCATCCAAGGGTCTCCCAGGCCGCCAAACTCGCCATAGACAAATACGGGACATCTGCATCGGCAAGTCGTCCGGTGTCCGGTGAACGTCCTGTGCACCGGGAGCTGGAACAGGCGCTGGCCGGTATTCATAACACCGAGGATTGCGTCGTGTTTGTCAGTGGACATGCCACCAATGTCAGCACGATCGGTGGACTGTTTGGTAAA
Source organism: Klebsiella pneumoniae (assembly GCA_945878555.1). GTDB lineage: Bacteria > Pseudomonadota > Gammaproteobacteria > Eutrophobiales > Eutrophobiaceae > Eutrophobius. The sequence continues at coordinate 4,832 of CAMDWI010000039.1, forward strand.
AAAGACCTGATATTACATGATACCCTTGCCCATAACAGTATTATCCAGGGTGCCATACTTTCCGGAGCAAAGCGTCTACCGTTCCCACACAATGACTTTCAGTCACTCGACAGGATGCTGGAAAACAATCGCAGGCAATATGAGCGTGTGGTCGTCATTATTGAAGGGATGTACAGCATGGACGGGGATGTCCCTGATCTGCACCGGTTTATAGAAATCAAGAACAACCATAAGGTATTTCTGATGGTTGACGAGGCCCATTCCATTGGTGTGCTGGGTGAACACGGCTTCGGAATTACTGAACATTTTGGTGTCCAGGATGGACAGGTAGATATCCTGATGGGCACCCTGAGCAAGACATTTGCTGCCTGCGGCGGTTATGTGTGTGGTAAACATGCCTTGATTGAGAACCTGAAATACACCTCCCCCGGATTTGTTTATAGTGTCGGCATGTCTCCACCGCTGGCGGCAGCCGCCCTTGAATCACTTAATATTCTCAAGGAAGAACCGGAGCGGGTACGTAAGCTGCAGGCCAATGGCAAGCACTTTTTTGAAACTGCCAGACGTCTCAAGCTGGATACGGGTTACTGTCAGGGCCACGCCGTTATCCCGGTCATCGTAGGTAGTTCGCTGATAGCCGCAAAGCTGTCAAACCAGTTGTTTGAACAGGGAATAAATGTCCAGCCGATTATCTATCCGGCCGTGGAAGAACGCGCCGCCCGCCTGCGGTTCTTTCTCAGCGCAACACATACAACCGCACAAATTGAATCTACCGTCAGCCTCGTGGCAAAAGAGCTCAAAACACTGAAGAAGAATCCGGTGTACAAGTTTGTCTGAGATTGTCTGATCCCCTCGCAACGGACTCGCAGATAACGCAATGAAAGTGGTCGTCATAGGCGCAGGCATTTCCGGACTCGGGGCGGCATATTATTTTTCGCGTAAAGGTCATGATGTTATTGTCCTTGAGGCGCAGGACAGGCCAGGAGGTCGCGCCATCAGCTATACTCGTCCCGGAACTCGTGACACAGTTGATTCAGGCACCCAGTATTTTCATTCGAATTATCGTCGTGCACTTGAACTGATTACAGAAACGGGCCTTAAACCACAGCTTGAAGAGGTGAAGGGTTACAACCGGATTTTTGATAAAACCGTGTCTGGTGGGTCCTTCCTTTTCAATCGTAAGCTACCGTGGTACCGGTCTGCCGGTGTGACTGGCAATCTCAGGCTGGGCCTGTTTTTACTTACACATTTTATACGTTATCCAGTCAATATTTTTGGACTGGATGTCAACTCCATAGCTGATCAGACCGGGACCAATGCTTATCATCCGGTCATTAACGAAAGCATTATACGTCCCCTGTCCCAGGTTGGGGTGTTATCCGAGCCGGATGTGATGGCGCTGGATCTGGATCACCTGATGCGATTGATCCATATTGTCCTGTATACCAACTACCTGTCATTATCCGGAGGTACTGCATCGTTGCATCATGCCCTGGCCGCCCGTTTTCGAGTACGCTATGAATCACCGGTAAGCCGGATTATTGAAAACGGTGGACGGGTTACTGGCGTGGAACTGGAAGGTCGTAATGAAGTGATACACGCTGACCATGTCGTTGTCGCCACGGTACCGCCAGTCGCTGCCGGCATGTTGCCGGACCACTGGACAGAAGAACGGAATTTTTTAACCTCGATCAGGATACCGTCGTTTACCTTACCGGTATTTTTTCTCGACCGACCGCTGGAAAAGAAAGTCTGGGCCTATCTGCTGCATAACCTGCCTGGCAGTAAAATCCGGTTTTTGACCGACGCCTCGCGCAAGAATCCGGCCATGGTCCCCTCGGGCAAGGCGGTTATCCAGCCGTGGATCTGTTATCCCGACTCTGCCGCGTTGGGCACCATGACAGATGATCAGGTCATTGCCCTCTGTGTATCCGAAATCGAGCAGGTCTTTCCCGGTTTCCCCGGCTGGATTGAACACGTCCATTTGACCCGACATCCGTACGGTGTGCCGTTTCATTCAGTCGGTCATGTGCGCAAGGCCATTGAGTTCAGAAGAACTACTGATAACAGGAAGATTTCATTCTGTGGCGACTACTTCAGTGGCGGCTATATGGAATCTGCCCTGTGGAGTGCTGACAGGGCTGCCAGGGTATTTGGATGAGCCGGTTTAACTTTTCCTGATACCGTGCCACATCAGCTGTCTGGCTATAAGCGTTCAAGACACGCTGTGAATACATCCATGTACGCTCGAGCGCCGCTTTCGTCGCTGCGCATCCTGCTCCGCTAGAAAGTCCAGCCGTTACATCCCTGTAACGGCGCAAACGGCTCCTTAACCCGCCGTTTGCCCATGCGGCTAACGGT
>CAMDWI010000040.1 GCA_945878555.1 Klebsiella pneumoniae
ACATGCGGCTTCACAAAGAAAAAATCACGCTCCAGCACCGTATCCCCACGCTGCGATATCCTCGAACTCTCCGCGCCGAGGCCATAGTCCAGCTCAAAACTCCCCAGCGACCAGGTGTCCTTCAGCAGAAAATCACCGCGTACCTCTTCCACCACCGAGTTTGCGCCCGGCACATCCACGACCACTGGCCCCGAACCGCGGTCAACCATCTGAAATAAACTGCCGTCCAGCTCGTTGTAAGCTCCCTCCACATTCAGCTGCACCGCATGGTCCGTAATTCCGCTCCAGTCAAACTCCAGCCGTGTTATGCCTTCGGTACTGACCGAGGCGGTCCGTGCCTGACGGTAAAACGTCTGCTGACCGACCGGATCACGTGTACTCTGCGTTGATAACACGTCTGCTTCCTTGCGTATATAAAGCAGGAGCGCCTTGCCTGCCAGTTCACTCGCCAGCGCGCGCTCTGCGTCCATACCCAGCTCATAGGTTTCACTATGCTGGCCGTCGCGGAAATAGACATTATAGGGTTTGTCAGGCAGGCGAGGCGTACGACTGGATAATCGTACTTCAGGCGCATTGACCAGTCCAAACTTGCCGTTGACCTGAACATGGTTCCGGCCTATCCAGCTGGCGGCATTTATAAACAGGCCAGACAGCGTCAGTCCGGTTTCGTCTTCGTCATCATAACGATCCTCTACCAGCTGTCCATTTCCATCATAGACCTGCTCCGGACCGAACTCGCCATTGGAATTCCGTTCTATACCAATGCCGATGTTATATTCAATGTCCTTCCAGCGATCAGACAATGAGGCCTTCACCCCGGGCTTGATCGGCCCGGAACTGGTGTACAACAAAAAACTCTCCCAACGGACCGCCGCCGGGGCATCGTCTAGCATCTGAACATTGATAACCGCCTGTTGACCCAGCATGTCCAGTCCCTGCATCTGGCCACGGATCAGTTCGATCGCGAGGACCTGACCTGCCGGTATACGCGACAGGATAGCAGAGGGTCTGTCCTGCTTGGCACTGGGACGTCTGCCATTAATCAGCACATTACCGGCAGAGGCGGCATAACCGCGGTTGCTGTCGCCGTCATCGAGCTGGAACCCGGGCACCTGCCTGACCATGTCGAAGGCGGTATTCGGCTGATAGCGCGCAAAAAATGCCGCGTCATATCTGACCACCTGATCTGATGTTACCGTGCCCGCGTCCGGTTGCTCCTGCTGCGCGTTTGCACATGGCATAACCAGCACAGCAACCAGCAGGATCACCGATAACGGGGCGCTTATAAAGTCAGGGACAGTCATATCCTGATTACAAACTTCTACAGATTCCACATAAATTCGGCAACAGTCGTCTGGTTATTATCGTGACAGACCCTTAGCCGCATGGGCACCTAGAAACTGCCACTGACAACGAGGTCCAGCTGGCGACCGCGCCTGTTTTCTATCAATTCACGACGATTAATCGCTGAACTGTCACGCTCACCGAGATAGATCGTACGCACACGTGTCCTGTCCGTGTTAAGCAGGTCCTTCAGCGTTGCGCGTATCTTGACGCCGAACCAGCGTGTGGTCTCGGTAAACAGACTGATCTCGGTACCTTCGTCATAGATGTCCAGCTCATTGACCTTATAAAGAGTCCGTGCATCACGGAATTTTGTCTCCCAACCCCAGGCCACCCTGGCCTGCTGGAAGTCCTGACGGAAATCGATGACAGCGGTGTATTTGATGTCCTCATCCTTGTAGGGAATATTGCCTACAAGTCCACTCTCCCCTGAGAGTACACGGTTAAGGCCGGTCACTGGATCAACAACAGTCGAATCCTGCCAGCGGGCACGGACATTCAGTCTGGCATTATCAAGCAACAACCAGTCCAGAGGGATAGTATTCTCGACCTTCAAACCCCAGCGTTTACCATCGCCGATATTCCCAGGTGCTTCAAACGTGGACGACAAGGGCAACAGATCAACCACATCGGTTATCCAGTGGTGAAACGCCGTTACCTTGATTACACCGATATCGCCAAAACGATGCTCATGACTCAATTCCAGTACCCAGGTCTTGTCCGGGCCCAGGTTTGGATTGCCGAGGGCGAGGTCTTCGTCCTGGAATTCAGCGGCGCTGACAAAGTCATTAAAATCAAGTTGTGATACCTCTCGTGCCAGGCGCAAGCGGGTTTGTCTGCCTTTTTCCGGCGCATAACTGACCATGCCCTGCGGTTTGAGAAAGAAAAAATCACGTTCCAGTTCGGAATCGCCGGTTTGTGAAATCTGCGAGGCCTCGGCACCCATTCCGTAATCCAGTTGAAACATGCCGAGCGACCAGGTGTCCTTTAACAGAAAGTCCCAACGTACCTCTTCCACACGGGTGTTCGCGCCAGGGATAAGTTCCACCACAGCACCGGCACCGGTATCGACAGTCTGAAGCAAGGTATTATCAAGCTCATTGTAGGCGCCTTCGGCGTTAAACTGGATGGAATGATCTGCTATCCGGCGCCATTCAAACTCAAGGCGGCCGATCCCCTCTGTTGTTAACGTGCCGGTATCGGACTCCCTGAACAGGGTTTGCTGTCCGGTAGAATTAACAACAGTCTGATCAGACGCGGTATCAAGGTCGGTCCGGGTAAATATCAGGATAGACCTGCCGGTAAGATCCTTTCCCAGTTCGCGTTCTGCATTCAGTCCAAGCTCAACATCATTGCTGCGCCTTCCCTCATCAAAAAATTCGGTACGCGGGGTACTGCCGACGGCCTGGGGCAAACGGTTTGATGTCGTCTTGTCACTGATATCATCAAAACCAAGCTCCACATTCATTTGCATCAGGGTCTGGCCGATCCAGCCGCTTGCGTTCAGGTTACCGCTGATCGTGAAATGGGTGTTGTCGTTCTTGTCAGAACGGTCCTCAATCAGGTTCCCTGCTGCGTCTACTGAATCACGCTTGCCCTTTGTTACATGGACATGGCGATTACCCTCGAGTCCGGTATTAAAATCGATACCATTCCATTTATCAGACAGTGAGATACTGCCGCCCGGCATCACGATGCCCGTATAGAAATTCTTCCAGAGAAAACTTTCCCAGCGTACGGCGGCCGGGGACTCCTCGCGCATGATGATATTGGCAACAACCGGCTGCCCCTGCATGTCTACACCACTCATTTGTCCCCTGACCAGATCAATACGAATGACATTGCTGGCTGGTATACGATTGAGGATGGCCGAAGGTGTGTCCTGTTTGACGCTGGGGCGACGGTCATTGATCAGGATATTTCCGGCCGCTGTGGTAAACCCGCGCGCACTGTCACCGTCATCCAGCTGGAAACCCGGTAACTGCTTGACCATGTCCAGCGCCGTGTTGGGTTGATAGCGCACAAAAAACGCCGCCGGATATTCGACTGTACGCACCGAGTCCTCACTGGCGGCACCCGTCTCACGAGGCGGTTCAGCAGCGGGTTGTGCACTGGAGGCAAAAGCCATTGTCATTCCTGCTATCAGCAATATATATCCTGACCACTTATTCATAATATTTACCCTGTGTTGATTGCTATTACCCGTGTGCCAAAGCAACGGATGTATGTCCTGTCAAATAAAGGTTCCTGAATCCGGCTGATACCAGAAGGCTGAAACCGTTTTAAAAACTGCCACTCAATACCAGCTTGATCCGGCGTCCTGCCATCCTGTCCCTGTAAATCTGTGATGCTAAGGGCGTCAGCTCGCGCTCGCCTGAATAAATTGTCCGGTTTCTGATCTCGGAATAATCCAGCAGATTATTGCCTTCCAGTCTCAGCTTGACGCCGAACCAGCGTGACGTTTCAACAAAGGCATTTATTTCGGTACCTTCATCGTAAACTTCCAGTTCATTTACCTTGAACTGTGGGCGACTGGATTGCATTGCAAAATCAAAACCCCATGACATGTCCAGTTGTTCAAGGTCCTGACGATAGGCGATATCGTATACATAACGACTGCCATTATCGGCGAATCGAATCTGGGGTGGCCCTCCGAATCCCACCTGTGCCGCCGATAATATCCGCGTACTGCCGGTGACCGGATCCGTCACAGCAGAATCCTGCCAGCGTGACTTGATATCAAGGCGTGCGCCGTGCAGGCCGGACCAGTCCAGCGGTACGGTAAACTCCAGTATCATTCCCCAGCGTCGACCATCGCCGATATTGCCGGGCGCCTCGAATGTTTCTGACAAGGGCAACAGATCCAGTACGTCGCGTATCCAGTGATGGAACGCCGTCAGCTTGACGACGCCCTGACTGCTATAGCGATATTCATGGCTTAATTCTGAAACCCATGTCGTATCCGGACGCAGATTGGGATTGCCGAGCGCCAGATCATCGTCCTCAAACACTGTTGCACTGATAAAGTCATCAAAATCCAGTTGGGCAATATCGCGCAGCAATAACAGGCGTGTCTGTTGCCCGGCCATGGGTGACCAGGTCAGCGCGGCCTGCGGTTTGAGGAAGAAAAAGTCACGCTCCTGTTCTGTATCACCGGTCTGGGTGATGCGGGAAACCTCGGCACCCAGACCATAATCCAGCTCAAACTTCCCGAGATTCCAGGTATCCTTCAGAGAAAAATCTCCACGGGTCTCCTCGACCATAGAGTTGGCACCCGGCACCTCTACAACAACCGGGCCCGTACCGGTATCATCCGTTTGCGCGAGCAAACCTTCTACCGAGTTATAGGCCGCTTCCATATTGAACTGCAGGTTGTGGTTTGCCATGCCTGCCCAGTCAAACTCGACACGTCCGATCGCCTCGCGGGTCTTCGTCTCGGTATCGGCAATCCGGAGCAATGTGGACAATCCGTCCGCATTGATGTTTTGCTGCAGGTTTATCACGTTAAAATCACTGTAGGTATAGAGCAATATGGCCTTGGATTTCAGATCGGTCGCCAGATCACGTTCGGCAGTCAGCCCCAGTTCAAACGATGGCGTGTTCTGACTGTCCTTGAAAAATACAGCGCTCGGACGTCCGGTGATTTGTGGTTCACGACTCTGTATCTGGTTTTCCGGGCCATTTTTAAAAGTAACCTTGCCGTTAAACTGCAAACGGGTGGCGCTGATCACAGACGACGTATTCAGGAACAGGTCCATCTGTTTCAGGCCGGTCTGGGTCAGCTTGTCACGACGTATTTCAGAGAGACGACCCGCACTGTCATAGATATAGTCAATACCTTCCTCGCCATTTGACTCGCGCTCGACGTTAAAGCCGACGTTATAATCCGTCTGTTGCCAGCGGTCTGACAGGGAGATACTGGCAATCGGCTTTATCGGCCCCCTGTTGCTGTGTTGTATGAACGTTTCCCAACGTACAGATGCCTTTGCCGTGTCCTTCAGTATTACATTGATCACCAGCGACCGACCCTGCAGGTCAATCTCACGTACCTGACCTCGTATCAGTTCTATCTTCTCAACCTGATTGGCGGGTATACGCGCCAGCATCGCCGTTGGCGTATCCTGTTTGACACTGGGGTACTTGTCATTAATCAGGATATTTCCCACCGCACTGATAAAGCCGCGATCTGAACTGCCATCATCCAGCTGAAAACCCGGAACCTGACGGACCATGTCGAGTGCTGTATTCGGGTTATACCGTGAAAAAAAGGCGGCAGGGTAGTCAACCAGTTGTGAGGAGGGGTCCATCGCCTGTCCGGATTCCGGATCAGGGTTCTGTGCCATTACCACACTGGAAGCAAGCACAAATAGCAATGGCAAGTATTTATTTTTATTCATATCAGAAGTTTCCGCTCATCGACAGCACAAACCGGTAGCCGATAAAGCGTTCCCGGCCGGAAGTAAAGTCCAGTGGTGACCCGTCACGAAGACCGTCATAAACAGTACGTGTGCGCCGGATCGTATAGTTGAATATATTGTCTACCGACAACCTGACCTTGGTATCAAACCAGCGTGTTGTCTCCACAAAGGCGTTCATCGCATAACCTTCATTGTTGTATTCAAATTCATTTACCTTGTACAGTTCTCTGGCGGCACGCTCGGCCAGCGTCCAGCCCCAGGCAAACTGTGCCTCATCAAAGTCCTGCCGGAAATCGATATTGAAATAATACCGGAGGTTTCTGCCAAGATTCGCAAGCGTACGGTAGCCGCCATCACCACCTTCACCTGACAGCATGCGCCGCTGACCGGTGACCGGGTCGGTCACGGAGGAGTCCTGCCAGCGCAGCTTCACATCCAGCCGCGCACCTGTCAGCCCCAACCACTCCAGCGGCACCGTGTTCTCCAGCTCCACGCCCCAGCGCCTGCCATCTCCAATATTGCCCGGTGCCTCAAAACTGTCTGACAACGGCAATAAATCCAGCACGTCACGGATCCAGTGATGGAACAAGGTCACCTTCACCACGCCAAGCTCCCCATAACGACGCTCATGACCCAGCTCCGCCACCCA
>CAMDWI010000041.1 GCA_945878555.1 Klebsiella pneumoniae
GCGCCCCCACTGTTGCACTGCCAATCAGCAGCGCAAACAGCACTCCCGTCAGTTTAATCAAAGCTGGATACAACCGATGTTTCATTTTCTCTCTCCCAAACATGATGATTTTTTTTCAGGGGGTGGCGTACAACCTGTGTGTGATAACGGTGAGAAATACCGTCGTGCAGCAACGTCCTGTTGAATTACAAATACCGGGAACCGGCACCTGTTGTATCCCCTCCAGTTACCCTGCATAGTCTGTGAGTATCAACCGTGGAAGTCAACATGGTCGAATTTACGTTTAAAAGCTGCCGCTGACAGTAAAGGTAAACCGGCGACCGGTATAACGTTCCCTGATCTCGACAGCATCCACAGCCGACAGACCGCGTTGCCCGGTATAGAATGTCCGGGTACGTCGGGTTATAAAATCCTGCAGATTTTCACCGACCAGGCTGAGCTTCAGTCCAGCCCAGCGCGTAGTCTCTATAAAGGCATCTATCGCTGCACCTTCATTGTTAACATCAAGTTCATTTACCTTGAAAAGGGGGCGTTGGTCACGTTCGGCCAGGGTCCAGCCCCAGGCAAACTTCGCGGATTCAAGATCCTGGCGGTAATCCAGACGCAGGTGGTAACGATTATTACGATTCAGAGTGACCAGCGTCCGGTAAGCGATCACCCCGCCTTGACCGGAGAGTACACGTCGGTCTCCCGTAACCGGGTCAATAACGCTGGAATCCTGCAACCTTAACATCGCATCCAGCCTTGCGCCCGTGAGCCCCAGCCAGTTCAGCGGTATTGTGCTCTCAAGCTCCATACCCCAACGTCGACCTTCTCCAATATTACCCGGCGCTTCAAAGTCCGGACTCAGCGGCAACAGATCGAGCACATCGCTTATCCAGTGGTGGAACATCGTCAGTTTCAGTGTGGCCGAACGCCCAAAACGGTGCTCATGACTTGCCTCTGCTATCCAGGTGGTGTCCGGACGCAAGTCCGGATTACCCAGCGCCAGATCGTCATCCTCAAAAACCGTCGCACTGACAAAGTCATCAAAATCGAGCTGGGCAATTTCGCGCGCCAGACGTAACCGGCTTTGATTGTCCTGATCAGCAGAATAAACCAGGACTGCCTGAGGCTTCATGAAGATAAAGTGGCGCACATTTTCGGCATCTCCACTCTGGGATATGCTGGAGACTTCGGTACCGATTCCGTAGTCCAGTTCAAACCGGCCAAATGACCAGATATCCTTCAGCAGAAAATCACCGCGAGATTCCTCCACCAGCGTGTTCGCACCCGGTACTTTCGTCTCTACTGGGCCTGAACCCGTATCTATCGTCTGCAAGAGGGACCCGTCGAGTGAATTAAAGGCACCTTCCAGATTCAGCTGAACGTTATGGTTTGCTACACCGGTCCAGTCCAGCTCCAGCCTGCCCACAACCTCGGTTGTGATGGATTCTGAATCAGCGACCCGGGCAGATAACTGTTTGCCGGTATTATCCAGCGTTATGCGCGTAGAGACACGCGGCAGTTGTTCATGGAAGAACAGCAATATTCCCTTGCCGGAAAGTTGTCTGGCCAGCGTTCTGGAAGCATCCATACCAAATTCAAACTGGTTGATTGTCGATTCAGTGCCCAGCTGTTGCTCGCGATAGGTTTTACTGATGACTTGCGGGGTATATCGCGAAATCTCCAGTGGGCTGCGGGTCTCATGATGTAACCGGGTGTTGATCGTCGTCAGAGTCCGTCCTATCCAGCCGGAGGCACTCAATGTCCCTGTCAGATCAATACCGGTTGATTCCTGATCCAGTACACTTTCTTCTTCAAGCACACCCGCTGTATCAAAAAAATAATCCCGCCCGGACTCGCCATTCGCCTCCCGTTCTACCCTTACCCCGGCGGTGTATTCAAAGCCACCTAATGTATCTGAAAGTGAAATATCCACACCGGGTTTGAGTGGGGCGACTGTATTATGCCGGGTATACAGATCCCATCGAACTACCGCCTGTGGGTCACCTGACAAAACGACATTAACCACCACAGACTGTCCCTGCAAATCGATACCACGGACCTGGCCGCGAATCAGCTCGATATGTGAAACCAGGTTTGCTGGGATCCGATCCAGTATCGCCGAGGGTACGTCCTGTTTGGCACTCGGGTATTTGTCATTGATGAGAACATTGCCAACTGCGGCTATAAAGCCGCGGTCTGCATCACCGTCATTCAGGGTGAACCCGGGCACCTGACGCACCATGTCCAGTGCAGTAGAGGGTTGGTAACGTTGAAAATAATCGGCAGGATATTCCACAAGCTGCTGCGCAGCTGATGATCGGTTTTCAGCAGCATTTTCCTGTGCGATGGCGGGGGAATAATGCAACAAGAACAGTATCGCCAGCAGGAAGAGTTTACGACCTGGATTCATTTGTGCACCCGGCATTGCTACGGAAAGTCCAGGGGCCCGCCTGCACAACGCTCACCCCAGGGTCGGAATCAGCCTGGCGGCAAGACGGGGCAGACAGGCCCGGGAAGTCTGAAGTCTTATTTACCCCTCGCCTTCAAGGCCTTGTCCAGTCGCGGATACACCCGACGGACATTCGCCTCGAAGACCTTGTTACGATCTACCGGTGAGAGCGGCAGCGCATCGATATAACGTTTGGTATCGTCAAAGTGAAAACCGGTTTCGGGATCAATGCCTTTTACAGCACCGAACATTTCGGAGGCAAACAGGATATTGTCGATATCGATCACCCTGAACAACAGATCAATACCAGCCTGATGATAAACACAGGTATCAAAATAGACGTTGCGCATCACATGACTGGCCAGCGGCGGACGTTTCATCATATCTGCCAGTCCACGATAACGGCCCCAGTGATACGGCACCGCGCCACCACCATGTGGAATGACAAACCGCAGATCCGGAAAATCACGGAACAGATCACCCTGGATAAACTGCATGAAAGCAGTTGTGTCGGCGTTAATATAATGTGCACCGGTCGGGTGGAAGTTCGGGTTACAGGAACCGGACACATGGATCATGGCCGGTACATCCAGTTCGACCAGCTTTTCATAAAACGGATACCACGCCTTGTCAGTCAGCGGGGGGCCATTCCAGTGGCCGCCGGACACGTCCGGATTCAGGTTACAACCGACAAAGCCGAGTTCATTGACACAACGCTCCAGTTCCGCAATAGAGTTGGTGATAGAAACACCGTTTGATTGTGGCAACTGGCAGACACCGATAAAGGTATCCGGGAACAAATCTACTACACGTTTAATCAGGTCATTACAAATCCGGGTCCAGCTTTTGGAAACCGCCTCATCACCGATATGATGGCCCATACCTACTGCTCTCGGCGAGAAAATCGTCATGTCTGCACCACGATCCTTGATCACCTTCAGCTGGTTTAATTCGATACTGTCACGGATTTCGTCATCGGAAATCAGGGCCATTTGCGCCGCTGGACGCGACGGATCCTGGAAATGAGCGATCTGTGCGTCACGAAAGTCGTTCAGTTGTTGCGGCGCCGTGGTGTAATGACCGTGGCAATCAATAATCATTGTTCAAATCTCCTTGTACGTTACTCGACAGCAATCTGTTATTTGTCTGTTTTACGATCCGGGTATACCAGGCCCTTGGCGGCGAGTGCCGGGCGCATATTGTTCATATCCAGTCCCAGTTCTCCAGAGGCATAACGGCGACGGATGACAGCCTCCTTCTCTTCACGCTGGGCAGATTTGGCCAGGATATCAGCAGCCTCATGACGTTCGACCACAACCACACCATCATCATCGGCAATGATCGTATCACCTGGCTTCACTATCTGTCCGCCACAGACTATCGGGATATTTACGTCGCCAACAACTTCCTTCACAGTACCTTGTGCGGAGATGCATTTGGACCAGACCGGGAAACCCATCTTTTGCAGGTCGGCAATATCACGGACACCCGCATCAATAACCAGTGCCCGGACCCCGCGCGACATCAACAATGTTGCCAGCAGGTCGCCAAAATAACCGGCGTCAGAATAGGAAGTAGGTGCCACCACCAGGATATCGCCTGGCTTGACGATTTCCGCAGCCACGTGGATCATCCAGTTGTCACAGGGCGCGACAGACACGGTCACGGCAGTACCTGAGATACGTGTCCCGGGATAGATTGGTCGCATGTACGGCGCCATCAGACCCTTGCGACCCTGTGCCTCATGTATGGTAGCCACACCGTACTTGCCGAGTTCATCAACCGTTGCGGCATCAGTACGGGTGATATTTTCATAAACGACGCCCATCTTTTCTCTCCTGATAATTATATAGTCCGATCCTGTACGGACCGAATCCTGATTCCGGTATTTTTATAGACTGTGTAAGGACACAGATTTACTACAGAAAGCGTGCAGATAACCACGCCGGGAAGGCATGACCGGGATGGATACTTTCATCCATCCCGGTCAACATGCTGTTAAAGCCAGGGCATCAGGGAGACGTGTATGACCCCTTCAATTTCCTTGCCGCCAACCGACTTGATCGCCAGATCGGTATCCTTCAATCCGAAACGATGCGTGGTGATCATATCCAGCGGGAAGCGGGTAGATGTCAACTGTTTCAATGCCAGTTCGCAGGCAAGATAGTTATGACCGCGTGCGCTCTTGATCGTGATGTATTTGTTTGCGACCTTGCCGAGCGGGAAGTCAGGGAAGTTTCCAATCTCGCCCTGAATCAGCATCGTGCCACCCTTACGCTTCAGTGCATCGATACCGAGCAGGTCCGGTTTGGTGCCGGCACCGGCCGTACAGTCGAGCGCAACATCAACACCCTCGCCACCGGTGATGTCCTTGATACGGGTAAGTGGGTCTTCTTTCTCAACGTTAATCACATAATCAGCACCCAGTTTCAGGGCAACATCCATACGGGCCTGGTCCTTGGAGGTCCCGGTGACGATAATCAGCGAAGCGCCAGCCTGTTTGCAGGCCACGACCTGCGACAGACCTTGCTGGCCCGGACCCTGAATCAATACCGTCGAGTAGTAGCCGACGCCACATTCAAACAAGGCCCACTGGATACCGTTTGACATCGGCGTAACCACGCCGGCGAGTTCGGCAGAAAGCCCGGCAGGTACCTTATGTACCACGGCATTCCACGGCAGGTACATATACTGGGCGAATCCGCCCCACAGATGCGGTGCGCGATCCGACGAGCTGTATCCGTACCGCAGGCCCACGGGATTATTACGCCAGTCAGTTGCCTTGCACAGACGATACTCGCCCTTGTGACACCATTCGCAGCGGAAACAGGGTACATAGTGTTCAACAAATACCATATCACCTTCTTTCAGCCCCTTGCGTTCCATGAACTGCTTGCCGGCCTTGGCAATGTAGCCAATATTTTCATGGCCCATAATGACAGGGGCAGTGATAGGGGGTTTGGCGTAAAACTTCACATCTGTACCGCAGATACCGGCCACTTCGACCTTCAGCAGTGCGCCATCATCTGGAACTTCAGGCATGGGAAACTCACGAAATTCGGTTTTATGGGCGCCGGTTCTTACGGCCGCCAGTACTTGTTCAGTCAAGGGATTTCTTCCTCTTTAGGGTTGATACTGATTTCTGCTACCAGACTGGCATAGTAACAACACGGTTATGCTTAATCAAGACTGGTATGGGCCGGGCCAGGGCACGTTCCTGACACCGTGGATCACTGTCTACATCCGCTTTTTATTCAGCGAAAAAAACGCTACTTGTCCAATCCACCGAAGCTGCCAACCGAACCCCGCACACACGTGAAAAAGCGGTTGGAAGTGCAAGGTAAACATGCGAGTTTTATTTACTCACGGATGAACAACTGTTAAAATCCCGTTGATTTACAGTGTGGCGGGTCACCTCCCCCTGAATTGCTAGTCTGTTGTCAGTTACACCGCTCCGGAAACGTCTGACATAGGATAATTCAAGTGTGGGTGTGGCACACACACAACGCGTTACTGGAAAACCGTCCGATTCCACATAATCGTCCCTACAGGTGGGCCTGGCATGTCCCCTGCACACCATCAGGTTTACAGTACCGGTTGCCGGCAGGCGGGATCGATGTATCGGCCGTCGACTGCACGACGTTTTATCTACAAGCTGTCACTGGAGTAACGCATGGAATATTACACCCTGTTGCTATTAGGTAGCCTGGTAGGC
>CAMDWI010000042.1 GCA_945878555.1 Klebsiella pneumoniae
CAGGTTCTTGTTGTTCTCCAGCTCCGCTTCAGGCTGCTCCAGATAGTTGTTCTCCATGATCGCAAAGTCAGCAAACTTGCCCACTTCCAGTGAACCAATATAGTCCTCCGCCAGCATCGACTCCGCATTCGCATACGTGAACAGCTTCAACGCCACCACCCGATCCACCGCCTCTTCCGGCACCGAGGTCCGACCCGCCGCCGTGCGCGTCACAAACAACGGCATGTGACGGAACAACAGATCCTGCGGGCCCGCACTGTGTGTCTCGGCCGCCACGCGTACACCCGCATCAATCAGGCTCTTCATCGGCGCCAGGAACTCATACCCTTCCGGTCCGTAGAACGTATCGATCACATTCGGCTCGCTCGTCAATGCACGACGGATCTGCATCGGGATAATAATGTTGTACCGCTTCAGCCCCGCGATCACGTCCGGCTCCTTGCCGACCATCGTGCCGTGTGCCATCAGGATGCGCATCTGTTTCACTTCTTCCTCGGTAATCAGGCCCGAGGCAATCGCCTCTTCCACATAACCGATAAACTGACGCATACCGTGGCTGCCGACGCCGTGCAGACCGGCAATACGCCAGCCGTGCATCAACGCATTGTGCATGCCGTTGATCTCCGGGGTACGCTGACCCGGCTCGAGGAAGCCGCAACGTTCACGCTTCTTCGCCAGCTCGGCCACATCGGGCAAACCAGGCAAGTCCGGTCCCAGACAGGCGATCTCCGGGGTGTCCCAGGCGCCTTCCGAACCGATACCCTGAATCCACAACCAGCGGTTACCGCTCTTCGGACCAAACGCCCAGTGGGCGCCCATGAACGGATAGACATGCTCGACAAAGTCAGGCGAGTGCAACTCGTTACGGTGCATCTCGTAGGTATACGCATGACGGATCGGCAGTCGACCGTCCCTGCGCAGCAGATAATGATACGCGCTCAGCTGATGCGGAAAGTCCACGCGTGAACCGAACGCGGTGATACCGGAGCGCGCCATAAATTCAAATCCCTTCTTCACTGCCTCGGCATAGACCGGGGTCGAATAGGGTTTCTTTAATACCTGTTGCTCCCACGAGGTCTTCTCACCGGTCCCCAGAATTCCGCGCGGCCCGGAATTGCGGATATCCGGGCGCAAGGCGGTGACCATCTCTTCCAGGCCCGGGATCATTTTTTCTGTCTCTGCCCAGCCCAGATCATTAAACACAATAAATGCATGGCTACCGGTCAGGCCTTCGAGTGCGCGCTTCTGGTGGGCAACCACATCTGCCACCAGCGTGTCAGAATAGGGTGTAGTAGCCTCGGCTACGGTCGGTTCACGCAAGATCTCGATATCGGAGATAGTCTTGAAACGGCGGATACTGCCTGCCTTTTCACCATTATTACGGATACCGGCATTGGCCGGATTATTCGGCAGTGCCTTGGTCAGGCCTTCGCGGGTAAAGGTCTGATCTTTCGGATCCGGGGTACCTATCCAGCCCTCAGCGATATCCCAGATCGTGGCGGTACCTTTGGCCGGATTCGGAATCAGTTCTATCCGGATCCATTCACCCGGCTTGATCCCGGCCTGTTTTACATAGTCCGTAATCTTCTTGAGTGTCTCTTCCGGGGTGGCCTCGACCTGTACACCCATCGAGATATGCTGCAGCCGCAATTCCTGGTCAGGTAGATTCGTTTCTATCAGTTCAAACGGGTGGGTATGACTCTCGATGAAACCCGGTATCAGCATCTTGCCGCCAAGGTCGATGACCTCGGTGTTCGGACCTTTCATCTTCGCCAGATCCGCCGCACTGCCTATCGCCTGGATCTCTTCTCCACGTACAGCAATCGCTTCGGCTATCGTGCCCGGATTGTCATTCAACGCATGATCATCCAGCGTCACGACTATCGCATTTGTATAGATCGTATCCGGCCACTGGATTACCGAATCAGGTACATTCTGGGCCACAGAAGAAAAACTCGCACCTATCAACATTACAGGCGCAAGCAGACCGGTCAGATAACGCTGACGTGATTTAAAATACAACATAGGAATTACCCCCGAAAAAAGCCGACAGGATGTGCCTGCCATCATGTTTGATCACAAAACTTCCACCTATTTACCGCAACGGGGTTTCCATTGTCAAGAAATCCGGCGCTACTGCTATGACAGTATAACGCGGAGACAGCGAATGACATAGGTGGACGGTGGCGATATGATACCCCGGATACAACATTTTATAAAAAACAGGAGCATACCCATGAATTATACCCGGCTGATCCCTGCTGTTCTGACCGTCAGCGCTCATTTATTACTCGCCATGTCATCGGCCCAGGCTGCCAACGGAGACATACGTTCCTGTGACAGCTATCTGTCCCCGCTGCGTCAGATAGGGGATGAGGGGGTCGGGCCCAAAACCTGCCAGATGCACGAGCAGGATCTTCAGTTTGCCGACCGGGATTTTGTCCGGGTGGATATGGGGCTCGACGGTACCGTGGAGGGGTATGTGACGCGTGAGGGCAGCTACCGCGAATATATGACCAACGCACCGGATCTGGTCTTTCCCCAGACCCAGGCATCAAACCCGGAACAACCGATACTCGGTATCGCCACCTATGAAAGTCTGCGTGGTACAGCAATATTGATGGTATACCCGAAAGACAGGAAAGACTGGAATGGCAAGCTCTGGGTCACCGCCCATGGACGCGGGCGTTCATTCAAAAACGGGGCGTTGAAGGTATGGCAAGACTATATGGATCCCGCCAGTCCGCTTGCTGATCTGAACAAACTGGAAAAGGTCATGTTGTCGCTTGGTTATGCCGTTGCAGTGACCCGGCGTGCCAGTGAAGAGGGTGTAGGCGAGATCGTGACACGGCTTGCGGATGGCAGTGTGGTCGACTGGGTTGCATTTAACGACAGTCACTCGATAATCAAGGACTTTACCCGTATCGCCGAAACGGCAGTTCAAAAGCGCCTGGGTAAACTACCCTCCCGCACCTACCTGTATGGCAAATCCGCAGGCGCCAGACTTGCCCGCGGAATGAACTATCTGGGTCAGACCCTGAATCGTGATCACCGGGGTAATACATTATTTGACGGTTTCCTCGTCGATGATTCCGCCGCCGGTACCTGGCTGCCGGTCGTCATGAAGGACGGCAAGGATGTGTTATTGACCACCGACGCTGAAAAACAGGCGTTTGTCCCCCAGCTGGAGATAGTCCATCAGGCCTATGCCGCTGTGAATGCCCATGACCTGCCCGACTTCGTCACACTCGGATTCCTGACCAATAAATACAACAACGCCCGCATACTGCTGGATAAGGGACTCGGTGAAAAATTCCGCATGTATGAAGTCCGCCAGTTGAGTCACGACGATGGTTCCTCCTTCCCGGAAGGCAGAAAAGATCGCCTGCAGATCCTGGACCTGTCACTGCTGATGGAAGGCGCAATAACACTGCTTGATCAATGGGTGGAAGGCGTAAAGGCAGCACCGCCATCTCGTTCTGATTACGCAGTTGTGGGTGATACCAACCGGGACGGTCGTATCGATAACCCGGCCATTAGTTACCCTGAGGTGGCCTGTCCTCTGGGGATGTTCTATCCTTACCCAAAAAGTGGTTCAGGCACAATGGCCTGGGCCGCCTTTACCGGTAATGGACTGGAGCCCCTCGATGAAAACAAGGCGTATGTCGATATCAACCTGAACGGACACTGGGACTTCCGCGAGTCACCACAACAGGCCTGGCAACGTCTCGGCCTGCTGCAAGCCGGCGAGGAACTGACACAGCAGCGCTATATCAGCTGTGTCACAGACGCCGCATCCGCACTCGGTGCGCAGGGATTCTTTGGCACGACGACGGTGAAGGCCTACGCAGAAAAGGCAGCGACAAAAAACCTGCAACCCGCCTCAGATGAAGAGGCTGCCTTGATCCATTTCAACCGGTTCTAGAACCGGTTTTATTAAACAGATCGGAAAGACCCCGGTGTGATTGTGCAGGACCGTCTGCCGCATGGATGCGGCAGCCGAGCCTACATGGATGTATTCACGGCGTGTCCGAAACAATCACACCGGGGTCTTTCCGACCACCTTGTAATAAAAAAACCGGGGCAAGCCCCGGTCTTTTATCCAGCCAGACTGCGCAGACTCGCGCATTAACCGGTCCGGTTAGCTACTTCAGTACCTTCCAGGGCGCCGTCTCATCACGGAAGATCACCTTGCCACCCACGATCGTGACCAGGTTCTTGTTGTTCTCCAGCTCCGCTTCAGGCTGCTCCAGATAGTTGTTCTCCATGATCGCAAAGTCAGCAAACTTGCCCACTTCCAGTGAACCAATATAGT